>CAVWYF010000015.1:0-34111 GCA_963759095.1 uncultured Alphaproteobacteria bacterium | reverse complement strand
ATCTTCCCCCACTGAATTGGTCCATCCTAAATGTTAGTAGAAGGAGGACTGAAAATGGCTACGAAACGTCACAAACCCGAAGAGATAGTCTCGAAGCTGCGTCAAGTTGATGTGCTTGTCGGACAGGGGATGGTCCGTGTTGATGCAATCCGCCAGGTGAGTATCACAGAGCAAACCTATTACCGCTGGCGTAAGCAATATGGCGGCATGGGAACTGATCAGTTGAAGCAGTTGAAGAAACTCCAGAAGGAAAATGAACAGCTGCGCAAGGCTGTGGCTGATCTGACCATCGATAAGCAGATCCTCTCGGAAGCTGCAAGGGGAAACTTCTAAGCCCCGCACGTCGCCGCAAGTGCATTGATCAGGTGCGTGGCAGGTTGGGTGTCTCTGAACGCCGTGCCTGCCGCGTACTTGGTCAACACCGCACTACACAGCGCCACGTGCCCAGGGGCAGAGAAGATGAAGAGCGCCTTGTCGCTGATATGATCGAGCTGGCACGGCAGTATGGTCGATATGGCTACCGCCGTGTTGCAGCGCTGCTGCGTGATGCGGGCTGGCAGGTGAATGACAAGCGTGTGGAACGCCTGTGGCATCGTGAGGGGCTGAAGGTCCCGGCAAAGCAACCGAAGAAGGGCCGTCTGTGGCTCAATGACGGGTCCTGCATGCGGCTGCGAGCTGAGTATGTAAACCACGTCTGGTCCTACGACTTCGTGCATCACCGAACCGATGATGGACGGGCGTTCCGAACCTTGAATGTGTTGGATGAGTTTGGCCGGGAGTGTCTGGCCATTCGTGTGAAGCGAAAGCTCAACTCTGTCGATGTGATTGACGTCCTCACCGACCTGTTCATTCTGCGCGGTGTTCCCGCTTACATCCGCTCAGACAACGGTCCAGAGTTCATTGCTGAGGCGGTTCGCAACTGGATCGCAGCCGTAGGCGCCCAGACAGCCTACATCGAACCAGGATCACCTTGGGAGAACGGATATGTGGAGAGCTTCAATGCCCGATTCAGGGACGAACTGCTCAACGGGGAGATCTTCTACACCCTCAAGGAAGCCCAGATCGTCATCGAACAATGGCGTCGCCACTATAACACCAAGCGGCCCCACAGCTCCCTCGGATACCGGCCTCCAACTCCCGAAGCCATCATCCCATTGCAACAAAGGCCGCCCATGAACTAACATTCCAAACCGGACCAATCAAGTGGGGCTGGTCACGTATCGGTGATCTTCCCCCACTGAATTGGTCCATCCTAAATGTTAGTAGAAGGAGGACTGAAAATGGCTACGAAACGTCACAAACCCGAAGAGATAGTCTCGAAGCTGCGTCAAGTTGATGTGCTTGTCGGACAGGGGATGGTCCGTGTTGATGCAATCCGCCAGGTGAGTATCACAGAGCAAACCTATTACCGCTGGCGTAAGCAATATGGCGGCATGGGAACTGATCAGTTGAAGCAGTTGAAGAAACTCCAGAAGGAAAATGAACAGCTGCGCAAGGCTGTGGCTGATCTGACCATCGATAAGCAGATCCTCTCGGAAGCTGCAAGGGGAAACTTCTAAGCCCCGCACGTCGCCGCAAGTGCATTGATCAGGTGCGTGGCAGGTTGGGTGTCTCTGAACGCCGTGCCTGCCGCGTACTTGGTCAACACCGCACTACACAGCGCCACGTGCCCAGGGGCAGAGAAGATGAAGAGCGCCTTGTCGCTGATATGATCGAGCTGGCACGGCAGTATGGTCGATATGGCTACCGCCGTGTTGCAGCGCTGCTGCGTGATGCGGGCTGGCAGGTGAATGACAAGCGTGTGGAACGCCTGTGGCATCGTGAGGGGCTGAAGGTCCCGGCAAAGCAACCGAAGAAGGGCCGTCTGTGGCTCAATGACGGGTCCTGCATGCGGCTGCGAGCTGAGTATGTAAACCACGTCTGGTCCTACGACTTCGTGCATCACCGAACCGATGATGGACGGGCGTTCCGAACCTTGAATGTGTTGGATGAGTTTGGCCGGGAGTGTCTGGCCATTCGTGTGAAGCGAAAGCTCAACTCTGTCGATGTGATTGACGTCCTCACCGACCTGTTCATTCTGCGCGGTGTTCCCGCTTACATCCGCTCAGACAACGGTCCAGAGTTCATTGCTGAGGCGGTTCGCAACTGGATCGCAGCCGTAGGCGCCCAGACAGCCTACATCGAACCAGGATCACCTTGGGAGAACGGATATGTGGAGAGCTTCAATGCCCGATTCAGGGACGAACTGCTCAACGGGGAGATCTTCTACACCCTCAAGGAAGCCCAGATCGTCATCGAACAATGGCGTCGCCACTATAACACCAAGCGGCCCCACAGCTCCCTCGGATACCGGCCTCCAACTCCCGAAGCCATCATCCCATTGCAACAAAGGCCGCCCATGAACTAACATTCAAACCGGACCAATCAAGTGGGGCTGGTCAGCATCGCTATTATTCTCGGGTACCTCACCCAACAACGCAAATAATTGTGATTGAACTCTTATCCAGAACTAGGCGCATGAACTGAACGTCAAACTGCCTCACCTCCCAAATTTCCCTGCAAAATTACTCCTCGGGTCACAAGCCCGGGGCCAATTTTTTGTGGATTCATTCACCTGACGGATGTGGTAATCTGGCACCTAAACTAAAGCGCATGCAATTCGCACAAAGTCATGGACAAGGCCACCTCAGAACAGGACACAAACAGGTCAATGACAAACGGCGGCTGTGGATTCAACTGATCGCCGCAACACACTCTGCGAACTTCTCAGCTGGAGTTTGATATTGCAAGGTCTTGCGTGGCCGTTCGTTCAACTGCCTTGCAATTGCGCCTAGCTTTACCTGGGAATGCACCGACAAATCAGTTCCGCGCGGCAGATATTGTCGCAACAGACGGTTGGTATTTTCGTTTGACCCGCGTTGCCAAGGCGACTGCGGATCGCAAAAATAGACTTCGACATCTGTCGCTATTGTCAGTCGTGGATGATCTGCCAGCTCTTTGCCGCGATCCCAGGTCAGGGATTTGTAGAGTTCCTTTGGCAACCTTTGAGACTGTTTGATCAATGCCGAGATGACGCTTTCCGTATCCTTGTTGGCCACTTTGACCAGCATGACATAGCGCGATTGTCGTTCCACAAGTGTCGCGATGTAGCTGTTCTTTGAGCCACCAATGAGGTCGCCTTCCCAATGACCCGGTACGGCACGGTCCTCCACAGATACAGGCCTTTCGCTAATCGAGACGGCATTTTTGACCTGTCCCAATCCATTACGTTTGAGACTGGCGTGCCTGGAGCGGCGAACCGTACGTTTGGCCCGAAGATGTTCCAGAAGTTCCTTCTTCAGCACGCCACGCGCCTGTATGTACAAGCTCCGATATATCGTCTCGTGTGACACTTGTTTGTGCGCCTCTCCCGGAAAGGTGCGTTTAAGCCAGCCAGCAATCTGCTGCGGTGACCATTTACGTCGCAGCTTTGCCGATACTGCGCGGCTCAAAGATGGGTGACAAGCCAGCTTGCATGTCTTGGGACGCAGGGCACGGTCCCATGCAGCCTGATCGGAAGCAGTGGCCCGGTATGCCGCACGTCCTCCATTGCGATAGACTTCACGGCTTATGGTAGATGGTGCGCGGCCCAGGTGACGTGCAATAGCACGCAAGGATTGTTTGATACTGAGCCCTCGAGATATCTCTTCGCGTTCACTTAGGCTCAAAGCTTGCCTGCCGCGTTTGCGGTCCGGAGGACGGATGCCACCTGTGGGAGAGATCACCGAAAACACAGACGATGATTGCCGATCAAACACCCGCCCAATCGAGTTCATTGACTCCCCGCGCTGCCAACGATCCCAAATCTCGGCCCGCTGAGCGGCTGAATAATAAATACGGCGACGATACTTCATGTCCAACACTCCATCTTTGGTCAAAGATTAAAGTGTTGCGTCCACCTGTTGAGCCCACCGCCAATTCCAGAAAGGCAAGAGCGGCAACCCGGGTGGTAGGCCTGCTATTACATCTGAAGTACGAGAGCTTGCCCGGAAAAGCGCTCCCAAGGCGTTTGAGCGGATTCTGAAGCTGATGAACGACAAGAACCCGCGTGTTGCCATGGCAGCTTCAAACGCTGTGCTGGACAGAGCTTATGGCAAACCGTGTCCAGAGGAACGCACAGCGTCATTTGCAATGCGGCAAGTCACATCTGCCGGTGATGTCGTTGAGGCAATCTCGGACCTGCTCACGGCCACTGCGAACGGTGAGGTGAGTATCACAGAGGCCAAGGAGCTGACCTCAGTCATAGAGGCACAGCGCAAGGCCATTGAGACAACTGATCTTGAAACCCGACTGAATAAACTGGAGGCTCGACTGTCATGACTGGAAGACTTCACCATCGGCTAGATAAGCTTGGCACGCGGATCGAGGAGAGGAGCTCTGCACCGGAAAAAGATGCCGCATCGCTCTCTCCTAAAGAGATCGCGCGCATCGCGAACTATATTCACATGCGCGGCCTCAGTTCAGATGCAACTGAAAAAGAAAAAGAAAGCTCTCGCAAGATGGCCGAGATGTTTCCTGTGTTGAGAAGGTGACTGGCGCGAGCGGTCTTGGATGGCCTCGCTGCGCCGCAGATGACTGCCCTGCTCAGGTGAAGCATATGCTGATACCGGAAGTCTGCAACGGCTTCAGAGGTCTCGGCGAGGCGCTCGATGCAAGGTCGCCGAGTGCTCGGCAATTCAGGCTAGCTTAAGCGCATGTTGATGACGGTTGAAGTCTCTTCATTCTCTCCGACAATCTGCATGAGATGAGCGGCCCATGCATTCAGTGCGCGGCGCTTTTCAGGCAAGTAGGCATACCTATCATAAATGCCAGTAACCGCAGCGGCTCCACCGGTATCACTGGAGTGCCCGAGCACTTGCGACACAATAAAACGAGAAATCCCAATTCGTTCACTCGTCAGCATAGTTGCGCCGGTCCTGCGAAGATCGTGAGGAGTAGCACGCGGCATTCCCAATACCTTGACGATCCTGTTCATTGCCCGAGAAAATGCCCGGCGCTCTATGTGGTTGGTGCTTCTTGGGGACAGAAAGACATAGTCAGTGGCTTTTGCGTGGAGGCCTTTTGACTGTTCCAGCAATGTGATTGCTTGTTCACTAAGTGGCACTGCATGAGGTCTTGCACTCTTCATTCTGTCCGGTGGGATACTCCAAACACGATTGTCTATGTCCAACTCGCTCCATCGCATACCAACAACTTCACCACCTCGTTGGAGGGTTACAGCAGCCATGCGCAGAGCAAGTCCCATTTCAATGGACAACGCTAACCCATCGAGTTCGTGAGGTAGTTCGCAAGCTTTCCAGAATGCTTTCAGTTCAGGCTCTGACAAGCATCGGTCACGATCCTTGACAGGCATTACGCTAATGTCTTGGGCGGGGTTGTAGTCAATCAGTTCCCTGTTCACAGCCAAGCGTAGCATTTGACGCAGTACATTTCGGACATGCCTCCCAGTGGACGGATGTCTCCGACTGACGTGTGTTACATAGTCCTGTATAGTCGAACGTGTAAGCTCTGAAAGCGGCCGGCGTCCAAACCGGTCTCTGAGGTGTTTGTCGTAAACACGTTGCTCTTCGGCCAAGGTACTCGCTCTCTTGGCACGTCTTACGTTGGGCCGATGCAACCCAACTGCTGCTGCTTCAAAATAAGCGTCTGCTAGATCGGAGAGAGTCCGCGCATTCCTTGCGTGAGAGTCAGCACGTTCCTTTTGTTCGACTCCGACAACATCAATCTGATGTGCAATTGCCCCCTTTAGTCGTCTGGCCTCCTCGCGTGCGCGAGCTAATGAAATAGCCGGGTATGGACCAAGCGACTTACGGCGCTGCTCACCAAGGTCGTTGCGATAGCGTAGCGACCAACTTCTATGCCCGCTGTCTGTGACACGAAATATCAAACCGGGTTCGTCGTCGTCTCGCAACTCCAATCTCTTACCCCTCTCCGGAAGGGATCGTTTGAGCAGATCGGTAGTTAGCTTCACCATGACTTTGAAACCTAGGGGCACATTGGGGGCACAGAATTGTTGCGCTCTACTGCACTCTATGGCACTGTCACGCACATAGCAATTCTATAAAAATATGATTTTTCAGCGGTTTAAAGATTTGTCGCACGTTACGGCAACAGCAAACGCCCCTACTACGAATCTGGGGGTCGGGGGTTCGAATCCTCCCCGGTGCACCATTTAAAATTGGTCCATACCGGACACATGGGTTACGTTTTATACCGGAGACATGGGTAACACTTTTGGTCCAAATGGATTTGCAAGTGGTTCCAGTCTGCATGTCGAGAGCCTGATGCGGGCGTTCATTGTTGAAGCAGTCCACGAACTCATCGACCTTTTAGGCGACTGGCGCCAAACCACCTGATACCGTCCGATAACCCCGAACACACGCTTCAGCAGTGGCAAGAAGCCGTCAGTCCAATCCGGACCGGCGGCTACCATCCTGGAAAGGATGACTTGCGCACAGACCTATGATCGGGCCTGTCTCATCTTATCGGGATGAGCCGCGGCAAAAGCCGGATTTTCCTTACAGGCCGCTTGCGCCTGAATGACCTTCGTGCAGGCGCTGTAGGTGGCGCCCCAGCGATCCGCATTGTACAGTTGCGGCATCATGCAGATGTCCGCCAGTGACGGTTGATCCCCGCAACAATAGGGTCCGCCAAACCCATCGATCAGCTTTTCAAATGCGGCCAGCCCCGGCGTGATGAAATGCTGCATCCACTTGAGTCTGGCCGGTTCATCGGCGCCGGTTGCATAGTCAACAACACGCAGATTGCAGATCGGATGAAGATCAATGGACAGAGCCATTGCTGCGGCATTGACCCGGGCTCTGGCGTATGGCTCATCGGGCAGCACCGTTAACGCCCGTGTCTCGCTGAGATAGCCGATTATCGCCAGTGACTGGGTCAGAATGTGCCCGTCAATCTCAAGTGCCGGCACCAGCCCTTGCGGATTGAGGTCAAGGTATCCGCTGGACTTGTGCGATTTATCGAGCAGGTTGACTTCGGTAGATTGATAACTGATGCCTGCCAGATTGAGGGCTATGCGAACCCGGTAGGCTGCGGATGACCGCCAATAGTCATGCAGGACGACGCTGTCAGTCATTGAACTTGCGCGCTGTGCGCAAGATTGCAGCAAGCACCGCCATATCGCCGATCTCGTTGGCCATCAACAGCACCAGTCGCGCGTTCAGGGCATGGCCTTGGGTCTCGTCCAGCCCTTCATGTGCGGCCATCAACTCTTCATAAAAGGCATCACCGTCGGCACCCAGACCGTTTTTTTCCGCAAATGTGTCAGTCATGATGACCCTCTAGCTGGCTTGTGTTGTCATTCCGCGCGCCTTGTCAAACGCCGCGGAGATCAGGTTCACATCGCTGCTGGCGAAAGACGCAGCAACATGGCCGTCGGGCCGGAACAGATAAATCGAGCCATCACCGTATCTGGAAACTGCATACTCGTTTGCAGGCTCAACACATGGATAATCATCTGAACTGTGGCCAATGCCCAGGCGGCTCAGGCCGGATACTTCAGGCACCTTTACATTACCGAAGCCGGCAAGCAGAAAATCACCCTGCAACCTTTCGACCAGCCATTCCCGGTTCTGCAACGGGGCATCGACCACTGCATGGCCTGAACCCACTGCACAATCACCTGTAGTCTGGAGCGCTCTGCCCTCCAGCGAGCAAGGCACGGAAAGCCGTCCTGAATTGATGAGTTTACGTGCAAACGGCAGGTCATGTGCCAGCTTCAGGACCTCGTTGCGAAACAGGGCTTCCATTGGCGATTTCGGGGTCATGAAGTTCGTCGCCCGTGACGAGTTCACTATGTTTTCCTGCGAGCCGTGGCTGCGCTCGTCGTGATAGGTCTCCAGCAGCTTGGGATCAGCCCCTCCAGTCAAAACCGCTGCCAGCTTCCAGCCCAGATTGTCGACATCCTGGATACCGCCATTACCGCCGCGCGCCCCAAAAGGGCTGACGACATGCGCGCTGTCACCCACAAACAGCACGCGGTTGTGCACAAACCGGTCGAGCTTGGCGCACCTGAACTTGTAGACGCTCATCCAGTCGAGGGTGAACGGCTTGTCGCCAACAATCGCCTTGATGCGCGGGATGACTTTTTCCTCCGCAGCCTCACCGGCAGGATCCGTGTCCGGGCCCAATTGCAGATCGATACGGTAAATATTATCCGGCTGCTGGTGAAGCAGTGCCGATTGTCCCGGGTGGAAAGGCGGCTCAAACCAGAACCACCTCTCGGGCTGATCGGTGGCGAACGGACTTTCCTGCATTTCCACATCGACAATCAGGAAATGCTCCTCAAACGTCTGTCCGTCAAACGGCAGTCCCATGCGACCTCTGGTGGCGGAGCCTGCACCGTCGCAGGCGATGAAATATTTTGCCTCCAGATCATAAGCCCCGTCCGGTGTTTCGACCTGCAAGACAACATGGTCACCATGGTCTTTGTGGTCCACTACCTGGTTCTTGAATCTGAGATCAATCAGGTCCGGGAAATCACGCACCCGCTCCACCAGATACTGTTCAACATAGTATTGCTGGAGATTGATGAACGCCGGGTACTTGTGACCGTCTTCCGGCAGCAGATCAAAGTTGTAGACTTCATCCTTGCCGTGAAACAGGCGGCCAACCTTCCAGGTGACGCCCTTGTCCAGCATGCGCTCGCCAACACCCAGCCGGTCAAAGATTTCCAGCGTCCGTTTTGCCCAGCAAATTGCGCGTGAGCCTACCGACACCACATTGTTGTCATCAAGCACCACGCTTTTGACGCCACGCAGTGCGAGGTCGATGGCCATGGCCAGGCCAATCGGACCCGCGCCGACGATAACCACGTCGTGGCGGTCTTCTTTCCGGCTCAGCCCGGGCGGCTTGTGATACTCAAATGGTGTGTAGTGATATTGCGCCATGAGTTTCCAGTCCTAGAGCGAGATGAGGTTAGATTGGATCATTTGACCGCGGCGATTTTGGTCGCTGGCTAGGCGGGTTGCGCGCGGTGGTGTTGCACACCACAAGCGCAAGACAACGACGCCAGCGGGCAAAATCGCCCGCCATTCGTCAACGCTATCAACATATGGTTCCTATCGGGGTGGGGAAAATCGGTCCATCGGCGTCGTTGCGCCGCTTGCCCGATGCACCACATCGCGCTGCGCGACGCGCGCAGAGCGACATGGGTTCGAAAGAACCCATAAAGTTGCTCTGCAACTTTGGACGCGATCAGGCTCATGACTTTTGGTTGATCCAACCAAAAGTCATCCTGATCTGACCGAGTGAACCGATTTTCCGCCATCAAATGTTCCAATCTAACCTCATCTCGCTCTAGCCTTGCAGTTCTTCCCACATCTCAATGTCGCGCTTGTCCGTCCAGATGCGCGGCGTATCAAGCCCGCGGGCCTCGTCATAAGCTCGCGATACATTGAACGGCAGGCAGTGTTCATAGATAGCGTAGTCGGCAAACTTCGGATCGCACTCGGCGCGCACTGCATCCCAGGCCTGTTTGAGGGTGCCGCCCCGTGCCGCCACCCGGGCAGCAGGCCGATAGGTGCTGTCTATGAAATCGCGCGTGTTCTCAATGGACTTCTCGACCATCTCCTTGCCCACCAGTGCATCACCGCGTCCCGGCGCGATGGCGTCGACATCAAACCACTTCAGGGCATCCAGGGTATCCCCCCAGTCGGCGAAGTGTCCGTCACCGCAATAACACGCAGAGTGGTATTCAACGATGTCGCCGGTGAACATGACATTCTGATCAGGCACGTGGATGACAATGTCGCCGACCGTGTGTGCCCTGCCGATATGCATGAGATTGACCTGCCGTTTGCCCATATACACAGTCATGCTTTCAGAGAAGGTGGTGGTTGGCCATGTCAGTCCGGGAATGCTTTCGTGCCCCTGAAACAGGCGCGGAAACCGGCCGAACTCACTGTCCCAGTCTTCCTGGCCCCGCTCGACCACCATGGCGCGGGCGGTGTCGGACATGATAATTTGCTGCGCCCCGAACGCCGATGCACCCAGCACACGCACCGCGTGATAGTGGGTCAGAGCCAGGTGGGTGATGGGTTTGTCGGTAACAGACCTGATGCAGTCGATCACTTTCTGGGCAAGCCGCGGTGTCGCCTGCGCCTCGACGACCATGACGGAGTCGTCACCGATGATGACTCCTGAGTTCGGGTCTCCCTCGGCAGTAAACGCATAGAGGCCGTCGCCGATTTCGGTAAAGCTGATCTTCTTTTCTTCGAGGTCACCTTGTGACGCGAATGCCTTGGCCATGTTGTTTCCTTATGCTGTGTAGGGGGCTTCAAGAGCCGGTAGCAGGGTTCCGGTGCACTGACCAAAACCAATCATGTATCCGTCTCCTTGCGCAACACCGCTCAGCGTGAGCGTATCGCCGTCCAGGAGGAAGCTGCGGTCTTCACCACAATCAAGCTGCAGCGGTTCCTTGCCGCCCCAACTCAGCTCCAGCAAACTGCCGCGGGCACTTTTTGTGGGTCCGGATATGGTACCGGATCCAAGCAGGTCGCCGGTTCTCATGGGGCAGCCACTGGATGTGTGGTGAGCCAGTTGCTGAGCTGCCGAGTAATACATCTCGCGATAGTTGGTGCGGGTAATCGTGGTGCCGTCGCTGCCTTGCGGCGACAGCGATACCTCAAGGTCGATGTCATAGAGCATCGGGCCGGTGTCCTTCAGATGGGGCAACAGCTCGAACTCACGTGCAGGTGCATCAACCCGGAATGGCTCCAGCGCCGCTTTCATGATGATCCACGGGCTGATGGTTGTTGCGGTTGCCTTGGCCTGAAACGGGCCCAGCGGCTGGTATTCCCAGGCCTGGATGTCGCGTGCAGACCAGTCATTCAACAGCACATAACCGAAGATCATGGCGTCTGCCTGGTCTACTGTTACGGGACCGTTGCTGGGTGTGCCGACAATGGCGCCCATCTCCAGTTCAAAATCGAACCGTCGGCACGGCATGAAGGCGGGCTTGTCATGATCGGGACCCTTTAACTGCCCCCACGGACGACGTACATTGCTGCCGGACACCACCACGGAGGACGCCCTGCCATTGTAGCCAATGGGCATGTGGAGCCAATTCGGCGGCAGTGCATTGTCTGCGCCTCTGAACATGGTTCCCACATTGGTGGCATGATGTCTTCCGGCATAAAAATCTGTATACTCAGCAACTGTAAACGGGATGTGCATCTGTGCATCCGACATGGCTGTGAGGTGTTGTCTGGCTGCCGCCTCGTCCTTGCTGCCATGAGACAGAACCCCGGCCAGCCGCACACGCAATGCCGACCACATGGCAGGGCCAGCCCGCATCACCTGGTTCCATGATGGCTGGTCGAAAAACTCTCCATCCCGAAATTCCAGTAACCCTGAGCGTTCTGCCGCCCGGCAATCCAGGATCATGTCGCCGATAGCGACCCCGCATCGAGGATCATCATTGCCGGTCGAAAACACGCCGAGAGCCAGATTGTTGACGGGGAACGGGTTGTCAGGCCTGTTGGCGCTGGCGAGCCAGCTTTGAATAAGAGACACGTTGTATTCCTAGTGCAAATATGTTGCGGGAGGCTGCTATTTCTGACCCGGCGTACCGTCGAACTTCTTTTCCAGGTCCGACCAGCAATCGATATAGTTATCCTGCAACGGCGCCTCTTGCGCGGCAAATTCCGTCAAGTGTTGTGGGAACCGTGTCTCAAACATGAAGGACATGGTGTTATCGAGCTTTTCCGCCTTGAGGTCGGCATTCGATGCGCCTTCGAACGCGTTCCGGTCCGGACCGTGCGGCAACATCATATTGTGCAGCGACATGCCACCGGGAACAAAGCCTTCCGGTTTGGCGTCGTACTGGCCATAGATGTTGCCCATAAGTTCGGACATGACGTTCTTGTGGTACCATGGCGGACGGAATGTATTTTCCGCCACCATCCATCTTTCACGGAACAGGACAAAATCTATGTTGGCGGTTCCCGGAACGCCTGATGCCGCAGTCAAAACCGTGAAGATGGACGGGTCCGGATGATCAAACAGAATTGCCCCGACCGGACAGTAGGTGCGCAAGTCATACTTCACCGGCGCATAGTTGCCGTGCCATGCAACGACATCCAGCGGGCTGTGCCCGATTTCGGTTTCATGAAATCTGCCGCCCCACTTGACCATTACCGTTGACGGTACTTCACGGTCTTCAAATGCAGCGACAGGCGTTTTGAAATCCCGTCTGTTGGCCATGCAGTTGGCGCCAATCGGACCGCGGCCCGGCAGCTCGAATTTCTGGCCGTAATTTTCGCACACAAATCCGCTGGCAGGCCCGGTCAGCACCTCAACCCGGTACAGTAGTCCGCGCGGAATGATGGCGATTTCCTTCGGTTCAAGATCGATTATTCCAAGCTCGGTGAAAAACCGCAATTGTCCTTCCTGCGGCACAATCAACAATTCGCTGTCGGCGGAATAGAAGTAGCTGTCGTCCATGCTGTGCGTTGCCAGATAGATATGGCTGGCCATGCCCACCTGGGTGTTGACATCGCCGGCTGTGGTCATTGTCCGCATGCCGGTCAGCCAGTTTGTCGGCTGTCCGCTGTGAGGTACCGGGTCCCAGCGATACTGCCCAAGACTGATGACCTCGTCACAAATGTGCGGCGCAGATTTCCAGTGTGGCACGTCAACCAGCCTGTAGCGATGCGAATGCTTTACCGACGGACGTATCCGATAACACCAGGTGCGCTCATTCTGGTGACTTGGCGCTGTAAAAGCCGTTCCGGATAATTGTTCCCCATAAAGCCCGTAATTGCATTTTTGCGGGCTGTTCATGCCCTGAGGCAGTGCATCAGGCAGCGCTTCCGTTTCAAAATCATTGCCGAAACCGGGCATGTATCCCGGGTGCTGCTCGCTTACCGAGGGAGCTACCGTCATCCGCCTTTGTGCGGGCTGAATGTTCATGACAATTTCCTTCCAGTTGCAAAGATGATATTAGTTGAAAATGTAACTATCAAGCGGGGCAGAGATGCAAAACTTGCAACTGGAACAGTTTTTGCCGTACCGGCTGAATCGGGCGGCAGCGGCGGCGAGCCGGCAGCTTTCAATGATCTACAAACGCAAATACGGTTTGACGGTCCCCGAATGGCGGACCCTGGCAACACTGGCGGAGTTCGGGGAAATGACCGCGAAACAGATCTGCGCGCACTCCGCCATGCATAAGACCAAGGTGAGCCGGGCGGTTACGTCCCTGGACGAGAGGCGCTGGCTGAAGCGCAAGCGGGACGACACTGATCGCCGGTCTGAAACACTGCAACTGACCGGCCAGGGGATGCAGGGTTTCAGGAAGCTGGAACCGGAGATGCTGGGCTATGAGGTTGACCTGTTGGCCCGCTTGACCGTGTCTGAGCGTGACACCATGCTCGAAGGCTTGGCGATTCTGGAAAAAGCACTTGGCATCATCGGCAGAACCTGACAACAGGGCCTTTGTTTCCACATTCCTATAAGACTAAGGCCAAGGAAAGAATGGAAACTCAACAATTCCGACGACGATCATCGCAAATTCAACAACCGGATGCTCGGAGGCAACCAGGACGACATTACCAGCTTTTCAGCCCAGGCGGCCGGCGTGCCAAACAATAGCAAAGCAGCACAGGCCAAACTCAGTTTCTTCAGATAACTGCGCGAATTCTCAAACACTCGACTTCCTCCCTTTGGGCGACCTGATGTGGCCTTATCAACCCAGACATGTCTCCGGATTTTCGCGGCACACTTTAGTTTCATTTGAAACCATGTGAATAATGGTGTTACCTGTGCTCATCCGAAGAGAAGTGAAACATCGTGGATGAGACAAACACGCTTGCCATAGGTCGGGAGTAGATAATGGATGAGCTCATCGAAAAACCAGTATCGCGAGACGATTTTGATCTGCAGCAGTTCTTCCCCTATCTCACCAGGGTCTTCTACAAGAGCGTCAGTTCTTCAATAACCGACCTCTATTCAGCCAAGTATGACATGACGCCACCAGAGTGGCGAACCATGGCAATCCTTGGCCGTGAAGGTCGCCTTACGGCTGTCGAAGTCGTCAATCGTTCCAGCATGGACAAGGTAACCGTCAGCCGGGCCGTGAAGAAAATGTCGGCACTTGGATTGCTGGCTAAAACCAGCAACCGTGCCGATGGCCGCAGCACAGTGCTGCATCTATCTGCGAAAGGCAGGAAAATCTACCTGGATCTCGTACCGAAAATGCTGGCCGTTGAACAGGAACTGCTGAAAGGCGTTTCATCAAAGGACTACCAGTTGCTCGTACAACTGTTTGAGAAAATTAGATTTAATGCGCTCCAGACAGGAGCGTCCAAAGAGTGACGGTTTCACGATTTCAAACCGGTGAGTGTTCTGCAGGGAAGTTAATTTTTTGACCCACTGTAATTCTGCATTTCGCCGACGGCCGACACGGCGTCGGAACAGCTTTCCCAAGCTGGACGATATTACCGGGACTATGATACGATAATTGCACGCGAGTTTGGGGAACTCGGTTACTGCATGGGGCACCGTTGAAAGGATAGCTTCATGACTGTGTTCCGAATTTATCCGGCAATTTCCCTGGCTAAAGCATCAAAGTTGCGATCTGCATGCCTGCACATCTTCGGCCTCGCCATTGCCATGGCGCTGACACCTGCGACAACAGAAGTGGCGAGCGCACAATCAAAACTGGTCTGTCCACTGGTCGGCGAAGGTACTCATAACGGCACCAACGCAACGTCCGGCCACCAGCCCAACCTCAAGCTGTTTGGCACCGATCTGGGTTTCAGCTACCGGCACGGCCGCGATATCTTCATGCTGTTCGGTGACACCTGGAACGAAGCGGATTTCATCTGCAAGCCGGCGCCGGTATCGGACGACTCGCTGGGCTGGATCAGCCTGAAGCAGGACAGCGATCCCGAGGACTGTCTCGACATCCGGTTTCCCACAAAAGGCAAAAGCAGCCTGCGGCCGCTGCGGGTTTTCAAGAATGGCGGTGAACTGGACATGGGCGCATTCCGCACGCCGATTACCGGCTGGAGCGACACCCGCAGACCTTACGGGTATTTTTCAGGCGAAAATTCCATGCTCTGCAAGCCGAATGTAAACCCCGTGTGCCCGGACGGCCTACAGTGCCAGGGCGGCATTTTCTGCATTGATCCGGGCAGTTCCGCCTCAGGCATTCCCGGTGGCAACCGGGCCGGCCAGCGCCATATAGCGTTCTCCCACAGTGCTCCGCAGCAGCCGGATTTCACCGTGGGGTATACGTTTGCAACCAACAAATTTCTCAATGCGACGAGCCGGACCATTGGCCGCCTGGACGAGCGCAACACCAAAAACAACATCTATGAACCGACGGGTAGTCCGCGAGAGCTGCTGATGTGGGGACGGCCGAATTTCTTCGCGTTTCCCGGCAGCACGTCCGACGTTTACCTGTTGCACCATTCGCTGGCCGGCCTGCCGGGACCGGGCGACAGCATCAACTGGCAACCGCGCTATTTCGCCGGTCTCGACAGTAATGACAATCCGGTCTGGACCAATGACCAGATTTTCGCGACACCGGTCATCGCCAATGAGCAACTGGCGCAGGTGCTGCAGTTTTCGGTCGCCTGGGTGAAACCGATCAAGCGGTTTGTCATGCTCTATTCCGGGCGGTTACCGCGGGTGCTGCCGGTTGCGACGAGCGGTGTCTATATGCGTTCGGCCAAACATCCATGGGGACCGTGGTCGGACCCGAAACTCATCTGGAACCCTCTCGACCAGGGGGCCTATGACTGCCCCGGCATCCTGTATACGCCGGTTGCCGTCGGCGCTGACTGCCCGGTGTCCGACCCGTACCGCCCGAACTTCGCACCGGCTGACAATCTCAACCAGTGCCCGGCGCAGACCCCGACACCTCATGTCGATTTCGGCGTCGAGTACGGTGTCAATATCCTCGCTGAATTCAGCAAACCCGGATTGCAGATCAACACGGCAACCATTTACTGGAACCTGTCAACCTGGAACCCGTACAGGGTTGTGCTGATGAAAACCAAGCTGGACGGATCGGTTGTCGTAAGCCCCTGAACCAGAGAAGAGGCCGTGGCCTGTTGGCCCTCCCAGAAGCATGTGCCGCGTGGCACAGATTGATGCCTCATCCACTCGTTAGTGGTCGCGATAAGCCAAGGCCCTCGCGATAGAGCGGTACCGCCAGATTTGCATGCAGATGTTGATGTCAGGCACAACGCTCCCGACCATCACTCAATTCCCAGGCTAGTTTTCCCCGGGTCGGTTTCCCGATTATTCGGGTAACCCGGCTTTCAACAGTCCTGTCAGGAACAGTTTGCGTATCATCTCCGGCCGCCGTCTCTCACCGGCTTTGCTGGTCGCCGGAGTTTCTTCCATCATCAAAGGCAGTTCCGTCGCAGCTGTGCACTCCTGGACCACCGCCACCCGTTTCGGCAACAACTGATCAATTATCCTGGTTTTCACTTATCCGGCGGCGCAACATGCGAAGCTACAGTTGCTCAATTGATCCTGACTAGGCACCAATCCTGGGTCGCACTGGACATCGTTCATCCCCGACCAATGAACCATGGCTGTTTCATTGATCAGCGACATGTACCTTGTGTTGCAAGCTGCCCGTGTCCTGGCGCGTCTTTAATCACCAGGCTTGTAGCCCGGATCCAGTTCTCCCAGCCTTAAATCGATCTTTTTGATCGAATCCGAAAGAAGTTCTCCATGTTGCGTAACTTCCCCCAGTTCCTTGACAAGTATCTCTCGGAGACTTTTCAATTTTGCCCCATCAACGCTCCCCAGATCGAGTGACTCGAGTACGTCTATTATGGCCATAGCTGCTTCCCTCCAGTGCATTCACACATGCCGTATCGCAAAATCACGCTAGCAAAGTCATCGAGCTGACACTAGGTCAAAAACGAATATACTCGCCCGGCAGCCATCCACGCACCAGACAGGTGCCTCTGGATATTCAACCTGAATATTAATCACTGCACTATTAGCGACTTAATCGGTGTTTCAGGTCTTTCAACCATCTGCACCAATATCTGCCGGTATTCCGTCAACAGCTGCTCGATGACCGGTTTTGAAAAACAATCCTGCCGATAGGCACACGATCCGATCACACCGTCAGGTGTTTCTTTCAGCATGAATCTCATGCGGCTTCGATTTATCGGCATGGCCGGTTGTCCTTCGCGATAGACATTGCCAAAGCCCGTGGTTTGCAGACCCGGGAGTTGAAAAGAACTGCGGTACGGATTTTGGTTTACAAAGAAAACATCCAGCAAGGGACGTACATCAATATCGCTTTCGGATTTCAGTTGTGATGCAAGCAGCTCGAATGGCAATTCCTGATAGGAATACGCCTCCAGTAGCGTCTCGCGAACTGCCCGCAACAGGTCATTGCCTGTCTGGTTGCCAGCAAGTCTGGTTCTCACAAGCACGGTGTTTTCCACCAGGCCCATCATTTTGTCGATCGACGGGATACGGCGGTTTGCCATGGCCGTCCCCACACACAGATCAGTCAGGCCGGTTGTCTGGTGCAAAACGCCCATGAAGCCGGCGAGCAGGGTGATGAATGTCGTACATTCGTTATTGCGGCTCAATTCCTGTATGTTGTTGAGCAACTCTCCCGTGAACTCCACCGGGGCGTAAGCCAACCCGCCATTTTGCGTATTCGATGGCTCATAAGCGGTGCCGGCAAATACAGGCCTGGCCGATTGCAATTTCTCCTGCCAGAACCGGAACTGGTCCACTGCACCGGTTGAATTGCTCCATTGCCGTTGCCAGGATGCAAAATCTGAAAACTGTATGGCAATATCTGAATAGTCTGGCTGCCGGGCACTTAGGCAAGCCTCGTAGGCTTCCGAAATCTCTTCGAAAAAAACACCAATCGACCAACCGTCAGTTATGGCGTGATGAATGGTGAAAAGCAGGATGTGTTTGGCAGCATCAAGTTTCACTAACTTGAATCGAAGCAAGGGCCAGGAACCCGGTTCAAAGGCTTTCCTGCCTTCCGATCTTTGGATCATGATCGCGAGCTTTTGTGCTTCCGACATTTGAAAAATGCTGAAATCTTCGACATCAACGATGACCCGGCAGTCATCCGGAGGCAGAATTTCCAGCATCCACTGATCCTGCTCACGTACAAATCTGGTGCGGAGTGCATCGTGTCGGCGCACAACTTCATTGATACAATGCTGCAGCAGGTCCACATCGAGCGGTCCGGCGATCTTGAACGCGAACGGCAGGTTGAACTGTGGCAGTCCGGGCAGGAAACGCTCGGCGTCCAGCACATGCTCCTGCGTGATAGTAGGGCGGGGGACCATGGATGAGGCAGTCTTTTGTATTTCCGGCACTGAAGCAGCCAGATTTGGTGTTTCTGCAGCATCGAGTTGCTGCGCCAGTTCCGCAATTGTCGGGTGATCAAACAGCGACCGGAGCGGCAGCAATACACCCAGTTTCGCGTTGATTTTTCCAAGTATCCGGGCGGCAAGCAGTGAATGTCCGCCGAGGTCAAAGAAATTATCATAAATGCCGAATTCGGAGCCTGCGAGAAACTCTCTCCATATGCCCTGCAAACAGCGCTCGGTCGAGGTGCGAGCGGCAACATGCGTGGTATCAGCCACACCGATGACTTCACTGCTTTCCTGCAGCGCACGCCGGTCAATCTTGCCATGCGACGTCAAAGGGAACTGGTCTACAGAGACAAACCCGGCCGGTACCATGTAGTCAGGCAATCTGGTCCTGAGGAAACTTTTCAGCCGGGAAACCGCAAGTTCCTCGCCAGCTCTGAGCTGTACAAAGGCCACCAGCTGCTTTCCGGTAACGGCTTCATCGCGCAAAACAACCACTGCCCTGGCAATGGCGGCATGAGTTTCCAGAAGATGCTCGATCTCCTGTGGTTCGATCCGCAATCCGCGGACTTTCAGCTGGTCGTCTGCCCGGCCGAGAAATTCCAGCGTGCCGTCGGTACAATGGCGGACAATATCTCCGGTCCGATAAAGTCTTGCCTCAGGATCACTTGCGAACGGATCGGCCAGAAAACTCAACCGGGTTTGTTCGGGATCATTGAGATAACCGCGTCCAACACCTGAACCGCCGACATATAACTCACCCGCGATGCCGGCAGGCACGGGTTGAAGGGTCGCATCAAGGACATAAAGACGAGTATTTGAGATCGGTTGACCGATCGACACACTGACACAATCCGGCGGTGGCGGCTCTCGCATAATGTGTATTGCCACGTCATCGGCGCATTCTGCAGGCCCATAGGCGTTTATCAGCGGGATATCGCTGAACTGCTCGAACCAGTCGCGGCACAATTCAACCGGCAGTTCTTCCCCGGTACAAATCATCCATCTGAGGCGGCCAAATTCATCACTGAAAAGGCGGCTCTTTCTTGCATCGATAATCGACCGCAACAGGACCGGCACGACCTGCAATACCGTGATCCCGGCCCGATCGACTTCTTGGGCCAGCAGAACCGGGTCACGAACAATGTCTGCATCACAAATGTGAGCCCTGCCACCTACCAGCAGGGCCGCCAAAAACTGCCACACAGCGATGTCAAATGTCTGCGGCGCAGTCTGCGCGATGACATCTTCTTCCGTCAGCTGCAGATCATCGACCTTGCTGCGAAGGTGATTAAGCAGGCCCAATTGCTCGATCATCGCGCCCTTGGGAGCGCCGGACGTTCCTGACGTGTAGATTACATAGGCAAGATCACTATGGTTTAGCGGGACAGTGGTAAAAGTCGCATCAGATGCGTGGTTGCTAAGTTCCCGCAAAGTCAATATGCGCGGTCGCGTCTGCTCCGCAATCCCGTCCGCTATTTGCACTGCCGCCTGCCGACATTCGCCGCTTGCCAGAATGACCTTGGCTTTACTACTCGAAACGATCTGCCGCTGTCGTTCCACGGGATGGTCCGGGTCAATCGCGAGAAATGCCCCCCCGGCCAAAATCGCAGCCACAATTGCGCTCAGAAATGCGCAATCGCGATTTGCCAGCACGACAACTACCGTATCCGGCCCCACGCCGAGTTCCTTGAGCTGGTGAGCGTAAAAACACGAAACCCCGTACAGCGCCGCATATGTCAGCGACGCCTTGTCGTTTGAAACTGCAATATTGTCGGGTGTTTTCTCAACCTGCTGAACGATCAGATCACCCAACCGCAAATCGCCATGATCTACACTCTTATCTACAAAGCGGGAGAAGAGCATGTCCCGTTTCTGTTTTTCCGTCAGCAGATCCAGCTGCGATATAGGGCTTGCCGGGTCGTCAATTATTGATTTCAACAAGGTATCGAGCTGGGTGCTGATCCGGGCAATGGTCTGTTCATCGAAAAGATCAGTACTGTATTCAATCCAGCCACGCAGATTGTCGGTTTGGTCGAATAGCTCAAGTGTCAGGTCGGCGCGGGATATTTTCGGGTCCACCTCCAGGAACCGGGTACTCAACCCGTCCAGCTGGGGCACTTCCGGCGCGCTTTGCAACACGAACATGGTTTGGATCGGGCCGGACCGGTCACTGCTGCGCGACGCCTGAATTTCCTGGAGTACAATCTCGACCGGAACGTTCTGGTTTTCGTAGGCCTTGAGTGCCGTTTGCTTGACCTTTTGTAGCAACTCCAGGAATACCGGATCACCACCCAGGTCAGTCCGCACTATGAGAGTGTTTACAAACATTCCCATGACATTCTCGGTTTCAATCAGGTCGCGGTTGGCAATGAACGTCCCCACGGCGATGTCATCCTTGCCGGTCAGGCGGTGCAACTGGCATTGGAACGCGGCCATCAGGGTCATGAACAGGGTAACACCCTGCTTTCGGCTCAAAGAGCGAAGCTTGCGGGTCAGCGCCTGTGAAAATTTGACCGAATACCGGGCGCCGCGACCCGTCCAGACAGGTGGCCGGGACCGGTCGGCCGGCACTGACAAAGCCGGGAGACCTTCCAGTTGGGACCGCCAGTAGGCCCGCTGCCGGGTTGCTTCAGATGTCTTAAGCCAATGAGCCTGCCAGGCAGTAAAATCGCGGTACTGGAACTGAATTTCGGCAAGGTCCGGCGACGTATTGCTGACCAAGGCTGAATAGTATTGCTGCAGCTCATGCCAGAAAATCGCCTGAGACCAGGCATCGGTTATCAAATGGTGCAGAACAACCACCAGGGCATGTCGATCTCCACCAAGTTGAAACAGCTCCACCTGGATCAATGGACCGGTAGCCAGGTCGCAGTCTTTGCCCATAGCAGAAAAAACGGTTCGGCACAGGGCTTCGGTCCGGTCGCCGGCGCCGCCAAGAGATTTCTGCTTCACGATTGATGATCGACCCGGATCATGCTCATGCACCACCTGCACCAGTGTGCCATCATCATCCTGGAACGTCGTTCTCAGGGCATCATGACGGCCGGCAATGGCGGAGATACTTTGCTCCATCGCCCGGTGATTCAACTTGCCCCGCAGCAGCAGCACTTCGGCAACCTTGTATGCCCTGTCTGTCAGATCAAGCTTGCTCAGAATGTAAAGCCGATGCTGGGAGTAGGATAACTGCTGAGGCGATCCGTCCGCCGGCAGCGGGACTGCGGTTGCTGCTTGCATGCTGCCGGACAGGTTTCCGGCCTCCATATGTCTGGCCAGAGCTTCAACCGTGGCTGCATCAAAAAACGCAGACATGGAAACCTCAACGTCAAGGCGCTGCTTGATGCGCGATATCGCCTGAGTGGCATTCAGTAAATCACCGCCCAGCATGAAGAAGTCATCCAGTACACCTATGTTTGGCCGCTCGAGCACCTCTGTCCATATCTCAACCAGAGTACGTTCGATTTCAGTGCGCGGCTGACGCCGGGAGCTACGCTGATCCTGCAACGGTTTGATAGCAGCTTCCGAAAGGCATTTTTCCAACAATGCCCGTTGAATTTTTCCGGTGGCCTGTCTGGGAATTTCTTGAACGACATAGATCTTTCGTGGAATTTTGTGCGACGACAGTTTTTCTGCAGCAAAGCGGCGCAACTCGCGGTTCGTCATGCTGGCGTCTGGTGTGAGCACAATCACCACACCAACGTCTTCTCCAAGGCTTGGATGGGCGACCGGGAACGCTGCAACTTCCGCAATCACAGGGTGTTCAATCAACACCTCTTCAACTTCCCGAGGCGCGATTTTTTGACCGCCCCGGTTGATGATCTCCTTGATGCGACCCACTATGAAGAGGTAGCCGTCACTGTCCAGATAACCGAGGTCGCCGCTCCGCAACCAGCTGTCGAAAAATGCTGTTGCATTGGCCGCGTCATCTGACAGATAACCGGCAGTAACGTTCGGGCCGCGCATCACGATTTCACCGGTTTGTCCGGCACCAAGCGCGTTTCCGTCGGTATCGAAGATTGCGACCTCGGGTCCAGCTGCCAGGCCAACGGAACCGATTTTCCTCGGCAGTGGCGGCATCGGATTGGAGGCAATCTGAGATGCAGCCTCTGTCATCCCATAGGCTTCAATGACCGGAACACCAAACTGCTTCTCCAGCGCTTGAAATACGTTGCCGGGCAATGATGACGAAGCCGATCGTATCAAGCGCAGAGACGTGTTACCCGTGCCCGCTTCTGTGTTTTGCGCTTCCTTCAAAATAGCCAGGTGAATAGTCGGTACACCGGTGATCCAGGTTGGTTCAAATTCTTCCAGCCACGCCAAGAACCGCGCCGCAACGAAACCCGGGGCACAGACGATACCCGATCGGGATACAAGCACACTGAACAATCCTGAAATCAGTCCATGGGCATGATGAAACGGCAGTACATTCAAGAGCCGGTCATGGTGCGTCAACGCGACCGACTGCACGACGCTGTTGCCTGAATAACAGATGTTGGCATGAGTGAGGGGAACCGTTTTGGGTCGCGACGTTGTGCCTGAAGTCGGAAGCAGAAACGCATGATCACCAGGTTCACCAAACCCATCGGTTACCGGCGCGCGCTTGAACCTGGCCCGCAAAACAAAAATGCCGGCTGGTTTATCTGTCTGCGGCAAGAGATCTATGACGGGAATGCCGAGTTCCCGTGCCACATCCCGGCAAGGCGTTTCAATATCATGCTGGATGACCGCGACAGATATTTGCAAATCAACGAGATAGCGCCGCCATTCAACTGCTGTAAATGCCGGGTTCAGTGGAACGCAAACACAACCTGCCGAAATCGCCGTAACCGCCGTGGCCATTTCCGGCCCATTCGCCGCCAAGACAGCCACCTTGTGGTGTCTGGCGAAGCCAAATCGGCGCAAATTGTCAATCACCTTGGTCGCAAATTCAAACAATTCACGGTAGCACAAGGGCTCGCGTTTTGGTGCCAGAATTGCCGCAATCGCCGGGTGGTCGTGCGCATTACGTGCCAGTAGCTCGGAAATTGTGGATGGAAGCCCGGCTACAACAGGCTGTTGTTCAGGGCTTTCAGACAATCCATCTCGCTGCATTATTGTCGTTCCATCGCCGCACGGCCCCGATAATACACCCTGGATCGGCATGTAAAGTGTAGGTTCGTCTGCAAAACAATAGCTGTGATGTTACCGTAGACTCCAGAGTACAAAGGATAGTGCACACTAACCGATGCTCGAAACACTACGGCGGCAACTATCCAGATACCACACCAAAATCGTTCCCGGCACCTAAATTCAAAGATCAGCTTGGAGAACCGGAAACGCTGACGATATGATTGTAAGTCCATACTCACCGATTCCTCGCCATACACAACGGTCGGCGAGCTGCAGAAAACGGGTTTGAACATGTCTGTAGACGTCAAAAGCTGGCTGCAAAGTCACGGTCTTGCGCAGTATGAGAATCTGTTCTCAAACAATGCAATCGACCAGGACGTGCTGCTGGATCTGACCGACGATGATCTCAAGTCGATCGGCGTCCCGCTTGGCGATCGCAAGCGGATGCTGAAAGGCATCCGGGATGCCTCTGCAGAACCGTCTGTGGGCCACGCGGACAACATACAAATGTCCGGGGACTCCAGGCCAGAAAGACGCCAGGTCACGGTACTGATGTGCGACCTGGTCAACTCTACCGGCTTGTCCCGGCAATTTGACGCCGAGGAATTTCGCCAGATTGTGCTGGAATACCTAAACTGCTGCGAAGACCTCATAGAAGGCCATCAAGGCACTTTGTGTCATCGCGCAGGAGATGGCGTTCTGGCGATTTTCGGGTTTCCGAAAACCAATGAACTCATGGCAACCGAGGCAGTGCGCACAGGGTTGGAGATCATTAACTCGGTTGAAAGCCTGCGCCCGTTCAAAAACGTCACCCTGAAATCCCGAGTCGGTATTGCGACCGGCATTACTATTGTCGGAGACATTATTGGCGAAGGACTTGGGCGTGAACTTACAGTTTGGGGGGACACGCCCAATCTCGCCGCGCGGCTAATGTCCTTGGGACAACCGGGAACGGTCATTACATCAGCGGAAACCCGAAAACTAACCAGACGGTTCTTCGAGTTTTCCGATCTGGGCAAGCACTCGCTGAAAGGTTTTGAACACCCTGTTCCTGCCTGGCAGGTTGTCACCGAGCTTGCAATTGGAAGCCGTTCCCAGGCGGTTCGCACCGACACTGGCCTCAGCCCGCTGGTGGGTCGAAAAGAAGAAACATTGCTGCTTGAAAGACGCTGGGCCAAGGCGCGAGGCGGTGCTGGCCAGGTGGTCATGATCAGCGGGGAGCCCGGCATCGGAAAATCCCGCCTGGTGCAGAGTTTCAAAGAGCAATTAGAGGGTGAACCGCATCGAGAGCAGGACTATTACTGCTCGCCGGTGTACCAGAACTCGGCATTCTACCCGATCCTCGACGAGCTCTCCCGTGGTGCATACTTTAATGCAAAGGACACCTCCCAGCAGAAACTTGACAAGCTTAAGGTTCTGCTGTCGAGCATCTCTGCCGGCGCTGCGTCAAACGCGCCGGTCATGGCCGACCTTCTGTCGATACCGGTTAACGGACACTACCCGATTACCAGACTTGGCCCACATGAACTGAAACAGAAAGTCCTGAGCGTGCTACAGGACCATCTGTCGTGGGCTGCGGATGATCAACCCGTCCTGATTGTGTTCGAAGATGTGCATTGGTGTGACCCAACAACCTTTGAATGGATAAACCGGGTCATCGATTGCATCGAACATCTGCCGGTTATGTTGATACTCACCCACCGACCCGAGTTTACTCCCCGTTGGTCGAAACATTATGTGACACGGCAGCAGATCATGCCGCTCGACCCCATTATGTCGCGCAGCAAAATTGTCGAGGAGCTCGGCCGCGTGCCCAGTCTATCCGAGCCGGTTGTTGCTGCGATGATGGAAAAGACCGACGGCAATCCATTATTCATTGAAGAATTCTGCAAAGCTGTCACAGAGGCGGGCGACCAGTTCGTCAACTTTGACGGCGATCCCTACTCGATGTTGCACACACACATTGTCCCAAGTACGCTGGCGGATTCGCTGATGTCTCGTCTGGATCGGCTCGGCCCCAGCAAGCATGTCGCGCAGGTTGCTGCAGCGATTGGCCGTCAGTTCTCCCGGGCGATGATTGCCGCAGTGGCAGACTGTAGCGGTCAGGAACTCAGTAACGCGCTGGATAAACTTGTCGAAGCCGACATTATCCAGCAGAGCGGTGCAGACTCGCCTGAGTTCAGCTACAGGTTCAAACACGCGCTGCTTCAGGATGCAGCTCATTCAAGCATGCTGAAAACAGAATGCCAGCATCTTCATGCCCGGATTGGCAGACACCTGGAGGACACTGAACCAGAGCGTGCAGAACGCGAGCCGGAACTGTTTGCTTTCCATTTCGCTCAAGGCGACATTCCTGAAAAGGCAAGATACTACTGGCAAAAAGCCGGCGACGGAGCCATCCGCCGGCTGGGTTATACGGCACAGGAAGTTGTGGAGTGTTATTCGCGTGCGCGCTCGATAAGCGAAGCGCTCGACGACAGTTCAGGAATTTTTCCGGCACTTCGGGGGCTTTGGGTGTACCACTTTATCAAGGCAGACCTGAGCAAGGCGAAAGAGGTAGCCTTTCAATTACTTGACCTGGCTGAACGGACATTGAAGAACGAGGCGCAAACCTCGATCGAAGATCCTGAAGGTCTGCTCATCGAGGCCCAGCGCGCACTTGGCATGACCTGCCTGTACCTAGGCGAATACAACGCTGCCTGTGACCACATCGAACAGGCGATCGCGCTGTATGATCGACAGCGTCATGCCTCGCACATGGAGAGATTCGGCGTCGACCCCTGGGTGGTATCTGCATCGTATCGCGCCCACATTCTCTGGTTCCTTGGCCAATCAGAACAGGCATTGAAGCAAAGCGCAGAAGTGCTTTCGGTAGCACGGGAACTGGATAATCCGTTCATCCTGACCGGTGCCCTGGCGTTTGCAGCTTACCTGCAACAGCACCTGCGAAATGCTGCCGCCACGAAAGAACTGGCATCGGAAGCCATTATCCTGGCAGAGAAATATGGATTTCCGTTTTGGGTACAACAGCAGAAAATTCTCAAAGGCTGGGCAATGGTCGAATTGGGAGAGATCGATGACGGCGTGGCCATGCTGGAAAGAGGCCTGGCGACCTATCAGGAAATGGGCGCCCGGCTGGCACTGCCCTGGTTCCTTAGTCTTTCCGCCGAGACACTGGCTCGACTCGGTCGCCATGGTGATGCAGTTCGCACTCTGCGGGCCGCAGCGACCATGGCGGAAACCACCGGCGAACATTTTTACCTGGCCGAAATTCAAAGGCTTGAGGGTGAACTGGTATTGTTGTCGCAAGCACCTAATGCGGCAGCCCGGGCAGAAGTGTGCTTTCGCCGTGCCATCGAAACCTCAAGCGAACGAAATGCCATGGCCATAAGAGCCAAAGCCACAGCGAGCCTGGCAGAACTGCTGAAAAGCCAGGGCAGGGTGGAACAGGCATAGTAGATTGTTGCCGATGCGGTAAATTTCGACCAATCTGGATCACGATGACAAAAAAACTTGCAGACGCCAGACGGTATTATGTGGAGCAGATCAAGGCGCGTGCTCAGGTGACATCGCCACGGATATTGAAGGCTTACCGCAACATCCCGAGAGAACTGTTTCTTGGCGAAGGACCATGGCGAATACGAAGCGATATTGTCTCGGCCTATGGCTCGACCGAGAGCGCCAATCCCGCTGATATTTATCATGACGTGCTGGTTGCCCTGGACGAACGGCGCAAGCTGGACAACGGATTGCCCAGCCTGTGGGCACTCTTGTTCGAAGCGCTCGACCTGCAAACCGGCGAGAACATTGTGCAGATCGGCTGCGGTACAGGCTATTACTCGGCAATTCTGGCAGAGATCGTGGGAGAATCCGGACATGTCACTGCGATAGATTCAGATTCCGGATTTGCCGAACTGGCGGGAAAGTTGCTTGGTGACCATGATAATGTCCAGGTCATTCACGGTGACGGCTGTCAGTTACCGTTCGAGTCTGTTGACGCCATTATCGTCCATGCCGGCGTCAGCCATCCATATGCGGCGTGGCTCGATGCATTGGCGATGGGTGGGAGATTGCAATTTACGCTGACATCAGCCGGCCGCCAGGGCATTGTTTTCCAGATCACCAGAAAGCCACTCGGATTCGAAGCGGAAGCCTTGCGGCGTATCGAGATATTTCCCTGTGATGAGGGGGACGATAGAGCTGAAGCTAGTCTCAGGTTGTCGTTCTGGAACCCGATTACGTCCGGCATTAAGTCGCTTAGGCGGGATCAACACGAAGAAGACGAGACCTGCTGGGCGCACACGGAGAATTTCTGTCTTTCGAGACTGGCCCTGTGAACACGAATGTGCCCGATGCGTCGCTGCGGATTCAAGGAGCGTAACAGCCCCCTATTGAGCATCGGAAAAGTTGTCATTCCGGGATATCAACCGCAAACGGTCAATGTCACGGATTTTTATCTTGCGTTTTCCTAGCTCAATGATGTTTTCCGAAACCAGGTGGCCGAGTTCTCGCGAAACCGCCTCGCGATGAGTGGCTATGCGGGTCGCAATCTCATAGTGACTGGGCGCCGGTTGAATCAAATTTCCGCCGGTGCGGCCATCCCGCGAGTCGTAGAGACGCACCAGCTCGCGCTGCACCCTCAGTCGCACGGGCAAGGTACCGTATTCAAAAATCCGTTGCGACAGTCGGCGCGACTTGGCGACAAGCAGTTCGACCAGCCGCAAACCGAGCTCGGGTGTGGTCAATACCAACTCGCGAAAGTCTTTGGATGTCATTTGGGCAATCAGGGAATCTTCCATCGCAGCGATTGATGCCGAGCGAGGTTGACCATCGATCGCGGAAAACTCACCAAACAATTCGCCACTCTTGATTGTGGTGAAGCTGACTTCCTTGCCCTCTTCAGAAAAACTCCGCGCTATCACTTCGCCTTCAATGACAAAAAATATGTCTGTTGAATCGTCATTTTTGCGCAGAATTTCGGAATTTTTCTTGTGTTGCCGCAAACTGCATCGGTTTTTCAGCTGGTCATAATCGCAATGGTCCAAGCCACGCAATAGATCAATCTTTTGGAGTAGTTCCTTATTCAATCCAGATCCATTTCCGCGTTGCGAAAGCCGGGACAGGTAAGAACCTCGTCCCTGATTCCTAAATCCTGCATCATCTCATACACAAAAACCCATTCTTTGAGCTAGTACTTTAAGTTTGCACAATAGCCCTGCGGCGTCAAAAAAAACCTGCCGACGATTGTTATCTTGACGCCCTGCTGTTT
Source organism: uncultured Alphaproteobacteria bacterium (assembly GCA_963759095.1). Classification (GTDB taxonomy): domain Bacteria; phylum Pseudomonadota; class Alphaproteobacteria; order Rhizobiales; family Aestuariivirgaceae; genus Anderseniella. The sequence continues at coordinate 5,353 of CAVWYF010000015.1, read as the reverse complement.
CACGTAAGGGAACCGGGCAAGAAGCCGAAACAGGCTGCACTTGAGCATATCCCTTAAATTTTCATGGCTGAAACACACGCAGGCCCCAAGTTTGCGAGACATGGTTGTCCCAGTCCAGATTACCGAGCATGGGGCTTGGGCATCCGGCGCGCCATAAGACCAGACATAGGCGGCCTCCAGCGGCACATTGATGGGCGTGGCGCGGACACGGGTGATTTTCATCAGGTGGTTTCCTTCAAGCTTGCCCGGCCCGGCAGACTGGGCAATAGTGCTGTTCCGCTGCCTCAACCGCAATTGAGGCCAACAACAAGATCAATGACAATTCACAGGGAAATTACAGTATGAAACGCCTATTTGCATCCGTAATGGCAGCTTTGGTGCTTGCCGTCTCCTCGGTGGCCGCGATGGCTGCCGACACAACACTTCGTATCTCGCTCCAGCTGCCCTTGAAGAGCCATCTCGGTCAGAACCTGGTGCTGTTCAAGGAAGAGGTGGAGAAAAATTCCGGCGGCAAGGTCGAAGTCCAGATTTATGACTCAGCCCAGCTCTACAAGGACAAGGAAGTGCCTCAGGCAGTGGGGTCGGGCTCCATTGAAATGGGGGTTGCTTCACTGACCCGTTTTGTCGGTGACGTACCGGCTGTTGATATTTTCTACGTGCCGTTCCTGTTCAACTCCGAAGACCTGGTGCGCAAGGCAGTGGCACCCGGCAGCGCGGTGAGAGCACCGCTTGACGAAGCCATACTGGGTACGGGATCACGGGTCTTGTGGTGGCAGGCCTACGGTGGAGCCATTCTGCTGTCCAAGGGCGCACCGGTCAAAACACCGGCTGACATGAAGAACAAGAAAGTCCGCGTGTTCGGCAAGACGCTTGGTGCCTTCACCGAAGCTGCCGGCGGTTCTCCAACCCTGATCTCGGGCTCGGAACAGTATCTTGCCTATCAACGCGGCACTGTCGACATCGGCATGACCGGCGTGTCCGGTGTCAAGTCGCGCAAGCTCTGGGAAGTCATGGACCATGTAACCGTGACCAACCATGCCGATATTGAATTCATCGTGCTGGTCAACGAGAAATTCTGGCAGGGCCTGCCTGAAGACACCCGCAAGGTGATTTCTGCTGCTGCGCTGAAAGCCGAAATGACGGTTCGCAACAAGGTCAGCGAAATCGAAAAGAACGCCTATGCGGCTGCCAAGGAAAACGGCATGACCGTCTACATACCAACTGAAGAGGAAGTGACCGCATGGAAGCAGACGGCGCAACCGGTCATTGATGGTTACAAGGCTGCCTCCGGCGAGCTTGGTGCCAAGGTGTTGCAGGCGGCGCAGTCGCTACAGTAATCGCTGATACCTGACTGCTGGCCGGGGTCCGTCAAACCGCAATTGGTTCGGACCCCGGCTTGCATAAAATACTGAATTGACCTTCGTCTTTGCAGGGGGCATGGCGTGAATTTCTCAGAAAAAGCGATTGACTGGCTGGGCGCTGTTGCGGCCTGGCTGTTCTTTGCAACGGGCATGTTGCTGACCTGGGAAGTCGTGGCGCGCTATGTGTTTGCCGCGCCCACAATCTGGGCTGCTGAAATATCCCAGATGTTCCTGATCTGGGGCATGTATATCGCCCTGCCGCATACCATCGCCCGGCGCAAGAACATCAATATCGAACTGCTGTACGAACGGTTGCCGGGCGGGGCGCAACGGTTTTGTGATCTGGTGACCATCGTGTTCACCGGTTTCTTCTGTGTCGTCGTGTTCTGGTTCGGTTGGGAAATTGCCTGGGACAGTTTCGTTCGCGGCCGGTCCACAGGTACAATGCTCAACATTCCGAACTGGTGGACCGAAATGGTTATTCCGCTGGGCTTCGGCCTGTCGGTTCTGGTGTGCGCTGCTGAACTGCTCAAACTGGCACGCGGCAAACCGCTGGCCAAACCGTCCGGCGACGGTGGTCACTAGATGATCACCATACTCATTCTGCTTGCCTTGTTCACCCTGCTGTTGATGCGGGTACCGGTCGCATTTGCGCTTGGTGGCCTGGGCCTGCTGCTGCTGCTGATGGGCGGGTTCTCGCCGCTGATGGCGCCGCAGAGCATGCTCGGCACCATCGACAATTTCGTGCTGCTGGCAGTGCCGCTGTTTCTGCTGATGTCCAATGTACTTTTGAAAGGCGGTGTCGGGCGCGATCTGTTTGCCGCGGTTCAGGCCTGGGTCGGACACCTGCCGGGCGGGCTGGCAATCGCCACGGTGATATCCTGCGGCATCTTTGCCGCTATCTCGGGCTCGTCCGTGGCGACAGCGGCCACCATCGGTACCGTCGCCATTCCGGAAATGAGCCAGCGCGGTTATCCGCGGCCGTTCGTGCTGGGACTGCTGGCGGCAGGCGGCACACTGGGCATCCTGATCCCGCCATCGATCCCGATGATCGTCTACGGGTTCATTACCGAGGAATCGGTGATCAAGCTGTTCCTGGCGGGCATCGGGCCGGGCCTGATGCTGATGGCGCTGTTCATCGGCTTTTCCATGATCTATGCGTGGCTGTCGCCGCAATGTGAGTCTTCACCCAAGGCAAGCTGGAGAGAACGGCGCGAAACGGGCCTGCGCGCCTTACCCGCCCTGGGGCTGGCCGGTCTCATCATATGGGGTATTTACTGGGGCGTGTTCACACCCACTGAAGCTGCGGCAATCGGCTTTGCGGCGTCGCTCATCATCACCGGCGTCATCCTGCGCACGCTGACCTGGCAAACCCTGAAAGAGGCGGTCACGCAATCCATGGTGACCACCGTCACCATCCTGCTGATCGTTGCAGGTGCCAAGGTGTTCGGCAAGGCGATCTCGCTGTATCGCATCCCGCAGGACGTCTCGTTCTTCATCTCCCAGAATTTCTCCGAAGCCTGGCTGTTCATCCTGGTCGTGGGCGCGGTCCTGGTGGTGATGGGCCTGTTCCTGGAAGCGCTGTCGATGATGCTGATCATGGTGCCGGTGCTCGCACCATCCCTGCTTGGCCTCGGCATAGACCCTATCTGGTTCGGCGTGTTCTTTGTGATCATGATCGAATGCGCCCTGATCACGCCGCCGGTGGGCCTGAACCTTTATGTGATACAAGCAGTCGGCAAGGCCTCCATGCAGGAAGTGGCGAAAGGTGTGTGGCCGTTCCTGGCCCTCATGCTGCTCACCGTGTTCCTGATCTATGAGTTCCCGGATCTTGCCATGTACATTCCGTTCAAACTTTGAGAGTTGCCAATGACCAACCATTCGCCCGCCGCCCGACTTAGAAAACTACTGGCTGAGGATACCTGCCATGTGATGCCGTGCTGCTGGGATGCGCTGAGCGCAAAGATGATCGGTGATGCAGGTTTTGGCTTTACGTTCATGTCGGGCTTTGCCGTGTCTGCATCACGCATCGGCGCGCCCGATACGGGATTGATCTCATTCGGCGAGATGCTGGACCAGGGCCGCAACATTTGTGCCGCAACTGATATTCCGGTGATTGGCGACGGCGACACCGGATATGGCAATGCGCTCAATGTACGCCGCACGGTCGAGCAATATGCCCGGGCAGGATTTGGCGCCGTCATGATCGAGGACCAGGTGTCACCCAAAAGATGCGGCCACACCAAGGGCAAGCTGGTTGTTGATCGCGACGACGCCTTCAACCGGATCAGGGCCGCCGTGGATGCGCGCGAGGCAGGTGCCGACATCATGATACTGGCCCGGACAGATGCACGTCACGGGCACGGCCTGGATGAAGCCATTGACCGGGCAAAAGGATTTTCAGATCTGGGCGCGGATATCCTGTTTGTCGAGGCACCTCAGTCTGAGGCGGAAATGGCACGGCTGACCAGCGAAGCGCCGGGCATTCACATGGCCAACCTGGTTGAAGGGGGCGCGACACCGATACTGCATCCCGACCGCCTGCATGAACTGGGCTATAATTTCGCCGCCTACCCGCTGACACTGATGTCGGCAGCCATGAAAGCCATCCAGGCATCGCTTGCCGAGATGGCACGGCGCGAGCATCCTGCCGACCGGTTGCTGGACTTTGCTGACCTGCGCAAGGCGGTTGGGTTCGATGCCTACTATGAAGCGGAGAAGTCTTACTCGGACAATCGGGGCTGAGACGGAATTCTCAGCTTACCCCACGCGCAGCAGCTTGTAGCACAGCAGCTTTGACAAGTTGAGCAGCAGTTTTGCTGCCAGTTGCGGCTCGTCCACGGCCAGCTTTTTCAGATTGCTCTCGCTCAGGGACAGAACACGGGTGCCGTCTGTCGCGACATACACATCCGCTGCCCTTGGGCTTTCCAGCAAAAATGCCATTTCACCGACAATATCGCCACTGCAGCACACATCCACCACGCGATCACCGGTGCGGACTTCCAGTGTGCCGGACAGGACTGCAAACATATTCTGGGCCACGTTGCCGCTCTTGATGAGATGATCGCCGGCCATGCATTCGATTGCATTGCTCTTGGACAGGCAGCGCTGGCATTCATCTTCCGTCAAGCCGTCAAACAGGTGGGTCGGGTTTTCCGCCAGTTTGATGGCCTGATCAATTTCGGACTGATACTCCTTTTGCGGCGTCAGCGCCTGGCTCATGACTATCCGGCCGGAAGACAATAATTCCGGCAGACAGCCGGGCACTTTTGCAGCATCGCCGTAGTCCTGCAGAAGGGTCACAAATGGTGACTTCACCTGCTTCATATAAGAGATGTCTTCCGGCACCATGACCAGCGGGACGAGGTATCCGGTTTCGGTACTGTTGACGTTTCTCTCGGCATAGGTGCGAAAGCCCATGCCCAGATAGAGATTGAGCAAATGAGGTTCGCAATCTCCGAACATAAGTTGAATGCGGTGGTCATTGACGAAATTCAGGTAGGTCTGAAACAGACGGAATATCAGGTCGGTGCCCCGCTGGCCTGGCGCAACCATGAACCGCTCGCCAACGATCATCTCTTCGCACGGGACATGTTCGAGAAACCGCGCCAGGTCATATTGCTCGATCTGGCGTTCACACAAGGGGGCGTCACCACCAGTTATGCCGCATGGTCGCAACGATCCGCTCACCGTCGGTGGCGTAATACAGCCGGGCGGTTTCGTCTTCAGGTTCCGAGAAAGTGCGCTGACCATGGTCCGAGATGGACCGGTATCTGCCCATCTCTTCGACATAGATGTCATAGCGGAACCGATACACGTCATGGCGTTGTTCCGGGGTGACTGCTTCGTGGATGGTCGGTTTCATGTCGGACTACCCGTCTCAGGCATTTATCAGGTTTGCCGACATTGAGGAACTGCAGAACAAGCAGCTGATGTGCCGGGTGGACTCGCCCTACAAATAATCACTTCCTTTGGTATATGACGCATCAACT
>CAVWYF010000014.1:0-141498 GCA_963759095.1 uncultured Alphaproteobacteria bacterium | reverse complement strand
CGAGATGATTTCGATGAGTTCTTTGGTAATCTGGGCCTGGCGCTGGCGGTTGTACTTGATCGACAGCTTGTTGATCATGTCGCCGGCGTTGCGCGTCGCGTTGTCCATGGCGCTCATGCGGGCGCCCTGTTCCGAAGCGGCATTCTCGAGCAGTGCGCAAGGAACACCTGGATTGCGATATTGCGCGGCAGGAGATCGGCAAGAATTTCGCCCTCATACGGTTCCTAATCATAAATCGCTCCGCCAAGATCAGCTGCCTCGCCGCCGGCAGCCGCCGCGTTTGCAGGAATAAGCTGCAGGGCGGTCGACTTCTGCAAATCACCGATTTAAACTCGGAAAAAAACAGCGTGGCAACGTCAAACTCACCATCATTAAACATCGGCATGACCTTGGCGGCCATGGCTGCGCATTGAAAAACGCCACTTGTTTGACTCCGCGCAAATCCACACGATCAACAATCAGATGACATACTTGCGGTGCAGCGCGTCATAGCCCTTCTTGCCAACGGGCATGATCTTGACCGTCTTGCCGTCCGAAGCAGCTTTTCCGCATGCTCGCGGGCCAGCCTGACGATGGAAGAGTTGAAACCGCCGCACAGCCCACGCTCGGCGGTGCAACGACGAGCAGATGCTAACCTGCCTGCCGGTTCCGGCCATAAGCGCCGACGCGCCGTCACGGCCCTCCACAGCGGTTGACAGATTCGCCAGCACACCGCCCATGCGCGATGCATAGGGGCGTGCTGCTTCAGCGGCTTCCTGCGCCTTGCGCAGCTTCGCAGCCGCCACCATCTGCATAGCCTTGGTGATCTTCTGCGTTGCCTTAACCGATGCGATCCGGTTTCTTAGGTCCTTGAGGCTGGCCATAGTCCCTGATTTTCCCTCAGTTGATCTCTACGAACAGCGCCAATCAGGCCGCGAATGCCTTGGCATAGTCGTCGACGACAGATTTCAGCTTGTCGCCGATCTCGTCGGTCACTTCCTTTTTCGTCCGCAACGCTTCCAGCAGGTCAGCATGGCTGTCGCGTACCAGACGCAGCAGGCCGGCTTCGAACTCACCGACCTGGTTGACCGCAATGTCGTCGAGGTAACCGTTCACGCCGGCATAGATCACAACAACCTGCTCTTCCGTCTTGAGCGGTGAGAACTGAGGCTGCTTGAGCAACTCGGTCAGACGCGCGCCACGGTTCAGCAAACGCTGCGTCGAGGCGTCAAGGTCAGAACCGAATTGGGCAAAGGCCGCCATTTCGCGATACTGGGCCAATTCGCCCTTGATCTTGCCGGCAACCTGCTTCATCGCCTTGATCTGGGCCGCAGAGCCCACACGCGACACAGACAGACCCACGTTCACCGCAGGACGGATACCCTGATAGAACAGGTCTGTTTCCAGGAAGATCTGGCCATCGGTGATGGAAATCACGTTGGTCGGAATATAGGCAGACACGTCGTTGGCCTGGGTTTCAATGATCGGCAGCGCAGTAAGCGAACCCGAACCATTGTCTTCGTTCAGCTTGGCCGAACGTTCCAGCAGGCGTGAATGGAGATAGAAAACGTCACCGGGATATGCTTCACGCCCTGGCGGGCGACGCAGCAGCAGTGACATCTGACGATAGGCAACAGCCTGCTTGGACAGATCGTCATATCCGATCAGTGCGTGCATGCCATTGTCGCGGAAATATTCACCCATGGTGCAGCCGGCAAATGGCGCCAGGAACTGCAGCGGGGCCGGATCCGATGCGGTTGCTGCAACGATGATGGAGTATTCCAGCGCACCATTGTCTTCGAGAATTTTCACAAACTGGGCAACCGTGGAGCGCTTCTGGCCGCAAGCCACATACACACAGTACAGCTTGTCTTCTTCAGGGCCGGTTATGTGAATTGGCTTCTGGTTGAGTATGGTGTCGAGCAGAATGGCGGTTTTGCCGGTCTGACGGTCACCAATCACCAGCTCACGCTGGCCGCGGCCAACCGGGATCAGTGCATCAACAGCCTTCAGGCCGGTTGCCATCGGCTCATGCACGGACTTGCGCGGGATAATGCCGGGTGCCTTGACGTCCACACGCTGGCGCTGTTTCGCCTTGATCGGACCCTTGCCGTCAATCGGATTGCCAAGCGGGTCAACCACACGGCCGAGCAATTCCTTGCCGACGGGCACTTCCACAATGGCGCCGGTCCGCTTGACCGTGTCGCCTTCTTTAATGTGACGGTCGGAACCGAAGATAACGATACCGACATTGTCGACTTCCAGGTTCAGGGCCATGCCCATGATGCCACCGGGGAATTCGACCATTTCACCGGCCTGAACATTGTCCAGACCATAGACACGGGCGATACCGTCACCAACGGACAACACCTGACCGATCTCGGAGACTTGGGCTTCTTTGCCAAAATCCTTGATCTGCTTTTTGAGTATTGAGGAAATCTCGGCGGCGCGGATATCCATCAGCTGACCCCTTTCATGGAAACCTTGAGGTTCTGGAGTTTGGTACGAAGTGAATTATCGACCATACGGGAACCGACTCTAACGATAAGTCCGCCGAGTATCGACGGATCAACAGTAGCGGCAAGCTCTACGTCAGAGCCCACCGAAGCCTTGAGTTCTGCCTTCAGCTTGGAGAGCTGTGCAGCAGTAAGTTTTTCAGCGGAAACAACTTCAGCGGCAATCTCACCGCGCGCTTCAGCAACCAGTGACCTGAATGCGCCGATCATGCTTTTGACTGCAAAAAGCCGACGGTTGTTGGCCGCAAGCTTGATGAAATTCGCTGCAATAGACTTGATCCCGGCCTGTACGAAAATCACATTCAATGCTGCGATCTGTTCGCTGGCACCAAACACCGGGCTGCGGACCAGCCGGGTCAGATCTTCAGATGAATCCAACATGGCAGCAAAAGCATCCAGATCAGCCGAAACCTGGCTGACCGAGTTGGATTCCTGCGCCAATTCAAACAGAGCCGTGGCGTAACGCCCCGGCATGCCTGTTGCTTTTTGTTCTTGAGCCGTCACGTGGAGGTGTACTCACTTTGGCGGTTTTGCGGACTTCAGGCATCACCGAGGACGGTGCAAATACCTGACTTGTTTTGGTAATTCCCCGCAACCGGTTTTACCCCGGCAAGCCGCGCTTTCCCAGTTGCGCGCTCGATCTAGCACAGGCATATGCGTGGCGCAACTGTGACATGGCGGCGGATTGCCGCAATCGGAGACACATTGTTGCCTTGAAACTGTCCATACAAGCTCCTGCTAAGGCCCAGGCATTTGACTAAAGCTTGCGCCGGACGGTCAGGATTTGACACAAAAGCGGCAATTCTAAGTAACTGTTATTTAATGTTAATATGCGGAATCGATGTCGGCGAACCGCTGGCAGGCGTACGCTCGTGTTCAGTTTACGCAACCTGACACGGCAAAAACCATCGGAGTACATTTCAAATGACATCGAGGAAATTGTTCAGTGCAGTCGCGCTGGCGGCAACGATTTGCCTGCCGATGACTGCAACAGCCAAACCGAAGGACGCTGCCGGAGACACCGGTGCATCTGCTTCACGGCATTCATCCGTAGCGCAACTCGTTTACAACCGGTTTCTCAAAAAGCCATCCCTGGAGACCGCCAGGGTCTCCAAAGCCTCTGTTGGCGTCAAGCGGACAAAGATCAAGTGGCCCCGCCCGGTGATCCTGGCAAAGATACACGTTCACGCTGCCGGAGCGGATGTGCCGATTGATACCGCACTGGCGGTTGTGCTTCAGGAATCCAGTTTTCGCGCTCATGTCACAGGTGCTGCCGGCGAGATCGGTCTCATGCAGCTCAAGTGCCAGACCGCGCGCGGCATCGGCTACAAGGGGACCTGCGCTGATCTGTATGATCCAGATACCAATCTGCACTACGGTCTGCGCTATCTGCGCAAGGCGCTGAACCGGGGATCGGTCGCCTATTACAACGCCGGAATCTACGCCAAGAAACTGCCGAAAGCAGCCAAGAAATACGCCGACTCGGTCGAAGTCAAGCGCAGCAATTCCGACAAGTACCGCCGCGACCGGTTCAGGCCGTCAGCCCCGGGCCTCGGCTACACCGGCGTTTCTGGACCAGCGCTGCTCTAGCACTTTAGAAACGATCAGTTTTATGGTTTCTGATTGATTCAAGCAGAAACCATACTGATCTAGAGAAAGCTGTACGGGTCGACATCGATTGCCAGCCTGAGCGAGCCTCTGGGTTTGATGCCGCCCAGCCACTGGCGGAGATAGGCCTGGATGTCGACATCTCGTGCGCACATCACCAGGTATCGAAACCGGTGGCGGCCGCGCACCATGGACAATGGCGCCGGTGCGGGACCAAGCACCTGCACATCCTTGGCGTCCGGCACGGTTCTCAGCAGGCTCTGTGCAAACCGCCCGGTTTCGTCACGGTCGCTGCCGGATATGATTATGCCGGCCATACGCCCGAACGGCGGCAGCATGGCGCGCTCCCTGATATCACTCTCATGAGCCAGGAAGCCGTCACGATCACCGGCTGCCAGTGCCTGCATCAATGGGTGGTCCGGCATGTAGGTCTGCACCAGGGCACGGCCGGTCTTGTCGCCCCGCCCTGCCCGGCCTGATACCTGGGCCAGCATCTGCCAGGTCCGTTCACCGGCGCGCGGATCTGTTGTCTCCAGCGCCAGATCAGCATCAATTACGCCCGCAAGCGTCAATTGCGGAAAATGATGCCCCTTGGCCACCAGTTGCGTCCCGATGATCAGATTGTAGTCACCGCGCTCAATGGCGCGCAGGGTATCTCTCAGCAGCGCACCACGTGACAGGTCCGATGACAGGATTGCAATCTTGGCATCGGGAAATCGCTGAGCCGCCTCTTCTGCCAGCCGCTCGACACCCGGTCCGCACGGCACAAGGGTGTTTTCGCTGCCGCATGACGGACACGCATCCGGCACCGGTTCCTCATGCCCGCAGTGATGGCAGGCCAGCCTGCCCCTGAACCTGTGCTCCACCAGCCAGCTTGCACATTGCGGACAGGCCACCCGAAACCCGCATGTCCGGCACAAGGTCAACGGCGCGTAGCCGCGCCGGTTCAGAAACAACAGCGCCTGATCGCCCTTGCCCAGCGTTTCGGCCACCGCCTGCGTCAGGGCCGGTGCCATCCATTCACCGGACGGCATTTTTTCAGCACGCATGTCGAGCAGGCTGACATCCGGCAATTGCGCCTTGCCGTACCGTGCCTCAAGCCGCACATGGCCATAGCGTCCCTTGCCGGCATTCCACAGCGATTCCAGTGACGGCGTGGCCGACGCAAGTATCACCGGAAACCCGCCCAGCGATCCATACAGCACAGCCATGTCACGGGCGTGATAGTTGACGCCTTCGGCCTGCTTGAAGGCGGGCTCATGTTCCTCGTCCACCACAATCAGGCCGGGCCGCTGCCACGGCAGAAACAGCGCAGAGCGCGCGCCCAGGACAATGCGCGCCTCACCGCTTGCCACGCCACGCCAGACCCGCTCACGCTCTCTGGGGCGTACTGCGGAGTGCCATTCCGCCGGCGGCACGCCAAAGCGCTCCTCGACCCGGCGCAGGAAAGGCCCCGTCAGTGCGATTTCCGGCAGCAGCAGCAATACCTGCCTGCCTTGCGCAAGAGCTGCCGCCATTGCTTCAAAATAGACCTCCGTCTTGCCCGATCCGGTAACGCCATCCAGCAGCGACACTGAAAACCGGCGCGCCGTCACTGCCTTGCGCAGATCGGCTGCAGCCAGCGCCTGGCTGTCTGACAGTTCAACCCGGTTATGGTTCAGGTCGGGTTCTGTAAAAGCTGCCATGGCGGGCAGCGTGACGACTTCCAGCGCGCCTGCCTTGACCAGCCCCTTTACAACCGATGCACCGACGCCTGCTTCGCGCGCAAGTTCCGGTGCACGCCTTGCCAATCCGTCATTTGCCACATCCAGAACCCGCGTGCGCTGTGCGGTCAGTTTCGATGGTTGCTGACCGGATGCCCGGTAGGCGATCTGCTGGCGCGCCGCCCCCAGCGCCTCCGGCACCCGCAACGCCATGCGCAGGACAGAGCCCGGCTGCTCAAGATAATACTGCGCCACCCAGTCGATGAACTGCCGGTGCAGTTCCGGCATGGCAGGTGTTTCATATTTTTCGCTGACCGCCCGAAGTTTAGCCGTATCCGGCGCAGTCCCGCCGCTGCCCCAGACCACACCGGTGACCTGGCGCGGCCCCAGGGGCACCCGCACATAGTCACCGGGACCTAACACCATGGTGTCCGGCACCAGGTAGGTGTAGGCATCATCCAGCGCCAGAGGCAGCAATACCTGAACTGTGGAATCGGTTGTCATATAAGGCCCAAGCTGGCGCAAACGCGCGCGCGGATCAACTCCGGCGAGCGATACATCACTTCGCCATTGGCTTGCCGCGATACCGGTGCTAGGTTCCCGCCAAACTTGATCAATGAACGGACCGCTTTCCATGAAATTCTTTGCCGATACTGCCGACCTTGATGAGATTCGCGAACTCGCTTCCATGGGTCTGCTCGACGGTGTTACCACCAATCCTTCGCTGGTGGCCAAGGCTGGCAGAGATTTCAAGGAAACCATTGCCGAAATCTGCAGGATGATCCCCGGCCCGGTATCGGCAGAAGTTGTTGCGCTGGATGCCGACGGCATGATTGCCGAAGGCCGCCATCTGGCAAAAATCGCCAGCAACGTCACCGTCAAGGTGCCGCTGACATGGGACGGCCTCAAGGCCTGCAGCACGCTGACCGGTGAAGGCACCATGGTCAACGTCACCTTGTGCTTCAATGCCAACCAGGCCTTGCTGGCAGCCAAGTCCGGCGCCACCTTCATTTCGCCGTTTATAGGCCGTCTCGATGATATCGGGCTGGACGGCATGGAGGTGATCGAGGAAATCCGTGAAATCTACGACAATTACGATTTCCGCACCGAAATCCTCGCAGCCTCGATCCGCACGGTAAACCACGTCAAGCAGGCAGCTCTTGCCGGTGCAGATGTCTCAACCGTGCCACCGGCCACCCTGAAGGCACTGGTCAAACACCCGCTGACCGACAAGGGCCTGGAAGCCTTCACGGCAGACTGGGCGAAAACCGGCCAGAAAATACTTTAGAGCATGTATTCATAAATCGTCCCAGCAATCTGCCATCCGCACAGTGTTCGCTTCTGGGCGCAAAACTGCCGCCGTTTGCCGGTAAGCCAATGTTTGGCAAGTGCCACACGCGGTCATTTATTAAGTCTGCAGCGAACGGCAACTCCGAGCCCATTGCCGACCAGATGGACGGTGTCCTTCCAATGTTTTCGTCGGTTAGTGAGTTTACTCACTGCGGCCGAGAGCAAATTGTATCATTAGTAGCACATTAAATGCGGGGCAGAGTATCAGATAGCTGATCGGAGTACCGTAATGTTTTCATCAAAACCAAAGATATTTTTCGCGATATGTTTTGCTTCGATTGTTGTTTTCACGAACTCAATCCGCGCCGCATCTATCGATCAAACTTATTCTGAAACACGGGGCAAAATTGTAAAGATGTCGATGGCTGCTCTGCCGCAAACCGGGCTCTTTGTTAACGCCGTTCGTGATGAGAACAACTACCTGAGGATAATAGTTTGGCACGTCGACAGCAACGGAAAGGCTGAAGTCAGGTTGAGCCAACGAGATGGCGGCACAATAAAGGATGTGGGTGTGTACGCCATCAACGATAATCCTCACCGGCTTGTGGTTGCCATTCGCGACAGCACTAACAAACTGAAACTTATCGGGTACAGCCTGAGTTTGGACGGCCGAATCTTGCGGCGTATTGGCGAAAAGGCCACAAGTTTTGAAATTACAACCGTGAAAATCACAAGAGGCAATGAAGCCAGTTCATCGCCACATAAGGCAGTGTTTATAGCGGCACGCCTGAGCAATGGAAATTTGTTCACAGGGCTTTGGCAGTTTCGTGTCGATGGATCATTTCGCCGGAAATCGAAGGCTGAAAGAGGTAAAGTCGGTAATATTGCATTGACTAAACTCAACGCGCAAAATCCCGCTGTACTGGCTCAGGGTAGCGAGAGCGAATATGTTCTCGGTTGGTATTCGTCCGCAAACCGCATCAATAGAGCGGGTGGCGGACGAGTTAGGCAATTAGCGACAGCAGGCTACGAACTTGGATTTCCTGGTGGCGAGATTGTAACGTTCACAAACGATGGGTAGGGAGGTGCTCCGCCTCGTAGCTGTTTCCCTGGACCATTTGTCAGACCTTCTTCTGAAAACGATGGATACGCCAAAATTATTGTCTGGAAACTTAGGGGTAACGAGATATCCGATTTGTATCGTTCACGCTACAGACAGTTAGCAGGAGAAGGCGGCGTTGCTTACGCTGTCGGTATTGTCGGAGTTAGGCCATGGCTGATATCAGCACATTCTGGCTATCGAGATATGTGTGGGACCCCATGGCGTGATCGAGGTAAACACCAATTGCTCCTAAGAATGTGGAGTATGAGCGATGCCCCTGCAGAGCCCGGTGAACCTCCTAAGGAACTCGCCCAAGCAGGTGGCACTTCTTTGAGGGGCAATTACATCGCAATAGAGATGGCTGATCTTGGCACACTTGGAGATCAGAAGTATATTGCCATAGCTCTTCATGGATCCAGCGGGGAACTCAAGATTACAATCTGGAAACTATCCCAGTGATAGTGCGATAGGCGGTTCTTATTGTAGTTTTCGTTGATATGCTTGGGGATTTCGTGCGCTGCGAGCGTTCTCCAGCAGCGTGTCCGATTAAGACATGCGCAATCAGTAGCCCACTGATTTCCACGTGATATCAAAACGCGCGGGAGCTAAAAGTAGCAGGCGTGTATATGAGCAGGTTTCTGCCTGCAGATTACTGATTTACATTAGTTTCGATGACTTGCTTCTCGTGCTCCGAGATGCAGCCGGGCGTCCATGTTCCCGTTTTCCAGCCAGATGGTGGCCAGGGTGTTACTGAGCCCATTTTACGGTTGAGCATGCCGGAATCATCGGCACGGGAGTTTTCGCGTCTTGCCGTGTCCGGTATCACTGAGCCCGACTTACGATGATCAACCCTGTACATTCCCTGCAATCGGCGCTATTTGCAGCACATCGCAACGCTTGGAACCAGGGTGCGTACTGCGGTAATTTCGGCTCGCCTTGACTTTGGGTTGGTGAGCCACTTCCCCCAAACCGATTGCGACAAGTAAACACCATGATCAAGACCCTCGCCGCCGCGCTTGAACAGCGCGGATACACCGATCTTACACCCGTACAGAAAGAAGTCGCCAAGCCGGAGTTCAACGAGGCTGACTTGCTGGTCTCGGCACAGACCGGGTCGGGCAAGACCGTCGGCTTCGGCCTGGCCATCGCGCCCACGCTGTTGGGCGATGCCGAGCGTTTCGGGCCCGCCGCTGCACCACTGGCGTTGATCATAGCGCCGACACGCGAACTGGCGTTGCAGGTCAAGCGCGAACTGGCGTGGCTGTATGAGAAAACCGGCGCCGTGGTCACTTCATGTGTCGGCGGCATGGACATGCGCACCGAGCGTCAGGCGCTCAACAGGGGCGCGCATATCGTTGTCGCAACGCCCGGGCGGCTCTGCGATCACATCAAGCGCGGTTCGCTCACCACCAGCCAGTTGCGCGCCATCGTGCTCGATGAAGCCGACGAGATGCTTGATCTCGGCTTTCGCGACGACCTGGAGTTCATTCTGGGAGAAGCCCCCGAACAGCGCCGCACGCTGATGTTTTCCGCCACCGTGCCGCGCGCCATCGCGACGTTGGCAAAAAAATACCAGCGCAATGCAGTGCGTGTCACAACCACCGGCGAGCAGACCCAGCATAGCGACATCGAATACCGTGCGCTCAATGTCAGCCCGCGCGATATAGAGAACGCGGTGATCAACGTGCTGCGCTTTTATGAGGCGCAGAATGCGCTGGTGTTTTGCAACACGCGAGCAGCAGTCAATCGGCTGACGACGCGGTTCTCCAACCGGGGCTTCTCCGTCGTGGCCCTGTCCGGAGAACTGACCCAGAGCGAACGGACCCATGCGCTGCAAGCCATGCGCGACGGGCGGGCACGTGTTTGTGTGGCCACTGATGTCGCAGCACGCGGGATCGATCTGCCCAAGCTGGAACTGGTGATCCACGCCGACCTGCCGTCGAATTCCGAAACGCTGCTGCACCGCTCCGGACGCACCGGGCGGGCCGGACGCAAGGGCGTCAGCGCGCTGATTGTGCCTGCCAAACTGCGCCGCAAGGCCGAGCGGTTGTTACAGGGCGCCAAGGTCCGCGCTGAATGGGCCGAGCCACCTTCCGCCGACGATGTGCTGGCCAGAGACGAAGAGCGGCTGCTGTCCGATCCTGTCTGGGAGGAAGAAATCACCGACGACGAACGGAATTTCGTCGACAAGCTAGTCGACAGGCACAGTGCCGAACAGATTGCCGCCGCTTACCTGCGGCTGTACACTGCACGTGTGTCCGCGCCTGAGGAATTGTCCGCCGCCACGGCGCATTCGCCGGAACGCGAACGGACACCGCGCTCGCAGGAACCGTTCGGGCCGAGCGTCTGGTTCTCAATCTCGATCGGACGGTCAAAGAATGCCGAGCCCCGCTGGCTGCTGCCGATGCTGTGCCGGGTGGGAAACATTTCCAGCAAGGTGATCGGCGCAATCCGGATTCAGCAGGATGTCAGCTATGTCGAGATTCTGGCGGCCAGCGCCGACAGGTTTCTCGAAGGCGTCGGCCCGGACATGACGCTGGAAGCCGGTGCCGTGCTTAAACGTCTCGATGCTGCGCCGGATCTTGCCTCGACCTCGCATGATCCAAAACCGACGCATGACGGCAAGAAGCCTCACGATCGCGCCGCGCCAAAGCCAAGAGGAAAAAGCAAAGAGAAGTGGCGGTCAAAACAAGCCGCATCCGACGCCCCGAAGCCGAAACGCAAGAAGAAAAAGGGGGCCAAGCCGCTCGTGAAATCGAAGGGCAAACCGCACAGAAAAGGTTCGTCCACTACGTCACCGCCACGCAAGGACTAAATCGGCTCGGCCTGGCAAATCGCCATCGTTGCGGTGACAGTGTGAATTCGCGACAACATCAGTATCGCATTAACCACATTTGGTTAGACTGGCTGCATGAGTTCTGCCGACCAGCCAATCCGGTTCAATGCTGCTGACGACGCTGCCGCAAAGATAGCGGCTTGGGTAGGGCATCTGGGTATTGAGAAACAGGTGAGCCCGCACACCCTGGATGCCTACATCCGCGACATCACCCAGTTCACCCGTTTCCTGTCCGATCACCTGGGCCAGCCTGCGTCCTTGCGCGACCTGGAAACCCTCAAGCCGCTCGACTTTCGCGCCTTCATGGCAGCCCGTCGGAATACCGGCGTTGAAAGCCGCACCATGGCTCGGCAACTGTCCGCTATCCGCACCTTGTACCGGTGGTTTGACAATGAGGGCATTTTGCGCAACCCCGCCGTGGCGACCTTGCGCTCACCCAAGCTGCCCCATGCCATACCAAAGCCGTTGCACAAAGAGGCTGCAAAGCAGACGGTGAACCTCGCCGAGAACAATGTTTCCGGGGATGCGGAAGCCTGGATCATTGCCCGCGACACGGCTGTCCTGATGCTGTTGTACGGCTGCGGCTTGCGTATATCGGAAGCCCTGAACCTGAACCGGCACGAAGCGCCCGTACCGCCCAATGAGGATGTGTTGCGTATTGTCGGCAAGGGCAACAAGACCCGGCTGGTGCCGGTGCTTCCTGCGGCGGCCACCGCGATACAGAATTATCTGGACCTGACGCCCGGCCTTGACCCGGAAGGACCGTTGTTTATCGGCAAACGGGGCGGCAGGTTGAACGCCCGCAACATTCAACTGCTGATGCAGAAGCTGCGCTCTGCACTGTGCCTGCCGGACACCGCAACACCACACGCGCTGCGTCACTCATTTGCCACCCACCTGCTTGGCGGCGGGGCCGACCTTCGCACCATTCAGGAACTGCTCGGTCATGCCAGCCTGTCCACCACGCAGGTCTATACCGGGGTCGACCGCGAACACCTGTTGTCGCAATACGACAAGGCCCATCCACG
This sequence comes from uncultured Alphaproteobacteria bacterium, assembly GCA_963759095.1. Taxonomy (GTDB): domain Bacteria; phylum Pseudomonadota; class Alphaproteobacteria; order Rhizobiales; family Aestuariivirgaceae; genus Anderseniella. The sequence continues at coordinate 129,436 of CAVWYF010000014.1, read as the reverse complement.
CGCCGGTTGATGGCAATTTAATTCCACTTGGCAAGCAAGCAGCGACGACAATATGCTCGCGCCATCATGCTTCCCTTACCAGAATTCATTGAAAGCGATACAGACCTGCCCGACACGGTTGATGTCGTCATCATTGGCGGTGGCATCATCGGCACCTGCACTGCCCTGGAGCTTGCAGAGCGCGGCCTGAAGGTTGCCCTGTTCGAGAAGGGGCGCATTGCCGGCGAACAGTCAGGACGCAATTGGGGCTGGTGCCGTCAGATGGGCCGCGACAGCCGCGAAATGCCGCTGATCGTGGAATCATTACGGCTGTGGCGAGGCATGAATGACCGGGCCGGTTCCGATACCGGTTTCAAGCAATGCGGCATCGCCTATATGGAGGCTGATGAAAAGGGCCTGCAGCAGCGCGAGGCATGGGCTGCGAAAAACGCGCAACCGTACCAGGTCAACTCGCGCATTGTGCGCGGTGAGGAACTCGACAAGCTGGTACCGGGCGCAAGCGCCAGGTTCGCCGGCGCTCTTTACACCGAGAGCGATGGACGTGCGGAACCGCAACGAGCCGCCCCTGCCATCGCACAAGCCGCCAGAAACAAGGGCGCGAAGATCTTCACCGGCTGGGCTGTCCGCGGCATTGAAACCGAAGCCGGCAAAGTTTCAGGCGTGATGACCGAGCGCGGCCCGGTCAAGTGCACGTCCGTGGTCTATGCCGGTGGTGCCTGGTCGCGGCGCTTCCTGGGCAATCTCGGGCTGGACCTGCCGCAACTCATCACCCTGTCCAGCGTGCAGGCGACAGAACCGCTGGATCTGCCCTATGCAACATCGTTTGCCGGTGGAAAATACGCCGTCCGCAAACGCGCAGACGGCGGTTATACCATTGCCCACAATGCCATCACGGTGTCCGACATCATCCCGGCTTCGTTCAAATACCTGAAAGCATTCCTGCCCGCGCTGCGCTCTGAATGGCCGCACCTGAAACTGCGCATCGGCAAGCGGTTTATCTCGGAAGCCATGCTCGCCTCACGCTGGTCCCTGGATGAAGTGTCACCGTTTGAAAAAGTCCGCGTGCTTGATCCGAAGCCCGTCGACTGGGTGCTGGATGAATGTCTGCACGAACTCGCCGCAGATCATCCCGAATTCAAGGGCGTCGCGATCATCAACAAGTGGGCAGGCTTGATTGATGTGACACCGGACGCTGTCCCGGTCATTTCCGGCATTGACGCAATACCCGGCCTTTATCTGGCAACCGGCTTTTCAGGGCACGGGTTCGGCATTGGCCCCGGCGCGGGCAAGCTGATGGCCGATCTCGTCACCGGCAAGACGCCCGTCGTCGACCCTGCCCCGTTCAGCTACACGCGCATGATCGACGGCAGCAGACTGATGCCGGAGTCAGAAATCTGATCAAACCGATTTACGAATGTATGGCTCGCTTGTCGACGGCAAGGGCTGCTTCCTTGACCGCTTCCGACAGGGTCGGATGCGCATGGCAGGTCCGCGCCAGGTCTTCCGACGACCCGCCGAACTCCATCAGCACCGCGCATTCATGGATCAGTTCACCGGCCTGCGGACCAAGGATGTGCACACCCAGCACCTGATCTGTCTTGGCGTCGGCCAGCACTTTCACAAACCCGTCGGTTGTCTGGTTGGCCTTGGCCCGGCCGTTTGCCATGAACGGGAATGAGCCTGATTTGTAGGCCACGCCCTCGTCCTTCAGTTCATCTTCGGTTTTACCCACCGATGCCACTTCCGGATAGGTGTAGACCACGCCGGGAATGATGCCGTAATTCACATGGCCCGCCTGGCCGGCCAGCAGTTCCGCCAGCGCGACGCCTTCTTCCTCGGCCTTATGGGCCAGCATAGCGCCGCGCACCACGTCTCCGATGGCAAAAATGCCAGGTACATTTGTGGCAAAATGATCGTCCACAATAACGCGCTTGCGCTCATCGAGCGCAACGCCTGCATCTTCCAGTCCCAAGCCGTCGGTGTAGGGCACGCGTCCGATTGCCACCAGCACGATATCCGCCTCAAGCGTTTCAGCGTCGCCGCCCTTGGCCGGCTCAATGGTGACCTTGACGCCCGATCTTGACGTCTTGGCTCCGGTTACCTTGGAGCCCAGCTTGAACTCGAAACCCTGCCTGCCAAGCATGACCCTGAACTTTTTGGCAACTTCGCTGTCCATGCCCGGCAGGATCCGGTCAAGGATATTCGACCACGGTCACCTTGGCTCCAAGCCTGCGCCACACCGACCCCAGTTCGAGCCCGATAACGCCGGCTCCCACCACCACCATGTGACCCGGCACCTTGGTCAGCTCCAGCGCGCCGGTAGAAGACACGATCTGCTTTTCGTCGATTTCAATGCCCGGCAGCTGGGCCACATCGGAACCGGTTGCAATGCAGATATTCTTGGTCTCCAGAACCTGGACGTCACCTTTTTCAGGTGTCATCTCAACCTTGCCCGCACCGAGAATCTTGCCGGTGCCGTGGAACGCGTCGATCTTGTTTTTCTTGAGCAGGAATTCGATGCCCTTGGTATTGCCGTCAATGGCATCCTGCTTGAACTTGAGCATCTGCTTCATGTCGACCTTGGGTGCCGACACCTTGATGCCCATGTTTTTGAAACCGTGTCCGGCTTCTTCGAAAAGTTCCGATGCGTGCAGCAATGCCTTGGATGGTATGCAGCCGACATTCAGGCAGGTGCCGCCATGGGCGGCCCGTTTTTCAACGACGGCAACTTTCATGCCCAGCTGGGCAGCACGAATGGCTCCCACATAGCCGCCGGGGCCTGTGCCGATTACAACAAGATCGTACATGAGATTTATTCCTTACAGATCAAGCACCAGGCGCTCGGGGTCTTCCAGAGAATCCTTCACCCGCACCAGGAAGGTCACAGCTTCCTTGCCGTCAACGATACGGTGGTCGTAGGACAGGGCCAGGTACATCATCGGCCGTATCTTCACTTCACCGTTCACCGCCATCGGGCGTTCCTGAATTTTGTGCATACCGAGGATGCCCGACTGCGGCGCGTTCAGAATGGGTGTCGACATCAGGGAACCGTAAACGCCGCCATTGGAAATCGTGAACGTGCCGCCCTGCATGTCCGCCATCGAAAGCTGGCCGTCGCGCGCCAGACCGCCAAGACGGGTAATGTCTTTTTCCACCTCGGCAATCGACATATCGTCGGCATTGCGCACCACCGGCACCACCAGGCCCTTGGCGGTACCGACCGCGACGCCCACATGGCAGAAGTTCTTGAAGACGATATCAGTGCCGTCGATCTCGGCATTGACCGCCGGGATTTCTTTCAGCGCATGGCACACAGCCTTGGTGAAAAAGCCCATGAAACCAAGTTTCACGCCGTGCTTTTTCTCAAATAACTCCTTGTAGCGCTTGCGCAGATCCATGACCGCGCTCATGTCCACCTCGTTGAAGGTGGTCAGCATGGCGGCCGTGTCCTGGGCATCTTTCAACCGCCGCGCAATTGTCTGGCGCAGGCGGGTCATCTTCACCCGCTCTTCGCGTGGTGCATCGTCGGCAGAAGAAGGTGCGCGCGCAACCGATGCCGATGCCGGAGCCTTGGCACCTTTTTCAAGTGCGTCCAGCACATCACCTTTCAATACCTGACCGCGCTTGCCGGAGCCTGCGACCTGATCTGCAGACAGGTTGTTTTCAGCCAGCATCTTGGCGGCAGATGGCGCGGCGGCAACAGCCGGTGCACCGCTACCGCCGGTTTCCTTCGCGGCAGGTGCAGACGCAGCTTCGGCAGGTTTTTCCGCCGCTGCCGGTTTTGCCGGTGCAGCGCCGTCGCCGTCAGCCACGGTTCCGAGCAGCGCGCCAACCTCAACCGTATCGCCTTCCTGGACGAGAATTTCGCCCATGACGCCCGCTGCAGGAGCCGGCACCTCGACAGTCACCTTGTCGGTTTCAAGTTCCACCAATGGCTCATCGGCGGCAATCGCCTCGCCGGGCTTTTTAAACCACTGGCCTATGGTGGCCTCTGTTACGGATTCACCCAGCGTTGGCACCCGGATTTCATTCGACATCACGTCTGTCCTTTAAAGACTGTTGCTGCCCGGTTGGAACAGGGCCGCAACAAAAATACAAAAATCAAACTGTCACGGAGATCAACGTCGCCGGAACTCTCCCTAACCCACTTTCCCGTTACCAAGTGCCGTTTCAAGGAACGCAGCCAGTTCCTTCAGATGACGGCTCATCAATCCGGTCGCCGTGGAGGCTGACGCAAGTCTGCCTGCATACCTGGGCCGGCGATGCTTTGCTTCAATGCGGTTCAGCACCCATTCCATAAAGGGTTGAATAAATGTCCACGACCCCATGTTCTGCGGTTCTTCCTGACACCACACAATCTCAGCATCCTTGAAGCGCGAAAGCTCATTCACCAGCGCTTTCGCCGGGAACGGATACAACTGCTCGACGCGCATCAGGTAGATATCATTGAGGCCACGCTTCTCGCGCTCTTCATGCAGGTCGTAATAAACCTTGCCCGTGCACAGAACAACGCGACGAATCTTCTCGTCCTTCACCAGTTTGATGGGCGAGTCCTTCAGATGCTCCGCGTCATCCCACAACACCCGGTGGAACGACGAGTCAGGGCCCATCTCATCCAGCGTCGAAACGCATTTCTTGTGACGCAGCAGGGATTTTGGCGTCATCAGGATAAGCGGCTTGCGGAAATCCCGGCGCATCTGGCGGCGCAGAATGTGGAAGTAATTGGCTGGCGTCGTGCAATTTGCCACCTGCATGTTGTCTTCGGCGCACATCTGCAGGAAGCGTTCAAGCCGTGCCGAAGAGTGCTCCGGTCCCTGGCCCTCATAACCATGCGGCAGCAGGCAGACAAGGCCCGACATGCGCAACCATTTACGTTCACCAGACGACAGGAACTGGTCGAAAATCACCTGCGCGCCATTGGCGAAGTCACCAAACTGGGCTTCCCACAACACCAGCGTGCTCGGTTCCGCCAGCGTATAGCCGTACTCAAAGCCGAGCACTGCTTCTTCCGACAACATTGAATTGATGATCTCAAAATCATTGGTTTTCTCGCCGCTTAAGTGTTTCAGCGGCGCATAACGGCGTTCGGTTTGCTGATCAATCCACACAGCATGGCGTTGCGAGAACGTACCGCGCTCAACATCCTGGCCTGACAACCTGATTCTGCTGCCGTCTTCAAGCAGAGTTGCGAACGCCAGTGATTCAGCCGTCGCCCAGTCCAGACCGGCACCTGCCTTCATCACCTTCAGGCGACCATCAATCACCCGCTTCAGGGTACGATGAATATTGAAATCCTCAGGAACAGTGTACATCTGCTCGCCAAGCTTCTTCAGATTCTTGACGTCGACGCCGGTTTTACCTTTGCGCGGATCATCATCTATTTTGGTGGTCTTTAGACCTGACCAGCGCCCGTCCAGCCAGTCGGCCTTGTTGGGTTTGTAATTGTCAGCGGCTTCGAAATCATCTTCCAGCCTGCTGCGGAATGCCGCCTTCATGTCCGTATAGTCAGCCTCGCTCATAGACCCTTCATCGATCAATCGCTGGGCATAAAGCTGTGCCACCGGCGTGTGCTTCGAAATCCGGCGGTACATGACCGGCTGGGTGAAGGCAGGCTCGTCTGCTTCATTGTGACCGAAACGGCGATAGCAGAACATGTCGAGGACAACCGGATGGCCGAATGTCTGGCGGAATTCCGTAGCGATCTTGGCAGCATAGACGACCGCTTCCGGATCATCGCCGTTCACATGGAAAATCGGTGCCTCGATCATCTTGGCCACATCGGACGGATATGGTGATGACCGTGCCAGGATCGGGCTGGTGGTGAAACCGATCTGGTTATTGATGATGAAGTGAATGGACCCACCCGAGCGGTGGCCCTTCAAACCCGACAGGCCGAAGCATTCAGCCACCACACCCTGGCCTGCAAACGCTGCGTCGCCATGGATCAGCAGCGGCATGACCTTTGAGCGGTCCCTGCCGAGCTGGTCCTGTTTGGCGCGCGCCTTGCCCAGCACAACCGGATCAACGATCTCGAGGTGGGACGGGTTGGCGGTCAGCGACAAATGAACCTTGTTGTTGTCAAATTCCCGGTCAGACGACGACCCCAGGTGATACTTCACATCACCGGATCCTTCGACTTCTTCAGGCGTGGACGAGCCACCCTTGAACTCATGAAAGATGGCCGTGTAGGGCTTGCCCATCACATTGGCCAGCACATTCAGCCGGCCGCGGTGCGCCATGCCCAGCACAATGTCGCTGACGCCCATATTGCCGCCGCGTTTGATGATCTGCTCCAGCGCCGGCACGATTGATTCACCGCCGTCCAGGCCAAAACGCTTGGTACCGGTGTATTTCACATTGAGATAGGCTTCAAAGCCTTCTGCCTCGATGAGCTTGTTGAGAATGGCTTTCTTGCCGGGAACCGTAAACTCGATGGATTTGCCGGGACCTTCAATGCGCTCCTGCAACCATGCCTTGTGGCGCGGATCGGACATGTGCATGAACTCGACAGCCATGGTCGAGCAATAAGTCGCTTTCAGAATGTCGATGATCTGGTTGATGGTGGCACGTTCCAGGCCCAGCACATTATCGATGAAAATCTCGCGATCGAGATCTTCAGGCCCAAAGCCATATGATGCAGGATCAAGCTCGGGATGTGGTTGTTTTTCACGCAGGTTCAGCGGATCCAGATCTGCAATCAGATGCCCGCGCATACGGTAAGCGCGGATCATCATCAGGGCACGTACGGAGTCCAGTGTAGCTTTTCGGAGGCTTTCCAGATCGGAGCTTTCACCCGATTTGGCGGCTTTTCCGGCCAGTTTACCGCCAATCGACTCTTCGACAGCAGGCCAGTCGCCGTCCAGCACTGACACCATTTCGCCATTGAGCGGCTGCGGCCAGTCTGATCGGGCCCAGCTTGGGCCATCGGCTTTCGCAGCAACATCTGCCGGATCATCTCCGAGATTGGCGAAGAAGTCCTGCCAACCGGGATCTACCGAGTTCGGGTCGCGCTCGTAAGCAGCTTGTAGTTGTTCGATGAATTGGGCGTTGCCGCCGTAAAGAAATGACGTTTGTTCGAACACGTCGTTCGCGTCTGTTTTGGCCATGTTACCTACTCTGCCGGACAAAACCTGCAGTGAGCCTTTATGAATTTGCCTTGGCGTGACTTAAAAACAATCCACGCCAAGTCAACATAGCCGTTTTTGCTAGGCTTTCAACCGCTGAGCGAGTGTTTTGCCTAACGTGGCCGGAGAATCTGCAATAGCGATACCTGCAGCACGCATCGCCTCGATTTTGTCTTCGGCTCCGCCCTTGCCGCCGGAGATCACTGCACCGGCATGACCCATGGTGCGGCCGGGAGGCGCAGTACGGCCCGCGATAAACCCGGCGACCGGTTTTGCACGGCCCTTCTTCGCTTCGTCTGCAATGAACTGGGCGGCGTCTTCTTCTGCCGAACCGCCAATTTCGCCGATCATGATGATTGATTTGGTTTCATCATCGGCCAGGAACATCTCAAGCACGTCAATGAACTCTGTGCCCTTCACCGGGTCGCCACCAATGCCGACCGCCGTCGTCTGGCCAAGCCCCTCATTGGTTGTCTGGAAGACCGCTTCATAAGTCAGCGTGCCTGAGCGCGACACGACGCCAACCGATCCCTTGGAGAAGATGTTGCCGGGCATGATGCCGATCTTGCATTCATCAGGTGTCAGGATGCCCGGGCAATTGGGTCCGACAAGACGCGAATTCGACTTTTCAAGCCGCGCCTTCACTTTTACCATATCCATCACCGGCACACCTTCGGTGATGCACACGATGAGCGGGATTTCAGCTTCGATTGCCTCGATTATCGCAGCCCCTGCGCCTGCCGGCGGCACGTACACAACCGACGCATCGGCACCGGTTGCCTGCTTGCCTTCTGCCACACTTGCAAAAACCGGCAGCGTCTCGCCGCCCTGGCCCGTCCATGTCTGACCACCCTTTTTCGGATGGATCCCGCCCACCATCTGCGTACCATGATAAGCCAGCGCCTGTTCGGTATGGAACGTACCGGTCTTGCCGGTCAGTCCCTGCACGAGAATTTTAGTGGTCTTGTCGATAAGAATGGACATCGCTTTACTTCTTTCTATCGTTCGGCACTTCCGTCAGAAGCACCAGGCACTAAGGTCAGGACCCTATTTAGCCTTTGCCAATATCGTCACGTTCAACAATCCGGTTTCCCCGGCTGCCGCTGCCTTGGAAATCAGGAACACCTTGTAGTTCCCGTTACCCCCGGCCCACGTGGTGGTTTTGAATTCCCCGTCAGGCACGTCCTTGCTGGCAGGTTCCTTACCGGCCAGCTTCTGCATGCCTTCAGACACATTTTCGGCATCACTGGCACCATCAAGCACGAGCGTACAGGACGTAGCAGTGCCATCAGCGAAGTCAGGGAATGTCTGCTTGAACTTGTCACTGACCGCAGTGCGCACCACGCCCAACCGGAAGAACTTCTTGCCAACCTGGACATCCCAGCCTTCCAGCACTTCAGGGTTCGGATCAGGGGAAAACAGCTTCAGGTCGGTTTTTTCCAGCGCCTGCCATGCCAGCCTGTTTGCCATGTCCCGTATGGCGCCAATCGACGGCACCTGGGAATAACAGACCTTGTTGAACACAAAAACCGGATCGGCTTCATCATCAACCGGGCCTTGCGCACGAGCGTCTGAACCCGTCGCCTGTATCGCGACCACGCCAACGGCTGCCACCAGCGCAAGCCTGCGTAACTTGAATGTCATGCCGACGATCAACCCTTCACTGCCTTGACGATCTTCTGGGCTGCATCGTCGAGATCATCGGCAGCGATAACGTTCAGCCCGCTCTGGTTGATGATTTCCTTGCCCCGTTCCACATTGGTGCCTTCAAGCCGGACAACCAGCGGCACCTGCAAACCGACTTCCTTGACCGCGGTGACGACACCTTCGGCAATCACGTCGCAGCGCATGATGCCGCCGAAAATATTGACCAGAATGCCCTTTACCTGCGGGTCGGACGTGATGATCTTGAAGGCAGCCGTTACCTTTTCAGTGGTGGCACCGCCACCTACATCCAGGAAGTTGGCAGGTGATGCTCCGTAGAGCTTGATAATATCCATGGTTGCCATGGCAAGGCCTGCGCCGTTCACCATGCAGCCGATGTCTCCGTCCAGGGCAATATAGGCAAGGTCGTATTTCGACGCCTCGATTTCCTTGGCATCCTCTTCGCTCAGGTCACGAAGCTCGGCCAGTTCGGGATGGCGAAATTCAGCATTGCCGTCGAACGATACCTTGGCATCAAGCACGCGCAGGTGCCCGTTACCGAGAACCACCAGAGGGTTGACCTCGAGCAGGCTCATGTCGGTTTCGGTGAACGCCTTGTACAGGGTTGGAAACAGCGTCTGGCCGTCCTGGCGCGCGGCACCGTCCAGTTTCAGGCCGTCACACAGATTTGCAACATCCCCATCGGTGATGCCGGCAATCGGATCAATGGCAACATTGATGATCTTCTCAGGCGTTTCTTCCGCAACCGCCTCGATGTCCATGCCACCTTCTGTCGACACTACAAAGGCAACCTGGCCGACAGTACGGTCCACCAGAATGGACAGGTACAGCTCGCGCGCAATGTCGGCGCCGTCTTCGATATACAGCCGGTTGACCTGTTTGCCGACCGGGCCGGTCTGCTTGGTCACCAGGGTATTGCCCAGCATTTCGGAGGCGTTCTTCACCACATCGTCAACCGATTTGACCACCCGCACGCCACCGGCGGCATCGTCACCCAGTTCCTTGAAGCGGCCCTTGCCACGCCCGCCGGCATGGATCTGCGATTTGACCACCCACACAGGTCCGGGAAGCGATTTGGCCGCTGCTTCTGCTTCTTCCGGCTTCATGATCGGCACACCGTCAGAGACCGATACGCCAAATGATTTCAACAGTGCCTTGGCCTGATATTCATGAATATTCATTGTGTTTCAGTCCCGTTTGAGTGTCTTGCTTAAGCTGGATCAGGTTTTCGAGTTCAGTAGACCCCATGTTGGGGCGGTGAACAACGAAAACGCAACGCCGTGAAACCCGTGATACACCAAATACCCAAAAGTTCAGGCGTTGCGTCGATTTTCGTCAGGCCAGATCGGGTGCAATCTGCTTGGCTGCATCCATCAGGCCATGCACCGCGCTGATGGATTTCTTCAGCTCCGCCTTTTCTGCAGGGTCAAGCTTGATCTCGACGATCCTCTCGATGCCGCCTGCGCCGATCACCGTGGGCACACCGACATAGAGATCCGTCAGCCCATACTGGCCGGTCAGATGTGCAGCACACGGCAACACGCGCTTTTTGTCTTTCAGAAAGCTTTCCGCCATCGCGATCGCAGATGCAGCCGGCGCATAATAGGCCGACCCGGTCTTGAGCAGGCCGACGATCTCGGCGCCACCGTCACGGGTGCGCTGGACAATGGCGTCGATCTGTTTCTGGGTCGTCCACTTCATCTTGATCAGATCCGGCACGGGAATACCGGCCACGGTCGAATACCGCACCAGCGGCACCATGGTGTCACCGTGTCCGCCCAGCACAAAGGCGGTAACGTCTTCAACCGACACCTTGAATTCTTCAGCCAGGAAATACCGGAACCGGGCTGAATCCAGCACACCGGCCATGCCCACGACCATGTTGGCAGGCAGTCCTGAGTATTTCTGCAGGGCCCACACCATGACGTCCAGCGGGTTGGTGATGCAGATCACAAATGCCTTTGGTGCATATTTCTTGATGCCTGCACCAACCTGGCTCATCACTTTCAGGTTGATTTCCAACAGGTCGTCGCGGCTCATGCCGGGCTTGCGTGGTACACCCGCAGTCACAATCACCACGTCGGCACCCTTGATGCCTTCGTACTTGTTGACGCCGGTCATCTGCGCATCGAAACCGTCAACCGGTGAGCTTTCCGCCAGATCGAGCGCCTTGCCTTGCGGCATGCCCTCGACAATGTCGAAAATCACGATATCACCGAGTTCCTTGAGGCCGGCCATATGGGCCAGCGTTCCGCCGATCATGCCACCGCCGATAAGAGCAATTTTGTCACGCGCCATTGTGCGTTCCCCTGTGAGTTATGCGAATGGGCACCCGCTTTTTTGTCACAGCGGTTTGGAGACCGCAGTGCGAAGAGGCCATTTCGCTAGTGCGAAAGATCGCAGTTTACTAAACCCTAGTCGGGCTGACCGCAAGTCACTAGCACCTCACAATTGGTCTATGACGGGTGGATTGGCCGAAAATCACTCCACAACCGCGTTTGGTGCCTGTTGCCACCATTGCGCAGACTGCATTTCCGTCAGCCTGGAAACGGTGCGGGCGAACTCGATCGGAGTGTCGGCATAGCGGTATATGCCCTGAGGCGGCGTATCGGCACTGATCACCACCCGGACATGGGCGTCGTAGAGCGTATCAATCAGATTGATGAAGCGCCGCGCCGCATTGCCTTGTGCTTCGCCCAGTTCACGTACACCTTCTATGAACACAACCTTGTAGGCTTCTGTAATCGCCAGGTAGTCGGCTGCGCCCAGCGGCTCATCGCACAGGTCGGAGAAGGTGAACCAGGCAGCACCCCGGGCTGTCTGCGGCACCGGCAGCACCCGCCCCTGCACCTGCAATTCGCCCGGTACACCATCGTCATGACCCGTCACCTTGCGCCACAACAGCTTCAGACGCGCTTGCGAACCGGGGCCCAACGGGCAGAAATAAACCTCTTCGCCCGACAGCTTGTCCAGCCTGTAGTCTGATGGCCCGTCCAGTTGAATGATGTCGAACCGGGACTTGATGAAGTCGATAAACGGCTCAAACAGATTGCGGTTCAGCCCGTTGCGATAAAGTTCATCCGGCGGAATGTTGGACGTTGCCACGATAACGCATCCGGCTTTGTGCAAGGCCTTGAACAAACGCCCCAGGATCATGGCGTCGGTTATGTCCTTGACCTGGAACTCATCCAGGCACAGCACGCCTGCTTCGCCCGCAATGGTTCTGGCAACAGAGGCGATGGGGTCTGCATCAGCATCAATCAGCCCCTTGTCCTGATCCTTGCGGTAGGCGTGGATATCACGATGCACTTCCTGCATGAACGCGTGAAAATGAATGCGGCGCTTGGTCTTTGGCGCAATGGCGTCATGGAACAAATCCATGATCAGGGTTTTTCCCCGCCCCACGTCACCCCAGATGTAGACACTGTGCGGCGCAGCACCGGACGACTTGCGCTTGAACAACCCTGCCAGCCCGTTCGCCGGTGCAGGCGGACCATAGCCGTCCAGTTGCAGGGCCAGTGCATCCAGCCGCTTGAGCACATCAAGCTGACCGGCATCTGTTTCCAGCCTGCCGTCTTCAATCAGGTTTCTGTAACGGGTAGATGGTCGCCTGGGCATTGTGAACCGCGATGGATTATACCAAAGGAACTACCTATTGATCCATTTGATGGAGTCAAATCCGGCCACTCTGGCAGGCGCGGTGCGCAGCGCGATGCGGGTGCATCGGGCAAGCGGCGCAACGCACCAGATGGACGGATTTGGCCCACCGAAGGCCGGTTTTTCGCGCCCGCTGGACGTCGTTATGCTCCACTTGTGGTCAGGAAGACCAAGGCGTGCAGCATGCCTAGCCAGCAAACTCGAAAAATCGGTCAAATGGGTCAATAGGTAGTTCCTTTGGTATTAAGAAAGCACACCACTGGTAACGCGCACGCTGCAAGTGTTCAACCCTGCATGGAAAAAATCATGCAAGGCTCGGCCAGAAGGTGACCGCCGCCATGCCATGCACCATCACCAGCGACAGGTAAGCCGCACACATGACGGATGCCCTGTATGGCTTCATCAACGCAACACCATCGCTTGCCGGGCCCAGCCGGGCACTCTGGAAAAACGCTACCACCGCAATGGCGACCAGCACCGGATTGTGCAGATACACGCCGCCGATTGCCACGATGCCCGCCACTGCAAACATTGCAGTGCGCACATGCTTCGGCACGAATGACTGCATCACCGCGCGCAACACGCGACCCCCATCAAGGGGAAATACCGGCAACAGGTTCAAGAGGTTGAGCGCGCCTGCGATGGCGGCAGTCACATAGGCCAGTTGCACAATTGCCGGCGAACTGACCTGCCACGCACTGACGATGATGGCGGGCATCAGGGCAATCACCGACAATCCCGCACCCATGATTGCGCAGAACGCATCATCTGCAAGCCTCAGGTGCGGCACCCGAGACACCGCAACACCCCCCAGAAACGGTATGAAGATAATCTTGCCCCATGGCTGGCCGATCATGCGGAATGATATCAGATGACCGAATTCATGCAGTACCAGCAGCACGACAAAGATGGCACCGATTTCCCAACCCAGCAGCAGCGAAAATGCGGCCGCTGTAGCCAGCAGAGAGGCGCCGGAAATCACGATGGATGTCCACCCGTTCGATCCCTTGGGCTTGGCATTACCGGTTTCAATCCAGCTCTTCAGCCGGGCAAGCATTGAGGCAGCGTCCATGTGCGCCAGGGCAAAACCGGTTATTGAGCGCGGTCCCCAGATTTCTCGAAATATTACCCTGGTCCCGTTTTCCTGCGGCTCAAGGTCAATGCCACGTTCCAGCAGACGGTCATTTTTCTGCATGTCGTCAATATTGGTGCGTCGCACTTTGATGGACTTGCCGATTTCACGCTCGGTTATTTCAAACTGCAGGTCCCAACCGACTTTGCTGCCATCATCACGCTTGAGGGAATAAAATATCCGGACATGGCCGTCATCAACCGTTTCGGCATGTTCAAAATGCTGCTGCCATGAAAAATCGCCGGACAGATAGTCGATGGAGGGCCAAATCTCCTCCGTAGACCGGTTTATCAGGACGCTGCGGTGCAGCGTGACAGGCCGGCGCCAATTGAACACAACCAGCATCGACAGTGCCGCCACTACAACAACAACAATAAAACCCCAGTTCGCCATGTCTTGTTCGTCCCCAAGCCCGGTAATTCAGGCGCGGAGACTCGCACAGTGGATGTTAACGATACGTCACAAAGTTCACTCCAACCCTCACCACAAGACGGGTCTGCATGCTTCGGACTGCGATCATGATAAACAAAGCCTTAAACCGGACAGCCGCGAACTGCTGTCCGCGGCTGTCATGGCGTCTTTTACGGTCTGAAGTCTGCCCGGTGCCAGGGTCGCGGTCCTAACTCATGGTTGGAATGGAAAACTCGGCACCGTCCTTGATACCCGACGGCCAGCGCGAGGTAACCGTTTTGGTGCGCGTGTAAAACCGCACCGAATCCGGGCCATGCTGGTTCAAGTCCCCGAACGATGACTTTTTCCAGCCGCCGAACGTATAATAGGCCAGCGGTACCGGGATCGGCACATTAACGCCAACCATGCCGATATTGATGCGGTCGGCAAAGTCACGCGCCGCATCGCCGTCGCGGGTGTAGATCGCGACACCATTGCCGTATTCATGGCTCATCGGCAGATCGAGTGCTTCTTCGTAATTCTTCGCACGCACCACCGATAGCACGGGACCAAAAATCTCTTCCTTGTAGATGCGCATGTCCTTGGTCACGTTGTCGAACAGGCAGCCCCCCATGAAGTAACCGTTTTCATAGCCTTGCATCTTGAAATCACGGCCATCTACGGCAAGGGTCGCACCCTCGTTGATACCAACCTCGACATAATCGCGAATGCGATCCAGTGCCTGACCGGTCACAACAGGACCGTAATCGGCTTCACGGTCGGTTGACGGGCCAATGCGCAAATTCTCAACCCGTGGCATCAGTTTGCTGACCAGCCTGTTTGCGGTGTCTTCACCCACCGGAACCGCAACGGAAATGGCCATGCAGCGTTCACCGGCCGACCCGTAACCGGCCCCGATCAGCGCATCGACGGCCTGATCCATGTCCGCGTCGGGCATGATGATCATGTGGTTCTTCGCACCGCCGAAGCACTGCACCCGTTTTCCGGCAGCACAACCGCGCGAATAGACGTATTCGGCAATCGCCGTCGAGCCCACAAACCCGACGGCCTGAATGTCTTCATCGTCAAGGATGGCATCAACCGATGCCTTGTCACCATTGACCACGTTCAGGATACCGGCAGGAAGTCCCGCTTCAATCATCAGTTCTGCCAGCCGCATCGGCACCGACGGATCACGCTCGGACGGCTTCAGGATGAATGCGTTGCCACATGCAATGGCGGGTGCGAACTTCCACATCGGGATCATCGCAGGGAAATTGAACGGTGTGATGCCCGCGGTCACGCCGAGGGCCTGACGCATCGAATAGATGTCAATACCGGGGCCTGCATTCTGGGTGTACTCGCCTTTCAGCAGGTGCGGTATGCCGGTGGCAAATTCACACACCTCGACGCCGCGCTGAATATCTCCGTGGCTGTCGGGTATGGTCTTGCCGTGTTCGGAAGACAGCATCTGGGCGAGGTCTTCTTTTTCGGCATTCACCAGTTCGACAAACTTTGCCATCACTCGGGCACGCCGCTGCGGGTTCGTCGCCGCCCACGCCGGCTGTGCGGCCTTGGCGTCTGCGACGGCCGCTTTCAACTCGGCTTCACTGGCCAGGGCAACCTTCGCCTGAACCTCACCCGTGTTCGGATCGTAAACATCGGCAAACCGTCCAGATGTCCCCGCGACCAGTTTGCCACCAATGAAGTGTCCGATTTCCTTGACCATACTCTACCCTTACCCATCCGCTATCGGCGGACAGCTCCCTTGAATTTGTTGTTCCATTCCGGGCGAAACCTAATCAGCCTGCCGGGGTTAGGCAAGCATCAGTTTGCCTGTCGTTGCGCCAATGCATCTGAGATGACCCGTTATCACTTTTTGTTGCAACGCAACATTTTCGCCTTTCAGATGCTGCAATGCAACACTACATTATTCGTCAGTAGACCTATCTTACAAACGAGGGGGTTGAAAAGGATAATACCATGACAATGCATTCAACTGCGCTGGAGACGGCAACCGCCATTACAATCCGCAGGCTTTGGAGCAGCGAACAGGATTTGTTCAGAAGCCACTTCGACCGGCTTGATCCGGCCTCGCGCGCCCTGCGCTTCGGCGCTCCTGTCCACGACAGCTTTCTTGATATCTACGCACGTTCGGCGTTCTCGAACGGCAATATGGTGTTCGGCGCGTTCGTAGATGGCGAACTGCTGGGTGTCGGCGAGATAAAGCTGCTTGCAAACAGCCTGCCGGTACGAGCAGAAGCAGCGTTTTCCGTTGTGCCGGAATGGCAGGACAAGGGCATAGGCGATGCCCTGTTTGCCCGCATTGTCGCTGCACTGCAGAACCGTGGCGTCCGTTCGGTCTTGCTATGGTGCAGATCATCGAACCACCGCATGCGGCACCTGGCTGACAAGCACAATGCCGAGATGAATTTCGTGGACGGCGATGAAACTCACGGCGAGGTTCGCCTGCCCTGGCCGATGCCATCCTCGATCATCGAGGAAGTCTATGGCGAGGCGATCTGCTACTCGAATTCACTCTGGCAGACAAACTGGCTCAAGCCCGGCTCGGCTTGAGGCGCACATGCAAAAATTTGTTACCAGTTTAAGGGCTCAGAACCTGTCAGTCTAAGGCAAGCGAAGGTCAGCTATCCGGAGATACTGTTGAAAAACTCCACATTTGCCTCTGGTCTAAAAATTTCCGCCCCATAGAGAGGGGTTTGGAAATTTTCGCCGAAGGGGTAGCCAATTTTCGAGTATCGCTACCCTGAAGCACCTGTCCATCACGGCGAGCAAATTTAGCAGCGGTTTTCGATATTTTGCTCCGATAGCGAAAATATAAGACTCCGCGATTTTTGAGTTTTTCAACAGTATCCGGACGAAGCTGCCGTTGGTGTCAAGGCAACTCCCAAGAGGAACTAGGGTGATTACGAATGCTTATGTGGGCAAAAAAGCAAATTGGCAGACGAAAGCGTCGCTGGTGATCACTATCGATACGCATTTGACGGCGACCCGACCCGTTCACGCCTTGAAGTTTACTGAGTTTTTAAGGAGCTAAAAATGCGTGGTCGTTGTTTATGCGGAGCCATCAAATTCGAAATCGATACCCCTGTCCAAACTTGCGTGAACTGCCATTGCGAAAGTTGCCGAAGGCAGTGTTCTGCGCCAATGACAACCTATGTCGGCGTGCTAGATACTCAATGGCGATGGACCAGCGAAGCACCCAAAGTCTACAAATCATCGCCAGGAGTTGAAAGGACCTTCTGCGCAAACTGCGGCACACCTATTTCGTTTCGGTCGGAAAGAATGTCGGGTATCATGCATTTGTATGTTGCAGCATTGGAAGAACCAGAAAAGTTTGTGCCAACGCTCCACGTTGCTCATGAGGAAAAGCTTCCTTGGTTGAAACTCGCTGACGGTTTGCCGACACGTATCGGGCCAGATTACACCAAGGATTAGTCATAGACAGAACTACAGCTTTCGCACCCAATTTGTGCCAAATCCAAATTCACTTTGGGCTCAGAGCTGCCCAACAGCGCTTTCGCTCACTTCATGGGTCCTGACCCTAAATCGCCACCCCTGGCACCCAGGCATACCCGTCATCATCAAGGATTACCGCCTCGCGCAGCCCGTGCGGCTTGTCCTGCGCACCGGCCAGTACGGTCCAGCCGCCTGCTCGGGCGGCAGCTTCTGCCTTGTCCGGATCGACCCCGTAAGCTCTCAGCTCCGCACCGGCACCGCGGCCTTTAGCCTGTGTGGCGACGCCATACAGGACGTTGGTCTTGTAGGTATGGTCGGCATGGATCATCCAGATCGACCCGCTCAGGGAAAACACCGAAAAATCGTCACTGTGATGCAGGACTTTCGCGCCCAGCACCGAAACTGCAAAGTCGCGATGCCTTGAGGTGTTGCTGACAAGCAGGTTGACGCCGATGCCGGGTCCGAGCGAATGCCCGAACTCCACAGGCTCCATAAAGGGTTCCGCAGGCTTGCTGTCTTTCGTCATTATCCGAGGAAATCACAAATTGCGGGCGAACGCGAGTTAACCTGCTGCGCTTACGCGGCCGCCGGCCTCAGTGCCATCATAGCAAACCTCGCAGGGACCAATCTGGTCCGGTGATACAACGCCGCTTTTGCGCAATGAGAGCAGGAACAGTACTGCGGCATTGGCAACAATGTCAGACAGATCTGCTGAGGCTATTTCGCTTTCAAATGCACGCGACAGGCGACCTGCCGCACGACGGCAATAATCTGCTGCATCCCCATCGGAAATCGTCTTGCAGGCCTCCCACTCGCGGTACAATTGATCGCGCGGCACTTCCGCCAGCAGGCAATCTTCGATCAACAGCGGCACACTGCCCCGCCCGACAATGCTGGAATAGGGGCTTTTTTCACACTGCGCGGAGGGGTAAGAGACCGTCACGGCTGGTGTCGAATTGGCTGTATCTACAGATAAAGCGGCATTTTGCATGGGTTTCATGTCCTTGACTGACTGACTGCATCAATCCCGAGTCGAATTGGACTCCTGTCCGCTAAAATTGCAGCAACCAGATTGACATTCAGTTAACCATGCTCGTTTTCCTCATTGCGGCAGATGGTGGCCTGCTTTGGACAGCTTGCGCAAAAGATCCAGCGGCAGCCGGCACTCAAAGCTGCCGGCAGCATATGGGGCAAGTTCATAGGGTGAAAAATGAATCCGGGCACCGTCGGCATTGAAGGTCCATGAAGACAGGTTGCCCGCCGTTGCCAGAACTGTATTCTCATACTCGGGAAAAAACATCTCCCTGGTTTGTGCTTTGCTGACAGCCTTGTCTCCGTCATGTCCGTAAAGCCGGTTTCCGCACGCATCTGCCAGCTCCGCCTTCGCCTCCGGTGAAAACAGCTTGTCATAGGTCAGCTCGCCGGTTTGAGGACTGACATTGATGGCGGAAAAGAAGGTGTTGCCGTGTGCGCCACCATCGTACCGCCAGGTCTGCACCAGCGCCGACACCAGATTGGGCGCAGCAAACTCCAGGGTGATGGATTGATTATAGCTGAGCTGCCCCGGTGTTTCGAAATCGATCTTTTCTGTGAACGGCGCCTGTTTGACCAGGTCATCCACCGCCTGGTTGAATGACATTTCCCCTGCCCCGGCAGGAGCGGCAAACCGCACACCGGCAATTTCAACCTCGTAAGCCGCCTTTGACCCAGCCTGAACACTGGCGAACGGCACCATGGCAGCACCGCTTCCCGGCCCCGTTTTCGCTTCTGCTGCAATAATCAATGTACGCTGGGTGGTTTGCTGCATCAGGCAGTCAACCCGTTCAGGGTCACTGCCGTAACCGCAGCGCGCATCGCGGCTCTTCAGCCACGCCCGCTGGTTTTGCCGAAGCATTTGGAATTCTGCCTTGCCGAGTAGCTCGCGCACCATGCGCCATGCCCGTCCCAGATCATCATCTGCCTGCTTGAGCCTGCTGTCAGAACAGATCAGCTTTTCCGTCTCGGTACTTGCCTTGGTGCAGTCAAATGCCTGGGCCGGCGACGATGACGACACCAAAATGGACAGGATTAGAATCGACAGGCATCGCATTTCCGGCACACTCCAGCAGATCAGTGAAGCCATCATCCTACCGCAGTTTCAGCAAAACAGGAACGCGCAGAGTGCTCTAGACCCGGCGCTCAACCATCATCTTCTTGATCTCCGCAATCGCCTTTGCCGGGTTCAACCCCTTCGGACAGGCCTTGGAGCAGTTCATGATGGTGTGGCACCGGTACAGCCGGAACGGATCTTCCAGATTATCAAGCCGGTCGCCGGTCGCCTCGTCACGTGAATCAATCAGCCAGCGATAGGCCTGCAGCAAGATGGCAGGCCCAAGATAGCGGTCACCGTTCCACCAGTAGGACGGACACGACGTCGAACAACACGCGCACAGAATGCATTCGTACAGCCCGTCGAGCTTTTCGCGGTCTTCGTGCGACTGTTTCCATTCGGTTCTGGGCTCCGGCGTATCGGTCTTGAGCCATGGTTCAATGGAGCGATGCTGCGCATAAAACCGTGACAGGTCCGGCACCAGGTCCTTGACCACCGGCATGTGCGGCAACGGGTAAATCCGGACATCACCGTCCACTTCGTCGATGCCGCGGGTACAGGCCAGCGTGTTGGTGCCGTCAATGTTCATGGCACATGACCCGCAGATGCCTTCACGGCACGACCGCCGGAAGGTCAGGGTCGGATCAATCTCGTTCTTGATCTTGATCAGCGCATCGAGAACCATCGGGCCGCAATCATCCAGGTCGATTGTGTAGGTGTCGACCTGCGGGTTGGCATCGTCATCCGGGCTCCAGCGATACACCTTGAATTCTCGCGTGCGGTTGGCGCCATCAGGCTTGGGCCATACTTTGCCATCGCCGACCTGGGAGTTCTTTGGAAGTGTAAGTTCAACCATGTTTTCGTATCCCGTGCCCTTACATCAAAGGAGTTAGTAGACGCGCGCTTTTGGCGCGATCTTCTTGGGGTCAATGCCGCCTTCGGCAGGCGTTGTCAGGGGCTCGGTATGCACCGGACGATAATCCAGCTTCACCTTGCCCTTGTCATCAACCCACGACAGCGTGTGCTTGCGCCAGTTCTTGTCATCACGCCCGTCATACGGGCCTGCCTTGTAGTCCTCGCGGGCGTGTGCGCCACGGCTTTCCTTGCGCGCTTCGGCTGAATAAACCGTAGTAATGGCGCTTGCCATCAGGTTTTCAAGTTCCAGCGTTTCTACCAGGTCGGAATTCCAGATCATCGATCTGTCGGTCACCTTAAGGTCGGACATTTTCTTCCATGTCGCGCTGAGCCGCTTGCAGCCTTGTGCCAGGGTCTCCTGGGTGCGGAACACGGCAGCGTCTTCCTGCATGGCGCGCTGCATCTCGAGCCGAAGGTTTGCCGTCGGCACCGAGCCCGATGCATGCCGCAGGCCGTCAAACCGGCCCATGATCTTGTCGACAGCCGCTTCATTGATGGCCGGCACGGGTTCGTTCCGGTCGACCACCTTGCCGGCCCTTATGGCCGCTGCACGGCCAAACACCACCAGGTCGATCAGTGAATTTGATCCCAGGCGATTGGCGCCGTGCACGGATGCACATCCTGCCTCGCCGACAGCCATCAGGCCCGGCTGAATGGCATCGGGATTCTTTTTGGTCGGGTTGAGCACCTCGCCCCAGTAATTGGTTGGAATGCCGCCCATATTGTAGTGCACCGTCGGCAGGACCGGGATCGGTTCACGGGTCAGGTCAACGCCTGCAAAAATCTTGGCGCTCTCGGAAATGCCGGGCAGACGCTCATGCAGAACGGCCGGATCAAGATGATCCAGGTGCAGGTGAATGTGGTCCTTGTCCTTGCCGACACCGCGGCCGTCGCGAATTTCCATGGTCATGCAGCGCGACACCACATCGCGCGAGGCCAGGTCCTTGGCGTTGGGCGCGTAGCGTTCCATGAAACGCTCACCCTCGGAATTGGTCAGATAGCCGCCTTCGCCGCGCGCGCCTTCGGTGATCAGGCAGCCCGCACCATAAATCCCGGTCGGGTGAAACTGTACGAATTCCATGTCCTGCAGCGGCAGGCCGGCACGCGCCGCCATGCCATTGCCGTCGCCTGTGCAGGTGTGGGCGGATGTTGCCGAGAAGTAGGAACGGCCGTAACCACCCGTCGCAAGGACCACCATCTTGGCGGCAAACCGGTGCATGGTGCCGTCTTCCAGGTTCCACGCCACAACACCGGTGCAGACGCCGTCGTCGGACATGATCAGGTCGATGGCGAAATACTCGATGAAGAACTCCGCATGATGTTTCAGGCTTTGCCCGTACAGCGTGTGCAGGATGGCGTGCCCGGTCCGGTCAGCTGCTGCACAGGTGCGCTGCACCGGCGGACCGTCGCCGAAATTCTGCATGTGCCCACCGAACGGGCGCTGGTAGATCTTGCCCTCTTCGGTACGGCTGAACGGCACACCATAGTGCTCCAGTTCATAAACCGCTGCAGGTGCCTCGCGTGCCAGGTATTCCATGGCGTCGGTGTCGCCCAGCCAGTCGGATCCCTTGACGGTGTCATACATGTGCCACTGCCAGTGGTCAGGGCCCATATTGTGCAGGCTTGCGGCAATACCACCCTGGGCCGCCACCGTATGGGACCGGGTCGGAAACACCTTGGAAATACAGGCCGTCCTGAGGCCTTGCTCAGCCATGCCAAGCGCGGCGCGCAGGCCGGCACCGCCGGCACCGACGACAACCACGTCAAACTGGTGGTCGGTAAACTCGTATGCGTTCGTCGCAGCCATGTGCCGGTCAGCCTCCAAAGGAAATCTTGAGTACGGCGAACAGGCCGGTCAGGGCCACTGCCAGTGAGAAGAACGTGTTGCCGATCAGGCAGATCAGCTTGCTGCCTTCGTTGTGTATATAATCTTCAATGACAACCTGCATGCCGAGCCGCATGTGCCAGGTGATCGATATGATGGTGAACACCAGCATCAGCGCCACCAACGGGTTGGACAGCGCTTGTGTCATTTCCGCACGATCAGCGCCCACCTTGGAAACGCAGAACCAGGCCAGAAAGATCACCAGCGGAATATTGGCAATTGCCGTCATCCGCTGCTGCCAGAAATGTTCCGTGCCGGATTTGGCCGAGCCCAGCCCGCGTACTTTGCCCAAGGGCGTTCTCATGCTCATGTTCAGTTACCTCGCCGCATAGGCTGCAATCCAGATCAGCAGCGTTAGTGTGATCGATCCGGCAATGGTTGCCCGCGCCATCCATTCGATCTTGACCAGGTCAAATCCGCGGCCCGTATCCCACAGCAGGTGCCGAAGCCCGCCAAGCGCGTGGTGCACCAGCGCCCACGTAAAGCCGAACAACACCAGACGCCCGAACCATGAGCCGATGAAGCCCTGCACGAAATCAAAATAGCTTTGCGAATGCGCCGCAGAAAACAGCCACCACACAAACAAGGCCATGCCGAAATACAGTCCCATACCGGTTATCCGGTGTACAATCGACATCGTCATGGTGAGCATCGGTTTATAGATACTCAGATGCGGAGAGAGCGGTCGCTCTTTCATGGGTGAATTCGCCATTCGGATTGTCCCTGATGATGTCGTCTGGGCAGGATTGTTCCTGTCATACTATGTGCAGCGTAACGCATGCAATGCGCTGTTGGTTTAATTTCACACCGTGTAGCTGCATCCCATTATGGTTTGACCGGCATCAGCGCCCAGTAATCGAGATCAAGAATAACGCCGTCATCGCCGGTTTCCGGGAATGAGCCACATGGTGCATCCTTTGTGGCGACAGTACGCAATCGCAAGGCGCCCACATCATCACGGCCCTCCAGTCTTGCCGTATCGCGCACTTCGGACCAGCAGAAAACCGTTTCACCGGCAAACAATGGCGCCACGTGCGCACCACCATTTATAGCTGCGATATGGAAAGCGTTGGCCAGCCCGTTGAATGACAGGGCACGGGCCAGCGAAATCACATGCCCGCCATAGATCAGCCTGCGGCCAAACCGGCCCTGGCCTTCGGTGAACTGGTTGAAATGCACTTTCGCGGTGTTCTGGTACAGTCTTGTCGCCAGCATGTGTTCGGCTTCTTCCACTGTCATGCCATCCACATGATCAATGCGCTCACCGGCCTGATAGTCGCCCCAGAAATAGGCGGAACCGGAAAGCCCCGGGTCCCACTTTGCCGGATCGATCACCGGACACGCCGCCCCCAGATGGGTCGGCGACACATGATCCGGCAACTCCGGCACAACCGGATCAGGCGCGCGCGATGCCGCATCCCGTTTGCGCACCATCACCCAGCGCACAAACTCCAGCACCGGTTCATCATGCTGGTTCATCCCCGTCGAGCGCACATGCACCACACCGGTCTTGCCATTTGAATTCTGCTTCACACCGATGACTTCAGATTGCGAGTGCAGCGTGTCCCCGGCAAAAACCGGTTTCAGAAAACGGCAATCCGCATATCCCAGATTGGCAACGGCATTGAGGGAAATGTCCGGCACGGTCTTGCCGAACACAATGTGGAACACCAGCATGTCGTCCAGCGGAGCTTGGCTGTACCCGATCGCCCTGGCAAAGGCGTCCGACGACTGCACAGCGCAGCGCATCCCGTAAAGTCCGGTGTAGATCGCGCGTTCGCCCTCGCCCACCGTGCGCGGAACCGCATGCCGGATGACCTGGCCAACGGAGAAGTCCTCAAAGAAATTGCCTGCCGTGGTCTTGCTGGATGTCGTGCTCATGATGTTGCCTCCAGTGCAGAGATCGCCTCACTCATGGCAACCGTCTTTCGCGCTATTTCACAATGCAGCAATTCTACCATGCGGCCATTGAGATTGATTGCGCCCAGACCCGCATTCTCCGGCAGGGCAAACGCCGCGATGATGTCGTTGGCCGCGGCAACCTGCTCCGGCGATGGCGCAAACGCCGCATTAGCCGGCGCGATCTGGCCAGGATGGATCAGTGTCTTGCCGTCCATGCCGATCAGGCGGCCCTGCGAACATTCTGCCGCACAGCCTTCCTCATTCCTGAAATCATTATAGACGCCATCTATAATCGCCAAGCCGTAGGCGCGCGCCGCCGCCACGCAGGTCATCAGCCATGGCAGCATGGCAACACGGTCGCCACCCAGGCCTGCGCCGGTTTCCTTGGCAAGATCATTGGTTCCCATCACCATGCAGTCAAAGCGGGAATATTCAGTGGTCGCAGATGCGATTTCGCGCGCGTTCAGCATGGCCAGCGGTGTCTCCATCATGGCCCAGATGGACACCTGCTCCGGGGCATCCGCCATCGCCTTGTCGATGGTTGCAATATCAAACGGTGTGGACACTTTCGGCACCAGGATGGCATCCGGGCCTGCCTGCATTGCCGCTGACAGGTCATCCATGCCCCATTCGGATGCCAGCGAATTGATGCGGATGACCAGTTCGCGCCTGCCATAACCGCCGGCCTTCACTGCGTCACACACAAACTTCCGTGCTTCCGTCTTGGCAGACGGCGCGACCGCATCTTCCAGGTCAAGGATCAGCGTATCTGCGGCAAGCGTCTTTGCCTTTTCCAGCGCGCGGGTATTGGACCCCGGCATATACAAAACACTGCGGCGCGGCCTGACAGTCATAAAAGCTATTCCCCTGCATGAACTTGACGTGTGCAGTTCATAATATATTGCAGCGCACAATAACAAGGGTGGATTGATCAAAGGCATCTAGCCACCCAGGAGCCATTCAGACATACTGCCCGTTCAAAAACTGTCCTGGCATCGTCTGAGTCCACATAAACCCCATGGCCATCGTCTCCATCTCCTCGCGCATTTCACGCGGCTATATCGGCAACACGGCGTCTGCGTTTGCCGCACGCCGGCTGGGCATCGATGTGTGGGAAGTACCCACCGTTACCTGGGCGCATCATCCCGGTCACGGCAAACCGTCCGGCATGGTCACACCGGCCCAGACCATCACCGACATGCTGGCAAGCTTTGAACTGCCCGACTGGCGCCGTGAGATTGACCTCGTGATGACCGGGTATTTCCGTGATGCGGACCAGGTCACGGCGGCCGCCGATTTCATCAAACGGCTACAGGATGCCCGCCAGCAGTTCCAGGTCCTCGTCGATCCTGTGTGTGCTGATTCATACGGCACATATGTAGCAGACGAGGTTATCACCGCGATCAAAGCGCACCTCCTGCCGCTGGCTGACATCGCCATGCCGAACCGCTATGAGCTTGATGTGCTGACCGGTGACAAAAGCGGTGACAACACGTCTCTGGTCCATGCAGCACGCTCACTCGGAGCAGACGCAGTCGTGGTCACATCAGCCTTTCCGGACACGCTCGGCATCGGCAATCTGCTGGTCGAAGCCGGTTCCGCCACCTTGCATGAAACCCTTGCCTTTCCCGACCCGCCGCACGGTACCGGCGATCTGTTTGCCGGCGTGTTCGCCGCCCGGATTCTCAAGTCATCGCCCAGGGATGCGCTGCTTCATGCCGGCAACACCGCTTTCCGCGTGGTTGAAGCCACAGAACTGTCTGCCAATGACGAACTTGATCTCGCCGCCTGGAACGACCTGATCGATCAGCCACCACACACCGGCAATATCACTTCGGTTCGATCCACAAATGCCTGAGAATGATTTCCTGGGGCTGGACGGCTGCAAGGCGGGGTGGGTCATGGTGTCATGGTCAGGTGACAGTGATACAGCACCACAAGCCAGCATCATCACGAA
Organism: uncultured Alphaproteobacteria bacterium; assembly: GCA_963759095.1. GTDB lineage: Bacteria > Pseudomonadota > Alphaproteobacteria > Rhizobiales > Aestuariivirgaceae > Anderseniella. The sequence continues at coordinate 103,240 of CAVWYF010000014.1, read as the reverse complement.
TATCCACACTGCACTGGACACCGATGCTTCGTGCATCGGCGTCGATATGCCGATCGGCTTCCCAGCCGATACGGCCCGGTCCTGCGAGGCCCAGGCACGTCAATACATCGGCCCGCGCCGGTCGTCGGTTTTCCCGGTACCGTGCCGCGAGGCCGTCATGGCCGATGATTACCGCGATGCCTGCGAGATCAACGCCCGTGTCCTTGGCAAAAAGTTCTCCAAACAGGCCTTCATGCTGTTTCCCAAGATGCGTGAAATCGATGCCGCCATCACACCGCAAACCCAGTCCCGGGTGTTCGAAGTCCATCCTGAAGTGGCGTTTTGTGCGCTGAACAATGATCGCCCGTTGAGCCATGCCAAGAAAACCGCAGACGGCGCTGAACTTCGCCGCGCACTGCTGACTGCCGGCGGCTTTCCCCTGGCCAGGTTGCAGCTTCCTCACTGGAAGAAGTCACAAGCCGCAAATGACGACATTCTGGATGCCTGTGCATGTTGCTGGTCGGCACGGCGTATTGCCACAGGCAATCACCTGGCTTTTCCCGCTATACCCGAATTCGACGCCCGCGACCTTCGCATGCAGATCAATGCATGACAATCGGCAATGCGCCGGAAGCAGCGCATTATGGGCGCAACCAGGCCCGGGTTGTGGAGCGCGCAGGCTCGCGATCCTGATGCGCAATGCACTGGTTGCCGCGCCCGCGCAAAAGAGCCACTATGACACCGGTTTCTTCACGCTATGGCTATCATCCCAATCCAACCCCACGCAGCACATGATCACCCAGACAAACATTGAGCTCGCCTACGCACGCATTGCGTCGCGCATCTGCCGCACCCCTGTCATGCAGGTCGCCGTACCCGGTATCGAACAGCCGATCACCCTGAAACTGGAGTGCTTTCAGTATTCCGGTTCGTTCAAGGCGCGCGGTGCGTTCAATTCGCTGATTGGCAATGACGCCGCGAAAACCGCAGGCGTTGCCGCAGCATCCGGCGGTAATCACGGGGCTGCGGTCGCCCATGTCGCTGAAGTCCTGGGGCTTGAGGCGCACATCTTCGTGCCGTCGATATCTGCACCGGCCAAGGTCGCCCGCATCAGGTCCTATGGTGCCAAAGTCATACAGGAGGGCGCGAATTATGCCGAGGCGCTTGCCTTGTGTGATGCGCATATTGCCCGAACCGGTGCGGTATCGGTTCATGCCTACAATGCCGAACCGACCCTTGCCGGCCAGGGAACGCTCGGCCTTGAGCTGGAGGAGCAGTGCCCCGGCCTCGACACGGTTCTTGTCGCTGTGGGCGGTGGCGGACTGATTGGCGGCGTTGCTGCCTGGTATGGCGAGCGCACGCGGATCATTTCCGTCGAACCGGAAACCTGCACCGCCCTGCATGCCGCGCGTGCTGCCGGGCACCCTGTGAAGGTCGACGTTTCAGGCGTTGCCGCGGATTCGCTTGGGGCATCGGAAATCGGAAGCCTGGCGTTTGAAATCGCTAAAGCCCATGTCGATGACTGCCTGCTGGTGCCTGATGAGGCAATTGAATCAGCCCAGAAGTGGCTCTGGCACAATCACCGCATCATGACCGAACCCGGCGGCGCGACGGTGCTAGCTGCGTTGCTGAGCGGAATTTACAGACCGAAAGACAATGAAAATATCTGTGCCGTGATATGCGGTGCAAATGTCGATCCGGCAAAGTTTGCTGTTTAGTTCAGGTTTCACCCAATAAGGAGATGTCCATATGGCTGCCTATATCATCGCGCGCATTGATGTAACCAATGCCGACCAGTATGAAAACTACAAGGCTGCGGCGCCTGCCGCGATTGCAAAATACGGTGGTACTTATCTGGCTCGCGGCGGCGCGGTAGAGACCGTCGAGGGCGACGATGAAAGCCGCCGGGTTGTGATCCTGCAATTTCCCGACATGGATGCCGCGCGCACCTTCTACAACTCGCCGGAATATACTGCCGCCCGCGAACAGCGCGCCGGCGCGGCCAATGGCCAGTTCGTGATAGTTGAGGGGCTTTAGATCGATTTATGGGTTCAGTCACACCCATGCTGCTCTAGGCAGACGCATCCATCTTGGCGCAGCCCAGTATCGGGCCGCCGCCGTCGACCTGCAGAACCACCACGCACATGCTGTTCTGCTTGTTGACGATCTGCGCCTTGGGCAGATTGAACGAGACCGCCTCGCCTCTCCACATGCCAATCGGCGTCATCTGGCGAACCACATTGTAGTAATCGATATTACGGCCGGTATTTTCACCCCGCCTGATGGCCACCGAGACTTTCGGTTCAACCGACATCACCCACACTGTTGATGACTGAATGATACGGTCCGTCGGGCCGCCGGCCACGTCGACATGCAGTTCGCCGCCTTTCGACGAGACCTTGATCGGCACGAAATAGGTATCGGGAATGCCGGCCTGCTGTTCCACTTCTTTCATCACGGCCTGTTTGTGTGATCCGACCGCATGGGCGCGGCCATTGATCACCATTTGCGGCGTATAAACCCGACCGTCACCACGCCGGCTGGCATATTCTCTCTGGCGCCGTGTGAATGCCGCCGAACCGAGCGTGTCGCGCCATCCGAGATAGTCCCAGTAATCGACGTTCATCGACACGCCGATAACGCCCGGACGCAGAATCAGCTCGCCCATGAAGGCATCGGCAGGCGGGCATGAAGAACACCCTTGCGACGTGAACAGTTCCACGAAGACCGGGGTCTCGCGCGAGGCCACAGCCGGCCTGGATACACCTGTCGCGGCGGCGGCTGTGATGGCCGCACCACCGGCAAGCAGCCCCCGGCGGGAGATATGTGTCAATTTGTCCATGCGGTGACTTATGACCCAACTACCATTCAACTGCTACTCACGAGTGAGTGAGTTGTCTTTGATGTTTCTCAAACTGACGACACAACGTAACCATCATGCGGCAAATTCATGCTGCACCTCCCGTCAGGCTGCCAACTGGCGCAGCACGTAGGGCAGGATGCCTCCGTTAGTGAAATAATCCAGTTCGTCTGCAGTATCGATCCGGCTCTTGACCGTAACCGTTCCGGTCTTGCCGCCGGACGTGATCTCTACTTCATAAGTCTGCTGCGGCTTCATTTTGCCGTCAAGCCCGTTGATGGTGACGGTCTCGTCGCCCTTCAGGCCCAGCGCCTCCCAGCTGTCGTCACCCTGGAACTGCAGGGGCAGCACACCCATGCCGATCAGGTTTGACCGGTGAATACGCTCGAACGACTGCGCAATCACGGCCCGCACACCTAAAAGGCGCGTGCCCTTGGCCGCCCAGTCCCGAGACGAACCGGTGCCATACTCCTTGCCGGCAAACACCACCAATGGCACGTCTTCAGTCTTGTACTTCATGGCCGCATCATAGATCGCCATCTGTTTGCCGGACGGATAATGCCTGGTGTAACCACCCTCAACTCCCGTCAGCATCTGGTTCTTGATGCGGATATTGGCAAACGTGCCGCGCATCATCACCTGATGATTGCCGCGCCGGGCACCATAGGAATTGAAGTCAATCGGACGGATCTGGTGCTCGGTCAGGTAATCACCGGCCGGGCCTTCCGCCTTGATCGATCCTGCAGGAGAAATATGGTCGGTGGTGATGGAATCCTTGAACAGGCCCAGAATACGCGCGTTCACGACATTCTCGATTGGCTGCGGCTCCATCTTCATGCCGTCGAAATAGGGCGGGTTCTGCACATAGGTGGATGTTGACTCCCAACCATATGTCATGCCGCCGTCGACCTTGATCTTGCGCCACTGGGCATCGCCCTTGAACACATCCTTGTACCGGCTCTGATAGGCCTTGCGCGTCACGTTCTTGCGTACGAACTCCGCAATCTCCTTGGCATCCGGCCAGATGTCAGCCAGGTAAACCGGTTCACCCTTTGCCGTATGGCCGAGCGGATCGGTTGTCAGATTGATGTTCATGGATCCGGCAATTGCATAGGCAACCACCAGCGGGGGTGATGCCAGGTAGTTGGCACGCACGTCCGGATTTACCCGGCCTTCAAAGTTACGATTGCCTGACAGGACCGAACAGGCCACCAGGTTGTTCTCCTTGATGGCCTCGGAAATATTTTCCGGCAACGGGCCGGAATTGCCGATGCAGGTCGTGCAGCCATACCCGACCAGGTCAAATCCCATCTTGTCCAGGTCTTTCTGCAAGCCGGAAGATTTGAGATATTCCGTCACAACCTGTGATCCCGGCGCCAGCGACGTCTTCACCCATGGCTTCACCTTGAGGCCGTACCTGGCGGCATTGCGGGCCAGCAGTCCGGCACCGATCATCACTGTCGGATTGGACGTGTTGGTGCACGATGTGATCGCAGCGATAACCACGTCGCCATGGCCAAGATCATAGTTTGCGCCGGATACCTCATGACGCTTCGTCATTTCATCAGCCTGCTTGAATTCGGTTTCCATGGCGGTGGCAAAGGCGGATGTTGCCTCAGACAGGATGACCCGATCCTGCGGCCGCTTTGGCCCGGAAATCGCGGGAACCACAGCACCGAGGTCAAGTTCGATGGTCGAGGTGAACACCGGGTCCGGCGTGGACTTGGTGCGGAACATGCCTTGTGTCTTGGCATATTTTTCAACCAGGTCCACCTGAGCCTGGGCCCGACCGGTGCCCTTGAGGTATGCCAGCGTTTCGTTGGATGTTGTGAAGAAACCGCATGTCGCACCGTATTCCGGGGCCATGTTGGCGATGGTTGCCTGATCTTCCAGCGACAGATTGCCGAGGCCCGGGCCATAGAACTCGACGAATTTTCCGACCACACCCTTCAGGCGCAGCATTTCAACAACCCGCAAAACCAGATCCGTCGCGGTGGTGCCCTTGGCCAGCTTGCCGGTCAGCTTGAAACCCACCACTTCCGGGATCAGCATGGAAATCGGCTGTCCCAGCATGGCGGCTTCGGCCTCAATGCCACCGACGCCCCAACCGAGAACGGCCAGGCCGTTGACCATGGTCGTGTGTGAATCGGTGCCGACCAGCGTATCGGGATAGGCAACCGTCGCGGCCTTGCCGTTCACTTTCTGCTTCTTGGTCCAAACCGTCTTGGCCAGATACTCCAGGTTGACCTGGTGGCAGATACCGGTGCCGGGCGGGACAACCCTGAAATTGTCAAATGCGTCCTGGCCCCATTTCAGGAATTTGTAGCGCTCGCCATTGCGGTCGTATTCCATGTTGACGTTTTTCTTGAACGCGCCTGCGGTACCGAAAAAGTCCACCATCACGGAATGGTCGATGACAAGATCCACAGGAGCCAGCGGATTGATTTTCTTCGGATTGCCGCCGAGATCAACCATGGCATCGCGCATTGCAGCCAGGTCAACAACGGCGGGAACGCCGGTAAAGTCCTGCATCAGCACACGGGCCGGGCGGAAGGCGATCTCGCGGCTGGATTTTCCCTTTGCCTTGACCCATTTGGCCATCGCTTCGATGTCGGTTTTGGTAACCGTGCGCCCGTCTTCGTGGCGCAGTAAATTCTCCAGAAGAACCTTCAGGGAAGACGGCAGCGACGAGATTCCGTCAAGACCGTTTTTCTCAGCCGCCTTGAGTGAATAATACACATACGCCTTGTTCCCAACCTTGAGGGTCTTGCGGCATTTGAAACTGTCAAGCGACTGATCGGTCATCTGGTACTGGCTCCGTGGAATTTGTGTGATGGCCGTCTTCTAGACAAATCTTTCGTCAAGTACCAGTGGCTGATACCAAAGGAAGTCACTTTCAACTGGAGTTTGTTTGCGTTAAACACCGCTCGCATGAGGATTGTGGGGCAACAACTGGCATGTGAGCGCGGCGGGCGAATGATTTTCGCCGGTCTCGACTTTACCGCAAGTGCAGGCCGCATGCTGGTGTTGCGCGGGCCCAACGGTGCCGGCAAGACATCCCTGCTGCGTCTTATCGCCGGATTGGCCGAACCTGCCGGCGGTTCACTGGCTTTTGAAGAGGCCTCCCTGCCCGCAGATGCCCTGCTTGGCGAACATGTGCATTTCATTGCCCACCAGGACGCCATCAAGCTGCATCTTTCAGTTGAAGAGAACCTCAGCTTCTGGGCAGGTTTTTTCGGCGGCGGTGATGTGGCAGGTGCGATGACAGCCATGAATCTCGCAGCACTCCGTGAATTTCAGGCCCAGCGTCTGTCTGCCGGTCAAAAACGCCGGCTGGGTCTTGCCCGTCTTGCGCTGGTTGAAAAACCGGTGTGGTTGCTGGACGAACCGACCGTCGGACTGGACACTGCATCACAGGCACTGCTGGCGCAGATGATGACCCGGCATCTTGACGGCGGTGGCATCATCATCGCCTCCACGCACATCGATTTGCCCGTCACATCCAGCGACGTGCTGGATTTTGCCAATCTTGCAGACCGGGCCGAGTGATATGATGTCAGCTTTCACATCTGTTATCGCCCGCGACTTCACCCTTGCCATCCGGCAGGGCGGCAGTATCGGCACGGCAATCGGCTTTTTTCTGACGGTCATTGTTTTGCTGCCGCTGGGCTTGGGTCCGGACCAGCAATTGTTGCAGCGCATTGCACCGGGCGCCTTGTGGATAGCATTGCTGTTGTCGGTGCTGTTGTCCGCTGACCGGTTGTACCAGACGGACCATGATGACGGGTCGCTTGAAATCATGGCGCTTTCGTCGACACCACTGGAGGTTGTCGTACTGGCCAAAGCGTCCGTTCACTGGCTCACGTCCGGATTGCCGCTGGCAATCGCGGCTCCGGTGTTTGGTTTCCTGCTCAATCTTGATGCAGCGCTCATCGTGCCGCTCGGCATTGCCATGGTAACCGGTTCGCTGGCGCTGTCCCTGCTGGCCAGCCTGGGTGCGGCCATTACGGTTGGTCTGCGCCAGGGAGGTTTGCTGGTTTCGCTTCTGGTGCTGCCGCTTTATGTACCGGTGATGATTTTCGGTGTTCTCGCCTCGTCAGGTGCCCAGTCCGGCATCGATAATTCCGGCACAGCCCTTATCATCCTGATTGCCATTGTCTTGGCGGCTTTGGTTGTTACGCCGTTTGCTTCTGCTGCGGCGTTGCGCAGCTACATGCGCTGATCACTGCTGATTGACCGGCCTGTGACCATGTCGCCATTGCGCGCGCTTATGGCTGGCGTTACAGAGATATTATGAGTTCGATAGAAAGATTTGCCAATCCAACCCGCTTCATGGGCCTTCAGACCACGGTTCAGCCATGGGTGTGGGTGATCACATTCGCGTTGTTTGGTGTCGGCCTGTTCCTCGGCCTGACGCGCGCGCCCGCCGACTACCAGCAAGGCGAAACGGTGCGCATCATGTATGTGCATGTGCCGGCGGCATGGTCTGCCCTGATGGTGTACACGGTGATGGCTGTTGCCAGCATTATCGGTATCGTTTTTCGCCATCCGCTGGCCGATATCGCCGCCAAGGCAGCGGCCCCCATTGGAGCAGCATTCTGCTTTCTTGCCCTTGCCACCGGGTCACTGTGGGGCAAGCCCATGTGGGGTACATGGTGGGTCTGGGACGCCCGCCTGACCTCCATGTTCGTGCTCTTGCTGTTGTATCTGGGCTATATTGCAATATGGCAGGCAATAGACGATCCGCGCAGGGCATCGCGCATAGCTGCAATCGTCGCCATTGTCGGTTTCATCAATGTACCGATCGTCAAGTTCTCGGTTGACTGGTGGTATTCACTGCATCAACCGGCCAGCGTCTTCCGAACCGACGGCCCGACGATCCACCCGTCCATCCTGACGCCCCTGCTGGTGATGGGGCTTGCCTACAGTTTTCTGTTTCTAGCCCTGCACCTGATTGCCATTCGCACTGAAATCGGTGCCCGCCGTATCCGCCAGACCGAATTGGCCCGCACCGGCGCACTGCAATGAGGAGGCTTTGAGCACATGGATTTCTCCGCTCCTCATATGGGCTTCGTGATTTCATCCTACGCGGTTACGTTTGTTGTACTTGGCGCGCTGGCATTGTGGGTTTTCTCACGCGCGCGTTCAGTGACCAGGCGCCTCAAGCAACTCGACGACGAAGGCGCTCAGCGGCGCCGCAAATCAGGGCAGCCCGAACCATGAGTAACCAGGTCTCCGAAAACTCGCCGAAACAGGGCCGCTCCTGGGTGCTTGTGCCTGTGCTGGTCTTCGCGGGCCTTGCAGCCATATTCATGACCGGCCTCAGAAGCGGTGATCCCTCGAAGCTGCCGTCGGCCCTTATCAACCAGCCGGCGCCATCATTTGACCTTCCTGCCCTGGAAGGTCTCACAATCGATGGGGTTGCGGCTCCCGGCCTCGCTTCCGGGAGCCTGGCCCAGGGCAGGATCACCCTGGTCAATGTCTGGGCTTCCTGGTGCGGACCCTGCCGCGAAGAACACCCGCAACTCATGGAACTGGCAAAACGTGATGACATCGATCTCGCCGGTCTCAATTACAAGGACCAGCGGGAAAACGCTTTGCGGTTTCTCAATGCCTTGGGCAATCCGTACTCCAGTGTCGGCGTTGATGCGAACGGCCGCACTTCTGTTGACTGGGGTGTCTACGGTGTACCTGAGACTTTTGTGATCAACGGCAAAGGCACCATCGTTTACAAATTTACCGGGCCCATGACCGAACAGGCCTTGCGTGAAGCCGTTATCCCGGCAATAGAAAAAGCCCGCCAGCCATAACCGGCCAGCGGGCTCAATATCGATCGCTCACGAAAATGTGAACGACTATTCAGCTTCGTCGAGCTTCTCCGACAGCACCTGAAGCGATGCAATGAACGCTTTTCGATTGCGTTCAGGCAGTGCTTCGACGAGTGCCTGGTCCACCAGCGACACTTGCGGTTGTGCGTTCAGCAGCATGTCCCGGCCGACCTCGGTCAAGGAAACGAAGTTGACCCTGGCATCCTTGTCACTGCGCTTGCGTGACAAATACCCATGGGTTTCCAGACGATTCACAAGGTCAGCCAGCGTTGAACGATCAATGCCGGTTTCCTTCACCAGAGTGGTCTGACTCTGGCCTTCATTGTGAAAAACTGCTTCTAAAACCGTGAATTGGCGCTGGGTCAGGCCGGATTTCCCCCGGCGATCTGAATATAAATCAGCTGAATATTGAGCTGCACGCTTTAACCAGAAGCTGACCGGCGCTATATTTTCCCTGTCACTCGACACGCTGCTTGAATCTGGACGATCATCCATAATATAAGCCCCCCGGCTTTGTTGTTAATCACACTAAAATTTTCACATGTGCACAAACTGTACACACTTGCTCTTGCATATACTATTCTGATCCGTATGTCTCACATTTTATTATGAATCTTACCTTGCGTAAAGCAAAAATCTGTCAAATCTGCTTGTCTTCGGGGTCTGGAAGCATGTGCTTTTGCATCAACGGCAACTGCGCCAGAGCAAAAATCATGGTCAGCGGCATCGTTCCCCAGACTTTGAACGCAACCCAGAAATCTGTGGATTGCGTGCGCCATACGAATTCGTTCAGGCCGGCAAGAACAAAGAAGAAAATTCCCCACCGAAGCGTCAGTTTTCGCCAGCCCTGATTGTCGAGCGCGAAGGCAGCGTCGAAAACGTATGCCAGCAGGGAACGTCCGAACGCCAGGCCAATCAGCAGGACCGCGCCAAAGAACACGTTGACGATGGTTGGCTTGACCTTGATGAACGTGTCGTCCTGGAGCCAGAGTGTCAGCCCGCCCATGACAAGGACAACTATCCCTGTGATCAATGGCATGATGGCCAGGCGCCGGCTGATAATCCAGCTGGCTGCGATCGATGCCAGCATCACCACCATGAACACCGCCGTTGCCAGAAAAATCGGCTGCGGGAACAGGTTTTCAAGCCCGAAGCGTTCGATCAGCGCAGCGCCTTTGGCATTCACAAAAAAGAAAACCACCAATGGTCCAAGTTCCAACGCCAGTTTCAGCACCGGATTTATTTTCGGCTTGTCGGCAACCTCACTCAATGTCTTGTCCTTCCTCAGCCCCGGCAATGGCGCGGGCAAAGCCCTCCGCATCAAACGGCTGCAGATCCTCTATTTTTTCGCCAACCCCGATTGCATGAACCGGCAATCCGAATTTCTCGGCAATCGCCACCAGGATGCCGCCTCGCGCCGTGCCATCCAGCTTTGTCATGATGATACCTGTTACGCCGGCGACCTTGGTGAACACTTCCGCCTGTGACACGGCATTTTGCCCGGTGGTCGCATCCAGCACCAGCAACACGGCATGCGGCGCTGCTTCATCCTTCTTCTTGATGACCCGCACGATCTTGTCCAGCTCGCTCATCAGGTCAGCTTTGTTCTGCAGCCTGCCAGCCGTATCGATCATCAATATGTCGGTGCCGTCTCCTTGAGCCTGTTCGAGCGCGTCATATGCCAGCCCCGCAGCGTCAGCACCGGTCGGGCGTGACAGCACCTTGGCGCCGACCCGGTCACCCCAAACCGTCAGTTGCTCAATGGCGGCGGCGCGGAACGTGTCGCACGCGGCAATCATCACCTTGAAGCCCTCGCTTTGCGCAATCGCGCCCAGCTTGCCGATGGTTGTCGTCTTGCCAGCCCCGTTCACACCCACCACCAGAATGACAAACGGTTGTGTTTCAGCGTCGAAATTGAACGGTATCTCCACCGGTTTCAGAACCTTGACGATCTCGGCGGCCATGATCTGGCGCACCTCGACAGGGTCAATCTCCTTGTCATAGCGTCCGCGCGCCACCTGCTCGGTGATGCGGGTTGCCATGGCAACACCGAGATCTGCCTGGATGAGCACATCTTCCAGATCCTGTAACGTGTCCGCGTCCAGCTTGCGCTTGGTGAAGATGCTGGTGATGTTTGTCGACAGCGATTTTGATGACTTCGACAGTCCCTCACGCAGCCGGCCAAACCAGCCCTTCGGCTGTTCCGGTTCAACTTCCACCTCAGGCTCAGGCTCAGGCTCAGGCTCAGGCTCAGGCTCAGGCTCAGGCTCAGGCTCAGGCTCAGGCTCAGGCTCAGGCTCAGGCTCAGGCTCAGGCTCAGGCTCAGGCTCAGGCTCAGGCTCAGGCTCAGGCTCAGGCTCAGGCTCAGGCTCAGGCTCAGGCTCAGGCTCAGGCTCAGGCTCAGGCTCAGGCTCAGGCTCAGGCTCAGGAACTATTTTTGATTCGGTCGCAGCCGCAACTTCTAATTCAGGCTCCGGTTCAGCCTCGGCAATCGGTTCAGGTTCGGGCTCAGGTTCAGGGGCGATGTCTTGTTGAACCGTCTCTGGTTCAGTTTTCGCAACCGGCGCCTTCTCGGCTGGTTTCTGCTTTCCCGGCTTTGCCTCGGCAGGCGCTTTCTTGGCAGGCGCCTTCTTTGCCGGTGCCTTTACCTTCGGCGCTTCCGCCGCTTCCTGTTTTACCTCTGGTCCAGGTGCAATTTCCGGTTTAGGCGAGACATCCGGCTCCAACGTGGCTTCCGGTTCAGGCGCAGTCTCCTCCTTGGATCCCGTAAAGCTTTCCTTCAGCCGGCCAAGCAAGCCCTTTTTCTTTGGCACGGCATCAGTTGCTGCCTCCTCAGCGACCGGTTCAGGTTCCGGCTGAGGGGTCACATCGGGGGCAGGATCCGGTTCGCTGGCCGGCTCCGGGGCAGGCAATTGCTCCTGCACCACCTCTTCTTGAAGTTGTTCTTCTTCCTTCTTGCCACCAATGCGATTGAAAAGTTTCTTGAAAAAGCTCAAACAACCAGCTCCCCGGCCAGATCATGTCCGGCTGTCTGCAGCAGGCGCACCGGCGCGATCTCGCCAGGCTTCATGCTGCGCCCGGCAATCTCGACATTCAGGTAATGCGGTGTGCGGCCCCGCGTTTCAGTTTCAAACAACACATCCATCGTTTGCCCGACCTGGGTGGCCACAAAGCCCGACAGCCGCTTTTCGCCGGCCATCCGCAAGGCCTTGGCCCGCGCCTTGATATCGGCTCCATTGACTTGCGGCATCTTTGCTGCCGGTGTCCCGGGCCGGACGGAATAGGGGAAAACGTGCAGGAAGGTCAGCCCGCAGTCCTCTACCAGCCTGATCGAGTTTTCAAACATCTCATCGGTTTCGGTTGGAAATCCGGCAATGATGTCTGCACCGAAAACCACATCCGGTCTCCTGCGGCGCACATCGTCGCAAAACCGGATGGCGTCATCACGCAGGTGCCGGCGTTTCATGCGTTTCAAAATCATGTCATCACCCGCCTGCAGGGACAAATGCAAATGCGGCATCAGGCGTTCTTCTTCCGCAATGGCAATCAGCAGGTCTTCATCAGCTTCAACCGAGTCGATTGACGAGATCCGCAACCGCTGCAGCTCCGGCACGGTTTTCAGTATTCGCCGCACCAGATTACCCAGGCTCGGCTGGCCGGGAAGATCCTTGCCGTAGGACGTGATATCCACTCCCGACAGCACAACTTCAGGGCAACCGGACGCCACCAGCACGCGAATCTGGGCAACCACCTCACCGGCTCCCACCGAGCGGGAATTACCACGGCCAAACGGAATGATGCAAAAGGTGCAGCGATGATCACATCCGGTCTGCACCTGCACAAACGCCCGCGTGCGCTCGCCAAATCCATCGAGCATGTGCAGCGCAGTCTCCCTGACCTGCATGATGTCGTTGACCCGCACCGGCGTTTCGTTGGCCAGCCCGAAGTCCAGCGTGCTTGCACGCCACGTGTCTGCCTGGAGCTTTTCCTCATTGCCCACAACGAGGTCCACTTCATCCATGGCGGCAAATGCCGGCCCATCCACCTGGGCAGCACACCCGGTCACGATGATGCGCGCCTCCGGCCTGTCCTTGCGGGCGCGCCGGATGGCCTGCCGGGCCTGGCGCTGGGCTTCGGCTGTTACTGCGCAGGTATTGATGACGATGGCGTTTTGCAAGCCCGCTGCGTCGGTATGAGAGCGCATGACTTCCGCTTCATAGGCATTCAGCCGGCAGCCGAAATTGATAATGTCAACTGGCTTGTTCACGAGTTCGCGTCTTCCAGCACAGGCAGTTCACCTTCAAAGTCATAAGCCACCGGCCCGGTCATCAGAATATGATCGCGCTGATCCCATTCAATCAACAGGTCGCCGCCCGGCAGCGTGATTGTAACTTCACGCCCGGTTCGTTTGGTTCGCGCCGCACAAACGGCAACCGCGCAGGCAGCCGTGCCGCAGGCCTGCGTCAATCCCACACCACGTTCCCACACTTTCACCTCGATATGGGCAGGCGATATCACACGGGCCAGCGAGATATTCGCCCGCTCCGGAAATATCGGATGATTTTCCAGCAGCGGTCCGGTCCTGGACAGATCCGTCACCTCAAGATCGTCCACCCAGAAAATCGCATGCGGATTGCCGACATTGACGACAGACGGCGTGTGCAGGATGGGTGCATCAATCGGCCCGATCTGCAGTTCTATGCCGCGGGTATCGTAAAATTCTTCCGCCAGCGGGATATCCTGCCAGCCGAACTTCGGCATGCCCATGTCGACGGTGATCAGCCCGGCATCCGCCTTGCGACAGGCAAGAAACCCACCCTTGGTGTCAATCGTGGCCGCATCAGCACCGGTCTCGGCAAACAGGATGTCGGCCACGCAGCGCGAGGCATTGCCGCAGCTTTCCACTTCATGGCCTTCTGCATTGTAGATCCGCATCCGCAAATCAGCCACGTCGGATTTTTCCATCACGATGAACTGGTCACAGCCGATCCCGGTTTGCCGGTTCGACCAGGCATGAACCTGTTCAGGCGTAAAGCGGCGCACTTCAGAGCGGCCATCAACAATGATGAAATCATTGCCCAGCCCGTTCATCTTGCGAAACGGAATATGTGTGTTCGTGCTCATTAAGCGCCTTATATGGTGAAATGCACCCAACTTGCCAGAGGCAACACACGGCTAAGAGTTCAGAACGGCGCGAGGTGGATAACGTAGTGCAAATCCGTTCATCAATAAAACAGAACGGCACGAGGCACGAAGTGCTGAGTAAAGCTGTTCGCCGGGATATGCAGGATAAGATTGACCTTGAGTCCCAATTGCCCTATTGAACCGGCCACTCCAGATGCCAAAATGAATTGGCAGGCTTACTGACACAAGGGCGGTCTCAAACCGCATCCGGGAGGTCAGGGGTCTACATCCGTCCGCGAAGGTTCGCGCACGGGTGCCATTTTGCTTTGCGCAACCGGTTCGGGAAAAACGAGATGTTTGAAACACTTCAAGATCGCCTTGGCGGTATCTTCGACAAGCTGACGGGCCGTGGTGCCCTGTCGGAGGCTGATGTCGACACCGCCATGCGTGAAGTGCGCCGCGCCCTGATCGAAGCTGACGTTGCCCTGGAAGTGGTGCGCAAGTTTGTCGAGCAGGTCAGGGAACGGGCCGTCGGCAAGGAAGTCATCAAATCGGTGACCCCGGGCCAGATGGTTGTCAAGATCGTCAATGACGCCATTGTCGACATGTTGGGCAAGGAGCCTGCGCCCCTCAACCTCAAGGCGGCACCACCGGTGCCGATCCTCATGGTCGGCCTGCAGGGCTCCGGCAAAACCACCACAACCGCCAAAATTGCCAAGCGGCTGCTGGAACGTGACAAGAAGAAGGTCATCATGGCCTCGCTTGACACAAGGCGACCTGCCGCTCAGGAACAGCTTGCCATTCTGGGCGAGCAGATCTCGGTTGACACGCTGCCCATCGTAAAGGGCGAAGACCCGGCAACCATCACCAAGCGCGCCATGTCGGAAGCCAGAAAGGGCGGCTACGACGTTGTCATGCTGGACACCGCCGGTCGTCTCTTCATCGACGAAGAACTCATGGCGGAAGTCCAGACAATTCGCGATATTGCCAAGCCTGCCGAAACCCTGCTGGTTGCTGATGCGCTGACCGGTCAGGACGCGGTTAATCTGGCGCGGTCGTTTGATGAACAGGTCGGCATTTCCGGTCTCGTCCTGACCCGCATTGACGGCGACGGCCGCGGCGGTGCCGCACTGTCGATGCGCGCAGTCACCGGCAAGCCGATCAAGCTCCTGGGCACCGGCGAAAAACTCGATGGCCTTGAAGACTTCCATCCTGAACGCATCGCGTCCCGCATTCTCGGCATGGGCGACGTGGTCTCGCTGGTCGAAAAAGCCGCCCAGACCATAGATCACGACAAGGCAGCCAAGATGGCTGCCCGCATGAAGAAAGGGGTTTTCGATCTCGAAGACCTCGCCGATCAGCTCAAGCAGATGCAGAAAATGGGCGGCATGTCAGGCCTGATGGGCATGATGCCCGGTCTCGGCAAGATGAAGAAGCAGCTTGAGGACGCCGACCTCGATAATTCGGTGCTCAAGCGCCAACTCGCAATAATCTCGTCGATGACCGCCAAGGAAAAACGCAATCCGAAACTCATGAATGCCTCGCGCAAGAAGCGTGTCGCAAAGGGCTCTGGCGTTGAAGTCCAGGAAATCAATCGTCTGCTCAAAATGCATATCCAGATGGCCGGCATGATGAAGAAGATGGGCAAGGGCAAAGGCGGTCTGCTCGGCAAGATGATGGGCATGGGCGGCGGCGCCGGCATGCCGTCACCTGAAGAAATGGAAAAAATGCAGGCTGAGCTTGCCCAGATGGACCCGGATTCAGTGCCACCGGAACTGAAAGAACTCGCCAGCGGCAAGATGCCGAAAATGCCGGCCGGACTGCCTGGCATGGGCGGTGGAATGCCCGGACTTCCGGGCCTCGGCGGCAAGGGCGGATTGCCTGGCCTCGGCGGTGGCGGCGGCTTCAAGGGCCTGCCCGGTTTTGCGAAGAAAAAGAAATAACGACGAATTCCAAAATTTTTAAGCAGACATGTGAACACCCAAGGAGAATTTGGACATGGCATTGAAAATCAGACTGGCCCGTGGCGGCTCGAAAAAGCGTCCCTACTACCGTATCGTGGTAGCCGACATAAACGCACCGCGCGATGGCCGCTTCATCGAGAAAATCGGCACTTACAACCCGCTGCTTCCGAAGGATTCAGAAGATCGCGTAAACATCGATGTTGATCGTGCAAAGTACTGGATGAGCGTCGGCGCCAAGCCAACCGACCGCGTCCTTCGCTTCCTGGATGCGCTCGGCCTTGAAAAGCGCGAACCCCGCAACAACCCGAACAAGGCCAAGCCGGGCAAAAAGCGTGTGGAACGTGAAGCTGCAGAAGCCGAAGCAGCCACAGCTGCAAAAGACACTGCGGAAGCCGAAGCCACAGCTGCAAAAGAAGCCGCTGAAGCTGCTGCGGCAGCACCGGCCGAAGAAGTTGCAGCTGAGGCTCCCGCTGAAGAAGCTCCTGCAGAAGAAGCAACCTCGTAAAGGGTTGGTGCCTGAATGCCCGAGCATTCGCGCATTGTCCTCGGCGTCATAACCGGCGTGCATGGTATTCAGGGCGAGGTGAAGCTGAAAAGCTTTACTGCTGACCCTGAAGCCATCGCGTCCTATGGCCCGCTGGATGCATCCAACGGCACAGTGCTGGAGATAAAATCACTTAAAGCCCACAAGGACTTTTTCCGCGCCCGCATCGAAGGTGTAGCCGATCGCAACACGGCCGAGACCCTCAAGGGGCTTGAACTGTCCATCGCGCGCGACCGGTTGCCTGAACCGGAAGACGACGAGGTCTATCACGCAGACCTTATCGGGCGTTCCGTTCTGGATTTAAGTGGCACGCAAATCGGCACGGTAGTGGACATAGTGGACTTTGGTGCCGGCGAACTGATCGAACTGAAGCTGTACGATGTGACATCCACCGTGCTGATGCCGTTCAACAGGCAAACCGTGCCTGACATCGATCTTGACGCCGGCACACTGAGCATCGATCCTCCCGACGGACTGCTGAACGGCGATACTGAATGACACTGGTTGGCAACCGGTTCGTCAATCAGCAATTTCAGTCAGAAAGAGTAACCGCCTGACCATGTCATTTCTTGCGACAGTCTTGACGCTTTACCCGGACATGTTCCCCGGGCCACTCGGCCTGTCCATGGCAGGCCGGGGCCTGGAACACGGCATCTGGTCGCTTGAAGCACACGATATCCGCGAACACGCAACCGACAAGCACGCTTCGGTTGACGACACACCGGCAGGCGGCGGTCCGGGCATGGTGTTGAAACCCGATGTTCTGGCCCGCGCCATTGACGCAGCAGGCACGCACGAAGATACCCGTCCCCGTCTGCTGATGAGCCCGCGTGGCCGCCCGTTGACGCAAGACTATGTGCGTGAACTCGCCGCCGGCAGTGGCGTAGTTATCGTGTGTGGCAGGTTCGAAGGGGTCGATGAGCGGGTTATCGAAGCACGCGGCCTGATCGAGGTGTCGGTAGGAGACTACGTATTGTCAGGCGGAGAACCTGCTGCCCATATCGTTCTGGATGCAATCGTGCGGCTGCTGCCCGGCATTATGGGCAATGATGCATCCGGCACGGACGAAAGCTTCGAGCAGGGGCGTCTGGAACATCCGCAATACACCAGGCCGCGCGAATGGGAGGGCCGTGAAATACCGCCGGTTCTGCTGTCCGGAGACCATGCCGCCATCGCGCGCTGGAAGCGGGAACAGTCGGAAAAACTGACGAAGGAACGCAGACCGGACCTCATTCGGCCAAAAGTACCAAACAAATAACCCAATTGTACGGATAGACATTGACTTTTACACTCTCACACGGGTAAAGACCCGCATCGCAAGATCATCAGGTGGTCCGGCTCAAGCCATTGGATTGCCGAAAGATGATTGTATCTGAAAATGTTGGAGCGACTTGTCTGCGTTGAAATGAATGCAGGCCGCACCAAAAAGGAATTCGTCCGATGAACATTATCCAGCAGCTCGAGCTCGAGCAGGCTCAGGCCATTACTGCCAAACGCGAAATTCCGGAATTCGGCCCCGGCGACACCATAGTTGTTGCTGTGCGTGTGACCGAAGGCGAACGCTCGCGTATCCAGAACTATGAAGGCGTCGTGATCGCCCGTTCCGGTGCCGGTATCAATGAAAACTTCACGGTACGCAAGCTGAGCTATGGCGAAGGCGTGGAACGGGTATTCCCGATCTACTCGCCGCTGGTTGAAGGCGTGAAGGTGTTGCGCCGCGGCAAGGTTCGCCGCGCGAAACTGTATTATCTGCGTGGCCGCACCGGCAAGCGCGCACGTATTGCAGAAAAGAAGCGGGCAATCGTTGTACCTGGTGCCGCCGAAGCAGCAGCCGCCAAGGCTGAAGCAGCCAACGCACCACAGGTGGTTGATGATGTATCGCTGATTTCCGGTGTTGGCGATGTGCTCGCTGAAAAGCTGGCCGGCGAAGGCGTGACCAGCCTGAGCCAGATCGCCAAGTGGAAAAAGGACGATATCGCCGATTACGACGAAAAGCTGTCACTCGGCGGCCGCATCGAGCGCGAAGAATGGATCGTCCAGGCCAAGGAATTGCTGGAAGGCAAGCCACCGCGTGCCAAGGTTGACCAGGAAGCTGCCGAAAAAACTGCCGACGCAGAATAAGCAGCGTCATTCAGAATTTCGAAACGGCCGGGACCTGTTCCCGGCCTTTTTTGTCGGCACGCCATCTTCACCCATTACAGCAAAGCCAACCCGGCATTTTGCAGGCATGGAGAACGGCCCGCCGAAGGCGGATAAGCTGTTCGATCAGTTAAAATCACACGGCCCGCCGAAGGCGGATAAGCTGTTCGACCAGCAAAGATGACAACGGCCTGCCGAAGGCAGGTAAGCCGTTTCGATGTCTAAAACCGTCCAAAAATACCCTATTTCAGCCCACGCTTCGGCATATTGAAATGTTGCAATGACAATTGAAAGGGCTTGGGGGCCATGAGTAATGGAGTTTTTGTCATGGCCACAGACTATCAAAATGAGCATCGCTCATCACATGCACCCGACTATCGCACCCGTTCCGGCGGCTCAAACGGCTGGTTGATCGGCCTCGCCGTCGCAATCCTGCTTGCAATGATTGCCTTCTTCTCATTCGCAGGCTCTGATCGCCCGGCCATAACAACTGGCACCACCAGTGAACAGGTCATAGTCCCGCCTGCAACGGAAACCGCACCGGCCGCACAGGAGCAGGCTGCTCCGCCGGCTACAACCGCGCCAGCGCAGTAAGTGGCTGAAACAAGGAGCGGCGCACCTGCATAGCAACATGGGTTCATATCAAATCGTGTTGCTCAAAGTGCGCCGCTCCAACTAGAGCCTTTTCGATCTAAATAGATGCGTTTGATGGTACCAAATCAGCCCACTCGGCTAAGCGCAAAGTGAAGCGCGATGCCGGGGCTGGGTTTCACCCAGACCCCATCGGGCAAGCGCCGCAACAACGCTGATGGGCTGATTTGGCCCACCGCAGGCCGGGTTTTATGCGCCCGCTGGACATCGTCGCTGCGGCTCCTTTGTGGTCAACCAGACCATGGCAGGAACCGCACCTTGCCAGCGAACGCAAACAGCCGGTCAAACGCTTCTATTTAGATCGAAGAGGCTCTAAAATTACGTCTTGCGCCACAGCACGTACAGCCCCAACGGTGGCCGGCCCTCGGCCCGCTCAAGGTCGGCGCAGAAGTGTGATATGTCATGCCCGACCTCGTGCATGTACTGCAGTTCAAGTCCGACCTTGAGACCGGCATTCACAATATCCGACATCTTGTGGGTAAATGAGTAATGCGGGTTGGAGGCATACTGCTCGTAGCCGAAGTAATCCAGGCCCGTGGTTTCCACAAATGGGCCGGTCTGAAAGTAGGAATGCTCGAGCTTGGATGGTCCACCATTCTCATCCGGCTCATACATGAACAGGATCGGGTGCATTTCTTCCATTACCCAGTGCCCGCCTGGAACAATCAGGTCTGAGACCGCAGAGAAAAATCCGTTTAGGTCCGGCATCCATCCAAGCACTCCGATTGTGGTCATCGCAATGTCGAAGCGCCCGTTCAGGTATGTCGGCAGCGCATAGACATCCGCCGCCGTGAAACTCACCTCACCAGCATGCCCGGCGATTTCAGCCAGTTCGCGCGCCTGTTCCAGAAAGGCGTCTGCCTGGTCAATCCCGAGACACCGCCCTGCCCCCATGTTCTTCAGCGAAAGCAGGTCCAAAGCCCCTTCCCCTGTGCTTTGTTCCGCTGTAGCACACACACCATGTCCTTACCGCCTGATCTTACCAGTCTTCACCTTGTCGCTTTTGCCCTGCTGTTTGCGGCCTGGTGGCTGTATTCGCCAATTCTGTCATTGTTCGGGCGCGGCACATTGAATGCGCAACTTGGCATCGTGCGCCTGCGCTGGATGCGATTGTCCACACAGCGTGCACAGCGGCCGTTTGACGCCATATTGCTCAACCAGATCATCAGTTCCGTGGCCTTCTTCGGCTCTGCTTCGCTGATCGTCCTGGCGGCTTTGCTCGGTACCTTCGCCAATGTCTCCTCGGTTCACGCGGTGTTGTCACAACTGCATTTTGTGGCACCCATGAGCATCGAACTGCTGGCGGCAAACCTGTCCGTGGTCGTGTTGATCCTGGGCATCAGCTTCTTTGCCTTCACTTATTCGTTGCGCAAACTCATTTACACCGTCGCGCTAAGTGGCGGATTGCCCGACCAGGCAGAAGAAACGCCGCAATTCACCATTCAGATTGAAGCAACCGCCACGGTGCTGACGGAAGCCGTGCGCAGTTTCAACAATGGCATCCGCGGTTATTATTATGCCGTTGCCGCCCTGTTCCTGCTGCTCGGGCCGGTGCCGTGCATCATTGCAACGTGCGCCGTGATGGCAATGTTGTTCTACCGTCAGACACTGACAACTACGGCGCGTGCCATCGGCACCTATGTGGATGCCGTGAACGAAGAAGAAAAACTGCGCAAATAAAAACTCTGCAGGCCGCAAGGCCTGCAGGGTTCAAAACCTGTAACTGAAAGTGCGCTAAATTAAGAAGCGTCTTCCAGGTTGTCAGCCGACATCTTGCCGCTGCGCTGGTCGGTTACCAGCTCAAACTTTACCTTCTGGCCTTCGTTCAAGGTGCCCATGCCTGCGCGCTCAACGGCGGAGATATGAACAAAAGCGTCCTTGGAACCATCTTCCGGCTCAATGAAGCCGAAGCCTTTGGTTGTGTTGAAAAATTTTACTGTGCCTACTGGCATGGTCGTTGTCCCTTCAAAGGAGAAACCCGCTCATTCACACCTTGTGATGGCTGGGTCAGTACATTGCTCACATTGTCAGGAATAACGAGGTTAAACGGCGCACCGGATATCAGGCATCACCAGACAAGTTCGGTCTATACAGGTCCGAATATGAGTGATCTTAATGCAAATTGCAATTGATATGCGAAAATAAACCGGAAAATGGCTAACGGCTGAAACCGTCCATATTGTTCCCAAAGCAGTTCTGGAGCGACATGGGTTCAACTGAACCCATGAGGTTGCTCCAGCACTTTGGAAACGATCAGTTTTATGATTTTTGATTGAATCAATCAAAAATTATACTGATCTAGGCAGCCGCTTCGGATGCGGCATTGTCCAAAAGAATGATTTCAACAACCGCTGCTTTGGCAATCATCGATTCACGCCCGTCCTTGTGCATGAATTCCAGTATCGGGCTATCCCCGCCGAGAACACGTTTGATGTCGCTGCTCATGGGCAGCATCAGCGTACCGTCGACTGACCGCCCGTCACTGAGCAACAGCTGCACTTCATAAGATTTTCTGTTGTTGTCATTGTTGAACATCGCACCGCATCCCTATTGTTGTGCGGGCAGCTATACCAACACAGGCTTTAAACAATCATCTGAAAATTAGCGGTGATTTTATCAATTTCGTCAGCACTAGGCAGGTTTGAGTATTGAGGGGTCGGTCATTGCCTGGGCGGCGTCGATTACTCACAGGCAGTGTGATTAGAACTTTCGGCCTGCGACAAAACGTGCCTTACTGAAGGAGTATAGTACAAAAAAGGAGGGTGCAATGTCTGCCAAAATAGTAATTGGCCTTGACGGCAGCGGTTCAGGGGAACGTGCCGTTGCCTATGCCAAGAAGCAAGCAAAACAAATAGGCAAGTGCGAGTTGATCGCTGTCTATGTGATCGAATGGTCACCGTACAGCTTTCAGACACCGGAGGAGAATGAAGAACGGCATAAGCGGCGCGAGGAAGAAATTGCGGCCGCCAACAGCCGTATTGTTACACCGGCCGTCGATGCGTTGAAAGCCGAAGGGTTTTCCGCACGCGGTGTGGTGAAGCACGGAGACGTCGCCGACTTGCTGAATGCAGTGGCTGTCGAAGAAGGCGCAGATCAGATTGTCGTTGCACGAGCATCTGAAGGCGGGTTTGCAAGCCGCCTGTTTGGCTCTTCAACTGCGAATCTCGTCATGACAGCAACTGTACCAGTTACGGTTGTCGGATAAGGAAACGCCTCATGAAAAAACTTACCTTAACGACCCTTGCGCTCAGCGCTGCAGGGTCTACATCGGCTTTTGCACAAGAAGCCAGAACCATTGACCAGGCTGTAAATGAAACCTTCGCCACGGTAACAGGCCCGTTTGTGAATTTCATTTTCTCGCCATTTCCCGGCACCAGTTTTCCATGGATCGTGATGTGGCTTGTGGTTGCTGCGTCATTGTTCACGGTCTATTTCGGGTTCATTCAGATCAGAGGCTTCCGGCATTCCATCCAGCTCGTAAAGGGTGATTATGCAGACCCCAATGATGCCGGTGAAGTGAGCCACTTCCAGGCACTGACAACCGCCCTGTCCGGCACCGTGGGCCTCGGCAACATTGCCGGTGTGGCAGTGGCCGTGGGTATTGGCGGTCCGGGTGCGACGTTCTGGATGATTACGGCCGGCCTTCTGGGCATGGCATCGAAATTCACCGAATGTACGCTCGGCGTCAAATACCGCAACGAATATGAAGACGGCACCGTTTCAGGTGGCCCGATGTATTATATGTCAAAGGGTTTTGCGGAACGCGGCGTACCTGGCGGTAAGATCCTGGCCGTGGTGTTTTCTATATTCTGTATTCTCGGCGCCCTTGGTGGCGGCAACATGTTCCAGGCCAATCAGGCACACGCCCAGATCTCAGGCATCCTGGGGGATTATCCAGGCTGGATTACCGGCATTGTGTTTGCCGTGGTTGTGTACGCGGTGATTGTCGGTGGCATCAAATCCATCGCCAGCGTGACGGAAAAGGTGGTCCCCTTCATGGGCGTCCTTTATGTCGGTACCGCGCTGATCATCCTGTTGATCAACTACGACAAGATCGGCTGGGCATTCGGCCAGATCTTTGAAGGTGCCTTCACCGGCTTAGGCGTTGCAGGTGGTTTTGTGGGTGCCCTTATCCAGGGTTTCAAGCGCGCCGCTTTCTCCAATGAAGCAGGCGTTGGTTCGGCGGCCATCGCCCACTCGGCGGTTCGCACAAAAGAACCGATCACAGAGGGACTTGTGTCCCTGCTGGAGCCTTTCATCGACACGGTCGTGATTTGCACCATGACAGCTCTGGTCATCACCATTTCCGGACTGCTGATCGTTGATCCGGCAACCGGCAATTTTGTTCTTGATGGCAACTCCATCGCAACAGTCGGTGGTGTATCAGGCGTATCACTGACCTCTGCAGCGTTTGCAACCGGCTTCAGCTGGTTCCCGTATGTGCTCGCAATAGCGGTGGTTCTGTTCGCTTTCTCAACCATGATCTCCTGGTCATATTACGGTTTGAAAGCCTGGACCTACCTGTTCGGCGAAGGCAAGACTACAGAACTGGTGTTCAAGATCATCTTCTGTGTCTTCGTCGTCATCGGCGCCTCGGCCAGCCTGGGCCCTGTGATCGATTTCTCTGACGCGGCAATCTTCGCCATGGCAGTAGTCAACATCACGGCGCTCTACTTCCTGATGCCGATTGTGAAGAAGGAAATGAACTCGTACATGTCCCGCCTGAAGTCCGGTGAGATCAAGCGGTTCAAGCACTAATTCCAGAACTCTCACAAACACTGATGCCGGAGTGGTCAACACCACTCCGGCATTTTCTATTCAGGACATGGCTTCCTTGCAGGAGTCTTTGAAGATGCTCTCAAAGCGGTTCAGCCACCGCTGAGCATAAGACATCCGATCAGAAAACAGATCGCGGAGCCGGCAGACGCAATTGTTCTGACATGGTTCCACAACGTCCAGGAAGAGGCATAAACAACCCAGTAGGATGCTGTTTCCCCACTTACATGGTTCATGGCATCAAGCCGCTGGTTCATGGGCACATTGAACACCATGGTTACGATGAACACCCCAATGGCATAAAGCGCGCCTCCGGAGATGATCCACGCAGTTGCGGGGCCGCTCATGTACACGGATGCATAAATGGCAAGTGCCACCGAAATCACCAGCATGGCAATCAAAAGGATCAGGAAAACCGACCCGTATACCTTACGGTTGATCAATTGCATGGCTTCGATGCCGCTGGCCGGGCTGGCGGCACGCAGTGATTTCATCACGAAATCCGAAAACGCCAGAAACACACCAGCAATAAGGCCGCAGCCGACAACCGCAGCAGTGCACACCATCAGTACCAAATCGAATGTCATATCGGTTCTCCCGTACCTGTCATCATCAGGCTGCCGCGCTGGCGCCCATTCGTTCGGCCTTGCCGATCCAGCCTGAGACTTTTTGATCACTGGCGGTTTTAACCGACCCGAACTGAACGATGTTGCGCGCCTTGATCCCGCAAAACCCCAGGACCTTATTTTTCATGACCCGCCGCGCCGGCTTCCTGTAGATGAGGGTATCGATCAGCGGCGGCGTGTCCGACGTGATAATTGCATCGGCGGACTTGCCCTTGAGCAATTTGTCCCACTTCACGCCCCGTGAGTGATACTTGAAACCAAATCCGGGCTCGAGCGCGCGATCCAGTACCGCCTTGGCTTTTGTCGGCATTGCACCCCACCAGTACGGGTGCACAAACAGCAGGTGTTCGGCCCATGCGACATTGTCCTGCCAGGCCTTGAGGTCAGGCTCCAGCGGCGGCATGGCTTCGTCATACCCGGAAAAAGTATCCATCTCGAATGACATTTCACTTAGATCCAATCGCCGCACTTGCGAGCCGTTTCTTTCAGCGCCTGCCTGATAGGCATCGGCCATTCCTGCACATAAAGATTTGGGCCTGGGGTGGCCGACCCAGATGAAAATCCGATTTGCCATGATGTTTTCCTTTTGCTTGACACTGTGTCAATTGACATTATGTCAAGTAGGCCGTACTTTACATTATGTCAAGCGATAATCTCGAAACCCGTACCCGCATTCTGAATGCAACGTGGAAACTGCTGGAGGCCAGTCAGGGTCAGGGCGTCCGCATGAGCGATATTGCCAAACAGGCCGGCATCAGCCGGCAGGCGGTGTATCTTCATTTCCCGACGCGGGCGGAATTACTCATTGCCACCACCCGGTATCTTGATGACATCAAGGGAATAGATAAGCGTCTCGCATTGAGCCGGGAAACCGCGAACGGGATGGACCGCCTGGACGCCTTTATCGATGCCTGGGGAAACTACATTCCCGAAATCCATGGCATCGCAAAAGCCCTGCTGGCCCTGAAAGACACTGATCAGGCCGCAAACCTCGCCTGGAACGATCGCATGCAGGCTGTTCGCCATGGCTGTGTGGCTGCGATCAATGCAGCCAACAATGACGGAAGTCTGGCGCGCGATCTTCCAGTGAAACAGGCCACGGACATTCTGTGGACATTGCTGTCCGTTCGAAACTGGGAGCAGCTGACCCAGGAATGCGGTCAATCGCAGGCGCAATACATTGAAACCGTAAAACGAACCGCCCATCGCACGCTGCTGGATGGTCACGACCGCAGCTAGCTTCGAAAGTGCACAAGATCCCTGATCCGGTCAGCCTCGCGCCTTGTGTCGATCACTGCGCCCTCACGCAAGACGGCAATTTGCTCGTCCCAGCTCTTTGCAGCCATAGCCGGATCAATCGATTGTTTTGCAGCCAGTAGCTGGATACTTCGAATGCAGTTCATGAAGGCAAACAGGCCGAGCCAGACAGCCAGGATACATGCCAGATAAGTTGCCAGGATCGATGACATTGGAGTTATGAAATTCAGACCGGACGCCTTGCCCAGTATGAACGGCAACGACCATGACACCAGTGAGACGCTGCCCAGGAATGTCATGCCGGCGATCTGGCGTGCGGTTGTGCCGTCGAACAGCCTGCGTCCCACCGACTGGACCAGAAGCGGCAGAATAAGTTTGTGTACCAGAAAACCATTGATCGTGAGCAGTACGACAATGACAATCTTGGCCCAGACCTTGGGATTGTGCATGAAGTCCGGCTGCAGCTGGAGTTTGACCATTATCAGGGCAAATCCGCTGGCCCATAGAATGCAAAGCCCGATCGCAACAATGTGTGAGAGAAATCTGGTCTGAGAAATCGTGTAGTCGTCAACAGGGCGGATGACGCCACGCGAGAAGATCGTGTAATCAGCCAGCAACGCACCGCCCAACCCCATAATCAGCCCCGTAAGATGCACCAGCCGCAATATAGTAAGGACAGTGAGCGTGGTCATGCAGCAGTTCCTCTCGTGCACAAAGGAGGGTTTCGGTTTTCAACATCCAATGCCGTCGCTTTGCTGCACTTGAGACAGGCAGACCTTGTATCGGATTTTCGATCCGAATAGTGATGAACTCCCGTCTTTATTCCCGTTACCACCACTGCAAGCCATACCGGCTGCGCTTGGTTCAACGGAAAAATCGACGAGCCATCTGGCCTGCCCGCAATGATGAGAACTCCTGCGTGGACCTGAATTAACAAACACGAAGGGCGGAAATCAGCGCCAATTATGGTGGTTGATGGGTCAAATTTCGACAGCCCGGCTTCGCGGCTGATGAACCGGCGAACCAACCTGCCGACCCACGATGGTGCAATTGCTGAATCGTGCGACCGCGAACCATTTCCAGATGACAAATGCGCCCGGCCTCGCTAGTTTGCGACCAATTCTGAACACTTTTAAATCACTTGAGGATTTTCATGGCTGGCCCACGCACCTTGTATGACAAAATCTGGGACGATCACCTGGTTCATGAGGCCGATGACGGCACGTGCCTGCTCTATATCGACCGTCACCTGGTACACGAAGTGACCAGCCCGCAGGCTTTTGAAGGCTTGCGCATGACAGGACGCAGTGTCCGCGCACCTGAAAAAACCCTGGCTGTTGTTGACCACAACGTGCCGACCACCGACCGTTCAAAAGGTATTGCGGAAGAAGAAAGCCGCATTCAGGTCGAAACACTGGCAAAGAACGCCGCCGAGTTTGGCGTGCAGTACTTCTCCGAGACAGATGCACGCCAGGGCATTGTGCACATTATTGGCCCGGAACAGGGTTTCACATTGCCCGGCACCACCATTGTATGCGGAGACAGCCACACCTCAACCCACGGGGCTTTTGGCGCACTGGCCCACGGCATCGGCACCTCGGAAGTGGAACACGTTCTGGCAACCCAGACGCTGATCCAGAAAAAGGCCCGCAACATGAAAGTGCAGGTTGACGGCAAACTGGCCAAAGGTGCGACGGCAAAAGACATCATCCTGGCGGTTATTGGTGAAATCGGCACAGCCGGCGGCACCGGCCACGTCATCGAATTTACCGGAGAAGCAGTCCGCGACCTGTCCATGGAAGGCCGCATGACGGTCTGCAACATGACCATCGAAGGTGGCGCGCGCGCCGGTATGATTGCCCCTGACGAAAAGGCCTACGAGTACCTGAAGGGCCGTCCCATGTCGCCGTCGGGCGCCAACTGGGACACCGCGATGGCGTACTGGGAAACCCTGTTCTCCGATGACGGTGCCCATTTCGATGAAGTCATCACCCTGGATGCCGCTTCGCTGCCGCCGATCGTGTCGTGGGGCACATCACCTGAGGATGTCATCTCCGTGGCAGGAACCGTGCCGAATCCTGAAGATATTGCGGACGAAGCAAAACGGGTCTCCAAGCAACGTGCGCTGGACTATATGGGCCTGGCTCCCGGCACCAAAATAACCGACATTGGTCTTGATGTCGTGTGGATCGGGTCGTGCACCAATGGTCGTATCGAGGATTTGCGCGAAGCTGCCCGCATCATCGAAGGCAAGAAGATCTCCGAGCGGCTGGATTACGCCATGATCGTACCCGGCTCCGGTGTTGTGAAAGCCCAGGCGGAAGCCGAAGGCCTGGACCGGATATTCACCGCTGCAGGCTTTGAATGGCGTGAGCCGGGCTGTTCCATGTGTCTTGGCATGAACCCTGATCAGCTCAAGCCCGGTCAGCGCTGTGCATCCACGTCAAACCGCAACTTTGAAGGCCGCCAGGGTTTCAAGGGCCGGACCCATCTGGTGTCTCCTGCGATGGCTGCTGCAGCCGCTATTGCAGGCCATTTTGTCGATGTCCGCACACTGACTTGAGATAACTTGCGGTTCACCCTTGCGTATCATCTGTTAATATGTTGCAAACCATATTAATCCGGTTTGGGGCAATGCCGGTCAAAACGAATTTGCGTATCCCTTGTGAGCCTGTTCGTGTTTTTGAGTATTGGGGAACTTATGTCCACGACGACACCTGCTGCCGACACCCGCTTTCTTCGCCGTGTGCTGGTTTTTCTTGTTGTAGCAACACTTGCATCCGGCGCCATGATGGCTTATGCCGCTGCAAGCATGTCCTGATAATTCCTAACGCTTTATGCATCGCGAGCGATGCGGGAAAAGTCGCAACAGTAAAACATACAGCATGACGTGACGATCAGGCCGGACAATGGTTCTGGTAATACGCGCGCCGTGCTGGCATCATCGAACCCATGAATTCACCGTTCCACAATGACAGCCGCTGGTCGCACATGCGTGCGCCTTCTGCCGCGGATCTCTCACATCTTGCGCGTAAGACCTGGGAGCAGGTGCCGCAAACCCTGCGCAAGATGACCGGTGAAATCGCCATCACCGTCGAGGAGTTTCCCGACGATGAAACCATGGACGAGATCGGCAGCGAAACACCGTTCGACATTATGGGTCTGTTGCGGGAATCCGATGCCGGCCATCCGATGTTCGTATTGTACCGCAGGGCGGTTCTGGATTACTGGGTTGAACAGGGCGACGAACTGTCTGCCGTCCTGACCCAGGTCATGGTTCATGAAGCAGCCCATCAGCTTGAACTGTCAGAAGAACTGGTTGCCCAGCTTGAAGCCGAGATCGAGGCGTCAACGCCGCAACCGCGCACGGTGCAGTAATGGCGCGCAAACCCGACCGCAATGACGAAGCCGTTCGCAAGGCGCAGGCTGATCTCAAGCGTCTCGGCGAGCAGTCGGAAAAATTACTCGGCACCGGGACCGTCGCCGATGACGAACCTGAAGATAACATTGAAATGTGGGGAAAACGTATCGGGCGCAGCGTCGCCTACCTGCTTGGTGCGTACCTGATCTATTATTTTCTGCGCCGCTACGGCGTTATCTAGAGCGAGATGTAGCTAATCCATGACATCTGCCTCGTCCAATGTCTGCCTCGTCACCGGCGCTGCCCGCGGCATCGGCCTGACCACTGCCAGGCTGTTCCTTGAAAACGGCTGGCGCGTTGCCCTGATCGACAATAATCACGAGACGCTTGGCGCTGCTGAAAAGACAATTCCCGCCGACACAGGTCTATGCATCGACTGCGATGTATCCGATCCCGACCAGGTACAGCGCGCCATCGATCAGACCGCAGCTCACTTCGGCCGCCTCGACGGCCTCGTCAACAATGCCGGCATCGCCGACTTCGGCCCCATCGCCCAGACCGGCTTTGAGGTCTGGCAGGCGATCATGGCCACCAATCTGTCCGGTCCGTTCCTGACTGTTCAGTCTGCGGTGCCGGTCATGCTGCGTTCCGGCGGTGGTGCGATCGTCAATATCGCATCGATCTCAGGTCATCGCGCCTCGACCTTGCGGGTGGCCTATGGCACCTCCAAGGCAGGTGTCATTCACCTCACCAAGCAGCAGGCGGCCGAGTACGGCAATCAGGGCGTCAGGGTAAACTGCGTATGTCCGGGTCCTGTCGACACCGAAATGGCGAAAAAGGTCCATGACGCCGTCATCCGGCAAAGCTATCATGATTCAATTCCGCTCAACC
The DNA here is from genome assembly GCA_963759095.1 of uncultured Alphaproteobacteria bacterium. Taxonomy (GTDB): domain Bacteria; phylum Pseudomonadota; class Alphaproteobacteria; order Rhizobiales; family Aestuariivirgaceae; genus Anderseniella. Next base: position 73,240 of record CAVWYF010000014.1, on the reverse strand, counting down.
GCTATGGCGAAGAACGCGAGATTGCCGAAGCGATATATTTTCTGATTTCAGACAAGGCCAGCTATATCAACGGCCAGGTCCTGTCGGTAGACGGCGGCTTTGAAACAACCGGTATCGGCCTGCCTGACCTGCGAGCAAAGCAAGGCAATACTTGACCTTGTCCCAATCACACGGCACACATCATTTAAGCCATTTGATTTCACCTGAAGGACCAGCCTGATGGAAAAGTTCACCACACTGACCGGCGTCGCAGCCCCGCTGCCAACCACCAATGTCGACACCGACATGATCATTCCGAAACAGTTTCTGAAAACCATCAAGCGCACCGGTCTCGGCAAGTCGCTGTTTTATGAAATGCGCTACAATGACGATGGCTCGGAAAATCCTGATTTCACCCTGAACCAGCCGGCCTGGCGCAATGCGCAGATACTGGTTGCCGGCGACAATTTCGGCTGCGGCTCATCGCGCGAGCATGCGCCGTGGGCGCTGCTCGATTTCGGCATCCGCTGCGTGATCTCAACATCGTTTGCCGACATCTTCTACAATAACTGTTTCAAGAACGGTATCCTGCCCATCAAGCTGCCCCAGGAAGACGTCGACAAGCTGATGGATGATGCTCGGCGCGGTGCCAACGCCACGGTGACCGTTGATCTTGAAGCGCAGGAGATACGCGGGCCCGATGGCGGTGTGGTCAAGTTTGATCTCGACCCGTTCCGCAAGCACTGCCTGCTCAACGGCCTGGATGACATTGGCCTGACGTTTGAGAAAATGGCCTCAATTGATGCCTATGAAGCAAAGATGGCTGACGCCCGCCCCTGGGCCTGATCATCGTCAGGAGACATCTCACATGATGCGCATGTTACCCGCTGCCCTGGCTCTGACCCTGCTGGCGGGCATGAGCGTCCCTGCGCAGGCTAAAGTGTCCAAGGCATGCCTTGCCAATATCAAAAAGACCGTCAAACGCGCCGGTGTAAAACCATCACTCGTCGACAAGGCCCTGGACGGCGCCAAGTTCAATGAAAAAGTCGTACGATTCTCCCGCTCGCAGCCGGAGTTCAGGACCAGAATCTGGGACTATATGGCCTTCCTGGTGGACCCGGCCCGCATTGCCGATGGCAAGGCGAACATGGACAAACACGCTTCGACGCTGGCCGCAGTAGAAAAGAAGTATGGAGTCGATCGTTACATCATCGCAGCCCTCTGGGGAATTGAGAGCGACTATGGCCAGATAAGAGGCGAGTTCTTCCTGCCTCATGCCATGGCCAATCTGATCTGTGCAAACCGCAAAAAGAGATTGTTTACCCGCCAGCTCGTTGCCGGATTGAAACTGGTGCAAAATGGCGATGTGCGCCTGGACGACCTGTATTCATCCTGGGCCTCCGCATTCGGTCAGACACAATTCATTCCCGAAACCTACCAGCGGCTTGCTGTTGATTTCGACCGTGATGGCCGCCGTGACCTGGTTAATTCCATACCGGATGCACTGGCATCCACCGCCAATTTCATGGTGAAGGCCGGATGGCGGTCCAATGAACCATGGGGCTTTGAGGTGAAACTGCCCAACGGGTACAAGGGCCCCAGCGGCCGCAAGCGCCGGGCATCTGTTCAGACATGGGCGAAACGCGGCGTCACCAATGTCGACGGCTCACTGCTCAAAAGCAATTACTCGGTAGGCCTGCTGTTGCCGGCGGGCAAATCCGGGCCAGCCTTCCTGGTGACACGCAACTTCAACGCGCTGTATTCCTATAATGCCGCTGAATCCTATGCACTTGCCATCGGACACTTGTCCGACCGGCTCAAAGGAAAAGGCCCACTGGTAACGCGCTGGCCGACGAATGACCCCGGCCTCACGAGGGCCCAGCGGTTGCAACTGCAGAAGCTGCTGCTGGCTGCGGGCTACGACATAGGCGAGGCAGACGGCAAAATCGGCCCCATAACCATCAAAGCCATCAAGAATGTGCAGGCCAAGGCCGGCATGAAACAGAACGGCAGGCCGTCCATGGCGGTGCTGAAGGCGTTGGGCGGGTAGAAACAGGGTTGAAACTTTGTCACGCGGAGCAGTTTTTTATCGCTCACGCAAGCAGCCTTGCGGCTGCGCTCCGCGGGGGCGCACTACGTGCGACGGCCGGTCGGCCTTGCCTCAGCACCTTCAGTGCTTCGGACTGGCGTTCATCACTACCGTCGTTCCCGTGAAAACGGGTTTTCATGGTCGGAGAACGGCCCGCCGAAGGCAGCCAAGCTGTTCGACCAATAAAATGCCAGCCAACTCGCGTGAGCGAAATAAACCAACACCCAAACACAAAAACACCGCCGGAAATTTCCGGCGGTGTCTTCATTCAAATCTGGTAAGCTTTTAATCAGTACCCGCGGCGGTACATGCAGCGCTCCCAGCGGAATGTGTGCCAGCCGAACCGGCGGGCGCAGCGCCGCGCTGAACGGCGGTAATGACGGCCACCACGATATCCATGGCCGCGATCACCATAATATCCGCCATGGGCATGGGCAGAAGCGATACCGATGGCAGCAGCGCTGCCGAGGCCGAGGAAGAAAGCACCCTTCTTGGACAGGGCCTGTGCAGGTGAAGCCGATGCGGCAGCGATGGTCAGGGCGGCAATGGCGGCGATGGCGGTTTTCTTGAACATGGGTCGTCTCCTAAGTCTGGTTTTCAGTTTTTGTTTCGTGTGGCGCCCCGTTGCCGGAGCAGCTGGTCTTCAAATCAACTGTCCCCAATCTAGTGGCAAGCCCCTGAACCGAACCTGAGCCTGGCGTTCATGTACGGTTCATGTGGATGAAGCGGTTGAGGAGGAGATTGGTGTGATGAGAGGTTTGGTTTTATATCGCTCACGCCAGCAGCCTTCGGCTGCGCTCCGCGGGGGCGGGCCTGACCGGCCCGAGGCCCGTCGGGCCTAGTTTCAGAGTTCAGCACAACCGTTTTGATATACTCCCTCCGAGGCACGAAGTGTCGAGGCAAGCACGACTGCGCGCCGCACGAAGTGCGCCCCCGCGGAGCGCAGCCGTCAGGCTGCTGGCGTGAGCGACATAAACTCACCTAAACCAGCGCCAACCCTAATCCAACCACCTTGCCTCTTGCCAAGCCCGCCGTCACACAGTACCCAATCGCCAACAGTTAAATCCCCATACAAAGGCTGAGATTATCATGGCAACACACAAACTTTTCCTTCTTCCCGGCGACGGCATTGGTCCAGAGGTTATGGGCGAAGTCCGTAGGGTCATTCAGTGGTTCCAGGACAAGGGCATCGCGTCCTTTGATCTGGACGAAGGTCTTGTGGGTGGATCGGCCTTTGATGCCCATGGCGAAAGCATTTCTGATGCTGACATGGAAAAGGCCATGGCCGCCGACGCCATTATCTTTGGTGCTGTGGGTGGGCCCAAATGGGATACGGTTCCTTACGACAAGCGCCCTGAGGCGGGCCTGCTGCGCTTGCGCAAGGATCTGGCCTTATATGCCAACCTGCGGCCCGCAATCGTGTACCCGGCCCTGGCCGATGCATCATCGCTGAAAAAGGAACTGGTTGAAGGCCTCGACATTCTCATCCTGCGCGAACTCACCGGTGGTGTGTATTTTGGAGAGCCAAAAGAGATCACGGATCTGGGCAATGGCCAGAAGCGGGCTGTCGACACCCAGGTTTACGAGAGCTACGAGATCGACCGCATTTCACGCGTTGCCTTTGAACTGGCCCGCACCCGCAACAATGCCGTGTGCTCCATGGAAAAGCGCAATGTCATGAAGTCCGGTGTGCTGTGGAACGAGATCGTTACCCAGACCCACAAGGACGGCTTCGAAGACGTCAACCTGTCCCACATGCTGGCCGACGCAGGTGCAATGCAGCTGGTGCGTACGCCCAAACAGTTCGACGTCATTTTGACGGACAACCTGTTTGGCGACATCCTGTCTGACGTGGCTGCCATGCTGACCGGGTCACTTGGCATGTTGCCGTCGGCCTCCCTCGGCGCGGTTGATGAGAAAACCGGTTTGCGTAAAGCCCTTTACGAACCGGTCCACGGCTCGGCACCGGATATTGCAGGCCAGGGCCTCGCAAATCCGATTGCCATGATCGCGTCATTTGCCATGTGCCTGCGCTATTCATTCGGCATGGGCGAGTGGGCCGGCAAAATTGAAACTGCCATCGCATCGACCCTCGACAAAGGTCTGCGCACCGGTGACATCATGCAGGACGGCATGAAACAGGTCGGCACGGTTGAAATGGGTGATGCCATCCTGGCAGAACTGGACGCAATCGCTTAAGCAAACCGAACACTCTTCATTGACTGTTTTGCGAAAACTGCTACAAGCCGAATTGTCCACGCGGGACACTTCGCAAGGAAATGATCTGGCTATGCAGATGCAGGTTAAAACAGACGTCACAGCAACCGCCCTCACCGGCGGCACGATGACGGCTGGCCTGACCAAGACAGTCAAATCGAAAACCGTCAAAACAACGACATAACCTTGCGTTACCTCCCGGCCTTGTCTCCCGTGGGAGATTGCGCCGGAAGCCAAGACCCGAAAAGGCCCCTCAAGTTCCTGGGGCGGGAGCAGGGTCATCCTGGAGACGAGTTCAGATGAGCTACAATATCGCTATCGTTGGTGCCACCGGCAATGTTGGCATGGAGATGATGAACATACTGGCTGAACGTGAATTCCCTGTAGGGAAAGTCCACGCCATCGCCTCGCGCCGCTCGGTTGGCCGCGAAGTGTCGTTCGGCGACAAGATCCTGAAATGCCAGGATCTGGAAACCTTTGATTTCTCAACCGTCGATTTTGTCCTGATGTCCGCCGGTGGCGAGACCTCAAAACTGTGGTCGCCCAGGATCGGCAAGATGGGCCCGATTGTCATCGATAACTCGTCTGCCTTCCGCTATGACGCCGAAGTGCCGCTGATCGTGCCGGAAGTCAACGCACATGTGCTGGTAGAGTACATGGCGCGCAATGACCGCAAGAACATTATTGCCAACCCGAACTGTTCGACAGCCCAGCTTGTGGTGGCCCTGAAACCGCTGCATGACGCTGCAAAGATCAAGCGCGTCGTGGTCGCCACCTACCAGTCCGTGTCCGGTGCCGGCAAGGCAGGCATGGACGAGCTGTGGACCCAGACCAAGGGGATTTTCGTTACCGATGCGCCGACGGCTGAAAAGTTCACAAAGCAGATCGCCTTCAACGTCATACCGCATATTGATGTGTTCATGGATTCCGGTGACACCAAGGAAGAATGGAAGATGGTGGCCGAAACCAAGAAAATTCTCGACCCCAAGATCAAGCTCACGGCAACCTGTGTCCGGGTGCCGGTGTTTGTCGGCCATTCCGAAGCTGTCAATATCGAATTTGAACGCGAAATCAGTGCCGATGAGGCACGCAACATCCTGCGCGAAGCACCCGGCCTGCTGGTGATCGACAAGCGCGAGGATGGCGGTTACGTGACACCGGTTGAGTGCGTCGGTGATTATGCCACCTTCGTCTCGCGCATCCGCGAAGACGCCACCATCGACAATGGTCTGAACCTTTGGTGCGTGTCGGATAATCTGCGCAAGGGCGCTGCATTGAACACGGTTCAGATTGCCGAGACACTGGTCAATCGCGGCCTGATGCAGAAAAAAGCAGCCTGAATTGATGAAACCATCAGGTTTATGACTGCTGGTTGTAACGACCAACAGTCATCCTGATATGGCGTCAATCATACACCTGCTGCATCAGTTTCGACAGGCGATCTGCAAATCCGGCTGCATCTGCAGGCACTTCCCCTTCAAGGATTACAGCCTGATCAAGCAGCAGCTTCGCTGCTTCGCCCATGTCCTCGCCCTTGCCGGCACGCTCAGCCAGCTTGGCAATCAGCACATGGTCCGGATTGATCTCCAGCACCGGTGCGGAAATTGACGACTTGCCTTGCTGTTGCGCCAGATATTTTTCCAGGGTCCGGTCAAGGCCCTGGTCACCCGCCACAATACAAACCGGAGACAACGTCAGCCGATTGGACTTTGCAACGTCCTGTACCGCATCACCCAGCGCTGTTTTCAGGGCTGTGACAAGGCTGGCAGTGGCCGCATCATCCGCCTGGTCCTTTTTGTCTTTGTTGTCTTCAAGCGGAACCGCATCCAGATCAGCGCCACCTTGCGTCACCGACTTGAACGGCTTGCCGTCAAAGCCAAGCGAGGTGCGCACCCAGAATGCATCCACCGGATCGGTCAGCAGCAGCACCTCAATACCGCGTGCTCTGTAGCCTTCGAGCTGCGGACTGACTTCCGCTTTGGCGACATCGTCACCTGTGAGGTAGTAGATCCCGGACTGGTTTTCCTTCATGCGCGAAACGTAATCGGCCAGCCCCACCGTTTCCTTGCCTTCGCTGGTCGTGGAACGGAACCGGCAGATGTCATAAAGCTGATCACGGCGTTCCATGTCTTCATAAAGGCCTTCCTTGATCACCGGGCCGAATGCCGACCAGATGTTTGTGAACACCTCCGGTTTCTTGTCAGCGCATTTTTTCAGCTCCGTGAGCACGCGCTTGCTGACAGCCTTGCGGATTGTATGGACCGTCGGGTTGTCCTGCAGCATTTCGCGGGAAATGTTCAGGGGCATGTCTTCGCTGTCGATCACACCACGCACGAACCGCAAATAGGACGGCAGCATCTCCGCTTCATCGGTGATGAAGACCCGCCGCACATAAAGTTTTTGCTTTCCCTTGCGCTCGGCATCAAACAGGTCAAAGGGTTTTTCGCCGGGCACATACAGCAATACCGAGTATTCGTTACGGCCTTCTGCCCGGTAGTGGATTGTCATGGCCGGATCACCAATGACACCGGCAACATGGCCAAAAAACTCACGATGCTGCTCTTCGGTAACGTCAGACTTGCTGCGCGCCCAGATTGCACTGCCGGAATTGACCTGCTCGTCGCCGAGGTAGATCGGATGGCTGACGTGGTCGGAATAGGTCCGCACAATGTATTGCAGGCGCTGGTCTTCCAGGAATTCCTTGGCATCCTTGCGCAACTTCAAACGGATGGAGGTTCCGCGTTCCGGCGCATCCTCGCCCTTGTATTCAGAAACCGTATAGGTGCCGGTGCCGTCAGAACTCCAGATACTGGCCTTCTTCGTGCCGGCCTTGCGCGACACCACATCAACATGTTCGGCGATCATGAATGAGGAATAGAAACCGACGCCAAACTGGCCGATCAGATTTACGTCCTTGTCGCTTTTTTGCTTGGCCGTCTCGATCTGCTCCATGAAGGCTTGTGTGCCGGAGCGCGCAATGGTGCCCAGATTATCTGCCAGCTCTTTCGCATCCATGCCGATACCTGTATCGGCAACGGTCAGTGTTTTGGCCTTTTTGTCCAGGCCGATGGTGATGCGCAGGTCACCGCCTGCCTGCATCAGCTTGTCGTTCTTCAACGCCTCATAGCGAAGCTTGTCGCACGCATCTGAGGCATTGGAGATCAGCTCGCGCAGAAACACCTCTCGTTCCGAGTACACCGAATGCACCATCAGGTGCAGAAGCTTGGCCACTTCGGCCTGGAATTCCTTTGGCTTGGCGCCTGTGTCTGTTGTGCTGCTGGACATGTTGAACGATTGCCTCCCGGTTGAACATACCAATGCACTGCAAGCCCGGACAGTCGCCTGGCCGGAGTTGCAGAAATGAATATTGGGTGTAGCAGAATATCGGAATGTTGCCATGTCAGATCAAGCCCGGCATGAAACATATGCGTACAAAAGAAAACAGCGGCCCGTCGCGTGCCGCCGTAATTTACTCACTAAACTGATTAACAGGCCTTACGAGGCTAAAATCAAACGCAACTCACAAACTCACTAACTTAAAAAACAGGTCCGGCTCCTAATTCGCCACGGGGGGCTGGGGGGCTGAGATATCCGAAACGATCTGGAGCCGGACCTTGAGGCAACAAGTGAATACTGTTCCGAGTTCCTGACGATTCTTGGGTCTATTTGTGTCTGGAATTGGGCAGTTTCATTATCTTTGCGTGACGCAACCTCCGGTTTCAGCACCCAATGCTACCAATCGGTCTTGACTGGATTTGCATTCGCGCCAAAGATATTACAGCCTTAATACAAACAGTTAAGCGGAGGTTGGATGAGCGAAGAGCCAGAGATTGTTGCGTTGGGGGCAGCGTATGCCAACCCGCAGGCAAATGATGACGCGCAAGAAAAGCAACCCCTGCATGCAAAAAAGCCCACCCAGGTCGCATTTAACAGGACGGAACTTGCAACAATCCTCAATCTTTACGGGAGCAAGGTAGCAGCGGGAGAATGGCGTGATTACGCCATGGATTTCACCAGGGAACACGCCGTGTTTGCCGTGTTCCGGCGCAGCTCCGAACAGCCGTTGTACCGCATCGAAAAGAACCCGAAGCTGGCCCGCAAACAAGGTGTGTATTCGGTCACTGCCCCTGGCGGACTGATCCTGCGCCGCGGCCATGATCTGGGGCAGGTTCTGAAGGTTCTGCTGAAAAAGCCAAAACTGGTCAGCGCCTAGAGCATTTTTCACTTAGATAGAGGCGTTTGATGGTATCAAATCAGCTCATTCAGCTAGGCGCAAAGTGAAGCGCGATGCGGAGCATCGGGCAAGCTTTGCAACAACGCCGATGGGCTGATTTGGTCCACCGAAGGCCGTTTTTCTGCGCCCGCTGGACCGCGTTGCGGCTCCCTTATGGTCAACCGGACCACGGCGGGAACCGCGCCTTGCCAGCGAACGCAGAAAAACGGTCAAGCGATTCTATCTAAGTGAAAAATGCTCTAGTTTACTGATTCTTTGCCAGCCTTAGGGTCCTGACCCTAAGCCCGAACAGCAAAACCCCCGCCGTGCAGCAGCACGGCGGGGGTCTGTAATGTTAGTCAGATCAGCTTGTCAGCGTCAATCCGAGTTCATGATCCCGAGAATGTTCAGGATATGGATGAACATGGTGATGAAGCTGCCATACAGCATGAAGGCACCGAAGATCGACTTGCCGCGGGCTGTGGCCGTGCCATCGCCTTCCACGTACATTTCCTTGATCATCTGGGTCTCATAAGCCGTGATGCCGGCAAACAGCAGCACTGTGATAACCGACACAACCAGGCTAAAACCAATAGAGCCGATAAACAGCGCATTCACGACCATGGCGATAATGATGCCGATGGTGGCAATCATGAAGAATGTGCCGAGACCGGACAGGCTGCGCTTGGTGATATAACCAAACAGGCTGGTGGCACCGAATGTGGCAGCAGCAATACCGAATGCCTGGACAACCATACCGGGATCAACCCCCATATAGTGGCCAACCATCGGCGCGATGCCGATACCCCACAGGGCGCAGTAGCCCCAGAAAGCACCATGGGCAACAGCCGCGCTGTTAGAGAACATCAGGCGCGGAGCAAACCAGCCCATGCCCAGAATGCCGATGAAGAACACCCATCTGAGCGATGAAGCCAACTGCAGCAGTTGAGGCGAGGACGCCACGAACAAGGTTATGATGGCCGTAGCCGCAACGCCGAGCGCCATGTAATTGTAGACGCCAAGCATGTAGGACCGCAGGCCCTCGTCAATCTCTTGCGCCCGCCTGCCTGCAGGGGCCTGGGATTGGTATTTAAGGTCTGCCATTTTCAACTCCCTTGGAGAATGGGTTTATACAAGCTGGAATATGGAGTTAAACATCAAGCCTGACAAGTCCGGTCAGGATTAAGTTTTGTTCAGATCATAGTACACTTATCCATGAATCGCGCCAGTTTGACGTCCAGATTGGTTAACCCGCCTGCATCGTGCGTCGCAAGTGTCACGTGGACGGTTTTGTAGACATTGCTCCATTCAGGATGGTGGTCGAGTTTCTCCGCCTGCATGGCGACCCGGCTCATCCAGCCGAATGCCTCGTTGAAATTACTGAATACAAAGGTTTTCGAGATCGCATCACGGCCGTCCACATCGGCCCACCCTGTGAGGTCCGCCAATGCCTTGTCCCGGTCCGGGCCTTGAAGTTTTTCCGCCATTACTGATTATCCTTTACAATATTTCACGCGAGGTTATCGAAAACGCTTATGAAAAGCATCCTTCTCGTCTGTCTTGGAAACATCTGCCGCTCGCCCATGGCCGAAGGTGCCATGCGCCTGGCTCTCGATGAAGCGGGCCTGGCCCACATAGCAACAGACAGCGCCGGCACCAGCGGCTGGCATGTCGGCGGTTCGCCTGACCCGCGCGCCGTCAAGGCTGCCCTGATGCGCGATATGGACATATCCGGTCAGCGTGCCCGGCAGGTCGAGACTGCCGACTTTGACCGGTTCGACATTATCGCCGCCATGGACCGGAACAATTATGCCCGTCTGCGCGAACTGCAACCTGACGGCTCAACAGGCAGGGTGCATTTATTCCTGGAATTCGCCGGAGAACTCCCCGTCCGCGAAGTGCCCGACCCCTATTATGGTGGCGAGGACGGCTTTGACCATGCGCTCGACCTGATAGAACTGGCAGCCCGTGGCCTCGTCACTCACATTTCCGCACGAGCTAAAGGATAAATCTCCTCCCGCCCGTATGGCCCGCCGCCGCGCGATGACCGGGCTGAAAACAGTACAAACTGGCTGACATCGAAAACCCGCGAACGATACAGGTTATGGGCACCGACATATGCCTGCACCTGTCTCGGCATGGCTCCGCGCAACCGGGCAATTGTGACGTGAGGGGTGAATTTACGCTGCTCCGGCGGCATGCCCAATGACTGGCAAACCCGCTCATGCATTGCCTGCAAACGCCGAAGATCCGGGCTTTCCTCCACTTTCACATAGAGAGAATGAGGTTTCTTTGTTCCAAACACCCCCATGCCTGCAAGCGCGATATTGAACGCGGGCATCGCAACGACGCGTTGCAGTTCGCCCGTCAGCTCATCGGCCGCGCGGTCGGAAATATCGCCAATAAACCGCAAAGTGAGATGGTAGTTGTCCGGGTCAATCCAGCGGGCACCTTCAATGCCGCCTTGCATGATTGCCAGATCCTGGCCCACATCTGGTGGTAGTTCTACGCCAGTGAACAGTCGAGGCATGATAAGTCCCTCCTGTGCTATCGCCGAATCAGTGTCGCATACCAAGGCTAAACCTCAGCACATGACAATCTCAAGTCACGATGCAAGTGAGCGTACAAGTTTGTCGACCATTGGTGACAATCGCTCAACAATAACGGCCGTACCGGCCGCATTCGGGTGAATACCGTCCGCCTGATTGAGTTTCGGATCTGCCACGACCCCGTCCAGAAAAAATGGATACAGGTCCACATCGTGCTTTTCCGCCAGTTTCGGATAAATCGCATTAAAGGCGGCTTCGTAATCCTTGCCCATGTTGGGCGGCGCCAGCATGCCGGTCAGCAGTACGGCAATGCCACGTTGCCTGAGGCGGGCGATAATCGCATCGAGATTCTTTGCGGTTTCTGCCGGCGAGATGCCACGCAGCGCGTCATTGGCCCCCAGTTCGACGATCACCAGGCCGGAACCATCCGGCACCGACCAGTCAATTCTCGCCAGCCCGCCCTTGCTGGTGTCCCCGGACACGCCCGCATTGACAATCTCGACATTCAACCCGTTTGCCTTCAGGCGCTGTTCCAGGCGCGTGGTAAATGCATCTTCGCGCGGCAGGCCATGCCCGGCGGTCAGGCTGTCGCCCAGGGCAACAATCGAGAAGGCCTGTTCCGCCGATGCAGGCGTCGCCAGAGGTATCAGAAAGGCTGCCGCCAGCAGTTTTACCGCGTGGCGTCGTGAATATGATTGCATGATACGTCGGAATCCCTTGCATGATTACGTCTGGTACACACATAGAAACGAAACTCACCCGCAACAAGACGTGGTCTGAACCGAACACACAAACGTTAGGAAGCTCATGGACGCTCGTGTAGACAAAATCGAATCTGGTATTTCCGGACTTCCCGGCAAGCGCGACGCAGTGCGGCTTGACGCAGTACAGGTCACCCTGCCGTCTCGCGCAGGCCCTGTCGAAATCCTCAAAGGCATCGATGTTGCCATCTCGAACGGTGAAGCTGTTTCCGTGATCGGCCCGTCAGGTTCCGGCAAGACAACGCTTCTCATGGTGATTGCAGGTCTCGAGGCGGCAACCGGCGGTACCGTGCAAGTGGCGTCACAGACCCTGAACGGGCTCAATGAAGACCAGTTGGCGGTGTTTCGCCGCGACAATATCGGCATCGTGTTCCAGTCATTCCACCTGATCCCCGCCATGACCGCACTGGAAAATGTTGCCGTACCGCTGGAACTGCGTGGTACCGGGAACGCCTTCGACTTGGCCAGACAACAACTCAAGCGCGTCGGCCTTGAGCATCGTCTGGATCACTATCCCGGCCAATTGTCAGGTGGCGAGCAGCAGCGTGTCGCGATAGCCCGTGCGCTGGCAGCAGGCGCCAACATCATTCTGGCAGACGAACCCACCGGCAATCTTGATCAGGAAACAGGCCATACCATCATGGACCTGTTGTTCGATCTGCAATCATCCGGTGAGACGACACTGGTGCTGGTAACCCATGATCCCGATCTGGCCGCGCGGTGTTCAAGAACCATCGAAATCAGGGATGGCCTGATCCACACAGACAATGTCCCGCGGTCATGATGCACATTCTGTCAATGGCGCTGCGCCTTGCCCTGCGTGAGTTACGGTCCGGACTTCAGGGCTTTCGGATATTTCTGGCCTGCCTGATCCTTGGCGTCAGCGCCATTGCGGTGGTCGGCGCGCTTTCGTCGGCACTCAACACCGGCATTGCCGATGAAGGCCGCTCGCTGATGGGTGGAGATGTGGAGTTTTCCACGCTTTACGACACGCCAAGCAGCGAGCAGCGCAACTTTATCGCAACAGCAGGCCGGGTCAGCAAGGTCGCCACACTGCGCGCCATGGCTGCTGTTCCCGACAAATCATCGGCCCTTGTCGAGGTGAAGGTCGTTGACGACGCCTACCCGCTTTACGGCCGGTTGCAGCTCGATCCGGAAATACCTCTCAGCGATGCCTTGCAGCCTGACGCGTCAGGCCGGGCCGGCACCGTGGTTGAAACAGCCCTGCTTGCGCGTCTTGATCTCAAGGTTGGAGACACTGTCCGGGTGGGTACCTCGGATTTTGTGATCAATGCTGCCATCGTCCGTGAACCGGACCGGATTTCCGACGGGTTCGTGCTTGGCCCGCGCCTGATGATTTCAACCGATGCGCTGGCTGCTACAGGCCTTTCACGCCCCGGCAGCCTGATCAACTGGCGCTACCGGGTGGCACTACCGCAACCGGCAAACGATGCACAGGTCAAGGAGATAGTGGGACAGGCTGAACCTGTTCTGCAGGATCAGGGATGGCGGGTGCGGTCACGCGAAAACGCAGCGCCCGGTGTGCGCCGCTTCATCGACCGGCTCACCTTTTTTCTGTCTCTTGTCGGCCTGACGTCGCTCATCGTCGGTGGGGTTGGGGTGGCAAACGCGGTCAAGGCGTTTCTGGAACGGCGCACCAAAAACATTGCAACGCTGAAGTGTCTTGGCGCTTCTGCACGGCTGGTGTTCTGGACCTACTTCATGGAGGTGCTCATCGTCGCCACCGGCGGAATCATTATCGGCGTGCTGGCCGGTCTCGCCACGCCACCGCTGGCAGGGGCGCTGTTGTCAGGCCTGCTGCCGATCCCGGTGTCTGTCGGCATCGAGCCGTGGCCGGTTATTCGCGCCGGACTGTTCGGCTATCTGATTGTCATCGCGTTTGCGGTATGGCCGCTTGCGCGCGCCGGCCGCATTCCGCCCAGTGCCCTGTTTCGCGACATGCTGACCAGCAAAATCGCCTGGCCCGGGCCTGCTTCATGGGTGGTCATTGCCACCGCGCTTGTGGGCATCTTCATCCTGACACTCACCGCATTCCCGGATCCGCGCATCACTTATGGCTATGCTGCGGGCATCGTGGCCAGCTTTGCCATCCTGACCGGCATGGCCCGGTTGATGATGTGGACCGCCTCGCGCACCACCCACGCCAGATCAGCCGTGATGCGTCTGGCCATTGCCAATCTGCACCGGCCCGGAACCCCGACGCCGTCCGTCGTGCTGTCGCTTGGTCTGGGCCTGACGCTGTTCGTCAGCCTGTCACTCATCGACAGCAATATTTCCAAGGAGCTGAGAGACAATCTGCCCGATCGTGCGCCCAGTTTCTTCTTTCTGGACGTTCACTCCAGCGAAGCCGATCAATTCGGTAAAACCCTGGAACAATCAGGTGCTTCAGCAGTCAGCCGGGCTCCCATGCTGCGCGGCCGTATTGTGAAGGTCAACGGTGTGCCGGCCGCTAAAGTCAAGGTCAGCGCCGACGCTGCATGGGCATTGCGCGGTGATCGCGGCATCACCTATTCGGCCACCGCGCCCGAAGGCGGCCAACTGACTGAAGGCGATTGGTGGCCGCCGGATTATTCCGGCAAACCGCTGGTATCGTTTTCCGCCGATATCGCTGAGGGCATCGGCCTGAAAACAGACGACACTGTCAGCGTCAACGTGCTGGGCCGGGAAATCACCGCACAAGTGGCAAATTTTCGGGCCGTTGACTGGCGCTCCCTGCAGATCAACTTCGTGATGGTGTTTTCACCGAACACCTTTGCAGGCGCACCGCACATGTTTGTTGTCACAGCTCAGGCCGACCCGGCACGTGAACTCGATATTCTCAAGGCGGTTTCCAGGCCCTACCCCACCATAACGTCAATCCGGGTACGCGACGCACTGGATGCCATAAACTCGCTCATGGGCAAACTCATCACCGCAATTCGCGGCGCCAATGCCATTACCGTGCTGGCCGGCATCCTGGTCCTCGGCGGCGCCCTGGCGACCGGGCTGTCCGGTCGCATCTATGATGCGGTTGTTCTGAAAACCTATGGCGCAACCCGCTCGCAATTGTTGCAGGCGCTGGTCATTGAATATGCGTTGCTTGGGCTGGCAACAGCGGGCTTTGCCATTATAGCGGGCAGCTTGAGTGCGTGGGCGATCATCACCCGGATACTGGGGCTTGAGTGGCAATTTTCCGGCCTGATTGCGGTAGCCACCGCTCTGGTCGCACTTGCTGTTACGGTGGCAGCAGGACTGATCACGACATGGTCAGCCTTGCGCGCCAACCCGGCGCGTGTTCTGCGGGTAGACTGACCTGATTCAGATGCGTACAGTCCGGCCAATCTGCACAACAACAAAGCGACAGACAGGTACTGGTGCGATGGTGGTTCTGAACAAGATTTATACCAAGACCGGGGATGACGGGACCACGGCGCTGTCGACCGGCCAGCGGTTACCCAAATTCCATGCTCGCATCGCCAGCTATGGCACGGTAGATGAAGCCAACTCCGTCCTCGGCGTTGTTCGGCTGCATACTGCCGGCGACGACATGAGCGAGCTTGATGCCATGCTGGCACGCATCCAGAATGACATGTTCGACCTTGGGGCTGATCTGTGCACGCCGGATACCGGCGAGGAACTCGCCTGGGAACCATTACGCATCAAGCAAAATCAGGTCGATCGTCTGGAAACTGAAATTGACCAGTTGAATGACAAGCTGGAACCGTTGCGGTCTTTCGTCTTGCCAGGCGGTCATCCCGCAGCAGCCTGTCTGCATCAGGCCCGCACCGTATGTCGCCGCGCTGAACGTCATATTGTCGAGCTTGCCTCCATGCCCGGAGAGCAGGTGTCCCTGGAAGCCTCGACCTATCTCAACAGGCTGTCCGACTTCCTGTTTGTGGCAAGCCGCTGGGTAAATGCCCGCCATAACGGCGATGTATTGTGGCAACCTGGCGCAACTCAAAACTAGCTGGGACCAACCATATGTTTTTGCCACTGCACGACAATACGCCTTTAACAGTCATCCGCTTCCAGTTTGTGACCGGCGCGCTGATCATAGTCAACGTAGGTGTGTATCTGATTATGCAGTACGGCAATCTCGGCATGAGCCAGCTTGCCTTTGCAACATCACTTGGCATGGTGCCCGGTGAAATCGGCAATCTGTCGTTCAGCGAAATGTCTCTGGCCAACATTCCTGAACCGCTGACGCTCATCACCTACACCTTCATACATGGCGGTTGGATGCATTTGCTGGCAAACATGGCATTCCTGTGGGTTTTTGCCGACAATGTAGAAGATGCATTCGGCCATTTCGGATTTCTGGTGCTGTACTTCGTGTGCGGTATCGTTGCTGCATCTGCCCATGTGATTGCCAATCCTGATTCAACGGCGCCACTGGTCGGCGCATCAGGTGCGGTATCGGGAATTTTGGGAGCCTATCTGGTGCTGTATCCAAAAGCGCGTGTGTGGGTTCTGCTGTTCATGAAAATCCCGTTGCGCATATCTGCCGGCTGGGCCCTGGCCGCCTGGATCGGCTTCCAGTTTCTGTCGCTTTATCTCGACGAGTCCAAAGGCGAGGTGATCGTGGCCTGGTGGGCGCACATAGGCGGGTTTGCAACCGGTTTTCTGGTTGCCGCCCTATTCAGGAATACCCTGGGAGCAAGAGCGGCCTGAGCGATAACCTCCTGTCATGCCAATTGTGCTGAAAAACAGTGACCAGAAGTCGCAATTGACCCCAAATTGACGACTATCGCATTGACGGACCCGATAACTGGCCAATAGGGTCCCGGCCACGCCTCGCACTATTTGCTTGTGGCGGCTGAATTCACGGGCGCTACCCAATTGGGCTGCGGTCACCATTAACGAGAGAGATTGCCTCAAATGAAAGTACTGGTCGCTGTCAAGCGGGTGGTTGACTATAATGTCAAGATCCGCGTCAAGGCCGATGGTTCGGGTGTCGAACTGGCCAATGTCAAAATGTCGATGAACCCCTTCGACGAAATCGCCGTGGAAGAAGCCCTTCGCCTCAGGGAAGCCGGTACTGCAACAGAGGTTATTGCAGTCTCGGTCGGCCCTCAGCAGGCACAGGAAACCATCCGTACCGCGCTTGCAATGGGTGCCGACCGCGGCATCCTTATCAAGCATGACGAGTATGTTGAACCACTTGGCGTTGCCAAGCTTCTCAAGGCTGTCATCGAAGAAGAGAAACCTGATCTGGTCATCCTTGGCAAACAGGCCATTGACGACGACTGCAACCAGACCGGTCAGATGCTGTCTGCCCTGATGGGCTGGTCGCAGGCCACGTTCGCCTCAAACATCGAACTGAACGGTGACAGTGCAGACATTACCCGTGAAATCGACGGCGGTCTGCAGACCATCAAGGTCAAGATGCCGATGATCGTCACCACCGACCTGCGTCTCAACCAGCCACGTTATGCGTCACTGCCGAACATCATGAAAGCCAAGAAGAAGCCGCTTGATGAAAAGATCGCCGCAGACATGGGTGTTGATCTGGCACCGAAACTGAAAGTTGTAACGACCGTTGAGCCACCGGCACGCCAGGGCGGCAAGAAAGTGGCTTCGGTTGCCGAGCTTGTTGACAAGCTGAAGAACGAAGCAGGAGTTATCTGATCATGGCCATTCTCCTCATAGCCGAGCATGACAATGCAGGTCTCAAGGACGCAACCCACAAGGCACTGACCGCCGCCACCCAAATGGGCGGTGACATCCATGTACTCGTGGCAGGACACAATGCAGACGGTGCCGCCAAGGAAGCCGCAGGGCTTGCCGGTGTAAAAAAGGTTCTGCACTGCGATGATGCAATGTTTGAACGCTCGCTGGCTGAACCAATGGCTGCGCTCATTGTCGGCCTGATGGCAGATCACGACGCCATGGTCGCACCTGCAACAACCAACGGCAAAAACGTGTCCCCGCGTGTCGCGGCCCTGCTTGACGAAATGCAGGTCTCCGGCATCATTGCGGTAAACAGCGCCGATACATTTGAACGTCCGATCTATGCCGGCAATGCGGTGCAGACCGTTCAGGCAACAGGTGCCAAGAAAATCATTACCGTCCTGACTGCATCGTTTGAGTCTGCCGGTACCGGTGGTTCTGCAGCAATTGAAAAGATCGATGCGCCTGCCGATCCCGGCCTTACCTCCTATGTCAGTGAAAACCTGTCCAAGTCCGACCGGCCGGAACTGACCTCTGCCGGCATTATCGTGTCCGGCGGACGCGGCATGCAGAACGGTGAAAACTTCGCCATGCTGGAAAAAGTTGCCGACAAGCTCAATGCTGCCGTTGGCGCATCACGCGCTGCGGTTGACGCGGGCTATGTGCCGAACGATTACCAGGTTGGCCAGACCGGCAAAGTGGTCGCACCTGACCTGTACATCGCCGTCGGCATTTCCGGAGCCATTCAGCATCTTGCAGGTATGAAGGACTCAAAAGTTATCGTAGCCATCAACAAGGACGAAGAAGCGCCGATCTTCCAGGTGGCTGACTATGGTCTTGTTGCCGACCTGTTCGAAGCCGTGCCGGCCCTCGACGAGGAACTGGCAAAAGCCGGTTACTAGAATTTGAGCGCCAGAGGCTGCAGAGTCTCAAAAAACACATCCCAACCCGTCTGGCGGAAACGTCAGGCGGGTTTTATATTGCAGTGCGATAAACTCTCTTGCAGCGCGGCAATACCCGAGATAGGCTCCCGAACTTCGCGATATGAAGAGACATAGAATAATATGACGATCAGGAAAATCGGGATTATCGGTGCGGGCCAGATGGGCTCAGGCATCGCACATGTTTGCGCATTGTCCGGCTATGACGTGGGTTTGTACGACATATCGACAGACAAGATCGAAGAAGGGCTTGCCACCATCAATGGCAATATGGCCCGGCAGGTCAAATCGGAAAAGATTGCAGAAACAGACCGCAAGGCAGCGCTTGAGCGGATTGCGCCTTATGGCAGTTTTGAAAAATTTGGTGACGTTGATCTGGTTATTGAATCAGCCGTTGAAGATGAAGACGTAAAACGCAAGATATTCAACGATCTTTGCCCGCACCTGAAACCAGACGCCATGATCGGCTCAAATACATCCTCGATTTCCATCACCCGGCTGGCTGCCGGAACAGACCGGCCGGAACGGTTCATGGGCATTCATTTCATGAACCCGGTACCGGTGATGGAACTGGTAGAGCTTATTCGAGGCATTGCCACAGCCGATGAAATTTTCCAGGAAGTGCGTGAATTTGTCGGCACCATGGACAAGTCTGTGGCGGTCGCAGAAGATTTCCCGGCATTCATCGTGAACCGGGTTTTGTTGCCGATGATCAACGAGGCCGTTTACACGCTGTACGAAGGCGTCGGGTCGGTGGAAGCCATCGACAAAGCCATGAAACTCGGGGCAAATCATCCGATGGGGCCACTGGAACTGGCTGATTTTATCGGACTTGATACCTGCCTGTCCATCATGCAGGTGCTGTTTGACGGACTTGCCGACAGCAAGTACCGGCCGTGCCCGTTGCTGGTGAAATATGTCGAAGCTGGCTGGCTTGGCCGCAAAACCAATCGTGGTTTCTATGACTATCGTGGCGAGACGCCCGTCCCGACCAGATGACGAATTGCCCAAAAGGCAGTTTTGTGATCAACTGATGCTGAGGGTTTTGGTACGGGGGTACATATATGTCTGAAGAAGTGACATCCGGCCGCGGTATCGCTGGTCTTGTGGGGGCGTTGGGATGGCTGGCCGTGCTCGGCGGCGGCGGCCTTTTGGGTTACGGCATTTATCTTTTGATGCAGAGTGATTTCGGTATCGCCGCCGGCGGTCCGTTGATGGCAGGCGGTGCAGCAACTCTTACACTCGGCCTGCTGTGTGTCATCAACGCGACGATGGCAAAGGCCATGATCATAACCGCCAACAATACGGCAAAACTGTTGGACAGCGGTCCGATTACCGGCGGGGCCATGATAGTCGCCGCAACCGGCGATGATGATCTGCCGCCAATGCAGCCAACTCCACCTACAGAGGATGAATTGGCAGCACTGGAGCTTGATGGTAACGAAGACAAGGATGACATCGCAGATCAAGCGTCCGCGCAAAAACCTTTCGAACCAGCGCCCTACGCACCGCCGCCCCCCCCGATCATACCGGATACATCTGACCCGCGCGGATGGCCGCTTGCCATTGACGAGTTCAATATTGACGGACATCTGGCAATGACGCTGGAAGATGGCTCAGTTGCAGTTGAAACACCTGTCGGCTGGCGCCGCCTGCCAAATCTGGACACGGCACGTACGTGGCTCGCACAACAGCCCCGCTAGGTCATGGGCTCATAAATAGAAACGATCAGGATTGCGGCTTTTCTGCTATTGCAGCTTCGATCAACCGTTTGGCGTCGTCTGTTACCCAGTGAGCCGGCCCGAGCAGGCGGCCGATTTCCCGGCCCTCGCGGTCAACCAGCACCGTCAGAGGCAACCCGTATGCACCGAGTTTTTTCATGGCCTTGCTCGTCTGGTCGACATAAAGCGCAAGATTGTCGGCCTTGATCTCCTTCAGGAATGCAGATGACGCTTCTGCGCCTTTCAGATCAACGCTGAGCGCCACAACTTCAAACTGATCGCCGCCGTAAAGTTCCTGAAGCTTGGCCAGATCGGGCATTTCTGCACGGCACGGCCCGCACCAGGTCGCCCACAGATTAACCAGCGCAACCCGGCCTTTCCAGTTGCTCATGTCAATTGTCTTGCCGACGGCATCCTTGAAGTCGCCGGTCACAACCTCGGGCCGGTCCTTCTTGAACACAAATGCCGCCATTGCACCGGTGGATAAAGACTTGTCCAGTTTCGAAGCTGTGCTGTCCGATGAGGCAGGTGCGGTCACCTCAACGGTTTTTTGGCTAAGCTCTTCATTGCCATTGCTGCCCAACATCGCGTAAACCCCGCCTACGGCAACCGCAAGGCCGGCCGCAACGATGCCGAGCATCTTGTTTCGGGATGATGACGGTTGTGGCTTGGGGTTGTTGCTGGTCATGGTTATTCCGGGCTTGTGGGTTTTGAACATGCAAACTGATGGCAGGTCATAGATGACAAATAAGATGTGGGGCGGCAGGTTCAACACCGGTCCCGATGAGATAATGGAAAAGATCAATGCCTCGATCAGCTTTGATCAGCGTCTTTTTGCACAGGATATCGCAGGTTCGATAGCCCATGCCACCATGTTGGGGGAATGCGGCATCATTGCCAAATCAGATGTCCGTGACATCGTGGGTGGCCTCAAGGCCATCGGCAAGGATATTGAAGCGGGCCAGTTCACGTTTTCGGCAGCGCTTGAAGACATTCACATGAATGTGGAATCAGCCCTGAAGGATCGCATTGGCGACGCCGCCGGCAGGCTGCACACGGCCCGGTCCCGCAATGATCAGGTGGCCACGGATTTCAAGCTCTACGTCCGTGATTGCCTGGACATGTTTGATGAACAGCTATTGGGCCTGCAGCGCGCGTTCGCCAAAAAGGCGCTGGCACATGCCGATGCGGTCATGCCGGGCTTCACCCACCTGCAGACCGCACAACCGGTAACCTTCGGTCATCACCTGCTGGCCTATGTGGAAATGATTGCGCGTGACCGCTCACGTTTTGCCGACGCCCGCAAAAGACTGAACGAAAGCCCGCTGGGAGCTGCCGCACTGGCCGGTACATCGTTTCCGATTGATCGCACCATGACCGCAAAAACGCTTGGGTTTGATCGCCCGACACGTAACTCGCTTGACAGCGTGGCAGACCGTGATTTCGTGCTGGAAACCCTTGCAGCAGCCTCGATCTGTGCCATGCACCTGTCGCGATTTGCCGAAGAGCTGGTCATCTGGTCGACACCGCAATTCGGTTTTGTCAGGCTGTCGGACCGGTTCACCACCGGTTCATCGATCATGCCGCAAAAGAAAAACCCCGATGCAGCCGAGCTTATTCGTGCCAAACCCGGTCGTATTCTGGGTGCATTCACCAGCCTTTTGCTGGTCATGAAAGGCTTGCCGCTGGCCTATTCCAAAGACATGCAGGAAGACAAGGAGCCGGCCTTTGACGCCATTGATGCGCTGTCACTGGCGATTGCGGCCATGACCGGCATGGTCTCCGACATGGAACCTGTAACAGACAAGCTGGCAGCCGCAGCCGGTGCCGGATACTCAACTGCAACCGATCTTGCGGACTGGCTGGTGCGGGTTCTGGCCATGCCGTTCAGGGATGCCCACCACATCACCGGCACGCTGGTTGCGATGGCAGAAAACAGGGGTGTGGAACTGGGCGGATTAAGCCTTCAGGATATGCAAAGTGTCGAGCAACGCATTACCTCAGATGTGTTCAAGGTGTTGACGCCGCACGCATCCGCCGGTTCACGCAGGAGTTTTGGCGGGACGGCACCTGCAAACGTAAAACGCGAGGCCAAGCGCTGGTTGAAAATTCTATAGCAACATGGGTTCGTACGAACCCGTAAAGTTGCTATAGCACTTTGGAGACGATCAGGTTGATGCCTTTTGGTTGATTCAACCAAAAATCATCCTGATCTGGCCTGACCCGGCTCATACTGCCTGGTTTTCCCCCAGCTCAAGCAAGACGATCTCGGGCGGAGAGCCAAATCGTATTGGTGCAATTGAGCACCCAAGCCCGCCCGAAACGATCAGATGACGGCCATTTTCGACAACATGCCCATAAGCATACCGGTTCTTGTATCGCGAAGGCACTATCGGTGAATAGCCGAAAAGCCGGACCTGCCCGCCATGGGTGTGACCTGACATGGTCACCGAGACACGGTTCGGAATATTGGGAAAAATGTCCGGTTCATGCGTCATCAGCAACACCGGCGCCGTATCGGTAATTTTGGCCAGGGTGCCATCAAGATCATCCACCCCCTGCCAATGGCGCCGACCATATTTAGCGTGTGGCAGCAAAGCGAGCTGATCTCCCAGGCCGGCTATCCAGAAGGGCTTGTCATCCTTCAAAAGCCTGACGGCGTCATTTTCCAGAACCGGTACTCCGACCCTCTGCAAAGCCAACTGGCCGAAGGTGGGCCCGTGGCCTGCCCGCTGCGCGCTCTTGTCCTCCCACCAGTCATGATTGCCCAGAACCGAGTAAACCCCTGAAGATGCCTTGAGTTTGCCCAGTGCGGGGGCCCACGCCTTGGAGTGCACATAATCCGTTACCAGGTTCATGCCGGCGCTGTAATCACCCAGCAGCAAGATCAGGTCGGGCTTGAGATCGTTTGTCCTTGCAACAATCTCTTCGATGCGCTCAATGGTCATCCAGGGTTTGCAGGCATGAACGTCGGCAACCAGTGCCACGCGAAGTTTCAGTCCGGCACTCCAGTTTGGCGGCGTAAACCTGTATGTCGTAAGTCGCAGCCGGTACAGCGGCTCAACAGCAAATGCATAAGTGCTCAAAGCGGCTGAAGCGATGAACCCGCCACCCATAATCTTGAGGAACTGCCGTCGTGAAATCATTGTAACAATCCAAAGCTTCCCAAATGCCCGTTATCACAAAAATATCATCGATGGCGGGTTTTCAGGCATGGTCGCCATAATGGATGTTTGGCCGCACTGTACATGAATTGCATACCGGACAGTTAATGACTAAGTGATTGGTGCCGAGCAATATCTTATTTGCCGGAAAAGAGGTAACGCATGCGCTGGCTGGTAATTTATCTGCTGTTGATCGCTGTAATCTGGCTGTTCGTCACCAACAGAGTGTGGCGGCGTGGCCTGCTGGCATTCGCCACCATAGTGTTCGGCGTATTCATGCTGATATTCACGCTTACCCAGCGGGATATCGAAGCCGATATCAAGACCTCTGACAGGTTTTCCGAGGTCCGCAAGCAGGAAAGCCTGACATATGGCGCGGTGAAAACAACCGACATCGCCATTGGCCAAACAAGCCTGACCAACCCGAGCCGAACTGTTTTTGACAGCGCCGGCCGGGAACGTGTTGTATCCGATCTGTTCAGATGGCAATTGCAGACAGTGCTCACCAACCGCTCGACGGAGTTCACCGTCGCCAGCGTGACCTTGCAGGTCATCCTGTATTCCTGCCCGGTATTTTATGACGTGGTTCAGGCAGATGTAGACCCGGCCAAGCTCAACGCCAATTGCACCGTGATCGGCACACGCACAGTTGGTTTTGACCCGTTGCAGCTGAAGCCCGGTGCAAACTATCAGGGCGAGCAAATTGTCACCTTCCCCAACCAGCCGGAGCCCCGTAATCCACGTTACTGGATAAAGGTGCAGACGGTCACTGCAAAGCGGGGTAACTAGATCAGGATGATTTTTGGCTGCAAAAATCATAAACCTGATCGTTTCTAAAGTGTTAGAGCAACTTTATGGGTTCAAGTGAACCCATGTTGCTCTAATGCGCAACTTGCCACTTTGCCTGCACCCCCGGTTTAGGGTACAAGAAACGAACTGAAAGAAATATTGTCTGGAATCGGACCCATGGAACTGCGCAAACTTATCGTTCTTGCCCTGCTGGCAATTTCGCTGTCGGCATGCGGTGTACGCGGTCCTCTGGAACCACCACCCGGTGCTGCAGTTCCTGACCCGGATGAGCCTGCCGCCATTGACCCGCTGATAAAACCGAACTGAACATCGTCACCCATCATCCGTGTTCATGCGGCTTTGGCAACCATGACACGCATGTAGTGCAATATGCGTTCTGATGATCGCATAACATTGCCCTGATACCTTTAGATCCAGCAGTTTGACCGGTTAATCCATGCATCATTTTACCTACCGAAACGGCACCCTTCACGCTGAAGACATTGACCTTGCCGAACTGGCTGAAGACGTGGAAACCCCGTTTTACTGCTACTCGACGGCAACGTTCACCCGGCATCTTGAGGTCCTGAAAGCGGCTTTTCACGATCTCGATCTGACGATCTGCTATGCCATGAAGGCAAACTCAAATCAGGCGGTCATCAAGACACTTGCAGATCTCGGTGCCGGCATGGACGTGGTGTCGGAAGGCGAGTTGCGCCGTGCCCGTGCCGCCGGCGTGCCTGCCCGGAAGATCGTTTTTTCCGGCGTTGGCAAGACCGCGGCGGAGATGTCTTATGCGTTGCGCGAGGGAATTGCCTGTTTCAATGTTGAAAGTGAAGCTGAGCTGGAGCTTTTGTCTGAAGTTGCCCGCCGCCTGGGTGAAACGGCAACCATCTCCATCAGGGTTAACCCGGATGTTGACGCAAGAACTCACGCGAAAATAACCACCGGCAAGTCGGAAAACAAGTTCGGCATTTCCATGAGCCGGGCGCGCGAAGTCTATGCCCGGGCGGCTTTGCTGCCAGGCCTGCGGATCAGTGGTGTCGATGTGCACATCGGCTCCCAGATCACCACCCTTGAGCCTTATCACCAAGCTTATACCCTGCTCGGCGAACTGGTGCAGCAACTGCGCGACGATGGTCATGCCATCACCCACGTTGATTTCGGCGGCGGACTGGGCGTTCCCTATCGCGGCACCAATGATGTGCCGCCGCACCCGGATGAATATGCTGCTGTGGTACGTGAAACCTTAGGCCATCTTGACTGCAAGTTTGTCATGGAACCCGGCCGCATGATTGCCGGTAATGCCGGCATTCTGGTCACCCGCGTCATTCACGTGAAAGAACAGGAAGGCAAAAAGTTCATCATCGTGGACGCCGCAATGAATGATCTGATCCGGCCGACGCTGTATGATGCCTGGCACGATATCGTCACTGTTTCAGAACCGGACCAGTCAGGTGCGACATCGATCGCTGATGTGGTGGGCCCGGTATGTGAATCCGGTGACTATCTGGCCCAGAACCGTCAGATGCCGCCGGTGAAATCAGGCGACCTGCTTGCGGTCATGACTGCCGGCGCCTACGGTGCGGTCCAGGCAGGAACTTACAATTCAAGGTTGCTGGTGCCGGAAGTTCTGGTAAATGGCGAGCGGTTTGCCATTGTCCGGCCCCGGCAAACCTATGAGGCATTGATCGGCATGGACCGGCTAGCCGGGTGGCAACAATAGCTCGCGCTCGAAATCCAAACTGATCACTTTTGCGTTTACCTCACTAGTAATTGGCCGCTATGGCCCTTGCTTTCGCCTTGTTATGCTAGAATGATCAGGCCATGAATTTTGATCCGGCACACATAATTGCCCGCAAGGTTTCGCTCGCCAAGCTATCGATCTACTGGGAGCGCCTGCTTGAACGGCTTTACCCTGCAATGATGATTGCAGGAATTGTGCTGCTGTGCATGCTGTCCGGCGTACTGAACCTGCTGCCTGTCTGGTTGAAATTGACCGCGTTCGGCGCAGCCGGTGCCGGATTTGTGTATTCATTAAAAAATCTGGGCAGTCTGTCCTGGCCCACCGATGAAGCAGCCCTTGCACGCATTGAACGCAAATCAGGCAAAATGCACCGGCCTGCATCCGGCTGGACCGACACATTGGCTGATGAAACCTCTGCGGGCCCTGAACAAAAAGCGCTGTGGCAGGCCCATCGCCGGCGCATGGCAAAACAGTTACATGATCTGAAAGCCGGTGCGCCGCGTTCACCGTTGCCACGCATCGACCAGAACGCCCTGCGCAACGCCCTGGCGATTGCATTGATTGCAGCGGGCGTCCTGAGTGCCGGTACCTGGCGCGAGAAAATTGCCGAAGCTATTGCGGTGACCGCACCGGTTCCTGTCAATGCGATAGCCATGGATGCATGGCTCAATCCGCCATCCTACACCGCCAAACCGCCTGTCCTGCTGACACGCCGCGCGCAAGCCGCTTCAGCTACCAGTGAAGTCGCCGTGATCTCTGTTCCGCAAGGCTCTGAACTGGTGGTTCGGCTGAACGGCGCAGACGATCTCAAGGTTACCTTGGCTGATCCCACATCAAGCGCTGAGGCACCAGCTGTCTTTGACACACTTGAAGCTGACGGCCCCAGGGCCGGTGCAGCAAAACAGGCAGTAGCAACACCGTCTGCGACACAGGAACTGCGCACGAAAATCCAGAAATCAGCAATTGTCTCGGTTAGCGGCGCAGGCCGTGAGCTTGGCATGTGGACCGTAAACGTGATTGCGGACCTGCCGCCTGTGGTAACCGTGCCCGAGCAAATACAGATCACCCCGTCCGGTGCGTTCTCGTTACCGTGGAAAGTGACAGATGATTACGGTGTGACGTCGTTGTCCGGCCGGGTTGCATTGCGCCGTGACGGTTTGGACGCCGACAAGATCGATGTTGACAGTCCTTTCCTGTCGCAAGCGCCGGAATTTGCCATTTCAATGCGAAAGGTCAATCCGAGGCAGGCAGAAGGCAAGAGCTTTCAGGATCTGACAGCGCATCCCTGGGCCGGTTTACCGGTTGAAGTTGTCATCGAAGGCATGGATCAGGCTGGCCAAACCGGCCGCAGCGATGTTGTAAAGCTTGCCTTGCCGGAACGCCAGTTTTCCAAGCCGCTTGCCCAGGCTCTGGTCGAGCAGCGCAAGAACATCTTTTTCCAGCCGGACAATCAGCGTGATGTGGTCCGTGCGCTGTCTGCCATTCTGGTATGGCCGAAAGGCGTGATCGAGAAATCGGGCGTCTATCTCGGTATCCGGCATGCCGCCGCCAAGCTGTATCGCGCACGCACCCATGAAGAGTCCCAGCAGGTTGCCGACACTCTTTGGGAAATTGCGCTGACCATAGAAAGCGGCAATCTTCATGATTCACTGAAGAAGCTGCAGGCAATCAAGAAGCAGCTTGAAAAGGCCCTTGCAGAAGGCGCACCGGAAGAAAAAATCGCCGATCTGATGAAGCAGCTGCGTGAAGCCATGAACGAGTATCTGCAGGCCATGCAGCAGCAGATGCAGGAAAACCAGCGCAACAATCCGCAAGCGCAAAACCAGCAGCAGCAAAACCGCGCCCAGCAGGAAGTGCGCTCGCAGGATCTGCAGCGCATGATGGACATGATTGAGAATCTTGCCAAGTCGGGTGCACGCGATGCAGCTCAGCAAATGCTGTCGGAACTGGAAAACATCCTGCAGAACCTGCAGCCAGGCCGGCGCCAGGCCAATCCGCAGCGAACATCGCCGATGGCGAAAATGCTGGACCAGCTTTCGGAAATGATGCGCCGCCAGCAGCAACTGATGGACCAGACCTTCCAGATGCCGCAAAACGGCCAACAGCGCTCAGGCGATCAAAACCAGTCCCAGCAGCAAGGCGAACAGGGCCAGGAGCCGGGCGGGCGTGGCCAGTCCCAACAACAGACACCCGGCAACGGCCAGTTGTCACAGCAGCAGGGCGATCTGGGTAAAATGCTTGAACGCCTCATGGAACAGATGCAGCAGCAGGGCCTGCAGTCACCTGACGGTCTGGGACGGGCCCAGCAGCAGATGGGCGAAGCCGCAGGCGAATTGGGCCAGGGTCAGCGTGATGAGGCGCTGGGCAGCCAGGGCGAAGCCATGCGCGGGCTTCGTGAAGGTGCCCGCAACATGGCCCAGCAACTGATGCAGCAGGGCACTGGCAACGAAGGTAATGTCGGCCGCCATGGTGAAGGCCGCGGCGAACAGCGCGACCCGCTGGGCCGTCCGCTTCCCTCACAGGGCGAAGAATACGGCCAGCGCGACAACATGGTGCCCCAGGAGGCCGAAGTAGAACGTGCCAGACGGATTCTCGATGCGCTCCGCTCGCGGGCCAATGAAGCAGGCAGGCCAAAACTGGAGCTGGACTACATCGATCGTCTGCTCAAGGGCCTGTACTAGATCAGGTTTATGGGTTCTATCGAACCCATAGTGCTCTAAAATCGGCACGCTTTACAGACCTTAAAACCTGATAAACTTCAACGTCTTAACGAAAGATTTGCGTTTCATCGAAGCGATGTCGCCGTTGCTGGCACCGGCCGCACCCATACTGTTTACCCCTGATTTGCGCAGGTTTCAGCGCACCGTGCCTGCGATGTGATAAAATGCACATCTGCACCTGCGACCCCTGCCTATGGTCATTACCAACAGAAACGCCAACAGCTCAGACCCCTCAAGCGACGGCGTTTCGTCAAGCTCTTACCGGTTTCCCCTGGCCGGTCAGAAAGAAAAGGTCCCGGCAGGTTGCCCCTCTCCTGCTGGTCCCAAAACGGAGAAGGCAGCTTATCCTCCACGGAAAAGCTGCCTTTTTCTGTTTTGCAGGCGATCTCTACCAGCAAGGGTCCCGCACTGGTTTTTTGACGTGTTACTTGGGATTTGTGACATAGCCGACAAACGGCAATTCACGGAACGCATGGGCCATATCCATGCCGTATCCAACGACAAATTTGTCCGGGCATTCAAACCCTGTGAAATCGGCATCAAGTTCAGCTGCCCGATGGCCCGGCTTGTCAAGCAACACAGCGGTCAGCACCTGGCGGGCACCACGTGCCGCCAGCAGGTCCTTGGCAAATGCCAGCGTTCTGCCTGATTCGAGAATGTCGTCAATCAACAGGACATCGCGCTCCGTCACGTCTGTCTGGATGTCCCGCAACACCTCAACCTGCCCCGATGACGAGGTTTGCGCGCGATAGCTGGCCAGCATCATGAAGTCGACTTCCGGCGACAGCCCGGCGCCATGCATGGCGCGCAACAGGTCGGCTGCAAATATGAAGCTGCCCTTCAATACAGGAACAACGAGGAGCCGTTCAGGATCACGTCCGGCAACCGCGTGGGCAATTTCCGCTACCCGGGCCGCAATCTCGGTTTCACTAAACACGATCTCGATTGTGTGCCCGTCGATCGTAATACCGGTCATGGCTACTCATCCCGCAATCAGAGGTTGTCTCATCTGATCACAGACAAGATCGTCATAATCATTCTAGAGCGACATGGGCTCAATTGAACCCATAAAGTTGCTCTGGCACTTTGGAAACGACCAGCTTTATGGTTTTTGATTGATTCAATTAAAACCATACTGATCCAGGGTCAGGACCCCAGGCAGCAGTTCAGCCGATTTCGCCGGGTCTGGCAAAGCGAATCTCGACACTCTCCACACCTGCTGGCGGCGCTGCAAGCCGGGTCACGAATGACGAGACGACGCCTGCGCCAATAGGGCCCTTGCCCACACTGTTCAGTGTCCAGGTGTGAAGCTGTTCGCCGCTTGCATTTCTGAGTATAAACCGCAGCGCGGGTACACGACGGTCCTCATCGGTGATATTTGCAATATGCCCGCGCAGTGCCAGCACCGCCTGGCCGTTGACGATCATGTACTGCTGCTGGATCGACGAGATATTCAGGCCGTAGACATTCACTGTCTTGCCGGCAAGAGAGTACAGCTTCGCCGCCGCAGGTGCAGCCTGCACAATGCGTTCGGGCATGGCAACCACCGCACCAAGCACCAGGCAAATTCCCGCAGCAAGGCCGCTCCAGCCTCGCATTTGTGTGCTGCGGCGTTGACGCGCAGTCCTGGCCTTGTGTTCTGCATGTTGTGCAGCGCGGGCAATCTTGCGCGCTTCGGCAATGATCCGGGCTTCTGCGTCTTCATCGCTAACATCAGGTTTGCTGCTCTGCGCGCGAACTGGCACAAGGTCGCTTACATCGGTTGCATGCGCCTCGATCCAGCCATGGCCACAGCTTCCGCATCGCATTACGGTCGCATCAGAGCCCGATTCATTTGGCATTTCAAACTTGGTTGCGCATGAGGGGCAGGAGACTATCATCTGTTACGTCCGGTTCCGGTGATTCGGCTTCTTCTGGTATAAGGCGCCAGTGATTGCGGTTTTTTCGCCTGACCAGAGAAACCTTGCTTCTCGATACCGACAGTAAAACGGAAATACGGTTAATTCGGCGTAAATGCCTGTCCAGTATTAAAACACTTCACTATGTCAGCCTGATCTTGAGGAACCCGCTTGTCGATCGTTCGATTTGAAAATGTCGGTTTGCGTTATGGCAATGGGCCGGAGATCCTGAAAGATCTCAACCTGACACTTGAAACAGGGTCATTCAATTTTCTGACCGGGGCTTCAGGCGCCGGCAAAACCTCACTTATGCGCATGCTGTTTCTGGCGCTCAAGCCAACCCGGGGCATGATTTCACTGTTCGGAGAAAACACCAACGGGTTGCGGCGTGGCAAAGTACCGGATGTGCGGCGGCGGATTGGCGTTGTGTTTCAGGAGTTCCGGTTGCTGGATCACCTGACCACGTTTGAGAATGTGGCACTGCCCCTGCGGGTTCGCGGCAACAAACTCAATGATTATCGCGACAATGTCCTTGAACTGCTGGACTGGGTCGGCCTGGATCATCACACCAATGCTTATCCGGCAGTGTTGTCTGGCGGTGAAAAACAACGCGCCGCCATCGCGCGTGCGGTTATTTCAAGCCCGGAACTGCTGCTCGCAGACGAGCCGACCGGTAATGTGGACCCTGCACTGGCGCTGCGTCTGATGCGTCTGTTCCAGCAACTCAATCAGTTTGGCACCACGGTTTTGATCGCAACTCACGACACTCATTTGCTGGACACCATAAAAGCGCCTGTGGTGCGGCTGGAAGACGGCAGGACAACATGGCAATAAACAAGAATGCCGGCGCAGAAAAATTCGATCGCCACGCATCCGGTTTCAATGTCGGCGACAATGCGAAATTTGAGGTGGTCGGCAACGGGCGCTCCAAAGTCATTCCCGAAGCAACAGCGCCCCACATGACATTGATGACGGCAATGGCTGCCATGTGCTACCTCGCCGTCCTGGCAATTGGTGCATTGTTGATGACTGACACCGCCGTCGACAACTGGACGTCACAAATTGCCAGCCAGGTAACGGTGCAGATTTCCGCAGCAGATGGTATCGATGTAGATGGCGATGCGGAAAAGGTTGCCGACATACTGCGCGCCACGACCGGAATTTCTGACATTGATGTCGTCAGCCCGGCCGCAGCACGCAAGCTGCTCGAACCCTGGCTTGGTGAGGCAGGCATACTTGATGATCTGCCGATACCGCGCCTGATCAATATCAGTATCGACAAGTCATCTCCGCCTGATCTTGAATTGCTGCGCGCCACCCTTGCCACCGAAGTACCGTCCGCCACCCTGGACACCCACCGGCGCTGGCAGGCTGAATTGATCAGCATGGCAGACTCGCTTACCTGGCTTGCCATCGCCGTGCTCAGCCTGATTGCAACCGCGGCGATTGTGCTTGTCATCTATGCGACGCGTGCCGCGATGGAGGTAAACCGGGAAGTTATCGAGGTCCTGTATCTGGCGGGTGCTCGCGACAGCTTCATCTCGCGCGAGGTCTTGTGGCGGTTCTGCCTCACCGGATTGAAAGCCGGTCTCATTGGATCCATGTTGGGGTTTGGCACCTTTGTTGTCCTGGGTTTGGGCAGTGGCCGGCTGTCGGAGCCGGTAAAGGCATTTCTGTATCACCCGCTTGACGCCAGCAGCGCGAATTACGCCGCCTTTATTGTCGTGCCGGTTGTTGCTACAGTGATCTCACTTATCACGGCGCGTATTTCCATATCACGGGTCTTGAAGGCCATGTTCTGACACGGCATAAACCTGTGCTGCGCCGTTAAAGGCCATGGAGCAGCAGGCTAGATCAGTATGGTTTTTGATTGAACCAATCAAAAACCATAAAACTGATCGTTGTCAAAGTGCTAGAGCAACTTTATGGGTTCTATGAACCCATGTCGCTCTAGAGTGTTTTATTTCACCCGGTGATGTTTTTGATGTCTGACCCGTCCGGAAAGCCCAGCACTGAGACGCATCTGGGCGATGCGCAGCCCAAACGCGCCAGTGGCTGGTGGACTGGACTGGGCGTTATTCTGTGTTTGCTTGTTGTGGTGGCCGCAGGATTTGCGTCATTCGCCGAAAATTCGCGCAAGATAATCAGGCCCGCAAACCTGTCGGTTGATGGAATAGTGGTCCTGACCGGCGGGCCGGAGCGTATTCCCGCAGCGGTTCGTCTGCTTGAACAGAAAACCGCCAGGCGCCTGTTGATCTCCGGTGTTTATCCGGCAACCACCGCCCGGCAACTGAGCCGGATTACCCAGGCCGAGGCCAGCCTGTTCAAATGCTGCGTGGACCTGGACAAACGCGCGCCGGATACTCGCGGCAATGCGGCAGAAGCAGCTAACTGGGCGGCCAAACATGAATTCAGAAAAATTGCGGTCGTCACCAGCGACTACCATATTCTGCGGGCCATCGTTGAATTCTCGCGGGCCATGCCGAATGTCGAACTGGTGGCCTATCCGGTTGCCAGCAGTGACGTGAAGAAACCGGCGCGATCGTTTTCAATGCTTCGCTTGTGGATCAGCGAATATATCAAATACCTGCTTGCTCTGCTGTTTTAACACAGTAGAAGCGGTCAGGATGCGGTAAGGGAGAATTGGGTGTGCTGGTGTTTCGGTCCTTACTGTTCAATCTGGTTTTCTACATCAACCTCGTCTTGTTTCTGGTGCTCGGTTTCTGGTTCATGTTCACACCAAGAAGCTGGTCCATAGCCGCCCTGAAGGTTTGGGCAAGCTCGTCACTTTGGTGGATGAGGCTGATCACCGGCACGACCATAGAAGTTCGCGGCCGTGAGCATATACCGCAGACAGGCGGCCTGCTCGCCGGCAAGCATCAGTCTGCCTGGGATATATTTGCCCTGCTTCCCCTGTTGGCGGATCCTGCCCTGGTGCTGAAACGCGAGTTGACCTTCATTCCGGTGTTCGGCTGGTTCTGTCTCAAGTTCAAGATGATCTCGGTGAACCGGACAGCAGGTCCGTCCGCATTGAAGAAGATGATTGCGGATGCAAGACAGGCGATTGCTGCAGGCCGCCAGGTTCTCATATTTCCGGAAGGCACGCGAATGGCGCCGGACGCAGAGCCGAACCACAAGCCCGGCGCGACGGCCCTCTACACGCAACTCGGTGTGCCATGCACGCCATTTGCGCTGAATTCCGGCCTGTACTGGCCAAGACGCCGGTTCATCCGGCGGCCAGGAACGATCATCGTAGAGTTTCTGCCGCCGATCGAAGCCGGTCTGGCCCGCAAGGTGTTTTCAGCCCGCCTGCAGGAGGTTGTCGAAGAGGCAACCAGCCGGCTGGTGAGCGAAGGCAGGTCCGGTTAATCGATTGGCAATGCCTTTTGGGTAGAACAAACCATGAAGATGTGTGATGATATTCCGTTCAGGAAACCCGTTGTGAGCAACCGTTGTGGCTACAGACACTGTACTTGACCCGATTTCCCGCGAAATCTGGGACATGAAGTACCGCTTCAAGTCTCCGGACGGCGCTCCTGTGGATCAAACGGTAGCCGATACCTGGGCTCGTGTCGCCAAGGCACTGGCGGCACCTGAAAAGATAAAAGTGAGGGCACACTGGGAAAAAGCCTTTGCCGAGGTCATGTCCGGCTACAAGTTTTTGCCGGCAGGCCGCATCATTGCCGGTGCCGGTACTGACCGCACGGTGACGCTGTTCAACTGCTTTGTCATGGGCACCATCGAGGACGACATGGGCGCAATCTTCAATGGATTGCGCGAGGCCGCACTGACCATGCAGCAGGGCGGCGGCATAGGCCATGACTTTTCCACGCTTCGCCCCAAGGGCGCGCCGGTCAAGGGCGTTGGCGCAGATGCTTCCGGTCCGTTGAGTTTCATGGATGTCTGGGATGCCATGTGCCGCACCATCATGTCGGCAGGCTCCCGGCGCGGTGCCATGATGGCCACCATGCGGTGTGACCATCCCGACATCGAGGATTTCATTACGGCAAAGCAGGAGGCACGACGCCTTCGCATGTTCAACCTGTCCGTGCTGGTCACCGATCCGTTCATGGCAGCTGTAAAGGCTGACGAGGACTGGCCGCTGGTATTCGACGGGACAGTTTTCAAAACCGTCCGGGCCCGTGACCTGTGGAACCGGATCATGCAGGCAACCTATGCCTATGCCGAACCCGGCGTGATTTTCATTGACCGGATCAATGCGCGCAACAATCTGTCTTACTGCGAGACCATACACGCCACCAATCCATGCGGTGAACAACCGCTGCCGCCCTATGGCGCCTGCCTGCTCGGCTCAATCAATCTTGCAAGCCTGGTGACGGCGCCGTTTTCCGATGCAACACAACTGGACATGCAAGAAGTCAGGCGCATAACCGCTATCGCCGTGCGCATGCTGGACAATGTGGTGGATGTCTCAAATTACCCGCTGCAAGCCCAGGCTGCGGAGGCCCGCGCCAAGCGGCGCATCGGCCTGGGCGTCACCGGGCTGGCCAATGCACTTGCCATGTGCGGGCTGCGCTATGGGTCTGATGACGCTGCAAGTGCTGCAAAAAGCTGGATGCAGGCAATTGAGCGCGCCGCTTATCTGGCAAGCTCCCACCTTGCAGCCGAAAAAGGCTCTTTCCCGCTTTTCGATGTTGAAGAGTATCTGGCTTCAGGCCATGTCCGCGACCTTGATGACGAGGTGCGCGATGCAATCAGGACAAACGGCATCCGCAATGCCCTTGTAACGTCAATTGCACCAACCGGTACCATATCCCTGTTTGCCGGCAATGTGTCATCCGGCGTCGAGCCGGTATTTTCCCTGAATTACAACCGCAAGGTCCTGCAACCGGACGGCAGCCACCGTATCGAGCAGGTTGAAGACTATGCGCTGCGGGCGTTTCGCGCCCTGCGGGGTGACGAAACCGACCTGCCGGATGCATTCGTAACCACGGCTGAGCTTTCGCCGCATCATCATCTGGTTATGCAGGCCGCCCTGCAGGCCCATGTCGACAGTTCCATTTCCAAAACCGTCAACTGCCCGGAAGATATCTCTTTCGCCGATTTCAGCGGTGTCTATATGCAAGCCTGGGAGCTTGGACTGAAAGGATGCACAACCTACAGGCCCAATGACATCACCGGTTCGGTCTTGTCGGAGACCGCAGCAGACGATGCGTCGGAAGCACAAGCTGCATTGCCGCTCGAAGCACCTGCCGCACCGGTTGGTCAGAATGAAGCCGGCATTTTCTACATGCGCCAGCCGCTTGATCGTGATCCTGTCCTGCCGGGCTTCACCTACAAGCTGAAATGGGGTGACAGCGATCACGCCATCTATATTACGCTCAACGACATCATCGAAAATGACCGCAGGCGGCCGTTTGAAATCTTCATCAATTCAAAGAACATGGAACACTATGCCTGGACCGTGGCGCTGACCCGCATGATCTCCGCCGTGTTCAGGCGCGGTGGCGATGTGTCCTTTGTCGTCGAGGAATTAAAAGCCGTGTTCGACCCGCGTGGCGGCCACTGGATGGAAGGCCGGTATGTACCTTCACTGCTGGCTGCCATTGGCGGCGTTATAGAAAAGCATATGCTGGCGACCGGCTTTCTCAAGAATGTGAAAAACCTGTCCAGCACTGATCCGGCGGAGGTCGATGCTCAGCGCCTGGCGGTGGGCGATAATACGAGGCCCACCGGTCCGCAATGTCCCAAATGCAACGAGTTTTCCCTGGTTTTTCAGGAAGGTTGCGCCACTTGCATGGCTTGCGGATATTCCAAATGCGGCTAACCAGGTGTTTTTCATCTTGACCTGAACAGCTTTTTGTTCTACTTTTGTTCTCATCGAAAGAACAGGAGAGAGACCATGGGATTTAGCGCAAGTGCCGAGCTGGAAAACGAGTTCAGTGACAGATTCTGGTTCTGGACCGGATTGTCTGGCAAGCGTTATATCCATTCGGTCTACAGCACCGAAAACTGCCCGCCTTTGCCGGGTGCCATTTATGTAATGGTCCGCCGTCTTGAAAGCGGGACACGGGTACCGGTTCGCATGGGACGGTTTTCACCCTTGTGGGATTTCCCCTTACCGACCGAAATGACAGACGGTGCCTGTGAAATTCACGTGCACCTGCTGGCAGGTGATGAAAGCCAGACATTGCGTGTTTATGACGATCTCGCTGCATCCCTTGAGCTGGATGCAACCGATGCACCCGCTATTTGCCGTCCTTTACCGGTTCGCGACACTGTCCGTTTTGTTCAGTCCACGCTTCCATTGTTTTCAGACATGGCTGCCTAGGGTCAGGCCCCACCTAATTTGAAACATTTGAAGGAACCAAGTCAGCTCACTCGGCCAGGCGCATAGTGCGAACCTTGCAACAAACGCCGATGGGTTGATTTGGCCCACGAGATCAGGATGATTTTTAGTTGTTTCAACCAAAAATCATGAACCTGATCATTTTAAAAACATTGGAGCAACCATATCAGGTTCTGAACCCGTGTTGCTGGATAGGCGGGTTTTTCACGCTCGCTGGTTTCGGGCAAGCGTCAGTACTTCCGAAAGGTGCCGATCCCTGAAGCCCAGTTCTTCGATGTGGTCCAGGGTCGAGGCAATATAGTCAATGCATGGACCACCCTTGCCATGTCCCTGTAGGACAAACGGCAACAGCTCTTCGGCTGATCTTTTACCGGCATACTGCACATGGTCCTGATCAACCAGATATACCAGTGCATTCACCTTGTGAGATGTTCCGTCACGATCAATCAGCATGTCCCGCCAGCGTTCCTTGTAGATCATCGTCACCTGTTCGCGCTCGCGCAGATAGGCGATGGTGTCATCCCGTTTGCTGGCGGCCACACGATATCCGATACCTCTGCATGACCCCCCGCGATCAAGCCCCAGGACCATGCCGGGTTTGTCCGGCGTACCGCGATGCACATGTGAATAGATACACAGCCTGCGATGAACACCGTGCATGATGGCACCGCTGCTTTCCTCAAACTCAAACCCCGGCCGCCACATCAGCGACCCATATCCAAACACCCAAAAATCCAGGCTCATCTGCTTACCAAATATTTATCCAATTGAGTGCATAGCAGACCCATTGTTTCCGCTTCAGCAAACACCATGATAAATTGCCAGAGAATCAAACGTTCAACCATACAATATCAAAGGAAGTTATTATTGACTCATTTGATATTAATCTCCCGGTCCCGGCACCATGAACAATCCCCTTGAGATAAAACGCATCTCACCACTGAAGATGATGGCCCCGCTCATTGTCTTTTTATGCATTGCACTGGCATGGAGTGTTTACTGGTATATTGCCCTGGGCAAAGCCAAACAGAAACTGGCGACACTGGAGGCGACCCATGTCAGTTTGACATGCGGCGAGCGCAGTTGGGGCGGCTATCCTTTTCGTATTCATTTTGACTGCACAGGCGTAAGCGCCGAACTGGCCGGCAGCAGCATAGCAGCCGACAAACTGCGCCTGATCGGCCAGGCCTGGAATCCCAACCATATCATCGGGGCCCTGTTCGGTCCCATAACCATGGGCAATGTGAAAGTTTCCGGAGACCCGATCCGGTTCAGCTATCGCGTCAAGGACGGAAAAATGGCACTCGCCTCACTGCTGGCCGCAAAACAGACCATTGCCCTTCCCGGCAACAAACAACTCGCTGTCGCCAAGACCGAGGCTCACCTGCAGCCTGCCGCAAACGCGGAGCTGCTTGAACTCGCCGTCACCTTGTCTGATCTGTCCACCGATAAGGCACAACTTGACAGTTTCACAATCACCGGTGCCCTCAATAGCGAATTACCCAAAGAACGAAGTTTCAACCTCTTGTCGGAGCCATCCGACTATCTCGATGCAATATGGATCGTCCAATATCTGGCAAACCTGAGTGATGCCGAAATGAATGCCGCCCAGGCAGTGATCAACCCGTTGCTGAAAGCCAACGACAACAAACTGCCGATTCAGCTAAAGGATCAGACCTGGTATTGGGGACCTTTCGCCATTACCGGATCGGATTAGGATTTCGGGTCCTGATCGTCGCTGTCCGTCGGATCTGCCGGCTCGCTGTGCTGGCCACCGCGCCCGAAGTCCGGCTCGTCAGTATCCTGGCCTGCCTCGACAATGCGCTGACGAATACCGCGAGCCCGGGAGAATGTGTCAAACAGCATATCTCCGTCCCCCCAGCGAATCGCTCTTTGCAAGGCCGACATATCTTCCGAAAACCGCCCCAGTAATTCCAGCACTGCGTGCTTGTTATTCAGGTAAACATCCCGCCACATGGTCGGATCTGATGCGGCAAGACGGGTAAAATCCCTAAAACCCCCGGCCGAGTACTTGATCACTTCCTGCTGCGTCACCTCTTCCAGGTCAGCGGCCGTTGTAACGATGTTGAATGCAATCAGCTGCGGCAAATGAGACGTGATACTCAATACCCTGTCATGATGATCGGCATCCATCATGTCGACGTTGGAACCACAGGCTTGCCAGAACGCGGTCAATCGCGCCGTGGCGCCATCATCGGTCCCACTCAGGGGTGTCAGGATACACCAGCGACTTTCAAACAGGGACGCAAAGCCGGAATCCGGGCCTGAGTATTCGGTGCCGGCAATCGGATGTCCCGGTACAAAATGGACATTGTCCGGAATATGCGGCGCCACTTCCCGGATAACGGCCGCCTTGACCGATCCCACATCCGTGACAATCGCACCCGGTTTCAGCGCGCCACTGATCGCCTGTGCGACCGACCCGCACGCGCCGACCGGCACGCACAGCACCACCAGATCAGCACCACGCACTGCGTCTGCTGCATGTTCATGCATGGTATCGGCCAGACCCAGTTCCATGGCGCGGTCACGGGTCTCAGCAGACCGCGCATGTCCTGATATCGCTTGCGCCAACTTCTCCCGCCTCATGACATGAGACAGCGACGAGCCGATCAGGCCCAGTCCGATCAGGGCGACTTTTTCAAACGGTTCAAATGCCATGCCTGATCAATCCGCCATAAAGGACTGAAGTGCATCAATAAACGCGCCACACCCCGCCTCATCACCAATGGATACCCGCAACGCACCGGGTAGCCCGTAAGCATCCATGCGCCGCACAATCAC
This sequence comes from uncultured Alphaproteobacteria bacterium, assembly GCA_963759095.1. Classification (GTDB taxonomy): domain Bacteria; phylum Pseudomonadota; class Alphaproteobacteria; order Rhizobiales; family Aestuariivirgaceae; genus Anderseniella. The sequence continues at coordinate 33,667 of CAVWYF010000014.1, read as the reverse complement.
ATTGTTTGATGCCAGAAACGCGTCCGCCTCAGCGGCCGTCTTTGTGCCATCCGGCGGGAATTGAACCAGTACAAAATTGCCGACACTCGGTACCACTTTCAGACCCATCGCTTCGACGGCAGAAGTCACTTTCGGCAACCAGATGTCGTTGTGCTCAACCGCTTTTGCCAGATGTCCGGCATCGCGAATTGCCGCCGCACCGGCAGCAATTGCCGGCATGGCCACGTTGAACGGCCCACGAATACGGTTCAGCACGTCCGCCACGTTGGCCGGACAATAAGCCCATCCCAGACGCAATCCCGCCAGCCCGTAAGCTTTCGAAAACGTACGCGTCATAACCACGTTCTTCGACGTTGAAACCAACTCCAGCCCGGCTTCATAGTCATTGCGGCGGACATACTCTGCATAGGCTGCGTCCAGCACCAGCAAACAGTCTGCCGGCAGCCCGGCATGAAGCCGCTTGACCTCGTCAAAGCTGACATAGGTGCCCGTCGGATTATTCGGATTGGCCAGAAAAACCATGCGGGTCCGGTGCGTAACCGCGCCGAGAATTGCGTCTACGTCAGCCGTGAGATCGCTCTCGGCCACCACCACCGGTGTCGCGCCATTGGCCCGAATGACAATCGGGTAAACCAGAAAACCATGCTCTGTATGAATGGCCTCATCGCCCGGCTGCAGGTAACCGCTGGCCAGCAACTGCAACAGTTCGTCGGACCCGGCACCGCACACAATGTTTGCCGGATTGATGCCGAAAGTCTCCGCCAGCGCCTCGCGAAGCGCGCCCGACCCTCCGTCAGGATACAATGCAAGGTTCTGCGCACATGCCACATAGGCCTGCATGGCTGCCGGACTGGGCCCAAGCGGGGATTCGTTCGATGACAGCTTGTGGACTTTGCCTTGCCCTGATCCACCGGATTTGCCGGGCACATAGGCTGCAATGTCGAGAATACCATCGCGTGGACGGGGCATGTCTGTTGTATCGCTCATTCCTTGTTCAACTCCATCGCACTGGGATATCTGCCGGCGATCTTAAGCCCCAGGCCACTATTGCCCTTGAGGCTGACCAGCGGTTGCTCCGATATTTCCAGGTAACCCGGTATCGACGTGAGGTAAACGTCATCCGCAAGCTTCAGGTGCCATATCGGTTTGGGTACAAAGTCGCGCGGCAGTTTGCCGGTCGTAACCAGCAGCGTTTCGTCTTCTCCCGTCGGTTCACTGGGCGCATGCCCAAGCACTGCGAGTGATCGACCCGGCTTGTCAGAACCGGCAGCCAGAACGGCAACCACGCGCGCCGGATTGCCGTCGGGCGTCTGTTCCAGTATGCCGCGCCAGTCAAGTTTCATCGGCACCACTACCAGCACCTGTTCACCCTCCGACAGCGCGGCAAGTGCGGCCTTCAGCGAGCCCGCTTTCTCGACCGGCACCAGGGACGCAAACAGGTCAGTGGCCTGCCGGTATCGCAAGTCACTCATCACTTCGGGAATGGTTACAATGCGCACATCTGCCTGGGCCAGGACAGAGGCGGAAATCACACTGCGCCAGACCCGCTCGATAACCGCGATCGGCACACGGCCCGCAGCCACCTCAACCAGCCGGCGCAGGATCACGGCTTCCCGGCCTGGCCGGTACGGCATTCCACCGGTCAGGAGACTTGCCGTCTTTGCCAGCCGCACCTTTTCACTGGCAGCAAACCGCGCGCACAACAACTCAACAATCTGCTCGTCGATGCTGTCGATCTCCTGCCTGATACCGTCAAGCTCAGACGTTTGAATATCCGGTTTTTCCATCGGGGAAAGCTGCCCATATGAAGTTCTGTCGGTTTCGGGGTCCATCCCCGCAACGTTGGATGGTTCTAGAGAGAGCTCAACAAAAAATCAAAGACAAACAAATAACTCGAAATATCACGTCTGCGACCGGGATCGTACGTTCAACCCCGTGCGCGCCGGTTGCGGGATGATATTCGGCCGCAATGACGGCACCAGTGCGCGTTTTTGCTTGCTGCCGGTTACCGCGTAAACCTGCTTGATCGCCTCAACCATAATCAGTCCGGAAAACCCCGGCCCGATCCACGATCCCATCCGCTCACACAGTGTGGCACTGCGTACCATGAAGCGGCGCTCGCTTGGTGGCATGAACAGCATGGAGGTCCAACCGGCCGGTGAAAACTGCGCATTGCGCAAAAGCGTTGTCAGCTGGCCACGTGAAAACGGCCTGCCATGCCCGAACGGCGTGTTGTCAAATCGCGCCCAGAGACCGCGCCGGTTCGGGACGATAAACACTGCACGCCCCTGCGGCGCCAGCACACGCCATAGTTCGCGCAACATGTCAGGCAGCTGATCGGTCAGTTCCAGTCCGTGCACCACCAGCACGAAGTCCATGCTGCCGTCTGTTAAAGGCAGACAGGCCTCATCCACCAGGGCACTGGCGCTGTTGCCCTTGGCCGGCCAGTGCACAACGCCCTGACGCGCCGGCATCATTGCCATCACGTTGCATCCCTCGCCGACCAGCCCGTCCAGATAGGGTGTGCAATAGCCAAGCCCCAGTACGCGCGCGCCCTGCAATCCGCGCAATCTGGCGCGAAGCCGCGATACAATAATACGACGCGTTGCATGGCCAAGCCTGCTGGCGTAAAATTCTTTCAGATCGACAACATCCATAATCTTCTGACCCTAGCGCAATCTCACCCCGTTACAACAGGATCAACATGTCCAATCTTCAGTACCATCTGTTTCCGGCTCTCAGCGACAATTACGGCGTGCTCATGCATTGCCCCGAAACCGGGCAAACCGCCTCGATTGATGCCCCGGAGGCTGCAGCCGTCGAAAAAGCGTTGGCAGATACCGGTTGGCAGCTCACCCATATATTGATCACCCATCATCATAATGACCATGTCGGTGGCGTACTTGAACTCAAGAACAAATGGAATTGCAGCGTTGTCGGCAGTTCGGAGGAGCCCAATGCGCTGCCTGGACTAACTGATACGGTGGCACCAGGCGGAACATATGATTTCGCCGGCCACATCGCACAGATCATTGCCACTCCCGGCCATACGCTCGGCCACATCACCTGGCACTTCGCTGATGACGGGGTCGTATTTGCCGGAGACACGCTATTCACGCTGGGTTGCGGACGGGTGTTTGAAGGCACCATGGAACAGATGTGGTCATCCCTGCAGGTTTTCGAGGCCATGCCGCCGGAAACAATCGTTTACAGCGGCCATGAATACACAGCCGCCAACGCGGAATTTGCGCTGAGCATCGAACCCGACAACGCGGCATTGCGCGCCCGCGCCCAAGAGGTTTCACAAGCCCGGGCCGCCGGCAAACCGACCGTGCCGACCACTATTGCCGAGGAAATGCAAACCAATCCCTTCCTGCGCGCAGGCTCCGCCGCCCGGTTCGCGGAAGTGCGAAGAGCCAAGGACAGCTTTTAGCTCAAACCCCGGTCAGGCGACGACGGCGTAGATGAAGGCGACATAACCTGCCAGGAATGCGAAGCCGACACGCTTGCCAAACCGCTTCACCACAACGGCGAGGAAGAACAGCACCAGCGACACGCCGATCATTACCGGTATGTCGACTTTGAGCATTTCATCTGACACCGGGATGGGCGAAATCACAGCCGTGATTCCGGCAATTCCCAGAATGTTGTAGATGTTTGACCCCAGTACATTGCCCAGTGCAATGTCGGAGTGCTTTCGCATGGCGGCGATGATGGATGTCGCCAGTTCCGGCAGCGAGGTGCCGATGGCAACCAGCGTCAATCCGACGACCTCGTCGGACACCTCGAAGGACTTGGCAACGATGATGGCATTATCGACCAGCAGCTTGCCACCGAACAGCACGGCCGCCGTGCCGCATGCCACAAACAGCATGTCGACCCAGATTGATTTGGAAGGTGTCGGCAGATCGTCATCCGGCCCTGCCGCCTTCTTGCCGTTGTTCTTGCGGTCGGAGTACAGCAGGAAACCCATGTATGTGCCAAGGATGGCAATGAAGATCAGACCCCATGTCAGCGACAGCACGCCTGAATAACACGCCACGCCCAGCAAGGCGGCGGTGAAGATCATGAAGAAGCCGTCGCGGAAAATGGCGGCATCCGAACACACGATCGGGTAGATCACCGCCCCCACGCCGAGTATCAGCAATATGTTGGCGATATTCGACCCGACGACATTGCCCATGGCGATACCGGGTGCGCCGGCGAGCGCGGCCTGGATCGAGGCAACCAGTTCCGGCACCGAGGTGCCGAACCCGACAATGATGATGCCGACCACCAGATTGGACAAACCGAGGCGCAGGGCAAGTGCTGCCGCACCTCGCACCAGAAACTCACCACCGGCCAGCAGCAGAACGAACCCCGCCAGCAATCCGAGAAATATTATCATGGGCCCTTGCCTGCATGCCCCAGAAATCAGAGCAACGTGAAGCGCTTGCCCGCTTCACGTTGCTCTGAAGTGTTATCTAGGTGACCCGCCGCCAGATTAAAAGGGCAGCAGAACCAAATCTGCTGCCCCTGATCACGCCGGCAAGTTGCCTGACCGTTTACATCATGTACTGGCCGCCATTGGCAGAGATGGTCGAGCCGGTAATGAAACCTGCGTCTTCGCCCACCAGGAACAACACGCATTTGGCAATTTCTTCCGGCTCCCCGAGCCGTCCGACCGGAATGTGCGGCAGGATCGCCTTGTCCAGAACATCTTGCGGAATAGCGCGAACCATCTCCGTTCCAATGTAGCCTGGGCATATCGCATTGACGGTAATGCCCTTCTTGGCGCCTTCCTGGGCCAGCGACTTGACAAAACCGATATCGCCCGCCTTGGCGGCGGAATAGTTGGCCTGGCCCATCTGGCCCTTCTGGCCGTTGATCGAGGAAATACACACCACTCTGCCGAAGCCGCGCTCACGCATGCCTTCCCAGACCGGGCGGGTCATGTTGAACAGCGAATTGAGATTGGTATTGATGACCGCATTCCAGTTTTCCGGCGTCATCTTGTGGAACATTGAATCCCGCGTGATACCGGCGTTGTTGACCAGGATATCCACCGGACCAAAATCGTTCTCGATCGTCTTCAGCGCGGTTTCGCAGGCGCCATAGTCGCCAACGTCCCACTTCATGACTTCAATGCCGGTCTGCGCCTTGAAATTCGTGGCGGCTTCATCATTGCCGGCATAGCTGGAAACAACCTTGTAGCCGGCATCCTTCAGCGCTGTGGCTATGGCTGCTCCAATACCCCGGGTTCCCCCGGTCACGACTGCAATACGTGACATGTCATTTTCTCCCTGTTTTATTGATTATCTCAGTCGCGTTCCACGCACATGGCAACACCCATGCCGCCACCGATGCACAGTGTGGCGAGGCCCTTCTTGGCATCGCGCTTTTGCATTTCATGCAGCAAGGTCACGAACACGCGCGCACCTGACGCACCGATAGGATGGCCGATCGCGATTGCGCCGCCATTGACGTTCACAATGTCCGGGTTCCAGCCCATGTCCTTGTTGACCGCACACGCCTGTGCGGCAAAAGCTTCGTTGGCTTCAACCAGGTCGAGATCTTCGACCTTCCAGCCGGCCTTTTTGAGCGCCGCACGTGATGCGGGGATCGGGCCTGTGCCCATGATGGCCGGATCAACACCAACATTTGCCCACGATGCAATCCGGGCCAGCGGTGTCAGTCCGCGCTTTTTGGCTTCTGCTGCACTCATCAGGATAACGGCCGCCGCGCCGTCATTGATGCCGGATGCGTTGGCCGCTGTAACCGAGCCTTCCTTGTCAAAGGCCGGGCGCAACTTGCCAACCGACTCTTTCGTCGTGCCGTGCTTGATGTATTCATCCTGGTCGACCACGACGTCGCCCTTGCGGGTCGTGATTGTGACCGGGCAGATTTCGTCCGCGAACCTGCCGGCTTTCTGCGCTGCTTCCGCCTTGTTCTGTGAAGCCACGGCAAAATCATCCTGCTGCTCGCGGGTGATCTGCCACTGCTTTGCAACGTTCTCAGCCGTGGTGCCCATGTGATAGCCATTGAAGGCATCCCACAGGCCGTCCTTGATCATGGTGTCGATCATCTTGTAGTCGCCCATCTTCACGCCATTGCGAAGGTGCTGGCAATGGGGTGCCTGGCTCATGGATTCCTGACCCCCGGCGGCGACGATATTCGCATCACCATTGGCAATCTGCTGCATGCCCAGTGCAACCGCCCGCAAGCCGGAGCCGCACAACTGGTTCATGCCCCATGCCGGGCTTTCAACCGGGATGCCGGCATTGACCGAGGCCTGCCGAGCCGGGTTCTGGCCCGCGCCGGCCGTGAGGATCTGGCCCAGGATCACCTCGTCAACGTCTTTGCCTTCAAGACCGGCACGCTCCATTGCAGCCTTTAACGCTGTGGTGCCAAGTTCAGACGCCAGCACCGAGCTCAGCGCTCCATTGAAAGAACCAACCGGGGTACGGGCTGCCGAGACAACAACAACATCATTATCGGAAGTGGACATGGGCATCATCCTTTTTAACTACGTAAAATCTGGCTACAGAATTGCGACACACTTGCCCTAACAAAACCCATTGTGCAATGCACAATTAGTCGCGGTCTGTGCGGCATATGAACCGCCACAACGGCCAAGCAGAACCACAGCACACACGATTTACCCCAATCCAGTCAATGGAAACTCGTCATCGCGTTGCTCGACAAGCTTGCAAAGCCGTGTATATGCTGCAATGCAAAGACGGCTTCGAACGCGATCAGGCTGTCCCCATCATCTTAAGACCACAGAGTAGCAAATATGTCCGACGACAAGAGCGACCCGATTGTCATAAAAAAATACGCAAACAGACGTCTCTACAATACCGCAAGTTCTGCCTATGTGACGCTTGATGACCTGTCGCAGATGGTCAAGGACGGAAGTGATTTCGTTGTCCATGACGCCAAGAGCGGTGAAAACATCACCCGCCAGGTACTGACGCAGATCATCTTTGAAGAAGAGGCAAAAGGCGAGAACCTTCTGCCCATCGACTTCCTGCGCCAGTTGATCCGCTTTTATGGCGACAGCATGCAGGCATTCGTACCAAGCTATCTGCAGTTCTCCATGGACCACCTGACCCGCGAGCATGAGCGGCTTCGCGAGGAAATGGTCGGGACCCCAGGGGTCGAGATGGTAAAATCCATGGAGGATCAGGCCCGCAAGAACATGGCAATGTTTCAGGACGCCATGCAATTGTTCAATCCATTTGCCACCATGCAGAATGCAAATGGCGTCGCGCCTGAGACTGCGGAAGGCCCGGCCAAGCCTGAAACCAAGGCGGAGCCCGACGCATCGTCCGATACCGATCTCAAAGAACTGCGCAGCCAGATAAAGACAATGCAGTCCCAGATCGAAAAGCTGGCCGGCAAGGACTGATTTCGCGGCGTCTACCGCACCACGGCCGCCGGTTCCGGATCAATACCCGGCAGCAAAACCATCCTTGCGCGGTTCAGACCCTGCACACAGCATATTGCTGTCAGGATCAATCGTGATGATCTGCCCGCCGCCATAAGGCTCTTCCGGGCGATGAACCGTGTGACCCAGCGCTGCCAGCCCGTCTGCCACGTGCTGCGGCACCCCCTGCTCAAGCCCCAACTGCCCGTCCTCGTGAAATGCCCGCGGAAACTCCAGCGCTTCCTGCGGATCCATGCCGTAGACATAGCGGTTCACCATCATCGCCACATGCCCCATCGGCTGGTAGGCACCGCCCATCACGCCGAATGACTGCACGATCTTGCCGTTTTCGCGCACCATGGCAGGGATGATGGTGTGCAGCGGCCGTTTGCCTGGACCAATACAGTTGGGATGACCGGGCACGGCGGAGAACCCGGCACCCCGGTTCTGCATGGTGATGCCGGTCTTCGGTGTCACCACACCTGATCCGAATCCGTGATAGATCGAATTGATGAACGACACCGCCATGCGATCCTTGTCCACGATACTCAGATAGACAGTATCGGAACCCGGCAGCGGCACCACGTCTTCAGGTTCGGGGATCGCGCGATCCATGGATATATGCGCGGCCAGCTTGTCTGTCATTGTGTCGGATAAAAGCTCTTCGACGGGCACGTCCGCAAAATCCTGATCGGCAATATGGCGATTGCGAATTACCCACGCCAACCGTATGGCTTCGGTTTCCAGATGGCGCCGTTCAACACTTTCAGGCGCATATTGCGACAGATCGAACCGGCCAAGAATGTTGAGCGCCACAAGGGCTGTCAGTCCGGTGCCATTCGGTGGAATCTCGAGAATTTCACGACCCTGATACACCGTGCTGATCGGTGTGACCCAGGAGGCTTTGGTTGCAGCCAGATCTTCCATGGCAATCAGGCTGCCCTTGGCCTTGAGCGTTGCGACAATGTCTTGCGCTACTTCACCGGCGTAAAATCCCTCACGGCCCTGCCCCGCAATGATCTCCAGTGTGTCGGCCAGTGCCGGCTGTTTCACCGACTGTCCCGCCGCAGGCGCCTTGCCGTTGGGCAGATAATGCATCCGGGCGCCTTCATCGAGGCCGATGAAGTCTGCCAGCCCGGCCCAGTCGTGAGCAGTTCTCGGGCCGACCGGGTGTCCGTCGCGCGCCAGCCTGATTGCGGGCTGCAGCAGATCGCCCAACGATCTTGTCCCGAACCGTTCCAGCAGCGCTGCCCAGCCATCCACAGCACCCGGTACAGTAATGGCGTGGACATTGTCTGTTGCAATTTCATCCAGGCCGGATGCCTTCAGCCATGCCGCGTCGGCATGAGCACTTGCACGGCCGGATCCGTTGAGGCCGGTCACTTCACCGTCCGGCGTGCCGATCAACGCAAAACAGTCACCACCGATCGCCGTCATTTGCGGTTCGGTTATGCACAACACCGCCGATGCCGCGATGGCGGCATCTGCTGCATTGCCGCCTGCCCGCAAAACATCGAGTGCCGCCAATGACGCCTGGGGCGACGACGTTGCGACACAAGCCTCGGCCGCATACACTGCAGATCGTCCCGATACATGAAAATTTCTCATATCAAGTGCCTTTTCATCATCTATTGGCAGGCCCCGTTGATTACGCGTATTAAAGGTGCCTCAAACTAGGCGTCTCATCGGCATGGTCAAGGCCATTAACAACGGTTTCACGCTCCGGGACACGCTTTAGCCAAGCACATATAATCACAATCAGCCGCAAAAACGCGGTGAATTGCATCAAAACAGCCACAACAGCCGAAACTCAGGAGGACTACCAAATGGCATCGGTGAAATCAGATATCGAGATTGCCCGCGAAGCAACCATGAAACCCATCATGGAAATTGGCGCCAAAATCGGCATCAGCGAAGAGCATCTCATTCCCTACGGTCATACCAAGGCAAAAGTCTCGGCGGAGTTCATCAAGTCCGTTCAGGGCAATGACGATGGTAATCTCATCCTGGTCACCGCCATCAACCCGACACCGGCCGGTGAAGGCAAGACGACCACCACTGTTGGTCTGGGCGATGGCCTGAACGCCATTGGCAAGAAAGCCATGATCTGCATTCGCGAAGCCTCGCTTGGTCCGTGCTTCGGCATGAAGGGCGGCGCTGCCGGTGGCGGCTACGCACAGGTTGTTCCCATGGAAGACATGAACCTGCACTTCACTGGTGACTTCCACGCCATTACATCCGCCCACAACCTGCTGTCGGCAATGCTCGACAATCACGTCTACTGGGGCAACAAGCTCGACATCGACGTTCGCCGGGTATCGTGGCGCCGGGTCATGGACATGAACGACCGCGCCCTGCGCCAGATCGTCTGTAATCTGGGCGGTGTGGCCAATGGCTTCCCGCGCGAAGCCGGTTTCGACATCACCGTTGCATCAGAGGTTATGGCCATCCTGTGCCTGGCAACCGACATTGAGGACCTGCAACGCCGGCTGGGCGATATCATCGTCGCCTACAAGCGTGACCGCTCACCGGTCTACTGCCGTGACATCAAGGCGGACGGCGCAATGACTGTTCTGCTGAAAGATGCCATCCAGCCAAACCTGGTGCAGACACTGGAAAACAATCCGGCCTTTGTGCATGGCGGTCCGTTTGCCAATATCGCCCATGGCTGCAACTCGGTGATGGCAACCACCACTGCCCTGAAAATTGCAGATTATGTAGTTACCGAAGCAGGCTTCGGCGCAGACCTTGGGGCGGAAAAATTCTTCGACATCAAGTGCCGCAAGGCAGGTCTCAAGCCCAAGGCCGTTGTGATCGTGGCAACTGTTCGCGCCATGAAGATGAACGGTGGCGTTGCCAGAGCCGATCTCGGCACGGAAAACGTCGATGCCGTTAAGGCAGGCTGCGCCAACCTTGGCCGTCACATCGAGAACATCAAGAAGTTCGGCGTTCCTGCCGTCGTCGGTATCAACCACTTCATCACCGATACCGACGCCGAAGTCGAAGCCCTGAGCGATTTCGTAAAATCGCAGGGTGCCGAAGCTGTCCTGTGCAAGCACTGGGCGCTTGGTTCGGAAGGCACCAGGGACCTGGCCAACAAGGTGGTGGAAATGGTCGAAGGCGGTACTGCCGACTTCAAGCCGCTGTACGGCGACGATCTGAGCCTGTTCGACAAGATGGAAGCCATTGCCAAGGGCATCTACCGCGCCGATGGCGTGGTTGCCGACGCCAAGATCATGGCCCAGTTGAAAGCCTGGGAAGACCAGGGTTACGGCAAGTTGCCAGTGTGCATGGCCAAGACCCAGTACTCCTTCACCACGGATCCGACCATGCGCGGCGCGCCGACCGGGTTTACCCTGCCGGTGCGTGAAGTGCGGTTGTCGGCAGGCGCCGGTTTCGTGGTTGCCGTATGCGGTGAAATCATGACCATGCCTGGCCTGCCGTCGGTCCCGGCTGCAGAATCGATCATGCTCAATGACGACGGTCAGATCGAAGGCCTGTTCTAGATCAGCGTCGTCGCTGAAGTTTAACAAGTTAAAGGGCGCGCACGGTATCTACCTTGCGCGCCCTTCCTGCATTCAGACGATGTATCTTCAGGCCGCCAGGGTACCACGCACCGGATAATCGTTCTCGATCACATATTTCAGATTGCCGGCAAGTTCAGCCGCCTTGGCCCGGCCGAACGGAGCGGTCTGGACCGACCAGTGGTACAAGGTTCCGTCAGGGCGTATGATCGCCATGCCAGGTTCGGAAAACACATCCGGTTCGCCGTCCCTGATTGACGATGACAGGAACAGGCCCCAGGTTCTGGCCTGGTCCATTGTCAAACCGTAACCCAGTTTCAATCCGGAAACGTCCCAGTCACGTGCTGTCTGTTCCGCCAGTTCCCCGGTGTTCATGCTCACCGCAACAACGTCAACGCCAAGACCGGCAAAGTCGTGCAGTTTGGCACGGAAGTCCGTCAACTGACCCTTGCAGATCGGGCAGTGCAGGCCACGATAAAACATGACAATGGTGAAATTTTCCGGCGCATCGGCGTTGAGGGTGAACTCGCCACCACCCGCCAAAGGCACGGTCAGGGCTGGTACAGGCTGTCCGGGAACCAGTGTCGAGTGCATGAGGTTGTCTCCAGTTAAAAGATAAAAGGGCAATGTCCGTAGAACTGGACACTGGCCCCAAATGGATCAACTCACAAGCATGTGAGACGCCTTGAGGTTATGCCCGCAACCGCTCGTTGTCGGCATCAAACGGGCTTTCTGCAATGACCGTTGCCTGAAACAGCTCGCCGAGGATCTTTACCTGCAGCTTGTTTCCTTCTGCAGCATGTGCCGGCTTGACCATGGCAAGCGCCAGGGATTTTCCGACCCGCCAGCCATAGGAGCCTGTCGTCACCCGGCCAACCAGTGCACCTGATGCATCATAAACCGCTTCGGACCCGCGCGCGTCACAGTCCTTGATGTCGTGTACATCCAGCGTGACATAGGTCCATTCATCCCCGGCGGCATGGCGTTTGACAAGTTCGTCACGGCCAATGAAGTCGCCCTTGTTGGGGTGCACGAACCGGTCAAGCCCGGATTCATAAGCCGAATACTCAACCGACAGTTCACGGCCGACAAGGCGGTAGGATTTTTCCACCGCCATCGTGCCCATGGCCCGAATGCCGAACGGCTTGATGCCGAACTCTTCACCGGCCTCCATGACAAGGTCGAAGATCAGGTTCTGCATCTCGATCGGGTGATGCAGTTCCCAGCCAAGCTCGCCGACAAAGTTCACCCGCAGAGCATGGGCCTGGGCGATGCCGACATTGATGAACTTGCCGGTCAGCCATTTGAAACTGCCAGTGGACAGGTCGGTGTCGGTCAGTTTCTGCAGCACGTCACGGGATTTCGGACCGGCCAGAACCAGGACGCCCATCTGTGTCGTAATCTTGCGAAGCTCGACACCTGTGTCAGGTTTCAGCTTGGTCAGGTAGTCCCAGTCATGGCGTTCATAAGCGCCCGGGCCGACCAGGTAGAAATCATTTTGGCCACGCTTGTAGACCGTGAACTCGGACCGCACACCGCCCAGCTTGGTGAGCAGGTGACACAGGCCGACGCGGCCGATTGTCTTTGGAATCCGGTTGGCCAGTATCGAGTCCAGCCATTCCGCCGCGTTTGGTCCTGTCACCTCATACTTGGCAAACGCCGACATATCCAGAAGGCCGCAATTCTCGGTGACATTCTTCACTTCATTGCCGACATGTTCAAAATAGTTGGACCTGCGGAACGACCACAGTTCCTTGACCTTTTCGCCGAGCTTGACCTGTGCGTGGTTGTCTTTGGCAATCACATCAGGGCGCACGATTTCATCAGGTTCAAAGCCGTAATCCACACTTGGCGCAAACCAGTTCGGGCGCTCCCAGCCATAGACGGAGCCGAACACCGCGCCGAGCGCCTTCATCCGGTCATAACAGGGCGACGTCTTGAGTGGACGCGCATCCCAGCGTTCTTCGTCGGGAAAGTGCGGTGTGAAGACATTGCGGTAGGCTTCTTCGTTCTTGCGCTTCAGGTAACCGCGCGATGCATACGGGCCAAACCGGCGCGGGTCGACGCCCAGCATGTCGATTGAGCTTTCACCCTCGACAATCCATTCGGCCAGTTGCCAGCCGGCACCACCGGCTGCGGTTACACCAAACGAATGGCCCTCATTGAGCCACAGGTTCTTCTTGCCCCATGCCGGCCCGATGATCGGCGAGCCGTCAGGCGTATAGCAGATCGCCCCATTGTAGACTTTCTTGATGCCGACCTCGCCAAAGGCCGGTACCCGATGAAATGCGCTTTCGATATGCGGTGCGATCCGGTCCAGGTCTTCCTGGAAAAGTTCGTACTCAGCATCCTCGTCCGGGCCGTCCACGTAGCAGACCGGCGCACCGGCTTCATAAGGACCGAGGATCAGGCCGCCTGCCTCTTCACGCATGTACCAGGCTGAATCTGCATCGCGCAGCACGCCCATTTCAGGCAGGCCATCTGTATGGCGCTGTTTGATCTCCGGATGGGCTTCGGTGACAATGTACTGGTGTTCAACCGGGATAACGGGAATGTCCAGCCCCAGCATGTCGCCAGTCTGGCGCACGAAATTGCCGGTTGCCGTGACCAGATGCTCACAGGTGATGTCGCCCTTGTCGGTTTTCACCAGCCACTCGTCATTGGCCTTTTGCTCGATGGCAATCACTCGGGTGTTGCGATAAATCTCCGCCCCCTTGTCGCGCGCGCCCTTGGCCATGGCCTGGGTCAGGTCGGCCGGCTGCACATAACCGTCGGTCGGATGTTGAATCGCGCCGAGCAGGCCATCGGTGTTGCACAGCGGCCAGATTTCCTTGACCTGTTCGGGTGTCAGCAGGTTGACGTGAATGCCGATGGTTTCAGCCACGCCGGCGTAATACATGAACTCGTCCCAGCGATCCTTGGTCTGGGCCAGCCGGATGTTCGACACCTGGCGCAGGCCAACATGCTGGCCGGTCTCTTCCTCAAGCTTGGAATACAGATCCAGCGAGTACTGATGCACCTTGCCGACCGAGTACGACATGTTGAACAGCGGCAGCAACCCTGCAGCATGCCATGTCGATCCGGACGTCAGTTCATTGCGCTCAACGAGCACAACATCCGACCAGCCCTTTTTCGTCAGCGCATAAAGCGTGCCCACACCGACAACACCGCCCCCAATAACAACAACACGTGCATGCGACTTCATAATCAACCCTCCGGGCTCACGGCGACACTTTATGACCCGAACCATAGTGAAAACAACTCAACACGTGTGAAGTCAAACGACCGGGCAGCGCAGAATTACGACACATGAGGGTGTCTCAGACATTCACTTTGAGTGAGCGCAGATCGCGTCTCAGGCGATCAGGATTGATGAATTGTACGGAATGCCAGCCCGCATTGCGCGCTGCCTCAACATTTGCAGCCACATCATCAATGAAAACAGTCGCCTCAGCCACAAGATCGAAAGCGGCAACGTGATGCTGGAAAATTTCAACCTCGGGTTTCAGCAGGCCAATTTTGCCGGATACCGTAATGCCCCGAAACAGCCTGAAAAAACCGAAGCGCTGCGAGGCTTCATCAAACGTCTCACCGTTGAAATTGGTCAGGGCTGTTACATCGACACCATCGCCGGACACCTGCTCGAGTATACCGACACTGTCTGCAATTGGCTCCGGCACCATGTCATGCCAGCGCTCACGAAATGACCTGATCAGGGCTTCCCTGTCCGGGTATCGCGCGATCAGTGCTGCTTCGCCCGGCGCCCAGGCGTGAACCCGGTCCTGCGCGGTTATCCAGTCGCGCGAGCAGATGTCGCGCAGGAACGCATGCCGTTCCACCTGATCCGGTATCAGACCGAGATAGGCCAGTTCCGGGTCAAAATTCAAAAGCACATTGCCGATATCAAAAACGATGTGCCGGATAACCATCAGCTGATGCCAAACTCGCTGAACGGAATGAACCCGAGCAGGTCGCCCTGCTGCACCGATGAGGCCTCTTCAGGCACTTCGATGAGCCCGGTCGCCTGCCGCAGCCCGGATATCAGCCCGGAACCGTCACGCTGGAACTTCTGCAGGACAGGACCCTCGCCGGAATTATCTATCCAGCCGCGCCAGAATTCGCGCCGGTCGGTTTTTTTCTTTGCAATCGCGAAACCAGCCGGCAGCGGATAGCGTTGCGGCATTTGCCATGCTGCGCCCTGCAAACGCGCAAGCATCGGTTGCGCATACAGAAGAAATGTCACAAAGGCAGCCACAGGATTACCCGGCAGACCGAAGAAAACCGTGTCGCCAATCTGACCCATTGCCAGCGGCCTGCCGGGTTTCACTGCCAGTTGCCAGGCATGAAGCGTGCCCAGTGACTGAATTGTCTCGACAATAAAATCCGCTTCGCCACGGCTTGCCCCGCCTGTTGTGAGAATGACGTCGCACTCATGCGCCGCGGTTCGCACCACCCGTTCAATCCGGACCCGGTCATCGGGGATCACCCCATAGTCCACCGGTTCAGCACCGACCGTATTCAGCAACCCGCGCAGCAAATGATGATTGCTGTCATAGACCTGACCATCGCCCAGCAGGATGCCGGGCCGGACAATCTCGTCCCCGGTTGAAATCAGGCCCACCTTGAGGCGGGCAAACACGTTGATGCGTCCGGCCCCGCCGGATGCAATCGCGGCCACGTCCTGCGGCCGCAATCGCTGGCCGGACTGCAGCATGACTTCGCCTTGCTTGACGTCTTCTCCGGCAAGCCGCGTATTGGCGCCGGCTTTCAACCCTTTCGGCACAACAAGCTTTGTGCCGTCAACACTCGCGTCCTCCTGCATCAGGCACGTATCTGCCCCTTCCGGCATCACGGCACCGGTAAAAATACGGGCCGCTTCACGCCTTTTCAGCGCCCGTTGTGGCGCATGGCCTGCCGCAATGCGCATAATCACCTTGAGCTGTGTATCGTCATCTGCTTGCAACGACTGGCCTGCAAAGGCATAACCATCTACCGCCGCATTGTTGAAGGCAGGAATGTCTCGAGGTGCCGCATACTGTTCCGCCAGCACGCGGCCATGCGCCTGGGAAAGCGCGATTTCCTCTACATCAGCAACCGGCGACATGCGCTCCAGAATGAGCGCGACCGCATCATCATGGCGCATCCGGTCCTTGTCGTGCAGAAAACAGTCATCGAGCAATTTGCGGGACATGGCTTCAACACACCTCGACCAGACCGGTGCGCCCGCAGATAAAGTCAGCCAGCGCAAAAATGTCATCGCGATCATAGACCGGAACCGGACAATCCGTAACCTCGCCATTGGCGGCAACAGCCACGATGGTGTCATCCTCATCGCTCAATTTCGGATTGGTATTGTCAAGATTACGCACTTCGATCTTGTCGTGGCCATCGCGCTTGTAGCCTTCGACAATCACCAGATCGCATGGATCCAGCCTGGCCAGCATCTGATCAAGCGACGGTTCCGCATCATCGCGCAACTCGGAAATCACCGCCCAGCGATGCCGGGACACCACCGCCACCTGCGCAGCACCTGCCGCACGGTGGCGAAAACTGTCACGCCCCTCATGGTCAATGTCGAAGGAATGGTGCGCGTGCTTGACTGTCGACACCCGGTAGCCGCGGCCTGTGAGCTCCGTTACCAGCTTTTCCACCAGCGTGGTCTTGCCGGAATTCTTGAACCCGGCCACCCCGATGACGCGGCGTGTCATGCTACCAGCCCTTTCGCAATGCGTTCGGCTTCCGGCACATCATCGGGCCGGTTTACATTGAAAAACGGATCAAACCCGCTGGCTGCAAACTCGACCGCTACCAGCTTGTGCCGCGCTGTCCAAAGATCAACCTTGCGTATGTCTTCATCAACCAGGGCCGAGTGCAGGTCATCCTTCAGGCGGACCGGCCACAGGCCGAAAACCGGATGATTGCGCCCGTCAGACGCAGCACACGCCATATCGGCACCCTGGTCTTCAATTGCAGCCAACAACCGGCTGACAAAATCTGTCGGGAAGAACGGCGTATCTGTCGCAGCGGTCGCCACCCATTCGGCATCGGGCGCATTTTCTGCAGCCCATGACAACCCGGCCAGAACACCGGCCAGCGGACCTGCGAAACCATCGACTGTGTCCGGCATGACAGGCAAGCCATATCCGGCAAACCGGGCAGGATCGCCATTTGCGTTGAGTATGACGGTGCTGACCTGCGCCCCGAACCGGTCAATGACATGATCAAGCACCGGCCGCCCGGCCAGTTCGATCAGGCCCTTGTCACCACCGCCCATGCGCCGGGCAAGGCCACCGGCAAGTATGCAGCCAACCACGTTAGTCACGATCCGCTCCCTTGCGCCGGTGCTTGCGGTCTTCATCCTCGATCTGCGACACATCGGCATCAAACTCGATACGTTCCGCGCCCGACAGTGCAAGGAACCGTTTGCCCCGCGCCCGGCCGATGACCGTCATGCCCACCTGGCGGGCAAGATCAACACCCCATGCGGTGAAGCCTGAGCGTGACACCAGAATGGGAATGCGCATGGCAGCGCACTTGAGGATCATTTCAGAGGTCAGTCTGCCGGTGGTGTAGAACAGCTTGTCGTGCGGAGACACCTTGTTGAGGAACATCCACCCGGCAATCTTGTCGACGGCATTGTGTCTGCCCACGTCTTCCAGGTAGACCAGCGGTGTATCGCCTTTACACAGTACGCAGCCATGGATGGCGCCTGCCTTGAGATAAAGCGACGGTGCTGTATTGATCTTCTTCGTCAGCGCATAAAGCCACGATGTCTTGATCCGGGCATCTTGAGACAATTCGATGGTTTCGAAATTCTCCATCATGTCCCCGAACACCGTGCCTTGCGCACAGCCCGAGGTCCGGGTTTTCTTCTTCATCTTCTCTTCGAAGTCGGTCTCACGCACCGTGCGCACCACAATCACTTCAAGGTCGTCGTCATAGTCGATGCCGGTAATCTCGTCGTCGTGCTGCAGCATGCCCTGATTGAGCAGGTATCCCACTGCCAGCCAGTCCGGATGATCGCCAATGGTCATCGACGTGACGATTTCCTGGGCATTGAGATAGATGGTCAGCGGGCGTTCATGCACCACATGAGTATCGGTTTGCGCACCGGTCTGGTCGATACCGGTAACCGCACGCGACAGGCGCTCATCATCCGGATCGGGTACGATGGCAAATTCCGATATGTCACGCGGCGTGGTCATGCGTGTGCGTAAATCCGTTGGGGTGGCATGTGCAGCACGATCTCGTCACCAACCGAAATGCCGCCTTCACGTTCGACCCACGCCACCAGCCCGCGCTTGTTGCGCGCCAGTTTCGGAAACGCCATGCCCTGGTCGGGATGGTGCTTTTCGATGACATCGCCCACATAACGGCAAGGTGCATTCTCGCCATCGACAACCAGTGTCGCGCCGGAAGAGAACATCATGCGTGTGGATGGCGGCAGAAATGTAAGATCGGGAATGCCCGAGGTAACCAGGTTTGCGCCGACCCACTGCGGTTTCAGCTCCGGGATCTCGAGCAGGCCAGCAACCTCTCGCAACTGCTCGGCCGACAGTATGGACACCTGGCGCGTATTCGCCACCGGCGTGCCACGCTTGTACTGGGCCAGCATGCGGCTGTCCGACTGGTAGCCACGACCGGCATGGCAGTCGCCGACAATGCCGTCAAACACCACCTCCATCCGGTTCACATGGGCTTTTTCCAGCCCGGTCTCGCGATCCGGACTGGACAGCAATGCTGTAACCCTGCCGACCAGTTTCGATTTCTCAAGTACTGCCATGGTACGCCCTTTTCAATTGCGGGCTTGTGTATAGCATCTTCAGGCTTCGACGAAACCGTTATGCAGAGCATGCCTGTTACTCTGCTGCGACACTCTGCTGGCTCCCGGCAGGTTCAACCCTGGCGGCGCAGAACTTGAACTCCGGTATTTTTCCATACGGATCAAGCGCTGCATTGGTCAACAGGTTTGCAGCGGCTTCAACAAAGGCAAACGGAATGAAGATGGCGCCAACCGGCACCTGATCGTCCTGCCGCACCATGATCTCCACTTCGCCGCGACGCGTTGTGACGCGCACCTTGTCGCCCGCCTCGATACCGAGCTTTGTTATGTCCGCCACGTTCATCTGAACCACCGGTTCCGGGTTCACCGCATCAAGCACGAACGACCGCCGTGTCATCGCACCCGTGTGCCAGTGTTCAAGCTGACGGCCGGTTGACAGAATGTACGGATAATCCGCATCAGGCGTTTCATCCGGCGGCAATACCTTGGCCGGTACCATTTTACCAAGGCCGGATGCCGTCGGGAACCGGTCGGAAAACACAATGTCCTCGCCGGGATGATCAGGCGCAGGACATGGATAGGCCACCACGTCTTCGGTAATCAGCCGGTCCCAGGTGATATTGTCCAGCGACGGCATGGCCAGCTTCATCTCGGCAAACACATCGGCCGGGCTGTCATAAGTCCAGTCAAGGCCGAACCGGTTGGCAAGATCACAGGTAATGACCCAGTCCTCGCGCGCCTCGCCCGGCGCCTCAAGTGCCTTGCGGCCCATCTGCACCTGACGGTTGGTGTTCGACACCGTGCCGTTCTTTTCCGGCCAGGCGGATGCCGGCAGGATCACATCGGCAAACATTGCCGTTTCGGTCAGGAAGATATCCTGCACCACCAGGTGATCGAGTTTGGCAAGCGCTGCACGGGCATGGTTTACATCCGGGTCGGACATGGCCGGGTTTTCACCCAGAATATACATGCCGTTTATTGCACCATCATGGATAGCATGCACGATTTCCACTACGGTGAGGCCTGGCTCGGGATCCAGTTTTGCATCCCACAGTTTTTCGAACTTTGTGAGGTTTTCCTCCTCGACAACTTTCGAATAGTCCGGGAACACCATCGGGATCAGGCCCGCATCGGATGCACCTTGCACATTGTTCTGGCCACGCAATGGATGCAGGCCGGTGCCGGCACGCCCCGTTTGGCCACACATCAATGCCAGCGAAATCAGGCAGCGCGCATTGTCGGTGCCATGGGTATGTTGTGATACACCCATGCCCCAGAAGATAATCGCCGCATTGGCCTGGGCGTACTTGCGCGCCACGGCGCGGATTTCGTCTGCCGCAATGCCGCAGATGGCCTCCATATCTTCCGGGCTGTAATCCGCCAGGTGGTCTTTCAGCTTGTCGAAGCCTTCGGCGTGCGCCTGGATGTACTGCTCGTCATACAGGCCTTCTTCCACGATCACGTTCATCATGGCGTTGAGCAGCGCCACGTCCGCACCGTTCTTGAACTGCAGCATATGGCTGGCATAGCGCTTCATTGCCGTGCCGCGCGGATCGAGGATGATCAACTCGGCACCACGTTGCGCTGCCTGCTTGAAATACGTGGCGGCAACCGGATGGTTTTCCGTCGGATTGGCCCCGATTACCACAATAACATCAGAGTCACGAACCGCGGTAAATGGCGCGGTTACAGCACCAGACCCGATGGTTTCCATCAGCGCTGCCACGGATGAGGCATGGCAAAGCCTGGTGCAGTGATCAACATTGTTGGATCCGAAACCAACCCGCACCAGCTTCTGGAACAGATAGGCTTCTTCATTGGAGCACTTCGCCGACCCGAAACCCGCCAGCGCTTTTGGACCATTGGCTTCTCGGATTTGCTTGAGACCATTGGCGGCCACATCAAGCGCTTCTTCCCAGCTCGCTTCGCGGAAATGCGTCAGGGGATCTGCCGGGTCCATGTTCAAACCCTTGGGCAAACCTTCCTTGCGAATAAGCGGTTTGGTCAACCGCTCCGGCGAGGTGATGTAGTCAAAACCGAAACGCCCCTTCACGCACAGCCGGTTTTCATTGGCCGGCCCGCCTTTGCCTTCAACGAAAGCAATGTGGTCCAGGCCGGTTTTTTCATCCGTGCGAATATTGTAGGTGATCTGACAACCGACACCACAATAAGGGCAGACACTTTCAACCTGGCGATCCGCCTTGCGGCTGCCGCGTCCCTTTTCATCGACGATGGTGGCGGGCATCAGCGCGCCTGTCGGACACGCCTGAACACATTCACCACACGCCACACAGGTCGATGCGCCCATGGGGTCATCAAAATCAAAAACCACCTTTTCATGCGGGCCGCGGAACGCCATGCCGATCACGTCATTGACCTGTACTTCGCGGCAGGCGCGAACACATAAGTTACAGTGAATGCAGGCGTCCAGGTTAACCGCCATGGCGGGATGCGAAACATCGGGCTTTGGAGATGTGTCACGCGGAAAGCGCGAAACATCCACATCCATTGCATCGGCCCATTTCAGGAACGACGACTGGTCGTCATGGGCATCTTCACGCTCAGGCTGGTCCGCCATCAACAGCTCGATCACCATTTTACGGGCATTGGATGAGCGCTCATTCTGCGAGTTTACGATCATGCCATCAGACGGAGCCCGCACACAGGATGCTGCCAGAACCCGTTCGCCTTCGATCTCGACCATGCACGCCCGGCAATTGCCGTCTGCGCGATAGCCCGGCGCATCCTTCCAGCACAGATGCGGAATGGTGGTGCCTTCACGCTTGGCCACCTGCCAGATGGTTTCGCCGTCTTGAGCCTCGACTTCACGGCCGTCGAGGGTGAACTTGATTGTGCTACCGGACATCAGGAAACGTCCTCCTTGAAGTGCGTCATGACTGTTCGTATCGGGTTTGGCGCTGCCTGGCCCAGGCCGCAGATGGATGCATCGGCCATGGCTGTTGTCAGTTCACCCAGCAGGTTCTCGTCCCAGGGCCCCTCCTGCATCAGCTTGACGGCTTTTTCGCATCCAACACGGCAAGGTGTGCACTGGCCACAGGATTCATCTTCAAAAAATTTGAGCAGGTTGACTGCTGCATCGCGCATGGAATCCTTGTCGGACATCACCACAATCGCGTGTGAGCCCACGAAACAGCCAAGCTCGGCAAGTTCACCGCCAAAATCCAGCGGCACATCGCCTTTCGATGCCGGCAGTATGCCACCGGATGCACCACCGGGCAGATAGCCTTTGAAGGTGTGCCCGTCGGCCATGCCGCCACACATGCCAATCAATTCGTTGACCGTCGCGCCCGCCGGTGCCAGCACCACGCCGGGATTTTTCAGGCGCCCGGACACGGAGTACGAACGTGGTCCCTTGTGACCATCCTTGCCTTGCGAGGCGAACCAGTCCGGTCCTTCCTCAAGGATCTGCGGCATCCAGTAGACCGTCTCGATATTGTGCACCAGTGTCGGGCGCCCGAACAACCCGACCTGCGCAACATAAGGTGGCCGGTGCCGCGGCAGACCGCGCTTGCCCTCGATGGACTCGATCATGGCGCTTTCTTCACCGCAGATATACGCACCGGCACCGCGGCGCACATGCACATAGCCTTCCGGCACGATACCATCGGCTTCCAGCTTGCCGATCTCGTCTTTCAGAAGCTGCACCACAGCCGGATATTCATCACGCATGTAGATGTAGGCGGCGGAGGCATCGACGCCCCAGGCCGCAATCAGCATGCCGTCAAGAAACTGGTGCGGACGGGTGTGCAGGTAATGGCGATCCTTGAAGGTGCCCGGCTCGCCTTCATCGCCATTGATGCACAGATAGCGCGGGCCGTCACCGGCGCGGACGAATTTCCACTTCTGGCCCGATGGGAACCCTGCACCGCCGAGCCCCTTGAGACCGGCTTCAAGCAGTGTGTCGATAACCTGCTCCGGCGTCTGCGACCCGCTGCGCAATCCTTTCAATTGTTTATAGCCGCCTTCAGCCTTGTAGTCCTCGAAAGACTGGTAGGCAGGCATGTCCGGTCGGACCGCCTTGTCGCTGGCCATGATTGTCAGCTTTTCAACACTGACATTGCCGACATAATTGTGCCCCACGGCTGCTGCCGGTGCCACATCGCACAGGCCCATGCACGGTCCGTGCACCACACGCACATTGTCAGGTGCATTGTCGCCCAGCGCCTTGATGATGTCCTGGGCACCCGCCATTTCACATGACAGTGAATCACACACACGGATGGTAATCTCTGCAGGTGCGGTTTCACCTTCCTTCACAACATCGAAGTGATGGTAGAAAGTCGCAACCTCGTAGACTTCTGCCATCGGCAGCCGCATCGCCTGCGCCAGTGCAGCCAGATGGCCGGCGGACAGATGTCCCCACTTGTCCTGTACAAGGTGCAGGTACTCAATCAGCATGTCGCGCTGCAGTGGCTGATGCGCGTCCAGCAGGTCTGTAATCTCGCGATCGGCAACAGGATCAAGCTGGCGGCCTTTCGGAAACGCCCTGCCCTTGCCTTTCCCCTTGCCGCCCCGGCCGGGCCGGATAGGCTTGAAACCGTCACTGCCTGCATGCTTGTTCATGTTCGCTCATACCTTTTGCGAATTGTTGCTGGACCAGCGCTACGCTGCCCGCTACACCGCCATCATGCCAGATTTGAATGCCCGATGTATCAGCACGTCAAACCATGGCTCTGACCGGAGCGCGCAACAGTACTGGTCAATTCTGCCAGTCAGAATTAAATGTTATACCTGAAGGTGTCCAGTTTAATGCAAGATTTCGACTATGAAATTGACGTCAAAGGCCTGCAATGCCCGCTGCCGGTACTGAAAGCCAGGAAGCGGTTGATGTCTCTCAACTATGGAGAATCGTTGAAAATTCTTGCAACCGATCCGGCGGCGGCAATCGATTTTCCGCACTATTGCGCCGAGAGCGGCAACGAACTGGTAAGCCAGCACGAAGAAGCTGGTGTTCTGGTTTTCATCATCAGGAAAACTCATGCCAAGTGAGGTTTCTGAATTACTCAGCGTTCACGCCTGCTATCTGAAATACCTGGTTTTTACGGCACCAGAGCCTTCTGGACGCCGGCGTTAAACCCGACCAGTACATCACCGCCCCTGACAAAAACCGGCCGCTTGATCAGGGCCGGATGTGCCGTCATCAGCTTTACCGCGGCTGCCTCGTCGACACTCTCCTTGTCCGGTGCGGGCAATCCGCGCCATGTCGTACCACGCCGGTTGAGCAGTGTTTCCCAACCTGCCTTGCCGGCCCATCCGGCGATCACCTTGCCATCAAGGTTCGCCTTGCGAATGTCGTGAAACTCGTGCTCAACCCCTTCAGCCGCCAGCCATTTGCGCGCCTTACGGCAGGTGTCGCAATTGCTCAGCCCGTAAACCTCAATCATCATCCACCTCGGCGCAAAGACAACGTATCATCGGAAAATGCCTCCGCACCGCCGGTAATCGGGTCCGTGAAAGCCTTTAAAAGTCCGTCCAGTTCATCGCGGCGGATGTCGCGGGTGATGAACACCAGCCTGGTCCGGTGATCTGCATCAGGCCATCGCTCAAGCCGTTCCGGCGGGTGCAGGACATGCTGCACCCCGTGCACAACCACCGGACGGTCCTCATCGTCTGCAAGCTTGACGATACCTTTCATGCGCAACAGGTTCGGACCGTGATAGCTCTGCAGCAACTCCAGAAACAGTTCGAACTGCATCGGCCCGATGGCCTTGTCGGTGGCGATGGAAAACGAGCTTATGTGTTCATCATGCCGGTTCACATCATGTGAGTGAGCATGATCGTGTGAATGATCATGGCCTGGTGCATGAGCATCCTTTCCTTGTGTGTCACCCGCGCCGCGCCGCGACCGGCGCCGGCCTGCCCTTTCAGGCGCTTCAAAGGCTTCTGCTCCCAGCCAGCGCCGGACTTGATCGGGCCTGGCTTCAGTATCCGCCGCAGCGCCTTCAAACAACTTGTCGGCTGAAGCCTCACCATTGTGTGTCGTCAGTATCCGGGCCGCCGGTGCCAATTTGCGCATTCGCGCAATGATGTCATGCAGGGCGTCCTCGCCGGCTGCCCCCGACAACAGGTCCGCCTTCGACAATACCAGCTTGTCAGCAACCGCAACCTGCCTGACTGCCTCGTCATGCTGATCAAGTGTCGAAGGCCCGTTCACGGCATCAACCAGGGTCACCACCCCTTCCAGCCGGTAGCGTTGCAGAAGCTCCGGATGAGACATTAGCGTTTGCAGGACCGGTGCCGGGTCCGCCAGTCCGGTGGTTTCTATGATGACCCGGTCGAACGCCTTGATGGTGCCGGCATCACGCCGCGCCATGAGATCGATGAGTGTATCAACCAGATCGCCACGGATAGTGCAGCACAGGCAACCCGACGACATTTCGAAAACGTTGCTGTCGGCTGTCTCCACCAAAAGATGATCAAGCCCGATCTCGCCAAACTCGTTGATGATGACGGCGGCATTCGACAAGGCAGGATCCTTGAGCAGCCGGTTCAGCAAGGTGGTTTTTCCAGCCCCCAGGAAGCCTGTGAGAACCGAAACCGGAATCGATGGAAGTGTTGCCATTTCTTGTAATCTCGTTTGGGGCTGCGCCCTTGTTGCAACGGCGAAGTTTATCCCTTGCAGGATACCGGCAGCAATGCCGGCATATCTTCAGCCTGCCGTCATTTGTCGGAGGCAGGCTTCCGGCGCTTACGGCGCTTCTTTTTTACCGTCTTTCCTGCAGACTTGCCACCCTTGGCCTTTTCGCGGCCGGACAGGCTGGCAAAGGATGCAAACACTGATGGTGTGACCACTTCGCACTTGCCGCCGGCTCCCTGAACCTGCTGGCACAATGACTGGCTGGTGCCTTTAGAAATATTGAATGTTACAGGGACGAAATCCTTGGTGAACGGGATGCGCACCACACCGCTTCCGGCCTGCCTGAAGGCGTTTACCTTGACTGCCTGAATACCGTTGATGACAGCTTCAGCCTCAGCCGCACTCTTGAATTTGCCAAACGTCGCGCCCCAACCGGTAAACTTGTCGGCGCTCACCATCTGCAAACCTGTACCGCCACAAACCCTCTTGCGCAGGTTCGGCGGCGTGCCGCCTTCGTTCTGCAGTGCAGCCAGTGAAGTTGTAGCCGGGTAGCCTGCTGCGGTTTCCATCACCACCTTGGCCTTCTGGGCTCGTGCCCTGCCGCTGCGGGTGCCGAACACCACGCCCACGACCAGCCGGCCATTGATGTTGGCGGTGGCCACCAGGTTGAAGCCGGACGGACAGATGAAGCCGGTCTTCATGCCGTCGGCCTTGTCCCATATGCGCAGCAGGTAGTTGCGGTTGCGAAGTTTTTTCTTGCCGAGCTTCAGATATGGCGCGGAGTAGTATTTGCGCGCCTGCGGATACTTGTTCAGCAACGCATAGGACAAGATCGCCATGTCCCGGGCGGTCGTGTACTGACCCTTGTCGTAGAGGCCGTGCGGATTGACGAAGTGCGAACCGGTCATGCCGAGATCACGAGCCGTCGCGTTCATCAGCCGGGCAAAGTCTGCCTGCGTGCCGGAAACGATTTCAGCCAGCAGGGCCGCCATGTCGTTGGCCGAGTAGATCAGCAAGGCCTTGAGAGCCAGATCAACCGATACTTTCTTGCCCGGCGTGAACCCGATCTTGCTGGGCGGAGGAGCCGAAGACGTCTTGGTTACAGTACCCTCGGTCTCAGGTGTGATCTTGCCTTGTTCGATGGCCTGGAACACCACATAGGCCGTCATCAGCTTGGTCAGGGAAGCGGGGAACCACGGTTTGCCGGCATCCTTGGCAACCATGACCTTGCCGGTCTTGCCGTCATAGACAACAACCGGATTTGCAGAAGCCGCCGTCAGGCTGGCCAGAAGTATCAGTCCGGTTGTCAGCAAAACCCGGATCATGAGTGTGAATGAAGCTGCCAAAACATGTTCCTGTAAACTCGCCGCGCCCCCGGGGTTAACTATGCCTAACACCTCGATGGCGGACGGATCAATGGGGCAATTCAATGCCCGCCCGATTGATGCACGGCTTAAACAGCATGCCGGGAAACATCCGCGCACAGCCGCAGCAGTCTACTACTTCATCGGAAAATTTGGTGCCCCCAGCCGGACTCGAACCGGCACGCCCTCACGGACAACAGATTTTGAGTCTATCGCGTCTACCAGTTCCGCCACAGGGGCCTCAAATCGAGCCGGATAATAGGCAAGAGCGATCACCCGTCAACATCAAACATCATCACAACCCAAATAAGTCATACTCACGGCAGTCAATTCACAAGTTCGATGGACAAATCGCGGCTCCCGGCGTATTGCCTTCGCCCATGCTGAGACACCTCTACAACTGGTTGATGAGACTTGCCGGCCACCGCCATGCCCAATGGTACCTGTCGGTGGTTTCTTTCGTTGAAAGTTCGGTTTTTCCGGTACCGCCGGATGCCATGCTGATCCCGATGACACTGGCAAATCCCGCGAACGCATGGCGCTATGCAACCATCTGCACCATCGCCTCGGTGCTCGGCGGGCTGCTGGGGTACTATATCGGTTACGCGTTGTTTGACACACTCGGCCAATGGATTTTAAGCGTCTATAATCTCGACGACAAATTCTTTGATTTCCAGCAGAAGTTCAATGAATGGGGTTTGCCGATCGTGTTTTTTGCCGGCCTGACACCGTTTCCCTACAAGGTGGTGACCTTGATGAGCGGCGTTACTGAAATGGCATTGCCGATATTTATCGCAGCATCTGTCGTTTCGCGCGGACTTCGTTTCTATCTGGTCTGCGGCCTGTTGTACTGGTTCGGCGAACCAATGCGGGAATTCATCGAGAAGTATCTTGGCTGGCTGACACTGGCTGCAGGCATTGCCCTTGTGGGCGGGTTCGCCGCCGTCAAGTTCCTGCTGTGAAGCAATAGAGGAGGCCTCAGTGATCAAGGCAAAATCAGTACAGGAGCTTGCGCTTTACGCATTCCTGATTGCACTGGCAACCATAACCGCAGCATGGACGTTCGAAATCATCGGCGGCTACAAGCCTTGTGCCTTGTGCCTGCAGCAACGCTGGGCCTACTACTTCGCACTGCCGATTCTGGGCCTGATATGGCTTCGCATGATAACCCAGCAGGCAGACCTCGACGTGGTGCGCTGGGGCCTGATTGCAGTTGCAATCGCCATGGCCGTCAATGCCGGCATGGGCTTTTATCATTCCGGGGTTGAATGGGGCTGGTTTGAGGGACCGACCGCATGCTCATCCGGTGCCGGTCTGTCCGGTGGCCTGCCGGATCTCAGCAAGGCGACCGTAATCAACTGTTCGGAAGTGCAATGGCGCATGCTTGGCCTGTCATTCGCCGGCTGGAACATGGTCATTTCAGTCGTAATCGCTGGTATCGCAGTCGTGGGCGTCAAGCGCACTTACGGATCAAGTTCGGTATCCCAGTAGAGATAATCCTGCCAGCTTTGATGCAGGTAGTTAGGCGGAAAATGCCGGCCATTGGCATGCAGTTGATGCACCGTCGGTTTGATCGGATGCATCGCAGGATGCATGCCGCAGTCCCGGGCCATCTTGTTGGCCTTGCGCAGATTGCACGGGCTGCAGGCAGCCACAACATTGTCCCACGTTGTCTGGCCGCCTTTTGAACGCGGGATCAGATGATCAAACGTCAGATCTTCGGCCTGACCGCAATACTGGCACATGAACTTGTCACGCAGGAACACGTTAAAGCGTGTGAACGCCGGATAGCGCGCCGGCTTTACATAGGTCTTCAGAGACACCACCGAAGGCAGCCGCACTTCAAAACTGGGCGAGCGCACAACCGTGTCGTATTCTGAAACGATGTGAACGCGTTCCAGAAACACCGCCTTGACCACATCCTGCCATCCCCACAGCGACAGCGGATAATAACTCAGCGGCCGGTAGTCGGCATTCAGCACAAGAGCCGGGCAACTGTCCGGCGTAACATTCGGGTGCAACACGTCCTGTCCTTCCAGGTTGGTTACAACAGATGCGAGCAACGTATCGTATCTACTATATCTTGTGCGACGGGCGTGTGAAGGGTGCAAATTTGTCGCTTGCAGGCACCCTGTGTGACGTGCCGGATTGTCAAATTCCCACGTCCCGCTGGCGGTGGCTCGCATAAAGCCCCCACAGATAACACGCCGCAACCGCACGCCAGGGCCGCCAGCGTTCGGCATGACCGGACATGTCTGCGATAGACGGTACATCACCAAGTTGTTCAAAAAGCTGCACACCTGTCCGCACCGCAAGATCGCCGGCCGGCCACGCATCGCAACGCCCAAGACAGGTCACCAGGTAGATGTCGGCGGTCCATTGACCGACACCACGAAGTTTCTTGAGTTCGGCAGCAGCGCCATCGTCGTCGAGGTCCGCCAACAACTCGAAATTGAATGTGCCCTCATGTTCGGCCTTCGCCGCATTGATGATAGCGGTCGCCTTGGCGCGGGTCAGGCCATGACTGGCCAGGTCGGACACCTGCATTTCGCTTATGCGCGCCACGTCGAAAGGCGACAGCGCGGTTTCAACTCTCGCCCAGATCGAATTGGCGGCCTTTGTGGAAATCAGCTGCCCCACCACAATGTGGGCAAGACCCGCCAGACCGCCGTCACGCCTGCGCAGCCTCGGCAGTCCGTTTTGCTCATGCAGCACGCGAAACCGGGGATCAAGCTCGAACAGGGCTTCCGCACCGGCGCCAAGGTCATCTATCGTGTTGATGGTAAGGCTGGCTTCTCTCATGATTGCCAGTATAGGTTAGCCGCGAAATCTGGCCAGAAGATTTGACACGAAAGGCATGAACAACATGGCGGGTTCGGTTTTTCGGTTTGCCCCCAGCCCAAACGGCAGATTGCATCTGGGCCATGCCTATTCGGCCTTGTTTACTGCACAGCAGGCAAAGCTCCACAACGGCACATTCGTGTTGCGCATCGAAGACATTGACCGGGCACGATGTAAACCCGAGTTTGCTGATCATGCCCAGGCCGATCTCAGATGGCTCGGCCTGGACTGGCCGCAACCGGTGCGTCACCAGTCCCGGCACATGCATGAATACACCATCATCATTGACCGGCTCGAAAAACTGGGGCTGCTGTATCCGTGTTTCTGCACCAGGGCCAGGCTCTCTGATGCCCCGGGACCGAAAGATCCCGACGGCACAACTGTCTATCCCGGCTACTGCCGATTGATGACGAAAATGGACCGCAACCGGCGCATGACGGCTGGCGAACCCTATGCACTGCGCCTCGATATGGCAAAAGCCATCCTCGCAGCCGGACCTGATTTGAGTTTTTACGAAGCAGGTTGCGGCCCGGATGGCGAAACCGGCGTCGTGACTTGCACACCGCAAGCCTGGGGCGATGTCGTGCTGGCCCGCAAGGACATCGCAACCAGCTACCATATCGCCGTCGTTCATGATGATGCCATCCAGCAGATTACCCATATTACCCGCGGCATCGACCTGTTTCACGCCACCTGCGTTCACCGGGTCCTGCAATCCATTCTGGAGCTTCCGGTACCGGTCTATATGCACCACAGGCTGATATCCGATGATACTGGGCGCAAACTGTCCAAGAGCGCACACGACCGGTCTCTTGCGGCGCTGCGGGACGAAGGTGTTACACCGGACATGATCCGCGAACAACTCGGGTTCTAGAACCCCGCAGGTTCAGATGTACGCCACCAGCGCCAGCACGATGCTCAAAGTAACAATCGACAATGCCGTCCCCGCCGCCACGCTGGCTGACAGGGCTGCTTCCGCGGCACCCTGGCGTTCTGCAAAAATATAGGCGTTGGCACCTGTAGGCAGCGCCGCAAACAGCACCACGATGCCGGCTTGAACCGCCGTCAGATCAAACACACCAAACGCCAGCACGGCGGCAATTGCCGGCATGACGGCAAGCTTGAGCGCCATCAGCACCCCGGCCGCAAGCCCGCTGCCCATCAGGCCGAACCGCGCCAGCGACAATCCCAGTGCAAACAGCGCCGCCGGAACAGCGGCCTGGGCCAGCATGGACACAATTTTTTCTGCCATGGGATTTAGGCCGAACCCGGCAAAATTCCACACACTCCCGGCCAGCAGCGCCAGCACAATCGGGTTGGTAAACAGGTCTTTCAGCAAGGTGCGCAGCAAAGCCGAAAGCCCCTGCTTTTCGGTCTGTGAGCCCCATTGCGCCAGCAAGGTGGCGGCAAACCACTGCACCGGCAGATGAATGGAAATGATCAACGCCATGGGCAAAAGCGCATCGGTACCAAAATAGGCAACCCCCAGCGGCAGGCCAAGCATCACCGTATTGCCGAACGCCGCACCAAGGGCTGCTGATGCGCCCCCGGCACCTTCAAGCTCCGGCACGACACGCGACGCTGCAATCGCCAGCATCCATACGATGGCCACGGCAGTGAAAAACGCGCCCCACAGTCCCCATGGCGGGCTCGCCGGTATTCCCAGTGTAACCATGGCCTTGAACAGCATGGCAGGAATCGCAAATGTGAATACGAATGTCGACAAACCCCGCGCGGAACCTTCAACAAAAAAGCCAAAGCGCCCGGCACCAAAGCCGAGCACGATCAGTGCAAACACCGGCACCACAGTTGTAATCACACTTTCCATACGAACCCCTGCCCCCCGGTTGAGGTTGGATATTGTCTCCGCTTGCCGATTGGATACACTGCTGCCATGGCAAGCTCCAACAGAATACCGCCGAACGTTGACAGCAAATCCGCCAAACTGCTCGAGCGTGCCTACAAGCTGTCAAGCGATGAAGACACCCACGAGCTTTATCGCGACTGGGCGGAAACCTATGACAAGACCATGCTGGACGGGTTGGGGTATTTGTCACCTCGTCTGGTGAGCCGGCTGCTGGCCGATCATGTTTCAGACAAAACCATGCCGGTGCTCGATGTCGGTGCCGGAACAGGTCTTGCGGGGCTGGAACTGGCGGCGCTGGGTTTCACCAGCATTGATGCGATCGATTACTCGGCGGACATGCTGGCCGTGGCGGCACAACGCGACATATACAAAAACCTGATTGAGGGTGACCTTACCAAACCACTCGACATTGCTGATGCGACCTATGGCGCGGCGGTGTGTACCGGCACGTTTACCCATGGCCATGTCGGTCCTTCATGCCTTGCGGAACTGTTTCGCATTATCGCGCCGGGTGGATTGTTTGCTTTTTCGATCAACACCGGTGTCTGGATCGATGCCGGTTTCGAGCGCGAACTGGGCCGCCTTGAGAAAACCAGTGCGGTTCGCCTGGTCGCACGTCAATCAGGTGTCAATTACGAAACATCGTCTGCAGATGACTCATGGCTCAATCTCTATGAACGGCGATAGCGAAAAAGCCCGCCGCAATCTGCAGCGTGCCAGGGCAATCACCGGCAGTGATGAGGCCCGCTCTGTCTATGCACAATGGGCAACCAGCTATGACCGTGATGTGTTTTCCACTCTCAAGGTCACCGGTACCAACACAATTGCGGACTTGTTGTGTGAGCACACCGCAGACGTTCACAGCGCCCGGGTTCTTGATGCCGGTTGCGGCACCGGTGCAGTTGCAGCCCGGTTGAAGGCCCACGGCTTTGGCCTGATCGATGGCGTAGACCTGTCTCCGGAGATGCTGAAGATTGCAAAAGCAAAACAGCTCTACCGGACATTGATCGAGGCAAATCTCAACCGGCCCCTCGACTTGCCGCACAGTCCCTACACCGCCATTGTCAGCGCCGGCACTTTCACCACCGGGCACGTAGGTGCCGAAGGGTTTCATAACCTGTTCGCCCACCTTCAAAGGGATGGTCTGATGGCCTGCGTCATTGCAAACCCGGTTTGGCAACACGACCGGTTCGACAGACTTCTCGACAACCTGGCGGCGGATGTGCTGGCGAACCGGGTCGAAGCCACGATACCGGACGGTGAGCCGGACGCACACATGCTGGTATTGCGCAGAAACTGAACTCTGCACAGCCGCGTTCGCCACCAGGCTACAGTTTCAGCTTGTAGCCGATATGGCTGGCAACAAATCCCAGCCGGTCATAAAAACGATGTGCATCTTCGCGGGTCTTGTCGGTCGTCAATTGCACCAGGCTGCATCCGCGGGACCGGCTTTCCCGGATGGCAAACTCAAACATGCGTTGCCCCAATCCGCTTCCTCGATGTGAAGCGGCAACACGCACCGCTTCGATCTGGCAGCGCCAGGCCCCCTTGCGGCTGATACCGGCTATGAATGTGAGTTGCATGGTCGCGGCAATCACTTCGCCTTCCTGGGCCACGACAAGAAACTGATTCGGATCACCATCCAGCGCATCAAATGCCGAAACATAAGCTTCATCCAGCGGCAGCCGGGCATCTTCGCGGCCATTGCCGAGACCATCATCAGCCAGCAGCCCCACGATAGCAGGAAGATCCTCCTTGCATGCCCGTCGCAGGACCACTTCCATCAGTCACTCCCTGGGGTCGTAATGACCAAAACCATCTTTATCTAGGCTGCAGCATCATCAAGGCGGCCATCGATCTCTTTCACGATCTCGCCCATAATCCCGGTCATGCGGAAATCCTTGGGTGTGTAGACCTTGGCAACACCCATCTGTTTCAACACATTTGCATCTTCTTCCGGGATAATGCCGCCCACAACCACCGGCACCTTGTCCATGC
This sequence comes from uncultured Alphaproteobacteria bacterium, assembly GCA_963759095.1. GTDB lineage: Bacteria > Pseudomonadota > Alphaproteobacteria > Rhizobiales > Aestuariivirgaceae > Anderseniella. Next base: position 284 of record CAVWYF010000014.1, on the reverse strand, counting down.
CCGCAGACCGCATCCGGTTCATCACATCGCGTACCAGCGGCACGTGGCTGCCGGACAGGATCGACAAGCCGACCACATGTACCTGTTGCTCGATAGCTGCCGACACGATCTCTTCCGGGGTCAGGCGAATGCCTTCATAAATGACTTCCATTCCCACTTCGCCGGCCCGCACGGCAATCTGTTCCGCACCATTGGAGTGCCCGTCCAGGCCGGGCTTGCCCACCAGAAACCTGACCGGCACGCCCAACCGCTCCGACAGGGCGGCGACCTGCCCACGCACAAGC
>CAVWYF010000013.1:0-69377 GCA_963759095.1 uncultured Alphaproteobacteria bacterium | reverse complement strand
GGTTTTTTCAGGCCGGTTTTCTGGCCACGATAAACACGCTCGTGCCTTTGCCCGGGCTCCATTCATGCTCGATTTCAAAGCCCTGTGTCTTGAGGCTGGCGACCAGTTCCTGCGTCGTGAACACCTGCAGCAGCGGCAGCACACCTAGCGCACGCCCCAGCGGGCCGATCAGCTTGAAGAACTTCATCGTATTACCGAGGCAGACCGTGCTGGATACAAACACGCCACCTGGCTTCAGCATCTTGTGAACCTTGGCAATGGCCATGTCCTTGTCAGCCAGCAGGTGAAGAATACTCATGCCCAGCACAACATCGAAGCTGTTGTCAGGCGCAGTGAAATCGTCAATTGCAGCGCGTTCAAACATGACATTGCCTATGCCGGCAGCCGCTGCCTTCTGCTCGGCAATCTCCAGCATCCTCGCAGAAATATCGATTGCCAGGATACGGTCCACGAGTGGTGCATGTGTCAGGGCAGTGGTGCCCGTGCCGCAACCAAACTCCAGCAGCTTCATGTCCGGCCGCAGGTAGTCCTGCGTTATCTGCAGTTTTTTCTGGTAAGCCGCTTCATCCTTGACCGGCTGGCGGGCGTAGCGATCGGCAATTCTGTCCCAGAAACGCGAGGATGGCTGTGTCATGGCAGGTGTATAATCCGTTGAGGTCATGGTGTGTTTTCCAACTTAGATAATGGTTTTCCCGTGTCAGTCTCCAGTTTCCCGCTACAGTGCGGGGTGAAGAAAACACGATGTTGGGCATCTAAGTAGCTCTGCGAATTCGAATGGTGAATTGACTAAATTCGAATATACTATATGCGAAATTGCATGGATTGGCGTTCTGTAAAATTCGACTGGAACCGTGCACGGGCTTTTCTTGTAACTGCTGAAGAGGGATCTCTGTCGGCTGCTGCCAGGGCGCTGGGCATGGCGCAACCAACGCTGGGCCGGCAGGTCAGGGCTTTCGAGGAAGAAGTCGGGGTCCTGCTGTTCGAGCGCATAGGCAATGGCCTGAAGCTGACCTCCGGCGGTCTTGAGCTTGTCGAGCATGTCCGGGCCATGGGAGAGGCGGCCGGTCGTGTGTCGCTGACCGCGTCGGGACAGTCTCAGCAGGTCGAGGGCACGGTTTGCATAACGACAACCGAGGCTGGAGCAGCCTTCGTTCTCCCTCCCATCGTGGCCAAGCTACGTGCCGCAGAACCGGGCATCACCGTCGAGGTCGTCGCAACCAACAATGTAAGTGATTTGCGCCGCCGCGAGGCTGACATTGCGATTCGCTCCGGCAGGCCAACCGATCCGGACCTGATTGCCCGCCGGCTGCCCGGTTACGCCGCGTGCCTTTATGCTTCGGAGAGTTACCTTGAGCGGATCGGGAACCCGCAAACCAGTGAAGAACTGCTGCGCGCCGAGTTCATCGGTTTTGACCAGCAACAGCAATATATAGATGGGTTGAACCAGCTCGGTCTGAAAGTGACATCGCAAAATTTTCCCATCTTATGCAGCAATCACATTGTGCAGTGGCAGATGGTCAAGCAGGGCATGGGCGTAGGTGTCATGATTTCCCAGGTCGGGGATGCAGAACCTGGTGTGCGGCTGGCGGCGCCCTGGCTGCCAGTTTTCGAAATCGAGGCGTGGCTTGTTGCTCACCGCGAACTCAATACCAGCCGGCGCGTGCGTCTGGTCTTCGACTTCCTGGCCACGGAACTGGAAAGTGTCTAGATCAGTATGGTTTTTGATTGGATCAATCGAAAGCCATAAAACTGATCACTTTCAAAGTTCTAGAGCAACTTTATGGGTTCAATTGAACCCATGTCGCTCTAGTTGGCGTCTGTCCGGTCTCGGCCATAGGCATGCTTAACTCAGGACACTCATCATCGCGTCTTCCAAATCGCTGATCAGGTCGGATGGTTGTTCCAGCCCCACATTGAGCCGCACCAATCGGCCGCCATAATCCTTGCCGGGTCTGTCGAGGTCGGGATACACGACCGCCAGGCTGGTCACACCGCCCCAGCTGAGACCGATCCTGAAAATCTTCAGCTTGTTGATAATGGCTTCCACCTGAGCGGGCGTGATTTCATCTTTGAACATGAAAGAGAAGACACTCGCAGAGCCGGTGAAATCCTTCTTCCAGTTTTCGTGTCCGGGACACGAGGCAAGCGCCGGGTGAAATACCACCTCAACACGCGGATGTTCGGCCAGCCAGTTTGCAACGGCAAGTGTTGATTTCTCCAGTTGATCAAGACGTACAGCCAGTGTCTGCAGTCCGCGCAGGGCAAGGCTGCAATCATCCGGAGAAACCGCCAGACCAAGTTGGCGATAGATGGGTCCCAGTGTCTGGTAGGCCGGATCATCACGCACCGAAACCGAGCCGAGAAGTATGTCGCTATGGCCGCCCACATATTTTGTGAGCGCCTGTACGCTGACATCAACGCCATGGGCAAACGCGTCAAACAAGACACCTGCGGCGTAGGTATTGTCCAGCGCGACCGATACACCGCTTTCATGCGCAGCGCTGACAATGGCCGGGACATCCTGAACTTCCATCGTCACTGACCCGGGACTTTCGCACCAGATCAGTGTTGTATTTTCCTTTATCAAGCCTTTGATTCCGCTACCAATCAGCGGATCATACGGCTCAACCGTGACGCCAAATCCGCGCAACAGTCCATCCGCCATTTCCCGGTTGGGTCCATATGCCGAGACCGGAACCAATGCGTGGCTGCCGGCCTTGCAGAATGCCAGATAGACAAGCGCAATTGCAGCCTGTCCGCCGGGGACGATGAAGGTGTGGCGGGCATTTTCCAGATCGGCAATCCGTGCGGCAAGTTCCAGGGTGGTCGGCGTACCGTACAAGCCATAGGAGTAGCCGTTCTCGGCCTGCTGCCAGTCATCAGACACAGCGCCCTGATTGTCGAACACAACCGTGGAACCCCGATAGACGGGCGTAGCAAGGGATTTGTAATCCCGTCGTGCGCGCGGGGCAGGACTTAATAATTTTGTGCGCCAGTCCATTGTTGCGTTTCCTTGTTCGAGTTTGGGGGGGTGCATTGATCCGATTGTTTTCAATTGGATTTTTGCCTAGGTGTCAACTCTGTCAGCCTTTCGCAGTCAGGGTCACTGATCATCGCTGCAGGTACGCCCGTTTCTGATTTCGATCAGAGATCCACGAGACTTGACGAAAGTGATATTTTACCACACTCTCATATAGTAAATTGTGAATATGTCTGGTGAGGAACAATGCGCGCTGCGGCCGTGGCCTTCAGTTATGTCTGCATGATGGGGTCGGCATTTGCGGAAGGTGACCCCGAATACGGTCAGTATCTTTCATCCGAATGTGTGACCTGTCACCAATCATCCGTCGCAGGGACAATACCCGCAATTGCCGGCATGAATGAGGACGGTTTCATCGCATTGATGAAACTCTATCGATCCAAAAAACTGGAAAATCCGACAATGCAAACTGTCGCCATGCGGCTGTCTGATGAGGACATAGCAGCATTGGCTGCATATTTTTCAGCGCTCAAACCCCCTGACTAGGAGCGCAATATCCAATCAACAGTCAGGAAATCCGGGAGGATGAATATGGCTACCGTAAACAGACGAAATTTCACGACCGGTCTGCTTGGACTGAGTGCCGGGATCACCGGTTTGAACCTGCCGGCTTATGCCCAGGGCAAAAAACCGCGTGTTGTCGTCATTGGGGGAGGGGCCGGCGGTGCGACCGCTGCGCGTTACATCGCCAAGGACTCCAAAGGTGCTATTGACGTTACGCTGATTGAGCCGACAAGGAAGTACTACACCTGTTTCTTCTCGAACCTGTATCTGGGCGGTTTGCGCGACTATGATTCCATTGGCCACACCTATGACGCCCTGGCCGCCGGTCACGGTGTAAACGTCATTCACGACTGGGCAGTTTCTGTCGATGGTGCTGCAAAGACAGTGGAGTTGGGATCCGGCGCCAAAGTTGGCTACGACCGGCTTGTCATTTCGCCTGGCATTGACCTGAAGTATGAAAGTGTGGCCGGTTACTCGATAGAGGCCCAGGATACCATGCCGCATGCTTGGAAGTCCGGCACCCAGGTGGCATTGCTGAAATCACAGGTTGAAAACATGCGCGAAGGCGGCACGTTCGTCATGGTGCCGCCGCCCAATCCGTTCCGCTGCCCGCCCGGGCCGTACGAGCGCATCTCGATGATTGCGCACGTGTTGTCAAAGAAAAATCCGACCGCAAAAATCATCGTGCTCGATCCGAAAGAGAAATTCTCCAAACAGGCGCTATTTGAGGAAGGCTGGCAGAAACACTACCCTGACATGGTCGAATGGATTCCGGCGTCGGTCTCCGGTGGCGTGAAAAACATCAATATGGATACGATGGAAATCGAAACCGACATTGATACGTTCAAGGCGGATGCGGCATCTGTGGTACCAGCGCAAAAGGCAGGTGCAATTTGTGATCGCGCCGGCATAACCGACGGCGACTGGTGCCCGATCGTGCCTGCAACCATGCAATCCAAAGCGGACGAAAATATTCATGTGCTGGGTGATGCATCTGTTGCGTCAGCCATGCCGAAATCAGGGTTTTCCGCAAACAGTCAGGCCAAGGTGGCGGCAATGGCGATCCGCGGCGCGCTGACCGGGTCCAAGGTTTTTGAACCCCGCTTTGCAAACACCTGTTGGAGCCTGATTGACGCCAATGACGGGGTCAAGGTAGGCGCCAGCTACAAGGCTGGAGCGGAGAAGATTGAAGTCGCCGACAAATTCATTTCCAAGACCGGAGAAGATGCAGCTCTGCGCAAGGCGACCTACGAAGAGTCTGAATCGTGGTACGCCGCAATTTCAGCGGACATGTTCAGCTAGTCGAATTGGTGCTGAACAGTGAGGATCGTGGAGCAGTCACAAATCTTGCGTGGACAAGGGACGGCAAACACCTGGTCCTTGCAACCAGCAACGACGTTGCAGCTATCGTTTCGATACCTGAGCAATTGTTCAAATGACGTCTATAGCAGTACAAATCTGAGAAAGGATCGCACGAATGTCTGAGAAAAAATCACAGGAACAACAGGACAAGGACCGGTTCTTCGAGAAACTGGCCGAGCTTTCCGGCGAGATGATTGAGGCACACGGTAAGGAATTCACCATGGGCGCGCTGGTTCTTGCTGCGCGATTTATTGCCGAAGGAAAGTCATTCAGCGAATTGCCCCAGCACCACTAATGCTGACTGTCGATCAGGCCGCACGATCCTTTGTTTTTCTATTACGGTATAGGTCAAAGCGGCGTCTCAACCTGTTTTGAAACGCCGCCCTGATTTATGTTTCAGCTATCTCTCAGTGTCCTGGCCACCTCAGGCTCAGGCAAGGTCGAAGCGGTCAAGGTTCATCACCTTGCTCCACGCCGCAACAAAGTCGCCTACAAACGCCTGCTGGGCGTCGTCACATCCGTAGACTTCCGCCAGGGCACGCAGTTGCGAGTTTGATCCGAAGACCAGGTCGACACGGCTTCCGGTCCATTTATCCTTGCCGGATGCGCGGTCTTTGCCTTCGAACACGTCCGCAGATGCTGAAGACTGTTCCCAATTCGTGTCCCGGCTGAGCAGGTTGACGAAGAAGTCATTGCTCAGGGTCTCTGGCTGGTCGGTGAAGACACCATGGCTGGACCCATCCGCGTTAGTGTCAAGTGCGCGCATGCCGCCGACCAGGACCGTCATTTCCGGCGCCGTCAATGTCATGAGTTGGGCACGATCCACCAGAAGCTCTTCTGCCGAGCGGCCTTGGCCGGCCTTCAGATAGTTGCGGAATCCGTCTGCTGCTGGTTCAAGCACGCCAAATGCTTCCACATCGGTCTGTTCCTGTGTGGCATCCGTGCGTCCGGGAGAGAACGGAACCTCTACGTCATGGCCGGCGTTCTTGGCTGCTTTCTCAACGGCCGCACATCCACCCAGGACGATCAGGTCGGCCAGGGACACTTTCTTGCTGCCTGAGTTGAAGTCACTCTGGATGGCTTCCAGGGTTTTCAGCACGCTTGCCAGTTGGGCCGGGCTGTTGACCTCCCAGTCTTTCTGCGGAGCCAGGCGAATGCGGGCACCATTGGCGCCGCCACGCTTGTCGCTGCCACGGAAGGTTGCCGCCGAGGCCCAGGCGGTAGACACCAGCTGCGAAATCGACAGACCTGAATCAAGAAGTTTGGCCTTGAGGGCAGCGATATCCTGCGCCCCGATCAACTCATGATCGGCTGCCGGAACAGGATCCTGCCACAGCAGTTCTTCTTCGGGAACCTCGGCGCCGAGATAACGCGAGACCGGGCCCATGTCACGGTGGGTCAGCTTGTACCAGGCCCTGGCAAACGCATCTGCGAGCTCGGCCGGGTTCTGGTGGAAGCGCCTTGAGATTTTTTCATAGGCCGGATCCATCCGCATGGCCATGTCCGCTGTGGTCATCATCGGCGCATGTGTTTTGGCGGCATCATGCGCGTCCGGCACAGTGCTTGCGGCAGACTTGTCGGTAGGTGTCCACTGGTTGGCTCCGGCAGGGCTTTTCGTCAGTTCCCACTCATACCCAAACAGCGTGTCGAAGTAGCTGTTGTCCCAGGTGATTGGCGTTGGCGTCCATGCACCTTCGATGCCACTGGTGATGGTATCGCCGCCTTTGCCGCTGCCCATGGTGTTCTTCCAGCCGAGGCCCTGTTCTTCAATGCCGGCGCCTTCAGGTTCACGGCCGACGAATTGTTCCGGGTCGCCGGCACCATGTGCCTTGCCGAAAGTGTGTCCACCGGCAGTAAGGGCAACGGTTTCCTCGTCATTCATCGCCATGCGGGCGAATGTCTCACGGATGTCTCTGCCCGATGCGACCGGATCAGGGTTGCCGTTGGGGCCTTCCGGATTCACATAGATCAGACCCATCTGAACAGCGCCGAGGGGATTGGCAAGCTCACGGTCGCCGCTATAGCGCTCGTCGCCGAGCCAGGTTGTTTCAGGACCCCAGTAGATGTCTTCTTCCGGTTCCCAGACGTCTTCGCGTCCGCCGGCGAACCCGAATGTTTCAAAACCCATGGATTCAAGCGCGCAGTTGCCGGTCAGGACCATCAGGTCAGCCCATGAGATTTTCTTGCCGTACTTCTGCTTGATCGGCCACAGCAGGGCGCGGGCCTTGTCCAGGTTGCCATTGTCAGGCCAGCTGTTCAGCGGCGCAAAACGCTGTGAACCGGAAGACGCGCCGCCGCGGCCGTCATAGGTCCGGTATGTCCCTGCGCTGTGCCATGCCATCCGGATAAAGAACGGCCCGTAATGTCCATAGTCGGCTGGCCACCACTCCTGTGATGTGGTCATCAATGCGACGATGTCCTGCTTGACCGCGGCCAGGTCGAGGCTCTTGAACTCTTCGGCATAATTGAAGTTGTCGCCCATCGGGTCGATCATTGGCGAGTTCTGGTGAAGGATCTTCAGGTTCAACTGGTTCGGCCACCAATGCTGGTTCGCGGTGCTTCCGGTTGCCTTCTGGGCATTGGACCCGCTCATTACGGGGCACTTACTGGCGCTCATATCGTTCATTTTTGTCTCCGATCGTAGTGTGTTTTTCTGTTCCGTTGACGCTGGTAGTGGATGCTTTGGAAAGTGATCCTGGTTTTCGCGGTCTGGGCTATGACAAAGGTTTGGAAGGGTGAAATGTCCTGGTCGCCGTCTGCCTGCCTGCAAGCTGAATATCCAGTACCAACATCGCACCGGTCCGTTGGCTTTCTGACTGCTTCGCGTATGTCGTGACCATGCGCTGCCGGCGATTTCCCAGCCGGGCTTTTTGGACATTTATTCCTCCCTGTCTTAGTTGCGCGTGTTATAGCAAAATCCCATCATTAGTTGAAATCGTATTTACTGATCGTAATGATTAGAATATCTTATTTATGGCCTGGTGCCTCAACGGTTTCGCCAAGCGAGCTATTGGCCCTGCATGGCCGAGTGCACACATGGTTGAAGCGTGTGCGATCTCTCGACCGGCTTTGTTGATGCAGATCAAGGAATTGCCATAATCGCCATTTGCAGATACATCTTCCGATGACCGCAGGCAAACATCTTGAGACCGGAATCAAGTTGTCAATATGCTGACGATCAGGCAAGTTTGCACTTGCAGAAAATGAGCGGGCACACATCATGACCATGGAAGCTTAGCCGGTGGCGAAACAACTCAGTCCATCAATGCGCGAGATAATCAACTATTTCGAAGAGCTTGGTCCGAGATGGGGCCTTGAGCCCAAAACCTGCGCTGTGCATGCGTTGTTGTATTTGACACGGGGCAGGTTGGGCTGCGAGGAAATTGCAGAATACCTGGAGGTTGATGCAGCGACCTCAAGGGCTGCGATGGATGATCTCGTTGAATGGCGCATGGCGGAGCTGTCCGACGATGGGTGCGTCTATACAGACGGTGAACCCTGGGATCTTTTGTCGGCAGGACTGGAAGAACGCCGCCGCAGGGAAATAGGCCCGGCACTTGAAGCAATCGGTGGGGCGGCAGCAACATCGGGCACGGATGGAACACCCAGAATGACGGCAGTGCGCATCCATCAGTTGCATGAACTGAACAGGACTGTCAGCCATAAGGGCCGATGGTAAACTTCCGTCGAATACCATGAAGCATGCTATTCGCCTCGGACGGTTTCCAAGCTTTTTGGTGGCAAATAACAGGTTGGGGAGCATTGCCATGACGCAGTCGAAGACAGAAGAACCGGGGAACAATCTTCACTGCAATGAATTGAAACACCGCCATTTCACAGGTGTGTGACGCTGTTTCTGAATGCGACATCGAGTTGCAGCAGCTTCCCATTGCGGTGATCCTGTACGCGCTCGGGGGCATTCCATGGGTCGTGTGGGGAGTGTGCGTCCGGGTCGCTGCCTGCACCACCATGCACTGGTATATTTCGCGGCTGGCGCATACCCGTGGCCCCAGATCATGGATGGTCGATGGTGTCGGGCTTATGGGGTACGATGTTCCCTTGTGGGCAATCCCCACCATGGGCGAAAGCTGGCACAACAACCACCACGCATGGTTGTTGACCAGCCATTTTTTTCAACATCGCGGCGACCATAAATTTTGAGTTGCCGTCGAGTTCACTGCAGAAGTTTCAGGAAGCCCTGTAGGCAAAAGGCTTGAAGGTGTATATCGCAGCGGAAACTCCCACGCCGCCACCTGCACCTCGCCGGCAAGCGAGCAGGGATATCCTGTCACAATATGATGGAGATCATGGTGAGCAATTGCCTGCTGCCGCCATCTGAAATTATAGCAGCAGACCTTGATCCCGAGGACCTCGAAGTACCACCATCTGGCCGGTACATTTGCTGCGCTCGGCGGTTCAATGTCGAACGGATATTCCGCAACAAGGTCTGCAATCGTCATTGTGCCGCGATGTTTTGCCGAACCCATGAATTTTCGCCCACTCGCTACAATATGCAGCCTGCCGGATATCAGGCCGAACCGGTCATGTCTTGTGGATGCAATACACTGTGTGGCATCGAAAACATGCTTGCACTGAGTACCGCAAAATTCCGTTTACAAATTGCCGAAACTGCTGTGGAGTTTGTTAAGCTTGATCTGTGCGGGCCAACCCCGTGGCGGCGGGATTTCACAACTGCTTTCAACCCGGAACAGATGCCGGTTGTTGAAAAGCCTGATCGCTTCAGGCCAGATTGACGTCCGGTTTTGCTCGCAGATGCTGAACCATGAAGTCAACGAACGCCCTGACCTTGGCCGATACCAGGCGACCCTCCTGATGCACGACATGAACCGGTTGTGGCGGCACCTCAAATGCTTCAAGCACGGTCTGCAAACGTCCGTCTGCAAGGTAGGGCGCAACCTGATAGGACAGCAGGCGTGAGACACCGCCGCCGCGAACGGCCAGTTCGATTGCCGCGTCGTTGGTGTTCATACGGACACGCGGCTCCAGCCGGACCGATATCGGTTTGCCGTTATGCTGGAACTTCCAGTCGTTGCCGGGATTGTTGCCTGTGGCCTGGATGATCTGGTGATTGGCAAGACCTTCCGGCAGTGTCGGCAACCCGTGCCTGGCAATGTAATCGGGTGAGGCGACCATCACCTGGCGCACCGTCCCGCAACGCACCGCGACCAGTGACGAGTCAGGCAGGGCCCCAATCCGGATGGCCACGTCCTGTCCTTCATCGACCATGTTGACAATCCGGTCGACAAACAGAGTGCGTGCGCTCAGTTGCGGGTGCAGGTCTAAAAAGTCGCCCAATAAGGGGGTGACATACATCCTTCCGAACAGTACCGGCGCTGTGACATGCAGTTCACCGCGTGGGGCTGCATGGGTACCGACAGCGGCATCTTGCGCTTCTTCGAGGTCCAGCAGAATACGCCTGGCATCCTCCAGGAACCGCTGACCGTTTTCCGTCAGGCGAACCGAGCGGGTGGTACGCACAAATAACGGCGTTCCGAGATCTTCTTCAAGCATGGAGACCGCGCGCGTGACGGCAGGCGGTGACATGTTCAGGCTGCGCGCAGCAGCGGCAAACCCCCGGTTGTCAGCGACCGTTATGAACACCTGGATAGCGCGAAACTTGTCCATTGATTATTCCATTTATCGGAATAGATAATTCAATATTACACCAATTCCAGTCTTTTTTGAAAGGGACTATTTCTCAATCACTGGACGAAAGCGAGCGATCAGATGATCGACAACCGAAAGGCGCATCATGTCACGTGCATTTGCAGAAATCAGTTTCACCCCGTCCGTTCTGGCCGTGCAGCAACAACAGGGATCAGCCGACGGTTATGCGAAATTTTTGCACCCTGACACTGATCGTGGCGACCGCATTGGCCCGGCCGAGGCGGAGTTCATTTCCCGGATGGACGGTTTCTTCCAGGCAACAGTGTCAGAAACCGGGTGGCCTTATGTACAATTCCGAGGCGGTCCTGCCGGCTTTCTCAAAGTGCTTGATGATACCACCATCGCCTATGCGGATTTTCGCGGCAACCGCCAATATCTGAGTGTTGGAAACCTTGCCGAAAACGATCGCATTTCCCTGATCCTGGTTGATTATCCCAACCGCCGGCGCCTCAAGGTCTGGGGCAGGGCGCGGCTGGTCGATGCCAAGCAGGACCAGGAGCTGATCGCGCGACTGAAGGATGAAGGCTATCGCGGCCTGCCGGAACGCGCGGTTGTCATCACCATTGAGGCGCTGGACTGGAACTGTCCGCAACACATTCCTCAACGACTTACACTTGAAGAACTGGAAGCGCAATTGCAGCCGGTTCGCGACGAGATTGCCCGCCTCCAGGAGCAAAACAGAGACCTGAAAATCGCGCTCGACCAAGGCACCTGACCAGCGTCCCCGAAAAAACATCACCTGATGCTTCGTCAAACCAACCCTCGAAAGGAGGATATCAAAATGCACCGCTCCCTGAAATCTCTCATTGTCGTCAGTTTCCTGGCACTGTCTTTTGGCTCGCCTGTGTTGCTGCCGTCACCGGCCATTGCTACTGATGCCGCAATCACCATCGAGCATGAGCAGGTCGAGTTCCGCTCTGAAACCATAGATGGCGTCAAGGTGGCCTACCGCGAGGCCGGTGATCCGAAGCGGCCGACAATCCTGCTGTTGCATGGCTTTCCAACCTCGTCGCACATGTTTCGAAACCTCATTCCGCAATTGGCCAAGAATTATCATGTGATCGCGCCTGACTATCCCGGATTTGGCGCATCGGACATGCCCGCTGCAGAAGACTTCGAGTATTCGTTTGCCAACATCGCAAGCATGATGACCCGACTTCTCAACAACAAGAAAGTCGACCACTATTCGGTCTATCTGATGGATTACGGCGCACCGGTCGGTTTCCGGATGTTTGCCGGACATCCTGAGCGGGTGTCAGGCTTCATTATCCAGAACGGCAATGCCTATGCAGAAGGGCTGGGCGAGTTCTGGGATCCAATCAAGGCCTACTGGGCTGATCCGTCAGCGGAAAACGGCAACAAGCTACGCGGATTTCTGGCCCTGGAGGCCACCAAGTGGCAGTTCACTCACGGCACGCAGAAGCCAGACCAGATCAACCCGGACAATTACTGGCATGTGCAATACCTGCTTGATCGCAAGGGCAACCAGGAGGTGCAACTGGAACTGTTTCTGGATTACGGCACCAACGTGCCCGAATACCCGAAATGGCAGGCCTTGTTCCGCAAGCATCAGGTGCCGACACTGCTGATGTGGGGCAAAAACGACCACATCTTCCCGGCAGCAGGCGCCCATCCCTACAAGCGCGACCTGAAAAACCTGGAGTTTGAATTGCTGGATACCGGTCACTTCGCGCTTGAAGAATACGGCACCAGCATCGCCCGCCGCATGATCGGTTTCCTGGACCGCAATTCGAGGTAGGTGACTTCCACAACAAGGCAGAAGGACAACGCACCGGCCGTCAAGCCGGTGTGTTGTTCTGCTATGCTGTTGCCTGTGCCTGGCGCATATTACGGGTTCCGAGCTTTCACCACAGAAAAGCCCGCAACCTCACGCATCCGCTTTACCGTCCTGCCAATATCAACCAAGTTGAGTGGGCCCATTAGTATCTGCTTCGGGCCCAAGATTACCATGGCCGTTTCATCGACGAATACCTGCTCATCGGCATGCACATGCATCGCGGGTCTGGATTCTTTCTGCCGCGGCCCTTTCACCGGATCAAATCCATGTTCATTAACATCGCGAACGCTGATGATAGGACGAAGCGAGTTCATGAACTGCTTACGCTCTACCCTCGAAATGGTGATTTGATCAGAGCCGTGCTCAAGAATGCGGTAAGCTCTTGCGGCATTGAAAAGGAATGCTTTAGCAAGCGCCATTTGAATTGTGGGGGATGCCCTCATGTAGATCAAGCTGCGGGCAGCCTTATCAGTGGAGCAACCACATTGGACAACAAGGTTTCCGCTAATCAGTTCCTGCAAAATATCAAATTGCTCAGCCGCTCCCTCAACCAACAGGGCGAAGGCCGTTTCAACATTGATCGCAGCTTCTGGTTCTTGGGGCATCACTTGTACCGTCGATGAGTTTGTAAACCTCAGTTAGACCTGTCGCCATATATATGCCGATTCTGGCAAAACCCACGTAATACACGACAAGAACATAAACTGTCCAAGCTGTGACCGTTCGCTTTCAGAGCCCCGTGTTCGTTGTGCGAGTCGATCCGTGAAGCTGTCGCAATCGTTCAACCATGCCTGCCAGAGGTTTCGCCCGAAGCTGGTTACCGGCCAGATCGCGGAATGCTGCCGAGATCATGAACCCAGTCCAGGGCTGACCCGCTCCAGGCCTGCACGGTCGGCTTCAGCTGATTGCGCTGACGTATGGTGCCGACACGAAGACCGAAGAATTTTGAGTTGTCGCCCGGCGTGGTGGCATGAATTCTGGTGCCGCACTCGGGGCAGAAGGCCAGCGCCCGGATGGTGCCGCTGTCGGCGATCTTTTCGTAAACTTTCAAGGTGCCCTGCACTAGCTGGAACTGCTGGTCGACAACCCCGACGACTATGCCGTACGCCGTACCGGAATGGGTCTGGCAGTCCGTGCAATGGCAGATGGCCACCATGGAAGGATCGATCACCGCTTCGTATCTGATGTGGCCGCACAGGCAGTTGCCATCAATCTTCATGGGCACGCTCCGGCATTTGAAAGGACATGCTCAGAAAACAACATTGAGCATGACCAGCGAGACGATCAGGAACAGGATTGTCATGATGCCGCCGCTCTTGACGAAGTCAATCACCTTGTAGCCTGCCGGTCCCATGATCAGTGCGTTTACCTGATGGGTCGGGATGATAAACGAGTTTGAGGTCGAGATCGCCACGGTCAGTGCAAACAGGGCAGGGTTGGCACCTGCTGCAACCGCAATGGAAACAGCCAGCGGCACCAGCAGGACCGTGGCGCCGACATTGGACATCACCAGCGAGAACACGGTGGCAAGGATTGCCACGCCCACCTGCAGCGACCAGATAGGCCAACCGTCAAGGATGGTCAGGATCTGCTGGGCGAGCCAGGCAGCCGTTCCGGTGTTTTGCACCGCCTGACCCAGCGGGATCAGGCCTGCCAGCAGGAACACCGTGTTCCAGCCAACCGACCGGTAGGCTTCATCAATACTCAGCACTTTCGTCAGCAGCATGCCCACCGCGCCGGTCAGAAGGCACAATGACAGGCGCACATCGGTGAGCAGGATCATGGCGAGCGACAGCGCAAAGAATCCCAATGCCCAGCCGACCTTCTGCGGGCGCAGTTCCTCCTGCGGGTAATCGGAGGTTACTACCACCCAGTCACGGTCCTGCTTGAGCCGGGTGAGCATGTCCCATTTCACATGTGCAACCAGCATGTCACCGGCCTGAAACTGGACCAGGCCGATTGCTGTCGGTTTGTGGTCTTCGGTTTCCACATGGCTCAGGATTTCCTCGCCACGGTAAATCGCCAGCAGGCTGAGGCCGGTGGTCTTGCGCAGTAAAAGGTCACGTGGACACTTGCCGATGATCTTTGATCCCGGCGGCACCACCACTTCGGCAATGCCGGCATTGGTCAGTGCGAATTCCTCGGCGAATACATCAAGCTCGGGCCGCACGCGCAGTTGGTTGTTGGCGGCAAACCTGGCGACAACTGATTTCTTGCCGATGATCGCCAGCCGGCAGGGGGCTTCGATCTCGGCAGTCAGGACCTGCACCATCGACACCTTGCCCTTGTAGAACGTGCTGATGATATAGAGGTTGTTGTTGAGATTGATCTCCGCCAGTTGCTGGCCGACCAGCGGACTCGTGGCCGGCACATCGACCTCGAACACGTCAGCCTGCAGGCCATAGACCCGTTCAAGATAGTCGGACATGCCCTGACCGGCGGAAACGTTGATTTTTGCCTGGCCGCCCGGCAGCACCCAGCGCCCCAGAAGCAGGAAGTACGCAATACCGGTCAGCACCAGGGCAAGACCGATGGGCGTTACCGAAAACAATCCGAATGGTGCCATCTTCTGCCCGGATGGCAGGCTGTTGTTGGCTGTCAGGATCAGGTCGTTGAGCAGGATCAGAGGTGATGATCCGACCATTGTCATGGTCCCGCCGAGGATTGCGCAAAATCCCATTGGCATCAGCAACCGGCCCGGTGGAATGCCGGTTCGGGCGGAGATGCGGCTGACAACAGGGAGAAACAGGGCTGCAGCACCGACATTCTGCAGAAAGCTCGAAATCACTCCCACGGTGCCGGACACGATAGGCAGGACGCGTGCTTCGGTGGTGCCGCCCCGCTTCAGGATGACGGCTGCGACCTTGTTCATAATGCCGGTCTTGTCGAGGCCCGCGCCTACAATCATCACGGCAATGATCGAGATAACCGCATTTGACGCGAAACCGTCAAACAGCCGGGTCGGGTCGGCGAGATTATCAAGGCCGGGCACATAACTCAGCAGACCAAGCAGAACCAGGATCAAAATGGCAGCCAGATCGATGCGGATGATTTCCGAAACAAACAGGAAAATCGTGAAGGCCAGCGTTGCAGCCACCACGCCCATCTCAAATGTGAAAACCATCCCCTCCAACACCAAACCCTCCTCTTGCCCGGTCAACAGCAGCGGTCAGCGAGTGCCATGCCGGAACGAAAAGAAAGCGTATCGTCTTCGCTTGAAACTGCCCCATAGCGACTGCTGATCAGCCCGCAGATGACACTGTGCACGGCTGATCCTTCTGCAACAAGGGGTTGTGCTTTCTGTCTGGTGCAACCAGACGTTCTGGTGGTCGGTGCTATCGCAGATCAAGCGTATCATCAGCCATGTTCACGTATTATCGCGGTACTACAATCGATTGCAGTGAGCGTGTGTCGAGGACGTCCAGGAAGGCAGATCTGGCGTCCGCCATGACATCCTTCAGCCTGCATCGCGGTGAAAACACGCAACTGCATTGCTTGTCGAGCATGCACTCGACGATTGCCAGATCGGCCTCAATCTCCCGGACGACATCACCGACCATGATCTGTGATGGCTGTTTTCCGAGGCTGATACCGCCGGTTCTGCCGCGATGTGATACCAGTATCCCGGCTTTCACCAGCTTGGCGACAATCTTCATGACGTGAGACTTTACCAGGCGCAGCCGCAGGGCAATTTCCTCAACCGTGACCGGCTCTTTTTCATTGGCCAGCAACATCAATACCCGCAGGGCGAAATCGCTTGCTTGGTTCAGACGCATGATCTCTCCAAAAACATTCAAATAGTATGTTGCAAATAGCAAATTTCCCGCCTACACAAAACATCGAAATTAAATGAATGTATTTAAATTCCTGGAATGCCGATTTCCCCGCACAGGAGATCTGCTTGCCGTCACACCGGTGCAACAGGCGAGGTGATGGATGTCGATCGGTAATTTCCCGATATTGAAAGGACAACACCATGGCCATTCTGAAAGCACTCGCACATGGATTTCTTCTGCCGGGCACCTTTGTTCTGGGCTGCATGGGTATCAGCGTTGAGGAAGACAGCGGCATATTCCGGTCGTTCATAAACAGCAGCTTCTGGGGGGCGATCGCCCTGTGGATCGCACTGGCGTTTTTCGTCTGATACGATGCCGGGCCTGAGGACAAGCATGGTCAGCAAATTCGACAACAAGGAGAACTGCAATGAGCTGGTTGCCAGGACTGATAACCGAAACCCCGGAAGAAGGTTTTCAACTCGCCATCAAGCTGAGCCGGATGGCGGTCAAGTTTACCCAGCCCGATGATGCTGTTCGCAGCCGGTTGCGCGAGGATTATGAGAACAATGCCAACAGTCTGACCATGGCATCACAGGTCGTAGCCATAAATTTTCAGACTGTCGCCGCAGCCAACCAATACTGGAACAACTGAAGCCCCGGTCCTCCGTCGAGAACACCGCCGACTAAACACCAAAGCACCAGCAGCGGCGTCTCTCAACCGGCCTGGCTCAAGTACTGGAGGATCTTCCTTTGTCTCGTCATGCTGACGGTCCCGGCGTCCGCTGCAATAACATTCAGCTGTTCGACTAGCCTGGTTCTTAATTCGTCGGCAAAACTGCTGATCAGGAATTCACACAGCCACTTGACCTGACCATCGGAAATTCCACAGGTCTTGAGTTTGTGCGAGATAAATCGAAGATCATCTGCGCGAAGATTCAAGCTTGGCTTGAACAGCATTGCAAGGTGCCGGCGCTTCTGCATGCTGATTGTACCATTTTCGCCGAGCACCCAAATCAACATGATCAGTTGCAGGAACTGTTCATCATTCTCCTGCAAATCTGGAAAAATCGCATCCAGCCGATGCGCGTGATCGATTATTTCAACCAGCCTGCGTTTCTTTCTGGTCCGTCGGCGCACCCCGTTTACGGTCATTGTTTCCCTGACTACTGCTGCCCCAAGTCAACGCCGTATTCTTAGGGTCTCCCTTAATTTCTGCTGATTTGCTTTGATTGCCTGGATTATCAGGCTCGCCTGACCAGTTCTGACCTGCGCCTCTTGCCCAATGTAGCCGCCCGTTTATCGGTTTTCTGAAGCCAGTTATGCAGCGGCAGGCTGGCGGATTGTTTGCGGATGACATGTCGAATTCGAATGGCCTGTTCGATGCAACTGTCAAAGAGCAGGGCGTTTTCTGGTGCAATCAGCTCACCCTTCAGGACAAGTTGCTCCAGTTGCACAAGTTCCTCCGCGATTGCCTGGATCGCCAGTTCCTGCTCTTCCATGAAATTCAAACGTGACATGGCTGCCATGTTCGATTACGCAGCGGAAGATATCAATTGATGATATTAAAATTTTTGCGGAACAATCGCGTCATATTGTTGGTGCATTGATCATCCATCAATGGTAAATTAATTTACCGATGAAGCGGCCGGTACAATCAATACTTGGCCTCTGAAAGTCTGGCCAAGTTGATACAATACTATGAAACGTGAAATGAACAAGAAACAGCCCACTGTGCAGCGCCCACCAAACATCATGCACGAAATGCTGCGCTCGTTCGTAACCCTTGCGAAGTTTCTCAACCTCACACATGCAGTCAACCATCTTGGCTCAACCAGGCAAACTGTGCGGCGCCATATCGAAATGCTTCAGTCATTAAGGGGAGAAAAGCTGCTTGCTTTCGTTGATCGCCAATATGTCCTGACCAGGGCAGGTGAATTGGCATTGGTCGAAGCTGAACAAATACTCCTGCTTGACGATGCCTGGATGCGACAGGAAGTCAGGGTAGTCGATGGTCTGACCGCAGTCCTGTACGATACCAATGCAGAGGTTCCCTATTATTCGCAGCAACATGCCATCGATATGATCTGGAAAAACGGAACACCGCTTATACAAAAAGGGCTGCTTTGCTGGGTCGAAGCCAAGGCCCAACTGGAAGCCCCCGAGTTCGATGCGGTCCGGGATTACCTCCTTGCATATAGGCGACACAACCTTGAGTGGCTGTGCGTTAGCATTGGTGAAAAGTCTTCCTATGCGACCTGGTTGGGGTGGTCTTGGGCAAAAAGCGCAATCGGCAAGCCCCTTGCTGATGATCCCATGGCCAGCGACGCTGACCAGTATGTGGGCCAATCCTATGACAGCATCCTGCGCAGCGGCGGCCTTCGGATTGATCATGTCTATACCAGGATAGCCAGGAGCCATGGCGGTGTGCCTGAACCGATAACTTACCAACGGCTCATCTTGAGGTGCATGTTTCCCAACGGTGATCATGCGCTTGTGACCCTGGTTGACAGAACCAATACTGTACAGATTGTTGATGTGAATCTTGATGATCTGCCTGCAATGGACCCTGCCATGTTATAAGCTGTGATCAGGACGGCCTAAACATGGATTGTTGACATGAACCACCCGAATCACGCCTTTTATCCCAGCAGTAATGTCCAGTCGGAGACAGAATCGATTGTGAATATTAGAGACACAAAATCGATTGCCAAGTATATCGCCGGTGCTGAAAGCATAGTTTCAGAACTGGGTATTACCATTGAGGTCGGATCGGATTTTGACTTCTTTTGTTCGATCCCCAATTTGCAACCTGACCGGCATGCAGTATCACCGATATTTGATCCGGACGAGTCCTGTGTTTCGTCCTCAAACGGATTTTGGCTGATCGGGCGTAATGCTTCAGGCGAGATTGTACTGACCCAGGCGATAAAACTGATTCCGGTCGGAAACGCCGGATTCCTTACCCATCTGACGGAGAACCTGGCTGACTACAGGCCAAAGGGGGACCGGCTCGATATTGGCAAGTCGCAGGTTTATCTGACTGATCGTGCAGCCAAACTGTCAGGGGACCTGTGCTACTATGGTGAGTTGTGGATCAAGAGTTCATATCGTGGCAGTTGCCTGACAGCAGTCATGCCACGCCTGATGTTCGCGATTGCAATTGCGAAATGGTCACCAAATGTGGTGTTCGGCGTTATGGAACCGCTCGCGGCCTGCAAAGGGCTGGCAGCACGTGAAGGGTTCATGCATCTGGAACAGGGTGGATTGCATTGGTGGGATCGCGTTTCTTCCGAAACGATGGAAGAATGGTTGGTCTGGACCACCAAAGACGACTTTATCTTCAATATGAGAGTGTCGCCGGAGATGCTGTCAAAACTCTATCCAAGCAGAACTGTCAAAAAGCCTGCCAAGGTATCGGAAGTCGCCTGACCCGATATGGTTCAACCCAGGAGCTTGCCAATTGTCTGGTCATGGCTGTGTGAACAGCATCGTTTGATCAAACTCGGGCAGACTTCACATCGCAATCACCTGGACGTGACGCGGATTGATTTCCCCTGAGGGTTTGCAGACCCCCACAATGGCCTTCAGATATCAGGAGACCATGACGTGGACCGGACGCATCTACTGCAAAGTCAATGTTCCCGTTATTTCTTCTCGACGGGAGCGACCTGCGCAAAACACTCGGCGGCACTTGCGCTGGTGGCATTTATCGCTGTCACTTTCGGGTTAACTGCCGTGGCGCAGGAGACTGAAAGGGATCTGGACGATGGCGACAGGCCGGTTCAAACCGGTCCGATCAAACAGGCGGAAGATCCCAGCGGACCGCGTCGGCATTTCCGCCTGAAAAATCCGGCTCTTCTGAGCGCGGAGGACGCCGAGCGTCTCTACGCTGAACTCAAGTCGGACATGGCAACGCGCTATGAACTGTCGCGTCAGCCGGGAGTTGCGAATTACCAGACATGGAAGCGTTACAACCGGGCACCTTACCCGAGCGTGTCGCACGGCAACCGGTATCTCAACAACTACGGCAACCAGGCAGCGCAGGCCTATGGGCGGTACGAACAGGCCGGAAGGCTGCCCGTCGGCTCGATACTTGCGAAAGACAGCATTACGGTGAGCAGAGACGGCAAGGCCATGCCGGGCGCATTGTTCCTGATGGAAAAGATGCATGCCGGCTTCAATTATGTCAGCGGCGACTGGCGTTATACCATGATCCTGCCGGATGGCAGTCTGTTCGGCACAACCAATGGTGAGGGGACGGAGCGGGTCAAGTTCTGCATTTCCTGTCATCTGGCCGTTGAACAGCAGGATCACCTGTTCTTTATTCCTGAAGAATACCGGCAAGACTGACGGCAAAACCCGGTCATTTTTGCTCTGTGCCGCTACGGCGTATACGGCTTCTCACGAGCCGGTCCCCGGGTTGTAATAAATCACACATCGTCCTTGTGCTGTCTTGCGTAACGTCATCCTCAACAATCGCGATATATCGCGCGCGTCAAAACTGGGTGCTTTCAACCCCGGGGTTGGCGGTCATATCGCGTAAAACCGGCAGGTGCGCGGGCGGTCCTGCCAATAGAGGAGACTCGAAAATGACCAAGAAAATCATGACGATTGCGTTGTCCCTGGCTGTTCTTGCAGCCTTTGCTCCTGCAACTCCTTCGGCTCTTGCCGGTCAGGGCTTCAAACAAGGCGGCGGCGGCGGAGGCGGCGGCAATGGCGGTGGTTGGGGCGGCTGGGGTGGCGGCGGCTTCGGCATTGTCATCAATCCGGGTCCGCAGCGCCATTACGACGACGATCGCATTTCCTGCCGGACCGGCAAGCGCATTGTGCGCAATTCAGGTTACCGCAGGGTTCGTGTCATTGAATGCAGAGGCAACACCTACACCTATAAGGGCAAACGCGGATCAAGGGTCTACCGCCTGAGCGTAGACTCGCTGGACGGCATCATCGTCGTCCGCCGCCGCCGGCTGTAACCGGCTCAGCCGGTAAAGCAACAATCCGGTGCCCTCGACCTTGCGGCGATCGTCAATGGACAATGGCGGCTTTGATCAGGTTCTGAAGAACCTGTCGGAAGGAGCTGTGGAGTTCTGGTGTGCAGGTCCTTCAGCTTCATCCTGAAGCTGTGTTTGAGAAACTGTGGTCACTTAATGTGAGGGTCAGGTCCCGATAGCGGCGAGCCGCCTGGATATCATCGTCGCCGCTTGCCGGTCATATCTGGTTATGCCCGGGCGTGATCTCGGGTTTTTCACGAATGACTGCATTTGGCGTTGTCAACGTGGCACCACAGCCGGAAGAGCGAACTCGGTAATAATCTTCACCGGCAGTTTCCACGCATCGGGTTGGTTGTAATTGCCGGCAAACACCACAACGATCAATTTGTTGGCAGGACTGATCATCAGGCGTTGCCCGCCATTGCCAAATCCGGCAACCCAATACGGCGGCGTGCCGTCCGGGCCCAGCCACCAGAACAACCCGTAGCGAAGGCCGTCACGCAATTTCGCATGCGGGGTGAACGACACATCAAGCCAGTCTGCCGGGACGATTTGCTTGCCCTGCAAAACCCCGTGGTCAAGGATCAGGCGGCCTATCCTGGCCAGATCGTGAATGTTCAGCCGCAACCCCGAAGCGACAGACGGCACGCCATCACTTCCCGCCACCCGCTCGAACTTCTTGATGCCGAGAGGCGCGAACAGCCTCTTTTGGGCATAGGTATCGACAGGAACTCCGGCACCTTTGGAGATCAGTTTCCCAATCAGCGCGGTTGCCCCGCCATTGTAGGTCCACCAGTCCCCCGGTTCATTGACCATGGGACGGTCGAGCGCAAAGCGATAGCGGTCTGGAGCCCGCTCCATCGCAATTTCGCTGTTGCGCGGGTCCGAGTACGGCAGGTCCTCGTTCCATGCGGTTCCCATCTTCATCGACAGTGCATGGCGTATGAGTATCTTGTTGCGCTGCGGATCGCTCGCCAGATCGGCATATTCTGGAAACTGTTGTAACAGGCTCTCGTTCAGGCCGGGCACAATGCCCTCCGACAGGGCGATGCCATACAACAGGCCGGTGATGCTCTTGGTCACAGACCTCAAGTCATGCAGGCTGTCCTTTTTGTGTTCGATTTCACCAAGCGGATCGCCCCAGCGCTGATCATCGCCGGGGTAATGTTTTTCGGCGATAATGTTGCCCTTGTGAACGACGAGCACGCTGTGCAGGCCGCTCAACTGACCGGCTGCAAATGCCTTGTCGAGGTTTTCTTCCATCCGGCTGTCCTTTGCCATTGCCGGGCACATCAGGATCAACAAGCCTGCCACAAGGCTGCAGAAAACGTTAAGCGTTTGGCGCATGATATTATGCATCCCCGATAAACTGATCCGCTAGGTGCCGGCCTGCAGGCCCTCTAGGGCACGGCTCACTGCCTGTCGGGTCAGGCTGTCGCCGTCCCTGGCGACATCCCAGCCCATAGTGGTTGAGATGGCCACCACGCGGCCCGTCGCCATCAACTGTTCCAGCGCCTGCCGCATCTCTTCTGCAGACGGTCCGCCTGCAGCCGGATAAAGGAATGCCGGGGCTTCGTCAGCGTCAATGATGTCGCTGTCGAAATGCACATAGAGCGGACCCTGCGGCAGTGTAGCCGGGTCAAGATCATCCAGGCGTTCGATGAAGCGGATTCCCGATCCCTCCACCAGTGTCCGCTCACCGGGATCAAGATCACGCCCGTCGCACAACACCGCGCGTCCATCGTCAATCGGTGAAAGCTCTACGGCCTGCATCATGCGCTGGTCGCCGCGTCCGGTGAGCATGGCAAGCGGCATGCCGCCAAGAAAGCCGGCCGGCGACGTTTCCCAGGTATTGAAGTCACCATGGGAATCCAGCCAGATCAGGGTAGGCTGCAGGCCATTGCGCTCAAGCCCCGCCATAACCGGTATTGCCTGGCAGCAATCGCCCAGAACCGCGAACGGTCTGTCACCACCGGCGATGACGCCGGAGACGGTCTCTGCCAGTTCCAGGTGAATGGGCGCGAGGCTTTCCGTCTGGTCGCCGCTGCCCGGACCTGCCGCGATCACCTTGTCACCGGGCCGGCTCATTACGGTAACCGCTTCGGACCGGCGGTCCAGAAACATCGGCGAGGCAATACGAACGTCCTTCATGGCGGGTTCCTTCTGGCAGAGGAGAGTGGAAAACACAGGCTGGTTTAAGTCTTGGCAATCCTTGCCGCCATGACAGTCTTGCGTACCAAGCCTGGATACGGCAATCGCTCTGCCTGCTTCCGACCCTAATCTGATTGTGGACGCCCACACGCCAAAGTGCCAGGTCACTGCGCATGACCTGGCTCAATATCGTGATAGATTGGCAGTTTACCGGCAGCCGTGGTACACCATGCAACCGCGGTAATCCCGGCCGCGACCCCATCTGACACGACAGCGGCGATGCCAGCGTTCGCATCGGCCATATCTGCGAGGTGCAGCATACAGTGGTACAGTCCACCATGGGGTAGCATACCAGTAACCGCCATGGTAATGGCGATGACGACCGCGCCGACTGCGGTGGCGCCGCCCGTGCCTATGCCTTCTGTAGCGCCGGTGCCTGACCTGCTCTATTGGTTGAAATTCCATCGCCTGTGGCACAAGAACAGATGCGGATGGACTGCTGACGATGCCAGCAGACGCGCCGCCTGATGCAACCGTAAAAAGCCCTAGCGTGACAGCCGAGGCCAGGAAGACTGACTTGAGTATTTTCATATTCCCTCCTGTGGAGATTAATACGCCCCTCACAAACAAACTGCAGTCTTTTCAGCCAATTCAGCAATGACCCACATCAAACGGCGCTAAGCTATTATGTGTTAAGGGTCACCAGAGTGGGTAAGTATCGAACCAAGGGATGGACGCCCACGACTTTGCAGGCATAATCCTTAGATCGGTGTCTTGCCTTGATTGATTTCTGACGGACGCATCAAACACAGGTACTTATGTGGACTTCGCGACCTTCAACTATGACCGTGAAACCGTCTACAAGGACGCAACTGCTGAAGTGCTTGTTTTGCAGGACGGCGTGTGGGTTCCTACTGTGGTCAATCTGTACGATGCAGTGTTTGCCAGCACTACTTACACTTCAACGGATGGTGGCGTGGATGGTTTCGCACAAGCCGCAGACGACGCGCGAGCTGTGATTGAGTACGTCCACGAATACAGTGTCCCGGTGACGCCTGTAAGCCAGTAATCCCTGGTGGAGTATTCACGAAACAATAATGGATGAAGGGGCCCAGTGCCCCTTCACTAATGAGATACGGACTCATCAGGGCAATTGACACCTACTATCTGAACTGGACACCGGGCAATTTCAGTTGCCGCCGGCTTTTTCAGCCAGCCACCTGGCCAGCAATTCATGATGGTTGTGCGGACAACTGCCGTGGTTGTCGAGAAACACTGTCAGCGCGTTTACAGCGTCCTCATCGGTGCCTCGAACGGAGAACCACTTGCGCGCAAGGTTCTCCGGCTTGTGGCAACGTACGCAATAAGCTTCATATGCCTCATTGGCAGCGGCAACTTGCGACGGATCAAGACAGTCAGTTGTCAGGGGCTTGTCTTGCGCAGCCGCTGCGGCAGCGGCGACTAATGAGAAGCAAACGATTGCAGCGGCGAAGCGTGCCGTTTTGTTCGACAAACGCCTTTCTGGATACATGTATAAACGTCCTTGCGATGCGATGCACTTGCCAGACTGAGATGCGAGCGGAATCCGTTGGCGGCACGAACCGACCGCAGGCATATGTGCGCAGATCAATCTCCCGGCCCGGCCAAGCCTTTCATATAGGCAAGCATGTCATTGATGGTGTCGATGCTGAGCTCGAACTGCGGCATTGCCGGATGGCCTGTGACAATTCCCTCGGCAAAGGCCTCGGCCAGACTGTCGATGGGATAGCGATTGTGCAGCGTGCGAAAGGCAGGCGCTTCAGGCATGTGACTGTCGTCATCCAGGCCGACCGCATGGCAGCGGGCGCAATTACTTGCCACAAACGCCTTGCCCTTCATGGCATCTCCGTAGGATTGGCTATAGGCGGGCGAGCCGGATAGCGTCAGCACGATGGCACATGCCGCTAAAGCGACCGGGAAACAAAAATTGGTTTTTATCTGCATGTTTGAGATGATAGCGGGTAAAAGATTCAATTACATTGATCAGTGTCAAACCACGCTGGTGGCCCTGATAACAGTTTTGAAGGTCTGAGAGTTAGGCTTAGCTGAAACGGACGCCATTGTCCTGCCAGGTAAACTGTTGAGGGTTTCAATGTGAGCATGATGCTGACGCTGCGCCGTCTTTCGAGCGCTGATTTGACCGCGCTGCGCTAAAATCCCGACGAGGTCGTTCCGTGGTTGCGGGATGTTGATGGATTCGGACAAGTCGCTGCCTCCGTAGAACAGCAAACAATGGAACATGCAATCTCGGCAGTGGGCCGTGAGGCATGGTCCCGGTATTTAGACGCGGAAGCTATCATGCGGCCAATGACAGCAGCCGCAATAATCGACTATCTGAAGAACAATGCCGGACCGGAGATATGCAGACCAGAATACCTGGATTTGGACAAATCCTGGCATATTCTGCATACTCTGATTTCGGGGTCGCCCGACACTGGCGACACGCCCGAAGCCGCTTTTCTGGGCGGCGAAGAACTGGGGCCTTGTGGCGGTTATGGACCGGTTCGTGTGTTAAGTCCCGAACAGGTCACACAATATGCGGACGTGCTTAAACCTCTTGATGTCGAAACACTGAAAAGGCGTGTTGATCTTGATGAACTTCGCCAACAGGGTGTGACCTTTGCGCAGACCGAGTTTGATCTGGAGGTTGTAAGTTTCGAGATTGAAGACCACTTTCCCGCACTTCATAAGTTCGTGCAGGCAACGGCCAAAAAGAAGCGCGGACTGCTTCTCATACTGGAATAGGTACTACTGCCGATATCGGGCCTGACCCCGCGCACATCCGGCTTGGTCGGGCCATTCGGGAACTGACTGCTACAACACCTCGACATTGCCGCAAATGCTGATGGCCTGGCCTGAAATGTTCGCGCCCAGAGGTGAGCACAGGTACAGCGCCTGATTGGCGATATCCTGGGCGGTGACCATGCGGCGCAGGGATACCTTGTTGATGTACTCACGCTCCATGTCTTCGTAAGACACGCCGGTTGCCTCCGCACGCGCCGCAATCACCTTTTCGATGCGCGGTCCTTCAACGATGCCGGGCAGCAGGGCGTTGACCCGGATGCCGTCGGGGCCCAGTTCGATGGCCAGGCTCTTGATCAGGCCGATGATCGCCCATTTGGTTGCGGCATATGGCGTGCGCCAGGCATAGCCGAGCCGGCCCGCCACCGAGGAAATGCCGATGATCGAGGCATCGGAGGACTTTTTAAGCAATGGCACGGCAAGCCGCGCACAATAGAACTGGCCGTTCAGGTTGACCTCGACCGTGTTGCGCCACTCTTGCGGATCCAATTCGTCGATGCCGCCGGTAGGCCCAGCAATGCCGGCATTGTTGATCAGCACATCCAGGCCGCCAAGGTGGGCTTTGACGTTTTCAAACAGTGTTGCAACCTGCTCTTCATCGGACACATCGCAATGTGTGATGCCCCAGTCGGGGAAATTGCTGTTGCAGTCGGCCAGTGCCGCATCGGAAACATCACACACATGCAGCCGCGCACCGGCAGATGCAAAGGTCTCTGCGATGACGCGGCCGATGCCGCTGCCGCCCGCCGTCACCAGCACACGCAGACCCGGTTTAAATCCCATTGTCTCAGTCATGGATACATTCCGTACTATTGAACCTGTCAGAAACCAACCTGGTCTCCGCCTTTCAGATCGAGCATTGCCCGGGCCTCGTCAGGCGTGGCGACGTCAAGCGACAGGCCTTCCAGAACCTGGCGCATCTTGCTGACCTGGTCGGCATTGGATTTTGCCAGTTCGCCCGGTGCAATCCACAAGGAATCCTCCAGCCCGACACGCACATTGGCGCCTTGGGCTGCGCCCATTGAAGCCAGTGGAATCTGGTTGCGCCCAGCGCCCAGGATCGACCAGCGATAGCTGTCGCCGAACAATCTGTCAGCGGTGCGTTTCATGTGCATCAGGTCTTCCGGGTGTGCGCCGATGCCGCCGAGCAGGCCGAACACCGACTGGATGAACAAAGGCGTGCGTGCCAGCCCCCGGTCGACAAAATGGGCCAGGTTGTAAAGATGGGAGATGTCATAGCACTCGAACTCGAACCGGGTGCCGTTGTCGTTGCCGACCCGCAGGATTGTTTCGATGTCATTGAAGGTGTTCTTGAACACCAGGTCTCGTGAGTTTTCCAGGTGCGCTCTTTCCCAGTCATGGGTGAAATCCGAAAACCGGTCGAGCATCGGGTATAGCCCGAAATTCATCGATCCCATGTTCATGGAGGCGACTTCCGGCTTGAACACCGCGGCTGGGCGCATGCGTTCTTCCACCGTCATGTGCGGGCTGCCGCCGGTGGTGATGTTGATCACGGCTTTGCTGGACTGCTTGATGCGCGGCAGGAATTTCTCAAATACAGCTGGGTCCTGGGTAGGTCGCCCGGTTTCGGGGTCACGTGCATGCAGATGGATAATGGCAGCACCTGCTTCAGCCGCTGCGATGGCTGCTTCGGCTATCTGATCCGGCGTGACCGGCAGATGCGGCGACATGGACGGAGTATGAATGGCGCCTGTGACAGCGCAGGTAATGATGACTTTGCGTTTTGGCTTTGCCATGGGGGTCGGGTTTTCCTGTTGGTGACGGGATGCAGGCAGGGTAGGGCGATGATGATCATGCAGGGTCAGCGGGTCAATGATGTTGTCGCCATCGGGCCTTGTTCGGCGGGCAGCAGCAAACCTCAAAACTGGGTGGTGTCTCCAGCTGGGCGATGTGCCCCAGGCGAACAACTCAAACATACAGATCGACCATTGCAGGCACCGGTGTTTGCAGGCCGGGACCTGCCGGAAAACATCACACTCAATGTGGTTCGCTCGCAAGCTGATCTTGATCAGAAGCACATTTTGCCGAACTCGGGTAACATGTTACGGCGCGGTGTATGGTTTCCGTTGGGGCATGAGTTATTGTAACAAGGTGGATGTCGCCGCCTCACGTCTGTTCCCAATCCCAGCACATTTTCAGCGTATTCTTTGCCTATAGAAGATGGTCGTTATCCTTCCTACAGTGGAGAAATCGCTTGGACGTCGTTTTAGCAGGTATGTCCACGGTTGTTCCGGATGCCAAATTGCCACAAGACCTGGTTTTGGATTGGGCTCGCCGTACCCTTGGCAGCAAGTTTGCCCAGTTTGAGCGGATGTCAAAGGCATTCGACAATGCAGGTATTGAGTCACGTTATGCCGTGGCTGACATTTCGTGGTTTGAAACCCCCAAATCCTGGCCGGAACGCAATTCGGTGTATCTCGAGGGCGCAACGCGGCTTTTTGTCAAAGCGGCGACTGGTGCCCTGGACGATGCCGGCTGGGAAGCAGACGAAGTTGACGCCATCGTCACTGTGTCGTCCACCGGCATCGCCACGCCGACACTCGAGGCACGCGCCCACCTTGAAATGGGATTTCGCGAGGATGTAACGCGCATACCGGTCTTCGGGCTGGGCTGTGCAGGGGGTGTTTCGGGCCTGGCAATCGCGCGGGATTTTGCCGCCGCCCACGAAAGCACAAAAGTGCTCATGGTGGCGGTTGAAGCCTGTACGGTGTCGTTCTGCGCAGGCACCCCGCGCAAGGCGGACATTATCGGCTCAGCGATATTCGGCGATGGCGCAGCAGCAGTGTGCGTCACCAGTGAAGACGGCAGCCTGAACGGGCACAATGGGCATAACGGATACAATGGTCATAACAGAAGCAATGGCCACAATGGTCTTAACGGAAGCAATGGCCATAACGGAAGCAATGGCCATAATGGCCGCAATGGACACAATGGCCGCAATGGACACAATGGTCAAAAGGGCCACAACCTTCATAACGGCAACAAGATTTTCATCGGCAGGGGCTCGCAAAAGATGTGGCCGGACACCTTGTCGATCATGGGCTGGGAGGTTGACGAAGACAGCCTCGGGGTGGTCTTTGACAAGTCAATTCCCACCTTCACCGAGGAAAACTTTTCCTCCGCGGTCAATGGCGCACTGGCAAAACTCGGCAAGGACATAAGCCAGATCGACCGCTTTGTCTGCCATCCCGGCGGCACCAAGGTTATACAGGCAATCGAACAATGCCTTGAACTGCAGCCTGAAAGCCTGGACGAGGAACGTGAGGTTCTGCGCAATTTCGGCAATATGTCTGCTCCCACTGTCCTGTTTGTCCTGCAACAGGTGCTGGAGAAGGACCAGACCGGCAACATGTTGATGTGCGCGCTGGGCCCCGGGTTTACCGCGTCGTTTCTGCCGATCTCAAGGGCGTAGAATGTCGATCTCCATTCCTGCCTTGTGCCTTCTGATTTTTCTTGTGATCCAGCGGCTGGGCGAGCTGGTGCTGGCCCGCCGGAACACCAGGCGATTGCTCGCAAAAGGAGCCTATGAAGTAGGTGCCGAGCATTATCCTGTGATGATTGCCCTGCACGTGTCCTGGCTTGCAGCCCTTGTGTATTTCGGCATCGGACAGCCCGTATCGATTGGCTGGCTGGCGGTGTTTGCCGTGTTGCAGTTGCTGCGTGCCTGGATCATTGTCAGCCTCGGCGGCAGGTGGACAACACGGATCATTGTTGTAAGTGATCCGCTTGTGACAAAGGGCCCTTTTGCCTGGCTCAAACACCCCAATTACCTGGTGGTGATTGCGGAAATCCTGACCGTGCCGATGATCCTGGGGTTACCTGTCGTGGCCGCGGTTTTCTCCGCGCTCAATGCCGCCATGCTGACGATACGCATAAGTGCGGAAGAAGCCGCGATCAGGCGCTACAGGTGAAGATTGTCCTTAGCGCAACATGGGTTCGATAGAACCCATAAAGTTGCCCTAACATATTGAAAGCGATCAGGTTTATGATTTTTAGTTGGTTCTACCCAAAATCATCCTGATCTAGGGTGATCGGTCGGTTCGGCGCACGAACGGAATAAGCAGCACGCCAATCGCGGTAAAAGCGGCGACCATTGCCCAGGCATCATTGATGGCCAGGGTGAGCCCGGCCTTTTCCACTTGTGGGCGGATCATCTCCACGATGCTTTCCGGCGGCACAAAGGCGATCGATGGAATTTCATGCACCGAGATATCAGCAAATGCCGCTGCGTCCGGGTCCAGTTCGACCAGCCTGGTACCGATGTCTTTCGAATGCATCTCCACCCGCTGCCAGATCACTGTATCGATGAGCGCGACACCTATGGCACCGCCAAGGTTTCGCATCAGATTGAACAGGGCGCTGCCGTCCGGCACCTTGCTCTCTGCAAGCAGTCCCAGTGCAATACGGGTCGGCGGCAGCAGACAGAACATGATGGCGCACCCGCGCAAGACCTGCGGCCAGAACATGCCGTCGAAATCCGTCGCCGCCGTCTGGAAAAAGCTCCAGCCGAGACCTGCTGCAAAACACAAGAATCCTCCTGCTGTCAAAAGCCGTGCGTCAACACGCTGTTCCAGTTGCACGGCCACAGGGGCCGCGAGCAACTGGGCGACACCGGTCACCAGCATCACCAGCCCGATGTCCAGAGGTCCGTGCCCGCGCACCAGGGCCAGAAACACGGGCATCAGGTAAACCGAACCGAACAGGCCCATGCCGAAGATGAAACTGAGCGCACAGGCGATGGCGAAGTTCCGGTCGCGAAACAGGCCTAAGTCTGCAATGGGCAGGTCACGGCGCAGCGACCTGACGACAAAGCCTGCCAGAGATACAATCACCGTTGCCAGCAGGCACAGGATCAATAGCGAGGTCCAGCCCCGTTCCGGTGCTTCCTTGAGCGAGATTTCCAGGAATGCAAGGCCTAGTGCGAGTGCGGCAAGCCCGAGCCAGTCCATGCGCCGCAGCAGCCTCAAATCGCCTGAAGCCCGGGGCAGCAAAACCGCGGCTATGGCCACTGAGGCGATACCGGGCAACACGTTGACGAGGAACAGCCAGGGCCAGCTATAAGTCTGGGTGATATAGCCGCCGACCGTTGGTCCAAGCGTGGGGGCCAGCACTGCCAGCACCCCGGCAATTGTCGTGGCAATGCCCTGCTGGCTGACGGGGAACATCAGGAACACGGCTGAAAACACCAGCGGGATCAGGCATCCGCCAGCCAGTCCCTGCAGGATACGGAAGAAAATAAGAGTGGTAAAGTCCGGGCTGAACGCACAGCCGATAGAGGCCAGGGTGAACAGCGTGAGGGCACCCAGAAAAAGCCGGCGCCCGGACAGTGCGCGGGACAAAAGTCCGGTGAGCGGTATCGCGATCACTTCAGCAATCAGGTAAGAGGTCTGG
Organism: uncultured Alphaproteobacteria bacterium; assembly: GCA_963759095.1. Lineage (GTDB taxonomy): Bacteria > Pseudomonadota > Alphaproteobacteria > Rhizobiales > Aestuariivirgaceae > Anderseniella. The sequence continues at coordinate 37,814 of CAVWYF010000013.1, read as the reverse complement.
ATCCAGCTCATCCGGTCCGGCGAAATATTGAGCGCGTCACGGATTGCCGGCAGCGAGGTCGCGACAATCTGTATGTCCAGGATGGCCATGAACATGCCGACGCACATGGCTGAAAACCCTGCCCAGGTTTGCCAGCTGACGCGATCGCGCAAAACCCCTGCCTGCACGGTCGTCACTTTATCTTGGCTGAAGGTGCCGTCAGGTCCTGTATCGCAACGGGTGTAGGCTTGATGGTCACGGATGATACCCCTTCATGACGGATCGGTTTTCAGAAGTAGCGCACATTGTAACGGGCTTTTCCACACCCAGGGTCAGGATCCACTAATCTTATCCATTCTGCGGGAGGATATTTTGCCTTTGACAAGGCGAAAGGGCGCAGGAAACCTTCCGGTTTTCAAGCCCTTTCAACGCGGTCAGGGGCAAAATAGACCCCGCCCTTCGGGTTTGAAAGAAAACACCCGCCTGAAGGCGAAAAATGCTCGACAAGGCACAAAGCCTTGCCTTGCGCTTTTTCACCATCATTCGAATGTTTTCTTTCAAACAGAATTGCATAAGATCAGTGGGTCCTGACCCTGGTTCGCCCACATTCGATGATGCCTACATCATTTCGACAACCCGATGGCATCCGGGAGCTTGCTCTAGTGTAATCGCCACTCCGCGTCGACCTTGCGCAATTCGGCTGGTCCTATGAGCTTTTTGTGCGCGACGCGAACCTCTGCCAGCGGGCCGTCGAGGTTCTCAGTCCAGAAGTCCAGAAACCGCACCAGTCTGGGAAAGCGCGGCGCGAGATCATATTCCTGCCAGACATAGCTTTGCAGCAGATTGCGATGGTCAGGCATCCGGTAGGTAATTTCAGCCGTGGTCAGGCTCCAGCCGAGAAGTTGGCAGTGCAGGTGGTTTTCGAGCATGGTTTTCCTTTCACCGTGAAAACAGCCGTTCCGGCGCAAAGCCATTGACCTTGAATCACGTCGAAACGACTCACTCAGTATATCTTGTGAAACGAAAACAGCTATATGTTTCAGATGTTTAGCAGCGGTCAAGGACGAGTGCTAACAACTATCGGTCGAGTGCCAGTGCGCGAGAACAGCGCTGAAGTGCGCTTTCCAGTTCAACTCTGCCACGGCTTTTGTGCTAGCATTCGCTGCATTTGTAGTGCAACGCGAACATGAGGACTGGTTATGCACATTGGCTTGATTGGCGGTATCGGACCGGCTGCGACGGACCTCTATTATCGCGGGCTTGTTGACGCCATGAAAGCGCTCAACGCTGATCTCGAGATGACCATTGTGCATGCCGATGCTCCTACATTGGTGCGGAATTTCGAGGCGAAGCAACCGCAAGCGCAGGCCGCCATCTACCTCCGCCTGGCCGAGCGGCTGGTGGCAGCCAGTGCTGAAGCCATCGCCATCACGTCAATTGGCGGGCATTTCTGCATTGAGGAATTCCGGCCACTGTCACCGCTGCCGATCATAGACTTCATTGCGGAAATGGATCGGTTTCTTGACCGGCAGACATTCACCAAAGTTGGTTTGCTGGGCACCGATACCGTGATGGAGACACGATTTTACGGCGGCATCAGATCAGTAGAGGTCCTTGTGCCGCCCCCGGATGTCATCAGCAAGGTGCATCGCGCCTATGTAGACATGGCGCTGAACGCCAAGGTCACCGACGAACAGCGCGCCGTGATGTTTGAAGCGGGCAGGGCGTTGTCTGAACAAGGCGCTGAAACTGTACTGCTGGGTGGAACCGACCTCTTCCTTGCCTTTGACGGTCATGACCCGGGTTTCGCTACGCTGGACTGCGCGACGGTTCACATCGATGCAATAGCGCGCATGGCGAGCAGGTAACCCTGACAAGCCCGGGAGTGAGGTATATGCAAATGCAGACTGGTCTTAGCTCTTGCTGGCCGTTCGGTTGATTTCCGCTTTCCACCAATTGGGTGCTGCATCGTCGAAGCTGTGCTGCTTGCCGGGAACCAGCAGCGATGGTTCATCAAATACTGCAATTGTCAGGGAAATTTTCTCATATCCCTCATCCAGCGCACAAAGGCTGCTGCCGCATTTCGCGCAGAAGCCGCGCCGGGTTTTCTCAGACGATTGAAACGTTGAAGGTCCACCACCTGGACCGGTCCACGCAAACCCTTCCAGCGGGAAACTCAACCCAGGCAACGGTGGGTGCGCCTGACCAAGTCTGGCACATCCGGCATGAACACAGGTGCGGAAACGACAGCCTTCCGGTTGCTTCAAATCGAATGTGCCCGCACAGGCACCCGCCTGAAAACGTCTTCTGTTTGCTTGCCACGATGCCTGCTCCCTTGGCTGACAGATCGTCTATTCCGAGTGTGAAACAATATTGACCAGTTTTCCAAACGGATCGTGGACAAAGAACCGGCGAACGCCCCAGGGTTCGTCGGCGAGTGGATATGCGATGTTAAATCCAAGTGTCCTTGCACGCCGATAAACCTCATCAACATCATCCACCTCGATAGAGATGTCCGGAACTCGGCGCGCCGATCCGCCTTCACTGGCGACGCTTACCTGCACGGGTGCGATTTGATCAGACGCGAAAGTGACAATCCAGCCGTGATCCATCACCACCTCGAGACCCAGTAGTTCGCTGTAGAACTTGTGGCCGTCTGAAATCCGGTCCGTTGCGATGTTTGTAACAATGCGTCTGACTGTCATGGCGATCCTGTTGAGTTCTTCGCATGATACCTCACCGTCAGAGTTCTTCGCATGATACCTCACCACGGAACCGGCTGGAAGCCGAAGCGCGACAGCAACATGGGTTGATGTGTCGAGCCCATGTTGCTATAACACTTTGGAAACCATCAGGTTCATGGCCTTGGTTGCAACAACCAATAATTATCCTGATCTATAAGTGCAGTCTGAGTTGCGGCTCGCCGTTGGATGTCTTCTCAGCAGTCATGCCGTCGCCTCCGATAAAGCACGAAACGCGCTGACGAAAGGCCGAGAAACTGTCAAACGTTACCACATCAACCGGCTCGTCAAAGTGCAGCACGACCCGGAATCTGTCAGCGTGAGAGAAAGTTTCCAGAGCCCTGACTTCACCTTCAAACGGTTGCCCGAGATAATGGCCGCTGACCCGTTGCCCCGCTGCAACCGGGCTGAGCGTCGGACGGTTGCCGATGGCGGCATACAGCGTGTTCCAGTCCTTGTAGCCGTGCTGGTGGGCGAGCAGTTCAAGCGAATGGCTGTGGCCGATGACAGTGCCTGCGGCAGCGAGTTCCAGACGCAACCGTTTCGCCTGCTCTTTCAATGCATCGATAGAGGGAAGGGGAGTTGATCCGTTCATTGTAAACCTCATTCAGGTGTTGAATGCGGAAAACCAATGGTGCTCACATTGCCATTAGACCGCACACACATCTGAATTAGGTGAATGAGATCATTTCCAAGACTTCACCGTGGCGTAAACCCGTGAGCGGCAGGGGGCTTGACCCTGACCGGTTGGTATTCAACCTGACCGGGAATGTCAAATGCAATGGTGAGCGAGTGTTCAAGTGACAGGCATAGTTCCTGCGGAATTCAGGGGTTTCAGTACCGGACGTGAATGCCGAAATCCATAAAGCCGAGCGGTGCAGGCGCTGGTAACGAAAACTTTGCAGTTCGTCGATAACCTTACGTCAGTAAGTTCCGTGTTCAGACGAAAGCAGCAGAGATGACTTTACCCCAAAGCGACAAGGCGAGCGAAACGGCCAAGGAGGCCGGCTTTACTTCCACCGGTCTATTCCGGATTCTGCTGATTGGGGCAAAGGCTTCGATTATTCTGTTTGTCGTCAGTGCGCTTCTTCGACTTTGAGCAGTATGTCGCTCTAGCACTTTGGAAGCGGTCAGACGTGCACGTATCTGGTTCCAAACTGCCGTGCATTCGGGCGGCTAACTGCTGTGTCAGCCTCAGGGAATTATTTTGTCGAGCCCGCGCGGAATGCGTTTTTCCCGGTCATAAAATGGCAGTTCCACAATCTCGCAGGCAACTGCTTCACCTTGCGCTGTCCGCATGGAAAGTGTTTTGCCCGCCCAGTTTCCTGCCGAGTGGAAGCGGGCATAGCCAACCCCTGCATCCAGATAGGGTGACCATGCACCGGCAGTGATGCGTGCGACATCGTCTTCTCCATCGAGGATTTCACCGTGATAAACCGGCGTCGCAGCAGCACTCTTGACACCATAAATCCGCGTACCGGGCTTGCCGTCAAGAAGCGCGGTTCGACCGATGAAGTCCTCCTTGTCAAGATCCACAAAGGCGTCCAGTCCAGCCTCGAAGGGCGTCATGGAGATGTCGAAATCTGTGCCATTATCCAGAATGCCTGCTTCCAGGCGGCGGATTTCCATGGATGAAATACTGCTCACCATCATGCCGTGGGGTTCACCGGCTTTCAGCAGATGCTGCCAAAGGTCCGGACAATCCGTTGCATCTCCCTGGGTGTAGATTTCGAACCCCAGTTCTCCGGTCCAGCCGGTGCGGGAAACGTAAACTTCCTGACCGCCGATCTTGAAGAATCCGGAATGAAAATAGCCCATGGTTTCATCAACCACCCCACCGGATGCAGCGTGCATGATTTCAAACGACGCCGGCCCCTGTATCTGCAACACCCGTGCATGCGGGTCGGAGACAGTGACGTCAAATCCTTCACTATGGGCGTGAAACCAGGTCTCCAGTGCTCCATCAGGCTGCACATACCAGAACCTGTCGGCCGCCAGCTTGAATAATATGCCGTCCATGAACACACCGCCTTTCGGCGTGCAGGCAATGGCGTAACGGCCACGCCCTTGTTTCAGGCTGGATACCCTGCGGGCAAATACCCGCTCCAGGAAAGCCACAGCATCAGGACCGGAAATCTCCACCGGACGTTCCGGCACATCATACATGGCCGCTTTACGGCGCAGCGCCCAATAGGTCTCGGTGATGTCCTCACCATTGAACACGCTGTAATAGCGCCCGGCATAGACCCCCATTACCGTGTGCTCATTGGCCCAACAGTCATGGAAGGGTGAAGGTTCAAAACGCCGGCTGCTCACGCGGACCGTTTGCTGCGTGTCTGAATGGATAGAATTGCTCATCGAGATGCCCCCGGAATATGATCGGATAGTATCGCTGAAAACTAACGCTCACTGGCTGTCGGGCAAAGTCATTTGATCTTTGTTCTAAAGTTAGTTTATCTACCTTTTGACATGAGCGACTGGCTACCATCACTAAACGCCCTGAAGGCGTTCGAGGCTGTGTCGAGGCATTTGAACTATGCCCGTGCGGCCGAAGAACTGCGCGTAACGCCGGCGGCGGTGAAGCAACTGGTCGGCAAGCTGGAGGAAGCCCTTGGTACGCAACTTGTGAAGCGCAGCGGACGGGGCCTGGAACTGACGTCATCGGGGCAGTCAGGCTGCACAAAGCTGGCATCCGGGTTCGCCCAGGTCCGCGATGCGGTCGAAATGATGCGCACGCCGGATACGCGCAGACGGCTGATTGTTTCGGTCGAGCCGTCCTTCGCCACAGCCTGGCTGGTGCCGAAACTGGATAGTTTTCGCGAACGGAACGGTGAGGTTGATGTACTGATTGATTCCTCGCTGAAGATTGTCGATCTCGAAAACGGTGCAGCGGATATTGCTGTCCGGTTTGGCCTGGCACCGCAGGGCAAGCTGGTTTCCCATCGACTGTTTGATGAACAGCTTTGCGCCTTTTGCAGTCCCTCTCTTTTGTCCGGTCAGCGCAAACTGAACGCGATAGATGACCTTCAACACGCCACACTGCTGCACTGGGATTTGTCCGAACTCAGTTGGGCGCACGCCACCAAACGCTGGATGGGCTGGCAGCCCTGGCTCACGGAAGTGGGGGCGGATCATATCAGTTCGGCAACCGGGGTTCGCTTCAGTGATTACAACCTGGCCGTTCAGGCTGCCATTGCAGGGCAGGGGGTTGTTCTGGGAAGCCTGCCCGTTCTGCATAATCTGGTCGAAGCAAATCTGCTTGTCTGCCCGTTTCGCGACCGGGTGACCACCGACATCGGTTATGATCTGGTCACAACGCAGCGCGCCTTGCAGAGAACCGAAGTGCAGGCTTTCATGGACTGGATTATTGCAGAGGCATCTTCTCAGACTGCCCTTGCCAAGGATCGTTGAACACGCATTTTTGGTAGTGAAGAACGGCAAAAATTTACCAAATACTGTGTTGCCTGAACCATGTTTTCAAAAAAATGTTCTGCATCCACCAAGGAAATGCTGTTGTCATGCGTCCAATGACAGAACATGCGAATGAACACGAGTGACAGCGAGCTGGCCGCGCAGGCCGCTAGTGGTGATATGGCGGCATTCCAGGTGCTGCTCGAGCGCCACTATGACAGTATCTTCCGCATCGCGCTGCGCTTTACCGGCGTGCGCGAGGACGCTGAAGACGTGGCGCAGACCGTGTGCACATCGCTTGCCGTAAAACTGCGCTCGTTCAAGGGTGAGGCGCGGTTTACCACATGGCTGTACCGGATCGTGGTCAACGCATCGCAGGATTTTCATCGCAGGCAAAGCGCCACGACCCGGCTGCACCAGGCCTATGGCGAAGTGTCCGAGCTGGTGCGAGGTGCAGAAGCGGATGCCGCCCGCGAACTGGCCTGGCTTTACGACGCGCTGCAAAGGGTTGGTAATGATTTACGCGAAACCGCAGTTCTGGTGCTGGCCGAAGGCCTGACCCATGCAGAAGCCGCGGACGTGCTCGATATCAAGGAATCCACCGTGTCCTGGCGCATGCATGAATTGCGCAAGGAGCTTAAAACGTTGGCGAAAGCAGAAGCATGAATGACGAACTGAACAGGATGGAACGGGCGTTTGAGCGGCAGGCAGCCGTTCGGCCGAGTAATGCTGCGCGTCAGGCTGCGATGCGTGCCGCTACGGAAGCTTTCCACAAAGAAAATGCAACAGTCCACCAAGGAACCGGGATCGGTAGCCGTCTTAGAGAGTGGGGCAATCAATTGCTTATCGCACTCAAGAGGAAACCTTTCATGGACTTTGCACACCCTAAACTGACCCACGTTTTGGCCGGCGGCGCGAGCCTGGCTGTCCTGGCCATCGCAGTCGTCAATATCGACCACATCAGGCCCGACATCGTGTCTTCACCGCTTGAAACCAAAGTGGATGAAGCGGAACTTCCGGCTGGCAAGGACGTTGTGGCAGCTTTGACGGATACCAAACCTGTTGCACGGCTCGAAGAAAAACTGCCCAAAACAAAAGAAGTCAGAAAGCAACAATCTGGCGCTGCACAATTATCGAAGCGGGAGAATGATGCCGCACGCGCCTTTTCGCCCCAGATCGTTGGCGGTATTGTTGCGAATGAAGCGACCTCAGGCTTGCGCAGCCGTGATGATGCTGTCGTCCGGCAATACCGGGAACAGGGCCGGGACAAATTCTCTGACATAACCCCCAATCCACTGAAAGTGGTCACAAAAGACCCTGTTTCAACCTTCTCGATTGACGTCGATACGGCATCCTATGCCTTCGTACGAAACGCTTTGAACAACGGTGTGCTGCCGCAGAAAGACGCTGTGCGTGTCGAGGAAATGATCAACTACTTTGACTATGGCTATGAGGCCCCCGAGGCTCGGAGCGAACCGTTCAGGGCCAACGTAACGATGATGCCGACGCCGTGGAACACCAACACCAAACTGCTGCGCATTGGCATCAAGGGGTTCGAGTTGCCCAAGACTGAAGCACCCAAGGCCAATCTCGTATTTCTGATCGATACATCCGGTTCAATGAGAGCGCCGGACAAGCTTCCACTGCTGCTCAACTCGTTCAAGCTGCTGCTGTCGTCGCTGAAACCGGATGATACGGTTTCCATTGTCACCTATGCAGGCTCTGCCGGCACAGTGCTGGAGCCAACGCGGGTGGCCGATCGGAACAAGATTCTGTTCGCACTTGAGCGGTTGAACGCAGGCGGCTCGACGGCAGGGGCCGAGGGCATTCGCCAGGCTTACCAGCTTGCTGAACGCCAGATCGACAGTGCCGGTGTCAACCGGGTGATCCTGGCCACCGATGGTGATTTCAATGTCGGTATCTCGGACACCGGTGAGCTGAAGAGTTTCATTGAACGCAAGCGTGACTCAGGGGTTACCTTGTCGGTGCTGGGCTTTGGCCGCGGCAATTACAATGACGAGTTGATGCAGGCGCTGGCCCAGAACGGAAACGGCAATGCCGCCTATATCGATACACTGAGCGAGGCTCGCAAGGTGCTGGTGGAAGAGGCAGGTTCCACCCTGTTCACCATCGCCAAGGACGTGAAGCTGCAACTGGAGTTCAACCCCGCGACTGTCAGCGAATATCGCCTGATCGGTTACGAGACGCGGTTGTTGAACCGCGAAGACTTCAACAATGACAAGGTTGATGCCGGAGATATTGGTGCCGGACACACGGTAACGGCGCTGTATGAGATCACGCCTGCTGGTGCAGAAGGCCGGTTGGTTGATGATCTGCGCTATCAATCTGAGACCGCAAAACCCGGCACCGGCAGTGTGGATGAATATGCCTTCATGAAAATCCGCTACAAGCTGCCGGACAGTGATACCAGCACCTTGATCACCGCCCCTGTAACGCGAGCGTCCGAAGCCGTATCAGTCGCCCAGGCATCGCGCGACGACCGGTTTGCCGCGTCTGTGGCCGCTTTCGGCCAGGTCTTGAGCGGCGGCCGGTATACCGGCAGTTTCTCTTATGATGACGTGGTTGCACTGGCGCAATCGGCCAAGGGCGAAGACCGGTTTGGGTACCGGGCCGAGTTCATCAACCTGGTGCGGCTGGCCAAGTCCGCTGCGGCCCTGGAGCCGCAGAAGCAATAGCTGGGTGCCGGTTCCTGCGAGAAAATTGCGGGAACCGGAAATTTACACATCCTTAACGAATTACGCCTGTGCTGTCGAAGACAGTGGTTCAATCACAATCAAGGAATTTAGGAAATGTACGGTAAAACCAATAATGCTTTCATATTTACAAGCCTGCTGACCGTCGCTGTTTTTTGCGGTCTCGCCTCCACCTCATCACAAGGCGAAGCCCGGTCCATTGCCGCTGCGGCTTCCGCGTCTGTCAATGTGAATGTCAGTTTTGATATGCAGATGCCGCTTGCAGACGATGAAATGAACACCTTGTCGGACGCGCAAATACGCGGCAGGAAAATGATCTACAAGCAGGCGGTAGCCGAGTGCCCCGTTCTGCTTGAGACCATTGCGGCCAGTTGTTCTCTGACCAGGCTGAACGTGTCCACAAGATTGCACCGCCGGAACAACAACCAGGACCAGTTTCTCCATCTGAACGGCAATGCTCAGTTTGCAATTACCTTGCGGGATGTCGAGTAGGTAACAGGCAACGGCAGGACAGTCATGAGGTCGCGAATGATCATGGCTCTGTCGGCTGTCACAGGCTCCTGATTTGCCTTGTTTTGCTGCATGGTGCTGCCCACATCATGACGAACACGAGGAATGTTGGCATGGATCGAAAACCCGTACATTTGAAACGTAGTGACTGGGCGTCGGACGACCGTCTCTGGAAAGGCGTGCTGGAGGGCAGGGACATCGGGACCGGGGTGACGGTGCTTTTCTATGCAACCGAAAAGACAGGCGTTGGCCCCAAGTGGCATGTGCATCCTTATGACGAGATTTTCATAGTCCGTGCCGGCAGAGCCCTGTTTACCATCGGCGAGACGAAGATTGAGGCAGAAGCAGGTGAAATTCTGCTCGGCCCGGCTGACATTCCTCACAAGTATGAAAACCTTGGTCCTGGACTGCTGGAGACCACGGACATTCATGTCAGTGACAGATGGATTCAGACCGATCTCGATGATCCTGAATTGGTAGAAGACTGACCGGCTGTGCAATCAGCCTGGTGTCTTCCTGATCTGGAGGCGCAAACGTGGTGCGGGTAAAATGTCAGTGGTGAATTCTGCTGCCTGAAAGGACCCCTGCACATGACCTGGACTTCCGAGATTGTAATCTACCGACTGATCCGCGCTGCCGACACCGTCAGGCGTCTGCCTGGCGGCGGGCTTCGCCCGGCCGGCTTTACGTCTGCATGGCCGGCGGTGCGTGATGAGTGGGCGGACCAGTTGGCCCGTGTCGGTTCGGAGGAGACCCGGGGCCGCGATCGGCCCCGCTTGTCTCCGCCGCGCCCGGGCGAGATTGACCGAATGTATCAATGCATGGACTGGATGGTGCACGTCGGCGATCCTGAGCATCGCAAGGCACTGATGATCTACTGCCGCGACAAGGCCCATGGCTGGCGGTTTTCCAGAACCTGCAAAAAACTCGGCTGGAACCGGCGGACTGCCTACAACCGAAAAGACAAGGCGGCACAAGAGGTTGCATCAGCCTTGAACAACAAAGCGGTTTCCTTGCCCCAGGCGGACATTGACGCGGTTGCACAAATACCGGCAAACATATGCGTATCAGCGCTACAGTGAGGAACTTTGCATACACATCGCTGCTGCCACTGCCTCGTCATGCTGGCGAAAGCTGTCATCTGTGGTAGACATTCAACAAATGCCGTTGCGTGTCTTGCAAGTCTGTTCCACAGTCAATGTCATGAAACGTGTTGTTGAATTGGCAGTTGTCAGTGCGTTGTGTGGCCTTGTAGCCGGGTGTGGAACTTCCGGTGTGTCGCTGTTCGGCGATGACGAGACACCGGCGAGCGTCGCCGACACCGGCAACAACTCAGACCTTGCGGGCAACCTGCCTCCGGCAAACAGCGCTTTGCCTGCAAATGTCGGCAGATACCCGCCGCAACAACGTTATTACGAACTCACCGTAGACGGGTTTCCGGCAGGCACCCGGTGTGAGGTCACCGATGCGCAGGGCAGGGTCTGGAAACGAGGTACGGGCAGGCGTATTTCAATCAGCATCACCGGGTATCCGAGCCAGGGCGAGGTGGCTTGTTCGACCGGCTTGTTATCCCAGTTCGTTATCGATACCAACAAATGGGCGTTCACCCAGCCACGGCGTCCCGGTTTGCAGGAAGGTGATGTTGAAAAAGTATTCGTCGAGGTGGAGTACAGCCTGACCAATGCCAAACTGACCCCGATTGCAAACATGACCATGCACACCAGTGCCGGGACGTTCACGGACCGGATTGTGCTGGACAATCTCGGGCAGTAAGCGCCGGAGAACATCCAGTCGTGCGTTGAAGTTTGCTTCCGGCACTCTGCTCCAGGATGCATTCAGTTCCATGAGCGGTTTCGGCTGACGCGACAGATCATGACGACTTAAAACCCGAAACGGGGCGTGGTTCTTCAAAGGATCTACGCCCCGTTTTGCATTTCAATCACAAGGAACCCACAGAAAAATGGCGAAAAAACCTGTCCCAAATCCGGTTGCAACCGATGCCACTGCCTTTGTCAAAACATGCCCCAACGGCCATAGTGTGTTTCAACTGGCCAGCCATGTTGAAAGCAGGTTCATGGTGCAGATCCCCGACGGTGACCAGCTGGACGATATCTGCAAGCCTTCCTACTGGGCCCATCATGCGGCCCGGGTGACGCCGAAATCGCTGCTTACCTGCATTGATCAGCGCTTGCGCTGGGAAGCCGATCTCAGGGTGCTGGAGGCAGGGCGCAATTACCTGCGCGTCGCCGTGGTGCGGCATGTCGAATATGACGTCAAGGCGCTGGGCCGGCCGGAGATCGAACGCCTGCGTGGTCTGCACACTATCGAGTCCAATGGTCAGAACGGCTGGCGGGTGGTCGACCCTGACGGCATTGTCCTGTTCGCCGGACTGACCACCAGGGTTGATGCCGAGTGCGCCCTTGATACCCACCTTGGTACCATGAACCGCAAGGCGGCAGCGTAAACCGATGGCAACCAGCAAGCTGGAGATCTATCAGCGCGCCATTCTGCACTGCAGGCAGACGCCGGTGACATCGCTGAGCGAAAATAATGAAGCCCGCAGATTGTGCGACATTCACTATGGACCAATGCTGCAATCGCTCATGGAAGCAGGTTTCTGGACCCATGCCATGCGCACCACCCAAATCACAGTGAACAATGGTGTCTCGCCTGCCTTCGGCTATGCCTATGCCCATGACATACCGGCAGATTTCGTGCGCAAATATGTAGTGTCTGCCTCTGAAACCCTGGATCCGCCACTGGACTATCACACAGATGGCAGGGCCTATCTGATGGAGGGCGGTTACCTGTGGTCCGACGTGACACCGCTTTACATGCGCTACACCTCCAGTGATGCCGCTTACGGGCTTGATCTGGGCAGGTGGCCGGAACGGCTTACCGAGGCAGCATGCACCGAACTCGCCTGCCGTATCGTACCGAAACTGACCGGCTCATCCGAACTGCAGAGCAGTCTCATGTCGCTGAAGGCCATGGCGCTGGGCAAGGCAAACACGTTTGAAGCGCTGCAGCAACCGACACAGACCAGCAGGCCGGGACGCTGGATGAGCAACCGGTTTTCCAGCCATCGCTCAAGCCTTGATTACAGGCAGGCGTGATGCGCGAGAAATCCTATCTGTTTGCCATGAACGGCGGTGAGGTGTCGCCCTTGGCGCTGGGTCGCGTTGACCTGTCGCGCATGCGTATCTCGGCCGAGGTGATGAAGAACTGTTTCCCGCGTGTGATCGGACCGATGGCTGCACGCCCCGGACTTGCTTATCTTTCGTCGACAGACGGCGATGGCGAGGCGCGCAACATTCCATTCATCTTCTCGGCAACTGATACTGCCCTTGTGGAATTGTCGGATCAAAAGTTGCGGGTTCGCGTCGCTGGAGAACTCATTTCAAGGGCTGCTGTTTCCACTGTTGTGACCAATGGGGATTTTGGTGCCTCAACCGGCTGGACGCTGTCGACAACCGGTGGCGGAGTGTCAACAATCTCTGGCGGCGTATTGACTCTTCAGACACCTGTCAGAGGTGGAACAACTCTCGCTAAGCGGTCTGACACAGTGTCTGTGCCTGACCAGAATGTCGAACATGCGATTGAAGTTACTGTTGACCGCGGCCCGGTGAAATTCCGGTGCGGCTCCACCGATGGCGGCGATGAGTACATAACCGAAACCGAATTGAAAACCGGGTTTCACTCGATTGCGTTCACGCCTGTGTCCGGCACTTATTACGTGCAGCTCTCCGCGGAAAGCGAGGCAAGTCGTATCGTATCCGATGTGTCCATTGCCGCGTCAGGCGTCATGGAACTGGTAACATCCTGGGCCGCGGCTGATCTGTTCAAGCTGAGATATTCGCAGTCCGGTGATGTGATCTTTGTGACATCATCCGACCAGGCTTATCAGCCGATGCGGATTGAGCGCAGGGCAGAAACATCATGGTCTTTCACAGACTATCAGTTTGTAGATGGTCCGTTCAGAGGAAAAACAGCAGACCTGACGCTTACACCATCAGCGCGCACCGGTAACGGGACCCTTACGGCGTCCGCACCTTTCTTCAAGTCTGGTCATGTTGGATCAGTGTTCCGGATTACGCACCAGCAGACCATTGTGGGAGCGTCATTATCTGGCCCGGACAGATACACGGACACCATTCGGGTGTCAGGCAATTCCAGGTACGACATTGATTCCGATGGGGCCAACGAAAACACCAACGAGCGTGATGTCGTTATCTCGATTACCGGAACGTGGGTCGGGCGTATCGGGCTGCAAATTTCCGAAGACGACGGCGAAACGTGGCGGCGGGTTGAGTTTTATACCACCAACCAGAGCATTACGAGAACGCCGGGGTCTGCGAACACGGTTGTCCTGTGCAGGCTCGGGTTCAATTCGGATGATTATACCTCCGGCACAGCAGTCATTACGGCGACATACTCGGGCGGCGGTGGCGGCGATGGCTATGTGTTGATCACCGGCATCAATTCATCGACGTCTGCGGACTATGAAGTCATGTCCAGAATACATGCCGACGAAGTTGCCAATGACTGGTCGGAAGGACAGTTCTCGACCTTGCGCAGCTGGCCGTCTGCCGTGGCGTTGTTTGAAGGCCGGTTATGGTGGGGTGGAGCTGACAAGTTGTTCGGTTCCGTCTCGGATGGCTTTGACAGCTTTGACCTGGAACAGGACGGCGACAGCGGGCCTGTGATCAGGTCCGTAGCGACCGGTGCCGTGAACGCAGTCAACTGGATACTTGGTCTGGCCCGGCTGTGCATTGGAACATCAGGTGCGGAGCCGGTTGGCAGGTCTTCATCTTTTGACGAACCGATGACACCGTCCAATTTCTCCATCAAGGATGCCTCCACACAAGGCTCTGCCGATGTGCAGGCGATCAAGATTGATCGCTCCGCGATTTTTGTGCAGCGCTCAGGCAAGCGTGCTTATGACCTGTCTTATACGATTGATGCGCAGGACTATTCATCGTCGGAAATCAGCCGGTTTCACCCGACCGTGCTCAGTGCCGGTGTGAAGTTGTTGGCCGTGCAGCGCCAGCCCGATACCCGCATCTGGTTCGTGCTCAATGACGGCACCTGCGCCATGCTGACCTATGAACGCTCCGAAGACGTTCTGTCCTGGTTTACCTTTGAGACGGACGGGCTGATCGAAGACGTAGCCATTCTGCCCAATGTGGAAGACGATGACGTCTTCATGGTGGTCGCGCGCACCATCAATGGCGGGACCAGGCGCTATGTGGAGCGGCTGGCCTATGACAACCCAGGCCCAGGGCGGAAACCACAACTACATGGCCGACAGCTATGTAACGCAAACCCTGGTCGCATCTGACACGGTAGCCGGGCTGTCCCATCTCGAAGGTGCGCAAGTTGTGGTATGGGCCGCCGGCCAGGCGGTCATGGATGGCGATGCACCGGCAACATTCACTGTCTCATCGGGTCAGATCATACTGCCTGAGCCGGTCAGCGGCACGGTCGTTGCCGGGCTGTCATATGACTGGCAATGGCGATCCGCCAAGCTGGCGTACGGGGTTCGCGACGGTGCGCCCCTGTCGCGGCGCAAGACACTCCGCGACGTGGCGCCGATCCTCTACAGGACGCACATCAGGGGCATCAGGGCAGGCCAGACGTTTGACACAATGGATTACCTGCCCTTGTCGTTTGCGGGCGAAACGCTGGATGCCAACACGGTGCTGGAGACCTACGATGCCCAGTCCTATTGCATCCCCGGCAACTGGGATACCGACACAAGGCTGTGCCTGGCCGGGCAGGCGCCTTTGCCATGCACGGTGCTGAGCCTTTCGCTGACCATGGAGGCGAATTGATGCTGATCGTAAGGGAGGCGAGGCCCAGCGATGTCCGAAAGTTCTGCCGCGTCGTGGCGCCCATGTGGTTCATCGGTATTGTGGCGGAATATGAGACGGGCGTCATCATTGGCGCAGGATGGGTGGTCTGGGGTGACGAAAACCGGCCCTGGGTGTGTTTTGAAGGCGACAGCGGGATCAAGGCACACAAAACGCTGATCGCGCGCTGGTCTGCACGCCTGGTCAGGGCAGCACAGGCTGCGTGCGACGAACTTTACACAATCGAGGACCGGTCAGAACTCAACGGGTCGAGATGGCTTGAATGGCTCGGGTTTCGCGACACAGGCGAAGTCCGGCAAGGCAACAGGGTATTGAAATGGCAGAAACACTTATCGCACTCACAGCCGCCATCGGCACATCCGCAGCGTCGGCAGGAACTGTAGGCACTGCAGCGGCTGGTGCTGCAGCAGCCGGGGGTGCTGCCGCGTCGGCGGGCAGTGCGATTTCCACACTGGGCCTGCTCAGTACCGGGCTCAGCGCGGCAGGTACGCTCTATGGTGGATTGCAAGCCAAAGCCGGCGCGGAAGCCGAGGCCAGGCAATTGAAGGCCAAAGGCGATGAGGAGCAGGCAATCGGCCAGCGTCGGGCCATGCAGGCCCGCCGGGAAAGGAACTTGCCCAGTCGCGCATTCAGGCGGTCGCGGCTGCGTCAGGCGGCGGGGCAGGCGATGCCTCCATCACCAGCCTGATGCAGGGTGTTGAACAACAGGGCAACTACAATTCCATGCTTGAACTCTATCAGGGCAGTACCGGCCGCAACAAAGCCTATGCCAGCGCTGCCGCCCGGCGGGCTGACGGCCGCAGTGCCCTGACCGGGTCAATCATTGGTGCTGCCGGCGGAGCTGCGGGCAGTCTGTACAAGATGGCGAGATAGGCCATGCCCAGAATCCCGACACGAGACAAACTGCGCCAGGGCGTGCCGCGCTCAACCGGCGGCATCGTATCTGCCCCGCGTGACTTTGTGAGCCCGGTCATGCAACGCACCGGTAAGCAGTTGTTTGAGGTCGCCGGAAAGCAGGCAGCTCGTCAACAACAACAGGAAAAGGTCGAGCAGCAGCGCTCCGCGCTTGAACTGGCAAGTGCCCGCTCGCAATGGACCTCAAGCCTGCTTGCCGAACAGAAAAGCTACACGCGCGACCAAAACCCCGACTATGACAGGTGGAGCAAGACTTTTGAGACCCGCGCAGCCGTTTGGCAGAAACAGGCGGCGCAGGGCATTTCTGATCCTCGGGTGCGCCAGCAGTTCATGGCAGAGACACAGGATGATCTGGCACAAGTTGGTATCAGCATCGGCACGCTGGCCCGTGAAACCGGACTGAGTGTCAAACGTGCCGAAGCCGACAGGTCTCTGGTCCGGCAGGTCGACATTGCTGCATCGCAGCCTGACGAGGACGGAAAAGCGGTCATGGGTGGTGTGCGTGCAACACTGCAGGACATGGTTGATACAGGCGTTGTTTCAGTAGAGGAAGCCGCTGGCCGAAGTGTCGGCTATGCACAGCAATATGCATCCGTGAAAATCGCGGAGATCACAAAGCAGGATCCGGCTCTGGCTGTGTCGATTCTGAGAGGCGAACAGCCGGGCCCGGCCGGGCTGATCAGGCAGTTGCACAGGTTTCGCTCGACGCCTTACTGGCACGGGCATTCAAACCGGGCCGGATATGGCTCTGACACCGTCACACGCGAAGATGGCACGGTTGAAAAAGTCGTACCCGGCATGACTGTTTCACGTGCGGATGCTGACAGGGATGTGAACCGCCGCGCCGATCAATTCCTGTCCGGCGTTGACAAGCAAATCGGCGGAAAGGTCTTTGATCGTCTTGCACCGCATCTTCGCGCGGCGCTGGTTTCTGTGGGTTACCGCGAAGGCTACCTGCCGGATAAGGTGGCAGAGGCGGTTAAATCCGGTGATATGGACGCGATTGCTGCAGCCATTGCAGCTGACGGCGATGAAGACGGTGGTGTCAATCGACAGGTCAGGCTTCAGGAAGCAGCGATTTTGCGTGGTGAGGGCGCCACTCCTTACGAGCAGATTGCCCGGCGTCCCGCATGGGCCGATGTACTGGACCCTGTCCAGAAGTCAGATCTGCTTGAGGCGGCCGACCGTGAGCTTGAACACCACGATAGCAGGCGTGCTCTGGCCGACAGGATCTATACAAGGCAGCTTGGACAAGGCATCCGGTCAGACATCCGCTCTGCCTTTTCAAACGGCAGATACGCAGATATTGACCCGGACCATGTGCTGAGGGAACTGGGGCCGGAAAAACACCGGCAATGGCTCGATGCCAGGCAGGACGCGGCCAGTGTAGCTGCAAAAACGCAGAATATGCCGAGCTTGCCCGATGAGCAGATTATGCAGTTGGTTGAAGCCTACCGGCCTGAGCCTGGGGATGACGGCTTTGCACGCAGGCAGGCGGTTTATGAGCGGGTGTCCCGGCAGGCCAGCGAGATAAGGCGTGAACGAAGAGACAATCCGGTCCGCGCTGCCATGCGCGTGCCGTCTGTTCGCCACGCGTTGTCTGAAGCTCAGGACCTGAGCACCACGTCACCGCAAAAAGTTCAGGCGCTGGTGCGGGAAATGATGGCCACACAATCAGCACTTGGCGTTGCAAAGGCATCTGTCGCTCCGGTGCCGGATGAATGGGCTTTCGAAATCGGCAAGGCGCTGACCCGGATTCCGACCGAGTTGGACAACTCAAAAACCGACGATGTGGCCGCCACGGTTCGCCAAATGAATGCCGATATCAGCGAGCAATACGGTGAGTTTGCCGACGATGTGATTGCCTACTCCATCGGCAAGGCCAGAGCCCTCAGCAGCGACATGGCCCGTCACGTTGGCGCGTTGATGAAGTCCCTGACCCAGCGCAGGTCGCTCGGCAAGATTGAACCCAAGTCAGACAGGTAGTTCCACAACAGGCGGGTTGAGATTTCCGTTGTGTTGCGAACAGTTTCCAGGCCAGGCCAGGCCAGGCCAGGCAAGGGGCACCTAGTGACTGAGATGATAGGGGACAACATATTTGATGACAAACAACGTTGCATGATTTTCAAAATCAATTGCGGGGCGCAGGGTTGCTCAGCAGATCAGCAACTAGGGTGCTGTCAACACGCACTGGAGGTTTTGGATTTCTTGTGACAATCTCAGTACATAAGCAAACAGGATTGGGAATTTTGGCCAAGAATGCGGATTTCTTTCAGGCACAAGTATGTGATGTTCGACGTGCCAAAGAGCGCATCAACTTCAATAAACTTTGCCCTTCGGCACGTCTCAGAATGCATACTTGATGGCAACGGTGGCGTGAAGCATATGACCGTGGCGGATTATGAAGAGTATTTTGAACCCTTTCTTAGGAAGCGCAGTGGGTTGGACGCTAACGTTCTTGAACGAATTGCAGTTGTGCGTGAGCCGTTCGATATGTTGGGTAGTTATTACAAATATCTGCGCCGTTCCGGCGTGGAAAAGGCGGGTCATGTCGATCATTGGCGCAACACATACAATATGTCATTTAGCGACTTTCTTGAAGGTGTTTGCGGAGGTGAAACAAAGAGATTTGTGGTGACACGCTCTTCAAGCTTTATCCTCAACCCAAGAAGGAAGATAGGAATTGACTTGTTGTTTTCGTTCGAGAGACTCGACGACCTTGCTAAACACCTATCGTCTAAAGTTGGGCAAAATATTGAAATCCCTATGAAAAATGTTTCCGAACAACAAGATATTGGGCCAGTGAAGCAGGCTTTGTTGGATCGGGTAAGGGACGTGTTTGAAAACGACTTCATTTTATATGATGCGATTATGCGAAAGCCAAAAGGGGAACCCTTGCGGGTTCGACACAATGAGATTGCTGAGATTCGCCAATAACCAAATCTCGACACCTGCTCAAATGTAGAGGCCGTTCTTGCGAGCGGCCTTTTTCTATGAACTCACAAGGTATTTTCATGCCATCCACTATCACTGACAGAGCATCGGGCCTTGGCACCGGCGCTACACCCAATGGTGAAAACGCCACGATTTCACAAAAGGTGCCTTGTCGCGTAGCAACCACAGCGAGCATTGCATTGGCTGGGCTACAGACGTTGGACACCGTTACGGTGGTTGCAGACGACCGGGTGTTGGTAAAGGATCAAACAGATGCATCAGAGAACGGCATTTATCTCGCGAGTTCTGACTCATGGCAACGCACAAGTGACTGTGTCGATGCAGGCGATCTGGTCAATGGTTCGCAGGTAAGAGTGAATGAAGGAAACATTGGGGCCAGCTCGTATTACTGCACGTCTGCAGATCCGATTATCATTGGTACAGACGACATTGCTTGGGTCGATGTCGCCACCACTGTTCTCACAGGTGCAGAAATCAAGGCCCTGTACGAAGCAGAGGTCAATACCAACGCTTACACCGATGCAGAACAAGCTAAGGTTGGTCACATTACTGTCAGCCAAGCTATCGATCTGGATCAGATGGAGACTGACATTGCTGCACTTTCAGATGGCATGGTCTATAAAGGCAATTGGGATGCGTCAGCCGGTATATTCCCCGGTGCGGGTGCGGCTCAAACTGGCTGGTTCTATTATGTATCAGTTGACGGCACGGTTGATGGCGTAGATTTCGCGGCTGGTGACAACGTTGTGGCCACCACCGAAAATGCATCGACTTCGATTTATTTGGAAAATTGGTCGAAGCACGATCAAACGCCCACGTTAGTGGATGATGTTGATTTCGACACGAAGTCAGCGCTGGAGGTTGCTGATATTGCGCCTAGCATCAATCTTGTTCGCATTGCCGGATACACATCTGTAGGTGACGGTGGCGGGGCGTCTTACAGGCGCGTTGTTTCCGAACCATCCCACGCAGGCAAGATACAAACGAATGATACAACCTGGTGGGAATTGGCTGAAACTTTACCAACACCGCAAATGTTTGGTGCTGTTGCTGACGGCTTAACCAACGCCACTACTGCCATTCAAGCAGCAATTGATTATGCGGAAAGTCTGGTGTTGGCGTTCACTCGCGGGGCAACGGTCCTATTTCCGCCAGGCGGATATTTTGTAAGTGCAACCCTGACGATCAACAGTCCGCAGATCACACTGCAGGGCTACGGCCAAAGCTCAATGTTTATTCGGACGGCTGATTACGGAAATTTCCTGACGATCGTAAGTTCCAACCCTGATACAACCAAGATCATCGGGATTCAGTTGCGCGACTTCTACGTCCTGTGCAAAACCAATGCGGTGACGACTGGGGCGCTTATCCACGTCACCCGTGCCAGCAGAATGTATATCTCCAACGTCAGTTTGCAGGACGGGTTTATCGGAATACACCTGAACGGTTGCGATAACTTGTGGATGTCCGACATTGATGTGCAGAGTGGACAGCGGTATTTAGCGCTTTCGCCGGGTAGCGCTCTGGTCAAGATGGATCCATGGGATGATGGGTTGGCTGTCAGGACGCAGAATGCCAGCATCTACATGGACAATGTGCAGCTCAAGACTGACATTGGCGAAGCCTATATCGATGTCGGACTCTTGGTGACCGGCGTTGATGGCCTTTACATTTCGAACAGTCACATCGGGTTTACTAAGTATGCCATTCAGTTGAGCCCGTTTGATGACGTAGCCAATATTCAACACATTTTCGTCCATGGAACCTACATTGACGGTAATGTCGAGCAGTCAGATTTCCTGCTATTTGTGACTGATGCCGTGTCATCGCCTCCGCATACTGGGTTGCTAAAAGATATCACGTTTGTGGATTGCGGGTTCATCCGGCCACGCCTGAAAGGCATCGTCTTTGTTGCTGCAACAAGTGAGAAGTTTACATTCAGTGCGTGTGACTTCGACGGTGGCAACGAGGATGCTATACAAATCAACCCATCCAGCGCCCTGTCAAATTCCGTTTTTTCCGGCTGCATCTTCGACAACTGGAACCGGGATGCCGTCGGGGGGGCCTGGGAAGTGCGTTTCCTATCTGGCAACACCAGCGATAATATTTCCTTTTCTCACTGTCAGTTTTTGTCGGCATCGGTAAACGAAAACGTGGCCTTCGCCGGATCCGAAAATGATATCCGGTTTGACAATTGCAAGTTCTCAAAGACCTCGTTCGGCGGCACGGTGTCCGGGAAGAATATCAGGAACCACAATGCGTCCGGCATCACATCTGGGTTGAGTGAGAACTACGGCATGGCGTCGATATCGCCCAACGGCAGCGGACAGGGCACCATTACCCACGGTTTAACGGAAACGCCGACATTCGCCCTGGCCGATGTGCGTGGTGACAGCGTCAATGAAGCTGAGATTGTCGAATATGGCGCTACCGCCATAACCGTGCGGATCCACAACGCAGCTGGCGCGGATGTGACAGCTGGCACCTTCAATGTCCACTGGATCGCCAAGGTTTAAGGGAGTTATCCAATCATGCGCAATGACATAGGCGTTGGAGTGGATGAGGGGCTTGCGATAGTTTTCCGGCCTGCCTGACACGAAAATGAAATGGTGCACTGGCTGGATTGACGGCACGTGGGACTAGTGCTGTGCGCTGCATGACATTGCACTAAGAATGTGTGTACCCAGATCGGGGCCTGATCTCATGGGTCTGCTCATGGCTCTTGCTGTGCTGGCTCTCGGTGGTTGGGCCTACAGGAACGCAAGGAATTACATGCGACCCACCTGGCTGCGCGAACCGATTGGACGAGCCAAACTGCAATATCCTCGTGGGGAAGGGCGGAACAGCTTTGAACAGCATGTACCGGCACGGCCAACAAGTGACCCATACTGACGGCGAAAAGCGAGGTGCGGCATGAAATTCGAACCCTCAATGGTCCATGACTGGGTCTTCTGGATTGTCACCGGCGTTGTCGGGGCACTTTCCAGCGCAGTTTGGTGGGTCGGCCGCGTGGTTTTCACGAACAACAGGCGCCTTGATCTGCTTGAACAAGAAAACAAACACTCTCGCAAACTGCGCGAAAGCCAAGACGGCGCAATTCAGGAGATCCGCAAGGATCAAAAAAAGCTCGTCGAACACCTCCTGAAGTCCAGGTAACTCACTCAACTACATTGGAGATTTGCCATGCCACGTCCGAAAGGAATGGATAAGGAAACCTGTGCGCCTGTGCGATATGCATGGGCCGCGTTTCCTGGTGTCTTGCTGCTGGGGCTGGCCGCCTGCGTCTCATATGCCGACGCCGAAACCGTCAATCATGTAGCCAAGCAGGACTATCAGCACGGCAAATCACATCACCGCATTTGCGAAATTACCGAAGCCGACAACATAGAGATTATCAACCGTCGCCTGCCCAAGGCAGAAATCGTTCGGTTCGATGATAAGCAGGCAAAACTCTACACGTTCTTTCTCCAGCATGGCTATCGAATTGACGGTCAAGGCAGCCGTCTGAGCGGTGGTTATAGTGTTCGCTTCCCTGACCCGGATCGTCTCTACATTGTCGATAGAATTGGTCACTCATCACTCTATCCGTTCTTCATTGTGGACGGTTGCGTGGCGCACCATTTGTTCCAAATTCCGCGCCTGCTTCACCGAAAAATCATCAAGCACATGAAGGCGCATCTGGCATGAGATGGGCAGTGCTGTTTCTCGTCGTATTTCTGATCGTGTTTGTCGCACTGGCCGGTACCCAAAACCTGGGGGCCAAGACAGTCAGGGTGTGCGCTGACGTAAACCTGCCTGCACCGGGGAAATGCATCTACAAGACCATTCGCGGCTATAGGGTCAGTGTGTGCAAATGAACCTTTCTGCATTCTTCGACGACGTCCGTCACAGCCTGTTCAATGGCAAGCTCACAGCCAGACAAGTATCGGGCATGGAGTTCATTCTGGAGCAGTGGAACGAGACCGGATTCACCAATTGCCAGTGGCTGGCCTATGCACTTGCGACTGCATTCCATGAAACTGCGTTGACCATGCAGCCAATCAGGGAGATAGGCGGCAAAGCGTATTTCACACGCATGTACGATATCAGGGGTGACCGTCCGAACAAGGCGCGCGAACTTGGCAATCTGTCACCTGGTGACGGTGTGAAGTATGCGGGCAGAGGGTATGTCCAGCTCACCGGCAAGACGAATTACAACCGCGCCAGCCAGGCACTTGGCGTTGATTTTGTACGCCAGCCTGACCTCGTAATGGACCCCGCCAACGCGGCCTTTATCATGTTCCAGGGGATGAAGGACGGCTGGTTCACCGGCAAGGGTTTTGACGACTATCTAGGCTACGGAAAATCCGATTACCGCAACGCCAGACGGATCATCAACGGCACCGACAAAGCTGCGGAAATTGCGCGATACGCTGAAATGTTCAGGGCAGCTCTGCGTGAAGTAGACATGGATCGCGGGCAACCTCGCTCCATTCCGAAGCCAACTACAACCGAAACACAAACACACTGGCTGGCGCGCTTGTTGCTGGCCTTATGGAAAGCATTCAGATCATGAGCATTGTCAGTATTATAGCACAAGCGGCATTGGGTCCCGTCCTCAACGTGTTCAGGGATTTGGGCGGCAAGTGGATCAACAAGCAGATCAGTGATCAGCAGTTCAAAACCGAAGTGCAAAAGGCGCTGCTATTGGCTCTAACGAATCTGTGGTCCGAACAGGGCAAGGTCATCATCGCCGAGATCAACAGTGAAAGCCCTCTGACGCGCATATGGCGACCTGCCGTGGCTGTCAGCTTTGCCTTCGTCCTGTTCTGGTACGCGTTCTTTGTGCCCATCGCTGTGGGTTGGCTCGGCGCGCCGCCGCTGGCAGTTGGCGACAAGCTGCTGGAATGGATCATGACGCTGCTGACCATCTCAATCACCGGTTACATCGGCGGGCGGTCCGTTGAGAAAGTCGTCGACAAGTTCATCAGGAAAGGATGACGCAATATGGAAAACCTCACTGAGATTATCACAACCGGCAACGGCTATCTGAATACCGGCATTGCGGCCGTATCTGCCGCAACTGCGTGGCTGGCGATGAAATTTGACTGGTGGAAAGATCAGTCAAAACCGGTGAGGGTCACGGTAGCTGTCGGCGCATTTCTGGCAGTGGCGCTCGCTCTGTCGCTGATCACTGCGCCGTTTACCTGATACCGTCACTGACTGAACAACATTCGTAGTGCCTGCCCGGTGTTTATTGCCGGTGCGGGCATTTTTGTGTTTCAGGTACCTGTGTCATCGGCCGAGGGCGATCCACTCCGAAGAATTCAACCGGCCCGATAATTCAGCCTGTTCTGCACAATCTATGGGCTTGGCATTGCCGGTGAATTCGGATTAGGCTTTCGATGACGGGAATGTCAGGTCTGGACATGATTGGTCCGGCGCCAGTGAGGAGTGGGCGGTTTGCACGGGAACCTGGACGCGATGCCGGCTATTTCAGCCCATCTGGTCACCAAGATTTTTGGGGCAGGGCCTGGCGGTGTGACAGCACTTGACAGTGTTTCCATCGATATCCAGCGCAACGAGTTCTTCACCCTGTTGGGCCCGTCAGGGTGCGGCAAGACAACCCTCCTGCGCCTGATTGCCGGTTTTGACCACCCGACCAGCGGACGCATTGATCTTGAAGGCAGCGATATTTCCTACCTGCCGCCGTTCAAGCGCCCGGTGAACACGGTGTTCCAGTCCTACGCGCTGTTCCCCCATATGAGCGTTGCCGAAAACATCGGTTTTGGCCTGAAAATGCTAGGCAAGTCTGCCGCTGAAATCGACGCGGAAGTCGACGCCATGCTGAAGCTGGTCAAGATGGAAGCCATGCGTGATCGCTCCACGGCTCAGATTTCCGGTGGCCAGCAGCAACGCGTCGCGCTGGCCCGCGCCCTGGCGCCGAAGCCAAAAGTGCTGTTGCTCGATGAACCGCTGTCCGCCCTGGATCTGAAACTGCGCAAGGAAATGCAGATCGAACTGAAGCGCTTGCAGCATGAAACCGGCATTACCTTCGTCTTCGTCACTCATGATCAGGAAGAGGCGCTTACCATGTCGGACCGCATTGCGGTGATGAGTGCCGGCAAGGTTTTGCAGGTTGGCAGTCCCCGCGATATTTATGACCGCCCGTCCAGGCGCTTCGTGGCCGACTTTATCGGCGAAACAAATTTCATGGATGCCGAACTGGTATCCATTGGAAAAGGCGCAAGCTGCAAGGCATCGCTTAAACTGGCATCAGGCAAGCAGATTGCCGCCAGTTTGCCGGAAGGTGACATGGCGCTCGGCAGGGTGACCGCCATTGTGAGACCGGAGCATGCCTCGCTGACAAACCCGAAAGCATCTTCTGTACTGGCCGGCACTTTGAAAACCGTTGTCTATTTCGGTACAGACACCCACTATCACGTAGCACTGACAACCGGTGGCACGTTCACAGTGCGTATGCAAAATGCCCGCGGGCAGGCCGGTGAATTCACAGAAGGCGACAAGGTCGGCATCGATATCGATACAGGTGCCACACAGGTGTTGAGAGATTGACGTTGCCATGACTGACACCGCAGCAGGTAACCAGCAATCCAGCACCAGCGGGGCAGACGCCGGTGTTGCGGCGCGCAAGAGTGACGTGCGCCATCGCTGGTTGCTGGCAAGTCCGGCACTGACGGTGATCTTCTTCGCCGCACTTGGACCATTGCTGATCATGCTGGTCTATTCGTTTCTGCAGAAAGGCTCTTACGGTGGTGTCGTCTGGAGCTTTTCTCCTGACGGCTGGTTCAATGTTTTCCTGAAACGCGATATTTTCGACGACACGCTGGGCTTCGCCGACGGTCATTTGTCGATTTTCTGGCGCTCCCTGAGGCTGTCATTCGGTACCACCGTACTGGCCTTGCTGTTCGGCTTCCCCACCGCCTATTACATCGCAACACGGCCTGCCCATTTGCGGCCGGTCTTCCTGTTTCTCATCACCATTCCGTTCTGGACCAACCTGTTGATCAGAACCTTTGCGATCATGGAGGTGATCCGCAATGAAGGTGTCGTCAACACGCTGTTGATGAATCTGGGTGTGATCTCCAACCCCATCCAGATGCTGTTCACCGACTTCGCCATCATGCTGGGCATGGTTTACGTCTATCTGCCCCTGATGGTCCTGCCGTTATATGCCTCGATGGAGCGGCTCGATTTCCGGTTGGTCGAGGCAGGTTATGACCTGTACGCAACCCGGCTGGGTGTCCTGCGCCGCATCATTGTGCCGATGGTCAAGCCGGGCATTATTGCAGGTTCCATACTGGTTTTCGTTCCGTCGCTGGGGGCTTATGTGACGCCCCGCGTGCTGGGCGGCGGCAAGAACATGATGCTGGGTAATCTGATCGAATTGCAGTTCGGACAGGGACGCAACTGGCCACTGGGGGCTGCGTTGTCGATCACACTTCTGGTCATCGTCATGTTTGCTCTGCTGTTCTATGTGCGCAATGCCTCAAAGTCGGGAGTGAAGTCGCATGGCTGACGCACCCGCAAAACCGTTTTCCATCAAGCGCCAGACCGGATTCGGCTTTATTGCCCTGTGCTGTTTCGCGCTGCTTTATACGCCGATCCTCATTCTGGTGCTCTATTCGTTCAATGCCGGAACCTCGATTGCCATATGGGAAGGGTTCTCCTGGCGCTGGTACGACGCGGCCTGGCAGAACGAACGCGTGGTGGATGCCTCCATTACCTCATTGAAAATTGCCGCTTCGGCTGCTTTCCTGGCCACCGTATGTGCCACGCTGGCTGCCCTTGCCACCACGCGCACGGAGCCTTATCGCGGCATCACGGCAATTTACGCGGCCATCAACCAACCCCTCATGGTGCCGGAAATTGTCACCGCAGTGGCTCTGTTGATCTTCTTCGCCATGATCAAGGTCTACACCGGTTATCAGGGCCTGGCCTATCTGATCATCGCCCATACCGCGTTTTGCATTCCGTTTGCCTATCTGCCGATCCGGGCGCGGCTGGAAAACATGGACCTGTCGCTGGAGCGAGCCGCGGCGGATCTTTACGCCAACCCCTGGCAGACCTTCCGGCATGTCACCTTGCCGCTGATGGCGCCAGGCATACTGGCAGGTTCGATGCTGGCTTTCGTCATTTCGCTGGATGATGTCGTGATTACCGAGTTCGTAAAGTCAGGCGGGCAGGACACACTGCCGACCTATATGCTCGGCCAGTTGCGCCGCATCATCACGCCTGAAATCAATGCCATTTCCACCGTGTTCCTGGCCATTTCGGTGGCTGTGGTCACAGTGTTTTTCCTGCTGAACCGACGGGGAAGCAGTTCATCGTGAGTGAGGGTCTAGGCCCTGGAGTTTAACAAGCAAGGAGTTTTGGGAGATGAAGTACAAGATTACAGCAATGATGGCCGCTGCCGCTGTAGCGGTGGGATGTTCAGCATCAGCCGCGATGGCTGCCGGCGAGCTGAATATTTTCAACTGGGGAAATTACACCAACCCCAAGCTGGTCGAGAAATTCGAGAAGAAATTCGACGTCAAGGTAACCGTCACGGATTATGATTCAAATGACACTGCGCTGGCCAAGATCCGCGCCGGTGGTCATGGCTATGACATTGTAGTGCCGTCGGGAACCTATGTTCCGATCTGGGTCGCCGAAGGTCTCCTGATGGAAACCAATCCGAACGGCATGGAAAACTTCAAGCACATGGCCGAGCAATGGAACAACCCGGTATTTGACCCGGGCCGCAAGTACACGGTGCCATGGCAGTGGGGAACCGTCGGCATCACCGTCAACACGTCTGTCTACAAGGGCGATGTGAATACCTCCGCCATTGTCTTCGACCCGCCGGCTGAACTGAAGGGCAAGATAAATGTCGTGCCTGAAATGAACGATGTCATGTCGCTGGCCATCACCTATGTGGGCGGCGAGCCATGCACCACCGACAAGACGGTGTTGAAGAAGGTTCGCGACACGCTGGTGGCTGCCAAGCCGGACTGGTTGTCGCTTGATTACGGCACGGTCGAGAAATATGCCAAGGGCGACATTTCCGCCGGTGTTTACTGGAACGGCGCGTCTTTCCGGGCGCGTCTGCAGAACAAGGACATTGTCTACGGCTATCCCAAGGAAGGGTATCCGATCTGGACCGACAATGTAGCAGTGCTGAAAGATGCCAAGAACGTTGACAATGCCAAAGCGTTCCAGAACTTCATCATGAAGCCCGAAAACGCAGCCCTGATCTCTGAGTTTGCCCGGTATGCCAACGGCATTGCGGGATCTGAGGAATTCATGCCGGAAGACATGAAAACTGCACCGGAAGTCAATGTGCCGGCGCATCTGACCAAGGCGGGCTTCGTCGCCGAGACATGCTCTCCGGAGGCAACCGAACTTTATACGGCAATCTGGACAGAACTGACCAAATAGGCCAGCGTTTTTCTGCGATCAGGTGCTGAACC
This sequence comes from uncultured Alphaproteobacteria bacterium, assembly GCA_963759095.1. Lineage (GTDB taxonomy): Bacteria > Pseudomonadota > Alphaproteobacteria > Rhizobiales > Aestuariivirgaceae > Anderseniella. Next base: position 9,264 of record CAVWYF010000013.1, on the reverse strand, counting down.
TGATCGCAGGTTTACTGCAACTGGACAGCCTGGGCGGTTTCAGTTCTATTCACAAAATCGCACGTTCGCCTTGCTGCTGGAAATCAGCAGGGACTGCTGATCGAACTGGGAGCAATATTTTTCGGCGATCTCATTGATTATCGTTTCGTTGTCCGGTGTTGCTTCATGCAGAATTACAATTTGTTTGCCGTTTTCATAAACAGTGGACTTGGTGACCCGGTCCTGCCAGTAGCCGGTTGTTTCAACGATGGTGAATCCATCCGGGAAACTGACCACGAAATTGTCGGTGACGAATTTATCCCACTCACGCCTTGAAACCGCAGCGCCTCTACTTGTGCTCAATCCCATAAACAGTTTGGTCTCAATCCATTCCAGTTGCGAGTAGGGGCAGTTTACCTGCAGTTTGTCCTGAGAATGGGCCATCTGTCCGGGGGTCGATGAGCAACAGCAAAGCCATGACGCCATAGACCATTCTCAGCTTATTCATTTGTCTCACAAGCCTTGTCTTTGCTGAACCGGTTGCGGTCGACCTTGTTACCTTCGCGGTTGCGTTGGCTGAATGAAGGTTAATGCAACCGAGGACACAATCAAGCCAAGTGCGATGATCTTGTCCATTGTCAGCACATCGCCAAGCAGCAGGCTGGATGAGAGCACTCCGACCACCGGTATGAGCAGGGTGCCGATGGCCGCTGTTGAAGCAGGCAACCGGGAAACCAGGCTGACCCAGGCCGCATAACATAACGCAACCGGACCAACGACATGAAACGCAAACACTGCGAGAACGGAAGCATCCGGCATGTTAAGCGTCCACGGTTGTTCAAACAGCACAGCGCCTGCCCACGCAGGTATGGCTGAAACTCCGACCAGCCAGGCAGAGCGCGCCAGAGGTGCGGTTGTCCAGTCTCTGGCCTTGAGCAACACAGTGCCGGCGGCCCATGATACAGCTGCACCCAGCATGAACAAAAACCCTGCCGGATGGTCGATGAAGTTCCTGGCATCACTGGCAAGCAGCGTTGCCAATCCGGCCATGCCGAGCAGTAATGAGGCAAGGCGGTTCAGGCCAAACCTCTCGCCCAGAAAAACCACTGCCAGCAAGGCAGCCCACATCGGCATGGTGAAGGCAATGATGGCCGCTTTTGACGTTTCGGTCAGCAACTGACCGAATGCCGTAAAAACATTGAAGCCAAATACGGTCAAAAGGCTGGCAATAACCATGGCGCTGCGCTCTGGAGCTTCGACACGAAGGTTTTCGCCGGCGCGGCGTGCGATGATTGCCAGCAGTATGGCGCCCAGCGTGAAAGCGAGCGCACGGAACGTCCACGGCGGAACAGATCCGAGTATGAATTTGACAGCCGGCCAGTTGAGGCCCCACAAGATTCCGATTGTCATGACCAGCGCAACGGCGACAGCTTGCGATCTGGCCATATGTTCAACCCGTATGGTTTCGCGCCGTTGTTGCCCGGTTGGAAATTTTTAGGCGCAGATTGTGTCAGGAAAACTTAAAACCCTGTTGTCGGCAACCCCTGTCCACGCACGGCTTGACTGCACAAGACACAGTGCTGGCTCACCTCACAGCCACCAGGCAGGCACCGTCGACCTGTCCGGCTTCCATAGCTTCATGGGCTTCGACCATCTGGTCAAACTCAAACCGGGCACCAACATGATGGCGTAATTTGCCGGTGCTGAGAAAATCACTGACGCCAACCAGGGCAGCATCCCGCTGGCTATTGCTGAGCGCAAAGATCGAAAACGGCGTCAGCGCAATATTGGCATAAAGCATCTGGCCGAAAGGCAAGGCAGGGGACGGGTTCATGTCGGACGCATAGGCCGCGATCACCGCACGCGGGTTCAGTGCCGGCAGAGCATGTTCCAGTGTCAGGGCCAGGGTGGCATCACATATCCTGTCGATGCCGTCAGGCGCCGCTGCCTGCAGCCTGCTGGCCAGGTCCGGTGCGGTGTAGTCAACCACTGTGCTCGCGCCCAGCCTTTCCAACTCATCAGACTTTGCCGCGCGTGACAGGGCAATCACATTTGCACCTGCTGCTTTCGCAATCTGTACGCCATAGCGCCCGACCCGCCCGCCGGCACCGGTCACCAGAACGGTTTTACCTGTCACCGGCCCATCCCCCAGGACTCCATGCCACGCGGTTACTGCAGGCACTCCTATGCAGGCGCCGTCTGCAAAGCTTGCCGATTTGGGTAACTCGATGGCAAGAGGTGAGGAAATTGCCAGCATGCTGCTTGCCGTACCATGTGGCCTGCCGGCTTGCGCCGCGAACAGCCAGACATGGTCGCCAATTCTCTCTGCCGACACTCCCTCCCCAACAGCAACGATAATCCCCGCACCGTCATTATTGGGTATGATGCGTTCAAACCTGCCGAGCTCGCGGCCGGTGGTTCGCCGTTTGATGTCGGTCGGGTTGACGGCCGACACTTTCGTTTCGACGAGAACCTCCCCCGCTGCAGGCTCAGATGCAGTCATGTGCACCAGTTGCATCACATCACGGGCTGAACCGGCTTCTGCATAGCTCCACGCGCGTATGGAAGAACCGGCGCTCACTTTTCCATGTACTCGCCACACTTCGGAGCCGGTGAATTGCCCCACGGCATGATCGGCACGGTCGAGGTGGAGTTTTGCGGGCTGCCCTCAATGATGCGGTCAGAGTACACAAGGTAAACCAGCGTGTTGCGCACGGGATCACAGCCGCGCACGATCTGGAGTTTCTTGAAAAACAACGACCGGCGCTGTTTGTAAACTTCGTCTCCCTGCTCAAACTTCGCCTTGAAGCTCACCGGACCGACCTGGCGGCAGGCAAGTGACACTTCCGACCGTTCCTCGGCAAAACCCGCCCAGCCTTTCCAGCCACCGATTTCCGGCAGGGTGAAGTGACAGGCAACGCCTTCAATGAGCGGATCATCCAGCGCATAGACGGCCAGCTTGGCATTGGGTGACAGCAACCGGAACACGGTCGATTTTTTGAAGATCAGTTCAGGGTCATCGTCCGCAGCGATTGCCGGACTGATGGCGGCAGTCATCAACAACATGGCCGAAATGCCTGCGGCCATGAGGGATTTGCACGAGATCATGTGTCACTCCGTTAATTGGTGCCGGTTAAGCCAGGGCTGCCATCGCTTTGAAACCGTTCTCCAGGTCCTTCTTCAGGTCCGTAACGTCCTCAAGCCCAATGTGCAGGCGCAACAGATGGCCTTCACGATCCCACGTTGTTGCTGTCCTATAACTGGTTACATCACACGGAATTACAAGGCTCTCAAACCCGCCCCATGAATAGCCCATGCCATACAGCGTCAATGTGTTGAGAAAAGTGTCAACAGCGCGCTGATCGCTGGTTTTCAATATAAAAGCGAACAGGCCCGATGAGCCTTTAAAGTCGCGCTTCCAGATGTCATGGCCGGCAGCGCCTGGAAGGCCCGGATGCAGAACCTCTGCCACCTCGTCGCGTGCCCTCAGCCACTCAGCAATATCAAGCGCGGACTTCATGTGCCGCTCCAGGCGCACGTCCAGTGTGCGGATGCCACGCAGCGTCAGATACATATCGTCCGGCCCGGCACACAATCCCATCTGCTCATAGGCGTCTTTGAACCGGTCCCAGTGCTCTTCAGCGACCGTGATACATCCCATCATGCAATCCGAATGACCCACAAGGTATTTGGTGGCGGCCTGGAAAGAGATGTCGCAACCGTGCTCAAACGCCTTGAAATAGTGCCCGCCTGACCAGGTGTTGTCGATGGCAACAAGGGCACCATGAGCATGTGCAGCTTTGACGATTGCCGGTATGTCCTGCATCTCAAATGTCTGCGAGCCCGGACATTCGGTCATCACCAATTTTGTATTGGGTCTCATCAGGTCGGAAATGCCGGCCCCGATCAATGGGTCGTAAAACGTTGTTTCTATACCCATGCGCTCCAGCAGGCCGTTGCACAGACTGCGGGTTGGCCGATAGGCACTGTCGGTGACCAGCACATGATCGCCGGTGTTCAGGAATGCCATCATGACGGTGGATACCGCGGCCAGTCCGGACGGGGTCAGTCTGCAGGCATGACCACCTTCCAGCTGTGCGACGGTTTCTTCCAACGCGCGTGACGTAGGGGTTCCCTTGCGCCCGTAGGTATAGGGCTGGTTGTGTGCGCGCAATGCATCGGTGTTTGGGTACAGGATGGTCGAAGCGTGATAGACGCCGGGGCTGACAATGCCGTGCTCGGAATACTGCCGGCCCGCTGTGACAAGATCGGTTGCAGGTTGGTGCGAGGCACCCTTGGAGCTTTTCATGGGATGGACTTTCACAGGTTGAAATGGTTCGGCCTGTTTACCGTTTCTGTCAGCTTTGAGAAGAAATTTTTTGTTGAACAGCTTGACGATGGTTGGAATTTGGGCAGGATACCAATCGTGCGCGTTTAATAGGCGCGTACTCAGGGAGTAAAAATTGAAATACTCATGGACGGTGGCTGTTGCTGAACCGGAACCAAGTAGCACGGCAGGTAATGGATTGCCGGGTTGCCTTTTCGCTCTTGTTGCAAGAGCAATAGCCCAATCTTAAATGATCAAAGGAAATACAAATGAAACGTACGTTGCTTTCGCTTGCTCTTGGTACAGCTGTATCGCTGGCCGGGATTTCAGCTGCTTCGGCAGGCACCCTTGATGACGTCAAGTCCAAGGGATTTGTTCAGTGTGGTGTGAGCCAGGGTCTGATCGGCTTCTCAAACCCCGATGACAAAAACAACTGGACTGGTCTTGACGTTGACTTCTGCCGCGCAGTTGCCGGTTCGGTTTTCGGAGACGGTCAGAAAGTAAAGTTCACGCCGCTTTCAGCCAAGGAGCGTTTCACAGCTTTGCAGTCCGGTGAGATCGATATTCTGTCGCGCAACACCACTTGGACCATGGGCCGTGATACTTCACTTGGCCTCGTGTTTGCTGGTGTGACCTATTATGACGGCCAGGGTTTCATGGTTAAGAAGTCTCTTGGTGTCGACAGCGCGCTGAAGCTCGATGGCGCATCGGTTTGCACACAGACCGGCACAACCACCGAACTCAACCTGGCCGACTATTTCCGTGCCAACAACATGAAGTACGAAGTTGTTGCATTCGAAAAGGCTGATGAAGTTGTCGCTGCATACGATTCCGGTCGTTGCGACGTGTTCACAACTGACCAGTCCGGCCTGTATGCCGAGCGTCTCAAGATGAAGAACCCGGATGAAAACGTGGTTCTTCCGGAAATCATTTCCAAAGAGCCTCTGGGCCCGGTTGTCCGTCAGGGCGACGATGCATGGTTCAACGTTGTAAAGTGGACCTACTACGCGCTGCTGAATGCTGAAGAAGCTGGTGTTACTGCTGCTAATGCAGATGACATGATGGCTAATTCAACAGATCCGGGCATTCGCCGTCTGCTGGGAGTTGAAGGCGATTTCGGCAAGGCAATCGGTCTTGAAAATAACTGGGCTGCCAATGCCATCAAGGCTGTTGGCAACTATGGCGAAATGTTTGATCGCAATGTTGGTCCTGAAACCAACCTGAAGATCAGCCGTGGCGTTAACGCGCTGTGGAGCAAGGGTGGCATTCAGTACGCACCGCCTGTTCGCTAATAACGACATTTAAAACTGTCCGGCATCTTGCGTCTGTTACGCGCTGGTTGCCGGGCAGCATTTAGTGCATTTATACTGAGATACTGAAATTGATTGTTCCTGTGGTGGAACGACCCGGCGCAAGACCGGGCGACAGGAAATCTGAAGGGTGAGGGCTCGCATCCGGTATTGGCGTATCGGGTTTGCGGGTAGGAAACGGGGCAATGATCTGAAGGGTACGCAATTTTGGCGTTCCCGAGATCAGCTCAGCAGGGTGAAGGCAGCAGCATGAGTGTAACCACGGGCGTAGGCGACCCACCAAAAGTCGCGTTTTTCAACGATCCGAAAGTCCGATCGATCGGCGTACAGGCGATATTGATTGTCGTTATTGCTTTCTTTGCCTGGCAGGTGGTGCAAAACACCCTGGCTAATCTGGAACGGGCAAACATCGCCTCCGGCTGGGGCTTCCTCGATACGACAGCCGGTTTCGACCTGTCATTTACCCTGATCCCTTATTCGGAATCCTCAACCTATGGCCGCGCGATCACCGTTGGCGTTCTCAACACACTCCTGGTGGCTTTTTGCGGCATCATAACGGCCACCATTATCGGCTTCACTGTCGGCGTCATGCGCCTTTCGAAGAACTGGCTGGTGGCCAAGGTTGCCGAGATTTACATCGAAGTCTTGCGCAACATTCCGCTGCTGGTGCAGATGTTCATCTGGTACAAGGTGGTGCTGGCTGCGTTGCCCAAGCCGAAAGAGGCCTGGTCAGTCGCAGATACTGTATTTTTGTCCAATCGCGGCATTACCATTCCGAAATTCATTTGGGGTGACGGGGCGTGGATGATCGCGGTTGCGGTGATTGCGGCCATCGTCGGTATCATCGTAATGAGAAAGTGGGCGCACAAGCGCCAGGAAGCAACCGGTGAACAATTCCCGGTCTTCCTGACCTCACTTGGCATTTTGTTTGGCCTGCCGTTGCTGACCTATTTCGCAATGGGCTCGCCGGTCGAGTTTGAGTTTCCCGAGCAGGGCAAGTTCAATCTGCGCGGTGGTGTCGGCCTCGTGCCGGAATTTGCCGCGCTGTACTTCGCCTTGTCGATGTATACTGCATCGTTTATCGCAGAGATCGTCCGCTCCGGCATTCTGGCGGTCAACAAGGGCCAGACCGAAGCATCCTATGCACTCGGCTTGAGACCCAATCCGGCACTGCGTCTGGTGGTTATTCCGCAAGCCATGCGGGTGATCATTCCACCACTGGCCAGCCAGTATCTGAACCTGACCAAGAACTCGTCTCTGGCCGTCGCAATCGGCTTCCCTGAACTGGTGGCAGCCGGCGGCACGGTGATGAACCAGTCTGGACAGGCGCTGGAAATCATAGCCATCTGGATGGCGGTCTACCTGACCATATCGCTGCTCACGTCAGCCTTTATGAACTGGTTCAATTCACGAATGAAGCTGGTGGAGAGATAAGCACATGTCAGACATTCATTCTCAAAGAAACCTTGCTTATGTGCGAACCGAAGATGTGCCTGCCATGCCGGCACCGCTGACCGTCGGCGGTCCAATCGGCTGGATACGCGAAAACCTGTTCCCGACACCAATAAACGCACTGATGTCTCTCATATTCGGAGCACTGTTGCTCTATGTGGTCTGGATTACGCTGGACTGGGCCGTGTTCAAGGCAGTGTGGAGCGGTGAAGACCGTTCAGCGTGCATTGACGATGGAGCCCACGGTGCCTGTTGGGCGATGGCAAGAGCCAAGTTCGGTCAGTGGATGTACGGCTTCTATCCGTTCACCGAGCGTTGGCGTGTGGACATTGTGGGCATTGTGGGCGTGTTGGCCCTGGTGCCGATGATGATGCCGTCACTGCCCTACAAGCGGATAAACGGTATTTTCCTGCTGGGTATCTACCCGATCCTGACACTGATCATGCTCACCGGCGGCAATTTCGACATCGGCCTGTCAACCTGGCTGACCGTTGGCGCATTTGTCGGCGCAGTAGTCATCCCGATCCTGTTGTTGGGATTTGTTGCCAAGATCATTCAGCCAAGTCACGCACTGATCGCATCTGCCGCAATTGCCGGTGGTGTTGCTCTGCTGCTGATCATCATGTCGGTTGATTTCGGGCTGCCGTTTGTCGAGACCTCCAAATGGGGCGGCCTGCTGCTGACCCTGGTTGTTGCCGTCACCGGCATTGTGGCGTCCTTGCCGATCGGCGTCCTTTTGGCACTGGGCAGGCGTTCAAACATGCCGGTGGTGAAACTGTTCTCGGTGGCCTTTATTGAACTCTGGCGCGGTGTCCCGCTGATCACCGTGTTGTTCATGGCGTCTGTCGTGTTGCCGCTGTTCCTCCCGCCCGGCACCAGCTTCGACAAGTTGTTACGGGCGCTCATTGGTGTGGCATTGTTCTCGTCAGCTTATATGGCCGAAGTGGTGCGCGGTGGTCTGCAGGCCATACCCAAGGGCCAGACGGAAGCAGCCCAGGCGCTTGGTCTGACCTATTGGCAGGACATGGCCCTGATCACGCTGCCACAAGCACTGAAGCTGGTCATTCCCGGCATCGTCAACAGCTTTATCGGTCTGTTCAAGGACACCGTGCTGGTTGGCATTATTGGATTGTATGATCTGCTTCTCATCGTGCAGGTAGCCAATAGCGACCAGAAGTGGGTGGCGCCACAAACCCACTCGACCGGCTTCTTCTTTGCCGCCGCAGTGTTCTGGATATTCTGCTTCTCCATGTCGCGCTATTCCATGTTCATGGAACGCCAGCTCGACACCGGACATAAAAATTAAACCGATTAAGCGTTAGGAAAACCGACCATGGCCAAGGCAACCAAAACAGCGCCTGCGAAAAAAGCGGCACGCAAGACAACTGCATCTTCTGCAACAAAGGCGGCACCGGCGAAATCCGGCCATATTATAATGGACGATGTCGCGATCCAGATTTCCAGTATGAACAAATGGTATGGCGACTTCCATGTTCTGCGTGACATTGACCTGACGGTCTACCGTGGTGAGCGCATTGTCATTTGCGGGCCTTCCGGATCCGGCAAGTCGACGCTGATCCGCTGCATCAACCGTCTCGAAGAACACCAGAAGGGCCAGATCATCGTGGACGGCATTGAGCTGACCGACGACCTGAAGAAGATCGACGAAATCCGCCGCGAAGTCGGCATGGTGTTCCAGCACTTCAACCTGTTCCCGCACCTTACCATTCTGGAAAACTGCACCCTTGCCCCGATCTGGGTTCGCAAGATGCCGAAGAAGGAAGCCGAAGAAGTCGCGATGGGGTTCCTGGAGAAGGTGAAGATTCCCGAGCAGGCCAACAAGTATCCCGGCCAGCTGTCAGGCGGCCAGCAGCAGCGTGTGGCCATTGCGCGTTCACTGTGCATGAACCCGCGCATCATGCTGTTCGATGAGCCTACATCAGCCCTTGACCCTGAAATGATCAAGGAAGTGCTGGAAGTGATGGTGGATCTGGCAGAAACCGGCATGACCATGCTGTGCGTGACCCACGAAATGGGCTTTGCCCGTCAGGTAGCAGACCGGGTGATCTTCATGGACGAAGGCCAGATCGTTGAACAGAACGAGCCTGAAGCCTTCTTCACCAACCCCAAGTCAGACCGCACCAAGCTGTTCCTGAGCCAGATCCTGCATTAGGTCATTTTACTGGTCGAACAACT
>CAVWYF010000012.1:0-51998 GCA_963759095.1 uncultured Alphaproteobacteria bacterium | reverse complement strand
ATGGGGTCAATCATTGACGAGGGACTACGATCAGTTCGTTGCCCGTACGATTGAGTTTGAGTTGATGCTGCATCTTAAGAGCCTTCCGGTGAAGTGACCGGTCGGTCACTGTAAATGCTCAGGGCGGTCTGATCGCAGCCGCAAACGGACCCACCAGCGCGCGAAACGGCTTGCTGAGTCCCATGCACCGGAAGCGGCAGAACACCCCGTTAATGTGTCTCTCAGGCGCTTGCAGATGCCATCTGCCAACCATCTGCCTCCAGTTCTGTCGCCAGACCGACGTAATTGCCGCTAAACAGGTGCCCCCGCTCTCTACCGAAAGCGGGCGTTTCCAAAGTGTCGCCTGGGATGACAAAGAATTGGCAAAACCAACTGTGAGCAGGAAGTTAAGCTCATGAAAATGTTATATAATTCAGTCTCAAACTTCTCCCTTAGCAGGGGAGCGCCTTCAGCCGCTCGGCCACGTCTCCTCACCACCAACGAATGCTGTATGCCTGCGAACGGTGCGGGTTTCAAGTGTTTTGGATTGGATAACTTGCAACTGCGCGAATGTTTTCAATCCAGTTTGATGATCTGGCCGTCGCGGGCAGCACTTGCGCCGGCAAAAACCTTGTGCGCCTTGGCCTCGATTGCCTCAAGCTGACTGTCGGTGCGTTCCGGCGCGTGATGGAACAGCAATAGCTGTTTGACACCGGCCTTCTGGGCGAATTCACAGCCCTTGCGCCAGGTGGAATGGCCAAATCCCTTCTTCTTTGAGGGATATTCGTCGTCGGTGTACATGGCGTCGTAGACCAGGACATCGGCGCCGGTGGCAAATTGCGTAAGGCGGGCATCTACCTCGTCATCGCCATGTTCATGGTCGGACCAGTACACAAAGGAGTGTTTGCCATCCGTGACGCGCCAGGCGAAGCAGCCGCCGGGATGATTGGTTGCGCATGATACGGCCGTGTTGCCATTGCCCAGGTCAATCTCGGCACCTTCCTTGACATCATAGAAATACATGTCGGCCTGCATGATGTCGAGCGACACCGGCAAATAGGGTTCGCGCATGAAGTCTGAAATGATGTCGTGGGTACACGGGTTGCAGTTGGTATGACCGGACCAGAGATGCAATTGCATGTCGGGCTTGTAGACGGGATAGAAGAACGGCAGGCCCATAATGTGATCGTAGTGGCCGTGCGACAGCAGGAGGTTGGCGACGCGGGTGCCGCGTTTGAGAAGCTCGGTTCCCAGCTCACGAATGCCAGAGCCTGCATCAATGATAATGATGTTATCGTTGATATTGATCTCTACGCACGCGGTGGAACCGCCAAACCTGATATGATCGGGGCTGGAGACAGGTATGGAACCTCTACAGCCCCAGATCTTGATTTCAAAACTCATCCACACCCACTCGTCTTGAATTGGCAGTCGATCTACGCCTGCGGTTGATAGTGGCCCAGCCGCTGCGCAGCGTCTTCCATCGAACTGACATCTACATTTGCAAAAGCGAGCCTCAAATAGCCGTCCTGTTCTGGCCCGAACATTGATCCCGGTAGTGTAAGCACACCGCATTGTTGTGCAAGTCCCATCGCAACATCGCGTGCACCATGGTTTACATAAGGATGGGCCAGATACGCAAAGAATGCGCCGGAGCTGACAATCCGGTAACTGGAGGCGTGTTTTGCCAAAGCGCTCTTCATGGCTTCCAGCCGATCTGCCATCAACAGGCGTTTTTGCTGCTTCCACCCATCCAGATTCTGCAAGCCGAAAAGGGCTGCTTTTTGACCGGTATGTGGTGCGCAAATGGCCACGCAGTCGATGATTTTTTCTACGGCCTCGATCATTTTCGGGCCTGCAATCAGGGAACCCACGCGCGCGCCTGTCAGCGCGTAGACCTTGGAAAACGAATAAAGCTGCACAAATGTCTCCCGCCAATCGTCACGCGCAAACAGATCGTGTGGTGGTGAGGCCGGATCAAGGAAATCCTTGTATGTCTCGTCGAGCAGCAGGGCGATCTTCAAACTCTGGCAAGCATCAAAGAATGCATCAAGCAGGTCAGGCGGATAGACGGCGCCTGTGGGATTGTTGGGGCTGATCAGCACGACGGCGCGGGTACGTTCATCGCACACCGATGCCAGATCCTCAGGCCGGGGCAGGGCATCGGTTTCGTGAATTGCGGGGATGGCGCGCACCTCAATGCCCTGCATCTCCAGCCACATCTGATTGTTGAAATACCAAGGCGCTGCCAGGATGATGTTGTCACCGGGTTTGGCCAAAGCCATTACGGCAGCACAAAATGCCTGGTTGCAACCTGCGGTTATGGCAACGTCTGCGGGTTTCACTGAGCCGCGATATGCAGAACTCATATGCGCGGCAAGTGCTTCACGAAGGTCCGGTATCCCCAGGATGTCGGTGTAGAGATTGGCGCTGCCGTCTTTCATGCATCTGGCCACATAGTCAGCCAGTTCCGGGGCAGGCAGATAACTTGGAACAGCCTGGGACAGATTGATTGCGGGCAAATTGGATGAATTGCCCTCAAGCCAACTTGCGGATTCAGCAATGGGTGGTGCCGAAACTTTTCTGACAAATGGATTAAGAAGATAGGTCATTGATGGCTGGTTACTATAGCGGTGGGAGATTGAAGTGATTATGGTTTCAAAAACAAGTCCACGGAACAATAGTTATTACAGCTCGATATGCAAACGATAGAAAATATCCTCACCGGCCGGTCTGCCTTCCTGAAAGGATCAGGCGGAGACAAACATGCAGCGGAGAACCGTCGCGATCTGACGATGGCGATCCAGCAGAACTATCCGGCATTTGAGAAGCTGCGTGACAATTTGATTCGAACCGGCAGTCCCAAAATCGCCATGCAGTCAGAACAGGTGCGCGGTGCGGTGTCTGCAGCGGAAACCGAGTTTCTCTTTGACTGTCTGCAACAGCACGAACTGCTGAAGCTGGACCAGGGCGAAATAACCCTCAACAGTATGGATGCGCGCCGGTTCTTGACCGGTGGCTGGCTGGAAGAGCTTGCCTGGCATGCCGTCATGGAAGCCGGTGCTCACGAAGCCCATTATTCGCAACTGGTTGGCTGGGATGTGGAAGGTTATACCGGGGAAAACGAAATAGATGTGATTTTCCGGCGCGACGACAAGTTGGGCTTTGTGTCGTGCAAGGCATTGCGCTCCAGTCTGCAGTCCAGTGACCGCAAACATCGTGCGCGGATGATGGACGCAGTGCATGAGGCAGACAATCTGGCTGATCATTTTGGCCAGCCGGGTGAACGTGTCGGCGTGCTGGTGACGACCGATCTGTTTGATGAAGAACGTGGCGAAGCGCGCTATCAGGCCCTGATGGGCAAGGCTGCGGTGCTGGACGTGCGTGTAATACCGCTTGAGGATATTCGCTGGGACAGGCTTGTGGGCGTCATGCAATACTTGATGGACCACTGATACAGCAAACCAGAACTCCACAGGAAAAACACAGGGAAAGTTATGAAAGCAATCAAATTTCACCAACCGGGTGGTCCGGAAGTCATGCAGTATGAGGAGTTCAACCTTGAAGCGCCGGGAGCGGGCCATGTCAGGTTGCGTCATACTGCGGTCGGGTTGAATTTTATTGATACCTACCATCGCTCAGGCGCCTATCCGGTGCCGCTGCCCAGCGGCATCGGGCTGGAGGCAGCCGGTGTCGTCGAAGCAGTTGGAGACGGGGTGAGCCACCTGAAGGAAGGCGACCGCGTTGCCTATGGCGCAGGTCCTATCGGGGCTTACTCGCAGGCCCGCAACATGCCTGCCAATAGGGTGTCCTTGCTGCCTGACACCATATCTGACGAGACAGCGGCAGCCATGATGTTAAAGGGCATGACTGCGAGATATCTGTTGCGCGAAACTTATGAAGTCAAAGCGGGCGACACGATTTTATGGCATGCGGTTGCCGGAGGCGTTGGTCTCATCGCGGTGCAGTGGGCAAAACACTTGGGCGCCCGTGTGATCGGCACAACGAGTTCACCGGAAAAAGCCGCCCTGGCAAAGTCTTTCGGATGCGATGAAGTTATCAATTACACGGAAGAAAATGTTGCAGAACGGGTTCGGGAACTGACCGATGGCAGGGGAGTGCCGGTTGTCTATGACGGCGTTGGACAAGCAACGCTTGAAGCCTCCCTGGACAGCCTCAGTCCGAGGGGGTTATTGGCAAGTTTTGGTTCTGCCTCGGGTCCGGTGAAGGATTTCGACACCGGTATTCTGGGTGCCAAGGGGTCACTGTATCTCACACGTCCCACCCTGATGACCTATGTGGCGGCTGATGAAGACCTGCAGGCCAATGCGGCGGACTTGTTCGATGTTGTCGGTTCCGGCGCGGTCAAGATAGAAATCAACCAGACCTATGAACTGGAAGATGCGGTGAAGGCTCATCAGGATCTTGAAGGCCGTAAAACCACAGGCTCGACGGTTCTGATGCCGTAAAGTTTGTTGCGCTCACGCAAGCAGCCTTGGCTGCGCTCCGCGGGGGCGGGCCTGACCGGCCCGAGGCCCGTCGGGCCTAGTTGGGTTTTGGTGGTCGAACAGCTCGTCCGCCTTCGGCGGGCCGTTCTCCGGCCCTGATCAACCCTCGTGATGTATTCCTCCGAGGCACGAAGTGCCAAGGCAAGCGCGACTGCGCGCCGCACGAAGTGCGCCCCCGCGGAGCGCAGCCGAAGGCTGCCGGCGTGAGCGATATAAAACAACCCGCTCTCCAACCCGCAACAACCGCCGTGATGAACTCCCCTCCGAAGCTCCGAAGGTGCAGAGGCAAGGCCGACCGGCCGCCGCACGAAGTGCGCGCCCCCGCGGAGCGCAGCCGAAGGCTGCCGGCGTGAGCGATATGAACGATCCAAGGATAAGCTGTTCGACCAAAAAAGTCGTACCTGTCTAGGTCGCCGGGCAGGTCTGTGACTGCCGGGACAATTGCTGCCAGTTGGTGGAACACTTGGTGTTTGAGCACAGGAACTGTGCCAGCGCAGGCGTTGAAATTGCGTGCGCCAGGTTCAACGGGCGGCCATTGGCGTCTGACAAGGTGCTGACCAGCATGCCGGTCAATTGACCCTTGTCGTCGAACAAGGGGCCGCCTGACTCGCCTTTCTTGGTGGCAAGGCGGAGTTCGATGGCATCAGGATAGCCAAAGCCGCTATACTTGACCGCGCGACCGAAACTCATTGAGTTTACCGAACCGATACGGGCGGTATCATTGCGGGCATGCGGTTTGCCTAGCGAGAACACCGGGGCACCACGTTGCATGCAATGATTTGCAGACGGTGTCACCGCAGCCGCATTGAAACCGCGCAGCTTTATCAGGGCCATGTCATTGTCCGGTTTAACGGCAATTACTTTGCCGGCATAAATACGTCCGTCGGAGGCACGCGCATCAACCGAGTTGCCGCGCTTTACCGCAACGTGTCCGGCCGTCATGATAATACCGTTTGATACGACAAAGCCGCTGCCGGATGTCAATGCTTCAGGAGTGCCGGAGGCCTTTGAACCAGCGCGTTTTTGCTGTTCATGAACCACAAGTGTAACGTAGCTGGGTCCCGTTTGAGCCTGCAATTGTTGAATGTGGCTGGAAATCACACCGCCCGCCGGCTCCGCTGCTGCATCAACGTCAATGGTCCGGGGTTCAAGCAGCGCCTGATTCGTTTGGCCCCCTGCACAACCTGCCAGAAGCAGCAAAAAAGCTAATATGCAGTCGTGTTTCCGCACAAATGACCCCAATTGAAAATTGAAAAACTCTGAACCTTATCAATACAGGCTTGGCCCCGATCAGGCCAGCCAAATGTCTGCAACACCAAGTCGAATATGTGGCTGTTTACGCGTTGTCTCAATTGCAGATTGGCTCTCAGGCACGTTTTTTTGAAAGTGTTGCAAAATAGACACACATATCCAAGCCATATATTCGGCTGTTCTGTACACGGTTGCCACATGTCAGCCTGCAAAACGGCAAATTGCGAACACGAGCTTTTTGAACCTGGAGGCCTCGACCAGAATCGAACTGGTGTAAGCGGATTTGCAATCCGATGGATAACCACTCTCCCACGAGGCCATCGTGGCGGACTTTTCAGGTCCGGGCGGCGTCTTATAGACGACACTGCATCGGGTTACAACGCCTGCTTTCAGGCAATGTCGCCGGTTTTTCATACCGTATAGTAGTGCATCGAATAACAAACAGGCTTGGCGAGACGGCCTGAGTTGGGTATTCAACCGTAATGGCCGCATTTTGCAAACTCGCAGCGGTCAGGGTTTTGGCGGTTTTCGCCGGTTGAGGATCAGGAGCTAGCATGATCGATTACGCCATAGCGCGCGAAAACATGATTGAATCTCAGGTTCGTCCGAACGGGATAACTGATGCCCGTGTGATTGAGGCGATGTCGGAAATTCCGCGGGAAGTATTCGTGCCTGATCACATCAAATCGCTGGCCTATATGGACGAAGATGTGCCGTTGAGCGTGGGTAGCGATGGCCGAAAACGCCATCTTATGGAGCCGATGGCGTTTGCACGCATGCTGCAGGCCGCGGTTATCCAGCCGGATGAGTGTGTGCTGGATATCGGTTGTGCGGCGGGATATTCATCCGCCGTGCTTTCCAGGCTGGCCCAACTGGTTGTAGCTGTCGAAGAAGATGCAGACCTGGCTGAAGCTGCAAACCAGAACCTGTTGCGGCTGCAGATAAACAATGTCGCCGTGTTCAATACCTCCATGCATGAAGGTCACCGCGCCGAGGCGCCTTATGATGTCATCATAGTGAATGGAAGAGCCGGACAGATTCCCGGCAGCCTGTTGTCGCAACTGGCTGACGGCGGGCGTTTGGTCGCGGTTGTGGGCGACACCGATACGGCGCAGGCACTGGTTTACACGAGGGCCGGAGACGTGACTGCACCCCGGTATGCCTTTGATGCGAGCATTCCGATGCTGCCGGGGTTCGAAAAAACAGATCCGGGTTTCGTTTTTTGATTGTGTCGACAACTGTCGCAGTCTCGACTTTTTTGCTGAGTATTCTCCGCTTCATCGGTTACAGTTGTGGCCGATAAAATGATTCTTGTGTGAACTTGGTTTTGTGTCCGGTCGGCAGCGGCTGATCCGTCAGGTTAATGTTTCGTTAACCATAAAACACCCATAACCAATGGGGCAAATTCGTCAGGGGCTTGACTGTGGGTTATATAAAACGTCCGACGCAGAGACTGCATGCCAGTTGGCTTGCCGCTTTGTGCGTGGCCGTCACCGCAATGATTTAAGGGTCTGCACCTGCAAGTGCCGAAACTATCGTGTCCGCCTTGTCAAAGGCATATGTCGGCAATCCGCAACTGAAAGCCGATCAGGCGCGCCAGCGTGCGACCGATGAACAGGTACCCCAGGCGAAGTCCGGGTGGCGTCCAACCGTGACGACGAGCACGGAAGTGTCAAAGAATTATCAGGACAACTCGGGAACAGGACCAGGATCAGGCAAATCCGATTTTCTGACGCGCAGCTTCAATATCACTTTGTCGCAACCTGTGTTTGACGGGTTTCGTTCCGAAAACGCGTTGCGCGAAGCAGAAGCCACCGTGCTGGCCGGTAACCAGAATTTGCTGGCGGTGGAGCAGGAAGTTCTGCTGAACGGCGCGACTGCTTACATGAATGTTATCCGTGACCGTGAGATCGTCAATTACCGCCGCAAGTCGGTGGAAAATTTTGACGAACAGCTTCGCGCTGCAAATGCGCGTTTCGAGGTCGGCGAGGTGACCCGCACCGATGTGTCGCAGGCGCGCGCGCGCGCTTCACAGGCAAAGTCGGACCTGGCTGTTGCGATCGGTAACCTGCAAACATCGGTGGCAAACTATATCCGGATCATTGGTGACAAGCCTCGCCACCTGAAATTCCCGCGCTTGTCACCAAGAGTGCCGAAAACCTTGCGCGCCGCAATCGATATCTCAGGCGAGACAAACCCGCAGATCCTGGCCGCAGCCTTCAATGAAGAAGCTGCCGCGGCAAATATCAGCGTACGCAAATCCGATTTGCTGCCAAAGCTGAATTTTGAAGCCCTTTATCGGGTCAGCAAGAACGCAACGTCTACTCCGGGCACAACCGAAACAGGCGTTATTCAAGGCACGCTGTCGGTTCCGATATATCAGTCGGGCTCGGTCTATTCACGCATCCGCGAGGCCAAGCACACGGCCAGTCAGCGCAAGCTGGAAGTTCTGGATGCCCACCGTCAGGTTCGTGAACAGGTCGTAAGCGCATGGCATCTGCTGAAAGCTGCAACCGCTACAATTGCGGCTGCCAATGATGCCGTGGCGGCCAACCAGGTGGCGCTGGATGGTGTTCGCCAGGAAGCCCAGGTCGGAACGAGAACAACGCTGGATGTGCTGGACGCGCAAAATGAACTGGTGAATGCCCAGGTTGCCCTGGCAAACGCTCGGCGGGACCGGATTGTTGCCGGTTACCAGCTTGTCGCGGCGATCGGGCACATGACGGCCGGCGATCTGAGGCTGTCGGTACACATTTATGATCCGCGTCGTAATCTTGAAGAGGTTCGTGACAAGGCGTTCGGCGCACGGATCAATACGTCTGAATAAGACGGGTGTGAGTGTGTTGTCCCGGTATCGACCCGATGATTGTGTCGAAAAGCAGCGCAATTTGCGGCAGAAGCTGTCGACAAGTTGTTGATTCGCAGGACTTGGGCTTGTGCGCCAACGCTCACAAGTCAATAATCGTCGATCGTTTTCACAATATAGTTTCAGAAATCGCATGCAGATCATGGGCAAGCAGGACAGCAAACCGCCGGACGGGACTTCTGTCGACCAGCTATTGTCTTCCATCCGGGAGGCAATCGAGTTTGATACGGCCAATCAGATGGCCGTGTCTGTCAAATCGCCTTTGAAACCGATTGGTGCTCCCAGGGCACCACGTTCAGAGGGGGCGCCGGCAGAAGAATCGCAGGCCGATTCTGCGCCTGTGATGCATATTGCGGAACCGCATGCATCAGAGGGTGACGAAAAGCACGGTCCGGGCTATGTTTCTGCCAACCCGTACCGCTATCGTCATTCACTGGAGACTTCACCAAGCTATATGTCCTTACGCAATCGTCTCGCATCATTGAAATCAAGAACCAGGTCCGGCACCAGCCGGTCGATGGCAAGTCTGCTTGGCGGGGACGTTCGCCAGGAGGAAGCCCGTGCGCGCGATCAGCAACAGCAACTGCATGCAAATGATGTGAGCGAGGCACAACCGGAGACGGATACGGACTCCGGATTGCGGACGAGCATCAGTGACGAGCAGGCTTACGTGGATGAATTCATTACCGGAGACATGTCGTCGGGAACAGTTTCCTACACGCCTGACTATAGCGACTGGTCGCTTGAAAATCCGCTGGCGACTGTTGTCCCACAGGGCTCTGACGGGTCGGAACAGGACATGGCAGTCCCCCTGGTGACAACCAGGCAGGTCACCATTGAAGATCAGATAGAGGTTGCAACCGGCACGGACGCGGTACCCGAACCCGACGCTGATGAGCCCGCCGAACCCGGCATATCATCCGATGACAGCGCGGGCGAGCCGGGCTTGCCGCTTGAAGCCATGATCCGTCAGGTCATTGAACCGGAGCTGGTTATCTGGATCGAAAAGCACCTGCCGGATCAGGTGGCGTCGGCCATGCCGAGTGAAGAAGCGTTTACCGCCATGATCCGGCCCATGATCGAACAATGGCTGGCCGACAATCTCAGTCCGATTGTCGAGGTTGCGGTGCGCGAGGAAATTGCCAGGATTACCGGCCTCAGGCGTTGATGCCAAAGGGTTCGATAATTACTTGCTTTGGTATCTGCACGCAGCTCATTGGCGCGGGCCTGTTGCAAGTGATGAGCGCGTAGTGTTTAACCGCGCTACAACCGACAAAAATTCCAGAACAAATTCCAGTATCGCCATGCTCGACAAGCACTTTACACCCGCTGACATTGAAGCCCGTCTTTACGAAGCCTGGGAAGCCTCCGGTGTATTCCGGGCCAACCAGACACCTGACGGCGATCCGTTCTGCATTGTTATTCCGCCGCCGAACGTGACCGGTTCATTGCACATGGGCCACGCCTTGAACAATACTGTGCAGGACATTCTGTGCCGCTTTGAGCGTATGCGGGGCCGGGATGTGTTGTGGCAGCCGGGACTGGACCATGCCGGCATTGCCACGCAGATGGTTGTCGAGCGCCAGATGATGGAACGCCAGGAGCCGGGCCGTCGTGACATCGGCCGTGAGGCCTTTCTGGAGAAAATCTGGACATGGAAGGCGGAATCCGGCGGTACAATCATTGGCCAGCTGCGTCGCCTCGGCGCGTCGTGTGACTGGTCGCGTGAGCGTTTCACCATGGATGAGGGGCTGTCCAAGGCTGTTCTCAAGGTGTTCATCCAGCTTTACCGGGAAGGCCTGATCTACAAGGACAAGCGCCTGGTAAACTGGGATCCGAAACTGCTCACCGCGATTTCCGACCTGGAAGTGCAGCAGGTCGAGATGAACGGCAATCTGTGGCACTTCAAATACCCCATCGAGGGAGAGCCGGGCCGCTTCATCACCGTTGCCACCACGCGGCCTGAAACCATGCTGGGAGACAGTGGTGTTGCGGTTCACCCGGATGATGAGCGCTACAAGGACCTGATCGGCAGGAATGTTGTTTTGCCGCTGGTTGGCCGGTTGATTCCCATCGTCGCAGACGAATATGCCGATCCTGAAGCAGGCTCCGGTGCGGTAAAGATCACACCGGCACATGACTTCAACGATTTTGAAGTCGGCAAACGCAATGACCTGGCGAAGATCAACGTCATGGATGTCGCCGCGAGCATTGTTCTGGATGGCAATGAGGATTTCCTTGCCGGCGTGCCGGATACAGAAGAACTCAAAGCCACCATTGCCGCACTGCATGGCAGAGACCGGTTTGACGTGCGCAAGCAGGTTGTCGACATGTTTGAGGCGAGGGATCTTCTGGCGAAGATCGAACCGCACACCCACATGGTACCGCACGGTGACCGGGGCGGTGTGCCGATCGAACCGTTCCTGACCGACCAGTGGTATGTGGATGCCGAAACACTGGCGAAGCCTGCCATCGAGGCGGTGGAGCAGGGCGATACGGTGTTTGTGCCGAAGCAATGGGACAAGACCTATTTCGAATGGATGCGCAACATCCAGCCCTGGTGTATTTCGCGCCAGTTATGGTGGGGTCATCAGATTCCGGCCTGGTATGGCGAAGACGGCACGGTATTTGTTGCCGAGAACGAAGCGCTGGCTGAGGAGCAGGCAGAGTCCCATTACGGTTACCGGGTCAAGCTGACGCGTGATGAAGACGTGCTTGATACCTGGTTCTCATCTGCGCTGTGGCCGTTTTCCACGCTGGGCTGGCCGGACAATACCCACGAGCTGCAGCGGTATTATCCGACCAACACGCTGGTCACCGGCTTTGATATCATCTTTTTCTGGGTCGCCCGCATGATGATGATGGGGCTGCACTTCATGGAAAAGCCGGACGGGTCACCGCAGGTGCCGTTTGACACGGTCTATATTCACGCGCTGGTGCGCGATGAGAAGGGCCAGAAGATGTCAAAGTCGAAAGGCAATGTCATCGATCCGCTGGACCTGATCGACGAGTACGGCGCGGACGCCCTGCGCTTTACCCTTGCTGCCATGGCAGCACAGGGACGTGACATCAAGCTGTCGGCGCAACGGGTTGAAGGCTACCGCAATTTCGGCACCAAGCTGTGGAACGCGGCGCGCTTTGCGGAAATGAATGAATGCGTACGGGCAGACGGGTTTGATCCGGCGCAATGCAAGGTCACGCTCAACCGCTGGATTGCGGGTGAAGCTGCACGGGCCAAAGACGCCGTTACGGCGGGCATTGCCGAACACCGCTACAATGAGGCAGCCGGTGCGCTCTACAGTTTCATCTGGCACACGTTCTGTGACTGGTATGTGGAGCTGTCAAAGTCCGTCCTGAACGGTGAAGATGAGACGGCGAAAGCAGAGACCCGCGCAGCAACCGCATGGGCGCTGGACCAGATTTTGTTGTTGTTGCATCCGTTCATGCCGTTCATCACCGAAGAATTGTGGCAGCAGACCGCCGGTGAAACGGCGCGTGAGACCATGCTGGTGCAGGCATCCTGGCCCGAGTATGAGGGCTTGGAAGCGCCGGATGCATCCGAAGAGATTGACTGGGTGGTTCGCCTGATTACCGAAATCCGCTCGGTGCGCTCGGAAATGAATGTGCCTGCAGGTGCGAAAGTGCCGTGTGTGCTGGCTCATCCGGGTGATCAGTCAAAGACCCGCGCCACCGCGTGGATGGCCGAAATCTCCAGGCTTGCCCGGCTGGACAGCCTGACATTTGCAGACGGTGTGCCGGAAAGCTCTGCCCAGATCGTGCTGGATGAAGCGGTTGTCGCCCTGCCGCTGGCCGGTGTCATCGACTTCGGCGCGGAAAAAGGCCGGCTTGAAAAAGAGCTGGAGAAAACGGCAAAAGACATCGCGTCGATTGACGGTCGGTTAAACAATGCCGGCTTCGTCGCCAAGGCCCCGCCGGCGGTGATCGAGGAAACAAAAGAACGCCGTGACGAACTGGACGTGAAAGCTGGTCAGGTCAAAGAGGCAATCGCCCGTCTGTCGGCAATGGGGTGATCGGCGGCACTGGCCAATTTATCAACTTGGAGTGCTGCGTGGCCCGTTCACTATTCAAATTATGCCTTTTGGTCAATTTCATGCTATAAAATGGGTTACTTTCAGGACGGCGGCGCAATGACGAAATCAATTCCCGAACTCGCATTTGAGTCTGTCAGAAAACTGGCACCTGATTATGAAGGTACCCTGAGTCTGACCACACCAATTGGCGAGGGAGGCGCTGAGCTTGACTCGATTGGTTGCCTCGATTTGTTGTTGGATCTGGAGGCCAAAACAGGCCGGACCTTAAGAGATGAGCATCTGACCGCTGAATGCCTGGCAAGTATCGGCAGCCTGGTTGCGTTCATGGAGCAAGCCGAGAACGGGTAACTGATCAGTGTTGCTACCCCACATCCTGAGCGGGCTCGGACTACCGATTAAGGCACAGTTGGCCTGCCTCAAATCATTGTCGATCTTATTGCCCAAAAGGCGAATACTGCTTGAATGGGGCCGCAGACATCTGAACCTGAAACCCGATCTTGAGCGCGACTGGATACAGCGCGCGACATGGGGGTTGGTCGCAGGCGAGGTGATCCGGCTTCGCCTGAGCAATGCGGCATACAGGGCCGAGGCGCTCGATTTGGTTGATTGTTCCGATTGGGATGATGTCGAGGCCGCCCGTATAAACGGTGGTGTAATATTGGCGGCCGCTCACATTGGGCCCCCCAAAATGGCAATGAACGTCCTGATGGCTCAGGATATTCCGTTACAGGTTTGGACAAGATCGGATGCGGCGTCTGTTCCTTCCAGACCAGGACTTACGCTTTGCGATCCTGGCAATTTATCTCAAAGATCACAGATATTGCTGAATGCGGCCCTGCACTTGAGGAGAGGGGGAGTGTTGTTCGCCGCCCCTGATGTATGGACCGGTGAAAACCTGGTTACGCTGGACCGGCTGGGTACGAGTTGGCGTTTTTCACGAGGGGTTCCTGCTTTGGCAAGATCCCTGGGGGTGCCGGTATTTTTCGCTACGGCATTGTGGCAAGGCGACGGAATAAAGATGAGTTATGTTCATCTTCCTGCCCCACAGGATGTGTCCTGTTCGGATGAGTGGGAGCGGCGTTGGATAGAAACCTACTGGAGAGCACTTGAACCCATCATTCTGAATTCACCTGAGAATCTGAGATTTTTACGTGGCATCAATTGGGCTGACTGGAAAAGGGATCAGGGACTGTGATCTGGCGGGACTTTATGTCACGAGTTGAGCAGCATCAGCAAAACATTGCGGTGGAGGTCAATGACATCTGCCTGACTTACAGGGAACTGTCATGCCTGTGCCAAACTCTGGCAAGTCAACTGCCCGCTCCGGAAAAAGGTAAGATCAGCCGTGTTCTTATCAAACAGGAGGATCAACTATCCTACCTGCTTCACATTCTATCGTGTTGGTGCGCAGGCCTGGTGCCTGTTTTGTTGCGCAATGGTATAACGTCGGCAGATGAGGAGTTTATCTGTTCGGTGCTGCAACCGGTAGATTTCAAGTACCAAAAGATTGATCCCAATGAGGTGAAACCGGTCGATTTTTCCAGGCCAGTGGGCGCGATGTTTGATCACCGCCATGAAGGTATGGTGATGGGGACCTCAGGAACAACCGGCAAGCCGAAACTTGTGGCGTTGCCCGCTGAGGCCGTTTCTCTCAATGCCAAGGTTATCTCCGCTGAACTTGCATTGAAACCGGGTGATCGTGTCGCTGTGTGCACGCCGTTGAGTTACATGTATGGTCTGATGGGCGGAAGCATTGCCACTTTGTGGGCGGGCGCCACGCTGCAATTGTTTGATCCCAAAGCACCTTTGACCGAGTTTCAGTTCCACCTCCGAAACAGGGGGTCAAGCGTGGTGCAGGGGCCGCCGTCCCTGTTGCAGATTTTCATGGCGTACTGGAACGGCAAACCATTCCCGGGAGTTCGAATGGTTACAACCGGTGGCGAGTTCATGTCGCTGTCATTGAAGGACGGGCTGGAAGCTGCTTTTCCCAATGCCCGGAAACAGTTCCTGTATGGCATGACTGAAGCTGGTCCCAGGATTTCGCATTTGTCTTTTGACAATGGTGGCGGGCAGGATGGTTATATCGGTTCTCCGTTCGATCACATAGATTGGCGGCTTGTTCCACAAAAAGAGAAACACTTCGGTGAAGATGTGAGCCGGCTGGCACTTAGAGGGCCGTCTGTGTTTCTGGGTTATATCAGTGAGGACGGCTCTTATCAGGGGCTTGATGAAGAAGGATATTTTTTAACCAACGATCTTGTGAAGCTTCTGTCTGACGGTCGGTTGTCTTTTGCCGGACGCTCGGACCGTGTCTTCAAAAGCGGCGGTAAACTTGTAAGTCCGGACTTTATCGAACAGGTTTTGGTAAAATTCGGCGGAGTTACCGGGGTAACATGTCGTCCTGACCCACATGAGATACTGGGTTTGGTTCCGGTTGCAGAGGTATATTGTGTCTCTGAAAACGAGTTCGACAAAGAGGCTTTTCATAAACACGCGAAGGTTAATCTGGAACCACATTGTGTTCCGCGAACCATCTCGTTTCATCCCGGCAACACAGGTGCAGGTGTAAAAGCTAAAATCGAGTTGTCTGAAAGCGGAAAGCGGAGATTGCCGAAATCATGATGTGATTGCGGGGCTAAAGCCTCGTTAAAAAAATCTGCAGCACTGTATGCTGGTCCCGTAGCGCAATCCGGCAGGTATCATCATGTGATGAGTTTCGATTGGATGCCTACCTGGCCGGCCAGTTCCAGGCAGGTTTCTCGAATCCGTCTATGACGGTTTCGCCGAGTTCCTTCTTTAGTTCGTAGCTGGCAATGCCTGCCTGTCTGTTGAGCGCGTCGACAAGCATACCGGCGTGCGAGACCACGATCACTTGTGATTTCTCCGCGGCCTTTGAGATCAGTCTTGCGAGCGGGTCGAGCAGGCTGGGGTGGAGGCTGGTTTCGGGCTCGTTCAATACCAGAAGCGGGGCCGGGCGCGGGGTTAAAAGTGCCACTGTCAGCAGGAGATAGCGCAGTGTACCGTCCGACAGTTCGGCTGTCCGAAGCGGCCTGAGCAAGCCTTTTTGATGCATCAGCAGTTCGAACATGCCGTCGTTGACCGCCAGTTCAACGGAACTGCCCGGAAAAGCGTCTTCAATGGCGTCGTCCAGAGCATCAGGATTGCCGATCTCGCGGATGGTCTGAAAGGCGGCGGCGACGTCCGCGCCGGTTGAGGCAAGCGTCGGTGTGCGGGTTCCAAGTTGCGGGCTGCGTGCCGGTGCGTCCTGGTCGGTTCTGAGATGATCGTAAAACCGCCACTGACGCATTCGCTCCCGGATCGCCAGAAGTTCCGGTGCGGTTTTCGGATCAGCGGCATGGGTCATCATGCTGTCGAAACTGGCCAGGTTGGTGATGACAGAAGTGCGGGCGCCTTTTTCAGACAACACCTTCACGCCTGGGCCCCTGCGGCCAGCTATTTCATTGGATCGGCGCAAGGTTTCACCAACCCACAGGGCTTCGGCCTTGATGCCCGGGTCTGCATTGAACCGTGAGGTGTTATCCTGCTGCGGCAGGCCCAGATCAATGGCATAGCCATAATCCTGATCGGCAAAACCCAGCTTGAGGCTGATCCTGTCCCGTCTCACCGTGCCCTGAACCGGCACTTGTCCTGTTTTCATGGCCCGCGAAACAAGTTCGGGACCGGCCCACAATGTTGACTGTAATCCGCCCTCGCGGGCAAGCGCACCGATCACGCCGCCCTGGGCAACATCCGCCAGCAGCCGGATGGCACGGTACAGGCTTGATTTGCCGCTGCCGTTTGCACCGGTAATCAGCGTGAGTTGTTCCAGGGGGAGCACCAGTTCGCGGATCGAGCGGTAACCTGAAATGGCCAGAGTGAGGATCATGGGTGCCCGGTGTCCGGTAATGGAAAACCGGGTGAATTGTTCTGCCGATTGCCAGCCGAGTACACCATGTGAGCAAACCCGGAAAGTTCAGTCCTCATAATGCCAGGTCGTCGATACATAATCGTCGTCCTTCTGCCCGGCGCGCTCGAATTTCAGGAAATCCCAGTAGCCGCAGGTCTTGCCAGGGAACTCGCGGCAGGTGGAGGGTCGTGCATTGTAGATTGTGCAGTTGCGTTGATCGGTGTCAAAAAACTGACAGACACGGGCAAAGTGTTCGTCGTCCTTGCGGTTCAACAGGCGCTTGTAGCCGTGATCGGAGTGAAGGTAGCGCTCTTCGGCCTGTTCCAGCGTAATGTCAAAATGCTTCGCAATGCGCTCGGCGTCGCGCTTGGAGACGTTGATTACCGGATAGGAGCAGCAATAACCCGGGCATTTGGTGCAGTCGTATTTAGGCGTCGTCATAGTGTTCAGGCTTTCAACACCCCGGATCCGTCCTGGGCTTTCAACTTGTCATAGGCTGCATTGGTCTTGCGCATCTCGGCGACCAGCCATTGCCGGAATGCAAGACCGGCTGCATTGAGCTTAAGACCCTTGCCCCACACCAGCCAATAGCCTTCATCCTCGCGGGTTTCAATGTCAAACGGACGCACCAGACGGCCCGCCAACAAGGCATCGGTGGCAATGATCTGGTCTGCCAGGGCAAAACCCTGTCCGGCCTCTGCCGCCTGAATGGCCAGGTAGTTTTGAAACAACGGACCGGCCCAGGCAAGATCGGCATTTTTGCTGCCGGCTGCGCGCAGCCAGTCGGCCCACCATTGCCGGGAGTTCTCATGCAGCAGGGTGAAGCTTTTGAGATCGTCCGGTTTTTCCGGCGGATTGTCCCTGATCAGGTCTGGCGCGCACACCGGAAACATCCGGGCCTTGCATAACAACTCCGCTTCTACTTCGGGCCAGTTGCCTGCGCCATAGCGAACGGCAATGTCGTCCTCACCCGAATAGAAGTCCGAAATATATTCGCCGGGGCTGACATCAAGTTCGATGTCCGGGTGGGCGGCGTTGAACTTGCCCAGTCGTGGAACCAGCCAGCGTGATGCAAAGGCACCGTCGGGTGCCACTGTCAGGTGCGAGCTGTCGCCCTCGATCATGGCGTCCCGGGTGGCTTCGGCTATGGCATCGAAGATCGGAGTGAGGCGGGCAGCATAGCGCTTGCCTGCATCGGTCAGCACAACACCTCTGCCAGTGCGCACAAACAGGGGCGTGCCAAGCCATTCTTCCAGTTCACGCACATGGCGCGAAACGGCGCCATGGGTGACAAAAAGCTCATCTGCTGCCTTTGTGAAGCTTTGTGCGCGGGCGGCAGCTTCAAAGGCGCGGAGTTGATTCAATAGGGGGAGGCGGCGGCGCATGACAGGACTTTATGAATTTAGTGTTACAATTACTCACGCATCATATGTGATATTTTCTTACATGTCAGGTCAGTATTTGCCGTTTGCGGTGCAGCATGTTGAAGCGCATATATAGTTCATCAAACAAGGCCAACCAAACAAGGAGACAGGTTATGAGCTGGATTTTTGAAGCTTACGCAAACGTTTATGGCGCCGCTCTTTTCGGTGGCGAAGCATCCCGCGGCAATGCTGCATCTGACAAGGCCAGTGCTGAAGG
Organism: uncultured Alphaproteobacteria bacterium; assembly: GCA_963759095.1. Classification (GTDB taxonomy): domain Bacteria; phylum Pseudomonadota; class Alphaproteobacteria; order Rhizobiales; family Aestuariivirgaceae; genus Anderseniella. The sequence goes on along the minus strand of CAVWYF010000012.1, from coordinate 33,794 downwards.
CTGCCGCACCGCATCTTATCTGGCGTCTTTGCGCTAATAGAGCGAACCGTTAAGTCATGGCGTCCGTGCTCCTGGTTGATCAGGACGCGGGCGCCTTTTGCGTTTCAGTTTCCTTCAGGCGGTTTTTGACAGCCTCAATGAATTCAAGCGCGACGCGCGAATAGTTGGCATTGGAGCGTATGACCGCTGCCGCGGTTATGGTTGTTTTCGGGTGGAACGGGCGCAGTTCAACATTCAGGGACGATGCAAAGTGAGCCGAGTATGGGTCCACGATCCCGACACCGATGCCGGCATTGGCCAGCACACAGGCGGTGTGACAATAGCGGACTTCTGCGCGCGGTGAATGAACCACGCCGGCCTCATGAAAAGCCCTGCGAATGGTGACGCCGATATTTGATTCCAGGCCGATGAAACTGTGTTCGCCAATATCTGCCGGGGTTATGAATTGCTTGGCACAAAGCGGATGCCCGGCGGGCATGACGCAGACCAGCTCGCTCTCACCCAACTGAATGACCTCAAGGTCACGATGGTGTTCCAGGCCCAGCACAAAACCGATCTCCACTGCACCGGTCTCTACAAGACTCCAGTACGGTTTCCAGCCGCCGGATATCATATCGGACAGTGACACCGGTTCTTTCTTCCAGAAACTCCTGAAGAACGTCAGGCAAGGCGGAATGTCCCAGCGGTGGTGTTGCAGCCACCCGCAACCGTCCTGACTTTGTGGATCTGAGATCGCGAATTTCGCCTTCAATGTTTCGCAGCAGGGCGAACACCGGCTCCACTTCATTAAGCAGCAAGCGTGCTTCCTCGGTCGGCTTCATCAACCTTCCGGTTCGATCAAACAGTGTAAATCCCACCTGTTTTTCAAACCTCTTGATCGAAGTGGAGACAGCGGGCTGGGATATGCCGAGTTCTTCAGCGGCATCAATTGTCGTCTGACAGCGCATGACTGCTTCAAACACTTCAAGAAGACGCAGGTTCAGATCGTTTTTACGGTGAATTTTCAACTGGAACCAACACTCAGAAGAACTGCTGTCAGGGCTTGTGCCACTGCCATTTGAACCGGATCAATTACCGGGACCGCCAGGGCCTGTTCAAGCGGAAACCGGTGCCTGGTCATGCCGGCGCACCCCAGCAACAGAACGTCGGCAGCGTCTTCCTCCACCAGTTCGCGTGCTACTTCCAAGACCCTTGGATAAGCGTCAGCTTCTTCAGCCGCCGCCACGCTCAAATGCAGCGGGCGTTCTGCGGCAAGCCGGTTTTCCAGACCGAGTTGGCGAATATAGCGCAGGTGACGCTTGATGGATTGCGGCGCGAGCGCAATCACCCCGAACCGTTCCCCGCGTGACAGGGCGGCCAGGACACCACTTTCCTGAATGCCGAACACCGGTTTGCCGGTCGCTTCGCGGCACACTGTGATACCGGGATCGGAATAGCATGCAATCACGAACGCATCGACGTCATCACGTTCAACGACAATGCGGCGAAGCGGAAGCGTGACGCTCTCGACGTGCTCCTGCGTTTCGATGCCGAACGGTCCCTCAGACAGCGTGATGCATTCGATGTCGGGTCCGCCTGGAAGGCGCAATGGGTCAAGCACCTCGGAAAACCCCTTTGTGACGTCATCATTGGAATTGGGATTGATGACGAGAATACGTCCGCTGGCAGTCATGTTTCTTCCTAAAGTATCTCAGCACCGAAATTGCTGGCCGGGTTAAGTTCACCGGCAAGTTCGGTAGTATATCCGGTTGCATCGAACGGTGCGCGCTTGAGAAATTGTCCCTGTCCGGGTTTGGCTTTCAGTTCACCGGCATCGACAACATAGCGGCCTCTGCTCAAGACCGTCACAGGCCAGCCGGTCACCTGCCATCCTTCAAACGGCGTATAGTCCATGTTGTCATGCATTGATTGCGCAGTCACGGTTCGGGTTTCATCGGGATCCCAGATGGCGATGTCCGCGTCGCTGCCAATAGCGATGGTGCCCTTCTTGGGATGAATGCCGAACAGGCGCGCTGCGTTGGTGGATGTCAGGGCGACGAAGGTGCTCAGGGAAATCCGCCCTTTCAGCACACCTTCAAAAAACAGTAATGGCGCGCGCATCTCTATGCCCGGCATGCCGTTGGCCACCTTGTTGAACGGCGGGTTTGGTCCTGAAGACAGTTTGCCGGTCTCATCGAAGCGGTAGGGCGCATGGTCAGAGGAGTACAAATGGAAGGTTCCGGCCTGCAGATGCCGCCACAGTGCCTGCTGTGTCTTGGTGTTGCGCAAGGGCGGTGAGCAGCAGAACTTGGTGCCTTCCGGATCAGGCCGGTCGAGATCAGCGGCCTCAAGAAACAGGTATTGAGGACATGTTTCGCCGAATATCTTTTGTCCGTCCATGCGGGCCTGGGCGACCCGTCTTGCACCTGCATCTGTGGACACATGCACAATCAGCAAGGGGGCATCGACAAAGGATGCCAGACTGATACCGCGATTAATCGCTTCCACCTCGGCGGCTTCGGGATGGCTGACCGCATGATAGCGAGCCTGTGTGTGACCCTTGTCAACAAGCCTGCCGACCATCCACTTGATCATGGCATTGTTCTCTGCGTGCACCATGGTAAGCGCACCATGTTCGCGGGCGGTTACCAGAATGTCGAGCATCTGCTCGTCACTTACAATCAGCTTGTCATAGGTCATGAACACCTTGAACGAGGTGATCCCGGCGGCAAAGGCTTCCGGCAGTTCTTCCCTGATGACCTTCTCGGTCGGGTCGGAGATAATCAGATGATATGAGTAATCGAGTACCGAATTCGGCGCCGCGCGATCATCGTAGATGCGCATGACATCGCGCACCGATTGGCCGCGGTGCTGAGCGGCAAACGGTATGATGGTCGTGTTGCCGCCGAACGCGGCTGAAACGCTGCCCGTATAATAGTCGTCAGACGTCATGGCGCCGGTGGCTGACTCCTGGGCAATATGGCAATGGGACTCCACGCCGCCTGGAAGCACCAGTTTTCCGGTCGCATCAATTACCTCGGCAGCCCCTTCAAGATTTTGCCCCAGCGCGGTGATGATACCGTCCTTGACGGCGACATCTGCTTCAAAAACATCCGATGCAGTGGCGACCTTGCCGCCGCGAATTATCAGGTCGTAATCTGTCATTGCACTCTCATTTCTTTAACGCCGGTTACCGCGACCGGCCACATTGTCAAACAGATTTGCTGGCTGGATGCCGGTATCAGAGCCCGCTTGCCGTCCAGTTCAAGATCCATCACCGAGCTCCTCCATCCGTCGTTCCAGCCGTGCAGTCAGAAAGCTTATATCATCATGGTCGGCGCGCGATAAACGCGGACCGGGCGCGCGGGTTGCAGCACTGGCGATTGCACCGCGCCGGCGCAGGATTTCCTTGCGAATTGCCAGGCCGGCGCCAAGCTGTTGTTCCTGGCGTACCAGCGGCAGATAGGCGTCGAAGATGTCATTGGCCTTTTGCCGTTCGCCGTCTCGGTAGAGTTCAACCACGCTGACCAGCATTTCCGGATAGGCAAAGCCAGTCATGGCGCCATCAGCGCCGCGTTCAAGCTCCATCGGCAAAAACAGCCCGCCATTGCCGGTGAGGATTGAAACCCGGCGGGTGCCGGCGTCAGTTTCCAGTTTTCGCACAGCGGTGAGTTTGTTGAGACCGGGCCAGTCTTCGTGCTTGAGCATGACAAGTTGCGGAAAGTCCACAACCAAACGGTTGAACAGTTGCGTCGAGATGTGGACGCCTGTGGTCATGGGAAAATCCTGGTAGCAGACCGGAATGTCCGGACCCAGTTTTTCAAATACCTGCGCGAAGTAGCTGTACAGCTTGTCCTCTGTCGTCAATCCGCTTGCCGGTGCAATCATCACCCCGCCGGCACCGGCATCCATTGCGGCGTTGCACAGACGGACCATGTTATCGAGGCCGGGACTGGACACTCCGACAATGACAGGTAACCGACCACCCGCCCGCTTCAGCATATGTTCCAGGAACGTGACGGACTCATCCGGCGCCAGTTTCGGCGCTTCGCCCATCATGCCCAGTATGGTCATGCCGGTTACACCCTTTTCAAGGTAGAATTCTACCAGACTGTCGGCGCTGGCAAGATCCAGTTCACCGGTCTCGGTGAACGGGGTGGCCGAGATAATATAGACGCCGCGGGCGTCTTCGTTCAGTCTTTCTGCCATGATTTTTCTCTGAGTGATGTATGGGTCATGGATTGTTGTTGGCTGGATGACGTGTCGGAAAAATCTTCCGGCCAGTTTGGTACCGGGAGTTCAAACCGATCACTGGTGTGACAATAGCTGTTGGCGACCAAACGCCCGATCGGCTCATAAGCCTTCATGTCGAAATACAGCGTTTCGGGGTCAATCAAACCATCACGCGCGCTTAGGGCGACAATCTCGCCCACAGCAAGATGTCTTGTGGGGGTGATCTGCCTGATTTCCCATGTCCGGCACTCGAGGCTGACCGGAGCCTGTCTTATCCGCGGCGTTTTAATGTGCCGGGAACTGGACACGGAGAGGCCGGCAGCTTCAACCTCGCTGATGCCGGCAGGGAACCTGGCAGCACAGACCGCCATGGCATCAGCAAGATGACGATCTACCAGATTGATCACGAACTCGCCGTTGTCCAGAATGTGTCTTGTGGTGTCCTTGACCGACCCGTCCGGTGCATGCTGCAGGCCCAGTATTGCGAGTGCCGGGTCCTCGGAAAACACATTGAAGAAACTGAACGGTGCGGCATTTACCGTGCCGTCCGGGGCGAGCGTCGATACCAGTGCGATCGGGCGGGGCACCACTGCAGCGGTGAGAAGCTTGTACCTGTCATGAGGGGTTATTTTTTCAAAATCTATCTGCATGCGATCACTTCGCCGGAACTTTGACACCGGTCTGCGACGTGATCAGTCCATAGTGTTCAATTCGACGGTGGCGGGCAAAGTCAAAGATGGTCTGCTTGCCGAAATTGCAGGCATCCAGATCACAGGCGTGCACGATCATCTCATCGTCTTCGGTTTGCGTTTCGGCAACGATCTTGCCGTTGGGATCAACGATCACGCTGCCTGCGGTGAGCGGATGCCCATCCTCGAGACCTGCCTTTGCCGTTGCAACGACCCATGTCGAATTCTGATAGGCGCCGGATTGAACGGAAAGGCGGTGATGAAACAGGCGGTCTTCCAGGCCTTCATCGGCTCTTTGTGAGTTGACAGACGGGGTATTGAAACCAAGCATGATCATTTCAACTCCCTGCAGTCCCATAACCCGGTAAACTTCGGGCCAGCGCCGGTCATTACAGATGCACATCCCCATAATTCCGCCTTGCGAATGCCAGACGGGGAAGCCCAGGTCGCCCGGTTCGAAGTAGCGTTTCTCCAGATGCTGGAATGCCCGTTCGGTGTCATATTCATCGTGCCCGGGCAGGTGAACCTTGCGATACTTGCCAATGATTTCGCCGTCGGGAGATGTCAGTATGGCAGTATTGAAATGCTGTCCTTGCGGCGTGACCTCCGCATAACCGACATACATGCCGATGCCGTGCTCGCGGGCGCGTTCGAAAAGCGGCGCGGTATCGGGACCGGGTATCTCCTGCTCGAACCATGTATCGACTTCTGTCTGGTCATCCATATACCAGCGTGGGAAGAAGGTGGTGAAGGCAAGTTCGGGAAACACGGCAAGGCTGGCACCCGCCCGCTTGGCATCATCCAGCAACGCAATCATTCTGGCGACGACATCGCCACGGCTTTCGGCGCGTTGTATAGCACCCATCTGAAGCGAGGCAGTTACTACTTCGCGCATGAATTGTTCCTCCGGGTAACTAGTTTTGCATCTTGTTTTCAAGGCGGCTCAACACCCGCACCACGGGCCACAGCACAACAAGATAAAGCACTGCGGCAAAGGTGATCGGTGAGGCGTTGTAGGTGACGGATCGTGCCATGTCGGCGGCGTAAAGCAGCTCCGCGAAGGCGACGACGCTGGCAAGGGACGTGAGTTTGACGACCTCAACCGTATTGCTGACCAGATCAGGCAGCACATTGCGGACAGCCTGCGGCAGGATCACATAGGCCATCGTCTGGGCAGCGCTCAGGCCCGTAGAGCGCGATGCATCGGTCTGTCCGCTGCCAATGCTCTCGATGCCGGAGCGATAAATCTCCCCGTAATAGGCTGAGTTGTTCAACAGAAATGATATGCAAACCGCGGTGAACGGGCTGATCCGTATGTCGGCAAACGGCAGGCCGGCCGATACGAAAATCAACAGGGCCAGAGGCGGAATTGCTCGGAAGAGGTCGACAAAGATGATGGTGATCCATCGCACGGCACGGATTGAAGACAGGCTGGCGAGTGCCACGGCAAGGCCCCCAAGCAACCCCATCGGGACAACGACCAGACAAAGCAGCAATGTCATGCCGAAACCGCGCAGGATAATGGGCGATGCCTGCATCATGATGTCAAAATTGAAGAACTGTTGCAGGAGAGCGTCCATCAGGCTTTTCTCCACGCAAACCGATGCTCAATGTAGCGGCCCAGATACACCACCGGCACAAACAGCATCAGATAGGCGATTGCGCCCATCATCAACGGTGTCGCATTTCCGGAAAACGCCTGGGCAGTGGTGGCCTCGTTCAACAACTCGTCGACACCGATGACCATGCCAAGTGCGGTGTTTTTGGTGATGGCAATGGTTCTGTTGGTCAGCGGGGGAATGGTCATCCGGATGGCCTGCGGCAGCACCACGTTGAGCAGTGTCTGGGTATAGCTCATGCCGGTAGACCGGGATGCCATCCACTGGCCTTTGTCAACCGACAGAATGCCGGCCCAGAATATCTCTTCAGAAAATGCCGCAAGTACACAGGTCAGGACCAGCCATAACACGACATAGCCGGACATGGTAAACCCGACATTGGGCAGGCCGAAGTAGAGTATCAGGATCAGGACCAGCGGCGGCAAGGCACGGCACATGTCGACAAAGAAAATAATGATCAGGTTCACCGGTGTCCAGCGATAGGAGCGCAGCAGGGCCAGGGCCAGGCCAAACACAATGCCGCTCACCACCACTAGAATCGCTATCTGGCAGGTAACCAGCAGGCCCTCCACGATGTTTGGCAAATACTTTGCCATGACCGCGGGATTGAAGAATGTATCAAGGAAGCGTTCGTACTGGGTCATGGCCTAGTGCTCGACTTGCCTGACAAAATCACGGGTCCGCTGATGTTGCGGATTCGCGAACAGGTCGGCGGGTGCGCCTTCTTCCACTATTACACCGCCATCCATGAAGATGACCCGGTCGGCAGCCGCCTTGGCGAAGCGCATTTCGTGACTGACGACGACCATTGTCATTCCGGCTTCCTTGAGTTCAGCCATCACATTGAGAACATCACCGACCAGTTCGGGATCGAGGGCGCTGGTTGGTTCGTCAAACAGCATGATCTTGGGTTCAAGTGCGAGTGCGCGCGCAATTGCGGCGCGTTGCTGCTGGCCGCCGGAAAGCTGATTTGGATAATTGTCGATCTTGTCGGCAAGGCCGACCCGCTCCAGAGCGGCTTCTGCAATGAGGCGGGCCTCAGCTTTGGGCTTGCCCAGAACCTTGCGCAGGGCCAGCATCACATTGCCGCCCGCTGTAAGATGCGGATACAGGTTGAACGACTGGAACACCATGCCAATGCCCCGCCTGATGGCGTTGAGGTCAGCGCCCTTGGCCGTAATGGAGGTGCCGTCAACGATGATTTCCCCCGAGTTCGGTTCTTCGAGACGGTTGCAGCAGCGCAGCAGTGTGCTTTTCCCGGATCCGGACGGGCCAATTACAAATACAAGTTCGCTCGGCGCTACATCAATGTCGATACCACGAAGCACTTCGAGCTTGTCGTAGGACATATGCAAGTTGCGAACACTGAGGATCGGTTGCTTCACTTCGGTTGCCGCGAATTTGAGGGAGGGACTTCAAAACCCGGCAGGCGTGTTGTCGTGCACGCCTGCCGGCCATCAGGAGTTGGGTTTACTTGCAGTTCGGCTGATGGGCTGTCGCATCATAACCGGCGAGATCGGGTACACCGTAGCCGGGATAAACCGTTACCGCCGCAGCGCCCGCGGCCGGTGCGTAGCCAAACCATTTCTCATGCAGTTTGGCAATCGTTCCGCTGGTTTTCAGACACTCCAGCGCGTTCTCGATGGTTTGACGCAAAGCTTCGTCGCCCTTGCGGAACGGGAGAGCGAAAACCTTGCCGGTCGAGTGCAGGTAGGAGAGTTTCAGTCCGGTAGTCTTTTTCACGGCCCATGCTGTCACCGTATTGCCGGCGACATTGGCAAAGGCTCTGCCGGAGACGACGGCCTGAACGGCATCGGCATTGGTACCGTAGGATTCGACAGTCCAGCCGATTTTGCTTTCAAGATCGCGCGCCCAACGGTCGTAAGCCGAACCCTTGTTGACCGCGATGGTTTTGCCTTTGAAGCCTTCCAGAGAACTGACATCGGGGGCATCCGCCTTTACCGCGAACTGGAAATCGGTATTCAGGTATCCTTCACTGAATAACATGTTCTTGGTGCGCTCTTCCGTGACAGTTGTCGGAGCCACGAGGAAATCATAGGTGCCTGCCTGCATACCCGGCAGCAAGCCGGACCATTGGGCCGCCGTCACATCCAGTTTGGCGCCAAGTTCGGTAGCCAGTGCATCGGCCAAATCCACATTGAAGCCTTCGACGCCACCGTCGAGCTTGGGCATGGCATGCGGAGCGAAGGTTCCATCCAGTGCCACTTTATATGTTTTCTCTTGTGCAACGGCGGAGCCGCCAACCAACATTGCCAGGAGAACGAGTAGGGGGGTGCTAAAGTTTCTCATAAGTGTGTCCCAATCAATTGCCAGGAGTTTCCCGGGGTGCCAGGAACGGAAAGTCTGGTCAGTGGCATCACTGGATGCTACCGCCTTGCTGACTTTGCGCCACTTTATTGAACCCGCATCACTGACCAGGTTTCAATTACATTTCTATTTTGGTTCGGATAGAAATATAACTAACAGTTATATGTTGCATGCCGCCTGCACCGGCACAAAACAGTCAGTCTTCCGGTTCAACGACAAAGGCGGGTGCTTCGGCGATGACAGCAATCTCAACCAGCCATCCAGGGTTCGCAAGGCCGGAAATGATCAGCAGGGTCGAAGCTGCTTCATGGCCCTGCAGCATTTCATCGCGTACTTCGCGATATATGGGCACTCCATCCTGCGTCGTGATGTAGACTGTCATTTCAATAATATCTTTGGGACCCAGCCCCTGGTCAGCCAGAATTGCCAGTACATTCCGCCAGCTTTGTTCGTGCTGTCCTTTCTCACTGTCAGCCAGATTACCTTTCAGATCGACGCCCACCTGTCCGGAGACAAACACGAGGTCTTTGCCGGCACTGACCCGCATGGCTTGTGAATATTTCGAAAACGGGGCGGGAGCCTCGGAGGTGTTGATTTTTACGGGCACGGGCACGATCTCCATTACTTGATTATCGAATTCAAACATTGTAGAACAAAAAAAGAACAAAATTCAGATGGCGGCTGTGGACAAGGTATGCAGCACGCTGGCAGGGCAGGGGCGAAAAGTCTAGTGTCTGGCGACAAACACGTATGAGGAGTGAACAACATGGCGGGTTCGATTAACAAGGTAATCCTGATTGGCAATCTGGGCGCTGATCCTGAAATCCGTCACACGCAGGATGGCCGGCCGATTGCCAATCTGCGCATTGCAACGTCGGAGACCTGGCGTGACCGCAATTCCGGCGAGCGTAAGGAAAAGACCGAGTGGCATACGGTGGTGATTTTCTCTGAAGGGCTTTGCAAGGTCGTTGAACAGTATTTGAAAAAAGGCTCCAAGGTCTATCTGGAAGGACAGCTTCAGACACGCAAATGGCAGGACCGGGACGGCAATGATCGCTATTCAACGGAGGTCGTGCTGCAGAATTTCAATTCGACCCTTGTCATGCTGGATGGCAGGCAGGGTGGTGCCGGTGACTCCGGTGGATACAATCAGGACAGCGGGGCGGACTTCGGCCGCTCAAGCCCGATGCAACGCCCGCAAGGTGGTAGTGGTGCCGCAAAGAAGGGCGACGACGCTCCCTCATTTGCCCGCGATGACATGGATGACGAGGTTCCATTTTAGACGCCGGCGGCTGATCGAGCCAGCAGGTCCGATGTTCGTCGTTGCACGAATTTCTCGATTTCGGCCGGTTTTGTTAACCTAGCGGCAACCATATCGAGCTTTATACGCTGGTAACCATGGATAATGATGCGCTGCGGCATCTTCGACCGCGTTTTGCCACATGTTGGGCACATTTGGTGCTCACATGTGTCTGCAGGGTAAATCTTTTGGCGATACAGGACTGGCTCCCTGACTGCGAAAACTGCAGGGGGCAAGAAATAAAAGCAGGGAATATGCAAATGAAGAAGTTTTTGATTGCTGCTGCATGCGGCGCGTTTATTCTTGCGGGCAACACGAGCGCGTCATCTGCGGGCGAAATGCTCTCGGCCAAGGAAATCAAGAAGTTCATTCCAGGCCGTGCCAAGGCGAAAATCATGGGGTCGAAAGTCACCATGCGCATGAGCCGCGGCGGTTCCCTGTCAGCTAAGTGGGACGGTGAACGCGATACCGGTGTCTGGCGCGTAGCCAAGAACCAGCTCTGCATCAAGTTCAAGAAGTGGATGAATGGCGCAACCCGGTGCTCTTCAGTGAGCCGGACCGGCAACTCTTACCGTGTCGCTGGCATTACGTTCTCGAAATACTAGCTGAGTGTTGAGGCTGGCATTTGCCGCCTCAGGTCGGTTTGAGCTGGGACAGCCACACCTGTTCAGTGTGGTGTTCGCCTGACTGGATTTCGATAAACAGCCGTTTTACTTCAGGGTGCGCTGCGCGGATGTTTTGCTCAAGGGCGTAGATGGCATCTTCCAGCGTGCCTGTATCCATGTCATCGCGGACATCCAGTGACACAGCCAGCAGGACGTCTTCAGGCCCCATATGCATGGTGCGCAGCTCGTTGATCTGGTTGACGGCGTCAGATGCGTTGATCACACTGTGCAGGCTGGTTGAAAACTCCTCCGACACTGCCTCACCGATCAGCAGGCCCTTGGTTTCGAAACACAGGAAAATCGCAACGCTGCCGAGCAGCAATCCGATGCCGATGGATGCTGCGCCGTCCATCCATGGTATCTCCAGATACTCAGCCGCCAGCAGCCCCGCAAACGCAATCACAAGACCAGCCATTGCAGCGGCATCTTCAAACAATACGGTGAACAGGCCGGGATCCTTGCTCTGCCGGACCGCTCGCCAGACCGGAACCTTGCCGCGGCGCCGGTTGAACTCCTTGGCAGCGATGAAAAAGGCAATGCCTTCAAACACCATTGCCAGGCCAAGTACGATATAGTTGACAATCGGGGAGGTGACGGTCTCCGGGTGCATGACCTTGTGAATGCCCTCGTAAAGCGAAACGCCGGCGCCGACCGAGAAAATCAGCAGCGCAACCACAAAGGCCCAGAAATACAGTTCGCGGCCGTAGCCGAACGGATGGGTCTTGTCAGCCGGGCGTTCCGACTTTTTCAGACCGTACAGCAGCAACCCCTGATTGCAGGTGTCGACCAGAGAGTGAATGGCTTCCGACAGCATGGCTGACGAGCCGGTGTAAACGGATGCTGCAAACTTGGTGCAGGCAATAGCGCCGTTGCCGATCAGGGCTGCAATGATAACCTTCTGCGAACTTCCTGACGCCATGGTGTATTTCTGATCCGGTTTTGTGATTTGCGGGAGGCTGACATGAGCCGCTAAGATTCGAATAGAGATTGCGCGTAAAACTAGGGGAAAGCCCATGAGGATACAATGTCTGGCACAAGCAATGGTTGCCCTGCTGATGATGTCGGGTGCCGGCATTGCCGGGGAAGCTGACGTCGTAGGTGTCAAGGCAGCCAAGTCACCTGATGGTACATGGTCGTTTGATGTCACCGTAGCCCACGCCGACGAAGGCTGGGACCACTATGCAAATCGCTGGGATGTCGTTGCACCCGATGGCACCGTTCTGGGAACCCGCACGCTGCATCATCCGCATGAAACGGAGCAACCTTTCACCCGGTCACTGCGCGGCGTGAGCGTGCCGGATGGGGTCGTTTCAGTGACGATTCGAGCCAATGATTCTGTTCACGGAACCGGCGGTAAGGAGTTTTCGGCCGAGTTGCCGAAATAGGTCAGTTTTACACATTTAAAACAATGGGTTACGGCGCCCGTTTTAATCCCCGCAAAGATTGTGGCGAAGTTGCTTGCAGCCGCCATATTTGCTAGGTTTATGATAACAGAATCGCATTGCTGTCATGCCGCTTCGCGCAGGCGTGGCGCGCCACGAGGAGCCGCCGTTTGAGCGACGACAACGAAATCACACCGCCACCGCCACCACCCATGGACGAGGCCGGCGTAAGCACCATTACAATCGAAGACGAAATGCGCCGCAGCTATCTCGATTATGCGATGAGCGTGATCGTCAGCCGTGCACTGCCGGATGTTCGTGACGGTCTCAAACCGGTGCATCGGCGCATTCTGCATTCGATGAACGAGAACGGTTATGACTGGAACAAGGCGTACCGGAAGTCTGCCCGCGTGGTCGGCGATGTTATCGGTAAATATCACCCGCATGGTGACCAGTCGATCTATGACGCGCTGGTGCGCATGGCTCAGAATTTCTCGCTGCGCCTTCCTCTGATCGACGGGCAAGGCAATTTCGGCTCTGTTGACGGCGATCCGCCAGCGGCCATGCGGTATACCGAAGTGCGGATGGCCAAGTCGGCCCATGCGCTACTGGAAGACATCGACAAGGATACGGTCAACTTTACGGACAACTACGACACTACGGAAAGAGAACCCTCGGTTCTGCCAGCCCGGTTTCCGAACCTGCTGGTCAACGGGGCAGGCGGCATTGCCGTTGGCATGGCCACCAATATTCCACCGCACAATCTGGGTGAAGTTGTCGATGCCACCATTGCGACAATGGAGGACCCTGCGATCTCCATGGAACGGCTCAACGAAATTGTTCCGGGACCCGATTACCCGACCGGTGGTATCATTCTCGGGCGCGCCGGTATTCGCCTGGCGCAGACCACGGGGCGGGGCTCAGTTGTAACCCGTGGCCTGGCGACCATTGAGGAAATCCGCAAGGATCGTGAAGCGATTATCATTCACGAAATTCCGTACCAGGTGAACAAGTCCTCGATGATCGAAAAGATCGCCGAACTGGTGCGTGACAAGCGGGTCGAGGGTATTTCCGACATTCGTGATGAGTCCGACCGTCACGGCATGCGGGTGGTCATAGAAATCAAGCGCGACGCGTTTGGTGATGTGGTGCTGAACCAGCTTTACAAGTATTCACAATTGCAGTCGTCATTCGGCGTCAATTCCGTGGCGCTGACCGGCGGCCGTCCGGAAGTGATGACGTTGAAGGACATGCTGGTGGCGTTTGTCGCCTTCCGTGAGGAAGTCGTCACCCGGCGCACCAAGTTCCTGCTCAACAAGGCCCGCGACAGGGCGCATGTATTGGTCGGTCTTGCCATCGCGGTCGCCAATATCGACGAGGTTATCGCGCTGATCCGGGCAGCACCTGACCCGGCAAGCGCGCGCGCCGGATTGATGGGCCGGGAGTGGCCGGCCAAGGATATGGCGCCGCTTATCCGCCTGATCGCCGATCCCCGTCACCAGTTGAGCGAAGACGGCCTGTACCGCTTGTCGGAAGAGCAGGCCCGGGCCATTCTTGATTTGCGCTTGCAGCGTCTGACCGCACTCGGGCAGGACGAAATTGGCGAGGAACTTGAAAAGCTGGGCGCCGAAATTTCCGAGTACCTTGATATCCTCAGGTCCCGCGCACGTGTGCAGACAATCATTCGTGACGAATTGATCGCCGTGAAGGAAGAATTCGCGACGCCACGGCGTACCGAAATTGCCGATTATCTGGGTGAAGTGGATGACGAAGACCTGATTGCCCAGGAAGACATGGTCGTGACCGTGTCGCACACCGGCTACATCAAGCGGGTTCCGTTGGCGACCTACAGGGCACAGCGCCGTGGCGGCAAAGGTCGCGCCGGCATGCAGACCAAGGATGAGGATTTCGTCACCCGGCTGTTCGTGGCTGATACCCACACGCCGGTGCTGTTCTTCTCTTCACGCGGCATGGCCTACAAGATGAAGGTCTGGCGTTTGCCGCTGGCAGCACCACAGGCCCGGGGCAAGGCACTGGTCAATCTGCTGCCGCTGGAAGAGGGTGAGCGCATTACCACCATCATGCCGCTGCCTGCCGACGAGACAACGTGGGCCAACCTGGACGTGATGTTCGCGACAACCCGGGGCACGGTGCGGCGCAACAAGCTGTCCGACTTTGTGGAAGTGCGCCAGAACGGCAAGATCGCCATGAAGCTGGAGGATGGTGACGGTATTGTCGGCGTTGAAACCTGCATGGAAATGGATGATGTGTTGCTGACCACCGCAAAAGGTCAGGCAATCCGTTTCAAGGTGACCGACGTGCGTGTGTTTGCAGGCCGCAATTCGGTTGGTGTGCGCGGCATAAACCTGGCAGACGGTGACGAGGTTATCTCGATGACCGTGCTGCGCGGCTTTGCAGCCACGTCTGATGAGCGCGTTGCCTATGTCAAGATGCGCCGCGCAATGGAAGGTGATGATGGCGAGGCCGGCGATGTGGAAGATGAAGCCACTGCAGACGCTGTCATTGACCAGGAACGCTACATCCAGATGGGCGCAGCCGAGCAGTTTATCCTGACGCTGTCTGAAAACGGCTTTGGCAAGCGATCGTCTGCCTATGAATATCGCGTCACCGGGCGTGGCGGCAAAGGCATTACGGCCATGGCGGTTAATGATCGCAATGGTGACCTGGTTGCGTCATTCCCGATCGAGGAGACCGATCAGATCATGCTGGTGACTGATGGTGGTCAATTGATCCGCTGCCCGGTCAACGATATCCGCATTGCGGGCCGCTCGAACTCAGGGTGTCACCGTGTTTCGTACCGGCAAGGAAGAGAACGTTGTCTCTGTCAGCCGCATTTCGGAGGATGTGAACGGCGATG
Organism: uncultured Alphaproteobacteria bacterium; assembly: GCA_963759095.1. GTDB lineage: Bacteria > Pseudomonadota > Alphaproteobacteria > Rhizobiales > Aestuariivirgaceae > Anderseniella. The sequence goes on along the minus strand of CAVWYF010000012.1, from coordinate 18,721 downwards.
ACGATGACGAGGACGAAGACCGGGCTGAAGGCGATGGCCCGGCACCAGATAACACGCCTGACGACCAGCCCGATGATGGAGCGGCTAGCGAATAAACGCCGTCAGGGCTACATCACGCCTTATGCCCCTCGGAAAACGGGGTGAACCGTCACCATTGTGACCCAGACACAGCAGGTTCTGCCGGCGTAACTGGTGCAGGACCTGAGCTTCGCGGTGCTTGAGATGCCGCGAGGCACCCCAGGCAATGACAACATCGCCACGGTGACGCCTGATCCAGCTTAGTGCGCGGTTGATTGCCTGATCATTCAGAAGGTCGCTAGCCCCATCCGTGGCGGTCAATTTTGTGGAATCGGCCTCGATAACCGCGCTCAGATTGACCACACCGTGGACATCGTAGCCATGCCGGCGGCTGATTTTTGTGGTCAGGGTTGTCGTGGCATCGTTGGTGGTTTCATTGGCCCGGCTCGGGTTCATCATGATCCACAGCACATGCTTGTCGGTGTGAGTGGTGAGATTGCGGCGAAGCCAGTAGCGGTTTTTGCCGCAGGCCGAGAACATCGCAAGCCTGCCGGTCATATTGCGAGGCAAAGATTTCATGATCTCAGGTTTAACCGGCTTGACGGATGCAGCAAACTGTTGATTGCTGAGTTTTCGTAACTCGGAGAGGTGTCGATGACCATATTAGGAATCCCAATCGAACTTTATGCGGCCTATGTGCTTGCCTGCACAGCTGTCGTCATCGTCCCCGGGCCATCGGTAACGGTGATTATTGCCAACTCCCTGCGTCATGGTGTCAAGGCAGGATTGCTCAACGTGGCCGGAACCCAGGCCGGCCTGGCAATCATGTTGCTGATCCTGGCGACCGGACTGCAGTTCATCGTGGAAAGTCTTGCACAAGTGTTCGATATCATCAGGTGGATCGGCGCAGCCTATCTGATCTGGCTTGGTGTCAAACTGCTGCGTTCGGACGGCACAATGGGCAAAGTAGCAGATGTGCCGCGCGCAAATGGATCGTTTTTCTGGCAGGGATTTCTGGTGGTATTGTCCAACCCCAAGGCATTGTTCTTTTTCGGCGCCTTGATCCCGCAGTTCCTGACAACCGGTGGTGATGCCCTGGCTCAGACGCTCCTGCTCGGTGCCACATTCATCGCCGTGGCCACGCCGCTGGACTCCAGTTACGCATTGCTGGCAGGTGGTGCCGGCAAGTGGCTGTCGCGCACCCGGGTCAGGGCGCTGGAGGTCGGCAGCGGGCTGTGCCTGATTGGCGGTGGTGTGTGGCTCGCTCTGGCGCGCCGGTAAACCAAGCAGGGTGAGCAAACCCCTGGCAGAGTTTGCTCACCCTGAGTTGATTATTCGCTGCTCAGGCTTGCTTCCAGTTCCATGTCCCAGAACGCTGCCTCGATCTTGTGACCGTCAAGGTCGCGCATAAAACAGCCATAGTAAGGTTCGCCGTATTCCTCGCGCGGACCGGGTTCACCGTCATCGGTGGCGCCGTGTTTCAGTGCCGCGTCATAAAATTCGTGCACTTCCTGTTTTGAATTGGCCCAAAATCCAAAATGCACGCCGTTGGCAGTCGCAGCAGGTTTCCCGTCAAACGGTGCCTGAACCCAGAATTCCGGGAATTTCTTGCCGAAGGCTGTAGCATCACCGTGTTCCATTACAATGCCCGCACCGATAGTTGCCAGCACTGCAGTGTAAAATGCCCTGGCTTTTGCATAATCGTTCGTGCCGAGCGACACATGCGACATTATTGAGGGGTTTTCCATCGTTTCTTCCTCCTTGTTGGCATTGCTTCGCGTGTGAAGCTTTCCCGCTGTTTTCGCGGACTCAGCCATTCTGTCCGAGCACAAATTATTATAGCAACTTTATGGCTTCAAACTGAACCCATGTTGCTATAAGTGTCATCAACCATGACACGCATAGGATTTTACCCCGGTAGTTTTGATCCAGTCACGTTCGGACATCTGGACGTGATTGCCCGTGCTGCACGGTTCATGGACAAGCTGGTACTGGGCGTCGGGGTTCATCACGGTAAGGCGCCATTCCTGGAAACGCCACTTCGACTTGATCTTCTGGGCCAAGCCTGCGTACCAGTGAGCAATGCGACCGGGTGTGAGATAACTATTGAAACCTTCGATGGCCTGGCAGTGGATGCGGCACGCAAGGCAGGGGCCGGTATTATTTTAAGAGGCCTTAGAGATGCCTCCGATTTTGACTATGAGGTGCAGATGGGGCAGATGAATGCCGGCCTTGCGCCTGATATTGAAACGGTGTTTCTTGCGGCAAGTCCTGCAACAAGGATGATTGCATCATCGCTGGTCAAGCAGATCGCAAAGATGGGCGGAGATATATCAACCTTTGTGCCAGAGGCCGTCAATTCAGCTGTTCTTGAAACCCTGAAAACCCAATAATTGCAATTCCCTGGAGAGTTATGTTGAGAAAAGAACTTGGTGCGGCATTGGCCGGAATTTGCGCTGTGACAGTACTCAATCTTGCGCCTGCACATGCTGCAGACAAGATCGTGATGGATCTGAAGTGTGGCCCGGTTGTGATCGATATGAGAGCAGATATCGCGCCCAAGCACGTGGCCCAGATCAGAACGCTTGCCGCCAAAGGATTTTATGACGGCATTGTGTTTCACCGGGTGATTGACGGATTCATGGCCCAGACCGGCGATCCGACCGGCACCGGCACCGGCAAATCGGATTTGCCGAATATTCCAGCCGAATTTTCGTCAGAGCCTTTCAAGCGCGGTACGGTCGGCATGGCCCGGTCCAGCAATCCGGACAGCGCAAACTCGCAGTTCTTCATCATGTTTGCCCCCGGTGAACTCTTCTGAACGGTCAATATACGGTGGTGGGACAGGTGGCGTCGGGCATGGAGTGCATCGACCAGGTCAACAAGGGCGAACCGCCGGCAAATCCTGACAAGATCCTGAAGATGAGCATCAGGTAGAGCAATTTTTTCAACACCTATTCCGTTTCAATCATGGACACAACGAAGGAGAGCCTTGTGGCCGATCTAGATCCAGAAAACACACTCATCATGGACTCAACCCAGGGGCGCGTTGTCATCAAGCTGCGTCCGGACCTGGCACCAGGCCATGTTACCCACATCAAGGAACTCGCCCGCGAAGGCTTTTATGACGGTACGCCGTTTCACCGCGTCATAGATGGTTTCATGGCGCAAGGCGGCGACCCGACCGGCACCGGAACAGGTGGATCCGAGAAGCCAAACCTCAAGGCTGAGTTTTCCAGCGAACCGCATGTACGCGGCACGGCCTCCATGGCGCGCTCCAGCATGCCTGATTCAGCAAATTCCCAGTTCTTTCTGTGCTTCGGTGATTGCGGCTTCCTTGACGGGCAGTACACCGTCTGGGGTGAAGTTGTTGAAGGCATGGATAATGTCGACAAGTTCAAGCGCGGTGAACCGGTACAGGGACCGGATCGCATTGAAAAAATGCAGGTTATGGCCGACGCCGGCTAACCAAGCAAAACCTGGCGGCATCTCGGATGAAAGTTGATCTGTTTGATTTCGAGTTGCCGCCAGACCTGATTGCTCTGCGCCCGGCAAGTCCGCGCGATGCGGCGCGGCAATTGATTGTTCATCCCGACGGACCTCTGTCTGATGATCTGGTTTCCAATTTCGCCGATCACCTGAAGCCGGGTGATGTTTTGGTGTTCAACGACACACGCGTCATTCCCGCCCGTCTGACCGGACGGCGAACCGGACGTGGCGACAGCGAACCGGTTATAGAAGTGACCCTGCATCAAAGAACGGCAGATGCAACCTGGCTGGCTTTCGCCAAACCGGGCCGCAAGCTCAAGGTCGGCGACAACATCACATTTTCAGATGATCTGGTTGCAGGTGTGCCGGCCAAGAACGATGGCGGCGAAATCGAGCTGGAGTTCAATCTTGTCGGTGCCGACCTGGACAACGCCATTGCTGTTCAAGGCGTCATGCCATTGCCGCCCTATATCGCGTCGAAACGCCCGACTGATGAACGTGATGCTGATGACTATCAGACCATATTCGCTGTTCGTGACGGTGCTGTCGCAGCTCCCACGGCCTCATTGCACTTCACCGCTGACCTGATGCGTCGCATCACCGAACGCGGGATAAGCCACGAGTTTGTGACATTGCACGTGGGGGCCGGAACATTTCTGCCGGTGAAGGCAGACGACACCACCGAACACAAAATGCATTCCGAATGGGGAGAGGTGGACCCGGGCGTCGCGCAACGCCTGACTGCAGTGCGCGCTGCGGGTGGACGCATCATCGCCATCGGCACGACCGCCCTGCGCCTGCTGGAGAGCGCAGCGGATAAAGACGGCCGCCTGCAGGGCTGGGCAGGAGCGACAGATATTTTCATCACGCCGGGTTATCGGTTTCTCGCAGTGGATGGCCTGATGACCAATTTTCATCTGCCGCGCTCAACCCTGTTCATGCTGGTCAGCGCGTTTTGCGGGCTGGACACAATGCAGGCCGCCTATGCCCATGCGATTGCCAAAGGCTATCGTTTCTATTCCTATGGCGACTCAAGCCTGCTATGGCCTGCCTCACAATGACTGACGCTTTTTCCTTTACCTTGCATAAAACGGATGGGCTTGCCCGCCGTGGAACCGTGCACACCTTGCATGGTGACATTCGCACACCTGCCTTTATGCCCGTCGGTACTGCCGGTACGGTCAAAGCGCTCTACATGGATCAGGTGCGTGATGCGGGCGCCGACATCATTCTCGGCAATGTCTACCACCTTATGCTGCGGCCTGGAGCTGAGCGGGTCGCCAGACTCGGCGGCTTGCACAAGATGTCCGGTTGGAGGGGGCCGATCCTGACCAATTCAGGCGGCTTCCAGGTCATGTCGCTGGCCCAGTTGCGCAAGCTGACCGAGGATGGGGTGACTTTCCAGTCCCATATTGACGGATCGAAACATTTTCTGAGCCCGGAGCGCTCCATGGAAATTCAACGCCTGCTGGGTTCGACAATTCACATGCAGCTGGATGAGTGCGTGGCGTTTCCCCACACTCGTGAGGATGCAGAACGTGCCATGAAACTGTCGCTGCGTTGGGCTCAGCGGTCGCGCGAGGCATTTGGCGAGCAGCCGGGCAGGGGGTGCTTCGGCATTGTGCAGGGTGCCGCCGATGCGGAGCTTCGTGAACAGTCGGCCAAGGGGCTGATCGACATTGGCTTTCACGGCTATGCCATTGGTGGACTGGCGGTCGGTGAAGGGCAGGAGATCATGCTGTCGACCATCGAGGCGACACAACCGCATTTGCCCCAGGACAAGCCACGCTACCTGATGGGGGTCGGTACGCCGCTTGATCTGCTGGAAAGCGTGGCGCGCGGCGTGGATATGTTTGATTGCGTCATGCCGACCAGATCAGGACGGCACGGGCAGGCCTTCACCAGCACCGGCAAGATGAACCTGCGCAATGCGAAATTCGCCGAGGATGAGCGCCCCCTGGATGAAACCATTGACCACCCTGCCTTGCGGGATTATTCGCGCGCCTACCTGCATCATCTCGTGCGGGCCGGGGAGATACTGGGCATGATGATCGTGTCGTGGGCGAACATTGCATATTACCAACATTTGATGGCCGGGATGCGCAGCGCAATCGATCAGGATCGTTTTGAGGTTTTCAGATCTGACACCAAAGCGAAATGGGAAGCGGGGGACCATTCTGCATAATGCGGAGTGAGGTGTTGTTGACGCTTGTGCCATGGGCATGCGACATAACGCTATTCTCATTTTTTGCAGGAGTCTTACCAGATGAAAATGACCGGCGAAGAAGTCATTGCAGCACCGCGCCAGGCAGTATGGGACGCGCTCAATGACCCGGAAATTCTGAAGCAGGCCATCACGGGTTGCCAGGAAGTCAAAAAGAAATCCGACACGGAGTTCGAAGCCAAGGTGGTCGCCAAGGTCGGACCGGTCAAAGCCTCGTTTGTCGGTAACGTAAAACTGTCGAAGCTGAACCCGCCCCGCAGCTACGTGATTTCAGGTGAAGGTAAGGGCGGGGTTGCCGGGTTTGCCAAGGGCGGTGCGACAGTAAGGTTGAGCGACACTGGCGACTCAGCAACCAAATTGTCATACGATGTCGATGCTCAAGTAGGCGGGAAGCTGGCCCAAATCGGTTCCCGACTCATCAATTCGACGGCCAAGAAGATGGCAGCGGATTTTTTTAAAAAATTCAACAAAATTGTTAGCCAAGGTTCAGAAGACACTGACATGACAAAGAAACCAACTGCGAAGAAAGCGGCAGCAAAGAAACCTGCTGCTAAACCGGCTGTCACGAAGACGGCTGCGAAAAAAGTAGCCCCGAAACCGGCAGCCAAGGCAACAAAGGCTGCGGCCAAACCGGCAGCAAAATCCAAGCCTGCTGCTAAAACGGCTGCCAAGTCGGCTGCTTCTACCGCCTCGAAAACCACAAGCGCGGTGCGTAAATCCGCAGCGTCCACGGCCAGTTCGGCAAGTGCTGCGGCGAGTGAGGTTGCGTCCAGCGCGGCAAATGTTGCAAACGAAGCCGCCGGCGAGGTGACTTCAGCGGCGAAGTCGGCGGCGTCAAGTGCCGGCCAGATGGCTGAAACGGCCAAGAAAACAGCAAGCGACAATATCCCGCCGCAGGTAAAAACCATGTCCGGCATGTGGACCTGGGTTATGCTTGCTGCTGCTGCCGGTCTTGTTTTGCTCTGGGCCACCGGCAAGTAGTTGAAACGCAAACTGCCGGATTCTTACCAGATGTTAACCATGATTGGGTTTTATCCGTAAGACGGCACACATTTCACCGGGGGGTGTTTGCTGTCGTGTGGAAACGCAGGGGGCAAGGTGAACAGTATGGCGAACGGTGAGCAGCAGAACGCGCAAAATATATATGCGGCGTTGAAGAGTGGGCGAATGGCGCTGGTGTCTACCGGGCTGTTCAGTTTTATCATCAATCTGTTGATGCTGACCGGCCCACTGTTCATGCTGCAGGTATATGACCGGGTTTTGAATAGCGGCAGCATTTCAACACTCACAGCGTTGGTGCTGCTCGCGGCAACCCTTTATATCCTGTACGGGTTTCTTGAGTTTATCCGCAGCCGGGTGATGGTGCAGATCGGGCGCCAGCTTGACGAGGGCTTGCGGGCGCGCGCGTTCGACATGATGAATTTTCATGCCACCAAGGGCAACCCGCAGGTTCGAAACTCACCGATCTCGGATTTGCTGACAGTTCGCCAGTTCGTGTCTAGCCCTGGCCCATTTGCCTTTTTCGACATGCCGTGGGCACCGATCTATCTGTTTGTCATCTATCTGATGCATCCCTGGCTGGGCATGGCAGCAGCCGTTGCGATCGCGATCTTGTCGGTGTTGGCGGTTATCAATAACCGGATAATGAAAGAGCCTTCTGCAGAAGCGCAGAAAGCTATCGCCCAGGCACAGGTCATGTCTGATGAGAGCTTGCGTAATGCAGAAGTCTCCAGCGTGCTTGGCATGTCTGATGTCATGCGAAACCGCTGGGAGAGTGTGCAGTCAACGGCTCTTGACGCGCAAACGTCGGCTTCCAATCGCGGTGGCCTGATTTCCACCATGTCGCGCACACTGCGACTGATGTTCCAGTCCGGCATGCTGGGGCTTGGTGCGCTGCTTGCCGTGCAGCAGGAAATTTCTGCAGGCTCCATGATTGCCGCCTCAATCATCATGGCGCGTGCGCTCGCACCGGTTGAACAGGCGGTTGCACACTGGCAGCCCTATCTCGGGTTTCGCCGTGCATGGACACGCCTGTCCGAGTTGATGAAGCAGACACCGGCACCTGCAGAACCAATGCCGTTGCCGGCACCGAAAGGTGCGCTTGAAGTTGACGGTGTTAGCGCGTTTGTTGCCGATAGCGACAAGCCGATCGTGTTCAATGTGTCGTTCAAGATTGATGCCGGTACCGGTCTCGGCGTGATAGGCCCTACCGGTGCAGGCAAGTCTACGCTTGCCCGCGCCATAGTCGGGGCGTGGCCCAGAATGCGTGGCAAGGTTCGTCTTGATGGTGCGGAAGTGCGCCAGTGGGATTCCGTGACCCTCGGCAAGCATCTCGGCTATCTGCCGCAGGATGTCGAATTGTTTGAAGGCACGGTGGCGGAGAACATCTCGCGCTTTGAGCCTGAAGCCGATCCGCAGAAGATCGTGGCTGCAGCAAGCCAGGCGGCTGTGCACGATATGGTCCTCAAACTGCCGGACGGTTACAACACCCGGGTGGGTGCCGGCGGGCACCGGCTGTCTGCAGGGCAGTTGCAGCGTATTGGTCTTGCCCGCGCCATGTATGGCGATCCGGTGCTGTTGATCATGGATGAACCAAATGCCAATCTTGATGCCGAAGGCGAAGCTGCTCTGGTGCAGGCCGTCGCCAACGCCCGCAAGCGAGGGGCAACCGTGATTGTGGTGGCGCATCGCCCCAGCGCGCTTGCCGCCATCGACACTCTGTTGATGCTCAAAGACGGAAAGCAGGTGGCTTTCGGACCGAAAGAGGAAGTGCTTGCCAAAGTGTTGCAGAACCGCCCGCCAAATGATGAGAGGCGCCATGCAGCGCCCGCAGCTCCGGTAAACGGTCTTCAAACCGCCAGCACTCTTTCAATTGTCTCCGATACAGGAAAACAGCCATGAGCGACACCACCCGCAACTCAATGCGACGCTACCAGCTGGCAGGTTTTGCCGGGATAATCGTCATCATGGGCAGCGTCGTCGGCTGGTCCGTGCTGACTGAACTCCGAGGTGCGGTGATTGCGCCCGGCACCATGGTCGTTGACGGCAATACCAAACGCGTCCAGCATCGCGACGGCGGCATCGTTGCCGACATCAAGGTGCGCGACGGCGACATGGTGAATGCAGGTGATTTGCTGATCCGGCTTGATCCGACAGACACCAAGGCCGAGCTCGGTATCATCGATACAATTCGAATTGAGTGGGTTGCCAAGGCCGTGCGGCTGCGCGCCCAGCGCGACGGCAAGGAAACCCTGGTGTTTGATGAGGAACTTGAGGCGCGGCGTGACGAAGCGCTGATCCGCAAGATGCTGTCCGGCCAGGAAAGCCTGTTTGTCTCGCAGACAGCATCATTGAAAGGCCGGACCAAACAGTTGCGGGAACGCATCGCGCAACTGAACCAGGAGATCACCGGCGTTCAGGCCCAGCTGAAGGCCAAGGAGAATCAGAAAAAGCTGATTGAAAAAGAACTCACGGCGATGCAGGACCTGCTTTCCCAGGGCCTTGTTCAGGTGACCCGGGTGCTCGGGCTGGAGCGCGAGCGGGAACGTCTTGCCGGTGAAACCGGTCAGCATCTCGCCGAGATTGCCCGAGCGCGCGGACAGATCGGTGAAGTGGAAATCCAGATCCTGCAATTGCAGGATGATGCACTTACCACCACGCTGACGGAATTGCGTGAGGCCGAGGCCAAGATCGCTGAATTTGACGAGCGCCGGATTGCCGTGTCGGCCAAGCTAAAGCGGATTGACATCCGCTCACCGCGCAATGGATTTGTGCATCAGCTTGCTGTGCATACCATCGGCGGGGTTATTGCGCCGGGTGATGCGGTGATGATGATCGTACCGGAGGAAGATCCGCTGGTTGTGGAGGCCAATGTCCGCCCGCAGGATATTGACCAGGTGTTTCTGGGCCAGGAGGCGATCATGCGCTTTCCCAATGCGGTCTCAACCGTCACCCCACAGATCCTGGGCCGGGTCAGCCTGGTGAGTGCTGATCTCAAGCAGCCGGAGCCCAGCCAGCCGCCATTTTACACCGTTCGGCTCAAGCTGGACGACAAGGAAAAGGCCAAACTCAACGGTCTTGAACTCAAGGCCGGCATGCCGGCGGAAGCTTATATGCAAACCAATGGTCGCAGCCCCTTGAGTTATTTGTTGAAACCGTTTAGGGACCAACTCAATCACGCGTTCCGCGAACGCTGATTCAGGTGAAAGCCTGAAACTGACCTCCGCCAGGAGGTTATATACCTGCCGGTTTTCAAACGTTTCAAACGTCACATGCCGGCTTTTGGGAGCCCGTAGCTCAGTTGGTAGAGCAACTGACTTTTAATCAGTAGGTCCACGGTTCGAACCCGTGCGGGCTCACCAAATAATTCAATGACTTAGGTCTGTAACGCAATTCGTAAGTTTTGCCCAGTAAGCACATAGTAAGCACATGGACACCTTTTCGATAGACAAGGCCTAGGCTTCTGTGCGGGTCCAAGATGCTCATTCACTGCTTCACGAACGAAAATTCTCAGGCTGATTGCAGTGAATTGAATGCAGCTTTTGCCCCTGCTGGTAAGAATTAAACGGCACCTCGAAATCAATCGTTGCTCATAAATTGGTCCAAGCGATCTCGAAAAGTGGGAATGCGCCGCAGCAATTCGAGCAGTTTATCGTTCTTTGTGTAACCATGCTTGATGCGGTGGAGCGTGAAGATGATATGACGTGCGAGTTCCTCTGGAGATAATTCGCGACACTGCATTTGTGAGTTGCGCTGTTCCTCCAGTCCAGAAACCCGAGCGTTGAGACGGCTGCTCATTGGGACCCTCCCTCCAGCTTGATGATACGTGCCTCAAGATCAGTTGTCTCAATGGCCTGCTTTTGGCACATAGCTACCGTCTCGGCCAATCTCCCGACACGGCCGGTTTGCATTCGAAAGCTGATATTGCGGAGGATCGGCCTTGACAGAAGTACACGCAAGGGTAGGTAGTCAAAAACGGTCGTTATCTCTGTGTCCAAAAAACCATGCATACCTGTGTTTGTTTCACCCGCTGGGGGATGTTGCTGTGAGAAATAGGGAACCGTGAATTGAACAAAAGACAGCCCACTGTGCAGCGTCCGCCAAACATCATGCACGAAATGCTGCGCTCGTTCGTAACCCTAGCGAAGTTTCTTAACCTCACCCACGCGGTCAACCATCTAGGCTCAACCCGGCAAACTGTGCGGCGCCATATCGAAATGCTACAGTCACTAAGGGGAGAAAAGCTACTTGCTTTTGTTGATCGCCAGTTTGTCCTGACCAGGGAAGGTGAATTGGCGTTAGTCGAAGCTGAGCAAATACTCCAGCTTGACGAGGCCTGGATTCGTAATGACATCAGAATCGTCAATGGTCTGACCGCGGTATTATACGATGCAGATTCAGAGGTTCCCTATTTATCACAGCAGCATTCCATCGACACGATCTGGAAAAACGGAACACCGCTCATACAGAAAGGGCTGCTTTGCTGGGTGGAATCCAGAGCGCAACTGGAAGCCCCGGAGTTTGATGCAGTCAGGGATTACCTGCTTGCATATCGGCGGCACCACGATGATTGGCTATGTGTCAGTATCGGCGAAAAGTCTTCCTATGCAACATGGCTGGGATGGGAATGGGCGAAAAGCGCAATCGGCAGACCGCTTTCCGATGATCCGATGGCAAGCGCTGCCGACCGGTATGTGAGCCAGTCATATGACAATATCCTGCGAAGTGGCGGCATCCGGATTGATCACATCTATACCAAGATTTCCAGAAAGCATGGTGGCGTGCGTGAACCTATCACTTACCAACGGCTCATCTTGAGGTGTACGTTTCCCAATGGTGACCATGCTTTGGTAACTCTGATTGACAGAACACCTGCAGTTCAAATCGTTGGTGTGTGTCTTGATGACTTTCCTGAGATGGACCCGGCTCTTGCCATGTGCAGCGTTTAGGCTCAACGAACTGTCCTGTAATGGCCCATAGGCAGTCAAAAACAGTCGTTTGTGACGTGTCCCAAAAATCCATCCAAAACTACGTTTGAGTTGCCGCCTCTGTGGGATGCTTGCGCGCGAAGCTTGTAGTTTGAACTTCCGTTTCTGGCACATAGCTGCCGTGCGACGAAACGATTGCTGATGGCTGCTTGTGACCCTCAACAGCCATCCGGGTGCAATGCAGCGAACGACGGTTTGGAGCGCTGAGCAGACATTGAGGCTAATTCGTAATGGCAGGAACATGCCAATGTAATGCTTTCTCTTTTGCTCTTTCGCGGAATATAGTCTGGTCGATAACTTCTTGCGCTTGGATAGACTGGGTATTGCTCAATCATAAGGAATATCGAAATAGAACCGTCCCTCCCAATGTGGCGCGATCGGTAACATAGGGCATAGATGTATGGAACGCAGACTGTCGGCAATCATGGCGGTGGACGTGGTTGGTTCCTCGTCGTTGATGGAAAAAGACCAGGCTGGAACACTCGCCAGGATCAAGACACTGCGAATGGAAATAGTGCAGCCCGTAGTCGATAGGTTAAAAGGGCGGTTCGTAAAGCTGATGGGTGATGGAGCATTGTTGGAATTTGCTTCAGCAGTTAACGCAGTCGAATGTGCGCTTGAGGTGCAAAAAACCCTGGCCGACAGCGAAAATGCGCTTGCTGTACGCATAGGCATCAATCTCGGTGACATAATTATAGATGGCAATGATATTTATGGGGACGGCGTAAACGTTGCCACGCGCCTTGAAACTTATGCAGAACCGGGAGGTATATGCATTTCATCAATCGTAAAGGAAAGTTTGGTCAATCAAGTGTCGGAGCCGTTTTTTGATGCCGGTGAGCAGGTATTCAAGAACATAGAGCGGCCGATCCGGGTTTTTTGCTGGCCAGAAACACTTGCTAAACGCGCGGGCAGCGAAAGAAGGTTGTCCGTGCCCGACAAACCGTCATTGGTGATTCTTCCCTTTGACAATTTGAGCAATGATCCAGATCAGCAGTATTTTTCTGATGGAATGGTCGAAGCCATAACAGCGGCACTCGCCAAGGTAAGCAGCTTTTTTGTAATCGCACGCAACACTGCATTTACCTATAAGGGCAAGCAGTTTGATATTCGCGAAGTCGGTCGTGATCTTGGCGTTGCCTACGCTCTCGAAGGTAGTGTGCAGCGGTCTGGAAATCGCGTCCGAATAACCGCTCAACTTATCGAAACGGAGAACGGTGCTCATGTTTGGGCACAGCGTTTCGACGGTACGCTAGACGATATATTCGAACTGCAAGACAATATCACGGAGCAGGTGGCCGGAGCGCTCCAACCCTCTATTCAGCTTGCAGAAGCCGAGCGTGTGGTGCGCAAGCGTCCACAAGAATATGGTGCCTACGACCATACCATGCGCGCCTTGATGGGTTGCTGGCATCTTGAAAAGGCTGAGACTGAAACTGCGATCGGGCACCTCGACAAAGCACTTGCAATCGATCCCGACTATCCGCTGGCTCTGTCTCTGAAGGCTTGGTGCCTCGCTCAACACGTTGTCTACAACTGGACCGACGACATTGCAGCCACCAAGTCGGAGGCGCTAAGACTTGGCGAAAAGGCGGCCGGGATAAGCGGCGACGATCCACTCGTTTTGACCGTTTTGGGCGTCGTCCACTCGATCGTTCGCAATTTCGGCACCGGCAAGATCCTGCTTGATAAAGCCGTGGCAATTGACCCAAATTCCTCTTGGGCTTGGAGTCGCCGAGGATGGATTGCTGCATATTCGGATAATCCGTCAGAAGCGCTGCAGTGTTTCGAAAGATCAATACGGCTCAGCCCATACGATCCACTCACGTTCAACACATATGTTGGCATGGCCTCGGTTCTGGAAATGGCAGAACGATATGAGGAAGCGATTGTCTACTATGAAAAGGCGTTACAGGAACGACCTGGGGCGAAATGGATATATCGCAGTTACTGTTCTGCCTTGTCTGCCAACGGTGATATTGAAAAGGCAGAATCAGCCTTTAAGGAGTTAATGGTGGCCTACCCGGACCTGACAGCGGGGAAGGTCCATGAAGCCATGGTTTTCCCAACACACTTTATGAATTCGGATGGTTGCCAACCTGAAGCGGTTGGGACTTCCAGACTAGGGAATGGTTACTGATTTTTGTTCCCAAACCCCAAACCCAAAAATCCTTTGTCACAACCGTGTCATTCTGCCCGAAACTCAATGCCCGAAAGGTCCGCTGTGCTGCCTTTGAAATCAATCATCGGCGACGGCAGCTAATGGCACATAGCGGACCTGACCGGATGGCTAGCAACAGGTCTGCTTGTGACCCAAACCGGAACTCGCGTACCAGGCCTTGAATCACCTTCTAACATCAACCGTAGTGTCACTTTTTTGCCAGCCTGACGTGTTATGTGGGACATCTCGAACAAATGGGATGTTTGGCTTCCTAATCGATCAGTACAGCTTCTGAGGGGGTAAATTCTCATGATTGACATCGTGTTGATCAATCCAAGATCTGACGTCTCCTTTTGGGGACTTGAGCATGCGCTTCCGCTATTTGGCAAGCGGGCGAACATGCCGGTTGCCAGTCTGCCGCTACTGGCGGCACTGACGCCAGATGAGCACAGCGTTACCATTATTGACGAGGACGTCGAACCGATCGACTTTGAGCGGTGTGCCCAAGCGGACATCGTCGGTCTGACCGGTATGAGCGTACATCGGTTCCGGATGCGTGAGATCCTCACCGAGTTGAAGCGTCGCCAAGTGACGACCGTGGTCGGCGGCCCGTGGGTAACGGTAGATGAGCACTATTTTGGTGAACTCGCCGATTTTGTGTTTATCGGAGAGGCGGAAGAGACGTGGCCTGCCTTCCTTGAGGCCTGGGCCGCTGGGTGTACGGAGAGGCGCTATGAGCAAGCGGAATTCACGAACATGTCGATGGTGCCGGTGCCGCGATTCGATCTTCTTTCCATGGACCAATACGCCTTCGGCAGCGTCCAGTTCTCGCGCGGCTGCCCATTTACCTGCGAGTTCTGCGACATCATCGTCATCTTCGGCAGGCGGCCACGGATAAAACCCAGCAGTCAGATCATCAAGGAGCTGGAGGCCCTCCTGGAACAGGGTGTGGAGATGGTGTTCATTGTTGACGATAACCTAATTGGCAACAAGAAGGCGATCAAACCGGTGCTAAGGGCCGTCGCCGACTGGCAGGAAGCGAACGGATATCCATTCATCTTTTTCACCGAGGCGTCACTCGACCTTGCCGAGGACGAAGAACTACTGCAATTGATGGTCGGGGCCAATATCCTTTCTGTCTTTATCGGCATCGAGAGCCCGAACGAAGCATCCCTGCGCGAGACCAAGAAACTGCAGAATGTGAGAGGTAGTACCATGGTCGACCGTGTCCACCGAATCCAGGATGCGGGAATCGAGGTCTGGTGCGGCATGATTGTTGGTTTTGACAATGACGATCGGTCGATCTTCGAGGCACAGCGACGCTTCATCGAGGACGCCCGCATCGTTCATGCAATGATTGGGATGCTTGTCGCCATCCCAAAGACCCCACTCCACAAGCGGTTGGCCGAGGCGGACCGGCTCGATCCGGCTGATCAACCTGCATTTGGCACCAACGTCATCCCCTTAAATATGACCCAGGCGGAGTTGGCTGAAGGCTATGCCGACTTGATGGCAAGCCTCTATGAACCTTCCGCCTATTTCGATCGGATAGACAGTCTTTATCTCGATGGGCGGCTCACACCGCGGGGGGGCCAGACGCGATACTGGCAGCGTCACCGATGGCGAGGTTGGCAGGCTAAGGCTAGGTTCTGTGCTGGTGCGCTCGGTCTGTTTTTCCGGCTAATGTGGGGCGTGCCGGAGGCTGCGCTCAGACGCGAATACAAATTGCGTCTGTGCCGGATCTGGGTCGCACGCCGCGACCCGTATGTTTTGCTGCTCTATGCGATCAAATGCGCCATGCACTACCATGCCCACCTGATGATCCGGCGCATAGAAACCAATGGATCAGTGATCAATGTGGTCTGATCGGCCTGACGATGTGTTTGCACCGCTGGCCGGTACAGAGTGTGTGACGTCCGCGCCTGTGGAACAAAGTCGCCGGCAGAGTGGGCCTGAGCCCATTCAAACTGTTGCGAACGTCTGTTGATGACGTTTCATCGGCGATGTCAGCTTTCATGCCGTTTTCGTCTGCTTTAGGATGGTCAACGGACTACACGGGCACCGGGCTGAAAGGGTAGTAGTTAACCTGTAGCAGAAGTTCAGATTAAAGCGGTTGCATTCGATGTCTTCGATGAACTGCTCAACAAAACGGTTGTTGCAGAGAGCAGTTCGGCAGATCAACTGACTTCTTGAAGATCCAGAATATGAAAATCTGACAGTTACAGCTGGAGCCACAAGACATAGCTACACGTTGATCGTGTGAATGCTTGATTCAGGTCATATTCCCGAAGGCCAAAAGTTCTATAATATTTTTGGCGGCGATGCGCGTCCAAGGGCATGTGGAGTTTTGAATTTCAAATATCACTCGAAAAAGGTGGAGGACAGGATGACGTCAAACGCAATCAAGGCAGCCGTTATTGCAGTTGGGCTGGGACTTATCTTGCAGGGTGCCGTTGCTGCAGCTCAGGATCAGACGCCACTCCCTCAGGCTGAGGGTGAAACAACGCCCCAAGCTTCTGAGACTCAAGATCAAGCAACGTCCCAAGCTCCAGAGTCAGAAAATTTTGCCGAGTATGGTGAAATTTCAGGGGCCGATGAGTACAATCGTCTGTGCGCCGCCTGTCATGGCGAAGACGGGCGGGGTGACGGCCCGGTGGCTGGTGTTCTTAAGACTCCGCCAACAAACCTGACGTTGCTAGCGAAAAATAATGGCGGTCACTTTCCGGCCATGAGAGCGCTCGACTATATTGATGGTCGAACTGGGACTGATGCCCACGGCACACGTGAAATGCCGGTATGGGGTGAGTCTTTGACGATCGACTATGATCAATATATCGCCCGCACCATTGAGCTTGAGCTCCTAATCTATCTCGACAGCATTCAAGTTGAGTGAGGGGCGCTGCGGTTTGGCTCCGCTTGCTTCAGTGTCCGCGAACATGTTCGATCTCTAGTGTCGCATGCTTGGTTGAGGTCTAAGCAGGGCCGGTGTAGTTCGCTGATTGGTGCGTGTAGGAAGAAATCACCTACGCCATTCGATTTACGGAGAGGAACGGTCGACGAAATTCCTTCTATGTCACCGTTTGATTCCAGCCAAGCAGGCAGAACACGCCGACAAGAGCGACCCACGCCCTAGCGAGCGCAAGTTTTTTCACCAAAATATTATTTATAATCAAATGCTTACGGTTGATTTAGGTGTGTCGACTGCGAGCTGTTTGCGTTAGATCAAGGCGTTCGGGCAGAGCTTAGCGCAGCCTGAATAATTGTATATTGGCTTGATGTCCTAAGCAATTGCAATGCGAGCTTAGCGTGTTCGTGGGCTTGCCCAGATAAGATAGCAGATTGCAATCCGACGTCTGTGGTTTTCGGGAGTGAAACAATGTTTAAGCGTTCAATCAGTGCAGAATGTAAGTCATCTCGCAAAACAACCGGACAAGCTAAGTCGTATGGATATCTGATCGTCTCATTCATCGTTCTAGTGCTTGGTGTTTTTGGTCAAGACATTAAGGCTCAGGAAGCTGAGCCAATGTTGCAACCAGGCGAGGCCTACGCAACACGATTTTCTGGTATCACGGCGGAAGATGGAAAGATCGTTATTCTGCCTGAAGGAGTGGTGGGCAGCATCGTCGACATCCGCAATCCTGGCGCGGCGCCAAAGGGACAACATTGGGTCGATGAGCCGCAGCGCATGCCCGTCACGGCTGCTGAAGTCGGGCAAGTATTTGGCGTGGCACTCGATGACCAGGTTCCCCCCAATGTCTTCCTTACCGCGACATCTGCTTTTGGGTTGCACAGGTCTGCTGACAACAACGATTGGATGTCGGGCATGTGGGGTCCCGCTGCTGGGCCGGGAACAGTCTATATACTCAATAAGGATAACCGTTACACGCCTGAGGTGTTTGCCAAAATCACATTGCGGGATCGCGCAAATAGCGGTGCCGCTCTTGGCAACATTGCCTACGATAAGTGGAACAAACAGCTTTACGTCTCAGACCTTGAGACAGGCATGATACACAGACTGAGAGCGGATGATGGTCAGGACTTGGGTCATTTTGATCACGGTAAAGAGGGGCGAACAAACTTCTTTGACGTAACGGCCGGTACGAGCGCTGCCTTGCAGCCAGTGGCTTTTGATCCATCAAGCACAGCTCTAACCGATGCATGTTCTGCCGGTGAGTTTAGTACGACACCGGAATGCTGGAACTATGCAGACTTTCGCCGCCGGGTTTGGGGACTTGGCGTGCGCCGTGATGAAAGCTCTGAGGAAGTGCGGCTTTACTATGCCATATGGGCAAGCCAAGGGTTGGGCAATCCGGATTGGGCGGCAGCAGGAGATGATAGACGCAATTCATTGTGGTCCGTACGTATCGCAGACGACGGTCGCTTTGACACAAGTAGCGTAAGGCGTGAGTTCTTCCTACCGGATTTCTTCGTCAATCCGGAGGATATTGCGCGTGTTGGATACAGTCATCCGGTAGCTGACATTGCGTTTCCCAAGTGTGCTGAGCAAAACATCATGGTAGTTTCGGAACGCGGCGGGGTGCGCAACAAAGGTCTACAGTCAGACGAAGCTTTCGCCTTTCCGCATGAGGCCAGGGTGATCCGCTATGAACTGAGCGATGAGGGGACGTGGCAACCCGTAGGACGCTATGATGTGGGATTTTACGAGCGCTCAGAAGAGGGACCACCATTTCTGCGCGGCAATAGTTCGGGTGGTGTTGATTTCGGCCTTGGCTACACGCAAGACTGGCTCGTGGATTCTGAGAAACTCAATGAATTCTTGTGGATGACAGGTGATGCCCTGTGTTCGCCTAAGCTAAACGGGGCCTGTGTCAATCCAGCCAG
>CAVWYF010000011.1:0-84815 GCA_963759095.1 uncultured Alphaproteobacteria bacterium | reverse complement strand
CATCATCTGCCTGATGCGCGCCGGTTTGGTCTCATTCGGACAAGGGTTGTTTTATTGCATCGGCGCCTACGTCGCCGCGTTCATGAGTGGGTGGACAGGCATCACCGATATCGCCCTGCTTACCGTACTCGGCATCATCAGCGCTGCCATTATTGGTGCGATCTTCGGGCCCCTGCTTGCAAATTATCGCGGCATCTTCTTTGCGATGCTTAGCCTGTCGCTCTCCATGATTCTCTACGGTACGCTTGCCAAGATGAATATCATTGGCGGCACGGATGGTCTCAACGTCGCCGCGCCGACATTCCTTGGCTACAGCCCGTCAGGACGCGATCTCGGCTTCGCCCTTTTCATCTTCACCTCGCTGATGGTGGTGCTGGCCTGTGGGGCCATGCGCATCTTCTTCAATAGCGAACGCGGGCTCATTCTCCTGGGAATTCGCGAGAACGAACTGCGGATCGAATACCTCGGCTGCTCAGTGCGTCGCGCCATTTCCGTCGCTTACGTTTTCGCCGCCGGACTTGGTGGTGCAGGTGGCGTGATCGCGGCTCTCGCCATCGGCCATGTCGATCCGGAATTCGCATTCTGGACCACGTCGGGGGAATTCGTTTTCGTCGGCATTCTTTCCGGCTTCTATTCGGTCGGTGCCGTCTTCGTTTCCTCCATTATTCTGGAACTCGTCCGCTCCTTCTCGAACCTTTACTTCCCGACAACATGGCAATTATCGCTCGGTGTCTTCCTGTTGATTGTCATTTATCTGCTGCCGAACGGGCTCGGCTCGCTGCTTTCCAAGCGTGACCGTGAAAGGAAGGGCACATGAGCCATCCCATCCTTCTCGCCGAGGGCGTCAACAAGAACTTTGCCGCCATTACCGCCGCCAAAGACATTGATGTCGCCGTACCGACAGGCGCTGTCTGGAGCCTCATCGGATCCAACGGTGCGGGCAAGACCACCTTCGTCAATATGGTGACGGGCTATATAAAGCCGGATAGCGGTCGCATCGTCTTTGACGGCACCGATATCACCGCGATGGGTCCGCGTGCGATCAGCAAAATCGGTGTCTGCCGTTCCTTCCAGATCCCGCAACTTTGCGCCGAGCTTTCGGTGCTTGAAAACATGCTCATCGCGCTTGCCATTCGAAGCAACGAAACGCCGTCCTTCATCAAGCGTGCTCTGTCATCCTCAAACGCCGACCGCGCGATGGCAGAACTGGAGAAATTCAATCTTGCCGATTTCCGTGACAATCGGATGAGCGAGATTTCTGCCGGGTCGCGCAAGCTGCTCGATATCGCGATGGCGATTGCCGGTCACCCCAAGGTCGTGCTGCTCGACGAACCGACAAGCGGGGTCGCGGCGGAAGAAAAGTATCCGATCATGGATCTGGTGATGGAAGTGTTGGCGAAGGAGCAGGTCACCATCCTGTTCGTCGAGCACGACATGGACATCGTGACACGATACTCGCAGCGCATTCTCGCCTTTTACGATGGTGAGATCATTGCCAACGACACGCCGGAAGAGGCGCTTTCAGACGAGATGGTGCAACGCTACGTGACGGGGGCCATCAAATGATCCTCGAACTCGACAACATTGTCGTCGATATCCAGAAGACGCCGATCCTGCGCGGCCTCTCGCTGACCATCAATGACGGCGAATTCATAGGACTGATGGGGCGCAATGGTGCTGGCAAGACCACAACACTGCGCACCATTATGGGCATTATCGCACCGGTGTCCGGCAGCGTGAAACTTTTCGGCAATGATATGGCGGGCGTCGAAGCGTATGACCGGCCATCGCTCGGCATCGGCTACATGCCCGAAGACCGCCGCCTTGTGCCGCAACTGACAGTGGAAGAAAACATCCTGCTGCCGTCATGGGTGATTGAGGGTCTCGACCATGAGGGCAGTCTGAAGTTCATCTACGATCTGATGCCCGAACTGCTGAAGATGAAAGACCGCAAGGCACTGCTGCTTTCCGGCGGGCAGCAAAAGATGGTCGCGCTCGGCCGCGCTTTGATGGCGGGCACGAAACTGCTGGCGCTCGATGAACCGTTCGAAGGTGTTGCTCCTGCGCTTGCCAACCGGCTTGCCGAGGTCATTGGTGCGTTGCGCGAGGAAGGCCGCTCCATCCTGCTCGCGCAATCCGAACTCGCGCATGCCGATACGTTGATGGACCGTGAATACGTCATCGAGCGCGGCGAGATTGTTTCGGGCCGGACACTCGACGGACGGGAATAGCGGCCTATGAATTGGCCTGACAGCATCCTCGATCGCATTCGCGACGAAACCCATTTTGACGAACGCAAACTGCGCTGCTTCGCTGAACGCCCTGCTGACCTCAACGCGATGTTTGCCGAAGCGATCACCCGGAATGCGGATGGGGAAGCCGTCGTTTTCGACAATGTGCGCCTGACCTATGCGCAACTCGACCGGGAAGTTGCCGCTCTCGCTGCCGGGCTTCACGCCGAGGGCGTTGGCAAAGGCGATCGCGTTGCCATGCTCATCGGCAATCGCACCGAATTCCTGACTGTATTGTTCGCAACGCTACGCGTCGGCGCCATCGCCGTTCCGATTAACATCCGCGAGCAGACCCCGGAACTCGCCTACATCCTCAATCACAGCGGCGCGGCGCTGCTCATCCATGACCGCGACATCGATTCGAAGATTCCACACGCCGATGCACTCGACAATCTCAAACATCGTTTCTCCATCGGTGGGGCAACTGGCGATGCTCGAGACTTCGCTACCATTGCGGTAAGGGGCGAAGCCTCGCCCACAGCTGCGGAAGTCGAGGAAGAAGTTGCCGTTATCCTCTATACCTCCGGTACGACCGGCCGCCCCAAGGGTGCGATGCTAACGCATTTCAACATCGTCCACTCTGCCATGCATTTCGAACTCTGTATGGAGCTTGGTGACAGCGAACGGTCTCTGCTCGCGGTACCGGCGTCGCATGTCACCGGCCTCGTCGCGATCCTGTTCACCATGCTGCGTGTCGCCGGTTGCACGGTGATAATGGAAGTCTTCGAGGCGCAGGCCTTTCTGGAATTTGCGGCGGAGGAGCAGGTGACACATACGTTGATCGTTCCGGCAATGTACAATCTCTTTCTTTTGCGTTGCGAGATCGGTGATCATGATCTCTCAAAATGGCGCATCGGCGGCTATGGCGGCGCGCCGATGCCGCAATCCACCATTGAGGCTCTGTCGCAAAAATTGCCTGATCTGATCCTGGTCAACGCCTATGGTTCGACCGAGGCAACCTCGCCGGCCACCATGCTGCCGCTTGGCACCGGCACAACCCGCGCCGACAGTGTCGGCATCGCATTGCCTTGCGCCGACATTCGCGTAGTTGGTGAGGACGGAAAAGACTTACCCGCCGATACTCATGGCGAATTATGGATCGGCGGTCCGATGGTCGTGCCCGGCTATTGGGACAATCCGGAAAAGACCCGTGCAGAATTTCAGGACGGCTACTGGAAAAGCGGCGATGTGGGCTCGCGTGACGCTGAAGGGTTTTTTCGCCTGCATGACCGCAAGAAGGACATGATTATTCGCGGCGGCTACAACATCTACAGCGCTGAGATCGAGAATGCGATCTCAGCGCATGAAGCCGTCATAGAATGCGCTGCTATCGGTCGGCCGGACGAGGTGCTCGGCGAGAAGATGGAAGTCTTCGTTCATACCAGTGACCCGGCACTATCAGCGAAAGACATCAAAGCCCACTGCGCCGCCCGTCTCGCCGACTACAAGATCCCCGACTTTGTAACATTTTCTGACTTTCCCTTGCCCCGTAACGCCAACGGTAAGATCGTCAAAATGGAATTACGGAAGCGTACGTCGTAACGCTTCGGGAAACACTGAATGCGAATCTGCGCGCGGTCTCTCATGCTTTCGGCGGTTCGCATGCTGAAAAACATTTCGCTGGTTTTCAAACCACGAAACAAAACGGAATGAGTAGCCGCACCCGTCTCCGTCATCTTTTCCAAACATGGCGTTCACAAGTTCTTCGATCGAATTGATGGCGACGAAAGCCTTCTTCTCAATTTCGACCGGCTCCGGCTAACAAACCTCCATCCGCCCGGTAATCGGAGGAATCCCACGTATATGTCTGTTGTGGATCAGAAGCGGGCATTCGTCCGGTTGATATGACCCGTTGAAACCACCCCGCACAGCTACCGTTCAGAATGGCCGAGTTTGATGACTGCCCCGGGCCAGCACCGGACATACGCTTGGCTATTTTGAGTGGCAGCTAAGTCCGCATGTTTGCCGGACGGTGCTTTTCAAACTCGCTATGCAATTGCTGAGCACCCTGATTATATGTGGTAGCATCCCAGTGTCTTCTCATCGGACCGACAGCACGAGACCATGAAACTGTCTGAAGCAATTTCCAAGATTCCAGGCCCAGCCCTGTGGCTCGGCATGGCCGGTCTGCTGCCGTTCTGGCTGCCGTTTCTTTTCCTGGGCACGGAGACCGAACAGGGCACAACTTCACGCGCCCTGCTGATCCAGATAGGGTATGGCGCGGTCATCCTGTCTTTTCTCGGTGGCATCCGCTGGGGGGCGGCCCTGAAGCTGCCGCCCGGCCCGTTGCAGGCCACGCTGTTTGTGCTGTCCGTCCTGCCGTCCCTCGCGGGGTTCGTGGCCCTGCTGCTGCCTGCCACTGTTGGCCTGATCTTGCTGATTGGCGGCTTCCTGCTGCAAGGTGTGTGGGATGTGCAGTCCTCGCAGCGCGGCGAGCTGCCGCTCTGGTATGCAACCTTGCGGGCCTTGCTGACGACAGGTGCAGTCCTGGCGCTGATCGCGGCAGTTGTCGTGCGCGCAGTCACTTGACCCTAGAGCACTGCGCGGCCGGGCAGCGCATGTAACGCGGTTTTGCCGACCATGATCACCCGGAATGCCTCACCGGTGAGCAAGGGGCGAAACGCTTCATGGCGCACATCCAGACCACCTGTGTAGGCCCCGAATGC
Organism: uncultured Alphaproteobacteria bacterium; assembly: GCA_963759095.1. GTDB lineage: Bacteria > Pseudomonadota > Alphaproteobacteria > Rhizobiales > Aestuariivirgaceae > Anderseniella. The sequence continues at coordinate 79,858 of CAVWYF010000011.1, read as the reverse complement.
CGGCAGGATGATGCGCGCCGGTGAAATCACGAAACACTTTGTCCGCACCCTGCGTCCATGCCGCCTGATGGCGGCCACCGGATGCAGATGGCCGGCAACCTCGTTGACTGCTCCGGCGCCGGGTTCATGGCGCAGGGTTATGTCACCCAAGGCAATCTCCACGGATCGAGAGCCCGGCAAATGCTCAGGCAGGCAAGGGTCATGATTGCCGGACAGCCAGATGAAGTCGGTTTGCGCTGCCAGTTGCTCCAGCAGAGCGCGATCAGCCGCCGCCATGCGTTCGGGGCCTGCCGCGTCATGAAAGCTGTCGCCCAGCAGCATGACCCTGGCGGGCGCCCATTTGGCAATGGCCGCCTGCAGCGCGAGCAACCCGGCACGAGTGTCATATGGCGGCAACAACTGGCCCAGATGGGCGCGCGAAGACCCCTTTTCCAGATGCAGGTCCGCTATCAGCAGCGTGTCATACTGCGGAACATAGAGGGCGCCTGACAGGCACGGGACAAACTCGATATCGCCAAGTCGCACGGCCATGGCGTCAGACGAGCCGCATGGCTTCGTCAACAAGGTCGGCGGCGGCTTCGGCAAGCAGAGCGTCATGGGCTTCGCCATAAACCGGTTCGCGTCCGATCTCAAGCATCACCGGCACTGCCAAAGGAGAAACCTGCTCCAGCGCCTTGTGAATTATGTTTCCCTTGATGCGGGCCAGCATCATTGCCAATCGCCTGGCGTCGATCAAGCCGGAAGCCGCATCATCCCATGCCGCCTTCAGCAGCCAGTGATCGGGTTGGTGGGTGCGCAGCACGTCATAGATCAGATCTGCCGATACAGTCATCTGCCGGCCCGACTTTTCCTGGCCCGGCCAGCGCCGCTCGATCAGGCCGGCAATGATGGCGCAGGTACGGAACGTACGCTTCATCAGCATGGATTCCGCCAGCCAGGCATCGAGGTCGTCGCCCAGCATGTCCTGGTCGAACAATTGAGCCAGGGACAATCTGCCGGTCTCGATGGCAAGCGATACATCGCGAACACACCACACCGACAAAGCGTAGTCATTGCACACAAAACCCAAGGGCTGCATGCCGGCGCGCTCCAGCCTTCTGGTCAGCAGCATGCCGAGTGTCTGGTGGGCCAGCCTGCCGTCAAACGGATAACACATCAGGTAGTGCTTGTTGGCCTTCGGAAAGGTCTCGACCAGCATCTGGTGAGCTTGCGGCAATACCGACTTCCATTGCTGCACCTTCAGCCAGTCGCGCACCTGTTCCGGCAGATACTGCCAGCTGGCAGGCTCGGCCAGCATGGCGCGCACCCGGCCTGCCAGATAGGTCGACAGAGGAAACTTGCCGCCCTGATAGGACGGTATCATCGGTTCAGTCGCTTCCGATCGGCTGACCAGAGCATTGAGTTCCTCTATCGCTTCAAGGCGCAGTATCTGCCCGGCAAACAGGAAGGTGTCACCAATGCGTAATTGTTCCACGAACCATTCTTCCACTTCACCGAGCACCTTGCCGCCCCATTTATTTAAAGGCTTGCCCGCCGACGAGCGCCGCTTGCCGGCAAGCTTGACCTTCAACATCTCGGCTTCAACGATAGTGCCGGCATTCATGCGGTAGGTTTGCGCAAGCCGGGGATGGGTCAGGCGCATCCGTCCGTCGGGCATCTGCTTCAGCCTGGCAAAGCGTTCATAGGTTTTCAGCGCATAGCCGCCGGTTGCCACGAAATCCACCGCCTGATCGAAGTCTTCACGGGTCAAGTTCCGGTACGGCCATGCCGAAATGATCTCGGCATAAAGTTCATCCGGATCAAACGGCGCTGCCACTGCGGAACCCATGATGTGCTGTGCCAGTACATCGCGTTTCAGTTCTGCCGGGCCTTCACCATCCTGGGCGCCTTCAAACGCGGCAACCCGTGCCGCCTCGCATTCCAGCACCTCAAACCGGTTTGACGGCACCAACAGGGCGCGAGAGGGCTCTTCATAGCGGTGGTTGGCGCGTCCGATGCGCTGCAGGATCCGGCTTGAGCCCTTGGGCGCACCCACATTGATGACAAGGTCCACGTCACCCCAGTCGATGCCGAGGTCGAGCGTGGACGTACACACCACAGCCCGAAGTGTACCCGCCGCCATGGCTGCTTCCACCTTGCGGCGCTGCGAAACATCCAGCGAGCCATGATGCAGGGCAATCGGCAGGGCGTCTTCGTTCAAGGTCCACAGTTCATGAAAAATGCGTTCCGCCTGCGATCTTGTATTGGTGAACACCAGCGCCATGCCGGCAGACTTGACCGCGGCATATATGTCGGGAAGTGCATAGGCACTGCTGTGGCCCGACCACGGCATCCGGACTTCATCATCACAGTGCATGATCGAAATATCCGGCTCCGCGCCGCCTGGTGCGCGCACAAAGGCTGCCATGTGCTCGACGCCGGCTTCATCGTGATCCTGCGGCACCAGCCAGGCCCGCAGGGTATCGGGGCTTGCCACCGTAGCCGACAATCCAATGCGCTTCAGGCCAGGGGCGAAGCGGTGCAGCCGCGCCAGTGCCAATGCCAGCAGGCACCCGCGCTTGGTCGGCGCCATGGAATGGAGTTCATCCAGAATGACCACACGCAAGTTTGCAAAATAGTGTTCCGCGCCTTCCTGGGTGATCAGCAGGGACACCTGTTCCGGCGTGGTGATGAGGATGTCCGGAGGATTGGTCTTCTGGCGCTGGCGTTTGTGGGAAGGTGTATCGCCGGTGCGCGCCTCGATGCGGATGTCGAGACCCATTTCCCCGATCGGTGCTTCCAGGTTGCGCGTAATGTCGACGGCCAGCGCCTTGAGCGGCGACACATAAAGCGTATGCAGCCCCTTGCCCGCTGCACCTTGCGCCAGCTCTATCAGTGACGGCAGAAATCCAGCCAGCGTCTTGCCGCCGCCGGTTGGTGCAATCAGCAGTGCCGAGTGTCCCGCAGACACGGTGTCCAGCATATCGAGCTGGTGGCCGCGAGGGTGCCAGCCACGGGCTGCAAACCAGTCGGCAAACAAGTCCGGCAAAGCGGTTCGAGCTGATGGTTTATGTAATGAGCTGGAATCCATGTGTCATAGGGCCTGTTGAGTATCATTTTTATGGTGTCGGCGTAGCCCGTTTTGTTGCTGGCTAGGCGTGGAACGCGCCGAAGTGTCCTCCACTTCAAGCGTTTCAGAACGACGTCCAGCGGCAAAACGGGCTACGTCCTGAAAGGATTTGACCAGATGCGCCCACTTTCGCACCATTCGTCGTTGAATATACGCGGTATGTCCTGCCTCCTCATGGAACGAAATTGAACACATCTGATCAAACCGACTCCACAAAAATGATACTCAACAGGCCCTAGTATACGAGGTTTGACGGCAATGCAGTTGACAATCACGCGGCCACAAATGCCAATGCGCCTATGACGCCGATCACACATAAATCAGTTGTCACGATGGCGGTGCCGATCATGCTGGCCAACGTATCACAGCCCTTGCTGGGCGTGGTGGATACGGCTGTTATAGGACAATTGCCGGACCCGTTTTACATTGGTGCAATTGCCATTGGCGCGCTGATTTTCTCGCTGGTTTACTGGGGCTTCGGCTTCCTGCGCATGGGCACGTCGGGAATCGCTGCCCAGGCCTATGGCGCAGGTGACGGCAAGGAGCTTGCCGCCGTGCTGTACCGTGCCCTGTTGCTGGCGGCAGCTATAGGTGTCGTCCTGCTGGTGCTCGCACCGCTGATTTCAAAGCTGTCATTCTGGCTCATCGCGGCATCTCCTGACATCGAGCGCGAGGCCAAGATCTACTTCGACATACGCATCTGGTCGGCGCCGTTCTCGCTGGCCAACTATGCCATTCTCGGCTGGCTTATCGGCATCGGCCAGATGCGCTGGGCGTTTGTGGTGCAGATCTATCTCAACGTGGCCAATATGGCACTCGATGCGCTGTTTGTGCTGCACCTGGACATGGCCACCGCGGGGATTGGCTACGGCACCCTGATCGCAGAGGTTTCTTCTGCATTTGTCGGCCTTGCCGTGGTGTGGATGTTCCTGCGCCGTGACGGACAGCGGCCATCGCGTGCCAGAATACTGGACCGTGACAAGGTCAGACGCATGGTGCTGGTCAACGGCGATATCATGGTGCGTACGCTGTGCCTCACGTTCGGGTTTTCATGGTTTGCAGCACAGGGTGCGAAAATCAGTGATGTGGCGATATCGGCCAACGCCATCCTGATGCAGTTGTTCTTCATGGGCAGCTACATGATCGACGGCTTCGCCACGGTCAGCGAAGCCCTGGTCGGCCAGTCTGTGGGCGCCAGATCGCGCCAGCGCTACAACACGGCGGTACGCATTTCTTCACAATGGGCCATGGTCACAGGTGCCGTTTTGTCGCTTGGCATCCTGCTGGCCGGGCCGTGGGCGATCGATATCATGTCGGTCAACCCGGACATCCGGTCCTATGCCCGCACCTTCCTGTGGTGGGCGGCGCTGACCCCCATACTGGGTGCTGCGTGTTTCCAGCTTGACGGCATCTTCATCGGTGCAACGCGGACCCGCGACATGCGTAACATGATGATCGTTTCCCTGGCTGTATATCTGGCGGCGGGCTACACGCTGATGCCGGTGTTCGGCAATCACGGATTGTGGTTTGCCCTGTCGCTGTTCTTCATCGTGCGCGGATTTACGCTGTATGCCCGGATGCCGGCACTGGCGCGTGATGCATTTGCCTGAACCAATAACCCCGGTATAGCGTTTTGAGTATATGACCCTGGATCCCGCAACATGGCTGTACCCGACCCCGAAGGGCTTGTATTGCGAGCCGGGAGATTTTTATATCGATCCCTCGCGCCCGGTCGAGCGCGCCGTGATCACCCACGGCCATGCCGATCATGCCCGGCCGGGCAACACAGCGGTGATGGCAACACGCCAGACGCTCGACATCATGCAGGTACGCTATGGCGAGCGGGCCGGTGAACACCTGCAGGCAATAGATTACGGTAACACCATCTCGATCAATGGCGTCGATGTGGGCATGGCGCCTGCCGGGCATATATTGGGCGCAGCCCAGGTAATCCTGGACTGGCAGGGCTATCGCGCCGTTGTGTCGGGAGATTACAAGCGCGCCACCGATCCCACCTGCACCAGTTTCGAAGTGGTGAAATGTGATCTGTTGATCACCGAAGCCACGTTCGCCCTGCCGGTCTTTGTACACGAAAACGCCGCCACCGAAGCCGCCCGCCTGGTCGCGTCGCTTGCCGCATCGCCACAGCGCACTCATCTGCTCGGCGTTTATGGGCTTGGCAAATGCCAGCGCATGATCTCCCTGGTTCGGACGGCAGGTTATGACAAGCCTATCTATCTGCACGGCGCGCTGCAGGGTTTGTGCGATTATTATTCAACGCAAGGCGTGGAGCTTGGCGAACTGCGGCCTGTTGCCGATGAACTGCCGGAGACGCTGCAGGGCCAACTGGTGCTGTGTCCGCCATCTGCAATTGCCGATCGCTGGTCACGGCGCATGAACGACCCGCTGACGGCGTTTGCCTCAGGCTGGATGCGGGTTCGCGCACGGGCCCGCCAGCGCGGCGCGGAATTTCCCATTATCGTGTCCGATCATGCCGACTGGCCGGAACTGCTTCAGACCATTGCAGATGTCGAGGCGAGCGAAATCTGGGTGACCCACGGCAGGGAAGATGCCCTGCTGCACCAGATATCAAGCATGGGGCTGAAGGGCAGAGCGCTTGCCCTTGTCGGTTTTGAAGACGAAGGAGACTGAACCCGTGCACGCCTTCGCCGAACTGATGAACCGTCTCGCCTTCACCAGCTCCCGCAATGCCAAGCTTGAGCTGATGCAGGCCTATTTTCGTACCACGCCGGATCCGGATCGCGGCATTGCGCTGGCTGCCCTGACAGATGGCCTGAACCTCCGCCTGCCGTTCCGGCGCCTGGTAGTGGAACTGCTGGAACCGCATGTCGATCCGGTGCTCTACAGGCTGTCGCGTGATTATGTGGGAGATACCGCAGAGACGGTTTCGCTGTTGTGGCCGGTACACAACACAGATGCACCTGTACCGTCACTGAGCGAAATTCATGAAACATTGCAATCGCTCAAGCGGGCTGATGCCGGGCCGGTGCTGTCAGGCTGGCTGGACGCGCTTGATGCCAATGGCCGCTGGGCCTTGCTCAAGCTGGTCACCGGCGGGCTTCGCATCGGTGTGTCGGCACGCCTTGCCAAGACAGCCATCGCGCAAGCGTTCGATCATGACGTGGCAGAGGTAGAAGAGGTGTGGCACGGCATCGAGCTTCCCTATGAAAACCTGTTTGCCTGGCTGGAAGGCGCTGCTGACAGACCGGACCCGGGTGATACCCCAGTGTTCAGACCGGTCATGCTGGCGCATCCGCTGGAAGACGGCGATCTTGAAAAACTTGAGCCCGGCGAGTGGACCGCTGAATGGAAGTGGGACGGCATAAGGGTGCAACTGGCGGGGAACGGGCAAGAGTTAAGGCTGTATTCGCGCACCGGTGATGACATATCGAAATCATTCCCCGATATTGCAGATGCATTCCTGGGCTTTTCCGGCGTGGCAGATGGCGAATTGCTGGTACTGCGCGACGGCGACATCGCCCCTTTCAATGATCTCCAGCAGCGTCTCAACCGCAAGACGGTCAGCGCTGCAATGGTCAGGGACTATCCGGCCCACATCCGGTTTTACGACCTGCTGTTCCATCATGATGACGATCTTCGCGCGCTCGATCTCACGGCGCGGCGCAAGCACCTTGAAGACTTGCTGGCAGTAAACGCGTTTTCGCGCGCATCGGTGAGCGAAGTCATTGAATTCGACACATTCGATGACCTGTCGGTCCTGCGTGATGGTGCGCGCGATGCCAATATTGAAGGCCTGATGCTGAAACGCATTGCATCTGCCTATCTGGCCGGCCGGCCGAGAGGACACTGGTTCAAGTGGAAGCGCGACGCGCTGACCGCTGACTGCGTGGTGATGTATGCCCAGCGCGGCTCCGGCAAGCGGTCATCGTTCTACTCAGACTACACGTTGGGCGCCTGGCGCACCGGTGAAGACGGCAAGGACGAACTGGTGCCTGTCGGCAAGGCCTATTCCGGCTTCACCGACGCAGAACTGAAGAAGCTGGACAAGTTTGTCCGCGACAACACAACCGACCGGTTCGGGCCGGTGCGCGCGGTCAAGCCGGATCTGGTTTTCGAGGTCGCATTCGATGCCGTGCAGCCGTCAACCCGGCACAAGTCCGGCATCGCCATGCGGTTTCCCCGTATCCATCGCATTCGCTGGGACAAGCCTGCCAATGAAGCCGATCATCTTGACACACTCCTGACATTGGTTGCCCAATAGACTTACGGCTTTCATTAACCGGGAGGAAATCATGGATATCGACAAGATGAAATCACTCGTCTCAGCAGGCAAAATGGGCCGCAGAGACTTTATTCAGCTTTCGGTCGCGGCAGGGCTGACCGTGGCAGCAGGCGACAACCTGTTCTCCGCAACTGCGCGCGCGACGCCTAAAAAAGGCGGACACCTCAAATCCGCCGTCGGTCACGGCTCGACAACCGACTCGCTCGATCCCGGCACCTGGGAAAATTCCCATGTCGGTGATCTGGGCTATATCCCTTATGACTACCTGGTTGAAATCGATACCAAGAATTCACCGGCCCCCGGCCTGGCGGAAAGCTGGGAAGCATCCGCAGAAGTAGACCGCTGGGTGTTCAAGCTGCGCAAGGGCGTGGAATTCCACGACGGAAAATCGCTCGATGCAGATGATGTTGTCGCCTCGATCAACCACCACCGGGGTGCGGATACGAAATCGGCAGCCAAATCGATCCTTGAAATCATTCAGGATGTGAAGGCCAACGGCAAGGATGAGGTCGTGTTCGAGTTGAGTTCCGGATCGGCTGACTTTCCCTTCGTTGTGTCTGACTATCACCTGCCCATCATGCCGGCCAAGGACGGCAAGATGGACTGGGCATCCGGCAACGGTACCGGACCGTTCAAGCTGGAACGCTTTGATGCCGGCGTGACCATTGAAGCCAAGCGCAACGAGAATTATTACGGCACCGCCTATTTCGACGAGGTGTCGATACTGTCAGTCAGTGATGTTGTTGCCCGCCAGAATGCTCTTGGTTCCGGCGATGTGCACTATATCGACCGCCCCGATCTGAAAACAGTCTCTCTGCTGAAGCGCAATCCCGGTCTGGAGATAGATCAGGTCACCGGTTTTGGTCACTATGTGGCCCCCATGAACACCACGATGGCACCCTTCGACAACAAGGATGTTCGCCTTGCACTGAAGTACGCCATCAACCGGGAAGAACTGGTGAAGAAGATCCTGCTGGGCTTCGGTTCGGTAGGCAATGACAATCCCATCTCGAAATCGATAAAGTACGCAATCGACCCTGAGCCGCGTCATGCATACGATCCTGACAAGTCCAAATTCCATCTCAAGAAGGCCGGACTGGACAGCCTGAAAGTTGACATTTCCGCATCTGAAGCCGCGTTCGCAGGATCACTGGATACAGCCGTCTTGATGTCGGAATCCGCCAAGGCATGCAATATCGACATCAACGTCATTCGCGAAGCATCGGATGGCTATTGGTCGAATGTTTGGATGAAAAAGCCATGGTGCATGTCGTTCTGGAGCGGCCGCCCAACGACCGACTGGATGTTTACGACCGCTTATGCTGCAGAAGCAAAGTGGAATGACACGTTCTGGAAAAACCCGCGCTTCAACGAATTGCTGGTATCGGCCCGTGCCGAACTGAACGAAACAAAACGCGGTGAGATGTATGCTGAAATGCAGAATATTCTGCATGATGACGGTGGCATCATGGTGTTGATGTTCAACGATTTTGTGACAGCACACAGCAAGAAGCTGGCACACGGAGACCTGAATTCAAACTACGATCATGACGGCGGTTACATGTATCGCCGCTGGTGGTTTGCCTGATCGGTTGACAACCTGAAATAGGCGGCGGCCGCGCACCTGGAACCAGGGCGTGCGGCCGTCCTGTTTAAATTGGGGCACAAAAAGGGCTGGTCATGCCCGGTTTTTTTTGCGACCCTTTGCAAGGTGGGAGACGCAGACAGACGCATCGGTGACAAGATGCGCGTTACGGTTTGCGTGAGGGAGTAGATAAAACATGCATCCGATTGTACGGACTGTATTACAGAGACTGGGCCTTGGCCTGCTGACCCTTTTTGTTGTTTCCGTCATAATTTTCAGCTCGTTGCAGTTCCTGCCGGGCGATTTTGCGACGTCCGTTCTTGGACAGGCAGCGACGCCTGAAACCGTTGCAGCCTTCCGCAGGGAACTGGGCCTGAACGACCCTGCCTTTACGCGCTATTTCCAGTGGATCGCTGGTGTGCTGCAGGGAGATTTCGGATCATCCTTCTCAGGCCGCAGTCAGGGCCGCGAGCGCGAAGTGATGGAACTGATCGGCCCACGCCTGTGGAACACATTGTTCCTGGCAAGCATGACCGCGATCATTGCCGTGCCTCTGGCGCTGATACTCGGCATCACTGCTGCACTTTATCGCAACTCGTTTTATGATCGTGCCGTCAACGCAACAACACTGACAACCATTTCGTTTCCCGAGTTCTTCGTTGCCTACATTCTGATCCTGGTACTGGCGACCCTGTGGAAAGTGTTCCCGTCTTTGGCGAATGTCCGTGAATCAACCGAACTGCTGGACAGGATATACATGACTGCGCTGCCGGCGTTGACACTTACGCTGGTGATTGTGGCGCACATGATGCGCATGACCCGGGCTGCCATCATCAACCTGTTGGCCAGTCCATATATCGAAATGGCGCGGCTCAAGGGCGTTTCGAAATCCAACGTCATCATCAAGCATGCACTGCCCAACGCCTGGGCACCGATCGTCAATGTGATTGCCTTCAACCTGGCTTACCTGGTTGTCGGCGTTGTGGTTGTGGAAGTGGTGTTTGTGTATCCCGGTGTCGGGCAGTTGATGGTGGATGCTGTAACGACACGTGACATTCCGGTTGTGCAGGCGTGCGCCCTGATCTTTGCGGCCACCTACATCCTGCTGAACCTGTTTGCCGACATTGTATCCATCGTAACCAACCCGAGGCTGTTGCACCCAAGATGAGCACCGATGACCAGACCTATTCAGCCGCTGGTGAGGTGGCCTCTGTTGCAGAACGCAGAACCTGGTGGGACCGCACCTGGCGCAACCTGAAAAAGGCGCCGTTGACAGCCTGGTTCGGCATGATCGTCGTCTCTTTCTATCTTGTTGTAGCGATATTTGCGCCTCTCATTGCGCCTTATGGCGAGAGTGAGATTTTCGACACGCCTTACGCACCGTGGAGTTCCGAATTCTGGTTCGGCACCGATCAGCTGGGGCGTGATGTGCTGTCGCGCCTGATCTATGGCGCGCGCAACACTATCGGCATTGCGGTCGCCACCACGGCGCTGTCCTTCCTGATCGGCGGCAGTCTCGGCGTGATGGCAGCCATCAACCGGTCCTGGCTGGACCAGGGACTAAGCCGGTTTGTGGATGTGCTTATGGCGATCCCGAGCCTGATTTTCTCATTGATGCTGCTGTCCATCTTCGGCTCCAACGTCATCAACCTGATCATCATCATTGCCGTACTGGACGCGACTCGCGTGTTCAGACTGGCGCGTGCGGTATCACTGAATGTCGTTGTCATGGACTATGTTGAGGCATCGCGGCTGCGTGGCGAAAGTCTTGCCTGGGTCATGCGGCGGGATATTTTGCCGAATATTCTGCCGCCGATGGTGGCAGAGTTCGGCTTGCGGTTCTGTTTCGTGTTCCTGACCATCGCATCACTGTCATTCCTTGGTGTCGGCATTCAGCCGCCCACGGCGGACTGGGGATCGATGGTCCGCGAAAACGCGCAGCTCATCTCATTTGCCGAATATGACATGAAAGCTGCCATGACCCCTCTGCTTCCTGCCGGTGCGATCGCCTTGCTGACCGTCGCGGTCAACTTCGTGGTTGACTGGTTCCTGCACAAAACAAGTGGTATTCGCGATGAAAAGTAAGAATGGCGATCGCACAGCCGGCGATCTGCTGCTGGACATGCGGGATATCCGCATTGATGGTTTTTCAGATGATGTCTGGCACCCGATCATCAAGGGTGTGGACCTGAAGCTGCACCGCGGCGAAATCATGGGACTTATTGGCGAGTCGGGGGCGGGCAAGTCCACATTGGGCAAGGCCGCCATGGGATATGCGCAGCCCGGCTGCCGCATCACCGAGGGCACCATTCAGTTTGACGGCATGGATTTGCGCAACATGAGTGATTCAGAGTTGCGCAAGCTGCACGGATCGCGCATCGCTTATGTAGCCCAGAGTGCCGCAGCGTCCTTCAACCCGGCGCACCGGCTGATCGATCAGTGTGTCGAGGCAACCGTGGGACACGGCCTGCGCCCCGAAGATGAGGCAAAAACGGACGCCAGGGAGTTGTTTGCAGCCCTGCAATTGCCCGATCCCGACACTATCGGCGAGCGCTATCCGCACCAGGTATCCGGCGGCCAATTGCAGCGGGCCATGACCGCCATGGCGATGTCGTCGCGACCCGATCTGATCATATTCGACGAGCCCACGACGGCGCTTGACGTGACGACCCAGGTGGAGGTCCTGGCAGCCATGCGCGACATTGTCGAGCAGTTCCAGACAGCGGCCATTTACATTACCCACGACCTGGCCGTGGTGGCGCAGATGGCCGATGTCATCAAGGTCCTGCGCTATGGCGAAACTGTCGAGGATGCACCAGCCCGGCAAATGCTGAAAAAGCCGGAGATGGCTTATACGAAATCGTTGTGGGCGGTCCGGTCGCTGGAAAAACCCCAGGAGACCAGCGAGGACATTATCCTCAGAGTAAATGGCGTCGATGCCAGTTACGGCAGCTCGATCAAGGTGCTCGAAGACGTCACCATTGATATTCCACGCGGCTCCACCGTGGCTGTTGTGGGAGAATCGGGATCCGGCAAATCTACCACGGCACGGGTCATCACAGGTCTGCTGCCACCGATGAAAGGCGATGTGCTGTTCAATGACGAGCCGCTGCCGCTGGCGCTCAAGGACCGGTCGAAAGATCAGCTGCGCCGCATCCAGATGATCTACCAGATGGCTGATACGGCCATGAACCCCAAACACACGGTTCGGGACATTATCGGCCGGCCACTTGAGTTTTACCTCGGCCTGTCAGGCAAAAAGCTCGATGCGCGGATTTCCGAACTGCTCAAGATGATCGAACTGGATGACAGTTTCATGGAGCGGTTGCCCAGTGAGCTGTCAGGTGGCCAGAAGCAGCGCATATGCATTGCGCGCGCGCTTGCCGCAAACCCTGAGCTGATTATATGTGATGAAGTGACGTCCGCACTGGACCAGATCGTGCAGGAAGGCATTTTGAAACTGCTGCTGCGATTGCAGAAGGAGTTCAACATCACCTATCTTTTCATCACCCATGATATTGCAACGGTGAAGGCGATTTCCGATCAGATCGTGGTGATGTTCCAGGGCCGTGTGGTCGAGCAGGGCATGAAGAACGACATCCTGTCACCCCCGCATCCCGACTATACCCAGCTGCTGCTGTCCTCGGTGCCGGAAATGGATCCGGACTGGCTGACCAATCTTCTTGAATCCAGGGGTGAAACCGGCGCCATGAGTGCATCCGGCAACTAGATCAGGATGCTTTCTGGGTCATACCAAACCCGACCCGACCCATTTTGGGATAAGCATTCCGGTGTGGTCGTTTCCAACATAAAAGAGTGTCGATTGTTAGAGACATAGAAGGCCAACTCCTGTCATTACCTCCCACAACAAATCCTGGTGCCCGACTGGACATTCAATTGGATCACGTTCAATAACAGCGACGCGGGACATTGTTGCCGTTATGCCAATGCAGCAATCCGGCGAATATTCCACATATGCGATTGGCGAACGCCTGCTCTGAGCCCTTTTTGGAAAACATTCGGCAAACCCAAGCGGCGACTTTGTGCCAGAAACTGATATTCAGGCCAATTGCTGTTCTCAGTACGAAATCCAGCATCAAAATTGTAATGTATGGCAATTTTGGCTCTGGCAAAATTGCTGAAGCTCGTTCAATCTGTTACGATAGCTGGGTTCTGACGCCCTTTGTTTCCAACCTCAACGCATGGAATTTCTTTCGTGAAAACAAATACTGTCGAACATCCGAAACGAGATAAATTAATTGACCCTTCAGAAACTGCCGTGTTGGTGGTTGATGCTCAGATGTCGGAGTTCAACGACGAGAAGAGAGCTGAAAGGCCTGATTATGTGCATACCATCGAGACACGGGCGCTGCCGGCAATCAAGAAACTGATCGACGCGTCACGACCGATGGGAGTTGAGATTGTTTACACGATGATCGAGAGCCTGACGAGGGGCGGACGCGATCGCAGTCTCGATCACAAGCTGTCTGGCATACATGTCCCGAAAGGCTCGCCCGAGGCGGATATGATTCCGGGAATCGAACCACAAGAAGACGACATCGTCCTCCCAAAGACATCTTCCGGCGTCTTCAATTCGACCAACATCAATTACGTGCTGCGCAATCTTGGCATCAAGAATGTGATTGTGGTTGGCTTCATCACTGACCAGTGCGTAGACATGGCGGTGCGCGACGGCGCCGACCTTGGATACTACATGGTGTGCGCAAGTGATGGCTGTGCAACTTATTCAGACGAACGTCATGAACTTGCCCTGAAAGCCTTTGGTGGCTATTGCCGGGTTCAGAGTGTCGACGAAGTCCTGGCGACATACGCGCCCTGAGCGATAACGTTACTCAAAAACGATGCGCGGAAAGTACAAAGAGACGATCCAATTTGGCTGGTCGACAATCTCGCTGATGCGCAGGTCGGCGCAAACCGAGCACAGCATGTAAGCTTCCTCAGCTGCGATCCCGTGCCGTTTGGTCAGCAAATCAATCATGCCCGAGACCGCTGCTCTAGCTCCTTCGAACAGGTCCGGGCCAACACCGGTTGTGGCATCATAACCCTTTTCATCAAGATGCCGGGTAACTGGTCCTGGTGTTCTAAATCGCGGAAACATCAGATTTTCTGCCTTGACCAGATCGAAGGTCAACACCACAGACATCGGGCTCTCAATGGCAGTGCCACAGACTTCGCCATCACCCTGTGCGGCATGGGTATCGCCAACCGAAAACAGGGCTCCAGCAACCTCGACCGGCAGATAAAGTTCGCTGCCTGCGGACAGATCACGCACATCCATGTTGCCACCTATACGTCGTGGCGGAACGACCGAGTGCACACCAATCTCGGCCGGGGCAACACCGATCGTGCCGGTAAAGGGCTTCAAGGGGATGCGGGCGAGATCGTTCCAGACCGCCGGTGCCAGTGTATCCGGGTCGTATTGCCAGTTGATCATCGCCGGATCGGTAAAACTATCTGCGAGCAACCCAAACCCTGGTATGTTGGCTGTCCAGCCCCACCCTGACGGTCGAAAGCTATCAAGGGTAACTTTGAGGCTGTCACCAGGCTCTGCCCCATCGATGTAAACCGGGCCGGTAACCGGGTTGACCTGTTCGAAATCGAGCAAGGCGACATCCGCCGCAACCGAACCTGGTACAAATTGTCCACCAGATGCATCGATGATTTCGAACTCCACAGTCTCGCCGGGCGCTATTCTTAGAACCGGTTCGTTGGCATGATCCCATCCGAAGTGATGATGATGGCGGTGGATCGTATGGTTGTGCGCATGGCTCATAGTGCTTCCTCACAATTTCTAGATGGCTTCCAGGCGTCGTCCGACCCTTTGCAGGACACGGGTCAACACGTCGGTCCATTCACGTTGTCCGGCTTCATCCGAAATATGATCATTGCGGATTTCAAGAAGTGAATGCGGCAGGCCGCGCTGTTCGCCGTGGACGGGTATCGTGTAGTCGCCAAAATCTTCGACTTCATAGGGCTCGTTGAAGGTGAAGGTCATGTGCCCTGCCTCTTCCGCCATAGCATCATGAATAAACTGCGACAGGGCATCATCGCGGTTGAACAGGATACCAAGATGCCAGGGGCGCGGTGCGGGCCTGGCCTCCAGACACGGAGTGAAACTGTGCAGCGCAATCAGGGCCGTTTGGCGGTTCTCACTGACGCGCTGGTCGAGAATGGCCGCCACTTCATCATGAAACGGCTTGTGTATCTGCTCATAGCGGGCGTCACGCTCAGCATCCGACACGGCAAGGTTCACCGGCACTTCAGTGCCATCGCTTATTTCCGGGATCGAATCCTCTGCCCACACAGGTCTGTTGCAATCGATTACAAGGCGGGAATACCGCTGGAAGATGACCGGTGCATCCAGCGTTTTCACCAAGGCACGACCCACTGCGTCAACACCAATATCCCAGGCAATGTGGCGGCTCAGATGCCGATCCTCAATACCCAAGTTACCGAGATGCTCAGGAATCGCCCTGCCGGCATGCTCGCAGGTAATCACAAATGGCGAGCTGCCTGACGGGTTTACAACCTCTACCGGTTCAGGGTCATTTTCGCCCAAGGCAAAGACTGGCAATATGTGCGAGCTGACAGTACCGGACATTACAGACTCAAACTTTCTCGCGCCCGACATTAAAGGCGGGAACCAGCCCATTGGGCCTTAGCAGCAGCAGAAAAATGACAATACCCAACGCCAACGCCTCCCGATAAGGCTGAATATGATCGGGCAAATACGCCGCCAAATAAATCTCGATGAAGCCGAGTGCAAACCCTCCGGCAACAGCACCAGTCAAGCTGCCAAGGCCGCCGAGGATGGCCGCGATGAATGCTTTCAGAACCGGAATGAACCCCATCAGCGGATCAACCGATGCTCGTTGGGCAACCCAAAGAACACCGGCAACTCCGGCCAACGCTCCCGATATTGCAAATGCGCCCGCGATCACAGCGTTTGCGCGTACACCCATGAGGCGGGTAATGGAAAAATCTTCTGCTGCTGCACGCATCGCCATGCCAAGGATTGTGTGACGCAGAAACCAGTTCAACAAGACGAGTATCACGAGCGTTATGGTGATCGACAAGATCTGATTGATGCCGATTGACAGTGAGCCGAAGTGTACCGATTGGGCCAGCATATCCGGCAGGATAACGGCTTGCGATCGCGGTGAAATCAGATTCTGGAACAAGGTCTGGAGGATCACCGCGACAGCAAAACTGGTGACCAGCAATGTCGCACCGGATGAGTTGCGTACGGGCCTGAAAGCAATGCGCTCCATCAGTAGCGCAGCGACAACCGCAATCAGGATTGCAAACGGTGCGGCGATTACAAATGGCAGGCCGACCAGGCCACAATACATCAACGAATAGCCAGTGATCGTCATCAGCTCGCCATGGGCAAAGTTGATCATGCCCATGATCGAGAAAATGATTGCGAGCCCCAGAGCCAAAAGCGCGTAGGTGCCGCCCAGCGACACTGCGTTGATCGTTTGTTGTATGAATACTTCCACCGCCGCCTCCTTCAGTTTTCTATTGGTGACCCAGGTAGGCCTGTTCAATCAGATGGGACGACCCCAGATCTTTTGCCGTGCCAGACGTCACGATTGATCCGGCAGCCATTACATATCCTCTGTCGGCAACTTCCAGCGACATGGCGACGTTTTGCTCGACCAGCAAAATGGTGATGCCGCTATCACGCAGCGCAACAATTTGATCAAAGATCGTATCGACGATTTGCGGCGCGAGACCGAGCGACGGTTCATCCAGCAACAAGAGCTTTGGAGATGACATCAGCGATCTGGCAATCGCCAGCATCTGTTGCTGGCCCCCAGAGAGTGTGCCGGCGACCTGCTGGCGCCGTTCCACGAGGATGGGGAACAGGTCAAACATCCGCTCCAAATTCTGCTTGCGCCGGTCAGCGGACTTTCCCAGAGGCATGCTGCCAAGAAGCAGATTTTCTTCCACAGTCAATGAACCAAACACCCGGCGACCCTCTGGAGTCAGAGTAATCCCTAATCGAACCAGTTGTTCAGTGGCCAGTCCGACAAGGCTTTCGCCCTTGAAGCCGACCTGGCCTTGATGTGTTGGGACAAGACCGACAATGGCATTCAGTGTCGATGATTTGCCCGCACCGTTCGCGCCAAGCAAAGCGACGATTTCGCCGTCCTCTATGCTCAGCGAGACGCCACGAACGGCCTCCACGGGTCCATAGTGCACGTGGAGGCCTTCGACTGTCAGGATTGCCATATCGACGTCGCCCTTGCCCGTCTGGTTACTGCATCCGCGGAGCAGGAACGAGATCAGCTGTAGGGGAAGGCTGTGCAACCAGCTCGCGTCCGCCATCCTTGACGCGGATCAAAGTGACCTGGCGAACCGGCATCCCCGTGGTGCCCTTGTAGGTAATCATGCTGGTGACCCCCTTGACGTTTTCAAGGTTGGCAACAGCATCACGAATGGCTTGCGGTTCAATGCTGTCTGCCGCCAGTACACCAGCTTCAATCACCTTCATCAGGTCATAACCAATGGCTGAAAAGATCGTATCGGTTTCTTTACCGTACTTGGCTGCAAACTTCTTGTTGAAACCCTCAAGCGCGCTACCAGGCGTTGCATGGCCCGCAGTTGAAAAGACGACGCCTTCAGCGGCTTCGCCAAGAGAGAAAGTGGTCGGTGAATCGATACCGTCACTACCAATCACCTGTGCAGTAACGCCAGCTGCCCGCAATTGGCGGATGAAGGCCGGGAAATCAGGCTCATAGGCTGCAGTCATGACAACATCAACCGGCGGATTCATCGCCTTGATCTTGGTGACTTCAGCAGAAAAATCCTGTTGGCCAATTGTGTAAGTGCCTTCACCGGCGACCGTGTTGCCAAGTTTCTTGAAGACATCCGAGAAATACAACGGAAGTGTTGTGTACTGGGTATCCGGTGAATAAAGCACGTAGGCATTCTTCAGACCCTGTTTGTGTGCCCATTCAGCCGACACTGTCGCCTGGACATTATCACCCGGGAAGTTGGCAAACATGTAGTCGCCACCCATCATCGGCAGCGTTGGCGAAGACGCAGCTGGCGAAAAGGCCGGAATCTTGGCGTCGGTTGCCAATGCAGCGGCCGCGAACGACGGATCAGCATCAGATGGTGTCACCAGAACGCTGATACCGGAATCGATCAGTTCCTGAGCCACGATGGAAGTCTGTGCGGCATCGGACCGGGTATCCTTGGAGATCAGTTTGATCTTGTGCTTGCCGCCGATCCCGCCAGCTGCATTGATCTCGTCAACCGCGATCTGGAAACCCTGCATGGCCGGGCCATCATAAGGCGCAAGACCACCGGTTTGTCCGGTGGCCGTTCCGATAATCATTTCGTCTGCGGACACCGCTGTCGGGAATGCCGCCATGGCGAGACCGACAGTCAGGCATGCTGTCAATTTCAGTTTGCGAAACATGATAATTTCCTCTCCTGTTGTCTTTATTCTGTCAATACTTCGGCAACCTGCCGGCTGCCCTTTTTGCCGAGATAGGCTTCAATCACCTGCGGATCTTTCTGCACGGATTGCGGGGCACCTTCGGCAATGACATGCCCCTCATTGAGAACCACGACCCGATCGCATAATTTCATGATCAACGGCAGATCGTGGTCGACGATCAATATTCCCATTCCAAATTGCTCTCTGAGACCTTTCAGGTCGTCCATCAGAGCATCTGTCTCTTCCCGGTTCATGCCGGCGGCGGGTTCATCGAGAAACAGAAACCGCGGATTCAGAGCAAGCGCTCTGGCAACTTCCACCCGCCTTTGATCGCCATACGACAGGGTCGAGGCCTGTACCTCGGAAACATCAGCCAGCTTCATAGTCTGCAGCGCAAGGTCGACAACGGCACCGGCCGCCCGGCTTGTAGTCAACGGCCATTTGTCGAGTGCCGACACCGATACGTTCTGGCGAACCGACATGGATGAAAACAACCGGATATTCTGAAAGGTGCGGCTGACCCCCATCCCACCCAGACGATAGGCCGGTGTCCCGGTCACGTCTGCACCATCGATGAACGACTTGCCCGATGTTTCAGGCAACATCCCCGACAAAACATTCAGAAGCGTGGTTTTGCCGGATCCATTTGGCCCGATCAGACCTACGATCTCACCGCTCTTCAATGAAAGCGAAACCTTGTCGAGAGCCACTAAACCATCAAACGCCTTGGTAATTTTCCGAGCTTCCAGCGTTCCCTCGAGCGCAACCGCCGGCGCTTCAACAACGGAGTCTGCCGGGCCTATCTTACGGCCTGCAAGACGGGGCAGCAAAATTTCATCCCATTCCAGCCGATCCAACAGTCCACCGGCCTTCTTGTACATGACCAGCAGGATGATCAACCCAATACCTATTTGCGTTGTCCCGAACAAAGTTGGCGTCTGAAAGCCAAATACCTCAATACCGCCCTCAATCCGCCGAAGTAGTTCGGAGACCAGGGTGATGAGCACAGCGCCGGCCATCGCCCCACTGACTGTGGCCATACCACCGACGATCAACATGGCCAACAACGCGAATGTATCGACGAAGTAGAATTTCTTGACTGAAAAGGCCCCGAGGAAATGCCCGAGCAGTACTCCGGCAATCGCAACCAAACCAGCACTGATCACCCAGGATATTAAACGCTGCATGCGCACGTTGACACCCATGGCGCCGGCAGCCAGTTGGTCATCCCGCGAAGCGCGAAGCTTGAGTCCAAATACCGAATCCTTGAAAAGCCTTGCGATCACTATCGCCAGTACCGCACAGCCGGCTGCCACCGTGATATCGGTCCAACGCGGCACGCCGAAAAACGACTGGCTGCCCCGGGTAATGTCGCGGGCACCGATAATGATGCCATGCACAATGACCAGTAGTCCAAGTGTTGTTATCGTGGCAGATGATCCATCAAGCCGCGAAATCACAATGCCCACGACAAGAGCGACCACCATCACAAAAATCACCGTTACAACCGTTGCAGCAAAGAAGTTGAGATGGGCGTTGGCGAGGAAATCCGGCGCGTTGGCCAGCGTCACCTTTTTCATGGCGACCGGCATCGTCAAGATGCCTGACAGATAGGCAGCTATCCCCATGAAAGCGAGGTGACCAAAGCTGAGTATGCCGGAATTGCCGGAATAGACGCCCATACCGAGTACGGCGATCAGGCTGATGAAAAAGACGATGAGAGTGCGTTCTATGCTACCGCCGATGCTGGCGGCAATAACAGCAGCAGCGACCAGGAAGAAAACATAGCCTCCCGTCCCGATCCAAGTTCGCGCGGTCATATTCCCTGCCTCAACATATTCCCCGCTAATTCACTCGGCTATCGTAGAGACATTCAACTTCAATAATACATCACAGATCAACACAAATATTGTTTTCTGATAAAAATTGTGCGGAAATGGCAATCGGCAACCAGGCGATATTCCTGTGCAGTTTCTGGTTACTGGACAATGTTGAAGGAACCACCGCGCTTGATGCAAGCCAGACTAAAGGCAATAACTGACGACCTTACCGCTGCTGAAAGCAAGGTGGCAACGGCGTTGCTGGCGGACTACCCGTTCGCAGGACTTTCAACGGTTACCGAACTCGCAAAGCGGGCTCAGGTCAGCACGCAAACAATCTTTCGTCTGATTGCCAAACTAGGTTTTTCCGGTTACGCCGAATTCCAACGTGCCCTGATCGGCGAAATCAAGGAGAGATACCATTCGCCGGTCATTCTTCACGAGGCACAGGCCGTGGCTACAGCCGATGACAACTCCCTGGCAGCCCTTGCTGATGCCTCAATCTCTGCAACCCGTGAGACAGTCTCAGCTATCCCGGAACCTGTGTTTGACTCAATTTGCGAGATGATCGGTGACCGCAAGCGTTCGGTCTTTCTGATTGGCGGGCGAATCTCATATACTCTGGCGGATTTTCTGTTCAGACATTTGCGGCAGATCCGGCCAAAGATTTACCTGGTGCCCGACTATCATGAAGATTGGCCTGAATATTTGATGCGCATGTCGCGCAAGGATGTGGTGATCGTGTTTGATTACCGCCGCTACCAGGCCGGGTTGGAAATTTTTGCCGATAAGGCTGCCAGAGACCGCGGTGCACAGGTCGTCCTGTTCACAGACAAATGGCTTTCACCGATTTCCCGGCACAGTAGCCATATCCTGCCAGCGTCGATTGATGTGGGAACGCCATGGGACACGAGCTTAGGTCCGGTGCTCCTTATCGAGGCGATCATCAATAAAGTATCAGACAATGATTGGGATGCCACCCGCCGCCGGATTGAACAATGGGACGGTCTAAGGATTCGCCTCGACGACGAAACTGACGTCGACGTGAAGGCTGCAGACATTCCTAAAGCGCGTAAGGACAAGCAGAGAGGATGAAAATGATCCAGGAAGAATTGGCGATGGTCTGCTGCAGTGACCTGTCAGGGCATGTAAAAGGCAAGGCATTTCCGGTTGCCGATGTTGCCTCCAGATTGAAAAAGGGAGTTGGATGGGTTCCGACCAACGCGCAAATCACAGCATTCAACACGATCGCCGACACACCGTTTGGTGCATTGGGCGACCTTCTGCTGATCCCGGATCCGGAAGCCGAGGCGAAAGTTGAATTTGAAGATGGTTCGCCACTGGAACACTTTTATCTCGGCGATATCCTGCATACCGATGGCAAGCCGTGGTCATGTTGCCTGCGCGGCATCCTCAAAGAAGCACTGGCGGCTCTGAAGTCTGAAACCGGATTGGAGCTGAACAGTGCATTCGAGCTCGAATTCCAGTTCACCGACGGCACAGTCGATTATGGCCCGGGGTTCGGGCTTGCTGGCTTTCGCGAGAAGAAAGCATTTGGCGCCACCTATCTGGCAGCGCTCAGATCAGCGGGTGTCGAGCCTGACTCTTTTCTGAAAGAATGGGGCGAGCAGCAGTATGAAGTCACCATGCATCCCAAAATCGGTGTCCGTGCTGCCGATGATGCTGTGTTCATGCGAGAGCTTGCCCGGGCAACATCTCAGCGGACAGGAGAGCGCATTACCTTTACCCCCATCCGGCACCCCGAAGGTGTCGGGAACGGCGTACACATCCATATGAGTTTTCTGGATGACGCAGGTAAACCGGCGACCTATGATCCTGGCGGACCGGGAGGTCTCAACGAAAATGCCCGGTATTTTGTAGCCGGCATTCTTCACCACCTTCCAGCGATCGTCGCCTTTACCGCTCCCAGCGCAGTGTCCTATGCCCGCCTGACCCCTCACCGCTGGAGTGCTGCCTACAACAATCTGGGTTATCGCGATCGTGAAGCCTCTGTCAGGATCTGCCCAGTCGCCGATTTGCCGGGAATGGATCCCGCCAGACAGTTCAATTTTGAATTCAGGGGGGCCGACTCATCCGGTAGCCCTTATTTGCAACTTGCCGCCCTCGTACATGCAGGACTGGATGGCATTCGTAACAAACTGGAACCCCCGGAACCTACCGAGGAAGATCTGTCATTGCTGTCAGTGAGTGAGTTAACCGAGCGGGGGTTTGTTCGCCTTCCAGAGTCCCTGGACGACGCTCTCACTGCGCTCGAGGGCAGCGTTACTGTTAATTCGTGGTTCCGCGATCCCTTCATTGAGGTTTACCTGAAACACAAGCGCAGTGAGCTTCAGTACCTTGATGGCATGTCACCGGAGGAAACGTGCGCAGCCTATGAAAAGGTCTACTGAGCAATCAGAAACAGTTGGGAACAACCGCCATGCCATCTCTTTATGACCGCGACGGAGTTGCTCTTTCCAAACTGCAAAAACTGCGGTTCTTTCCGCTCGCCCTCACCGGCGGACATGGCAGCTACGTTGTCGATGAGACAGGTCGTGATTTGCTTGACCTATCCGCATCCTGGGGAGCTGTAAGCCTCGGACATTCCCATCCAGCGCTGGTCGAAGCCGTTTCAACTGCTCTTCAAAACCAGGCCGGCGCCAGCGTGTTATCCTCAACCAATGAAGCAGCTGTCGGTCTGGCGGAACGATTACTCGACCTCACTCCGGGCATCGGTGAAAGGAAAGTATGGCTTGGTCATTCAGGATCGGATGCCAATGAAACAGTTGCCCGAGCGGTTACAGCGGCAACCGGCCGGCAACGCATCATTACGTTCGCAGGTGCGTATCATGGCGGCACCGCTGGCTCGATGGCTGTGTCCGGGCATAGCGTGCAAACCCATGCTGAAAAGTCAGACGGGCTGATCAGCTTGCACTACCCGGACCCCTACAGACCGGTCGACGGCGACACAACTGGCGCATCGGTTCTTGAAACACTCAAGCAGCGCTTTGAAACCGACGCTCCGCCGCGAGATATCGCAGCTGTCTTCATTGAACCCATCCAGTCCGACGGAGGCTTGATCGTGCCGCAACCTGGGTTTCTGAAGCAGCTGTGCGACCTGTGCAAGAACCACGGCATCCTCACAATAAGCGATGAGGTCAAGGTCGGCGTCGGGCGAACTGGCCGCTTCACCTGCGCTGATCATGAAGACTTTGTGCCGGACATCATCACGATGGGTAAAGGTCTCGGCGGCGGCCTTCCAATTTCGGCGGCGATCGGTCCGGCAGGAATCATGGATTTCGCGACGTCCTTCTCCATGCAGACATTACACGGCAATCCCATCTGCGCCGCAGCTGGAAAAGCGGTTCTGGACACAATCCATGCCGAGAATCTGCTTGAAAACGCTGCAAAGACCGGCAGTTATCTGATCCAATCATTGCGGCAATTGATGCAGTCACATGAGTTGATCGGTGATGTTCGTGGCCGCGGCTTGACGGTCGGCGTTGAACTTGTGGAAACCAGAAGCGGTAAAGAACCGGCAGCACGAGCAGCTGCAAAAATCGTCTATCGAGCCTTCGAACTGGGATTGGTTCATTATTACGTTGGTATGAATTCCAACGTACTTGAACTGACTCCCCCATTAAACCTGAGCGAACAGGAAGTGGATGAAGCGGTCTCAATTCTGAGCAAGGCAATACAAGACACCGTTGCGGGCCAGGTCCCGGACGACGTACTCATGGGCTTCGAAGGGTGGTAACCCGAATCAAGCCAATGCAAGTTTGCAGATATAGAGAGGCCCCGCAATTTCGATCTTCCGTTTAGGGTCAGGAACGGACTTCAGTGCACCCATGGTCCATAGTCGCCTTGTCCGCATTGCTGCCGTTCACGTGTCACAAAAACCATCCCTTTTGCAGCGGCGTTTGCGGGTGAATGACAACAATGGCTTGGCCGTCGCAAATAGTTGTCGCAGAATCCAACGGTAGTCCGTTTTGGGCTCGGAGTTGCTGCTCGCTGCAAACTCAACGAATGACTACTTTTGGCAAAAACGCCGCCACCTATATGCCGGACATATAAATTGCAGCTCCCAAAGGTAAGGCGGAATGTAAGACAAGATCGTGTGCGTTTGGCATGGCAGTCAGATCAAGTCCGGGTTTTTACACTTTAGCCGCAAAACCGCATACACTTTTGCGAGAATGCCATGGCCGGATGAACCATACATCTGGTTCATGCGTTTTCTGACCAGCAGATTCTCAATTGTTCATCGGACACCCTAGTGAGCACTCATTCCATCATCGTCTGGTTCACCCAGGACCTGCGCCTGAGCGACAATGCGTGCCTGCACGCCGCTGTTGCCTCGGGACACCCGATTGTACCTGTCTATATTCTCGATGACGTAACACCCAGCGAGTTTGCCATGGGCGGTGCATCACGCTGGTGGTTGCACCAGTCGCTGGCGTCACTGGCATCATCACTGGACGCCCTGGGGGGCAAGCTGATCCTTCGCCGGGGCGAGGCAGGCAAAGTACTGGAGCAACTGGTTCGCGATACCGGCGCGCAAGGTGTCTACTTTTCACGCGGTTATGCGCCGTGGTCCGCCAAGCTGGAAAAGAAGATTGCAGCGCAATGCGACGCCAAAGGTGTCGAGTGCAAACGATTTTCCGGATTTCTGTTGCATGAACCTGAAGCTATCAGAACCGGAAACGACGGGCCGTACAAGGTCTACACCCCGTTTGCACGAAACTGCCTGTCCCGGGATATTTCCAGAGTCCCGCGACCAGCGCCGGAGAAAATCGGTTTTTACGGAGCAGAAGTCGCCAGTGATACCTTGAACGATCTCCGTCTCTACCAAGGCAAACCGGACTGGGCAGCGGAATTCCCTGAACGCTGGTCACCGGGCGAAGCCGGTGCGCTACAGAAATTGGCGCATTTTCTGGACCAGGCTGTTGGTGATTACGATCAGGCCCGCAATCTGCCGGATGTGTCAGGCACATCACGCCTGTCACCGCACCTGCACTTTGGTGAGATCAGCCCCTTGCAGTGCTGGACCGCAACACGCCACGCCGTAGCGACAGCACGTCATAATATTGACCGGGGCGCCCACACATTCGAGAAGGAACTCCTGTGGCGGGAGTTTTCGTACCATCTGCTGCATTACTGGCCGAGCTTGCCGACGGAGCCATTCAAACCGGAGTTCGCGGATTTTCCCTGGCTGCAGGACGACGGGAAACTTGCGTGCTGGCAGACGGGGCAGACCGGATTTCCCATCGTGGATGCCGGCATGCGGGAACTGTGGGCAACCGGGTGGATGCACAACCGCGTTCGCATGATTGTCGCGTCATTCCTTATCAAGAACCTGCGCCTGCCCTGGCAGGCTGGAGAGCACTGGTTCTGGGATACGCTGGTGGATGCCGACATCGGCGCGAACTCAGCGAGCTGGCAGTGGGTGGCCGGGTGCGGGGCGGACGCAGCGCCTTATTTCCGGATTTTCAACCCCATCCTGCAAGGTGAGAAATTCGACAAGCACGGCGGCTATGTCCGTCGCTGGGTGCCGGAACTGGCCGCCATGCCCGACAAGTTCATCCACAAACCCTGGCAGGCGCCGGTTGAGGTACTCAGCAAAGCTGCCGTAAATCTTGGCATCACCTATCCGCGGCCGATTGTTGACCTGGGCCAGACCCGTGATGCGGCACTTGCAGCTTACAAGACAATCAGGAAACCGGATGCAACCGCTTGACGTTCACACCGGACCGCCCGGTGGACGGCGCTGGAACCTGCTGGTCAGAAAATCCGCAAAGGCCCGGGTTTTTGCCGGTCGGTACTTGTCCGGCGGATAAATTGCATGCAGCGCAACAGGGGCCGGCTCAAAACCTTCCAGCACAGGCACCAGGGCGCCGCCGGCCAACTCTGCAGCAACAATGAAGGCCGGCAACAGGACAATGCCCTGGCCCGCCAGGCTGGCCATTTTCAGCACATCGCCATTGTTGGAACACAGTACCGGGGAGACCGGCAGGCGGTTCGAAGCGCCAACCCCGCGCAATGGCCAGTGCAACTCGTTGCCCAGGTGCCCATAGTGCAGAATGGCATGGTTGGCCAGGTCGGCGGGCGTGCGCGGACGGCCGCGATCTTCCAGATAGTCCGGGCTTGCGCACATGAGCCTGCGGATCGGACAGATTTTCCTGGCAATCAGCGACGACGGCTGCAAATCACCAATGCGCAGCGTTATGTCGAAACCTTCTTCGTAGGGGTCAACAAAGCGGTCATTGACGTTCAGAGAGACGGTAATGTCGCGGTGCTGGCGCATGAAGTCGTTGACGGCAGGTGCAATATGGGAGACGCCGAATGTCATCGGGGCGTTGATCTGCAACAGGCCTTTTAATTCCCCGGTCAGGTCGCCGGCGGCGGCCTCCGCCTCGGCCATGTCAGCTACCAGAACACGGGCGCGTTCAACAAACACCTGGCCGGCTTCGGTCAGCGCCATGGTGCGCGTGGTGCGCACCAGCAATTGCGCGCCCAGATGATCTTCCAGCGCCGTGACCAGCCGCGATACCTGGACCCGTGACAGTCCAAGCTTGCGCCCTGCTGCCGCAAAACCACCCTCGTCAACGGCGGAGACCAGAGCTTTCATGCTGTCGAATTGATCCATCAGATGATTGTAGCGCTGAACGCAACAATGCGTATACGTTTTGCGTGATTGTCTCCACTGGGGTCTGAACCAATCTTTCTGACTTAACGATTGAATCGATTGTGCGGCTTCAATCTGCCGGCAACAGGAGACACGACAATGTTGCAACTCAGACTTTCAGAACAACGCGGCCAGGCTGATTTTGGCTGGCTGAGATCAAAACACAGTTTTTCCTTTGGCGGATACCATGATCGCGAGCACATGGGCTTTGGTCCGCTGCGGGTCATCAACCAGGACATGGTCTCGCCGGGCGGCGGGTTCGACACCCACGGCCACGCCGATATGGAAATCATCTCGTATGTGCTGGACGGTGCGCTGGAGCACAAGGATTCACTCGGGTCTGGCTCAGTGATCCGGCCCGGCGATGTGCAGCGCATGTCCGCCGGCACCGGTATCAGGCACTCCGAATTCAACGGATCTGCGACAGAGCCGGTGCATTTCCTGCAGATATGGATCATGCCCGAGAAGACCGGCATTGAACCCTCATACCAGCAGCGTCATTTTGATCGCACTGAGCGCCACAACAAGCTGAAGCTGGTGATATCGGCAACGCCGGGCAGTGATGTACTTCACATCAACCAGCAAGCCGACGTTTATGCCAGCCTGCTGGACAAGGATGAGAGTGTCAGCCACAAACCGGCTGCCGGCCGTGGCCAGTGGATACAGCTTGCTTCAGGCGAGTTGCTGGTCAACGGCGAACAGATGCGTGCCGGCGATGGCCTTGCCATATCCGGTGAAACAGAAATCGACATCAAGGCTCTCGACGGCGCGGAATTTCTGCTGTTCGATATGGCCTGACTGTTTCTCTCAGGATAAAGGGTGTTCAACGACATGACGCAGATTGATCTTGCCGGCCAGGTGGCCGTGGTGACCGGCGGCGCACAGGGCATAGGCCTGGCAGTGGCACAAGCACTGGCCAAGGCAGGCGCCAAAATCGCGCTGTGGGACATGGATGGGCCGCTTGCCGGCAAGGCAGCTGACGAACTGGGCAGTAATGCAGCCGGATTTGCAACAGATGTCACCGATGAGGCCGCAATCGCTGCATCCCTTGCAGCCACGCAAGACGCATTGGGGCCGGTCTCAATTCTGGTCAACAGCGCCGGCATAGCAGGACCCAATGCCCCTGTGGCAGATTACGATTCAGCCGCCTGGCGCCAGGTGATCGACATCAATCTGAACGGCACCTTCTATGTCAACAAGGCTCTGGTGCCCGGCATGACAGAGCGCGGTTACGGCCGCATCTGCAACATCGCCTCCATCGCGGGCAAGGAAGGCAACCCCAATGCATCAGCCTATTCAGCCTCAAAGGCGGCGGTGATTGCATTGACCAAGTCGCTGGGAAAAGAGCTGGCAGATCTCGACATTGCGGTCAACTGCGTCACGCCTGCGGCTGCCAAAACCAGGATATTCGACCAGATGAAACAGGAACACATCGACTACATGCTGTCCAAGATACCACGCAACAGGTTCCTGCAGGTCGATGAGGCGGCAAGCATGATTGCGTGGATAGTCTCGCCGCAGAACAGCTTTACCACAGGTGCCGTATTTGATCTGTCAGGCGGGCGCGCAACGTACTGATACCAGCGGGCTCATCCCGTCCATCTTCCATCCTCAAATTCCGGAAACCATTTCATGCCTGACAATCTGAATATCGTTGCCATCTCCGGCAGCTTGCGCAGTAAATCCTTTAACACCAGCCTGTTGCGGGCCATGCAGGACATTGCCGGTGCGAGCATGTCGATAGACATCGCAAGACTAAATGGTATTCCGGTCTATGACGGTGACGATGAAGAAGCATCCGGGATACCTCAGATCGTAACGGACCTGGCTGAAAGGATCCGGGCTGCTGACGGGGTCATCATTGCGACGCCGGAATACAATTTCTCCATACCGGGCGGATTGAAGAACGCCAATGACTGGATCAGCCGCGTCAAGGACCAACCGTTCGGCAACAAGCCGGTTGGCGTGGTCGGTGCCGCTGCCGGCCCGCTTGGCACGGCGCGCTCACAATACCAGTTGCGCCAGAACCTGGTTGGCCTGTCGGCTCTGACCATGTCGAAACCGGAAGTGTTCGTGGGATCCGCACCCACCAAGTTTGCCGAAGATGGCAGTTTGGCCGATGAAGAGACCGGAAAATTCCTGAAACTGTGGCTGGATGCCTTTGACGCCTGGGTCCGGCGCGGATTCTAAAGTGATTTGCGTTTGATGCGAATCATCTGAACCGCTTTAGTTCTTGTCTGGACGCGCTCTTTGATCCGAAAACCGTCTCACACTTTTCGGAAAGCGCTTTAAACACGAATATGTGACAAAACAGGCCCGCAAAAGGTCGCTCGCCCGTACTTCCTTTTCAGGATGTACGGGCGAGCATGGTACGCGCTGCTCGGGACGGCGACAGGAGCCACGCGACCAATTCCGAATCTGTCACAGCGCTGGAATTTCCGATGCGCCGTCAGATAGAGGGGATTTTGAAGATTGCCACAAAACGAGTGAAGCGATTGTTCGTCTCAGTTGTTTTCGGCAGACCCCTCTGCTGCAAAACACAATGCTTGTCATTCGCGACAACAGATGGGCCAAACCTAGGCAATTCTGAGGCCAGTTCACTTCAAGCCGTAATATCAAGCTGGACAACGGACCCATAACGCCTGAATATCTATCAAAAGGTCGGTTTTTACACCTGCAACTGGTGATGGCGAGCATTTCGGGAAACCCTAAATGATTCGGCACCGGCAAAAAATGCGCCGCAAGGCATATGGGAGCCAGTGAATGCCATATCGCATCGTTATTGCAGACGATCATCCGCTGTTTCGGGATGCTTTGCGGCTCGCTGTGCAGGACGCACTGGCAGATGTCATTTTTGATGATGCAGGCTCCCTGAAAGAGACCCTCGACATTTTGACCGCAACGGACGATGTCGACCTGGTGTTGCTCGATCTGAAAATGCCCGGCGTGCAAGGGTTTTCCGGACTTATGCTGATGCGGGCGCAGTTTCCGTTGGTGCCCGTGGTTGTGGTGTCCGGCAGCGAGGAGACCAGCGTCATCAGCCGCGCTATTTCGCTTGGAGCATTGGGTTTCATTCCAAAGTCTGCACCGGTTAAAGACATGCAGGCAGCAATTTCCACTGTGCTGAAAGGTGACGTCTGGCTGCCCGAGCATGTGGACCTCAGTGCACAAGGCAATGCCGAGATGGATGACCTGGCTCACCGGTTGTCTACCCTGACCCCGCAGCAGACCCGGGTGTTGATGATGCTGCGAGAAGGCCTGCTCAACAAACAGATTGCCTATGAGCTGTCTGTCTCCGAAGCCACTGTGAAAGCGCACGTTTCAGCAATCCTGCAGAAACTGAATGTGGACAGCCGCACACAGGCGGTTATTGCAGCGTCACGCATTGACGGCGATCAGGCTGATGCCGCGGACGCCGGTTTCTCAGCCTAGAGCCGTTCACTTGAATCCATGTTGCTCTAACACTTTAGAATCGATCAGGTTTATGGTTTTTGGTTGATTCAACCAAAAATCATCCTGATCTAGTGGACCTGGCAGACTTTACTCCGCAGCTTCAGATCTTGTCTGCGCCATCATCAGCACCGTGCGCAATACGGCAGGGCGAACGGGTTTTCGCAAATATGCGACACCGGCGGCCTCCGATGCCGCCTGAACAGCAGCCGAGCGCTCCGCCGTAATCAGAGCCGCAGAAAACGTCACGCCAGAGCGGTCACGCAATTCGTCTATCAGTTCAAGCCCGTTTTCCGAACCCAGATGATAGTCCATCAAAACCGCATCATAGGGCCAAATGGCCTGGCTTGCCGCGAGCTTGCGAACAGCGCCGGCTGATGTGGCTGTTGTTACGGTACACTCCCAGCCTTCGAGCAAGGCACTCATGCCGTCGATAATCGCCGGTTCATTGTCAACCACCAGAACCGACAACCCCGCGAGACTTGCAGCGGCCCGTAGCGGCGCAGGCGCGTGAGCAGGCACCGTTTCCTGCCTGCCCTGCGCCAGCGGCAGATCGAGCCTGAACAGGCAGCCTGATCCGGGATCAGATTTCAGGGTCAGGGGATGTTGCAGCACCCGCGCCATGCGTTCGACAATCGACAAGCCCAGGCCCAGGCCCTGAATGGGGGAATCTTCCGACTCCAAACGCTCGAACTCGCGATACACAAGTTGCTGCTTGTCATGCGGAATACCGGGACCTGTGTCATGCACCTCGACACAAAGCTTGCCGTTGCGGACGCGCGCGCCCATCAAAACCTTGCCTGATACCGTGTACTTGATCGCATTGCTGAGCAGGTTTTGCAGAATACGCCTTATCAGCCGCCGGTCCGAGTAAACCATCCTGCTGCACGGCATGATGGTCAGATCCAGTTGCTTGTCTTCCGCCGCAACCGAAAACTCGGTGCGCAACTGGTTCAGAATGTTGTTGATCGAAAATGCCGACAGGTCAGGCTTGATTGCACCGGCGTCCAGGCGGGACATGTCGAGCAGTGCCGACAGGATTTCTTCCACCGCCTCCAGCGACAGGTCGACATTGCGCACCAGCTGACCATCGGGCAGAGATGCAGTTCGTTCCATCAAGGATGAGGTAAACAACCTGGCGGCATTGAGAGGCTGCAGAATGTCGTGTGAGGCGGCTGCAATGAACCTGGTCTTGCCGGCATTGATTTCCACGGCATCTGCGCGGGCCTTTTCCAGTTGGGTGTTCAGCTTGGTCAGTTCGGCAGTTCTCTCTTCGACCCGCTGTTCCAGAGCTTCGGATGCATGAACACGCGCGGTTATGTCGGCAAAGGTGATGACCCGACCGTCATCCGGCATGGCGTTGCCGCGCACCTCCAGCACCTTGTTGCCTTGCCTGCTGCGCAAATGGAAGGTTTCAGTCTGATTGGCCAGCAGACGCAGAAGCTGCATGCTGGCGTCTTGCTGGGCCGCATTGCCGAGGGCAAATTCCGAGTCCAGCCGCCGGACAATATCGCCAAGCGGCACGCCGACGCGACCGAACTCCGGCGGCAGGTTGAGCAGGTTGCGGAACTGCGTGTTCCAGCACACCAGCGCAAGATCATGGTCGAACACCACGATCCCCTGTTCCACATGGTCGATCGCCGACTGCAGCAGGTCCCGGTTGTAAACAATGGCATCGGACGCATCATCCAGAAGCCGCATGGCACCTGCCGTATGACCGGCACCGCGTTGCAACAGGAGTGCCATGACCACGCGCGCCGATGCTGTGCCAATGGCACTGGCCAGCAAACGCTCGGCAAATTTCAGCGTCTCCTGATCTGCCATGCTGCGCGGTTTCAGTTTTCCCGCGCGGGCGATATTCAACTCGTCAAATGACCGTTTGGTTCTTTCCTTGCCGAGATACCTCTCGACAGTTGCCTGCAATTGCTTGATGGACACTTCAGGCTGGTTTTGCGCCGGCAGGCTTTCGGCTTGCCCGCGCGGCATGAACGCCTGCGCTTGCGTACGCTCGACCGGATCAACACCGGTAAACAGCGAAATCAGGATGTAAGACCCGATATTGGCCGCCATCGACCACAGGACACCATGGGTGAGTGCATCAAGATTGCTGCCGAACAAATTGCGCGGCCGCAGCATTTCAATGTGAAACGGACCATCGCTCATCAAGCCTGCCGGCAGCCACCCGGCATCGGCAAACAACGGCACCAGCAAGGTGTATGTCCACACGACAAAACCGGCGACAAGACCGAACATGGCACCACGGGCATTGCCCCTGATCCAGATCAGCCCAAGGAAAAAAGCCGGCGCAAACTGCGCCACAGCGGCGAATGACACCAGTCCGGTCTGGGCCAGAGCCGCATTGTTGCCGATCATCAGATAATAGGAGTAGGCCAGAACAATGATCACACCGATGGCGGCGCGCCTGATCTGCAGAATGCGTGAGGTCATGTCGCCCTGCCACATCTGGCCGCTCGCACGGCGCAGCATCAGGGGCATCACAATCGAGTTGCACACCATGATCGACAAGGCCACGGTTTCCACGATCACCATGGCGGTTGCAGCAGACAAGCCACCAATGAACGCCACCATGGCCAGCAGTGGCCGGCCGTCCGCCACCGGCAAAGCCAGCACAAATGTATCACCGTCAACGGCCTGCCCGTTGAATGTCAGCAATCCGGCAACAGCGATTGGAATGACAAAGATATTGATCATCACCAGGTACAGCGGAAACATCCACGACGCCTTGCGCACATCATCCAGCGAGGTGTTCTCAACAACCGCCAGATGGAACTGGCGCGGCAGCAGGATAACAGCGCAAATAGCCAGGAATGTCATTGTCGCAAATCGCGGCACATCTATCGGCCCGCTGAAAAGGGCCGCAATCTCAGGGCTTTGTGACGCCCGTTCGTATAGCTGCGTCGGACCGCCCATCATCGCAAACGTGATGAATGCCCCGACCAGAATGAAGGCGATCAGCTTGACCAGACTCTCTGCTGCAACCGACAGGATCAGGCCGTTTTGGTGTTCCGTGGCATCGGCATGCCGGGTGCCGAACAGGATGGCAAAAATGGCCATGGAAATGGCGACAAACATTGGAACATCGCCAAAACCGGTCTCCAGAATGCCGGTATCAACCCCCAAAGGTCCCAATGCGCTGAGTGAAAGCGAGACAGCTTTCAGCTGCAACGAGATGTAGGGAACCACCCCGATCACCGCGATGAAGGCCGCTATTCCGCCGAGCAACTGGTTTTTGCCATAACGCGCCGACAGAAAATCGGCAATCGATGTAATGTTCTGGGCCTTGGACAGGCTGACAATGCGCCGGACCAGCGGCCAGCCCAGACCGACCAGCAGGATCGGCCCGAGATAGATTGGCAGGAAGTAATAACCCGACGTCGACGCCAGACCAACGCTGCCGTAAAATGTCCAGGATGTGCAATACACCGCAAGCGACAGGGCATATACATATGGCCGCCCCACACCGCGCCGCATGCCGGAGGCCGCACGATCACCATAGGCCGCGATAGCGAACAAACCGCCCACATAGCCCAATGCAATGAGTATGACGCCCCAGGTGGAAAGCATGACGGTCGTATCCAGGCCTTTCTATGCACACTCACGTTGAGCAAATAGAGCTCAAGTCTAGAGCAACATGGGAGCAAGTGAACCCTTAAAGTTGCTCTAACACTTTGAAAGCGATCAGGTTTATGATTTTTGGCTGAATCGCCCAAAAAACATCCAGATCTGGCAGGTGACAGGTTATGAGCAATCGAACTCCGGGACCGCACTTTTAAGTTGTATTTCGGGCGATTGAGCTTATTTTGCGCCTACTTTCGATCCATCATAATTGATACTGAAAGTTTCAAGATTGCTGTCGCCCCGGCAACGGCACTTGAACAACATCAAGAGGGGAAATGCCATGCTTAAAGAATTCAAAGATTTTGCCTTCAAGGGCAACGTGCTTGACCTGGCCATCGGTGTGATTATCGCCGGTGCATTCGGTCTGATCGTGAAGTCGCTGGTGGGCGACATCATCATGCCGATTGTGGGTGCCATTTTCGGCGGTCTCGATTTTTCAAACATGTTTGCACCGCTGGCAAGCAGCGTGACAGCGAGCACACTGGAAGCTGCCCGGGAACAAGGTGCGGTTCTGGCCTATGGCAGCTTCATCACAGCGGTTGTCAACTTCCTGATCATCGCTTTCATCCTGTTCATGATCGTGCGCGCAGCAAACTCCATGAAGAAACAGGAAGAAGAGGCAGCGCCTGCCGCACCACCGGCAGATGTCACCTTGCTGACCGAAATCCGCGATCTCCTGAAGAAGCGCTGATTCAGGAACTCGAACCGAGTAATACCGGACCCCGGCCTGCTTCCAAACGCAGGCCGGGGTTTTCGTTTGCCTGCAGCCGTTGCTTGAAATACTGATCACAGATCAACAGCACTTCAAGAACATGGCAATTCTCAGATGACAGCCCTCACCCCAGACATGCTTGTTTCCGGAATCCGTCAAAGTCAGCGCGATGAACCGGACAGCGGCATCCTGAGCGCGGTAAATCACGGCTTTGGCCGTAAAGGCCTGATTCCGCTTTGGACCGGAGAAGGCCCGCTTCAGACACCTGAATTCATCTGTCAGGCGGCATCAAAAGCCATGTTCGGCGGAGAGACATTCTACACCTGGCAGCGCGGCTTGCCGCAACTTCGCAGCGCACTGGCCGCATATCATGAAAAGTTCTGGCCCGGCGCGTTTTCCGCTGAGCGGTTTTTTGTGACCGGCGGCGGCATGCAGGCCATACAGGTGGCGTTGCAACTGCTGGCCGACAAAGGCGAGGAGATTGTCATCCCGTCGCCCGCATGGCCGAACTTTCCAGGCCCGATGCGCATGATGGGGGTAAAGCCGGTGTTTGTGCCGATGCTATATGATGAGCAGAAATGGTCGCTGGACCTCGACAAGATGCGCGACAGCCTGGGCCCGAAAACCAAGGCGATTTGCCTGATTTCTCCATCCAACCCAATTGGCTGGGTGGCGTCGCGCGAAGACCTGATTGCCATTCGTGACATGGCTCGCGAGGCCGGAGTGTGGATACTGGCCGATGAGGTCTATTCCCGGTTCTACTATGGGCCGGACACCGCCGGGGTAGCGCGCTCGCCGTCGTTCATGGATGTTTGTGATCAGGATGAACGGGTCATCTATATCAACACCTTTTCAAAGAACTGGGCCATGACCGGATGGCGTATCGGCTGGCTGCAGGCACCTGAGGCACTGGGACCGGCCATCGAACGCATCATCCAGTACAATACGTCCGGCACAGCGGCCTTCATGCAGAAAGGCGCGCTGGCGGCCGTTGAGAACGGTGAAGACTTCGTGGAAATGCAGATTGACATGGCACGCACCTGCCGCGACAAGGTCGCCGATGCACTGGGGCAACTCAACAATGTGAGTTTTGAAAACCCTCAAGGTGCGTTTTACAGCTTCTTCCGCATTGACGGCCTGACCGACAGCCTTGGTGCAACCCTGCGCATCATCGATGAAGCCAATGTCGGCCTTGCTCCCGGCGGGACCTTCGGCCCCGGCGGAGAGGGCTTCCTGCGCCTGTGTTACCTGCGTGATCCGGACAGTCTTGAAGAAGCGCTGGACAGGTTGACGGCATGGTTGCGGCAGGCATGAGTTGGTTGCAGTGCGTTGACCCCGGCATGACGATTGCTTATCTGATGGTCAAACGCATTTACTAAATGGACACAGCTTTTCATGGCCACACGTGAAATTGTCAAACTGCCTGACCCGATACTGAAGAAAATCTCGCAACCTGTTGAGCGCGTGGACGACGAACTGCGCAGCCTCGTCGATGACATGCTCGCCACAATGTATGATGCGCCGGGCATCGGTCTTGCAGCAGTACAGATAGGCATTCCCAGGCGTCTGCTGGTGGTGGACATTGCCAAGGACGAACAGCCCAAGACACCCATGGCGTTCATCAACCCCGAGATTGTCTGGAGCAGCGACGAGTTGTCCGAATATGAAGAAGGCTGCCTGTCGATACCGGACGTGTTCGACAATATTGAACGCCCTGCAGAAGTCCGGGTGTCTTACCTGGACCGGGACGGCAAACAGCATGAAGAGCTTTATGACGGGCTGATGGCCACCGTGCTGCAGCACGAGATCGACCATTTGAACGGCATTCTTTTCATTGATTATCTGTCCCGGCTCAAACGCAGCACCATCGTGCGGAAGTTCACCAAGCTGGCCCGCCAGCAGCGAGAAAACGTGTGAGCCTGCGCGTCGTTTTCATGGGAACGCCGGAATTTTCCGTGCCGACCCTGGCCCGCCTGATAGATGACGGTCACGACATTGCAGCCGTGTACACCCAGCCACCACGGGCAGCCGGGCGACGCGGTCTGGAAGAGCGCCGAACACCGGTTCATGAATTTGCCCTGGCATGCGGAATAGAAGTGCGCATGCCAGTCTCCCTGAAGCACGAGGAACAACACAACGCCTTCGCCGCCTTGCAGGCGGATGTGGCAATCGTGGTTGCCTACGGTTTGCTATTGCCGAACGCGATTCTCGAGGCGCCGCGGTTTGGCTGTCTCAATGTGCACGCATCGCTGTTGCCGCGCTGGCGCGGTGCCGCCCCGATACAACGCGCCATCATGGCGGGCGACATTGCAACAGGCGTTGCCATCATGCAGATGGAACAGGGACTTGATACCGGGCCCGTGGTATATGAACGGCGCGCACCCATAGATGACCGGACAACTGCACAATCACTGCATGACGAACTGGCACAGTCCGGAGCCATCGCAATGAGCGGCGTGCTGGCGCAACTGGAAGCAGACGGAAACCTGCAGGCAGTTCCACAGGCAGACGCGGGCATCACCTATGCCGCCAAGATTACCAAGCAGGAAACGCATATAGATTTCACGCGATCTGCGAGTCAAGTGCTGCGCCACGTGCACGGCCTGTCACCGTTTCCCGGAGCCTGGTGCATGCTCAACGGTCAGGACAAACCGGTGCGGGTAAAGCTGCTCCAGGTTGAACGGGTGCCGGGCCTGACCGGCACACCGGGTACGGTGCTGGACAAGCGTCTGGCCATTGCCTGCAAGCACGAGGCGATTCGCCCCGTGCGCCTGCAGCGCGAAGGCAAAGCAATAATGGACCTCGACACGTTCCTGAACGGCATGAAGCCGGTTGTCGGGTCAAAAGCGGGATAAGATAGAGCGAGATGAGGTTAAATTGGAACATTTGATGGCGGAAAATCGGTTCATTCGGACAGATCAGGATGATTTTTGGTTTGAACAGCCAAAAACCATAAACCTGATCGCATGCAAAGTAGCAGAGCAACTTTATGGGTTCTTTCGAACCCATGTCGCTCTGTGTGCGGCGCGCAGCGCGATGTGGTGCATCGGGCAAGCGGCGCAACGACGCCGATGGACCGATTTTCCCCACCCAAGTGGGAACGATAATGTTGATACCATTGGTGACAGGGCCGGGCGATTTTGCCCTCTGGCGTCGTTGGATCGCACTTGTGGTGGGGCTACACCACGGCGTGCAATCCGCCTAGCCAGCGACCAAAATCGCCGCGGTCAAATGATCCAATTTAACCTCATCTCGCTCTAATGCCGCGCTATCGCATGACCATCGAGTATGACGGCTCACCGTTTTCAGGCTGGCAACGTCAGGCCGGGCAACCGTCGGTGCAGGCGGTGATTGAAGATGCGGTGTCCCGTCTCGGGCAACCCGCGCCGACACTGTTTGGTGCAGGGCGCACCGATGCCGGCGTGCATGCGCTCGGCCAGGTGGCCCATATTGATCTGGACAAAACCTGGCTGCCGGAAAAACTCATGGCAGCCATCAACGCGCAAGCGCGCCCCGACCCTGTCAGCGTATTTGACATCCAGGAAGTTGACGACAGCTTTCATGCCCGGTTCTCGGCATCAGCACGGCATTATGAATATCGCATCAGGGACAGCCGGACCCCGCCGGCGCTGGATCGTCACCGGGTCTGGTGGGTACCGTACCAGCTGGATGAAGCAGCCATGCATGCAGCAGCCCAGCAGCTGACCGGACATCATGATTTCACAACATTCCGGTCCAGCCAGTGCCAGTCAAAATCACCGGTAAAAACGCTGGACAGGCTGGACGTCTGCCGCGAAGGACGAGATGTGATTGTGCGGGCATCGGCCAGATCCTTTCTGCACAATCAGGTTCGCTCTCTCGTCGGCACACTGAAGCTCGCCGGTGAGGGAAAATGGTCGGCTGGCGATGTCCGTGAAGCACTGCAGGCGGCAGACCGTTCGGCATGCGGCCCGGTCGCGCCACCGCAGGGGCTATACTTGGTAAGTGTCGATTATTCAGACGAGCATTGACACCACAATTGACATGGCAAGATCTCCGACGACCAGCATCGAGGCCGTTAATGTCGGCACTTCAAGGGCGACCTTGGCAACATACCATCGATAATACAGCGACCACCCAATGACGCACAGGCTCAACAGCGCTGCGATAATCGCATCAATGATTCCGGCCTGCTGCAACAGCAATACGGGGACGAGTGCTGCGATGACATACACACTCGACCAGTTGTAGGCCACGATATAGCGGACATAATTGCGTCGCCTGTCCAGGATACGCGCCACTGTCACCATGATCCACGGCCACATCACCCACAATAATACCAGCAGTGCCAATGCACTGAACCAGTGGCGTTCGGGTTGTGGCGGTGTTGCCAGCCTGGCGCCGGCAGACGATGAGTACAGATAAAGCGGCGCAACCAGAAAGATGGCGGCGAATGAATTCCAGAAACCGTCCGAGCTAAGATCAAGGTCATCGAGACCATCTTCATCCATGCAGACCAGGCGCCAGCAGGCTTTCAGGCCGCGCACAGCTTCAAGCGCAAAATTCACTCAGTTGCTCCCCGCAAACCAGTCATCCAGCATCCGCCTGTAAACCCGTGTCAAAGCTTCAAGCTCGCTGACCTTGATACATTCATTAGCCTGATGAATGGTGGCGTTGTTGGGGCCGAATTCTACGACAGGACAATAATTCTTGATGAAGCGGGCATCGGACGTGCCGCCGCCGGTATCGAGCTTCGGCGCAATTCCGGTTTCTGCAGCAACCGCTTTTGCCATGCAGTCAACAAAGCTGCCCGGTTCGGTCATGAAAGCATCGGCTCCCTCGACGATGGCAATGGCAAAGGTACCGCCGAAGGCCTGCTTGACCGTTTCACATTCAAGCGCCACCCAGTCCTTCAGGCTTTGCCCGGTATGCTCGGTATTATAGCGAATATTGAAACGGGCATTGGCAGAAGCCGGGATGACATTGTTTGCCGGATTGCCGGTGTCGAAATTGGTCACCGCCAATGTCGTCGGGCCGAAATGCGCATTGCCGTTGTCGAGTTCATGAGACGAGACCCGGTCGATCAGCCGGGCCAGCGGTGTGATCGGGTTCAGCGCCTTGTGAGGATAGGCGGAATGGCCCTGGACACCGGTCCACGTCACTTCAAAATGAATGGACCCGCGGCGGCCGATCTTGAGCGTATCGCCCAGCGCACCGGGACAGGTCGGCTCTCCGACAAGACAGACATCCGGCACCTCATTGCGCCGCTTCAGTTCGGCCAGCATCTTTACCGTTCCGTTGATGGCAATGCCTTCTTCATCACCGGTGATGAGCATGGAGACCGTTCCCGGCAGTTTTCCCGCGTGGTCTGCTGCAAAGCCGGTGGCGGCAGCGCAGAATGCGGCCACCGAGCCCTTCATGTCGCACGCACCGCGGCCATAGACGGTGCCATCATGAATTTCCGCAGCAAATGGAGGATAAGACCACAACTCGTCAGCGCCCGGCGGCACGACATCCACATGGCCGGCAAAACAAAAATGCGGTCCGTCAGAGCCACTGCGCAAAAACAGATTGTCGACATCTGACGTGCCGTCTTCACTGAACGGCATCCTGATGGCGGCGAAACCTGCCGGCGCCATCAGGGTCTCCATATAATCCAGCACGCCGGCTTCCAGCGGCGTAACCGACGGACAGCGGATCAGGTCTTGCAGAATGGGGGTCGGATCAGGCGTGTTGGTCATGCTGCAAGCCTTACCTGAAACAATACACCCGGCCAAGGGGCCGGGTGATTAACAGTAGTTTGTTTGAGCAATCAGCCCGTTTCAATCAGCCCTCTGCAAGCGGGTCCGGACCAAACCGGTTTGGTCCATCAGTCCCCTGCAACAAGCCGCATTCGACGAGCAGCCAGATGGCACCAATAATCGGCACCAGACCGATCAGTATCCACCAGGCCGATTTGTCACGATCATGAAACCGTTTTCCATATATGCAAATTGATGGCCAGATCATTATGGCCAGCAGAATGAGAACTCCGATCCAGTAGCCAGCGCCCATGGGCATGCCGGTCGCCGGATCCACGCTCATCAGTCCCGATAAACCCAGAATGAAAGCAAGCACAAAATTGGCAACGATAAGCCCCAGTAAGCCGAGCCAGAATTTGCCACGACCAATCCGACCGTTCATTGACAGAAAAAGTTCCATTGGAATATCAACTCCATTATTGCCGCCCCGGTGAGCTGAAACTGCCCGGATTCGCCATCAAAAGGAAGCTTGCAGGCTCAATCTCTCAACAACTCATTGATCGACGTCTTGGAACGGGTTCGTTCGTCAACGCGCTTGACAATGACCGCGCAGTACAGCGACGGGCCGGGGTCTCCGCTGGGCAGGTTCTTGCCGGGCAGAGTGCCGGACACTACCACCGAATAGGGTGGCACTTCGCCATACATGATCTCGCCGGTTGCGCGATCCACGATCTTGGTGGATTTGCCGATATAGACACCCATGCCGAGTACGGCACCTTCGCGGACAATGCAGCCTTCCACGACTTCAGAACGCGCACCGATGAAACAATTGTCCTCAATGATCACCGGGCCTGCCTGCAGCGGTTCCAGAACGCCGCCGATGCCGACACCGCCGGACAGGTGCACGCCCTTGCCGATCTGTGCGCACGAGCCCACCGTTGCCCATGTATCAACCATGGTGCCCTCGTCCACATAGGCACCCAGATTTACGAACGACGGCATCAGCACCACTGATGGCGCGATATAGGCTGAGCGGCGAACGATGCAGTTGGGCACTGCCCGGAATCCGGCGTCACGCCATTGATTGTCGCCCCAGCCCTCGAACTTGGACGGTACCTTGTCCCACCAGGTAGCCGTGCCCGGACCACCGGCAATCGGTGCCATATCATTGAGCCTGAACGACAGAAGTACAGCCTGCTTGAGCCACTGGTTGACCGACCAGTTGCCGTCAGCACCCTTTTCGGCCACGCGTACCTTGCCGGAATCCATCAGTCCGAGCGCTTCTTCAACACCGTCGCGAATCGCTCCTTGCGTTTGCGGTGTGACGGCGTCGCGGTCTTCCCAGGCTTGTTCGATGGTGGCTTGCAGATCGGCGTGGCTCATTGTTTTGCTCCTACATTGGGCAGAAATTCAGGAAAGGTCAGTCAGGCTTGATTCCGGCCAGAAACCCGGCCAGGTCTGATGTGGTGTGATGCACATGCGGGGCGCCTTCTGCGTCACCTGTCATGCTGTTTATCTTGTTGCCGTCTTCATTGGCAGCGTCGTGCACCAGAACCGTGGTCATGCCAAGATCATGCGGAACCGCCAGATTGCGGGCTATGTCTTCAAACATCGCCGCCCTGCCGGGATCAACTCCATGCTCGGCAATGAATTTTTCATAAGGACCGCGCTCGGGCTTGGGAATGAAGTCGGAGTGCACAATGTCAAAAATACCGTCGAACAAATGGGTAATGCCGATGCGGTGCATGACATTGGTTGCATGGGTTACCGTGCCATTGGTGAACACCAGCTTGCGGCCCGGCAGCGCTTCCAGATTGGCGGCAAGCGGCCCATTGGCAGGCACCGGCGAGTGATCGATGTCATGCACATAATCCAGAAACGCGTCAGGCTTGATGCCGTGCTCGCTCATCAGCCCGCGCAGGGTGGTTCCGTACTTGTAGAAAAAGTCCTTCTGAATGCGGCGCGCCTGGGTCCGGTCCACCTTGAACAGGTCGGAGATGAATTCGCCCATGCGCACATCGATCTGGTCGAACAGGCGGCATGATGCGGGATACAGCGTGTTGTCGAGGTCGAATATCCAGGTCTCGACATGATGGAAGCCGGGTGCAGACATGTTTTTGTTAAACCTTGCGTTCAGAGATGCGGGTACCAACACCATGTGGTGTCAGCAGTTCCAGCAGCACACAGTGCGGTACCCGGCCGTCGGTAATCACGACACCTTCGACGCCGCCGCGTACCACAGATGCACAGCTTTCCAGTTTGGGGATCATGCCGCCGGAAATAGTGCCGTCACGGCTCAGTTCGCTGATTTGAGCAAGTGTCAACTCCGGCAACAGGTTCTTGTCCTTGTCCAGCACCCCTGCGACATCAGTCAGCAGCAGCAGGCGCTTGGCTTTCATGGCAATTGCTATTGCGCCTGCAAAAGTATCGGCATTGACGTTATAGGTTTCGCCGTCAAGAGAAGTCGCAATCGGTGCGATCACAGGGACCGTCTCGGATTGAATTATGGTGTGCAGGATTTCCGGATTGATCTGTCCAGGATCGCCCACAAACCCAAGGTCGACAATTTCCTGTTCGCCGGTTTCAGCATTCAGACGTGTCCGTTCGAGCTTTTTTGCAACACACAGATTGCCGTCCTTGCCGGAGATCCCGATGGCCTTGCCGCCAACCGCCTGAATGTCCGACACCACAGACGAGTTGATCGAACCGGCCAGCACCATCTCAACCACTTCCATGGTTGCCTTGTCAGTCACACGCAAGCCGTCTTCAAACCTGGATTCGATTTTCAGGCGATCCAGCATGGCGCCGATTTGCGGGCCACCGCCGTGCACGACAATCGGGTTGAAGCCCGATTGCTTCATCTGGACAATATCGCGGGCAAACTTGCGCGACAGGTCCGGGTCCACCATGGCGTGGCCGCCATATTTTACGACAATGACCTGATTGTCATAGAGCTGCATGAACGGCAGCGCTTCCGACAGAATGCGCGCAATGGTCTGAGGTTGTTGAACTTCCGACATGATTTTAAAGACCCAGAGGATACTGTTCAGGTGCCAGCCCCGCCTTATAGCCGATCAACGGCGCAAGTCTAAGAAAAACAGTGGAGCTGTCATTCCGGTGGTTCAACCGGTATTTTCAGCTTTGCATCCCGGCGATTTCCGCGCGCAGTTCCGGCATCCCCCAGCCCTTGGCCGATGAGGTAATGATGATGTCGGGAAAAGCTGCCGGCCGTTTGGCAATCGCCCTGGCGGTTGCTGCGAGAACGGCGTCACGTTCGCCCTGTTTGATCTTGTCCGCCTTGGTCAGCACGATCTGATAGCTGA
Organism: uncultured Alphaproteobacteria bacterium; assembly: GCA_963759095.1. Taxonomy (GTDB): domain Bacteria; phylum Pseudomonadota; class Alphaproteobacteria; order Rhizobiales; family Aestuariivirgaceae; genus Anderseniella. The sequence continues at coordinate 36,079 of CAVWYF010000011.1, read as the reverse complement.
CTGCCGCCTCGTCGAGCTGATCCAGGGTCTCCAGATCAATCTGCTTGATGCCATGGCGTGAATCGACCAGCACAAATACCCGGCGCAGGTTTGGCCTGCCCTGCAGATAACCCATGATGATCGACTGCCATGCCTTCACCAGCGTCTTGGATGCCCGCGCATAGCCGTAACCCGGCATGTCGACCAGGGCCACCGCGCCCTCTGCCAGCTCAAAGTAGTTGAGTTCCCGGGTGCGGCCCGGTGTGTTGGAGGTGCGGGCAATGTCCTTGCGGCCGGTGAGTGCGTTGAGCAGTGAAGACTTGCCGACATTGGACCTGCCGGCGAAGGCCACTTCAACAGGATACTCCGGCGGCAGTTGCGCCAGTTTGGCAGCGCCCATGCGAAATTCCGTCTGCCCGGCAAACAGCAGTCTGCCGCGCTCAAGTTCCTCCGGTTCGTACTCTCGCATGGCTAGGGCCTGTTGACAGACATGAACATGGATTTGACGGGCCCTAGGGCAGCCGGATTATTTCTCCGGCTGGTCCTTTTTCTTGTCCAGGCCAAGTGAGGCCTTCATGTTGCCGAGCAGGTTTATGTCAACGCCATGCTTTTTCATGATGAACGATTGCTGCAGGATCGACAGGAAGTTGTTCCATGTCCAGTACAGCACCAGCCCGGCCGGGAAGGAGGCCAACAGGAACGTGAAGAACAATGGCATCCAGTTGAAAATCTGCGCCTGGATCGGGTCCGGCGGGGCCGGGTTGAGACGCATTTGTATCCACATGGTGATGCCCATGAGAATTGGCAGCACGCCGATCAGCAGGAACGTCGGCGGGGTAAACGGCAACAGGCCGAACAGGTTGAACAGGCTGGTCGGGTCCGGTGCCGACAGATCCTGCAGCCAGCCGAAGAACGGGGCGTGCCGCATCTCGATGGTGACGTAGATCACCTTGTAGAGCGCAAAGAATACAGGGATCTGGATCAGGATCGGCCAACAGCCCGATAGTGGCGAGACCTGCTGGTTCTTGTACATCTCCATCATCGCCTGCTGCTGCTTGGCCCGATCATCCGGGAACCGGGTCTTGATCTTCTCCATCTCAGGCGCAAGCTTCTTCATCTTGCTCATGGAGGCATATGACTTGTTCTGCAGCGGGAAGAACAACAGCTTGAGCAGCACCGTGACGATGAGGATGGCGATACCGAAATTGCCGACCATTGCGTTGAAATAGTGCAGCACCTTGAACAGCGGTTTGGTGATGAAATAGAACCAGCCCCAGTCGATCATCAGTTCAAAATTGCTGATGCCCAGTTTTTCCTGATAACTGTCGATCAGATAGCTTTTCTTGGCGCCGGCAAACACCCGGCTCTCAATGCTCGCCCTTGCTCCCGGTGCCGCATTGAGCGGTCGGGTGGCAATATAATCTGCCTGAAAAGCGTCATTGTTTGCGATAGTCGAATGACGAAGCGTCCCGGTAACTTCCAGTTTCTGATCGGGGATCAGGGTTGCGGCCCAGTATTTGTCGGTAATGCCAAGCCAGCCGCCCGTGCTCTTCGACGCATACGCGTTAGCGCCATTGTCCTGGGCATCGGAGTAGGTCACTTCTTCCAGCTTGTCATCCAGCACACTGAGCAAGCCTTCATGCAGCACATAAATGCCGGTAATTTTCGGGATGCCTATTCGCTGCACCCGGGCGTAGGGAACAACATTGATTGCAGCACTCGTGTTGTTCGTGACGTCCTGACGGACCGTCAACATGTAATTGTCGTCAATCGAAAAGGTCTGTTCAAAGAGCAGACCTTCACCATTGTCCCAATTCAGCGTGACCGGTGCAGACGGTGTCAGTGTTGCATTGCCTGAAGTCGACCATACGGTCTGAGCATCCGGCAGTTTCATGACCTGACCAGCCGGCGCAAGCCAGCCCTGTTCCGTGAAAAATGCGCCTGTACTGCCTACGGGTGACAACAACACGATGGTCGGTGAAGTATCATCCACCGTTTCGTGATATTGCTTCAATCGAAGATCATCGAGACGCGCGCCCTTCAGATTGATGCTGCCCGACACAACTGGTGTGTCAATTTTGACACGCGTGCCTTGCTGCAGAACCGCTTCGCGGGGCAAAGCAGGCACAGCACCTGGAACGGCCGCCCCGCCGGGCACTGCCTGAGGTACGCCAGCGCCGGTTCCTGCTGCGGGTGCCTGCGGCAAACCGGTGTCGCCGGATTGTGTTGTGGTAACTTCAACAGACTGTTGCTGCGGAGCCTGTTGCCGCCCCGGTTGAGGGAAATACATTTGCCAGAGAACGATCACGCCCAGCGATAATGCTATCGCCAGAATATAGTTCTTGATTTCACTATTCATGATGTCCGGTCCTGCCTCTAGCCGATCTGACGGCTCATCCCCGTTTACGCCTGAGCGTTATTAATTATTTTCGTGTTCCTGCACGACTGCGACCGCTGCGTGTCCTGCCACGTGGCCGTGGCGGATCACCCTTGCCGTCATTCAGCCTTTGCGTTGCAAAAACAATGTCACCCGTCAAATCCCTGAAGTCCTGAGCCAGCGTGGCTGCGCGTCCGATGAACACATAATCATGCCCGCGCCTAAGGTCCAGCCCTGATGCGACACGAACTGCTTCGCGTAACCGTCTTTTGATGCGGTTTCGCACCACTGCGTTGCCAAGTTTACGGGTAACGGTAAAGCCGATGCGCGGCTCACCCGGGTCATCGCGTACCCTGGCCTGCACAACACAACCTTTTCGTGCACACACAAGCGCTGCAGCGGCGGCGAGGAAGTCCTGCCGTCGCTTTAGATGTTGTATCAATGAGGGAGTTCCCCGCGAAGTGCGCAAGGCTGACCGAAAAGCTCAACGCAATTCACGGGTCAACCAGCGAGCCGGCTGATCAGGCGCTCAGCTTGGAGCGGCCACGCGCGCGGCGACGTGCAATGACCTTGCGGCCGCCGACAGTTGCCATGCGGGCGCGGAAGCCGTGGCGGCGCTTGCGAACAAGATTACTGGGTTGAAACGTGCGTTTCATGGCTAAATCTCCAAAATCTTCATGTTTCCGGTAGTGTCAGGCCGCGGCGTCGAAAAACGTCAAGCATGCTGATCATTGATCACCGGATGAAATCCTGCGCGGCTTATACGGGCGCAACGGCAACAAGTCAATTCGCCTGCTGCATCTATTTGATACCGTGATTGACAGGGCAAACACCAAACTCTCACCTGTAGTCATACCTTTTCACAAGCAGTTTACACCCCCTTTCTTCAAATTGCGTTCTGCGACATCTTCGCGCCAACTCCTGTGGTCTCGTAAATTGGAGCGCGAGCAAAGTCATGAACACGTCATTTGGTTGCAATCCGAAGCAGATCACGCCTTACTCATACAGATGAAGAAAGAACAAGAAAAAATGTCTGGAAACGTAGCTGAAGCAGGCACTGCCCGCCCAACCGGTGTTGCAGCAAACCTGAAACGCTGGGCACCTCTGGTGATATTGCTGGGCGGTATTGCCGCAGTTTATGCATCAGGTTTACACAAATATCTCTCCCTTGAAGCCGTCGCCAATCATCGCGACGCACTGATGAATTTTGTTGCCGACAATACCGTTCTGGCAGTCGGCACATATATGCTGATCTACATTGCGACAGTCGCATTTTCTTTACCCGGTGCCGCCCTGTTGACCATTCTGGGCGGGTTCCTGTTCGGCTGGCTGTTGGGCGGCGTGTATACGGTTCTGGCAGCAACCATCGGTGCGATAGCCATATTTCTGGTAGTGAAAACTGCGCTTGGAGATACACTTACAAAGCGCGCCGGACCCTGGATGGAAAAATTGTCCGGCGGATTCCAGGAAGATGCATTCAACTATCTCCTGTTTCTGCGGCTGGTCCCGGCATTCCCGTTCTTTGTCGTCAATATTGCTCCGGCGGTGGCGGGCGTTGGACTTGGAACCTACGCCCTGGCAACCCTTATCGGCATTATCCCAGGTACATTCGCATTTTCGGTGCTTGGTTCCGGACTGGATTCAATCATCACCGAACAAAAGAACGCCCACCAGTCCTGCATCGCAGAGAACGGTGCCGCCAATTGTGAATTTGCACTTGATGCAGGCGCACTGGTGACACCGCAATTGCTGGCGGCGTTTGCCGCACTGGGCGTGGTGGCGCTGATCCCGGTCGTGGTGAAAAAACTGCGCGCCCGGAAAAAGGCAACCAGTGGCAAAGCCTGAGTTCGCAGGTCCCTTGCGGCCAGCCACAACGAATTCCAGCAATTCATGTATAGATGGGCCTCCGACGAGGCCTGAAAGGTACTTCCATGACTGACATTACCTGCGATATCTGCGTAATCGGCGCAGGCTCCGGCGGCTTGAGTGTTGCTGCTGCAGCCAGCCAGTTCGGCGAAAAAGTAGTGCTGATCGAAAAGGGCGAAATGGGTGGAGACTGCCTGAACTACGGCTGTGTTCCCTCAAAAGCCCTGCTGGCAGCCGGCAAACATGCCCACGCGTTTTCCTCCGGCGTGGAGTTCGGGGTTGCAGCACAGACCCCGAAAGTGAATTTCGCCAAGACCATGGCCCACGTAAAGGATGTCATCGCCGGCATTGCTCCGCATGACAGCCAGGAACGCTTTGAAAGCCTGGGCGTGACGGTCATTCGCGATGCGGCCAGGTTTGTCGACGGGGAAACCGTTGAGGCAGGCGGCGACCGGATCAAGGCGCGCCGGATTGTCGTGGCAACGGGTTCATCACCATCTGCACCGCCAATCCCCGGCCTGGACAGCGTCGACTATTTCACCAATGAAACGATTTTCGACAATACCACGCTGCCTGCGCACCTGATCATCATCGGCGGCGGTCCCATCGGCATGGAGATGGCGCAGGCTCATCGCCGGCTCGGCGCCAAGGTCACGGTTCTGGAAGCGTTTCAGCCGCTTGGCAAGGATGATCCGGAACTGACCGCCATTGTGCTTGATCACCTGCGCGATGAGGGCATCGACATCCGTGCCGGTGCCAAGATCACCGGCATCGCCAAGACGGCTAAGTCAAAGGCCATCGAAATCACGCTGGAAGGCGATAACGGCAAGCCTGAAAAGCTCTCCGGCTCACACCTGCTGGTCGCGGCCGGGCGCGTTGCCAATGTTGACGGCCTCAATCTCGAGGCTGCCGGTATTGAATATGACAGGCGCGGCATCAAGGTGGACAAGGGCCTGCGCACCACCAATCGCAAGGTCTACGCAATCGGTGATGTGGCCGGCGGGCTGCAATTCACCCATGTTGCCGGATACCAGGCGGGCCTTGTAATAAAGTCCGTCCTGTTCCGCCTGCCGGTCACCAACGAGACGAAGATCATACCGTGGGTCACCTATACGGACCCCGAACTAGCCCATATCGGCCTTACCGAAGCACTCGCAACAGAAAGCCATCCCGGCCACAAGATATTGCGCTGGCATTTCAAGGAGAACGATCGCGCGCGGGCCGAACGCAAGACCAGCGGCCTGATCAAGGCAGTAGTCTCGGCAAAAGGCGAAATACTGGGCTGCTCGATCGTGGCGCCGAATGCCGGTGACCTGATTCAACCGTGGGCAATGGCGATTTCGTCAGGACTAAAGATCAAGGCCATGATAGATATGGTCGCGGCATATCCGACATTGAGCGAAGTTTCCAAACGCGCCGCGACAAGTTATTATGCCGATCTGCCATCCAAACCCATGGTTCGCCGTATCATAGGATGGTTGAAGATTTTTGGATGACCGCCGTCAGTTGAACCGTTTCTGCTGGCGATTGAGTAAAGGCAGAGATGAGTACCGATACGGAAAAGCAGGATTTTGTGCGGTCAAGCCGGCGTGCACCATGGTATCGCAAGCTGACCGCCAAGGTTCTGGTGATGGCGGCCGTGTTCCTGATGATTGGCGAAATGCTGGTGTTCCTGCCATCAATCGCCAACTTTCGGATCAACTGGCTGAAGCAGCGCTCCGCCACGGCTGAGATTGCGGCTTTGGCGGTTGAAGCAGCCCAGAACCAGAAAATCTCTCCAGTATTGCGCAAGGAACTGCTGGATCGTGCCGGCGTGCTGGTGCTGGCGGTCAGAACCAATGACGCCCGCCAACTGGTGCTGATGCCCGACCAGCCCCCTGTCGTGGAAGCCTCATTCGATTTGCGCGAAAACAAGCCGATGATGGCCATCTACGACGCATTCACCACGCTGTATCACGGCGGCAACCGGGTCATCGGGGTGATGGACAAGCCGTCCAGCATGAGCGGAACGCTGATCGAAATGGCGCTGGATGAAAAGCCGCTGTTCAAGGCGATGGTGCGGTATTCCATCAACATTCTGACCTTGTCGATCTTTCTGGCCTTCATTCTGGCGGCCTTGTTGTTTTTCGCTCTCAACCGGCTTCTGGTGCGCCCGGTGCAGCGCCTGTCCGGCAACATGCAGGCCTTTGCGCTCAACCCTGAAGACCGCAGCCGCATCATAGAACCAACCGGCCGGGTCGATGAAATCGGCGCTGCCGAGCAGGAACTCAAGCAGATGCAGACCGAGCTGTCTGATCTGTTGTCGCAGAAAAGCCGGCTGGCATCGCTTGGACTTGCGGTTTCAAAAGTCAGTCATGATCTGCGCAACATGCTGGCATCAGCCCAGTTGATCTCGGACCGGTTGGGCATGGTCGACGATCCGACGGTAAAGAAGTTCGCGCCCAAGCTGATTGCGTCGCTCGACCGGGCCATCGGGTTTTGCCAGGACACGCTGAAATTCGGCCGTGCGCAGGAAGCGCCGCCACGGCGTGAGATGTTCAATTTGCGCACGCTTGTGGATGAAGTGCTGGATCACAGTACGACTGAAGCCGGCAGTGATGTCGTCTTCTACAATGAAGTGACCGCCGATCTGGATGCCGATGCCGACCGGGAACAATTGTTCCGCGTCTTGATGAACCTGCTGCGCAATGCGGCAGAGGCGGTTGAAAACAAGGGTGCCACCTCCATCGCGCGTGGCAGCGGCGGCAAGGTCCGGGTTCGGGCGCGGCACGAAGACAGCCATTGCATTATCGAGGTCACCGATAACGGCCCCGGTGTACCGGAAAAGGCCAAAGAGCATTTGTTCGAAGCCTTTCGCGGGTCACAGCGCCAGGGTGGCACAGGGCTCGGGCTGGCAATTGCCAGCGAACTGGTCCGCGCACACGGTGGTGAAGTGCGGCTGGTGGAAGGCCCGGAAGCAGGTACGGTGTTCCAGATCAGTATTCCCGACCGGCTGCAGGAAGTGGATTCCGGCAGGCGCGGAAAGCGGAGTGCATGAAGGTATGTCGCTCACGCCAGCAGGCTACGCCTGCGCTCCGCTAGGGCGCACTTCGTGCGGCGGCCGGTCGGCCTTGCCTAGGCACGTCGTGCCTCGGAGGTGAGTTCACCACGACCGTCATCCCAGCGAAGGCTGGGAGGTGGAGTCACGTTTGAAGTGCAACACGGTTGAACATCTGATTGAAGACCTCGTTTGGGGTTTTGTAGTTGAGGCACTTTCTTGGCGCATTGTTGTACCTGTCTGTGATGAACTGCAACTGTTGTGCCGGGATGGCTGCCAGGTCTGACTTTCTCGGCAATGATCGCCTGAGCCTTGAGATGGCGTTTTCCACACCACCTTTTTGCCATGGCGCATGAGGATCACAGAAGTAGGTGCCACATGCCAGCAGGGGTTTGAGCTCATGATGCAAGGCAAACTCGGTCCCATTGTCGAAAGTGATGCTCTGGCGCAAATGGCCTGGCAGCTTGGCAAGGAAGCTTGAAAGCCGATCTGCCACAGGCCGGGCAGCCTTGGAAGGCTGGCGCATGAGGGTTGTGAACCTGGAGGTTCGTTCATGCAGCACCAACACGGCCTGACCATAGCGGGAAAACAGCATCAGGTCGGCTTCCCAGTGGCCGGGTTTTGTGCGTGACGTAACCGATCGGGGCCGTTCATGGATGCTAACGCGCTGTTTTATATGCTCAACCGGACTGATACCACCGCGCTTGAGTTTACCTCTGCAGTGTTTTGCCCGTGGCAGCAGCCTGTGCCAGTAATCCTTCTGAGCTGAACGATGGTAGATGAAGCGATAGATTGACTCATGACTGATCTGCATGTGAGCGTTATGCAGTGCCAGCCGGCCTGCAATCATCTGTGGTGACCATCCCATCGCAAGGCGGTCGCGAACAAGTGCACGCAGTGCTGGCTGGTGCGCCAGCTTGAAGCGACAGTCCCATCGTCTTCGTCGCAAGGCCAGTTGATGAGCGCGTTCACCCTCATACACCCCCGTCCATTGTTTTGTTGGTTTTGCATTGCGTTTCAGTTCACGGCTGACCGTACATGCGGCTCTGCCAAGCTGGCGCGCAATTTCTCTGATCGACTGGTTCGCCTTACGCAACAAATCGATCTTGATCCGCTCTACTAGAGACAGATGAACATAACTCTTTCCCATCGCAACAACACCTTAGCAGGTGTTGCACTTGTTACGTGAATCCAAGGGATCCAATGCCAGCCAGTCCAATATATGCCGTTAGGTATGGATTCCAGCCTTCGCTGGAATGACGATAGTTGGAGATTTGTTCAGGGTCGGAGAACGGCCTGAGCGAAGCGAAGAAAGCTGTTCGACCACTAAAAAACAACTAGGCCCGACGGGCCTCGGGCCGGTCAGGCCCGCCCCAGCGGAGCGCAGCCGTCAGGCTGCTTGCGTGAGCGGAATAAGACCGACCCGACCCCCACCACTCGCTCCTGCTCTACTACTTCTCCTCGCCCACCTCCACAACAGTTCCCTCTCGGCGCGGGTCGGCGCCGCCGTCCATCCGGCCGTCTTTCAGAATGCGAATGCCGTGCAGGCCGCTGGTGAGTGGTTTCACTTCGACCGTGTGACCGATGTCTGCCAGTGGCGCTGCCAGCCTGGCGAACTGGTTCAGCTTTTCCGCCAGATCACCGCCTTCAGCGATATCTTCAAGTTCAGTGCGGCCGTTGCGGTTGATCACATGGGATCGCGACACTGCCTGCTGCATCGGCATCCGCCAGTCGATCAACCCCAGCAGCGCGTGGGCCGTATAGCCGATGATGCGGCTGCCACCGGGAGACCCGACAACGGCAAACAGGCTGCCGTCATCATTGAGCACCAAAGATGGCGACATGGAAGATCTCGGCCGTTTGCCAGCCTGCACCCGGTTGGCAACCGGTTTGCCGGCTTTGGTCGGGACAAAGGAAAAATCCGTCAGCTGGTTGTTGAGCACAAAGCCACCGGCGGTAATTCGTGCACCAAAAGCCCGCTCGACACTCATGGTCATGGACACGGCATTGCCGTCCATGTCGACAATCGCCAGGTGACTGGTGCCATGTTCCACAAGACCGGCATCGGCAGCAAGGCTCTCTTCATCTGATCCCGGCGGCGTGCCCGGAGCTGCCGAACCCATGTCGCGAACCGGGTTGATCAACCGGCTGCGCGATCTGAGATACTGCCGGTCCAGAAGCCCGGCGGCGGGCACGTCGACGAAATCGGCATCGGCCATGTACTGATTGCGGTCTGCGAAAGCCAGCCGGCTGGCCTGTGCAAACAGATGGGCGGCCACCAGGCCTTCCGGATTGAGGCTTGACAACTTATAGGGTTCCAGCAGGCCCAGGATCATCAGCGAGGTCAGCCCGCCCGACGTTGGCGGCCCCATGCCGCACACACGGTAGACCCGATAGGATGCACAGACGGGCTGGCGCTCGATGGCCTCGTAGGCAGACAGGTCGGCGAGTGTCATCAGGCCGGGATTGACATCGTTCGAGCGGACTGCATCGACGATGGCCTGGGCGACACTGCCCTTGTAAAATCCGTCAGACCCGTTTGCGGCAATCAGTTTCAGCGTGTCGGCATAGGGCTGGTTTTTCAACAGATGCCCGACGGGTACCGCTACATCCGGTTCGTTATAATCGCCGTCACCGAGGAAATAGATGGCAGCCGCTGCATCGTCTGTGTCCAGGTGGCTGGCGTTAGCGATGGCCGCATGCAGGCGCGGACTGACGGCAAAGCCTTGCTGCGCCAGACTGATCGCCGGTTCAAACAGGCTGGCCCATTCCAGCCTGCCGAATTTCTGATGCGCCTTCCAAAGGGCAGAAATGACACCAGGTGTGCCGACCGGCCTGCCGCCGAGGGCTGCGTCCGGCCAGGCAAACGGCTTGCCGCCGGGTTTCAGAAACAGTGTCTCATCCGCGTTCAGCGGTGCCTTTTCGCGCCCGTCAAAGGTGGTGACGGAGGCGTTGTTACCCTCATAGTGCAGCATGAACAGGCCGCCGCCAATGCCGGATGACTGCGGCTCGGTCAGCGTCAACACCAGCTGCGCGGTAATGGCGGCATCCGTGGCCGAGCCGCCCTTGGCAAGAATGGCGGCAGCCGCGTCAGATGCGTGTGTGTTGGCGGTGGCGACCATGGCCTTGCGTTGCGGTGCATCGTCACTGCATGCGGCAAGCAAAATCAACAGACACAGGGCAAAACATCGGGCAAGCAAAGACATTGTTACAATCCAGACAAACACATCAACGATATGTATCTTAGCCGCCACGCCTGCATCTTCGCAATTGACGAAGGTGTCAGGACACCTGACATTTACAAACATGATGAACACGACCGGAAAACCAAGGCATCCGACATGACAGTAACACCGGGTTTGAAAAACCTGATCACCGATGTTGCAGGCCTTAAGGTCGGCAACGCGCACAACGCGCACTATGCAACCGGTGTCACGGTGCTGCTGCCGGATGAACCTGTGGTGGCGGCGGCAGATGTGCGTGGCGGAGCGCCTGGCACGCGCGATATTTCAGCACTGGATCCGGCCTGTGTGGTGGAGGCGGTGCACGGCATTGTGCTGTCTGGAGGATCGGTATTCGGGCTGGACGCGGCCGGTGGCGTCATCTCTCACCTGTCTGAACAAGGCGTGGGCATGAGCTTTGGCCGCTCGGCGCTGCACATCCCGGTCGTACCGTCAGCGATCCTGTTTGACCTGACCTTCGGGCCGGACAAGGGCTGGGGTGCAACGCCGCCTTATCGCGAGCTGGGCATAGAGGCGGCAAAGGCTGCCGGCAATCAATTCGATCTCGGCAATGCCGGTGCCGGTTATGGCGCAACGGCCGGGATGCTGAAAGGCGGGTTGGGCAGTGCATCGAGTGTGTTTGGCGGATTTACCGTCGGGGCGCTGGTGGCGCTCAATCCGGTCGGATCCTGCATCAACCCGGCCAGCAATGATTTGTGGGCCCGGCCGTTTGAACTGGACGGCGAGTTCGGGTCGGTACCTGCGGTTCCCACCTCACCTGTACCCCTGACTCCACTGGGCGGCAGCAAACTGGATGCCCGGGCGGCGGGCGCCAACACCACAATCGCCGTTGTCGCAACCGATGCTGTGCTCACCAAGGCGCAAGCGCACAGGCTGGCAATCATGGCGTCAGACGGCATGGCGCGCGCCATTCGCCCCATCCATACGCCCTATGACGGCGATACGGTTTTTGCGCTCGCGACCGGGAGCACGGTGCTGGGTGAGCAGCCCAACGAGGCGCTTGCCATGTTGGGGTCGGCTGCCGCTGACTGCCTGTCACGGGCGATCGGGCGGGCCATGGCCAGCGCCGAACCCTTGCATGGCCAAAATGCCTGGCGGCCGGCCTGAGCCTATTCGCAAGTGTCTGCAATCCGGCGCTTGCGTTTACCGGAACAACCGGCTAGATACGTCCAGTCTTCAGCACATCATCTGACGCTGAACGCGGGACAGCGATCCCGCCTTGAGGGCACCGGTAGCTCAGTTGGATAGAGCACCAGACTACGAATCTGGGGGTCGGGGGTTCGAATCCTCCCCGGTGCACCATTGATTTCAACAAGTTAGATATTATGACAGGAAGCGGTAACGAGATCGGGGGCACGGTGGGGGCACAAAAAGCAAGTGCTGCTAAACCTTCAATAAGTGATCTTTTCCCCCCTGCGACTACGCTTCGTACCTTCGCGGAAGTGTTGCCAGAAAATCTGTATAGTAAACTTAAGAACAAGTGCGATCTTTCAGACAAGCAAATAGATTGGGTACTCTTTCGTTTGGCCAATGCCACGTTGCGCTATACGGAACGAAGAAATCGAAGGGTCATAGACACCGATTCAGTAAACGCAATCCTTGATGAGAATCGGGAGCTAATTTCAACCTTTGAAGGTCTTATGACTGTTCTAACGCGTCGATATGGCCGCACTGACATACCGGGTAGCGAAAATCTTTGGTTACTTTCGAGCAATCGCTTTGAAGGCATGGAAGAAACCGATCCGGACATGGACGAAGACGACACAGTTTGTATTGATGGTGCCAATTTTGTCAATCCCAGTTTAAAATAGGCCAGTTTCCCGGATCAATCGTGGCCACCTTAGCGGCGCCTTGGCGCGTGTGCTTATCATATAGCTGACGCGTGCCAAGGCGCGCTGGCCACAGGCCAGCACTTCTGATCTTGGTTTTCTGATTTCAGCTTCTGGCTTTGCGGCTCTGGCGCAGGCGGAAGCTCTCGCCATTCATTTCCAGGATATGCACATGATGGGTCAGACGATCGAGGATGGCGCCTGTGAGGCGTTCCGATCCGAAGACTTCGGTCCATTCGTCGAACGGCAGGTTGGAGGTGATAATAATTGACCCGCGTTCGTAGCGCTGGGAGATGACTTCGAACAGTAACTCGGCACCGGTCTTGCTAAGAGGAACGAAGCCGAGCTCATCAATGATCAGCAGGTCCTGGCTGACCAGCAGTTTTTGCAAGCGTTGTAAGCGCCGCTCGTCGGCAGCCTCGATCAGTTCGTGCACCAGAGCAGCGGCGGTCGTGAAGCGGACTTTAAGGCCCTTCTGACAGGCCGCCAACCCAAGCCCCAGTGCGACGTGGGTTTTTCCGGTTCCACTCGGCCCCAGCGCAATGACATTCTGGCGCTGCTCCACGAACTCGCAGCGGGCCAACTGCATGGTCAGAACCTTGTTCAGCGACGGGATGACCTTGTAGTCGAAGCTGTCCAGACTTTTGGTCGCCGGGAACTTTGCAGCTTTGATCCGGCGTTCGATCATCCGGCGTTCACGCTCTATCAGTTCCAACTCACATAGCCGCATGAGATATTGGACGTGATCCTTGTTCTCAGCCGCACATTGCTGTGCCAGCTTGCCGTACTCACTGTAGAAAGTTGGCAAGCGGAGCTGTTTGAGATGATGCTGTAGCAACACTTGTGGGGCATCACTCATGCCGTCGTTCCAGACATCAGCACAGCGTAGCTGGCAGGCTTGGTCGTCTCGACCACCGCTTTCGGCAGATAGGGGTAGATGTCTAGATCCAGCCGTGGCGGGCGCTTCTCGATCCGGCAAAGGACCAGATGCTTAACCGCGTCATAACCGATGGCCCCGAGGTTCAATGCATGCCTGATGGCGCCATGGACATGACCCATCTCAAAAGTCTCCAGCAGGCGCAGGACTTGCACGTACTCTCGTTTACCCTTCTTTCCCATCCGCGCTTCCAGCAAGCGGTGCAGGGTCGCAAATTCTCCGGGCAGATCCCAGCCCTGGAGTGGTGCCGCCTGGTCCAGAGCGCCGACCTTCTGCTCCAGCAGCGGCAGGTAGTGCATCGGATCGAAGATCATGTCCGCCTTGTCGTAGGATCGACGGTGGCAAGCGATCACGTCAGCGCCGCAGCCGATGACAACCTCATGGACATAACCACGGACCTGCACTTCGTGATGAGCAAAGGCGACAGGTACTGAGTAATCGTTGTTGCGGTAGCGGACCATCGAGATCGACGTCGCCCGCGTGCTCACTTTCTCGCAGGCGTCATAGGGCGTAAGCGGCAAGGCCATCAGCGCATCCAGATCCCTCAGCAGCCTCTCACCGATACTCTTGGAATGACCCCGTACAATATCGTTCTGGCGCTTCAGGCATTGCTCTTCCAGCCAGGCGTTCAGAGCATCGAAGCTCTCGAACCGGGGGGCCGGAACCAGGAAGTTCCGCCGCCCATAGCCGATCACGCCCTCAACATTGCCTTTGTCGTTCCCCTTGCCGGGTCGCCCAAACTTGTCCTCGAACAGATAGTGCGATTGCAGCTCCGAGAAGGTTCTGGTGCGTATCCGTTTGCCGTCCCCAAGAATCTTTGCCACGGCGATCACGGTGTTGTCGTAGAGTGCCGACAAAGGCACGCCGCCGAAGAACGCAAACGCCGCGTTGTGCCCGTCACAGAATGCTTCTGTCGTCTCCGCAGGATACGTCTTCATGAAAAATGCATCTGAATGTGGAAGCGACATTGCAAAGTAGTGCAGCTTGCGCTCAACACCGCCGATCACGCCAAGCGTCTCGCCAAAGTCAATTTGAGCGTGGCCGGGGGAATGAACCAGTGGGACAAACACTTCCCGGGTCCGCCGCTGCTTCTCGCGCACATAGTCCGTGACGATGGTGATGCCACCCGCGAAACCATGCTCGTCTCGAAGCCGTGCATGAATGCGCTTGGCTGTGTGCCGCTGCTTTTTGATAACTCGTTTGTCGTCTTCCAGGATCTGATCAATAACCGGAATGAACGCATCAAGCTTGGGGCGTCGTGGCCGTGAAACACGCCGATAACCTGGAGGCACCGAATGCTTCAGGATCTTCGCAACGGTCTTGCGATCAATACCAAAATGACGCGCCGCCGCGCTATTGCTCATCCCATCAACATGGCACGCTCGCCGCACACGGCTATAAAGTTCCACTGAATACATCTCCCCACCCTCAGCTCATTAGCTTCAGGTGTCAGACTGCGGAATTTTACTCCGCGACGGTCAGATCATCCAACCGATTCAATGGCCATTTTGTCTCCGGGATTCACAACTAACTCTGGGGCTTGCAGAGTCACTTACAGGGCCGTTGATTGAGTGACTTGTGTTGGCAATGCATTTTGACGTCGGTCAATGCACCCATGCCTGAACTTGTTAGCCTTCCTAGATGTCGAACGATCCTCAAGACGCAGGCAACAGGAAGCGCAAGATTGAGCGCTCCCACATTGTTCTGGCGGTCATCATCATCTTGGTGTTGCTGCTCTTGCTCAGATGAAGCTATCTCAAGTGGGTGGCTAGCGATGGCCGCAGGTGTCAGGTTCGAATTGAAGGGACGGCCATATGAAACGACTTGCCGCTGCTGTGCCTATTTCCCACAATTTCTAAATGACTTCCACCATGAGAAACCTGATCGCCACAATCTGCCTGACACTTGCCCTGCTTCTTGGCAGCGCTGGGGTAAGTTTTGCGCAGGATTGGGAAAAGGGTGTCGAAGCATATCAACAAGGTGACTTTGCTACAGCGGCGCAGTGGTTTCGCAAATCTGCTGAACAAGGTGATGCGACGGCGCAGTACAGTCTGGGTGTGATGTACGATAACGGTCAGGGCGTCACTCGGGATTACAAAGAAGCGGCGCAGTGGTATCGCAAGTCTGCTGAACAAGGGGTTTCGCAAGCGCAGTACAATCTGGGTGGGATGTACTATAGCGGTCAGGGTGTTATTCAAGACTACAAAGAAGCGGTGGCGTGGTTTCGCAAGTCTGCTGAACAAGGGGTCGCGAGGGCGCAGTTCACTCTGGGTTTGATGTACGTGACCGGTCAGGGTGTTCTTCAGGATAACGTCTATGCACATATGTGGTGGAATATCGCAGCATCAATGGGGCATGCTGATGCAACAAAAAATAGGGATATTATTGCGGAACGAATGACGGCGGCAGATATTTCAAAGGCACAGGAACTCGCACGAGAGTGCGTTCGTAAGAATTACAAAGGATGTTGATGTGCTGGCGGCGCAAACGGATGGCAGCAGCCTGACAGCTTACAATCACTGACCACATTTAGGCTTGGCCTGTTTCAAGGATAATGGATGGTGGATACGCGCCAAACCCGGTTGTCAGCGGCTCTTAACGATCAGAAGTTCGTCTTCTTTCTGGTTGAAACGCTGAACTGTGGTGTAATTTTAGCGCGAATCTTTTTGTCCTGCCACGGCACAAAACCATAGTTGTCACACCACTTGGCCCGGAACACCTTGATCTCGCCTTCAACCTTAAAGGTAAACGCGAGACATCGGCCACTTTTCCTGACCTTGCCGCCCGTAAATACACCCGGCACCTGCAAGGTGACACGGCAGTCCTTGCTCAGGAAAACATTGGTTGACTCGTTTTTACCTCGGAAGCTGGCGGAAATCTTGTACTTTCCGGGCTTCGCCCAGCTGTGCCCGCAGTCACCAGCTATGGCGTTGTTCGCACCCGCAAACAAGAGCACACCAGCAATGCCAGCGGCTGATATAACACCTACGATATTTCGCCTAATGAAAGTCACAATCCTTTCTCCTTCCTGTCGGTGTTCAAGATAGCCTACCAAACAAACAGGTTCCATCTGAAACCGCGCTGGGGAAGAGTCTAACGGTTTGCACGCTTGACATAAATCCCTCAATGTTGTGGGCAGGCAACGGCATGTGACGACGGCGATGTCGCTCTGCCTTAAGAACTGGCCTCAAAACCTGCGTGCGGGGGTGAAGATTAATCTTCTCACTGCAAGCCTTGGGTCACATGCCGTCAAGCCTACATAAGCAGCCAATTGAGACTGAAAGACGGTGCAGCGAAACTCAATGGCGCGGATGCCACTGGTCGAAAACTTGAAACTGCATCGCTATCCCATGAAGATACACACCGACAAAACTGATTTTGGGAAGTGGAGAGCAGTGTGACTGACTTGAGCGCTCTTGATGCATATCTGAGTTCTGATAACTCCCCAGAAAACTGCATGCAGCTATCGGATTTGGATGGGTTCCTGACCGGCGTGATCTGCTCGCCAGATTTGATTGTACCCAGCCATTGGTTACCCATCGCGTTGGGCGGTCAAGCGATCGATGTACCTTCTGAAATCATTGAACTGATCATGCAGCGCTATAACGAGATAGTCGCTGCCCTGAATAGTGAGCCACCTGTGTTGGAGCCGGTGTTCTGGCAGGCCAAGGAAGGCCATATGATTGCGATGGACTGGTGCGAGGGTTTTATGGATGCATTTCACTTGCATACGGACAGCTGGCGCGAACTCTTGCGCTCGGACATGGGGAGGGAGTGGATGTTCCCGGTCCTCGCTCATCTGGTTGATGAGGACGGCCAATCGCTAGTCGAAGCCAGCGAAGAACAGATGGATGCTCTGCGTGATACGGCGGCAGAAATGATCCCAACAACCATTCCAAATATCTTCACCTTCTGGCAGGCGAAGCGGATGCCTATGCCATTGAACTGAACTGGCCAAGATCCGCACGACCCCACCAGCGCGTGAACCAGCTTGTCTAGATGCCGCCAACCTTGCAATGCCAGACAGTACGCCAGTGCCGCAGAGGTGGAGTGTAAGGCATCTAGAACAAAACGTCGCCTACTCAACTGTGATGGTGATCGGATCTGACATGATTGGTGGATCATGCGGCACATGGTTGTGATCACCGAGAAGAAGTATCAATTTGTGTGCCCCGGCTGGAAGGTCCAGAGTGACTTCGGTCTGCCCACCACCAAAATGCCGGTGATTGTCATCGGCTGGTAGTGGGTTGTCCATATCAATGCTCGACGGTTCAATGTCGATCAATAAGTGATGATGCCCGGTCTTTTCCTTCTCAACGCCAGCCGGGGCTACACCCATCCCCTCGAGCCCAAACCGGATCGTGACTGGGTTCGATACAGCGGAGCCTTCAGTTGGAGCGATGATATAGGCCTTGGCACCTTCTGGTGCTGGCATACGTTCCGCAAATGCTGGCGCAGTTACCAACGCTGCTGCCAGTCCCATTGCCAAAACAAATCTTTTTTTCACAGTTGATCCTTCCTATTCGGTTCTCGGTGTATTGTACTGCGCGTGGCCCCTCTGGTGAAGAATTGCCCTCTTCCATTTCATTGGTTTGATCTGAATGTTAGCTCATGGGTCGCCCTTGCTGCAATGAACTTCGCCTTACTCGGCGCAAACGCTCCCCGGGTCGAAAGCCCGGAGTTTTGTTTGCCAATACCGCTTATTGCTTCTAGCTTTGATGGTTCAGACATCGAGCAAAAGGGCTTTGAATGCACACACAGGCGAGAACAGGACTTGCAGCAGTTGCGCTGGTCTGTGGTCTGCTATCTGCTGCATCAACTATGGCGGCGGCGGAGTCGGGAGATATAGATGCGGGTCTGAAAGTTGCGACAGAAAGATGCGCTGAGTGCCACGACATCACATCGCGAAATCCGATGAGTACCGCCTCCGGTATTCCAACTTTCTACGTGGTCGCAAACACCGCTGGCATTTCGCGAATATCGCTGCTCGTTTGGATGCAGACCTCTCATCCAAAAATGCCCAATTTGATGATTGAACCCGAAGACTTAGACAACCTCATCGCTTATATCCTCAGCCTCAAGGATAAGTAGGCGGTACCTCAAAGGCTTGCGCCCGTGTCTCTTCATATTTGGCTTACAAGCTCCATACGACTCCACCAGCGCGCGAAACGGCTTGCTGATGGTGATGTGCCGGTAATTGATTGGTTCAAGGATCGATTGAACAAGTTCGTCAATTCGCTGCGACCGCTGATCCGCCAGTACAACGCAACGGTCTAAACAGACCCAGTCCATCCATGCCCATTTGGTACGATAGATGTAACAACGCGACTGCCGAGGAACTGCCACTACTGGATACGTAGTGGTGATTTTCAATGAGACTGATGAAAACTCACTGACCGTGACTAACCATAATAGCTATACATGGTATAAATAGTCACGAATCCAGTGATTTGAGTGACCGCGTACCCATTGAACAGACGGCGAAGGAGAGTTCGCATTGTCTATATTCAAGAAGTACACTGCCACCTTCGTCTTATCGTCACTGATAGGAGTGATCTACTATTTCGTCGTCTTTCCGATCCTGTTCTGGTTCTACGATCGCGTGATCTGCAAAGTCGCAGGTGATCTAGAATGTGATGCCAAGTTTAGTCTGAAGACACTGATCCAGTCCTATCCGACCAACCCTTCAGATATTCTTGTCCTGTTCCTGATGTTCCTGCCACCTGCCATCCTCTCGTTTGGAGTGACAGCAGTCGGCATCAAGGAGAACAGACGCAAAGGAAAGTCGATCCAGAACATCGTCATCTTTTTCCTGATCGTGACATTTATGTTCCACATCATTCCGCTCGCGCTTTTAACCGGCGAACGGGCATTTGCGCCCAACCACCTTTAATAAATGGACCCATATGATGACCGCCTGTTCTATGCTGGTCAACGGAACTGATTAAACGCGACGGGGATGTATGCGACTGTCTCACTTTCGATACATTGTGCTTCTTGCACTCCTGTTTCTGGGAGTTTGGATTGGATGACAGAGAACTGGTTCGAAGAAGACTTCACAACGCTCTATTTGACGAAGAACGAGATGAAAGATCATATGCTCTGGCTCGCGTCATGGCGCACGCCAAAGGTGATGCTGACTTACTGCGAGAAGCTAATGAGTAGGATGTCGTCCAACACTCACGGTGTATCCGTCGTTCTGTTCAATCAACCGGGCCTGAATTTTATTACCGAAGCCATTGCGGCTGCTGAGTTCGCCAAACTGCGCGGGGCAAAGGACGTTCGTTTAATGCTCGATGACCAGCCTGACTTTCAGGTTCGAATGGTTGGTGTAGTTGAAAATTGGGAACTAACAGAAGCGGATATTGAAGGTCGTCAACGCGGACGCGAGTATAAAGAGAGCGCCAACAAGGCGATGACTGGAGTGTCTGTGGTTGAAGCCGATCCGGTGGAAAATTGGATTGCTCGCGCTGACCAGATTATGTCAGTACTTCGTGATCGAGCAACCAAGAAAGCAAACAAGAATTATCCCGTTGGAACGCGGCTCTTAATATACCTGAATATCAGCGAGTTCGGCATCCGACAAAAGGAGACCGAAGAATGTATGATCGATGCAACTTCGCCTGCCAAGAACACTTTCTCTGAAGTCTGGGTGCTTTGGAAAGATAAGGCGTACCAGTTATGGGTAGACGGAAATCCGGTCGGCTTGTACTGAAAGTCAGCCTCACTTAGGCGCTGACAGGGAACAGTTTATAGAAACAAGGTAAAAGTTGATGAACGCCAAGATTTCATTTGCTCAGTCCTCGCGCCCACAGCTTTATAGGGCCTTCGGTGTGAGCCGTCATTTCGCCAATGATTTGGCTTTCCTTCACGGCGACCAAATTTCACGATTTCGCTCATATACATTTCGAAGTTCTGTTATCGAAAGAATACGGAGGGTATACAGCCCTTTCTGAGGGCTAGGAACATTTTGACTGCTTGAAGCCAGCTTCCTGCCCTGACGACCGGCACGGGACAGTCATAGGACCGCATCATGAACGCTTTGAATATTTCCGGGTGGATTGCCTGTATCGTCGGATCGTTGCTGTGGTTCTATGGCTACATCGTTACCGGCACTACGGCGCTGATTGAAGCGAAAGGGTTGGCATGTCAACGTGCATAACGAGGATACTTGCGGCGCTTGTTTTGTGTATTTCCATCAAAGGACATGCACAAGCTCAAGGTCGTGATGAGGCAAGGACTTGTTGGTGGAACTACGCCAGTTGCGCCACTGAGTTTTACGGGGATCAGAATTGGCGTTCTGTCTGTTATGCGGATTTCTCAAATTGCCTGAGACAGAAGCAATTGCCGGAGTGTCCTGCAGGAGGCAAAGTGTCGGATTGTTCGACCTATCTCAAGAACTGTAGAGAACCCGCTGACGCCGATGTTGCCTTGATGCAGCAATGTGATGAAGACACCGACGCATGTTTGCATGCTCATGGCTGCTAGGTTGCTAGGGATTGTCCGAACGCCTACGCTAACAAACTGAGTCACTGCGCCACAATCCCCACACGACTCCACCAGCGCGTGACGCAGCTTACTGAACACAACCACCGACAACCGCATAATATGCTTCATGTATGTCTCCTTGGCGCGTATACAGCCCCTTCTGAGGGCTAGGAACATTTGACTGCTTGAAGCCAGCTTCCTGCCCTGACGACCGGCACGGGATAGTCATAGGACCGCATCATGAACGCTTTGAATATTTCGGGGTGGATTGCCTGTAGCGTCGGGTCGTTGCTGTGGCTCTATGGCTACATGTTTACCGGCACTACGGCGCTGATTGACTGGCCAAGTATCTCGCCAACATGGATTTCGATGTTCATGCCCAACCTTGAAGCCGAGGTGGGGCTGCTGGTGATGTGTGTAGGGTCGTGGCCATTGTTCCTGAGTGCGCTTAGGCAACGCTGGATCGGGTGAGAGAACGGCAAGAGCCACGCAAGCACCCTCGCGGCTCACAAGCCCGGGGTTTTGTTTTCTGGCATCTCACTTTTGAACTGTTATTCGACGGTTCTTGGCCAAAACAGAACTGCCAGCACAGCTGCCCAAACAATGCCCCAGCATATCCACGTGATATTTGGATGGGCTGCCTGCCACTCCAGAATGCGTTTGTGAAAGTCCATTATCATGTCTCCGACAAGGGGTGGATGAACACAAATAGCGAAGGCCGCCAAGGAGGGGTAACCCGGCGGCCTTCTTCAAGATCGTTTGCAAGGGAAACTCACAAGAGGGACCTTGTTAATGTTGCAAATAGATCAAGATTTGCCCGGCTTTACATTGATTTGCCTCACCCGCTGGCTTGAGAGGATGTGGTATAATTATAGGTTTAACAGCCGTTGGCGGCGCACCCTCAACACCTCACGTCTGCACGCATGGTTTCGGACGGAACTTGGTTCTCAGGTGGTCAGGTAGCTGATAGCGGGGTTCGATCAGCAATCGCACTGTGGGAGGTCTCTGGGGAGGCCAATTAAAAAGGCCCGGAGCTGACGAGAGAGAACCGCAACTCCGGGCTGATCAGAATATGTACGCCACGCGTGCTTACCCCCCGTCCCACGGGGCGATTAAAACTCGCATAGATATGTTGACGGTTGATTAAGCATAGAAAGGCCAACAAATTTCTGTGCAGCCTAAAAACCACTCGGGTACACGCATGGCTTCGCACAGAAGCCACTTCTCAGGTCGTCAGGTGCCGGACAGGCAGGTTCGATCTGATATCACACGTGTAGAGTTGTGAATTTCAACTAGCAGCAACAAAGTGGCGAGTTTTGGTTCGCTTAGACAGAGCGCGTTTCTGCTCAAGGTCGACGACGTTATTCCGTCGACCAAACGGTCTGCCGCTTGTGTGGGATATGTAATCCATATTCTTAAGCCTGGGACTTGGGGCACTTTCGACAAGGCTAATGAGGGGTCGTAACTGTTGGGTTAATTATCGACAACCTGCCTACCTGCCATCTGCCCTAGATGTGTCGCCCGCCCAAAAATTCCACGTCTACAGCTGATGCTCGTCGTAGATGTTGTGGCGATAATCAGGGTCCCCGATGAATTGAACGCCTGCTTCTGAACCTTTCATCCAGCGCAGCCTGCAGGTCAAAGCAACATTTTCGCTACTGATTAGAATTCTGAAGTTCTCGGGTAGGTACCTCAGTGGAACCGACGCAAGCTTTGCGCCCTTAATACTCATGTCCTTCAGTTCGCAGATTTCACGACATCCATTATTGCCAATTAGTAGGCTGACTGGGCAGCCGACTTTGAAGCGTGGGTGAGGGTTTCGTCTGTTGTCCATGGCGAGCCTTTATAACTCAGTAATGGTCCGGCTGAATTGAAAACTGTTCATTCGGATAACGAATGGTTGCCACACGTGCAGACAATGGCCGTTAATTGGCTACCACCTGGATTTGACCAGCCCCGCTTAATTGGTCCGGATTGAATGTTAGTTCATGGGTGGCCTTTGCTGCAATGAACTTTGCCTTACTCCGCCCCAGCATCTAAAATTGACACCAGATGTTGCCGCTGTTCGGCCAAGGCTGAGCTAAACCTTCTTGCAAGAGCGCTTTGCCAGCATACCTACCATCAGACAACTGGATGCGAACTAGTTTGCTCCTATAGGAACTTAAACAAGTTCTGGCATTGATATGCAATTTTCTTATAGAGATGGGCTCACAGAAACCAAACGGGGGCTAAGCATTGGAACACATCGGAAATTTGGAACGGCGACTGTGGACTTCCGCCGATGTTCTGCGGTCCACATCTAACTTTGCTAGCAATGAATACTTCATGCCCGTAATGGGGCTGATCTTCCTGCGCCACGCATACTCACGGTTCTTAAAAGTCCGGGACGAGATCATACCGACGCTGCCCTCTCGCGGGGGGAAGACCCGCGATTTGACCAAAGCTGACTTCTCTAGCCGCAGCTCCATCTTCCTGCGACCAGAAGCACAGTTCGATTATCTTGTAAGCCTGCCTGAAGGGCAAAGTGCCTCCGCTGCCGTGATCCACGCCATGGAGACAATTGAAGAAGACTACGAAACGCTCACCGGTCTTTTGCCCAAACAAGAATACGAAGAACTGGACGACGACGCCCTGCGCCAAGTGCTGCGTATCTTCAACGACCCTGCGCTGCAAAAAGCCGATGGCGATGTGTGTGAATCCCGGAGACAAAATGGCCATTGAATTGGTTGGATGATCTGACCGTCGCGGAGTAAAATTCCGCAGTCTGACACCTGAAGCTAATGAGCTGAGGGTGGGGAGATGTATTCAGTGGAACTTTATAGCCGTGTGCGGCGAGCGTGCCATGTTGATGGGATGAGCAATAGCGCGGCGGCGCGTCATTTTGGTATTGATCGCAAGACCGTTGCGAAGATCCTGAAGCATTCGGTGCCTCCAGGTTATCGGCGTGTTTCACGGCCACGACGCCCCAAGCTTGATGCGTTCATTCCGGTTATTGATCAGATCCTGGAAGACGACAAACGAGTTATCAAAAAGCAGCGGCACACAGCCAAGCGCATTCATGCACGGCTTCGAGACGAGCATGGTTTCGCGGGTGGCATCACCATCGTCACGGACTATGTGCGCGAGAAGCAGCGGCGGACCCGGGAAGTGTTTGTCCCACTGGTTCATTCCCCCGGCCACGCTCAAATTGACTTTGGCGAGACGCTTGGCGTGATCGGCGGTGTTGAGCGCAAGCTGCACTACTTTGCAATGTCGCTTCCACATTCAGATGCATTTTTCATGAAGACGTATCCTGCGGAGACGACAGAAGCATTCTGTGACGGGCACAACGCGGCGTTTGCGTTCTTCGGCGGCGTGCCTTTGTCGGCACTCTACGACAACACCGTGATCGCCGTGGCAAAGATTCTTGGGGACGGCAAACGGATACGCACCAGAACCTTCTCGGAGCTGCAATCGCACTATCTGTTCGAGGACAAGTTTGGGCGACCCGGCAAGGGGAACGACAAAGGCAATGTTGAGGGCGTGATCGGCTATGGGCGGCGGAACTTCCTGGTTCCGGCCCCCCGGTTCGAGAGCTTCGATGCTCTGAACGCCTGGCTGGAAGAGCAATGCCTGAAGCGCCAGAACGATATTGTACGGGGTCATTCCAAGAGTATCGGTGAGAGGCTGCTGAGGGATCTGGATGCGCTGATGGCCTTGCCGCTTACGCCCTATGACGCCTGCGAGAAAGTGAGCACGCGGGCGACGTCGATCTCGATGGTCCGCTACCGCAACAACGATTACTCAGTACCTGTCGCCTTTGCTCATCACGAAGTGCAGGTCCGTGGTTATGTCCATGAGGTTGTCATCGGCTGCGGCGCTGACGTGATCGCTTGCCACCGTCGATCCTACGACAAGGCGGACATGATCTTCGATCCGATGCACTACCTGCCGCTGCTGGAGCAGAAGGTCGGCGCTCTGGACCAGGCGGCACCACTCCAGGGCTGGGATCTGCCCGGAGAATTTGCGACCCTGCACCGCTTGCTGGAAGCGCGGATGGGAAAGAAGGGTAAACGAGAGTACGTGCAAGTCCTGCGCCTGCTGGAGACTTTTGAGATGGGTCATGTCCATGGCGCCATCAGGCATGCATTGAACCTCGGGGCCATCGGTTATGACGCGGTTAAGCATCTGGTCCTTTGCCGGATCGAGAAGCGCCCGCCACGGCTGGATCTAGACATCTACCCCTATCTGCCGAAAGCGGTGGTCGAGACGACCAAGCCTGCCAGCTACGCTGTGCTGATGTCTGGAACGACGGCATGAGTGATGCCCCACAAGTGTTGCTACAGCATCATCTCAAACAGCTCCGCTTGCCAACTTTCTACAGTGAGTACGGCAAGCTGGCACAGCAATGTGCGGCTGAGAACAAGGATCACGTCCAATATCTCATGCGGCTATGTGAGTTGGAACTGATAGAGCGTGAACGCCGGATGATCGAACGCCGGATCAAAGCTGCAAAGTTCCCGGCGACCAAAAGTCTGGACAGCTTCGACTACAAGGTCATCCCGTCGCTGAACAAGGTTCTGACCATGCAGTTGGCCCGCTGCGAGTTCGTGGAGCAGCGCCAGAATGTCATTGCGCTGGGGCCGAGTGGAACCGGAAAAACCCACGTCGCACTGGGGCTTGGGTTGGCCGCCTGTCAGAAGGGCCTTAAAGTCCGCTTCACGACCGCCGCTGCTCTGGTGCACGAACTGATCGAGGCTGCCGACGAGCGGCGCTTGCAACGCTTGCAAAAACTGCTGGTCAGCCAGGACCTGCTGATCATTGATGAGCTCGGCTTCGTTCCTCTTAGCAAGACCGGTGCCGAGTTACTGTTCGAAGTCATCTCCCAGTGCTACGAACGCGGGTCAATTATTATCACCTCCAACCTGCCGTTCGACGAATGGACCGAAGTCTTCGGATCGGAACGCCTCACAGGCGCCATCCTCGATCGTCTGACCCATCATGTGCATATCCTGGAAATGAATGGCGAGAGCTTCCGCCTGCGCCAGAGCCGCAAAGCCAGAAGCTGAAATCCAGAAAACCACGATCAGAAGTGCTGGCCTGTGGCAAGCGCGCCTTGGCACGCGTCAGCTATATGACAAGCACACGCGCCAAGGCGCCGCTAAGGTGGCCACGATTACTCCGGGAAACTGGCCTATTTTACACTGGGATTGACATTTGATCTGTTGAACAGTTTCTGGCCGAGTTCCTCTTCGAGCCGTTTAACCCGCAGGCTCACCGCAGATTGACTTACATACACCCGGTTAGCAGCTTCAAGAAAACTGCCCGCTGAGATGATTTCCAAGAAAGTGCGAATTAACTGAAGGTCCATAAGATAAATGCAATCGCAACGGAGCTTGTAGCTAGCGAGCATCAAGCTTACTTGCCTGAGTTTTGCTTGAATGACCCAGAAATGCTATTGATAGAATTCAATCATACATATGGTCTGGTGGGCGAGCTGGCCTGCTGCAAGTTTCCAACGAACCGCGTTGTCTGACAAGGGTACATGAAGGATACAACATGGGTAGGATCAAACTTGCAATTGCCTGTCTTCTGGGTGGTTTGTTGGTGATTTTTGCCGTGCAGAACATGGCTTCAGTTGAATTGACATTCTTTGTGTGGTCATTTCAATCAAGACGGTTTGTTGTAATTGGAGTCAGCGTTCTTGTTGGCTTGGTTGTTGGTTGGATAATTGGCTTAACTCATCGGCGGGCCAGACAATCACCGGACAGCGAATGATGGCTGTTTTTCCAAAAAGCATTGGAATAAACTCTTGTCGCAATGGCTAATCTTCACGTCTGGCCTGACATTACAGGATTTTGGAAAACCCTTGTTCCTGCGGTAACTACGCAACCCCGTATGATGATGATGACCGCTGCCGCATCACGCCAATTCCTGGCCACTGATGGTCAGTTACTTCATTGCTTCCATAAACAATTGCTGCAGAGGATTTTGCGATTATAGCATGAAGCCCAATGAAATCGTTAGCCTGACCCGTGGAATGCTATCAAGCGGAGCGATACCGAGACAACAACACGTTGGATCGACTTAGCCTTGTTGTCTCTTCGTAGCAGGGTTGACGCAAGTCAAGGTGGCAATTCTGAAATGAATTAGGAAAGTGGAGGTCAACTATTTTGTGGGTGTCCAAATGTCGATCAGCACAATTCTGGTATCGCTAAACGCGCAAGACCGGGCAGAAGAAGTCCTTCGCATTGCCTGCGAACTTGCCCGTAAGCATGAGGCACATTTGATCGGGATGTATGTTGTTCCGGATGTGAAGCCGGTTGCAATGTTCGAAGCCTACCTGGCAACAGATTTCTTTGACGAACAGCAAAAGCATTTCAACAAGTGTGGCGACGAGATGCGGCGTCTCTTTAAGAAAGAGACATCCAAACATTCTTTCACGGCCGAATGGGTACAGGTACAGGCGATCAATCAAATCCTCGCAGATGATGTGATTGCTAACAGCGGGCAGGCTGACCTGATTGTCATAAATCAAACGGACATGTGGACGACGTCGCTGGATCCAGAGCACGACTTCACGGACCGGCTGATCATGGCATCAGGCCGACCAGTTCTGATAATTCCCAATTCAGGTGAATTCAAAACAATTGGGAAAAGAGTGATCATCGGATGGAAGGCTACTCGTGAAGCCGTGCGTGCTGTGCACGATGCATTACCAATTCTTGTTAAATCCGAGAAGGTAACTCTGGTGACGATCGATACACAGGTTGCGTCATATTCTGAAGAAATCTCCTCAACACATCAGATGGTTGAGATGTTAAGAAGACATGGTGTCAAAGCGGAGGAACAAGCTCTTATCATCAGTGATATTCCGGCAGAGGAGGCACTCTTGAATGAAGCAGCAACACTTGGCGCAGATTTGATAGTTGTTGGCGCCTATGGTCATTCCCGATTGCGTGAACTGTTACTAGGTGGCGTAACAAGATTTCTGCTCAACCATATGACTGTTCCGGTTTTGATGTCGCACTGAACGGTACTGGATTTCGAGTTTAGCCGATGCGCAGTTGTGTTTGGAGGTACGAATGAGACGCTTTAAAAAAATACTATATGTGCATGATGAGACCTCGGAGGTAGCAGAAGAGACGCTCGGTCTTGCTCTGGATCTGGCCAAACGGAATGATGGTCAGGTTGACCTCATCACTGCGCTTGAACCACCTCCCGCGGTTTTCGTCCCCAATCTCTCACTGCAGCTGCGGTCACGTTGGCTCAAAGAATTGGAACAGGCACTCAACGAACTGGCACAATCAGCCAGTCCTGACCGCAAACTCAAAACCAAGTTGATTGAAGGCAAACCGCATATCCAAACAGTCCGGGAAGTGTTGCGCCATGACTACGACCTGGTCATCAAACCAGTTGGCCCCAGTGGATTTTTGAACCAACTTTTTGGCCGTTTGGATATGCGACTACTACGCCATTGTCCTTGTCCGGTTTGGTTGTCAAAAGGCGAAAAGTATGGGGCGTTTGATCAGATACTGGCAGCGGTGGATGCTGAATTTGAGGCTTTTGGAGGAGGTAAAGCAGACACTGAGGAAGCCGAGGACGCACTGAACCAACAAATACTTGAGCTGGCGTTTTCCTTGGCTGCAGATAGCAAGGCTTGGTTGCATATCGGTCACGCCTGGTATCCTCCGTTCTTGTCGATGTACAGTCGGGCTCGAGCAAACATTCCGAAAAAAGAAATAGACTCCTATGTCCATACGGTGGAGCGTGAACACACGAATTGGCTGAAAAGACTCAAGAAACGGGCAACCCAATGGGTAGGGAAAGATGTTGCGGCAAAGGTCAAATTAAGCACTCACTTGCGGCAAGGTGATGCTGGTACGGAGATCCCTAAACTGATTCCTGAGTTCAAAATTGACCTCCTAATCATGGGAACTGTCGCGAGAACTGGAATTCCTGGTTTGGTGATTGGAAATACCGCTGAATCAATACTTGACCAGGTGACTTGTTCTGTACTGGCAGTGAAGCCCTCCGGGTTTGTCTCCAGTGTGACCTTGAATGATTGATTGCACTACCGCTTCCTGCGATGCGGACAGCGGCAGCGGTTATGGGCGCTCCGCTGCCGTTAACCAACTCTAAAACAGGCTTTGCAGAAATGAGCGCAACACAGGGCCGTCAACAGTGGCAATCACATAGCGGGTTCAGGTGAGCCGGACAAAAAGTATTTGCGATCATGCATACAAACCATAAGTGAAACGCAGGCCAATATATGAAACATACGCAACCAGCATCCATGTCGCTTCGGGACGCGATAATCCCCGACCCGTGGATAGGAAAAACAACATCAAGGCAGTCACGCCAATCATGACTGGTCCGTCAGCAATAAGCATTGTTCTGGGAAAATGTACCGGACCTGCAAGAATAGCCGCACCGAGGACGCCAAGCAAATTGAATAGATTGCTCCCAACAATGTTGCCATAAGATAATTCCGAATGACCGCGCCGGGACGCGACGATTGAGCTTGCCAGTTCGGGCAGAGAAGTTCCCACGGCAATGATGGTCAATCCAATGAGCCCCTCGGAAACGCCCAATAGACGGGCCGTACGTGTCGCCCCCTCCACAAGGAGGTCTGCACCATACAATATAACGGCAATGCCTGTGCAAACGAGAAGAAGTGCAACCAAGGGACGATGTGGCACTTCTTCTGGCAAAAGGATCGACTGAGTCAGAATGCGTCGGAGTGCAGTTTCTTTTCGGGCACGCAGATATTCTATCAAAACCAATGAGAACAGAAGCGCCACCATGGTCAATCCTTGCCATGCGGGGATCTGATCCTGCAAGCCAACCAGTACAACCACCAGACTAACACCCAGCAGAACGAACCCGTCAGGCACCATCAATCTGGCAGGTTTGCCAATGGGGCGGATCAGTGCAGCAATAGGCAGAATAAGAAGGATGTTGGAGATGTTGCTGCCGATAATATTTCCGACGGCCATTGAAGATGCGCCGCGAAGTGTTGCCTCAAGACTCACAACAAGCTCCGGCACCGATGTTCCGAAACCAACAATTACCATACCGATGACAAATGGCGGAAACCCAAGGTGTTTTCCAAGTGCGACGGCGCCTCTCAACAAGGCCTCTCCACCGACAAACAACAGCAGTAATCCGCCAAGTAGATAAGCTAATGTCATGGAAAACCTAGTTTGATGATTGTGCTAAAACGACCTTTTTCAAACTGAAAGCTAGGATTGTTCTAATATGCCGTCATTGATCTGGCGCATGGTAGATATATACGTGACCGTCCGTCGTACCCGACCTTTGGTGGTTGGGCATAGCCTGTTACGCTCAGTTCATTACACACCGCCTTGTCCGTCATTCCTTCATCACTCGCACGCATAATCGCCTCGCGTTTGAACTCGGAACTGGAACGCTTGTATCGCTTCGGCTTCGTCATAAAACACCTCCCAGCGCCAATAGCGCTTTAATCTAGGTGTCCATGAAAACAGAGGAAGACCAGTGTGCCAGAAGCGGCAGTCGCACTGACCTTCGGTTGACTTGTATTCTAACCTCATCAGGTGGACATTGCCGAGGCGCCGTTACCAGGCACAAGCTTCGATTGAAATGCCAAGCCTAGTTTGACGTTGATCAAGATCATTATCCCCATGCCTCTATGTGCCTATCGTCTATCTGCGCATAGCACGTTCGATCAATTCGCTTTCCTGCGATTCTGAGAGAGTTTAGGGAGGTTCAAGATGCAACGGTTCAAGAAGATCCTTTATGTCCATGAAGAGGGGGCAGATGTCGCAACCGCAACCTTGAAGCTTGCCGTTGATTTGGCAAAAAGAAACAGGGGTCAGATTGACGTCATCAGTGTTATTGAACTGCCGCCAATAATGTTTACCTCTAGCACAGCAGTGCTGCTGCAGTCTCGTTGGCTGAAAAAAACAGAAGAGCAACTTGAAGAGTTAGCGCGCGCAGTTGCTCCAAATGGCAACCTTAAGACAAAGGTTCTTACTGGCAAGCCACATATTCAGATTGTCCGCGAAGTCTTGCGCCATGGCTACGATCTGGTCATTAAGCCAATAGGCCCAAGCGGTCTGATAGATCGTCTCCTGGGCCGTGTGGATATGAGGTTGTTGGCGCAGTGCCCTTGTCCTGTGTGGCTCTCAAAGGGGGAAGCTTACGGCGCATTTGACCATGTGCTCGCTGCAGTCGATGCGGCGTTCGAAGCTTATGGTGGGGGCAAGGTTGATGATGAACAGGCCGAAGACGCCCTCAACAAGCAAATACTTGAGTTGGCGTTCTCATTGTGTGCCGACAGCAACGCCGAGCTACACGTGGGACACGCTTGGTATCCACCGTTCTTGTCAACATACGCCCGAGCGAGAGCTAACTTGCCCGAGAAAGAGATTGCAGCCTATGTGAGTTCTGTCAAACGCGAACATACCAATTGGTTGAAGCGGCTCATGACTAAAGCTTCAAAATGGGTAGGAGCCGATGTCTTCAAATCAATCAAGTTGCATACTCACTTGCGCCACGGCGGGCCAGACAAGGAAATTCCGAAATTGATCTCCGAAATTCAGTCTGATCTGGTTATCATGGGGACAGTTGCACGAACGGGGATTTCAGGCCTCGTGATGGGGAACACCGCAGAAAAAATACTGGATAAGGTCACCTGTTCTGTGCTGGCGGTAAAGCCACCTGATTTTGTGTCTAATGTGACACTAGATGATTGATCCAGAGGGGCTCACTAGTGACTGTCACAATTAAAGAAGCACAACACGATGGCGACCAAGAGGGGGCGCTCAAGCGGCGCCTGACTTTACCGCTTCTGACACTCTATGGTCTCGGCGTTACGGTCGGTGCTGGGATTTACGTGCTTGTCGGCATTACTGCTGCAAAGGCAGGTTTCTTTGCCCCTATTTCATTCTTGCTTGCTGCGATGGTAGTAGCGTTCACCGGATTTTCATACTCAGAGTTTGGCACCCGGTACCCCGTTAGTGCCGGTGAGGCTGCCTATGTCAGGAACGGCCTGAAATCGGGCGTGCTGGCACTTATTGTCGGCCTGATGGTGGCAACGTCCGGCGTCGTCTCATCAGCGGTGATATCGATTGGTGCTGCTGCCTATATCGGACAACTCGTTCCCCTTTCACATACGACGCTAACGGCGCTCATCATCGTGTCACTTGGGCTAGTTGCCGCTTGGGGCATTCTTGAGTCAGTCGCTATCGCGGCGGTTTTCACAGTAATTGAAATTATTGGCCTGCTCTTTGTTGTTGGCTACGGCTTTATGCTTAAGCCGGATTTGCTAAGCGACATAGGGCGCCTTGTACCACCGTTTGAACTCAGT
The DNA here is from genome assembly GCA_963759095.1 of uncultured Alphaproteobacteria bacterium. Taxonomy (GTDB): domain Bacteria; phylum Pseudomonadota; class Alphaproteobacteria; order Rhizobiales; family Aestuariivirgaceae; genus Anderseniella. Next base: position 3,992 of record CAVWYF010000011.1, on the reverse strand, counting down.
GCGTGGACGGGCATTGCGTCCGCAGGGCTGTTGGCATTCTTCGCGTTCGTTGGTTTTGAAGACATTGCCAACGTTGCAGAGGAGGTGAAAAATCCGCGCAAAAACCTGCCTAGGGCAGTCATTTTGACACTGGTCATCGCCACCATGCTTTATTTGGCCGTCGTTTCAGTCGTCAGCTTAGTTGTGCCCATGAGCTCACTCAGCGCTTCCGCGGCCCCCTTGGCCCTTGTTTTCGAAAATGCTGGGGCTCGCATCCGTGGAGCTTTCACAATCGTGGCGTTTATCGCAACCATCAATGGCGTACTCATACAGATGATTATGGCATCACGCGTCCTTTATGGATTGGCCTCTCAGGGCAGCTTGCCGAAAAAACTCACCTATGTTCACCCCGTAACAGGAACTCCCCTAGCGACCACAGCCCTGGTTGTGGTCATTATACTGGGCTTTGCCCTTTTCTTTCCCATTACTGAGCTTGCAGAGAGTACATCCCGCATTGTTCTGATCGTTTTCATGATTGTAAATCTGGCTCTCCTGCGCTTGAAATTGTCTGATGATCATACACCAGACGATATCTTCCAGGTTCCGATTTGGGTGCCAGGATTGGGCTTCTTAAGTAGCCTGTTACTACTCCTGTTGGGGTTTTTGTAAGTAAGTGGTTCCGTTCATTGTTTCATGTCGCAACGTATGCTTACTAAGTATTTACAGAGGCAGCCCCTAGGCTATGTGCTAGATCACGGTGCTGTCTCACCCACCACGAACACGAAACCGAAAATCGGGGTGAAAGACGACCAGAGAGGGGCCATGTTTCGCGTTGACCTCCATCAAAGAGTGACCGAGTTTGATTTGATACACTTATTTGCCCGGAACCTCGCAGTTTTCGGTTCAGGTTGTTGGGAACTCTAGTCGGGAGAGTTGTCCCACTTGTACTGGGGAGAATCTATGAACTCCGAACAGCTACATGTCTTGGTGGAAAAGATTGAAATCGCAGTGGGGTCTGATCCAGACTTGACTGCTGCGGTTCTCGAATGGATGAAATCTACCTTTCCAAACGACGCCGGATTGACGAGGCTCGAATACGGTCCGACCGAGTCAACGGAGGTGGCACTCCATTTGATAAACCTAAACTTTCCGAACTGGTCAATCAAGCTTCAGGGTCATGCGCACGAACCTGATGGCCGCTGGACCTGCATCCTTAGAGAAGGCGCAATGGGCGACGATGACGAGTTAATCGGGTTGGGGAGAGGGCCGACGCCGGCTCTTGCTCTACTCGCGGCGCTACTCAGACTACTGGCAACAACCGCCAGGGGCTATTCGTGAGCTAGAATCCGACGAATTTCTAAATGGGTTCCCTTTATTGTCTTAAGACTTGCTCAAACTCCATGCACAATAAGCTGCGAAACGTATGCTCGACGTCAAAAAATAATCAAGAAAGATGCGCTTGTTGTGGGGCCGATTCTCGCAGGTGTCATTTTGGCGCTACCGCTGCCGGTCAACCTTTCGCAGGCTGCCTTAGCTGTCGCTGCGGTTGCTGCATGGATGACAGTCTGGTGGATGACCGAGGCCGTGCCCCCTTGGGACTTCCGTTTCGAACCCTGAGTATTCACTGCAGAAATCTGGTTTCAAATCCGAACATGAACGGGACAAATTTGTTTCCGGGTAGATGTTGAGGAGTACGATTTGGAAGCCCGCAACAATCATATAAAATAATTTATTTTACCTATAGACAAAATATAGTTGTCTTTATATATATTGAATATGTTTTATGAATCAGAAAACATATCAAACGCAGCTGATCGCCTTGCTGAATTTTACGATGTAGAGTTCGGTGGAAAGAAATCTGGACGTTATCGAATACCAGCAAAGCTCATGCGGGAATTGGTACGACGGCAGCGCCTATATGAGGACGATATCCAAGCCCTTGGACGTGCACTTTTGGAGCGCGGTTTTGTCCTTATCGACATGGACAGTTTTTATGTCGTGATGAGGGCAAATGCGTTCGTGAACTATCGCCGCGCGAATGAAGATTTGCTGTGAAAATGGCAAAACAAAAGAAGTGCTCGCAACGATTGGGCGATGTTGTGGGCTGGCGCGAGTTGGTTGGGCTACCCGACTTCAACATAGAAGAGATGCGCGCAAAGATTGATACCGGAGCACGCACCTCTGCACTGCATGCCGAGGAACAGGAACAGTTCGAGCAAGCTGGTGAGAAATGGGTCCGTTTCAAGCTCCCGGCACACGGACCGGCACCTGACTATTTGCTTGAAGCTCAAGTGATTGATGAACGTGACATTAAGAATACAGGCGGTGTGCCTGAACGCCGCCTAATCATCCGCACAACGCTTCTGCTTGGTCGCCACCGCTGGAAAATTGATGTATCGCTCGCCGATCGAAAAAAAATGGAATTCGATCTGATCTTGGGGCGTACTGCAGTTCATTCGCGGGGCGTGCTGATCAATCCGAGGTCATCTTTTATTATGGGTCGACCTCTCATCAAGCCATCTGCAGTCAAAACCGCGGACGACTAGCCCTGGAGCAAGTCTCGCCCGTCTACAGGGGTAATTTCTTTCAACAAAGGAGAAGACCATGAAGATTGCGATGATGGCGAGAAATGCCAACCTATACTCGCACAAGCGTATCAAGGAGGCCGCCGAAGCGCGTGGCCATGAGCTTGATATCATCAATACGCTGCGTTGTTATATGAACATTGCTTCGCATAGACCTGAGATTTATTACAACGATCAGAAACTTCCCAAATATGACGCAGTGATCCCCCGTATCGGTGATCTTCCCCCACTGAATTGGTCCATCCTAAATGTTAGTAGAAGGAGGACTGAAAATGGCTACGAAACGTCACAAACCCGAAGAGATAGTCTCGAAGCTGCGTCAAGTTGATGTGCTTGTCGGACAGGGGATGGTCCGTGTTGATGCAATCCGCCAGGTGAGTATCACAGAGCAAACCTATTACCGCTGGCGTAAGCAATATGGCGGCATGGGAACTGATCAGTTGAAGCAGTTGAAGAAACTCCAGAAGGAAAATGAACAGCTGCGCAAGGCTGTGGCTGATCTGACCATCGATAAGCAGATCCTCTCGGAAGCTGCAAGGGGAAACTTCTAAGCCCCGCACGTCGCCGCAAGTGCATTGATCAGGTGCGTGGCAGGTTGGGTGTCTCTGAACGCCGTGCCTGCCGCGTACTTGGTCAACACCGCACTACACAGCGCCACGTGCCCAGGGGCAGAGAAGATGAAGAGCGCCTTGTCGCTGATATGATCGAGCTGGCACGGCAGTATGGTCGATATGGCTACCGCCGTGTTGCAGCGCTGCTGCGTGATGCGGGCTGGCAGGTGAATGACAAGCGTGTGGAACGCCTGTGGCATCGTGAGGGGCTGAAGGTCCCGGCAAAGCAACCGAAGAAGGGCCGTCTGTGGCTCAATGACGGGTCCTGCATGCGGCTGCGAGCTGAGTATGTAAACCACGTCTGGTCCTACGACTTCGTGCATCACCGAACCGATGATGGACGGGCGTTCCGAACCTTGAATGTGTTGGATGAGTTTGGCCGGGAGTGTCTGGCCATTCGTGTGAAGCGAAAGCTCAACTCTGTCGATGTGATTGACGTCCTCACCGACCTGTTCATTCTGCGCGGTGTTCCCGCTTACATCCGCTCAGACAACGGTCCAGAGTTCATTGCTGAGGCGGTTCGCAACTGGATCGCAGCCGTAGGCGCCCAGACAGCCTACATCGAACCAGGATCACCTTGGGAGAACGGATATGTGGAGAGCTTCAATGCCCGATTCAGGGACGAACTGCTCAACGGGGAGATCTTCTACACCCTCAAGGAAGCCCAGATCGTCATCGAACAATGGCGTCGCCACTATAACACCAAGCGGCCCCACAGCTCCCTCGGATACCGGCCTCCAACTCCCGAAGCCATCATCCCATTGCAACAAAGGCCGCCCATGAACTAACATTCAAACCGGACCAATCAAGTGGGGCT
>CAVWYF010000010.1:0-204512 GCA_963759095.1 uncultured Alphaproteobacteria bacterium | reverse complement strand
GGCCCTGCGCGAAGTGGGCAAGGTTTTCGGTTTATCCGATGACGCGATCACCGCCATATCGGGCACCAAATGGGGAAGCTATTCCCGCGAGATCGAGGCCGAAGACGCCAGGCGGGCCGGGCTTGATCCCAGTGACAAGTATCTGAAACAAATGCTGGACCTTGCCTCCCAGATCATCGGATTTCCGCGGCATTTATCACAACATGTGGGTGGCTTCGTCATCTCGCGAGACCGGCTGTCGTCGCTCATCCCCATCGAGAATGCCGCCATGCAGGACCGCACCATCGTTGAATGGGACAAGGATGACCTGGAAAGCCTTGGCATGTTGAAAATCGACGTGCTGGCACTGGGCATGCTGACCTGCATCCGCAAGGCATTCAGCTTTCTGCAAAGCCATTACGGGCGCACAGAAACCCTGTCCTCGCTGCCTGACGAAGACACAGCAACCTATGACATGATCTGCCGGGCAGACACGATCGGCGTGTTCCAGATCGAAAGCCGGGCCCAGATGTCCATGCTGCCGCGCCTGAAGCCTCGTTGTTATTACGACCTCGTCATCGAGGTTGCCATCGTGCGTCCCGGCCCCATTCAGGGCGACATGGTGCACCCCTATCTGCGCCGGCGCCAGGGCAAGGAGCGGGTCAGTTTCCCCAAGGAGGAACTGGCGGAAGTTCTGGGCAAGACGCTGGGTGTGCCGCTGTTTCAGGAGCAGGCCATGAACATTGCCATCGTGGCGGCTAAATTCTCACCCGGTGAAGCCGACAAGCTGCGCCGCGCCATGGCGACTTTCAGGCGTGTCGGCACCATCAATTCATTTCAGCACAAGATGGTCGAAGGCATGGTGTCGAACGGCTATGACCGCGAATTCGCCGAGCATTGTTTCAAGCAGATCGAAGGCTTTGGCGATTATGGTTTTCCCGAAAGCCACGCTGCCAGCTTCGCCCTGCTGGTGTACGTGTCGTGCTGGCTGAAGTGTCATTATCCGGACGTGTTCTGTGCCGCCATCCTGAATTCACAGCCCATGGGGTTTTATGCGCCGGCCCAGTTGATCCGGGATGCCCGCGAACACGGCGTCGACGTGCGCGATGTCGATATCAACCATTCGGTGTGGTTATCGACGCTGGAACCAGACGCCAAACCTGTGCCGGTTTCCAGACAGTATCGTGAACAGGAAACAACTCAGAAAAACACCCATGCAGTGCGGCTGGGGCTGCAACAGGTCAAGGGATTTGGCGAGGATGACGCGAACCTGCTGATTGAACATCGCGCCAGCGGCTATGACAGCGTTCGTGATTTATGGATGCGGTCGGGGCTGACCCGCCGGGTCATTGAAAAGCTGGCAGATGCCGATTGCTTTCGCTCCATCGGCATGAACCGGCGTGATGCGCTGTGGGCCGTGAAGGCACTTGATCCGTTAAGCAGTTCAGAACGTCTACCCCTGTTTGCAGCAGCAGATGCGCAGGACCTGCAGCGTGAGCCCGATATTCACCTGCCCCCCATGCCGTTGGGAGAGCATGTCATCAATGATTATCAATCGTTGTCTTATTCCCTGAAAGCCCATCCCCTGTCATTCCTGCGGCAACGGCTTTTGCAAGACCGTTATATAAACAGCGAAGCACTGCAGACAACACCCGGCGGGCGCATGGTCAAGGTGGCCGGCCTTGTGCTGGTGCGCCAGCGGCCGGGATCAGCCAAGGGGGTCATCTTTGCCACGATTGAGGATGAGACCGGTGTCGCCAACATCATTGTATGGCCGAAGGCATTTGAGAAATACCGCACGGTTATTCTGGGCAGCAGGTGCATTGGCATACGTGGCAGGCTGCAGACCGAAGATGGTGTCATTCATGTGGTTGCACATCATCTGGAGGATTTAACGCCCTTGCTGGCAGAGATCTCCACCCTGGCAGATGATATGGGAGGCCTTGCCAATGCCGATGAGGTCCGCCGTCCCGCAGGAAACCATTCAAGGCAAGATCAAGCCGTCACGGCGATTGGCCCTGATGGCTGGAAACACGCTCGAGCCCGGCGCTGATCATCAGCAACTCGCAAAAACAAAAACCACCCGGCAGGCTTTTCCAAAAGGACGGAACTTTCATTAGAGGGTGAAGAACACACTATGATCTTTTCGCAGCGACAGGACGGAAATTTTGATTTTTCCGTCAACACGCTTATATGATTTCAGTGAAGTGACGTATTTTTTGATCATCGACTGCCTGCCGGTAGTGATGAATGAAGAAAGACCTGGACGACATGAGTGAAACACTTGCAAAGCCAGCCAATGGTTCAAGCGAAGCAAAGCCTGTGTTTTCTCAAGACCCGCACAAGACGAGTGAATCACGAGAAAAAGTACTCGAAATCGCCATTGGCCGGGAAGTCCGTTCGTTTCGGCGCCAGCACAACATAACCGTTGCCGACCTTGCCAAGACCACGGGCCTGTCCATCGGCATGTTGTCGAAAATCGAGAACGGGGTAACGTCGCCCTCGCTGACCACACTGCAGGCCTTGTCCAATGCCCTGAGCATCCCGCTGACATCGTTCTTTCGCGGATTTGAAGAACAGCGCGAAGCAGTGCATGTCAAAGCCGGCACAGGCGACGAGGCTGACAGGCGCGGCACGCGGGCCGGCCACCAGTACAATCTGCTCGGCCATATCGGGTCCAACGCCTCCGGCGTCATCGTTGAACCCTATCTGATTACCTTGACGGAAGAGTCCGACACCTTCCCCGACTTTCAGCACGACGGCATGGAGTTCATCTACATGCTGGAAGGTGAGGTTGAATACCGGCACGGTGACAAGACCTTCATCCTGCAGCCTGGCGACAGTTTCTTTTTTGATGCCGACGCACCGCATGGTCCCCAGACCCATATCAAGCTGCCGGCACGCTATCTGTCGATCATTTCATATCCACAGAACTCGTAGATCAGTATTGGTTTTTGATTGAATCAATCAAAAACCGTAAAATTAATCGCTTTCAAAGTTGCTCTGGAGACCTCAAGACTGCTGCGGGCAAAGGTGTGTACGGACACACGCCCGCACCCGGTTCCAAACTCATGCCTTGAGCTTCGGTTTGTGATTCTTCGCTGATTCAATAAAAATCACTGTGAACCCTATCACGAGCTCCGCCCGTGGCCATTCCGACTGATCATAGTCCATCGAATTGTTGAATGACCATCAGCCGCCAGCCGCAGAAAACTGCAGATAGCATTCAATCCTCTATGATTAAGTTTCATCCACAATTCCCCGACGCCATTGGTGCGGCATATTGACAGCGGCAGGCTTTTGCAGGCAACCTCTCCATTCAACTTTTTTTACTAACAGGCATATTTCCAAATAAATCAATCAAACTAATTGTCCATAAGGCATCTTTAGAGGGAGGCAGAAAAATGGGGAATAATGTTGAAGCACTCACCACGGTGTTCACCGAGTTTTATTACTGGGTGACAGTGGTTTTCATGTTTTTGATTCACGTAGGGTTTTGTATGTATGAGGTAGGCGCAAGCCGCCGCCGAAATCACATGCACACACTTATGAAGAACACGATGCTGATCCCGCTGGTCACCATCACCTTCTTCTTCTTCGGCTGGTGGATTTACTGGGCATTTCCAAATGGTCCCGGCTTTATCGGCGGTCTGGAAGACGGATCAGCCAATGCACCATGGTCACCGACCATGGCGACGAATCTCAGCGACCGGATAACCGGCGTGTTCTGGGCAGCCTTCCTGCTGTTCTCATGGACTGCCGCATCAATTGTCTCCGGCTCGGTTATTGAGCGCATTCGTTCAACGGCGTTCTGGATTCACGCGGTGCTCATCGGCTCGGTGTTCTGGATCATTGATGCATCCTGGGGCTGGCACTACGCCGGCTGGATGGTCAAGGTACTTGGCTATCACGATGCCTACGCATCCGGTGTTATTCACGCGATTGCAGGTGGCTATGCACTTGGTGTCCTCGTGGTTCTCGGACCACGTCTCGGCAAGTTTGCTGCCGACGGCACGCCGCGCGATATCCCGCCGCACAATCCATGGCTGGTCACCATCGGCCTGTTCCTGATCTATACGGGCTTCTGGGGCTTTTATGCCGCGTGCAACGTTCCGATCATCTCGCCTGAAGTCATTGACGGCCAGATCACCGGTGTTACCTGGACTGCAACCAATATCTATCTCGCACCAACCACGCTCGGTGCCATCACCTTCAACTTCCTGATGTCTTTGTCGGGCGGGTTGCTGGTTGCTTACGTGGTATCCAAGGGCGATGCCTTCTGGACATATTCCGGTGGCCTTGCAGGGATCATTGCCGCATCTGCCGGCAACGATCTCTACCACCCGATACAGGCCATGTTCATAGGCGGTTTCGGCACTTTCTGTGCCTACAAGCTGCACTACTGGGTCGAACGCAAGTTCAAGATCGACGATGCAGTTGGTGCGGTTGCGGTACACGGCTATGCCGGTTTCATCGGTGTGACCATTGCCGGCTTCATGCTCTGGGGTCAGCCATCGTCGCCATATGAAGGCTATGCAGCCATTAACCCGCTGGGTAACTTTATTGGCGCGATCATCATGTTCGGTGTGCTTGGCTTCCTGCCGGCGTACATCGTCTCGAAGATCATGGCCAGCATGGGCATGTTGCGTATCCCTGCAAAAGCCGAACTGCAGGGTCTCGATCACCACAGCGAGCTTGCCTACCAGGCGGCCATTGACGATGTCCGCGCTGCTGAGCGTGAACTCGCTGCAGCTCAGAAATAAGGAGGATAGATCATGTCTACCAATGGTATGGAAAGCTGGGCAGTCGATCTGAAGGATGTCACTGCCATCTATCCCTTCCAGGGAACCGAAGTCATCCTGGTCATCCTGGGAATTGTGTTCTGGATCGGATTTCATGTGCTGCAGGCACGGGTCGAAGCCGAAGAACTGGCTGACGCTGAACGTGACTTCAACGCGGAGCACTCCAACAAAAGCATTGATCGATATTAGATCAGTTTGCTAAGGCAAGGGCGGATGTGGAAATCGCATCCGCCCTTTTCTTTTGCCTGTAAAGAAAAAAACATTCCTCTGAGTTGAAAACGTTTCCCGTTGGTGATAGCGTTTTTGGAGATGGCAACCACCTAATTGGATAGAACAATAAATGTGCGGGATCGTAGGATTATTCCTTAAGGACAAATCGCTGGAGCCGAAGCTTGGCTCGATGCTGACAGACATGCTGATTACCATGACCGACCGCGGTCCAGACAGCGCAGGTATCGCCATTTACGGCCGGGACGAAGACAGCAATACCAAGCTGACCGTTCAGTCGGGAGACCCCGCTGAGGACTTTGCAGACCTGGACAAAGCACTGTCCGAGGCAACCAACACGCAGGTTTCAATGCGGATCAAGGACACCCATGCTGTTCTTGAAGTGTCGGACGAGCGTGCAGACGATGTGCGCAAAGCCCTGACTGAGCTGCGTCCGGGCATTCGCGTCATGAGCGTTGGCGACATCATCGAGATTTACAAGGAAGTTGGCCTGCCAAAGGATGTTGCCGAACGATTTGAACTGGCTGAGATGAGCGGCAGTCACGGCATCGGGCACACCCGGATGGCGACCGAGTCTGCGGTGACCACCATGGGGGCACACCCGTTTTCCACCGGTTCCGACCAATGCCTGGTGCACAATGGCTCTCTGTCCAATCACAACAGCCTGCGGCGCAAGCTGAAGCGCGACGGCATTGCTTTTGAAACAGACAATGATTCAGAAGTTGCCGCAGCTTACCTGACCAACAAGATGAACCATGGCAGCAATCTTGGCGAAGCGCTGGAATCCAGCCTTGATGACCTCGACGGGTTCTTCACCTTCGTTGTCGGCACCAAGGACGGGTTTGGCGTTGTGCGTGACCCGATCGCGTGCAAGCCCGCCGTCATGGCCGAAACGGACCAGTATGTGGCATTCGGATCCGAGTACCGGGCGCTGGTCAACCTGCCAGGTATCGAGCAGGCCCGCGTGTGGGAGCCCGAGCCTGCAACCGTCTATTTCTGGGAGCACTGAGCCCATGCAAACCATCGACATGGCCTCCACAGAACTTCGCGAAGTGAACTCCACGCTGCAGGCCCAGAAGGCTGACACCAATCAGAAGGTCTGGGAGATCGTAAACCCCAAGGGCAGCCACGCCATTGCCTGCGGCCTGGACGGCCCCATAGAGGTGACCGTGCGCGGGTCGACCGGTTATTACTGCGCCGGCATGAACAAGCAGGCCCACATCCACATTGTCGGTTCCGCCGGTCCCGGCGTTGCGGAAAACATGATGTCGGGAACCGTCGTCATCGATGGTGACGCCAGCCAGTATGCCGGTGCCACCGGACACGGCGGTCTGCTGGTCATCAAGGGCAATGCCTCATCGCGCTGCGGCATTTCCATGAAAGGCATCGACATCGTCGTGCACGGCAATATCGGCCACATGAGTGCCTTCATGGCCCAGTCAGGCAACCTGGTTGTGCTCGGCGATGCCGGCGATGCACTGGGCGATTCCCTGTATGAGGCGCGGCTTTTTGTGCGCGGCACGGTCAAGAGCCTGGGCGCGGACTGCGTCGAAAAGGACATGCGGCCTGAGCATCTTGAGATTCTGAAGGACCTGCTGGAGCGCGCAGGCGCAGACGCCAAACCGGAAGAGTTCAAGCGCTACGGTTCAGCCCGCAAAGCTCTATAATTTCGACATTGACAACGCAGCTGCGTATTAGGGGCGACGATGAACAAGATGACCAAGGACGTATCCGGCATTCCACGCACGGTGCCTCAGAAACCTGCGACATTCACCGATCCGGTCAATGCAGAAATTCGCCGCGCAGCAGCAACCGGCATTTACGATATTCGCGGTGGCGGCGCAAAGCGCAAGGTACCGCATTTCGACGACCTGCTGTTTCTCGGCGCTTCGATTTCGCGTTATCCGCTGGAAGGGTATCGCGAAAAGTGTGAAACCAAGGTTGTGCTCGGCACCAGGTTTGCAAAGAAACCGATTGAACTGGACATTCCGATTACCATTGCCGGGATGAGTTTCGGTTCGCTTTCCGGGCCGGCCAAGGAAGCCCTGGGGCGCGGCGCAAGTGCTGCCGGTACATCAACCACGACCGGCGATGGCGGCATGACGGAAGAAGAGCGCGGCCATTCGGCCAAACTGGTCTATCAGTATCTGCCATCGCGCTACGGCATGAACCCTGACGACCTCAGGCGCTGCGATGCCATTGAAGTTGTGGTTGGCCAGGGTGCCAAGCCCGGCGGTGGCGGCATGCTGCTGGGCCAGAAAATATCCGACCGTGTTGCTGAAATGCGCAACCTGCCGAAAGGCATTGACCAGCGTTCAGCCTGCCGGCATCCCGACTGGACCGGCCCGGATGATCTCGAAATCAAGATCCTGGAATTGCGCGAAATCACCAACTGGGAAAAGCCTATCTACATCAAGGTCGGTGGCGCCCGGCCTTATTTTGACACCACGCTGGCGGTCAAGGCCGGGGCGGATGTTGTTGTCCTTGACGGCATGCAGGGTGGCACGGCAGCGACACAGGACGTGTTTATCGAACATGTCGGCCAGCCGACGCTTGCCTGCATCGGCCCGGCAGTTCAGGCCCTGCAGGACCTTGGCATGCATCGTGAGGTGCAATTGATCGTGTCAGGCGGCATTCGTACCGGTGCCGACGTCGCAAAGGCGCTGGCACTGGGCGCTGATGCAGTGTCCATCGGTACGGCGGCCCTGATTGCACTGGGGGACAACGATCCGCGATGGGAGGCTGAATACAACGAACTGGGCACCACGGCTGGTGCCTATGATGACTGGCATGAAGGCAGGGACCCGGCCGGTATCACGACACAGGACCCCGAGTTGATGGCCCGTTTTGACCCGATCGCAGGTGGGCGCAGACTGTCCAATTATCTCAAGGTGATGACGCTTGAGACACAGACCATCGCGCGCGCATGCGGCAAGAACCATGTCCACAACCTGGAACCGGAAGACCTGTGCGCATTGACGGTGGAAGCGTCGGCCATGTCGGGCGTACCGCTTGCCGGGACGAACTGGGTTCCCGGGCGCGACGGTAACTACTAAAACACGAAGACAACAATCACAGAGAATTCCGGGAGGACACAAATCCATGGCAACTGATCTGGCCCAATTCGCCAAGGAAAACGGCGTCAAATATTTCATGATCTCGTTCACCGACCTGTTCGGCGGGCAGCGCGCAAAGCTGGTCCCGGCGCAGGCCATTGCCGACATGCAGAAGGACGGTGCCGGGTTCGCCGGATTTGCGACCTGGCTCGACATGACCCCTGCCCACCCGGACATGCTGGCGGTACCTGATCCTGCGTCAGTCATACAACTGCCATGGAAAAAAGACGTCGCCTGGGTGGCCGGTAACTGCGTCATGGAAGACCAGTTTGTTGCTCAGGCACCGCGCAATGTGCTCAACAGGCTGGTCGCGGAAGCAGCCGACGAAGGCATGCGCGTAAAGACCGGTATCGAAGCCGAGTTTTTCCTGCTGACGCCGGACGGTTCACAGATTTCCGATGAGTACGACACCGCTGCAAAACCCTGCTATGATCAGCAGGCGGTGATGCGGCGTTATGATGTCATCGCGGAAATCTGCGACTACATGCTGGAACTGGGCTGGGGTCCCTACCAGAACGACCACGAGGACGCCAACGGACAGTTCGAGATGAACTGGGAGTTTGACGACACCCTGAACACGGCAGACAAGCACTCGTTCTTCAAGTTCATGACGAAGTCCGTTGCGGAAAAGCACGGACTGCGTGCGACATTCATGCCGAAACCGGTTGAGGGCCTGACCGGAAATGGCTGTCACGCCCACATTTCCGTCTGGGACAAGGCGGGCAAGGTCAATGTCTTTGCCGATGACGATATGGAACTGGGCCTGTCGGCAAAGGGTCGAAACTTCCTCGGCGGCATCATGAAGCATGCATCGGCGCTTGCCGCGATCACCAATCCGACGGTGAATTCCTACAAGCGCATCAATGCGCCGCGCACCATGTCAGGTGCAACCTGGGCACCCAACACGGTGACATGGACCGGCAACAACCGTACCCACATGGTTCGTGTACCGGGTCCGGGACGGTTCGAACTTCGGCTGCCGGATGGTGCTGCCAATCCGTACCTGCTGCAGGCGGTTATCATTGCTTCCGGCCTCGACGGGGTTCGCACCCAGGCTGATCCGGGCAAGCGCCATGACATCGACATGTATGCCGAAGGCCACAAGGTCAAAGGAGCGCCCAAGCTGCCGCTCAACATGCTTGATGCATTGCGCGAATTCGACAAGGACAAGGGCTTGAAAGCCGCCATGGGTGATGAATTCTCCGCTGCCTACCTGAAAATGAAGCATCAGGAGTGGAATTCATTCGCTTCGCATTTCTCGCAATGGGAGAAAGACAACACGCTGGATATCTAGATCAAATATCGGCTGGTAAACAGGCGTCAAAACTGATTTAATCCAACGGGTTATCAGCCACATTTAATGGAGCGTCCGAGTGCTTCCCGATGATCTGCGCAATCACTTCCTGACCTGGCAATGCCGCATTCGGCAAATCGCCATGCGGGAGGAAGAAGGCCGTCCCAGCCAGGGCATGCGGCCGCGTGTTCTTGATGCGACAGGAAAGCAACTGTCGGCTGGCATTATTGTCCTGCTGGTGCGTGAGGATTTATTTGAAAGCACCGAGTTTCTGAAATTCCAGGTGCAGAAGTACAACGACCCGCAGGACGTCTACAAGAAGGCGCTGATTTTCCTGCAGTCCACCCATTACCACCGCGCCGCAGAATTTTCTGACGAAATGACAGGATTGTTCGGCACCAGCTCGGAACTGATCGAGCGCATGACGGGCGGCGGAAAGGTCACCCTGGAGTTCAGTCAGTTTTCCCAAACCTACCGAATTCCCTGCAAAACCCGTTTGCTGGACGCGGATGAAGCCGCCTACCAGGCGACGCTGTGGCACAATCGGGTATTCAATCCGAATATCGGCTCAGATATTGAAATCGCAGGTTTCCGGCCCGACTGGGCTGCAGCGGTTGCGCTGATGAATAGCGATGCAAAAACAGAGAGCTAAGCCAGCTCCTTCAACAGTTTTATGACGCTATGTGGTGAACTCGAGCCGATGTGGTAGTTGCAAAAACCGCGTCCCTAGAGTGCGATGAGGGTTAATGGAAAGCTTTGATCATATTATCATTGGTGGCGGCGTTTTGGGCCTGTCCATCGCCTACCACCTTGCCCGTGACAGCCGGGAGAGCGTGCTCGTACTTGAACGCAATGAACTGGCCAGTGCCGCGTCCAGCAAGGCGGCGGGCCTGATCTTGCAGGCCACGGGAAAGGCGCCGCAAACACCGTTGGTCAAGTTGACCCGCGATACCATTGCGCTGCTCGAAGAGCAATTGGGCGAAACCATTGGTTTCCATGCAGTGGGTAGCCTTCGGATTGCCGCTTCGGCTGAGCGTGAGGCGGAATTACAGGGCATGGAGCGTGACGCTGCAAGCCATGGTATTCCATTCCAGCATTTGAGCCGCCAGGACGTTTGCGACCGTGCCCCATGGTTGAATTCATCGACGGCCCATCGCATCACATTGTTTCCCACCGATGGTTATGTTGATCCCTACATGCTCAGCACGGCTTATGGTCAGGTGGCGCGCCAGCTTGGAGCACAAATCCGGACACGTACCGCAGTAAACAATCTGATTATCAGTTCTGATCGCGTCACGGGCGTTCGTACGGCCTCGGGCGATATCTTCGGCGGCTCGGTAATCGACGCCGCCGGGGCCTGGGCGTCCCTGATTTCCGCCCGCGCCGGGTATCCGCTGCCCATGGCGCCCACCCGAAGCCACTATTGGATTACCGCGCCGGATGCATCCTATGGCGGCGATTTTCCGGTCACCCTGCTACCCGACTGCCGGGCCTATATGCGCCCGGAAGCGGGTGCCATGGTGGTCGGAGTACAGGAGACAAACTCGGCGACTTTCGACGCGCGCCAACTGCCGGATGACATCAACACATTTTCCCCCACCCAGGGTGAGGAACACTGGGACGTTATCGCTGGGGCCATGGAGTTGATTTCGGTATTTTTTCCGGTCATTCCGCAAGCCAGGTTCGCAAGTTACGTCAGCGGTCTGTCCACCTATACGGCAGACGGCACCATCCTTCTGGGTGCGGTTCCGGGATCGTCCAGTTTTTTCACCGCCGCAGGATGTTGTGGCAACGGTATCGCACTGTCCTCGGGGATCGGATCGGCCATTGCAGCATTGGTGCGCGGTGATGAGCCGATATTTGACATAACGCCATTTGCTCCGGGCCGTTTCGGTTCAGTCGATCCGTTCTCGCGCGAATTTCGGGACCGCTGCTCCGCCGCGCGCGCCTCCAAATCTCACAACACCCCGGCTTCGTGATGCGCGCCCCGGCCGGCCTGTTCGCACTGGTAGACTTCTCATCCGAAGCGTTGTTCCTTTCCCCACATCTGCGGGTATGCGATTGACGCATACCCGGCAACGATGTTTTTGTTTCAGTGCAGTCAACCATTCCGGGCAAAAGGGTCACCAAGGCGATGCAGGCGTCTTCGTATATAATTTGCGCGACGCCGAGAAGCGGCAGTACGCTGCTGTGCGACCTTCTGCATGATACGGGTGTGGCCGGAAATCCTCATTCCTTCTTCCGGCGTGAAGACTTCGCCGAATGGGCGGAGGAATTCAATGTGCCGGTCGCGCAGTGGCCTGATCACCAGGCGTTCGATCAAGCCTATCTTGATGCCGTTGTGGAGTACGGAACCGGGGCCACCGGATTGTTTGGCATGCGCTTGATGTGTGAGAGTCTGCGTGATCTGGCGATCAGGCTTGAGGTTTTATCCCCGGGACTGCCCAATGATATTGCCCGTTTCCAATCGGCATTCGGACCTCCCGTCTACCTGCATCTCTCCCGCAAGGACAAGGTTGCTCAGGCTGTCTCGCGCTGGAAAGCCCAGCAGACGGGTTTGTGGCACGTTGATGCGGACGGGACCGAGCGCGAGCGGCTCAAGCCCGGGCAAACTCCAAGCTATGATGCAAACGAGCTCTCAAGGCTTGTAACAGAACTGCAAGACCATGATGCAGCGTGGGCAAGTTGGTTCACCCGGCAAGGCGTGGTTCCGGTCAGCATCACCTATGAAATGCTCTCATCCCAACCGCAAGCCACATTGGCACTCATCCTGGCTGCGCTCGGCAAGGACAAAACCATCGCAGAAAAAGTTGAACCCAGAACGACAAAATTAGCGGACAATGAGAGCCGCGAGTGGGCAGCCCGTTTCCGGGCAGAGCAGCGCAGTCCGACGATCTAACACACCGTGTAGACTTGTAAGCGCCATGTTCTAGTTGGCCGCTGAAAAACCGACGCCAGGCGACAGGTATTCTTTTCGCACCGGAGAAAAGATATCCAGTACCACGGCCCCATCCGGCCCGGCCTTCATGGTGTGCATTGCATTGGGCGGGGTGCGCCAGATGTCGCCCTTGTTGATCTGGAATTCCTCATCGTCCTGGTAGCGGGTTGCTGATCCAGACAGCATCACCCCCCATTGTTCTTCAGGGTGCTTGTGCATTTCGCCCATCGCATGAGGATCAATGCGCACTACCGACAGCATGGCGTTCTCACCTGGAAAAATTGTGGTTGTCATGCCGTCTGCAAGTTGACGGAAAATGCCGCCTTCCTCACTGTCGAGATTGAAGAGTTCAATTTTCGAACGGGCCATTGAAACGCTCCTGTTTTAAAGCAATGCCCCGCTGGACCACAATCCGGCGGGGCATTACGTTGTTCAGCTATCGCCTAGAATTTTCGGTAGGCCTTGTTCAGGACCACCATGGGGTGATCCGGTGACATCTGGAATTTGATCAGCAGTTCACGCGCGATCATGTCGCGATCCTGCTGATTGTCCGGCAGGTCGTAGCTTTCAGGGATCGCCACCCAGCCATTGATGTTGCGGTCAAACACGGCAGGTTTGCCATCGTCGTAGCCCATGTGAACATCTTCCAGCCAGTTGAGGTCTTCCCAACCCATGAACTCGATGTAGCCCTTTAGAAAATCGGTAATGCGATCGTAGTCCGGCAGCAGGTTCACATCATAGCGATAGCCGATGTGCTGTCCGATGACCTGCTCGCGTTCCGAGTCGATGCCACCACCCTTGAGGAAGTGATCGACGTCTCCGATTTCGGCGCCTTTATAGCCTGTTCCAGCCATCTTCGTGTCCTCCTTCAGATATGGTGGTAGTCGTCTACGCCAACCGTGAAGTCGGTGCCGGCAAGCGGCACCTGGGCGATTGCCGAAGCTTCCATGGTCAGCGCAGCCAGATCTTCCGGCTCCAGACTATGGATATTGGTCTTGCCGCAGGCACGTGCCATCATCTGGGCCTCCATGGTCAGCGTATGCAGGAAGTTGTAGACACGTTCCGCTGCTTCATCCGGGTCGAGACGCTTGCGCAACATCGGATCCTGTGTGGCCACACCAACCGGGCAGCGCCCGGTATGGCAGTGATAACACTCGCCTGCCTCCACTCCCATTTCTGAGGGGTAGTCGGCTTCATCGATATCCTTGTTGCAGTTCAGCGCCATCATGGCGGAATGACCGATTGCGATGGCGTCGGCTCCCAGAGCCAGTGCCTTGGCAACATCACCGCCATTGCGGATACCGCCGGCATAAACCAGCGTTATCTCGCCACGCTTGCCGATATCATCAATGGCCCGACGGGCCTGACGGATTGCCGCCATGCCGGGCACCCCGGTTTCCTCGGTGGCCAGATGCGGGCCAGCACCGGTGCCGCCTTCCATGCCATCGATATAGATCGAGTCCGGATCACACTTTGCCGCCATCCGCACGTCATCGTAAACACGTGCCGCGCCCAGTTTGAGCTGGATCGGGATCTGCCAGTCGGTCGCTTCACGGATTTCCTGGATCTTCAGCGCCAGATCGTCCGGTCCGAGCCAGTCCGGGTGACGCGCCGGTGAGCGCTGGTCAATACCCGCAGGCAGCGAGCGCATTTCAGCAACCTGGTCGGTTACCTTCTGGCCCATCAAGTGGCCGCCGAGACCAACCTTGCAGCCCTGCCCGATGAAAAACTCGCAACCGTCGGCCAGTTGCAGATGGTGCGGATTGAAACCGTAGCGCGACTGGATGCACTGATAGAACCATTTCGACGAATAACGCCGCTCATCCGGGATCATGCCGCCCTCGCCGGAACACGTTGCCGTGCCGGCCATGGTCGCCCCACGGGCCAATGCGGTCTTGGCCTCGAATGACAGAGCGCCAAAACTCATGCCGGTAATGTAGATCGGAATATCCAGTTCAATCGGACGCTTGGCGCGCGGGCCGATAATGGTCTTGGTCAGGCATTTCTCGCGATAGCCTTCAATCACGAAACGGGTCAGCGTGCCGGGAAGAAAGGTCAGATCGTCCCAGTGAGGGATTTTCTTGAACAGGGAAAATCCGCGCATGCGGTAGCGGCCGAGCTCGGACTTGATGTGAATGTCGTTCACCACCTCGGGCGGAAACACAAACGATTTGCCGAGCTTGTACTTCTTCTCGACTTGCAACTTGGAATGGCCGGTGTCTTTTTTGGTCTTGCCAGTCATTGAATTCACTTTCTTACATTGTTGGAGCCTGAAAACCTGATCCCTAGAGGACCAGTTTTTTCTCCGACGGTTCGAGGTTGTCGTAGCTCCACAGCTGCTTGCCGGCGACGATCTTGGTAAAATGATCCACGCCCTTGTCCGGCATCATCTCGTATTGCGTCAGCTTGCGGGTCAGCCAGGCCTTGTCCAGATCGGTCAGTTCCGCGGGAATGGCGTCCACTCCCAGATCCTTTATTTCACCGCCGATGAAGATGGTGCCGTCATACATGCTGTCGCCGAGGTTCTTGCCGGCGTTGCCGCATACGACCATGCGGCCGCGCTGCATCATGAAGCCGGAAAACGCACCGGTGTCACCGCCGACCAGAATGGTTCCACCCTTCTGGTCAATACCGGTCCTGGACCCGACCGACCCCTTGCAGACAAGGTCGCCACCGCGAATGGCGGCGCCAAAGGTCGAACCTGCATTCTTCTCGACCACACAGACACCGGCCATCATGTTCTCGGCAAAGACCAGCCGACACGTCCGGAAATCCGAACCGTCGGGCCATCAAGCAGGCCACAGCCAAAGTAGCCCAGAGAGCCGTTCACGATGAAATTCATCCGGTGCAGGATGCCGACAATGATCGAATGCTTGGCACCTGGGTTTTCCAGGACAATGGTGCCATGGCCTGATTTTATCAGATCACGTATCTCATTGTTGATCTCGGTTGCTTCCTTGTCCTGGCAATCAACCGATCCGCGCTTGTTGAAATCCACATCCGGCGCAAATGCATAGGCATAGCCGCCTTCGTTCTCCAGCGAGAACATCGTCTTGATGTCGCGTCCCTTGAGCGGCTCCGTATGGAGGCCCATCATTTCGCCGGCATCGCCTGAGGTATTTACGCCTGCCATACTCTTACCTCCTCGTCATAAGGGTCCCAGGTATCTATTTCGTGGGGAACAATTGCCCGGATGGCGACTTCCTCGGAGGCCAGGGCGACCATGTCGTCGGTCTCGTAAAGCACCATTGGCTTGGCAGCCATGGAATCCTTGGCCATGCCAAGCTGATCCTTTGTGGTCACCAGATAGGTGAAGACACCATCGATCTCTTCAATGGACTTCTTCAGCGTCTCTTCCAGCGTCATGCCCTTTTCCAGGCTGGTAGCCACATAAACCGCCAGCAGTTCGGAATCGCAATTGGACACGAAGCGCTGTCCCTTACGCTCCAGGTCGCGGCGCATCAGCCAGTAATTGGTGATCTGGCCGTTATGGACCACGGCGATGTCGCTGTAGGGATAGGCCCAGTACGGATGGGCCGAGCGGATGTCGACATCTGACTCGGTCGCCATGCGGGTATGGCCGATGCCGTGGGTGCCGGTAAAGTTTCCCAGCCCGTAGGCGCCGGAAACCACACCTGCGTCGCCCAGGTCCTTGATCAGTTCGAGAGCCGAGCCAATCGACAGGATTTCCGCGCCTTCGATATCCTCGATATGATCGGACAGCAGTTTCATGTCGCCGTCATACTGAATGGCGTAGCGAAACGCATATTCGGTTGCGTCTTCCAGTTCGGACACCGTCACACCGAGCGCCTTCAACGTCTCGTCGACAGCATCCTTGCGGCGCTTGATTTCCTCGTGAATCTTGAGCGCGCCGTGCAGGTCTTCCTGCTCGGCAACCTTAAAGCGCAAGACAAAAGTGTTTTCCTTAGGTTCGCCGTAAATCGCAAACCCGGTTGAATCCGGCCCCCGGTGTTTCAGGGCCTGCAGCATGCTGGTCATTTCCTGACCGACATTGCTGGTGCCCTTCCGGTGGATCAGCCCTGCAATTCCGCACATGGGCATATGTCTCCTGTTGAGTGGTTGCACGGCGGACCGCCGCCCGCCGCAAATCAGTTATCAAGAATGGCCGGTTTTTACGGCAGGCATTCCATGTAGGTTTCTTTGTCCCAATCGGTGACGGAAGCCATGAAGCGCGCCCATTCATCCGACTTGTACTCATGGTAAAGCCGGTACATTTCACCGGGCAGGCCGCGCTGGACGACTTCATCTGCCTCCAGTGCCTCAAGCGCCTCGCCAAGCGACATCGGCAGCTTCTTCACATCCTTGCCGGCCTTGATGGCCTCATAGATGTTTCTTTCTTCAGGCTCACCGGGGTCGAGCTTGTTGACGATCCCGTCATCGGCCGCGGCCAGAATGCAGGCGCCCATGAGGTAAGGATTCACCATGGAGTCCACCGAGCGGTATTCAAACCGGCCTGGTGCCGACACCCGCAAGCCCGTGGTGCGGTTCTGGAAACCCCAGTCAGCAAACACCGGTGCCCAGAAGCCGGTATCCCACAGGCGGCGATACGAGTTCACGGTTGATGAGCCGATTGCGGTCAATGCCCGCAAGTGATGCACAATACCACCGATTGCTTCCAGTCCCGCTTTCTGCGGCATCTGGGGATCATCGCCATCCGGCATGAAGGTGTTGTCTCCACCTTTGACATACATGTAGTTGTCCTTCATGCCCGGCAGTGCTTTCGGGTCATTGCCGGTGCGGCAGAACTCATCCTCACCGCCATGCCACAGCGACATGTTATGGTGACAACCGGACGCTGAAACGCCCTCGAAAGGCTTGGTCATGAAGCAGGCAAAAATGCCGAATTCACGGGCAACCTGCGCACAAATCTGCCGGTATGTGGTCAACCGGTCCGCATTGCGCAGCACGTCATCGTACATCCAGTTGAGTTCCAGCTGACCCGGTGCGTCCTCATGATCGCCCTGGATCATGTCCAGCCCCATGGCCCGGGAATATTCCATGACTTTCATGTAGACAGGACGCAGGCTCTCGAACTGGTCGATATGATAGCAGTAGGGCTTCGAGTATCCCTCCTCCGGCTTGCCGTCCTCATTGAACTTGAGCCACATCATTTCCGGTTCGGTACCGACACGCAGGCTGAGGCCCTTGTGCTTTTCCTTAAAATCATCGTGCAGGCGGCGCAGGTTGCCGCGGCAGTCCGCCGTCAGGTACCCGCCTGGATCTTCCTTTTCCTCGCGGTTGCGGAACAAAGTGCAATAAAAGCGCCCGATGCGCTTGTCCCATGGCAACTGCATGAAGGTTTCAGGCTCCGGTATGCCAACCAGTTCCGCAGCTTCGGGACCATAACCGAGATACTCGCCGGCCCGGTTGGTGAACAGGTTCATCGTCGCGCCGTAGACGAGCTGGAAACCTTTCTTGGCGACCGTTTCCCAGTGATCTGCCGGAATGCCCTTGCCCATTATCTTGCCGGTGATCGAGACGAACTGGAGGTAGAGATATTCAATCCCCAACTCGTCGATCATTTTCCGGACTTCCTTGACCTTTTCGGCCCTGCCCGGCGCATCAACAAAATTCTCGATATCCATTGCCATTGCACGGTTTCTCCCTGCTTACGCACCAAATTGACCAATACCATACCAATGCTATACCAATTTTGACAACCTACAAAATGAACCAAGGCGCCTTTTCGCACAAAAATTCTCTTCAGCAGCAACTGTGTTTTTTGCAATCATGAATTGAGAACAGTTGCCAAAGCTGCATCGTCTGTGTGTATTCTCTTGCACTGGCCCGGCGGACAGCGACAGGAAAATGAATCAAAAATAACCTGCAACAATTTGATATATATGGTAATTTACCATATATGTTGTTATATTCAGCGCAACTGAAACACCTGCTCGCAGATATTATTGCAAGGCAAAGGGAATGATTTCGATCGAACACAAGAGCACCCGAGGAGCCCGGTCCATAACGTCCGAACTCCGTAAAGCCATCGAAACAGGCAGGTATCATGACGGTGACCAATTGCCTCCGGAACGGGACCTTTCCGAAACCTATTCAGCGTCACGCAATACAATCAGAAAGGCGCTGGACAACCTTGAAGAGGCCGGCCTGGTGGTTCGAAAGGTTGGTAGCGGCACCTTTGTCAATTATTCCGGACCGGCTGATCTTGAGACCGAAAACGTTGTCGAGCAGATCAGCCCGTTGCAGTTGATTGACGCACGTATCGGCTTTGAACGGCAGATGACACGACTGGCGGTGGTACACGCCACAGGGCGGGATATCGAGAAAATGCAGGTCCTGCTGACCCAGCTTGAAGCGTCCGAGCAGGACCGCAACACTTTCACAAAACTGGATTCAGAGTTTCACCACCAGTTGGCAAAAGCGTCCGGCAATCCATTGATTGTGAAATTATATCATCAGATCAACGAAGTACGCACTCATTCCCAGTGGAGAAAGGCGCGTGAACTGGTTCTCAGCCCTGAGAAAATCCGCCAGTACAACAAGTTCCACAGGGGCATACTGGACGCACTGATAAACCGCGACACCAAGTCAGCAATCGACGCGTTGAATGCGCACATGGAACTGGCCCACCTTGACCTTGTCGGCACCGCCTCCGACGACTGAACAGAAGACCGGTGCCACGGCAATCATCCAGAGCTGGCCAGTTGGGGTTTGTGCCCCTGCCCCTCATCACTCACGCGAATAGGCCGGTCATGTTGAAGTGCCGGAATTCTGGTTCTCGCAGCTTCAACCCTGGACAGATCCAGCGTGGCCACTATGTATCCCTCACCATCGCCGGCGTCTGCCAGAACCTTTCCCCATGGATCAATGATCAGTGAGTGTCCGTAGCATTCGCCGCCGCCTGATATTTTTCCGTACTGGCAAGGCGCGATTACATAACACCCGTTCTCAATGGCCCGGGCCCGCTGCAGCACATGCCAATGCGCCTCACCGGTCACTTTGGTAAATGCAGCAGGTGTGGCCAGCACCTCGGCGCCCATCATGGCCAGATGCCGATAAAGCGCTGAAAACCGCAAATCATAACAGATCGACAAGCCAATACGGGCCCACGGAGTGTCTGCCACGATTGCCTGGTCACCGGGCGATATGGTCGCTGACTCGCGATATGAGCCACCGTCGAGATCCACATCAAACATGTGAATTTTGTCATAGCGCGCAACCACCTCACCGTCTGGATTGATCATGTAGGAGCGATTGGATATGCGCCCGTCATTGTTTTCAACGCCAATTGACCCCAGCAGGAACCAGACACCAAGTTTTCGGGCCGCCTCGGCAAACGCAGGCAGCACAGGATGATCCGCTTCCGGGTAAGCGCCGGGAAGAAACAGTCCATCCCTGGTTTCCAGGCCGGAAAAATACTCAGGCGTTGCTATCATCTGCGCCCCGTCTGCCACGGCCGCGCCGGCCAGCCGCAAGCTGGTCTCGATATTATGCCGGACATCCGGCGTGGCGCAGTTCTGTAAACAGGCGACAGTGAACTTCTTGGACATTGCTTTGTTCCCGTTACGGTTGCACGCAACCAATTTTATACCAATTCAAGCCAGTTCAAAAGAGGCTTGCAGGCCAAATCACACAATACCCGGCCAGAAAGGACTGAACGGCTCAGTTTCTGACCCAAAATCGTCGGTCAGAACAGTACACAGTATTCAGCATGCAGACATCCCCTAGAATCACACGCCAACACGCCGTAACTCAACCAATTTTACAAATTGGATCATAATCGGTTCCATTTTGGGTTGATTTGGTTGGAGATTCAGCCAATAGTACAGGTGATGTCGCCGCCAATGCAGACGGAACGAACATCCAAAAAGACAAATCAGCACTAGGGAAAGCCCGACACGGGCACATCAAATCCGGGAGGAACGAGTATGAAGATTACAAAACTGCTGGCCACCTCGGCCATTGTTGCCGCCAGTCTGGCGTTTACACTACCGGCCTACGCAGAAGCAGAATCCGATGATCCGATCATCATGGTTCAAAACAACTGGACCAGCCAGTTGGTACTGTCATTCGTTGTTGGCAAGACACTGGAAAGCATGGGCTACACGGTCGAGTATGCGCCGTCGGACTCTCAGCTGCAGTTCAAGGCCATTGCCGATGGCGACATGCACTTCCAGGTAGAAGCCTGGGAAGGGTCCATGAAGACAGCCTTTGAGAAGGCCGTCGCCGAAGATGGCATGGTTGATGCCGGTTCGCACACCGCACTCACCCGCGAAGAATGGTGGATCCCTGACTATGTTCTGGAAAAATGCCCCGCCGCGCAAAGCTGGGAAGGTCTGAACGCATGTGCTGAAATCTTCGCAACTGCCGAGACCAAGCCAAAAGGCCGCTTCGTTGGCCCGCCTGCTGACTGGGGCAAGAACTACGCTGCCCGCATTGACGCCCTGCAAATGAACTTCAAGGCCATCAATGTCGGACAGGCCGCAACCTTGTGGGCGGAACTGCAGTCTGCCTATGACCGCAAGGAGCCGATTGTGCTGTTCAACTGGACCCCCAATTTCATCGAGTCAAAATTCAAGGGCCGGTTCGTCGACTTCCCGAAACCTGAAAAGGGTTGCATGGAAGACAAGGCATGGGGACCAAACCCCAACGCAACCGGTGACTGCGGTGCCCCCCATTCGGGCTGGCTGAAAAAGGCTGCCTGGAAAGGCCTTGCTGAAAAATATCCGAAAGCCTGGGGCGTAATGCAGAAAGTCGACTTCGACAATGCCCAGATAGCCGCTGCGGCACTGATGGTCGATGTGGACGGATTGGCGCCGGAAGCTGCTGCTGACAAGTGGATTGCCGATAACGCGGCTGTTGTTGAAGGCTGGAAGAAATAGCTTCGCAACTCTTGTGAGCAACATTTCGAGGCCGGGCTGAAGACATCTTTTGCCCGGCCTTTTTATCTGTGCAACGATAAAAAGACGATCCGGCAGGTTGTCTGCCGAAGGGGACAAAATGGGCGTCGACGCGCAAATCAAGTGCCGCAATATCTGGAAGATTTTCGGGGCTGATCCGGAAGGCTTCATGCAGCGCCACAATGGCAAGCCGACCGCCGATGACCTTGCCGCCGAAGGTTACATTGGCGCTGTGCGCAATGTCTCTTTTGATGTCCACCAGGGTGAAATTCTCATCATCATGGGACTGTCGGGCTCCGGCAAGTCCACCATTATTCGTTGCATTACCCGGCTGAACGACCCGACAACCGGTGAGGTTGAATATGAGGGACGCGATCTGCTCAAGGCGACACCGCAGGAGTTGATCGATATCCGCCGCCACAAGATGGGCATGGTGTTCCAGAGCTTTGGCCTGTTGCCGCATCGCACGGTTCTTTCGAACGTCGCATTTCCGCTTGAGGTACAAAACCTCGATCAGCTGGAGCGTGAAAAACGCGCCATGGAGATGATCGAACTGGTTGGCCTGGGCGGCAGGGAGAACTATTTCCCGCGCGAACTGTCCGGTGGCCAGCAACAGCGGGTCGGTATCGCCCGTTCGCTGGCCGTGGAGCCGGATATCTGGTTTCTCGATGAACCATTTTCAGCACTCGATCCGCTTATCCGGGCTGAAATGCAGGACGAATTCATTCGCCTGCAGCAAATGCTCAAAAAGACCATTGTGTTTATCACCCATGATTTTGAAGAAGCCACCAAGCTGGCTGATCGCATTGGCATCATGAAGGACGGCGAGATGGTGCAGTTATGCTCGCCAGAAGAAATGGTGCTCAACCCGGCTGACGAGTACGTGGCGGAATTCGCGCGAAATGCACCGCGCGACCGGATTGTTTCTGCTGCAGCAATCATGAAAATTTCCACGGCAAAAACATCCCGCAAAGTATCCGGTGCCTCGGTATCGGCAGCCGCCAAGATCGGTGAGATTGCAGAACAGGTTATCAACTCCGACAAACCGACCCCGGTAACGGACGTGGATGGGCATCTGCTCGGTCATGTGGACCGGGGCCGCATTACAAAAGCCCTGTTTGGCAAGGGCGACATTGTATGAACAGTGCGGTAACAGACCTCGGCAAAACATCACCGTCCAGTGTCCCCGGATTGAATTCGTTCTGGGTGCAGATGGCCGTCATGGTCTGCTTTACTGTGTTGCTGGGCCTGGTGCTCGACTTCATGAAAGTCTGGCCGCAGGAATGGATCGTTCCGATCAAGGAATGGATCACCCTTTTCTTTACCTGGCTCGACAAGGAAGCCGGCATAGGTCCGCTGAAATTCAAGACCGTGACCCGATCCATTTCATGGCTGCTGGAACAACCGCTGGATTGGGCAGAGTACATTTTGTACCGCGGCATCAAGGCCAAGCAGTTGCCTGCTATCTTCTGGATATTTGCACCAATCATCTGCCTGTGCGCGCTGCACAAGGGTTTTGGCCTGCGGAGATGCCTGATTGGCGTCGCCGCCATCTGGGCAATCACCCTGGCCGACAATCTGTGGTTCCAGGCCGGCCTGTATGAGTTGCCGCGCACGGTGCTGGATGCGCTCGGCATCAAGAAACTTGATGCGCTTCCCTGGGTCGTGATCGTTGCCGGCGCCGGTATTCTGGGACACTGGATCGGCGGCTGGAAACTGGCCCTTTTTTCTGCCGGGTGTATAGGCTATCTGGCCGTCATGGGGCTGTGGCGCGACTCCATGAAAACGTTCTCTATCGTTGTGGTTTCTGTGCCCTTCGCGGTTATTCTTGGCCTTGGCCTGGGCATATGGGTGACCCGTTCAAAACGGGCCGCTGCAATTATCTCGCCAATGTTCGACATCATGCAGGCAACCCCGCATATGGCCTATCTCGTGCCCGTGGTTGTGTTGTTTGGCGCAGGCCAGGTGCCGGCCATGATCGCGACGGTGATCTTCGCCATGCCGCCGATGGCCCGATGCACCATACTGGGCATTCAGACGGTCTCCAGTGACGTTCAGGAATCCGGCCGGATGTCGGGGTGCACACCACGGCAGTTACTATGGAAAGTCACCCTGCCCTCGTCCCAGCGCATCCTCATGCTGGGGGTCAACCAGGTGGTCATGCAGACGCTGGCAATGGTGGTGATTGCCTCCATGGTCGGCGCTCAGGGGCTGGGTCACAAATTGCTGTTTTCCCTGCAGCAATTGCGTCTTGGTGCAGCTGTTGAACAAGGCCTCGCCATCGTCCTCATGGCAGTTGTTTTAGACCGTCTCACGCAAGCCTATGCCAACAGGGCACCTGGCGAACTGGCGTCACGAGAGACCGGCTGGAGAGCAAAAAAACATTTGTGGATTTTCCTTGGCGTCGCGACTGGAGCTTATCTCCTTGCCCAGTTTGTTCCCGTGGTGGAAAAGTATCCCAAAGCACTTAGCTTCACGCTTGGCCGGGACATTGATTTCGCCCTGCGCGCGTTTTCCAAACACTCCTATCAGTACATCAGTCCGGTGCGCGATTTCATAACGGTGTACATGCTGATCCCGTTCCGTGACTTTTTCCTGTGGCTGCCGTGGAGCACAGTGATCGGCGTTGTCGGCCTCACCGCCTACTGGCTCGGCGGCATTCGCACAACCTTGCTGACCACCGCTCTCATCAGCGCTGTCATTCTGATTACCGGCAACTGGGAACAGGGCATGCTGACGCTTTATCTCGTCACATCCGCTGTCATCTTGTGCATACTTATCGGCGTGCCGATCGGCATCTGGGCCTCGCGGTCGGAGCGGGCCGCGCGCCCCATCATGGCAACCTGTGATACCCTGCAGACGTTTCCATCCTTCATCTACCTGATCCCGGTGATCATGCTGCTGAAGGTCGGCGACCTGTCCAATGTCATCGCCATCCTGGCCTATGCCACAGTCCCTGCGGTGCGCTACACATATCTCGGCATCAAGCGCATTCCGGAAGTTACCATCGAAGCGTCCATCGCCAACGGGACAACCCCGTTGCAGCGCCTGTGGAAAGTGGAACTGCCGATTGCGCTGCCTGAAATCATGCTCGGCATCAACCAGACCATCATGATGGCGCTGGCCATGACGGCGATCACCGCGCTGATCGGATCCTCCGACCTGGGCCAGGAAATTTACCGGGCCCTGCCGACCGCCGACTCCGGTCGCGGCATCATGGCAGGTCTTGGCATCGCCGTGATCGGCATAGTCGCCGACAGGCTCATTCAGGCCTGGGCGGCAGAACGTAAAAAACAGTTGGGCATAAACTAAGGAGAGCAAAATCGATGTCAAAAAGAGTAGCCGTTATCGGAGCCGGACCATCCGGGCTGGCACAACTGCGCGCCTTTCAGTCTGCCGCAAAAGCAGGTGCTGATATTCCGGAAATCGTATGTTTCGAAAAACAGGATAACTGGGGCGGTTTATGGAACTATACCTGGCGCACCGGACTGGATGAATATGGTGAGCCGGTACACTGCTCGATGTATCGCTATCTCTGGTCAAACGGCCCCAAGGAAGGTCTGGAATTTGCCGACTATTCCTTCGAAGAACATTTCGGCAAGCAAATCGCCTCCTACCCGCCACGCGCTGTCCTGTTCGACTATATTCAGGGCCGCGTTGAAAAGGCAGATGTACGCAAGTGGATCAGATTTCGTACACCTGTGCGTCATGTCGAATGGGATGCAGCAGCAGCGAAGTTCAACGTCACATCCCATGACCTGATAAACGACAAGGTGACCACCGAAGCCTTCGACAATGTCGTGTGCTGCAGCGGCCATTTCTCGACACCGAACGTGCCTCACTTCGACGGCCTGGAGCGCTTTAATGGCCGGGTCCTGCACGCCCATGATTTCCGCGATGCCGTGGAATTCGCCGGACAAGGACCTGCTGATTATCGGCACGTCCTACTCAGCCGAAGATATCGGTTCGCAATGCTGGAAGTACGGTGCCAAATCAATCACCGTCAGCCACCGTACGGCCGCCATGGGCTATGACTGGCCGGACAACTGGACCGAAGTGCCGCTGTTGACCAAGGTCGACGGCAATACATGCACCTTCAAGGACGGAACCACCAAAGACGTCGACGCCATTATCCTGTGCACAGGTTACCAGCATCATTTCCCGTTCATGGCCGAAGATCTGAAACTGCATACCGCCAACCGGCTGGCCACGGCTGATCTCTACAAGGGTGTGGCGTTCGTTCACAATCCGGCCCTGTTCTATATCGGCATGCAGGATCAGTGGTTCACGTTCAACATGTTCGATGCGCAAGCCTGGTGGGCGCGTGATGTCATCATGGGACGTATTGCCGTGCCCGACAAAGCCGCCATGCAGGCAGACGTCGAAGACCGCGTTGCACGTGAAGATGCCAATGAGGACGATTATGCCTGCATCCGGTATCAGGGCGATTACGTCAAGGAACTGATCGCGGAAACCGACTATCCGAGCTTTGACGTGGATGGTGCCAATGAAGCCTTCTTCCAGTGGAAGAAACACAAGAAGCAGAACATCATGACGTTCCGCAACAACAGCTATAAATCGGTAATCACCGGGACCATGGCACCAGCTCATCATACACCCTGGAAAGATGCGCTTGACGATACGCTTGAGTCGTATCTGGAGAACTGATCCATGATCGGGCTGGCATGTGCGCGACGCTTTGCCAGCCTGTTCTGCCTGTGGCTTATGCCTGTGTGTTTTTTGCTGACCCCTGCCGCACGGGCGCAGCAGGTTGATCTGGAAATCGTGCTGGCGATGGACGGGTCGGGCAGTATCAGTTCCGATGAGTTTTTGTTGCAGGTCATCGGGACGGCCGCAGCGCTCAAGGACGCGAGCGTCCAGCGTGCAATTCTTTCCGGGCCGACGGGGCGTGTGGCGATAGCCGCCGTCATCTGGTCCGATGCCGCGTTTCCGAAATATCCCACTGAATGGCATCTTCTGAACTCGCGCCAGTCAATTGACGCGTTTGCACAACGACTGCTCAGTTTCAACAATCCGGCAAACGCCGGCAAGCGCCAGGGCAAAGGCGGCGGCGGGACCGGTATCGGCGACGGTATTGTCTACGCACTGGAAATGATCCGCAGCAACAAGTTCAACGGATCCCGCAAGGTGGTGGACGTTTCAGGAGACGGGGTCGAGACCGATCCGTGGTTCAAGAAAGCCTTCACCTTGCCCGATGCGCGCGACCTGGCCCGGGCACAAGGCGTGACAATCAATGGCCTGGCCATTCTCACCGACAACTGGAAGCTGCATCAGTATTATCGCGCCGAAGTCATCTCGGGACCCGGCGCGTTCGTGGTCAAGGCAGTGAACTTCGATGCCTTTGCTGTGGCAATCCGCAACAAGCTGCTCAGAGAGATGTCGCCGGTGATCACGATGTATCCGGCAAGCGGCCAACGGCAGCTGGCCACAAACCAGAGTGCCAATCCCGATTGACCACCAAACAAGCAATCCGCGGCAATTTTTGCCCAGGAATCTCTCCGTCACCCCAGCGAAGGCTGGGGGGTCCAAACAGATGTTGCATGATTGTGCCACCTGAACTTTGGATGCCAGCCTGCGCTGGCATGACGGAAGGGATGACGGCACCATCAGACCCAGCCATGTCTTGCCTAAGACCGCGGCCGGGTCTTTTTTGGATCGTAATGCGCAAACGGCACTATGGTGGCCGGCAGGCGTTTTTGATGGCCGTCCAGCTTGCCTACTTCCACCTTCGTTCCGATGTCACTGTGCACCACATCAACCCGCGCCAGTGCAATGTTCTTTTTAAGAATGGGAGACCGCATGGAGGACGTGATCTCACCGATCTGGGCACGCCCGACATGCACGCAATCGCCATGCCCGACATCCACTGAACTGTCTATGTCCAGCCCGACCAGCTTGCGCGACGGGGTTTCCTTGCGCCGGATAAGCGCATCGCGGCCGATGAAGTCATCGGTCTTGGACTTTCAGCGGAACCGTAAAGCCGATACCGGCTTCAAACGGGTCGGTCTGGTCAGAAAAATCATTACCGGCGAATATCAAGCCTGCCTCAATGCGCACCATGTCCAGGGCTTCAAGCCCCATCGGTGTCAGACCGTGTGGCTCACCGGCTGCCCAAAGTGCCTCGAACACCGTCTCGGCGTGTTTGGGATGACACCAGATTTCATAACCCAGTTCACCGGTGTAACCGGTGCGAGACACCACAATCGGTACGCCCTGATCGTCCCCTACACGCCCGACCGTAAAGCGAAACCATTCCAGTTCGCCGATCTCCGGCTGATGCGGTGGGGTCCAGACGAATTTCTTCAGTATGTCCCGGCTTTCGGGCCCCTGCACGGCAACATTGTGCATCTGGTCGGTTGACGAGCGTATGTTAACCTTCAGGCCCAGCTTGTCGGCCACCTCGCGTAACCAGACACCACCGTAATCGTCGCCGCCGATCCAGCGGAAATTGTCCCTGCCCAGGCGCAGCAGCGTACCGTCGTCAATCATGCCGCCGTGTTCATAACACATGGCTGAATAGACCACCTCACCAACCGCCAGTTTCGCGATATTGCGGGTCAGGGTGTATTGCATCAGCGCTTCGCTGTCCGGCCCGGTAATCTCGAATTTACGCAGCGGCGACAGATCAACCACGACCGCTTTTTCCCGGCACGCCCAGTATTCGTCAATCGGACCTGACTTTGAAAAACAGTTGGCCAGCCAGTATCCCTTGTACTCGACAAAATTGCGGGTGTGCTTTTCGAAGCTGGAATGGAAGGCCGTTTGCTTGGTCATTTTCGGATCCGAATCTGGTGTCGTACGCATGGCAATGGCGCGGGAAAACTTCTCTTGGCCTGAATAGGTGCGCACGTGAATGTCTGTAGGGTTCCATCCGTTGGCTGGTGATGTGTCATCCGGGCATGCAGACGTTACACAAATCAAATCGGTCAGCGCCCGCAACAGCACATAGTCGCCGGGCCGTGACCAGGGTTCGTCACTGAACAGCACGCCTTGATCGTCAATACCGGTATTGAAGAAAAAATTGATCGCCATCCACCCGGCCCGGGCGGTTACGCCATGGTCGGCCAGCACGTGATTGAAATTGTCGGAACAATTGACATGCCCCGGATATCCGATGTCATCGTAGTATTTCGCTGCACAGGCCAGAGCGAACGCGTCATGCCTGCCGACCGTATCGCGAACCACCTCAACCAGCGGCAACATATCCTGGTCATAGTATTTGGCATGCAGGCCGGGCATCGGATAGACATGCCCCATCAGCGCACGCGTCGTGGTGACGTCAAGCGGATGCTCAATTTTCCTGTCGAGTTTACGTGCTGAAAAACACTGAAAATCCGTGCACTGGCGCCCGTCCACATCCAGAACCTGAATGAAGTCGCCCGCTTTCACAAAGTAGGTTTCAGCTGTCTCGGTATGAACGCGAAGATCAAGCACAGGATCAGCCAACGGGTCCGGCAACTCGAACTTCACATGGGATTTAACAATGGCCCGGGTCACCATCACCGTGAGCGGGGTTGAAGTATCCTGAACTTCCATGTCCATGGCGCCACCGGGTGCTGCAATGATGACCACGCCGTCGCGCTGTACGGACAGTTCAATTTCCTCGCCATGGCGGGTCCGGGCGTTGAAAAAACTGAAGGCACCTGCGCCGGCAAGATCAATATTTCGGCTCTCCAACCCCATGCGCAGGCCGCGCAGACTGTGGTCGGCTCCGGCCAGCAGCGCCTTCAGGCCGGTCGCATCCGAGTTTGCTTTTTTGCCGAGCATGCCTGCATCAATATTGCCGTTTGTGTCTGCGGCGACGATTTCACAAACCTGACCGCCCTCGTCGTTGATGACGGTAAACCTGTCGCCCTGCTCCACCGGAATCAGTACAGCGCCAGCACCTTGAACCACATATCGTTCGGTGCCTGGCGGCATGGAGAAAATCCCAGGCTGAATGATACTACTTGGGTCGGGTGGTCCCGCTTTGACAACCGGATATGCGGTTTCCAGCATGCTTTGTTTCCTCACGCCACACTGAGATACAAGGATCTATTTGCGTTTGCATGTGTGGAATAAAAATTTATCACAAAGAATAACGCTCGACCGTTCCCATCACAAGCTGTTTCTAGTCTTTTCACGGCCGTTTCAGAAACGACAAGCCGATTGTTTGCGACGATTTTCTCCTGCCATTCCGTTTGCAAACACCGCCGGTTTTGCGGCAAGCTGGCAACCTGCGCTGCCGCGTGTAGTCACATCGCAACCGACTGTGCTCAAACCCGTATTTACTGCAACCAGAGTAGAGAAACCGATGCAAAAAATTCAAGCCGATGACCGTCGTGTCGTCAACATTTACAGCGATGACTTCAAACCGTTCGGCGGAGAGGCCACCCCGTCTTCTCATGAGAGTGCCCTGCAAATAAACTCCCACGAGCAATTGGGCGTCGGGTTTCACGTCTATCGAATGCAGCCCGGCACCACCACCACGCCGCATGAGCACACACAGGACGAGGAGTTCCTGGTGCTTGAAGGTGAACTCACCGACAATGACGGGTACGTATACAAGACAGGCGATCTGGTCTGGCTGAAAAAAGGCACGCAGCACTCTTCTCATTCGGAACATGGCGCCCTGCTCGCCGTCTATATCGGCGCGCCCGAGAAAAACCTGACATAGTTGCGCCATCGGCCTGCAACTTTTCAGATTGATCGTGTTCTTATGTTGCCACTTATCCTGGCAGCCGAGCCTGTCGCCAAATACCAGTGAACTGCCTCAGACAAGCTCTTCAGTATCGAATTCCTGTCGCGGTTTTTTGTAGAATTCACATGCAGCGCAGTCGTTTTTCAGTCCACAGTTGAGCTCCCAGCATTTGATTGTTTCTGCCTGAGCTAACGCCGCTCGTTCCAGATGCAGCTTGATGTTCGACTTTAGCAATATCAGCTCGCCAGGGACCGGCGTATCTCTCAGGTATTCCGCAACTTCGCGAACTTCACGAAATTCCTTGATCCTGCCGTTTGCAACATCGTCCTGCGGAGCGTTGTGCCGATGGGCATGTTCACCAACAAATATCACTTCATCTGCAGCATCACGTGCCAGGCGGTACGCTTTTCGATAAGCGGACGTTGTGGTGCCTTTCGTGTCAGCCAACTGCCCGACAACAATTCTCTTGTGCACCGCGGAAGCTGTTCGCACCATATCGAAAGCCAGAGACAATGAATGCTGCGGTGCCTTGTAGGTATCAAGCACCACCATCCGATCATCAGGCAGCTTCATGACCGCGCACCGGTCGACAGGTGGGACAAAACTTGCAACCTGCTGCGAGATAATTTCCGCAGGCACACCGAGATGATCGGCGCAGGCCACTGCAGCCGTCACCGGCAACCAGAAATGCTCTCCAACCAGATGAGTCCGCAACTCAATGTCGAGTTTTGGACCCTTGACCTTCAGTGACAGGCGCTCAGGCAAATTTGCGGAAACTGCGACGGCCCGGTAATCAGCAGGCTTATCACGCCCGAACTTTATGACTTTTCCATTTGCCCGCCTGGCGATGCCCTCTGTCATTTCATCGTCTGCATTAAGAAACGCGACGCCACCGGAAACCAGTTGTTCGACCAACAAGCCTTTCTCGTAGGCAACAACTTCCTTAGTGCGTAACTCTGATAGATGTTCCAGCTCAACCATTGTCACAACAGCGACATGAGGTTGGATCAGTCTTGCAAGATGGCGCATACGATCCAGGCCATCGACAGCGGTTTCAACTACAGCAAAATCATGGTCCGGGGTGATAGTCCGGATAAAAGGCGCGACTGCCGGCATTGTATTTGCAAAAACGCGTGCTGATGTTGGAGCCACCGACTGCAGGATATGCGCCAACAACAAGCAAGTCGTGCTTTTGGCGGAAGAACCCGTGACGGCAATATAGGTGGTGTGCCGATTCCGCCGCCGGGCCAGCATGGCAAGGTTGAAAACCACCCTGCGTCTTATGAAGCGGCCGAAACGCTTCGCTAACCCACCCGGTTGCAATGGCATCAGAAACCCCTTGAAAATCCGAATTGCCGGATGAGCGCCGGTTTCGGAATATCACGACTAACGGTTGCTTGTGATGTCATGTTCGGACCTCAAATCGAAAACGTGACCCTGCTGGAGCCAGTTGATCCAGATAGGTCATGATTTCGGTACACAGCATATGGGAATACTCGGTCCCCAAGAACCCAGAGGCAAGCCTTTGCCATGCTGCCGGCATGCCCGGCACCGAGTTAAACTCCACTGCCACGGGGCCTTTATCGGTCAATGCGACATCCCATCCGCCTATAGCGTGGATCGTGAGTTTCTCGTGCAACCTGACTGCGAGGTTCTTGAGCTGATCCCACCCTTCAACAGTTTTACCTGTCAACTGGTGAGCTGCCCCTGGCGCGCTGGTAAGGTATCGGGGTTGGTCTGGAAAATTCAGGGATATGCCGCGACCAATTTCGCCGGTGCGATGATCCACGTAAAAATAGGCACCACCGGCGTGATAATTATCCGCAACGGCGTTCGCCTTCCCTGCCACCCGCATGCCAACTTGTATCGGGCGGATGGCGCCATCAGAGGTCCGCAAGGTTACCAATCTTACGGTACTTAAAGTGCGTCCACTAAATGCCGTGTTTTTTGGCGAGTTGACGGCAGTCTTCTGCAGCAACAATCCATTGTTTGCAGCTATGGCGCGTGATTTCAATTTTTGCATTAACGAGTCAAAATCCGGCAACGACGCTCCGTCGGCCCGAACGTAACCGCCATTCAGAGCATCCCAGCGTTCAGTCCCTTTGCCCTGACTGGCCAGGACTGGTTTGACGAACAGTGAGGACGCCCGTTTGGCATTCTCCATTGCACCAGCGCTGACTAGCGTCACCCTGCCGTCGGCTGCGACCTTCAAAAAAGTCTCAATGCATGGCAAATCAAACTTTTTGCAGCTTTCTTCAAACGACAGTTTGTCGTTCAGGTCCTGCTGGACACCATGCAAACGTTCCACGGCATATCGGCAAAACTCGATCAGAGTTTCATGAAACTGGTCATGGATGTAGCTTTCGAGTTCCGCCTCGTCTTCGTGAGAGGCCATGCCTGCCAGATAATAGGCCTTGGGTGACGGTCCGTCATTCAGCGCCAATCGGACACACTGGCGAAGCTGATCCGAAGTAGAAGTACCAAATGTATCCGCTGCAATCCGGCTGTGCTTTCTCCAGGACGGCCATACCTCCAGCACCAAATTGACAGGAAGCATTGGCCACGCTCCCAACAATCCGGTCAACCGCATGACGTCCATATCGGCAAATGCCAGGAAATGCCCGTGCGGCACGAAACACATTCAGTTCCGTCGGCGGCAAGTTGCGGTAGTCTGCAAACAGACCTGCGGTCGGGAACCGAT
This sequence comes from uncultured Alphaproteobacteria bacterium, assembly GCA_963759095.1. Lineage (GTDB taxonomy): Bacteria > Pseudomonadota > Alphaproteobacteria > Rhizobiales > Aestuariivirgaceae > Anderseniella. Next base: position 171,871 of record CAVWYF010000010.1, on the reverse strand, counting down.
AGAAGTGCGGTTTTGGCTTTCTCATCGGGATGTCCAGAGAAACGCCGGATACCTCAAAGTTGCTGCAAGACTAAACTTCATATCCAAACCGCCTGAAGTCATTGGCATAAAACTTCCCGATAAGGTTTCGATCTGCCTTCGAAACGGATTGCGAGGGAACATCTGCCACATTGAGGGCCTCAGGGTTTTCCGCGTAATCTGCTCCGGTCACTTCGCTTAAGCGTCGGAACACTTTGTCGAGACCATCCTCCAGCCTGAACACCTCGGTATCGTGGCACAAAAACTCCTCCTGCGGTCGAAAGTGATTGTCATCCAGATAAGGCGAACTGCGTACCTGAAAGAGTTTTGTGCGTAACCAAAGCCAGAACGGCATCTTGATGGACCGCTTTCTCTGGTTCCAATCGTATTCGCTGCAAATCCTGTCAACCGGATGCCTGACAACCGTGAAGACATAAGCAAGTGCCTCCGGTTGAAAAAGCTCTCTTAAAGGGCCTGCGTGCAAATGTTGCGGCGTGCATTGATATCCCGGCCAGGGCCGAATTCGTGTTCATGCTGATCTGATGATGAAGCCTCAATTCCTTGGATATTGTGCTGCCCCCCGTTTTGGGAATGTGAATGAACAACACCTTGCCTTTGGGAGTTTCAAATATCGGCATCAATTCCATCGCAGCTCAATTGATCAACCATGCACCAGCCGTCAGACTCTGCCGTCTGGATATTACTTTTGGTTTCGCTTCAGGCGAAGGGTCAGCCGCTTGTCATGGGCAATAAAGGGTGTTGCCGCCAAATGTCCTGATCTGCCACCAGTGAAAGTCATCAATGACACGAAGGACATTTCTCTTGTCAAGCCTGAGCCTGGTTCTCCATTTCCGGAACAGTCCTTTCCACAAAACCCATTGGTCACGCGGTGGCTTGTCGGCCAGATACGCCAGTTCTCCGTACGGCAATTCCATCCACTCATCCATGAACGCCTGGCCTTCACGCGAATTTCGGATCGCAAAAAACCCGGCATTGGGGCAAATCCAGGCGCGGCATTCCCAGATACCAAGCCAATTCAGCGGAATCAAAACTCCCGCACGTACACTGGCATCACTGGAAAAAACGACATCCGTGCCGGGTTGATCATCAATGAATTCCTCAAGGCGCCTGGACCGGTCACAAACCCAGGTGTCGGCATCGGCAACCACCATCCAGTCACATTCAGATTGCCGAAGGTGGCGTTTTGCGAGTTCAATTTTAGACCAGTTGATGTGCAATTCCGGAATCACCTGCTCATCATAGTGCGTCAATGAATAGCCGTGCTGCAAACAATAGGACTGCCAATTGGCGACCGTCTCTTTTGCATATTCATCTATATCTGCTGTCGCCATTATGACGACATCAATCTTGCAACACCCGTTTCTCGGAGCATCCGGACCGGGATGCTCCGCAAGATCAACTGGACCCATGCCGTCTCCTATGCGATCAGTAACAGTTGCAATCAGTGGGTCTTTGGGTCAACCCTGTGGCGTACAGTCCGATCATCTTTTCGCCATCGCAACGCCTGACTTCCAAAGCCCCATGACACAATCTACACCGGGACAGAAACAACGCTTTGCGACCAAGATCAACCCCTTAGCGCGTGTTGTTACCTGGACTGAATCTATTATGCGTCGCAACGGGCGTTTCGCAAAACAACTCAGCTGTGCAAACGCCCAGCCAACCACAATTGGCAGCGGTGTTGCGTGTGTCGGTGTTATGAAGAACGAACGCCCGCGGATCGAAGACTTCCTCAATCACTATAGAATGTTGGATGTGAGCGGATTTGTGTTGATTGACAACGGGTCAACAGATGGCACTCTCGAATATGCCCTGGAACAACCTGACTGCACCGTTTTCAGCACCACGAACAGCTACTCGGCATCTGGCTTCGGCAGCCAGTGGATCAATGCAGCAGTTGATATGTGTGGTCTCAGAAACAGATGGCTGGTTGTTGCCGACCTTGATGAATTACTGGTTTATGATCAGTGTGAAAAACACAAACTGCCTGACCTTGCCGGTTTGCTCAAAGAGGCAAATTTGGACGCCCTGCCCTGCCTGATGCTGGATATGTATGATGACGGAGATCATCAGAACAAGTATGTGCCCGGCGGGAGCATGATTGATGCATCACCAATGTTCGATGCCACCGGGTATCGCCGCGATCCATCACTGCTTAAATCACTGCTGCCTGCCACGGCGCTGGCAATCCGCGGCGGTCCCCGGGCACGCACCATGTTCAGTCGATCCGACGCAAACAACATGTTGCCCTATCTGCACAAAGTCCCCTTCATGAAATGGTCCCCGGGGGCAGGCATGAGAACGTCGCACGAAGTTGACCCGATCATCAGGAATTTTTCACCCCTACGCGGTGCACTGCTGCACTTCAAGTTTCTCAACAACCCCGCACTGACCAGCAAAGATCGCCTGCGTGAACTGGATCACTGGAACAACAATCAACAACAGTCAAAGTACTTTGAGAACGTCGGCAAAACAGCAGGCACAACCTTCATGTTTGAAGGCTCAGAGCGATATGCATCCTCCCAGAGCCTGGTGCATCACGACCTCATCTCGAAACTGGAGTGGGCGACCTGATGCGCACGGTTGAAACACAGCTAAACACCTTGTGGATTGGGCCTAAACTTTCTTCCATTCACCTGGCGTGCCTCCTTTCCGCGGTCAGAGCAGGTCACAAGGTCCGGTTGTTCTGCTATTCACCGCCTGAAAACCTGCCCGCGGAAATCGAGATCGCCGATGCGGAAGACGTATTGCCTCGAGACCGAGATCATGCGACATCGCGACAGCGGCAGCCCGTCCCTGTCCTCAAATCGTTTCCGGTATCTTCTTTTTGAGAAAGAGCTTGGCCCCTGGATAGATACAGATGTGTTTGTGCTCAAGCCGCTGACGTCACGCGACGGGTACATGATGGCCTGGCAGGATGATGAACTGATCGGCTCGGCCGTGCTGCGATTGCCTCGCGGCAAGCTGACCGACTTCCTGTGCGACTTCACCTTGCAATCACACCCGATACCGTTCTGGTATCCGCCCCTGCACAGACGCTGGTTGCAGGTTGCGACGTGCGGCAGGTTTTCCTGTGGCCGCCGGCGACTACCGATGGGGCATATATGGTCCACACTTGCTGACCAATTCTGTTCGCAGGCACAACCTCGAAGCCAACGCGCAATCGCCCAGCGTGTACTACCCTGTCGGCTGGCGGGACGCCGCGACCTTGTATGCACGAGAAGGCGGTGTTTTTGACACCCTGCCGGGCACAACCGAAGCCGTTCACATATGGCACCATATGGGAACAAACGCAGCCAATTGCACAAATGCCATTCAATCCGGCAGCTTCCTTGATAAGGCATTCCGCATGGTAGACATGATGCCTCATAAATCATGAGCGATGGGTGAAAACCCATCCTTGTAAGTCTGTCGAGGCGCAGGGAGCAATCAGTGACGGCTGGTAATTGACGCCAGCCGGTTTTGGGACTCGGCAGCCTCCTGTTCCAGTTGTTTGACAATATCGGCAATAGGGGCAACAGCGTGCAGAAACCCCAGAGCGTGACCGGCAGACAAAAGACCTTTGGATGTGTCTCCTGTTTCATAGGCCTGGCGGCCGATCTTGCCGGACACATGCGGCAGCAGGTCTTCAATCCGGATATCCGGATTTTCAGTCTCCAGGCGCGTAACCAGATCGGTTGTCTCATTGCGCAATGTTCGGATGGTATTGCGGACGCTTGCCATGGTCAGCGCCGTGTCGCGCTCGGATGCCTCAATCAGTGTCTGCTTGTAGTCGGCATGCGCCTTGATCTCCTCGGCCACCAGAAAGCGGGTTCCCATCACCACGCCATCTGCTCCCATCGCCAGGGCCGCGACCAGTTGCGAGCCGGTGCCGATGCCGCCGCCAATCAGATAAGGAATAGTAAGCCGCTGCTGGGCAAGCGCTGCGTTGACCATGGTGCCGATCATTTCCATACCAGGGTGGCCGCCGCACTCAGCCCCGACAACAGACACCATGTCGACGCCGACACTCTGCGCTTTTACAGCAAAGCGGACACTTGGTACCTTGTGCAGTATGACGATGCCTGCATCCTTGAGCATCGGCACATAGGCCTCGGGATTCCGCCCGGAAGTTTCAACAAACCGAACGCCTTCGTCGACGATCAATTGAAAAACCTCTTGCGTCTTTTCGCCCTGCACCAGCTTTGGCAACATCGAAACGTTCACACCGAACGGCCGGCCATCACACAGATCACGGCATTTGCGTATCTGGGCGCGGAGTTCGTCAGAATCAGGAAAACTGGCGGCTGTGATAAATGATATGATTCCGGCATGTGCAGCGGCAGCGACATAATCCGCATCTGCCAGCCACATCAATCCGCCGGCAACTATTGGAACCCGAATGCCGAACGTTCGGCATACCTGCGTGTCAAATCGCATCGGCACTACGCTGTCGCCAGGCTTGGCGAAATCGGGCTTACGCTTTTCAAAAAATGCGGTAATTCCCTCCACAGCAGGGTCTTCTGCGACAGCGGCGGCCATGTGATCACGCTCCAGGTCCATTTGCTCCTCAAATGTGGAGTGCTCTGCTGCGTTCAACAACTCCTTGATGCGGGACAGTGCGCTGGTCGGAGATGTCGCCAGGCGATCAGCAATTGCAGAGGCACCTGACATGGTTTCACCTGGTTCAACCAGCTGGTTCAAGGCACCCAACTGATACAGGCGTTCGGCAGCAATGGGTTCGGCGAACAGGCAAAGCTCATTGACCAGAGGTCGTGGCAGCATCTTCATCAGTCGATGGGTTATGCCACCATCCGGGGTCAGGCCAACCCTGACATAGGAGACAGTGAACCTGGCCTCCCTGCTTGCCACGATAAAGTCGCAGGCATAGGCCAGCGAGACTCCGGCACCGGCAGCCCCGCCTTCAACTGCCGCGATCACCGGTTTGGGGCAAGCCCTGAACTTGCGAATGATGTCATGGAGATTCTCGATGTGAGCCTCGCGGTCCTCGAGCGGTTCAAAACGCCGGTTCCTGATCCGATTGAGATCACCGCCGGCGCAGAAGAAAGTTCCCGCGCCGGTGAATATTACCGATCTTACCCGATCAGTTGCGGCCGCCAGGTCCAGCGCTTTCGAAATGACGTCATACAGCTCCTCGGTGATTGCGTTGCGGTTGGCAACATTGGCGTTGTAAATAATCAGGCGGTCCCCAAGGTCTTCGAAATACGCGGTTTTTGTCTCTATTCATGATCTGCAACCCTGAGCTTGAGAAAGCGCAATAAAGCGCTCCAGATGATGGTCGGTGTCGCCAAATTCATGGTCCACCATGACCAGGCGCCGGGCATAATGGGCCAGTGCATATTCCTGCGTCATGCCGATGCCGCCATGCATCTGGATGCTTTCTTCCGCCACCAGCCGTCCGACGCGTCCGATCAGATTTTTGGTCGCACTGGCATTGCGTTCACGCTCATTACGGTGCTTGTCCAATGCAGCAGCCAGGTTGAGAACCGCAGATCTTGCCTGCTCAATCTCGATCAGCATGTCCGCCATGCGGTGCTGCAAAACCTGAAACTTTCCGATGGGACGGCCAAACTGCGTCCGCGTCTGCAGGTAATCTATGGTGAGCTGCTTGGCAGTCTCCATCGCCCCGAGCGCTTCCGCTGAAACAGCAGCGATCGCCATACTCGTGCGCGCCTCGATTGCCGGGAATGCGTCTCCTGGTCGACCCAACAGCGCTTCGCCCGGCAGCTTCACATCGTGCAATTCAATCTCGCTTGCGCCACCGCCATCAATTTTCGGATACCCGCGCTTTGACAATCCAGATGCGTCAGCCGGTACCAGAAAAAGCGAAATGCCATCTTCTGCATCGTCCGGGCCGGCTGTCCGCGCACTTACAACCAGTGTCTGCGCACAGCCCCCGTTTGAGACCACGGATTTGCGCCCGTTCAGCACAAATCCCTGTCCATCCGGTTTGGCAGTGGTTGTGATGCGGGACATGTCATACCGGCTGCCCGGTTCGGCATGTGCAAAGGCTAGTTGATGTTCGCCTGACATTACGGATTCCAGAAGTGCGTGTTGTTCGCCAGTTCCAAGATCGGCAATCAACCCGCCTGCAAGAACCGCGTTTTCAAGCAGCGGCTCAACCACCCCTGCCCGACCGATCTCCTCGAACACCGTGACTATGTCATATCCGTGCCCACCCAGTCCGCCAACATTCTCGCCGAACAATGCATGCACTACACCCAGTTCAGCCAGTTGCGACCAGATCTCGTGCGACACGGCATGCTCGGTTGCCAGGGATGCGTCACGTTGTTCGTCGGAATATACATCTGACAGAAACCGCCGCAGCGTGTCTCGCAACATGTTGCGCTCTTCGGTTTCCCCGAAGCTGGTTTGATCTTGTGCACTCACAGGTCCAGCACCTGCTTTGCAATGATGGTCCGCTGTACTTCATTGGACCCGCCATAAATCGTCAGTTTGCGGTTGTTGAAATACTGTGCAGCAACCGGTGCCGCGTAGTCCGGCCCGATGGATTGCGCATTGGAGCCCTCGTCAAGCGCCTCGGATACAAACGGGATTGCATAAGGTCCTACGGCGCGTCTGGTCAGATCGTTGATCTGCTGACGCAACTCGGTTCCCTTGATTTTCAGCATGGAGCTTTCAACACCAGGCGCCTGCCCGGCGGCGACCTGCGCGATAACACGGAGATTGGTGGTCTCCATGGCCATCAGATCAATTTCAACCTGCGCGAGACGGGCCGCAAAATGCGGGTTTGCCGCAAGAGTTTTGCCGCCTGCCATTTCCTGAGCGGCAATTCGTTTGACCGCATCTAGCCCGGCTTTCGCAAAACCGGTACCCGCAATATTGGTGCGCTCATGTGTCAAAAGATACTTTGCGTAAGTCCAGCCCTGGTTTTCTTCACCAACGAGATTTTCAACGGGCACACGCACATCGTCGAAGAACACTTCATTGACCTCCGCCTCCCCGTCCAGAAGCCGGATCGGGCGTATCTCCACACCGGGACTTGCCATGTCGATCAGCAGGAACGAGATACCGGCCTGCTGGTTTCACTTCGGTGTCGGTGCGCACCAGGCAGAAAATCCAGTTGGCGTGCTGGCCCAGCGTGGTCCAGGTCTTCTGGCCATTGACCACATAGTGATCGCCATCACGAACCGCCCGGGTCTTCAATGATGCCAGGTCTGACCCGGCACCGGGTTCGGAATATCCCTGACACCACCAGTCATCGCCGTTCAGAATACGCGGCAGAAACCGGTCGCGCTGTGCCTGTGAGCCGAATTTCTGCAACACCGGACCCAGCATCATCAAGCCAAACGGGACAATTCTGGGTGCATGTGCTGCACACATCTCGTCTTCGAAAATAAAGCGCTGATGCGCCGTCCACCCGGTGCCGCCAAACTCCACCGGCCAGTTGACGGCAAGCCAGCCCTTTTCATTCAGGATCGCATGCCACTCCTCATAGTCAGCCTTGGTCATGCGCAGGCCTGAGCGCACCTTGTTGCTTATTCGGGTGGGTAGATTTTCATTCAGAAACTGACGCACTTCTTCGCGAAATTCATCCAGATCAACTTGTGCCGGCATTACATGACCTTTCGCGAAGCGTTGCGGCACGTCTGGCATACACCGCGCAGTTCGACTGCAGATTTCTTCAACGTAAACCCCGTTTCCGCAGCGAGTGACTGCAACCTGCCGGCAACAGTATCATCGCTGATTTCAGATACCTGACCACACTCGTCACAGATTGTGAATGCTATGGTTTCATGATCATCGCAACTGGGATGGCGGCAGGCAACAAATGCATTGAGGCTTTCCAGCCTGTGGACCATCCCGAACTCGACCAGCTTGTCCAGGGCGCGATAGACCTGCAGTGGAGCGCGAAATCCGTGCTCGCGCAACTGATCCAGAATTGTGTAGGCGCTTAACGGGCCGCCGGATTGCGACAGCCTATCGAGCACGAGTGACTGATTACGGGTCAGGTCGTTTTCAGAATGGGCATGAACCGTCATTTCAAGCTTTCCTTGTCAACAATCGCAGCCTGAGAGGCCTCCCCGCGCCTCTTCAGATGCCTGCCGGCCGACAGCAGCGAGAGAACGAACAGCACCAGTGCCGCCACTACAATGCTGGGTCCGGACGGGGTGTCAAACTTTAACGAACCGAACAGTCCCATCACCACGCTCACCACACCAATCAATGCTGCAAGAACCGCCATTTGCTCAGGCCCTGTAGCGAAGCGGCGGGCTGTCGCGGCCGGAATAATCAGCATGGCAGTGATCAGCAAAACGCCGACGATCTTCATGGAAATCGCGATGATCGTCGCCATCAGCAACATGAATACGAGGTTGGCACGGTCGGGGTTCATATTCTCCGCCTGGGCAAGCTCAGGGTTTACCGTTGCGGCAAACAGCGGATGCCAGATCAACGCCAGCACGGAAATCACCATCAGTCCGCCCAGATAGATAATCGCAATGTCAGTGCGCGACACCGACAGGATGTCGCCAAACAGGAATCCCATCAGGTCAACACGTACCCATGTCATGAAAGCCAGCACCACCAGGCCGAGCGCCAGCGCGGAATGGGACAACAGCCCCAGCAATGCGTCCGACGACAGCGTGGCGCGCTTCTGCAGCAGCAAAAGCGCAAACGACACACATGCCGATACCGCGAAAACCGCCAGGGTAATGTTGAATTCAAACAGCAAGGCAAGCGCAACGCCCAACAAGGCTGCATGAGACAGTGTATCGCCGAAGTAAGCCAGCCGCCGCCAGACGATGAAACACCCCAACGGCCCTGCAACAAGCGCAACGCCGATTCCGGCCACCAGTGCGCGTGTGAAAAAATCATCCAGCATGGCGCGAGCCTCCTGCCTTCTGATCGCGACTGCCATCAACCGGCCCGTCGGCGTGGCCATGATCATGATGATGGCCATCATCAGGATGGCAGTGCTCGGTGATCGACCCGTCCGCGTGGCGCACCCTGCCGTCAGGCAGATGGGTGTGGTCATGGCTGTGTTCATATACCGCCAGCACCGAAGCGGCCCGGGCGCCAAAAAGCTCCTTGTATTCATTACTTGATGCCACGGCCGTCGGCGTGCCCTGGCAGCACATATGTCCGTTGAGACAAATCACCCGGTCCGTTGCGGCCATCACCACGTGCAGATCGTGCGAGATGAGCAGCACACCACAATTCAACTGATCCCGAATGCGCCTGATCAGATCATACAAATCGATCTCGCCGGCGAAATCCACGCCCTGCACCGGTTCATCCAGTACCAGCAGATCAGGTTTGCGGGCAATGGCACGCGCCAGCATTACGCGCTGAAATTCGCCGCCCGACAAGGTGCGCACCTCTTCATGCCTCAGATGCAAAACACCGGTGGCCTGCATTGCTTCATCCGCTTCGGTGACGGCCACCTTCCCCGTCAGCCGCATGAACCGCTCCACGGTCAAAGGCAATGTCCAGTCGATTGTCACTTTCTGCGGCACATACCCGACAATGAGGCCGCCTCGCCTGGAGACATTACCCTCATCAGGCGCGACAATTCCAAGGGCCATTTTCGCCGTGGTCGACTTGCCGGAACCATTGGGTCCGATCATGGTGACGATCTCACCGGCACAAACCGCAAATTCCACGCCGCGCACCAGCCACCTGCCGGCGCGCTCGACACCGGCATTGGATAATTGCAGCAGCGGTTCTGATGGTTTCAGCATGTCGGCATGATTCTTTCAGATTCCTGTCTTGCACAGCAATATCTCACATGTTATACCATTACACAATGAGAAGTTATATCATTACATATTTTGATTTACCTAACTGCTGAATGGACCTGACATGACCTTGCAAAAAACCTTGTTGCTAGCGGCTTCCACCCTGCTTCTGACAGCCAACACCGCATATGCAGACCTCAAGGTAGTGACGTCAATCAAACCCGTCCACTCGCTGGTTTCGGCGGTTATGGAAGGGGTCGGGACGCCTGAACTGCTCGTAACCGGTGCCGGTTCGCCACATAACCATGCCCTGAAACCGTCGCAAGCCTCCCTGCTTGAGAAGGCCGATGTTGTGTTCTGGGTCGGGCATGAACTTGAGGCATTTCTGGAGAAACCGGTGGCGACCATCGCAGAGAAGGCCAAATCCGTCGAACTCTTTGATACGCCTGAACTGCGTAAACTTGAACAGCGCGAAGGCGGCACTTTTCAGGCACATGAGCACAAGGAAGAAGGTGGCCATGATCACGATCATGAAGAGCACGATCTTCATTTCTGGCTGGACCCGGAAAATGCAAAACTCATGACCGTCATGATTGCAGATACGCTGACGGCCGCAGACCGAGGCAACGCGGACCAGTACCAGACCAATTCCATGGCCATGCTTGATCGGCTTGACGTCCTGATCAAGGAAACCTCAGTTGAATTGGCTCCCGTCAAGGACGGCAGTTTCATTGTGTTCCATGATGCATATCAATATTTTGAAACCCGGTTTGGCCTCTCTGCGGCTGGTTCCATTACAGTCAACCCCGAGGTTATGCCCGGAGCGGAACGGGTCAGGGAAATCCGGAAAAAACTGAAGAAAAACAACGTCCAATGCGTGTTTTCCGAACCACAGTTCGAGCCGAAACTGATTAAGGTCGTCACCGAAGGAACGGAAACGAAGCCCGGTGTTCTGGATCCCCTCGGCGCAACGCTGGAGGACGGCCCCGACCTCTATTTCAACCTGATCCGGAACATGGCGCAGTCGTTCAGGCAATGCCTGTCAAAATCCAGTTGATGACTATCGGCAAACGCCACTCTATCGCTGTTCGTCTCCGGACGGGAGAATGACACTCAATGCCACTGCATCTTTCGTCAGAATGGACTTGATGACTATGTAGCTGAAGTATTTGTCGACACCGATGTTTCGGTCCAGGATGTTCTCGATAATTTCCTGATAATGCCCCACGCTCCTGGCAACAAATTTTACCAGATAATCGTAGCCACCACTGACCAGATGGCATTCCTGCACGGAGTTGTAACGCCGGATTTCCGCTTCGAACTTTATGAAATCCTCGCGCCGGTGATCGTTGAGCGTGACTTCTGTGAACACGGTGATGTAGTCACCCAATTTAGCGAGGTTGATCTGCGCCTTGTAGCTCGTGATGTAACCGGCTTTTTCCAGACGCCTTACACGCTGCAGGCACGGACTGGGAGACAATCCGACAGCATCGGCCAGATTGACGTTGGTCAGTTTTCCGTTCTGTTGAAGCCGGGCCAGAATGTTTATGTCAATCCGGTCGAGCTTTACCGCACCTGCCATCCGGTTTCATCCCGTTGCATGCAAATTCTCATGACGCATCTTTACTCTCTCAATGCGTCCTGATGGGCCTTCACCAGATCCGCCATGCTGTTGAAGCGAAAATCGTACTTCGGCATGTCGCCGGGGTTCATGGTTGCACCAAAACCTTCCTGGTCAAAGCGGCGATAGATCCAGCAGGAAGCAAGCCCGTGCCGGTTGGCCGGGCCGTGGTCATGGAACATGCTCTCAGCCGTATGCAGGATTTCGCCCTTTTCAACGCCAAGCGTTTTCAACTTGTCCAGCATATATTCAAAATTGCGGTCGGACGGTTTGTAGGATCCGACATCCTCAGCGGTATAGATGGCGTCAAACTCAACATCCAGCCGCACATTGCTGCCGGCAAAGCTCTCATTGTCGACATTCGACAGGATGACCAGCTTGTAATGCCTTTTCAGATACTTCAAAGCTCCGACAGCGTCAGAAAAAGCGGGCCAGTTTTTCACGGACTGGCCATAGGTGGCGCATTCTTCCGGCGTTGCAGACACGGCCCATTCTTCGGCCAGCCGCTTGTAGACAATCGGCAACAGTTCACGATACCGCATTGCCGGTGTCCAGGATTGCTGTGACGATTCATGGCGGGCGTGGGCCTCCAGAATATCATCGCGCGACAGTTCACGATCAAGCCGTGAGGTCAGAGGTTTCAACCCCTCCACCATACCGGTCTCCCAGTCGATCAGCGTTCCATAACAATCAAATGTCAGTGCCTTGAAGTCGGTAAGTTTCATTGCCGGATCCTTGATGTCAAAACGGACGGACCGTCTCTGCCTCCGGTCCCTGTCACCTCCATTTTGCAGAATATTGTAGCGCGCAAATCTTGAATATGCCGGTCCGGTCAGCCTGATATATCAAGCTGACCGGTTTGACAGCATAAAATGCTGCAACTGCCAATCAATTGCAGGCCGCGACGAGTGCGCCTACACCGACGTAGTCGGTCTTGCCGGTACCCAGTACCGGCACTGACTTAACGTTCATGATGGTTTTAGGCATCATCAGTTCACCCAGCCCGTGCTTCTTGCAGTGGGTCTGCAGCGCGTCGCGCTTGGCCTTGGCGTTGTCTGTCACCAGCACGAGCTGTTCGCCCTTGCGGGCATCCGGTATCGAGACCACCGCATGCATGTTGTCCGGCCACATGGTACTGACCTGGGCCTCAACAGCCGTGAGGCTGACCATCTCGCCGGCGATCTTGGCGAACCGCTTGGCCCGGCCCAGGATGGTGATGAAACCGTGTTCATCAACATCAACTATGTCACCGGTGTCGTAGGTGGCATCATCTGTCCTTTCCAGCACGCCTGGATTTTCCGCGCGCAAATAACCCAGCATGACATTGGGCCCGTTGACGACTAGCCTGCCGCCCTCCTCGATACCGGGGACCGGCTGCAACTCATATGAAATGCCCGGCAGGAAGCGGCCCACGGACCCTGCCTTGAAATGCTGCGCCGTGTTGGTCGAAATGCCGGGCGATGTTTCGGTGGCACCATAGCCTTCAAAAATGCGGATGCCGAATTTTTCGCTCCACACTCTCCGGGTCTCGTCCTTGACTTTTTCAGCGCCGGCAAACGCATAACGGACGGAATAGAAATCGTATGCATCGGAAGACCGCGCATAGCCTGCCAGGAAGGTATCCGTGCCAAACATGATGGTGGAATTGGTGTCGTAAACCAGCGCCGGCACGATACGGTAATGCAGCGGTGACGGGTACAGGAACGTCTTTACCCCGGCGAGTACCGGCAGCAGCGTGCCGCCGGTCAGCCCGAACGAATGAAACACCGGCAGTGCATTGAACACGATGTCGCGCGGGTTGAAGTCCACCCGAGCTCCAAGCTGGTAGCAGTTTGCCAACAGGTTGGAGTGGCTCAGAACAACGCCTTTGGGGGTGCCCTCGGAACCGGAGGTAAACAGGACAACGGCCGGATCATCCGGCGAGATCGCAAGCCTGGAATGTGCGATCCCGGCAAACGGCGCCGTGACCAGCGCCAGCGCCTTGTCCCAACCGCCTATGGAAGCCTTGATATCTTCCAGGTAGACCACTTTCACGGTTTTCTCGAATGCAGCCACCGTGTCTTCCATCTTGGCAACCTCGATGAATTTTCGCGAGGTGATGACAGTCTTGATATCGGCTGCTGCAATGGCCGCCTGCATATTTGCCAGACCGGTGGAGAAGTTCAGCATGGCCGGCACACGGCCCTGCGACTGCAGGGCAAAGAAGGTCACGACAGCCCCGACGGAGTTGGGTACCATCAGCCCGACACGCTCGCCCTTGCCACAATAGCCCGCCAGCTTGCGGCCCATTATCCGGGCGCTCAGGACAAGTTTTCCGTATCCGAGTGCGTTGCGCTCGATGTCTTCCAGTATCGGATGCTTGCCGCCATGCACGACTTTTGCGTCCAGCAAGGCGTCATACAAAGACCGGCGGCGATTGCAGGTTTCAAAGATCATGTCACTCATGACATCGTAAAGCTGCTGGCCGGCATGACGGCGGCGGCTTTTGCCGACCAGGCCGTCCGGTACTTCCAGCTTGCGCGGCGGCATGATGGTCAGCGTAATCTTGGGGAACCAGCGGGCGCGCAGAGTGCCCTTGAGCCTGGAGAAAAATGTGTACTGGGCACCATCGATACGCACCGGCACCAGGTCGGCGTCAGCCTGATCTGCAATCATTGCCGGGCCTTCAAACACCTTCATGAGGGCGCCCGTGACGGTAATGCGTCCTTCGGGGAATATGACACAGTGCTTGTCCTGCCTGACTTCACGCACCAGCGCCTTGGCGGCCATCGGATTGGTCGGGTCCATCGGGAAGGCGTCGACCAGCCTGAGGAAGGGCTTCACCCACCAGGCATTCGCAATGTGAGTGTTGACGGCGAACAGGGGTTTGACCGGCAGGAACGCAGCCAGCAGGACAGGATCCAGGAACGATACGTGGTTCACAACTATGACGGCACGCTTGCCGGCTTTTTCGTAGTTCTCCAGGCCTTTGACCTCAACCCGGTAGAACAGCTTGAGAATGCCGATCAGAGCCGTCTTGATCAACTGGTCCGGCAACAGCACACATACATAGATCGCGACAATGAAATTGATCGCGGCGATACCCAGCAGGACTATTGGAATGGCAACCCCTGCCCCGATCAGTGCCGCTACTACTCCGGCACCCGCGGTCATGAAAAACGCGTTGACGATATTGTTGGCGGCAATGGTTCGCGAGCGATCCTCATCGTCAGATCTTGCCTGCAGAATGGCGTATAACGGCACGATGAAAATACCCCCGCACAACGCCACGCCAATCAGGTCCAGCATCATGCGCAGATTGGTCCAGTCAGACAGGAAGGTCAGCCCGCCAACCAGTTCCCCGTTTGCCATCGGCTGGTAATTCATCAACGCGAACGAGAAATCGGCGATAAAAATGGTGATGCCGAGGGCTCCGAACGGGGCGTGGATTGCCGTGACCTGGCCTTTCAGCAAACGGTTACACAACATGGATCCAATGGCGATGCCGACCGTAAACAGGACCAGGAACAGCGTGACAACGGTTTCGTCACCCTTCAACAGGTCGCTGGAAATCGCCGGGAACAGCGACAGCAAGGTTGCACCCACCAGCCAGAACCAGGAGATGCCCAGAATGGTCAGGCGTGAAAACCTCACCGATGCCGCCTTCGACACCATGCGCCAGCTTTCGGCAACAACATTCCAGCTGATCTTCAAATCAGGGGCTGCAGCCGGCGCAGCCGGTATGAAGCGACTTGCCGCATAGCCAAGACCCGCCAGTATCAGAACCAGCCCGGAGACAATGGCAATGCCATAACCTGTCAAAACCAGCAGACCGCCCGCAATCGTGCCGGCAAGAATGGCGAGAAACGTGCCAGCCTCGATCAGCGAGTTGGCGCCGATCAGCTGACTTTCCTTGAGGTGTACCGGCAGAATGGAGTATTTCAGCGGGCCGAAGAATGCGGATTGCGTGCCCATGAGAAACAACACGCCGAACAAAAACCACACATCGCCGGAGAACAATGCCAGGGCACCAAGTGTCATGATGACAATTTCTGCCAGCTTGATCTGCCGGATCAGGCCTGCCTTGTCGAACTTGTCGGCAACCTGTCCGGCGGTGGCGGAAAACAGAAAGAACGGCAGGATAAAAATGCCACCGGCAGCCGTTGCCATCACGGCCGCATTCAGACCAGCTTCGGCAGCAATGCGGTAAACCAGCAGGATAGCCAGTGCGTTTTTGTACACATTGTCGTTCAGGGCACCCAGCGCCTGGGTGACAAACAGAGGCAGAAAGCGTTTCGACCTCAGCAAGGCAAACTGCGAATTATCCATTGGGATGTCTCCTTACGTTTTCGAAACGGCCTGACTTGAGAAAATTCAGAACCGGCAGCTCAATCTCCGGCGACCTTGCGATAAATCCGTGAAGACCAGGTAAAACCATAAAGTCCTTAGCGCCTTCAAGGCGGGTTTCGCCAACCGCCACTGTGCCATCGTCGTCTCCCGGAACAAGCGGGTTATAACCTTTAGAATTCCCCAGGCCGCCGGCAATGACGCCAAAAGGGACATCTGGTACGGGAAGGCTCATGACTTTTGCCAGCGTCAACTGCTGGCCGGCGGCACCGTAAACCAGTTTGTAGGGCCATGCGGGTTGCAGCGCCTGTGCTATGAGCGACCCCTGGTTTGGTGGTGCAATCATGACCAGTCTCCCTGGCGTAATACGTGATTTCCACGCACCGTCTCCAGCCAATAACCTACGCACAATAATGCCTCCCATGGAATGGGTTACGAACGAAACTTCATCCACACCATCCAATCGCCGCAGCAGTCTTTCCAACTGGACCGTGTGGTCCTCGATTGACCCTCTTGTGCTGGGATAACTGATTGCACGAGCTTCAAGCCCGGCCTTGCGCAATTTGTCCGGCAAGTTCCCGAAAGTTGCAGGCCCGCGCCCGATGCCATGCACAAGCAGCACGAAATGCCGGTTTTGGGGTGCTGCAACCTTGCGCTGCATCAGCCTGGTCAGACAATCCGCATAGCTGCCCCAGGCGTGGCGAACATTCTGGCCATCCAGCAGCCGGTAGTGCCCGGACCAGACATGACGTTGAATACGCCAGCCGCCGCGCAGTTTTTCGTCTGCCCACAATTGCGTACCCCCTAGTGTGGGCAAAGCAGCATTCGGGTTTTCAGCGCGAACCGGCACAGACAGCAGCCCCATAATGATGAGGCTTATGAACACAAAGGCACACAAACCCGTGCCCTGCAGAATTCCGGACAGGGGTTTTATTTCATCAAGTTGATTTGGGCGGCGGCTCAGCATTGTGTCGGTTTCCTTCCCAACAGGATTAAACAGGCTTGCAACATTTTTGAAACCAATTTATGAACAGTGTTCATGAATATGTTATAATGCACTTATGAACGCTGTTCAAGAATAATTTGAACGGCGTTCACAAATGAGGTTGAAATGGTTACCGGCAGCAAGACCACTGAACGCCGACACAAATTGCGCCTTGAGTTGATCGACGCGGGTGAGACAATACTGGCCACACAAGGGCTAAGCGCGTTAACGGCGCGCGCCGTTGCGTCCGCAGTCGGCTGCTCTGTCGGCGCCATCTACAATGTGTTTGAGGACATTGACGGTCTGATTATCGCGGTCAACTCCAGAACCCTTGCAAAGCTGGACCAGAAGATCAGCGGTTTTGTGCCCGGTGGCGCGTGCGGGCTGGAACCGGAAGACTGTCTGAGCGAACTGGCAGTCGCTTACTGCCAGTTTGCCATTGAGCATACCAACGCCTGGTCTGCCCTGTTCGAACACGGCGAACGCATCAGCCGCAATATTCCAGACTGGCACATGGACGAGCATGTGCACCTGGTTGGCCATATCGTGAAGTCACTGCAACGACTACAGCCCGCCATCTCTGACGAGGACAACTGGCAACTTGCCGGATTATTGTTTTCCGCCGTGCACGGTGTGGTTGCCCTTGGTCTACAGGGGTTTTTCTTCGCCGTGCCACAACGCAAACTGGAAGCCCAGGTCAACCTGCTGGTGCGAGCGACGCTTGCCGGATTAAAATAGCGCTACGCTGAGTTTTCCGCATTGCCGTAAATATCAATCAGCACCGCGGTGACGATGACCATGCCGCCGATAACCGACAGGGTTGTCATCGAAGTTCCGATCAACACCCAGGCGCTGATCGTTGCAACGACGATTTCGGTCATGGTCAGCAATGCAGCCCTGGTTGCCGGCACAAGCCGGGCGCCCCATAGCTGGCCGATCATCGATGGCCAGAAAGCAAGAATGCCGAATGCCACGACCCCCACGGCAAGTGTCGGGGTCAGCGACCCTTCAGAAAACTCAACGTTGCCGATCAGCACAGCTGCCAGTGCTGCAAGCAAAGTCCCGAAGAAAATCGCTGACGCCACGTTCCAGTAGGGATCGACTTCGGCACGGCCACGCACCAGGGACAGGGTCGAGCCCCAGAAAAAACCTGCCACCAGACCCGCCCAGTCACCGGCATTGCGCGGCACCGGCAATCCACCATCGCCGCCAAGCAGCAGCCACAAACCGGCGAAGGCCAGCAGAATGGCAAAAGCACGCCACGGGGCAAGCCGAATACCAAACACCACCCGGTCAATCAGGGTGGCCCAGATCGGCAGCATGTAAAACAGGAAGATCGCCCTGATGACATCCGTGGAGACCACTGCATAAAAGTAGCAGACCTCGGAAATGCCAATCCCGACGCCCACAAGCGCCATCCAGCGCACATGATCTGGTTGCCACTTACCCCATCTTGACGCGGCCCAAATTGCGACAGGCAACCCCGCGCCCATAGCCATTGCGGCTGACCAGAACGGGCCGAAGCCGGCTTCAGACAGATACCTCAGCGGGATCCAGAACAGCCCCCACAGACCGGCGCCAACCGCGATCGCCAACGCGCCGCGAAGTTGCGGGGAGAGAAATGAATGTGTCATCTCTGGTGTCTAACTTTGCCGGTCATCGCAGGCAAGCAACAGAATAAAATTCGCATCTACCTGACCTTGCCAAAATCGCCATGGCGCCCCTTGCCAGCGCTGAAATGACCTGCCCCTTGCAAACCACCGGCGGCCAGTTCCGGGCGTCCGTTGTGCCATTCGCGAACCAGTGCGTCACGCACACCGAGACCATGCTGGGCAATAACCGAGCGCCGGTCGGCACGTACACAACTCTGCGGGAACCGCGCAATGTCATGAGCCAGTTGTTCGGCCTTGTCTCGTGCACAGCCATCTTCCACCACATATTCGCACAGTCCAATACGTTCACATTCCTGCGCTGTCACCTTTCGGCCCGTCAGCACGATGTTCATGGCGCGCCCCTCGCCTACCAGGCGCGGCAGGCGCACCGTTCCACCGTCAATGAGCGGTATGCCCCAGCGCCGGCAGTAAACCCCCATGTAGGCAGACTGCTCCATCACCCGCATATCGGCCCACATCGCCAGTTCCATGCCGCCGGCAACGGCAGGGCCGGCAATCGCAGCAATCACGGGTTTGTCGAGTTCAAGGCGCGATGGCCCCATTGGGCCGCGAGGATCTTTTTCCGGGGCATCAGCGAAATTCAATTCTACCAGCGGGTCATCGTTTGCAAGGGCAGCTGCATGTTTCAGGTCCCAGCCTGCGCAAAATGCTCCGCCCTCACCCCAGAACACGGCAACGGAAGCTGTGTCGTCCCGATCAAATTCAAGGAAGGCATCCTGAAGGGCATCTGCGCTTTCAGGATCCATGGCATTGCGTGCCTGTGGCCTCGAATGAATTACCGTCCAGACTGCACCCGATTTTTCGACACGCACCGACATGGCGTCACCTCTCATTATGCTCAGGAGTTGCGAACGCCCTTGCGGACTGGTGGTTTGCCGGCGCTGGTCGATCCACCATAGCGGGGCAGATCATCGTACACTTCAAACCACGGCAATTGCTCGTCACTGTATACATGGTAGGCCGGTTCGACGACCACATCCGGTTCAAGCGATGCTGCATACAGATCGATAAAACCGGGATGTACAGGTCCTTCATAGGTCAGCGGCGATCCGCAGGTTCCGCAAAATCCGCGCCTGACACCCGGAGAAGAGGTAAAGTATTTCGGCTCACCCTCTGTAAAGCGGACTTTGTCGGTCGGCGCGGTGATCCAGGTGGTGACCGGTGAAGACGCCGCCCGCCTGCAGCTCTCGCAATGGCAATGAAATGCCTGGCCCGCCTCATGTTCAAATTCGAAGCATACCGCGCCGCACAGGCAGTGTCCTTTCGCCTGTCCGGTCATCAATCGACACCAAACACGGAAGAGCGGCCATCCAGCGAAATGACCGGATCATACAGTTCCGGACGGCGATCGCGGAAAATGCCCCAATAAGCACGCTTCTCGGCCAGGTCATCCAGGTCAAATGTCTGGGTCAATACCGTCTCGTCGGTGCGGTTGGCTTCAGCCACTTTCTCGCCGGTAAAATCTGCAATGAATGACGAGCCGTAAAATGTCATTTCAGTGCCGTTGCGGCCAGGCTCGGTGCCGATCCTGTTGGATGCCACCAACGGCATCAGATTGGCGCCGGCATGTCCCTGCTGTACCCGCTGCCAGTGCGCTGCGGAGTCCCATGAAGGGTCCAGCAACTCCGATCCGATCGCGGTCGGAAAAAACAGCATCTCTGCCCCCATCACCGCCATGGACCGGGCCGTTTCGGGAAACCATTGATCCCAGCATATGCCGACACCGATACGACCGAACAATGTTTCCCAAACCTTGAAGCCGGTATCGCCGGGAGAAAAATAGTACTTTTCCTGATAACCTGAACCATGCGGAATATGGGACTTGCGGTAGATGCCGAGGTCGGTTCCGTCCGCATCGATGATGGCTACCGAATTGAACCGCGCATTACCGGCCTCTTCATAGAACGATACCGGCAGCACAACACCAAGTTCCCTGGCGACACCCTTGAAATGCTCAATTGTGGGATGGCCCTTGGCCGGCAACGCCCGGGCATAGAATTCCGGCAACTCGTCCTGACAGAAATAATACCCTTCAAACAGTTCCTGCAGCAGGACGACATTGGCGCCTTTGCCCGCGGCATCTCGAACCAGCTTTTCGCCACGTTCGACATTTTCCGACACAACGTCGGTGCAAGCCATCTGCGTGGCCGCGATTGTTACATTGCGCATGTGACATTATCCTCCATTGGCCGCACACAGCGGTTCCTGCTGGGTGATGCAATGTACGCCGCCCCCGCCCTTGAAAATATCCACCGCCGGCACAGACACAACCTCGCGGTCATTGAACAGCCGCCGGAAAACGCCCGCCACCACTTCATCCTGGGGGTCTTCGAATTCACACAGAACGACACCGCCATTCACAAAGGAAAAATTCACATAGGAGCAGGACAAGGGCTCACCATGATCATAACGCTCCTTTGGCGCGTCCAGCACGATCACCTCCAGCGCACGGCCGCGCGCATCGGTTTCGGCCCGCATGATGGCTTCGATTTCCCTGGCGATTTCATGGTCGGGATGATCCGGATCCGGCTGGCCGTGCACGACAACTACGCCAGGTTTGACGAAGCAGGCCAGCGTATCAATGTGGCCGTCGGTTCCGGATTCTGTCGTGTCAGCCTCGAGGCCGCGCGGCACCCAGATGGCCTTGCCGGTGCCCAGCTTGCCGTGCATTTCAGCTTCGACTTCCTGGCGTGTCCAGTTTGGATTGCGGTTGCGGTTCAATTGGACATTTTCAGTGAGCAGCAAGGTGCCTTCGCCATCGACATGGATGGCACCACCTTCATTCACCAGCACGGACGGCAGCCGCTCGGCGCCGGCCTGCTCGGCAACGAACCTGGCAACAAGCGCATCTGCGGAACCTTCAGGAAAAGTGCGGCCGCCCCAGCCGTTGAATGTCCAGTCAACAGCGCCAAGCGCGCCTTGCTCATCGACCACGAATGTCGGACCACAGTCCCGCATCCAGCTGTCGCCAAGGTCGCGTTCAATGATTGTCACTCCGGCATCGAGATATTTTCGGGCCACGGTCTGCGCGCCGGGATTGCACACCATGGTAACCGGTTCAAACCGGGCTACCTTGTTGGCCGCGCCTGCCCATGCCCGGTAGGCCGCCTCAGGAGAACCAACCAGCTCCAGCACCACCGGATTACACGGCCAGCCCATCCAGGTGCGCTTGTGCGGTGTCCATTCGGGCGGCATCATCCAGGTCATAAACGCACTCCTTGCCTGCTCTCGTAAACTTAGAGGTAACGCTTACACTGCCACCTAAACGGAGGCTCAATCAAACAGAACATTCAACAATTTTGAAACCCCTTCCTTCAGCACCGGCAAGTGCTGTTCGGCGGTCTCCCGGCTCACGCGCACTGTCGGGGCATGATAGGCCAAGGCACCGAAATACCGATCACCCTGCAGGTAAATCGGCACGGCGACAGCAATCATTCCATCCATGAATTCTTCGTTGTCCACCGAATGGCCCTGCCTTGCCACCTTGTCCAGTTCGGCCAGCAGGCCACTGACACTGGTGTGGGTGTTGGCGGTATGAGCTTCGAGTTTGAGCATTTCCACAAACTGGGTACGGCGTTGCGGTGGCAGGCTGGCCAGGTAGGTCTTGCCGCTGGCGGTACAGTGAAACGGCACATTGGTGCCCACCGGCAACTGGATGCGGAATGGCCATTCTGTTTCAACCCTGTCGAGATAGCGCATGCCGGCGTCTTCCGGCACCACCAGGTTGACAGTCTCGTTGACCTTGCGCGCCACGTCCTGCAGGGCCTGATGGCGGGCAATTGAAGTGTCGCTGGTAGACAAAAGCCCTGCAGCCATGCGCCTTAACCTGCGTGCCGGCCGCAAGCGACGCGGGTCAGAGTCGCGCGTCAGGTACCCCTCGGTCAGCAAGGTCTGGCAAAGCCTGTGAATGGACGGCTTCGGCAGGCCCAGTTGCCGGTTGATCTCGCTTGGCGTCATTGGCCTGCCAGCGTCGGCCACAATCTCGGCAATCATCAATAGGCGCAGATTTGTCGGCACCCTGTCGGTGTCCGCCTCCGCATTTGAAGCTGCTTCAACAATCATGTGGTCATCTCCCATGTTCGCTATGCCCGGTGTTCCGGAAAATCTTGATTAATTAATCGTAATTTTTGCTTGCGATGAGGTCAGTTTAATGATCTTATCACAAAAAACAATAATAAAAGTCTCATTTTTTGAATTTGGGGAGTCTACGTTGGAATTCGACTACGTGATAGTCGGGGCCGGTTCGGCGGGCTGCGTAATTGCTGCGCGGCTGTCAGAGAACCCGTCTGTCAGCGTGGCTCTGATCGAGGCCGGCGGACGTGACAGCTCACCGTGGATTCATATTCCGGTTGGGTATTTCAAGACGATCCAGAACCCAGCCCTTAACTGGATGTACCAGACAGCATCTGACCCTGGTCTCAATGGGCGGAAATTGAATTGGCCGAGGGGCAAAACACTTGGCGGCTCAAGCTCTATCAATGGCCTGCTCTATGTGCGCGGCCAGGCCCAGGACTATGACCACTGGCGCCAGTTGGGCAATGCCGGCTGGGCATGGGAAGACGTCCTTCCCCTGTTCAAGCGCGCCGAAAACTGGGAAGACGGCGAGAACGAACTGCGTGGTGGCGATGGTCCGCTTTCGGTTACCCACTCCCGCAAGTCCTGGAAGATCGTGGATGCATGGGTGCAGGCTGCGCAGAACGCAGGGTTTCCCTACAATGCGGATTACAATGGTGCCGATCAGTATGGTGTCGGATACTTCCAGCTGACAGCCCATGGCGGATTGCGCTGCTCTTCGGCCAAGGCCTATTTGAAACCCATTCGCGATCGCAAAAACCTGGAAATCATCACCAATGTGATGACGGAGAAAGTTCTTTTTGACGGCAAGCGCGCCGTCGGCGTTCAGGGCGCGCGTGGAGGACAGCCGATTGTCATCAAGGCGCGCAATGAGGTTGTGCTGTCGGCCGGCGCCATCGGATCACCGCAAATCCTGATGCTTTCAGGCATAGGACCTTCCGAACAATTGACCGGACACGGTATCGACGTTCTGCACGCAAGCGCAGGTGTCGGCAAAAACCTGCAGGACCATCTGCAGGCGCGACCGGTATACAAATGTTCAGTTCCAACCATCAACACCCGCACCCGGGGTTTGTGGAACCAGGCCAAAATCGGTTTGGAATATGCAATGAAACGCACCGGCCCCATGACCATGGCAGCCAGTCTGGGTACCGGCTACCTGAAAACCAGACCCGAACTTGAAACACCGGATATCCAGTTTCATATCCAGCCGTTCAGCGCTGACAACCCGACCGAAGGCACCCACCGTTTCGATGCCTTTACAGCGTCCGTGCTGCAAATGCGTCCGGAAAGTGCCGGTGAACTGGTGCTGAAATCCAGCAATCCGAACGATCATCCGGACATTCACCCGAACTATCTTGCGACGCAGCTTGACCAGGACACTATCGTCGAGGGCATCCGGATTGCACGTCACATTTGCAGGCAGCAACCGATAGCCGATGTGATCACCGAAGAACATGAACCGGGCACGGCAATTGCCGATGATGACTACGATGCGCTGCTCAACTGGGCACGCGACACAGCCACGACGATCTACCACCCGACCGGCACCTGCAAAATGGGGCCGGACGTGGACAAGATGGCGGTTGTGGATGAGCGGTTGCGCGTCAAGGGCGTCTCCAACCTGCGCGTCGCGGACTGCTCGATCATGCCGCAAATTGTCTCCGGCAACACCAATGCGCCTGCCATCATGATCGGTGAGCGAGTGAGTGACATTATTCGTGAGGACGCTCGCTAATGTGGGACAACATCATCGATTTCAGCCAGATCGTTATCGCCGACATTATCCTGTCAGGCGATAACGCATTGATTATCGGCATGGCAGCAGCCGGGCTTGCGCCGGAACTTCGCAAGCGGGCCATTTTGTTTGGCATGGTCATTGCCGCTGTGTTGCGTATCCTGTTTGCGATTGTCGCCACCAAACTGTTGGCCATCCCCGGCATCTTGTTCGTCGGTGCGGGCCTGTTGTTCTGGGTGTGCTGGCGGCTCTACCAGGACTTGCGCGAAAGTACCGAAGAACGCGCCGTTGACGCAATGGAATTAGCCGAAGATGAAACTCAGGGCTATACCGGCCCGCCGCGGCGCACCATGATGTCAGCACTGTTTTCCATCACCATCGCTGATGTTTCCATGTCGCTCGACAATGTGCTGGCCGTGGCCGCCATTGCTGATGGCGATACACAAAAGCTGGTGTTTGGCCTCGGTCTGGCTATCCTGCTTATGGCATTTGCCGCAACAATGATCATGAAACTCCTCACAAAATATCCCTGGATTTCATGGCTTGGCCTTGCCGTGCTGCTGTATGTTGCAAGCGAAATGATGCATCGCGGCCTGCTCGACCCGTCACACGGGGTCCTTAAACTGATGGGAATGGCATGACGTAAAGACTTACAGGCTGCGGGCCCTGTGGCAGTCACAAACTGCCAGAAGATCACGCAAGCAGAAAGCTGGCCGAACTGGTTATGGTCAGTGAAAAATTGGAGTAGTTCCGAGAACGACAAAAGGGAGGAAAACCATGTCGATTTTCAAAAAGATGGTACAGGCAACCGCCGGTATCGCCCTCATGGCAACAGTTGCGGCAGCACCGCAAATTGCTGAAGCCAAAACCGTTATCCGCGTACAGTCAGTGATTTCAGCCAAGGCTGACGAAGTGGTAATGCTGAAGGACTTCGCAAAAGATGTGTCGGACCTGACAAGCGGCGAAGTTGTCATTGAAGTGCTTCCTGCCGGCGCCGTAGTCGGTGTCAAGGAAACCCTCGACGCAGTTGACAAGGGTCTGGTTGAAGGCGGATTTGCGTGGACCCATTACTGGTCAGGCAAGCACCCGGCAGCCATGCTGTTTGGTTCACCTGTCGCCGGTGCCGGTGTCGGCATCGACAATATCGCGTTCCTGTCATGGTTCCAGTTCGGCGGCGGCAAAGAGCTCTATGAAGAGCTTTGGAAAGAAATGGGCATGAACGTCAAGGGCTTCATGCTGCAGCCTGTTGGCCCGGAAGCACTCGGGTGGTTCAAAGAGCCGATCAACTCCATGGCTGACTTCCGCAAGTATCGTTTCCGCACTCCTCCCGGCATTCCCGGTCAGACCTACAAGGACATTGGCGTTGCGTCGGTTGCCATGGGCGGTGGTGACATCCTGCCGGCACTTGAAAAGGGCACAATCGATGCCGCTGAATGGTGCTGCCCGAAGCCTGACTCCGTGTTCGGTTTCCAGAAGGTGCTGAAGCACTATTATCTGCAGGGTCTTCACCAGGTTGTGGTGAACGCTGACCTGTACATCAACGGTGATGTATACAACGGCCTCACCGACCTGCAGAAGAAAGCTCTGGAAGTTGCAGCCAATGCTTCGCTGTCAAAATCGATGTCTTACCGCATCTACGAAAACGGCAAGGCACTGAAAAAACTGGTGGAAGAAGATGGCGTCATCCTGCACGACACACCAGCCGACTACTTCCCTGCATACATGGGCGCAGCCAAGGCAGCCCTCGAAAAGAACGCGGCTGAAAACCCGTTCTTTGCGAAGGTCTGGCAGTCCCAGAAAGACTTTGCTGCAATCGCGGTACCTTACTGGGCCGGTTCGCAGGCCTCCAACGCAGCTCTCGGCAAAGCCTTTGCCGACACTGTGAAAAAGAAGTAATCCGTTGACGGATCGGCGGGCATCCGATGTGATGCCCGCCAACTTGTTTTTACGTTCAAGCCGGACCCAGAAACCGGCCATTTCACATAAAAAACATTAAACACTTGGACCCTCTGGGAGGAGCGGCAGATGGCTGAGGAAATTGGCGAACTCGATATCACAGACGAGTTGATTGCAGAGCGGCGTGCAGAAGAACCCGGGCAGACGCCGGAAGACATGACGCCGTGGCAGCGGCCCATCACGGCGTCTATCGATGTCCTGAACATGTGGGCAGGCAAGATTACGTGTTTTCTGCTGATCCCCCTCATCATCGCCATGGTGTTTGAGGTTGTTTCCCGCAAACTGTTCGCAGTGTTCACCGACTATGGCTACAACGAATTAGCCATTTCGATCGGGCTTGGCCCGACGCTTTGGGTCTATGATACCAGCCGTATGCTGGGTGGTGTGCTGTTCATGGCCGCCGCCGGTTATGCGCTGATGCGCGGGGTCCACATCCGGGCAGATTTCCTGTACCGGAACTGGACACCAAAGACACAAGCCACGGTCGATGCGGCGCTCTATCTGCTGTTGTACTTCCCCGCCATGCTGTTCTTCTTCTGGAGTGCACTGGATTTCACTCTCGATGCATTCGGCTGGAAAGGCTGGGACAGACCCTGGGGCATCTGGGAACGTGCGAGTGATTTAACCTGGGCACCGATACTTGGCCCGGCCCGTGCGGCGATGCCGATAGGTGCATTGCTGTTGTTCCTGCAGGGGTTTCCCGAACTTTTCCGGGCATTCCACCAAATGGGCAAGGAGCGCGAAGCCCAGTTCGTTAAAATCCTGCCGTTCTATTTTGCCCTGCTGGCCCTGATTTTCGTCAGCGTGTTCTATCCAAACGCAGTGCCTTTCGATGACTGGTGGGCTTCCCTCACATCATCTGCAGGCATATTCGATTTCTCCAAGCCGACCATCGGGTTGTTTATGCTCGCGGCCATGCTGTTTTCGATCTTCGTGGGCTTTCCAATCTCGTTCACGCTGATCTTCCTGGCCTTCACGTTCGGGTCGTGGGGGGCAGGCAGTGCGTTGACCTTCTACCTGATGACGCTGCAGACCAACTCGGTCATGCTGGACGACCAGCTGGTAGCGGTTCCGCTGTTCATCTTCATGGGTATCATGATGGAACAGGCAGGCCTGATGGAGAGGCTGTTCAAGGCGGTTCAACTGATGATGTCGCGGACACGCGGTGCGCTGTATATTGCGGTGCTGTTCGTATCCATGATCTTTGCAGCAGCCACCGGTATTGTGGGCGCGTCGGTGACCATCCTGGGCATCATGGCGGCAAAGACCATGAACAAGTCCGGCTATGATGTAAGGCTTGCCGCAGGCACAATTACTGCCGGTGGTACGCTTGGCATCCTGATACCGCCGTCGATCATGCTGATCGTCATGGGGCCGGTGCTGGAGGTGCCCGTAACCGACCTGTTCCGGGCGGCTATCGTACCGGGCATCCTGCTTGCCGTGCTGTACATGGTGTACGCCATTGGCCGGTGCATGATCAATCCGAACCTGGGACCTATTCTGCCCATAGACGAGCAACCTGAAACCTCACCTTACTATCTGCTTGAAGTGATCGGTGTGATGGCCTCGATTGTCGTTCTCACCTATCTGCTGGGGGCCGGTGCGGCTGGTTCTCTCGCCTTCATTCCGCTTGGCGGATTGATCCTTCCGATCCTGTGGCTGGGCTTCATGTTCTTTGTCTACACCTGGACACGCAAGACCAAGCCGGGCGGATTCTACTTCTCAGACCTGTGGTATGAGTTCTTCATGGGGCTTGTGCCGCCAACGGTTCTGATCGCCTTCGCGCTCGGGTCCATCCTGGCCGGCTGGGCAACGCCTGCCGAAGCTGCTGCATGTGGTGCATTTGGTGCAATTCTGCTGTCATTTGCCTACCGCAAGCTGACTGCAGCCGGCTTCTATGACGCCATGATCAAGACGCTGGAAATTTCAGTGCTGATCATGTTCCTGGTAGCAGCATCCAACTTCTTCGGTGCGGTGTTCTCAAACCTGGGAACTCCGAAATTCCTCACCGAAGTATTGCTGTCAATGGAGCTGTCCACGGCTGCCATGCTGATCTTCGTCATGGCTCTGGTGTTCCTGCTGGGCTGGCCGCTGGAATGGGTGCCGATCGTGCTGATCATCGTGCCGATCCTGGTACCGTTGCTGGTATCGCTCAATGTGAACCTGACATGGTTCGCAATTCTGGTTGCGGTAAACCTGCAAACTGCATGGCTATCACCGCCGGTGGCGTTGTCCGCCTACTTCCTGAAGGGCGTTGTGCCTGAATGGGACCTGAAGGACATCTACTTCGGCATGATGCAGTTCATGGTCATTCAGGTGATCGGTCTGGCACTGATCTTCATGATGCCCGGCTTCGCACTGTGGCTACCGGATTGGCTGTCACCGGCTGGTGCACAACCATTCCTGAGTTATGTCGGATATGGTGAGTAGCAGGCAATATCGAGCAACATGAAAAGGGCCCGTTCTCAACCGAGAGCGGGCCCTTTGCCTTGTCACAAACCAAATGAATTTATAAATGCTGGGCGAGATGCGAGATCAAGCAAGTTTCAGGATGATCTTCGGCGCCGCGCACCGGTCTCACATGCCTCAATTCAAAGAAGTACTGATCGACATTCGTGAGCTTATCAGTCAGGCAGGTTGCAGGATGATCTTCGGCGCCGCGCACTGGCCTGTTGATATATCGTCGAAAGCCTGCGCACCGTTTTTCAGTGGCCGTTTTTCGATCCAGTTCAGCTTGCCGAGTTTGCCGGCGAAGATGGCGTCCGCAGTCGCACGGAAATCGGCCATCGTGTAAGTGTAGGTGCCGATAAACGTAATCTCCTGAAGCGTCATGCGGCGCACGTCCAACCCTCCTTCGGCTGCGCCCAGACCAATGTGCATGATCAGTCCGCCCGGCTGTACCTGTTTGCTCGCAGATGCACGGGTTGCGGAAATACCCACTGCATCGATTACCAGATCCGGCACATCATCATCAGCGGGGGCAGAGAGACACTTGATATCCTCCGTCTCAATAATCCGGTTGCGCCGTGGTGTATTGGGCTCCACGATCGTCACTTGCTTACCACCCTGGGCCCTGAATGCCAGCGCCGCTCCCAAACCTATAGCGCCGCCGCCCAGAACCAGACAGCGCACCTGTGCCAGTTCTCCGCCCAGGGTGGCCTTGGCCAGCCTGACTGCATGCCAACCACACGCGAGCGGTTCGCACAGAGCAGCGCTTTCCAGCGCCACGTGATCGGGAACAGTCACCAGATTGCCCTCGGGCATAGCCAGAAGCTCTGCAAATGCGCCTTCACGCGGTGGCATGGATATGATCTGACGGGTGGGGCACAGATTGTCCCTGCCTGCAATACAGGCCTCACATTTACCGCACGTCACCAAAGGATTGACGGTCACGCGGCGCACAGCACCGCCAAAACCGACGATCTCTCCGGCCGCCTCATGCCCGAGGACCAGGGGCGCGGGCCTGCGCTCATCGTGTCCTGCCCATGCATGCATGTCCGAGCCGCAGATGCCGGATGCCCTCACCCTGATCAACGCCTCACCTGCTGCCGGCCTGGGGTCATCGACAGTCTTGAATTCCATTGTCTTTCCGCCAGTGTAAACAAGTGCCTTCATTTCGCTTTGTAGCCTCCATCAATAGCCAGCATCTTACCAATGACATTAACAAGCTGCGCCAGGACGGTGATACACCACCGGCGCGACCATTTCTGCGGGAGAATTCAGCGCCACTCAATAGGTCATGGGTTCAATTTAACCCGTAAAGTTGCTCTAGCACTTTGAAGGTGACCAGTTTTATGGTTTTTGATTGATCGAATCAAAAATCATGCTGATCTGATTCAACTGCACAACAGGCCCCGGGCAACCTCATCTACACGAACCTTCAGTAAAACCTGATTGTCGGCAGCTATGTCCACACTTGGCCGCAATTGAGGTCTAACTCATTGTAGGTATAGACAACTTATATTGATGAAGGGTTTCAGACTCATGATCCGCAAGTTCTGTTTATCACTGGCCGTGGTGGGCGCCGTGTCTGCGCAGGCTGTTATTGCAACTCTTTCCCCTGCCAATGCCGGGGGCAATGCCATCATCGAGATGACAATTGGAAAAATCGGTTTTCTGGTTGGTGTTTCGCGAGGTGACGGCAAGGTGTTTTACAACGGCAGACAGGCTGAACTTGATATAAACGGATTGCGGGTCGGACTGACCATTGGTGCGTCTTTCGCCAATATGCGCGGAGAAGTCTACAATCTCACCCGTCTGGAAGACATCGCCGGCACCTACATCACCGCCCAGGCTTCTGCCGTAGCCATCAGCGGCGGTGGCCAGAACCTGGTGCTGATCAACGAACACAATGTGCGACTGGTGTTGTGGGGCGAGCAGCGCGGTATGGATGCATCCCTGGATGCCGGCGGTATGCTGATCTCATTGAGATAGTCATCGGGTTTTTATTAGTCGAACAGCTTTTTCAGCCTTTGACGGGCCGTTCTCTATTTATAGGTCGAACAGCTTTTTCGCCTTTGACGGGCCGTTCTCTATTTATAGGTCGAACAGCTTTTTCCGCCTTTGGCGGGCCGTTCTGCATTGCTGAACAGATATCGGGAAATGTTTAAGTTGGATAACATCAGGTGATGGGGACTGCCGGTTTCAGATCAAACCCATTTTCTTGAGCGAACCCAGGTCAAGCGACAGCTCGCGGCGTTGAAACTGGCCGAACACTTCCGACAGAAAGGATCTCAGGCGCAGCCGTAGAGACGGCGGCAGTGTGGTGTAGATGCCCTCCTGAAACTCGATGAAAGAAAACGGGGGTTCTTCAGCGGCCGCCATTGCTTCACGATCGAGCAAGGGCAGGCTGAACACGGCATCCGGCTCAATTTCCTCATAGACTTCGCGCGCCTGACGCGTGACAAGCGGATTTCCGTTCCAGGCATTGCGGATCAGATAAAACGTTTCGGTTGCGTAGGCACCTCGAAGATCCCTCGCGGTCATGACAGACGTCGCGGTCTGGTCCAGCACGTAGGCGATGACCATTTCAATGCGCGCATCGTGGGCGGCGTTGATAAAGTCGAGATCATCAACCACCGTAAAAAACTCATCCAGCCCATGCGACGGCAGATCAATGATGTAATCGCGATCCGGCTCAGCGAGAATCTTGTCAAAGAGCCTGATCTGACCGCTGGTTTTTTCAACGCTAATGAGCGTTGAACGATCAGGATAGAACCGGTTTATCCGTCCACGCGGTTCATCGCAATCAAACACGTGAGGATTGTGGCCTGTCATCAGCAGATGATCCATCAACAGGCGTGCGGTCAGAGTCTTGCCGTTGCGTGCCTCATCGGAACACACGACAATTACCCGACTTCCCGCACCTTCGCTCACGTAAATCGTCCTGTTGATACCCCGGAATGGCCGGACAGTGGTTCGCGCGACGCGAATCAAACGCAACCCCTGTCAGTCACAAACTCAGTTTAACCCGATTGCGCCACAAAAGGTCCGGCCCATTCGGCCGGGAAATTACAGATACGTTTGGCCGGGTAAACCTGCTGCCCGGCAGCAGACGAGCTGCCGGGCAACCAGAACCATTCGCAACATATAGTGCCTAAAAGCCTACCGGCTCAATGACAATCAGCTCTTGGCTTTTCCGGCTTCACCGGAACCACCCGAGGTCAGCATCTGGATCAGGCGAAGCTGGTCGAACTCGTCATCGATCTCAGAACACCACTTCTTCACATAGCCACGCAGCACGAAAGAAAAGTCTGCAGATTTGCCCTGGCTGTCCTTGTTGTCGATGAAGTTCTTGTAAGTTACATCAGCGAGGTCAACCTGCTCTGCAGCCATTTCATTGAGTTTTGGAATAACAATTTCCCGGGCTTCATTCACATTGGAGAAATACCGCTTGTAGGTCTTCTCATCCCATTCGAAGAAATTGGTTTCATTGATAAAGTTGCGGGCAACGGTGTAATCAAGCCCCTCCACATAAGGTGTTACCTCCTGAAGTTCATCCAGTGACGCGATCGCCGGACCAACTACATGGATCAGGCCCATCTCAAACACCCCGTCCCGGGCAGCCTGTAAAACACCAATTTTTTCGAAGGTTTCCAGGGCATAAGACAGGTTCCCTGCTTTCAGGTCCACAACTGTCACCGGCACTTTGGCGGTCTCCAGCGTATCAAGCACTTTCATCTGGTCCGCTACATTGTGCAGATCAATGATCTCGGTGATAGCCGGGTAAAACCTATGCAGCGTTCCGCGCGGGTTTTCCGTGTCGAATGCACGGGCCAGAACATTGTTGCGATGCAGGTAGTCCAGCAACGCGCGTGATATTGTTGTCTTGCCAACGCCGCCCTTGTCGGCACCAACCATGATGACTATTGGTTTCATCTATTTGTTTCCCTATATACCATACCGCTAGAACATGCCCCCTGGGGCGGGCCTCAAAAACCGAATACCATGTCTTGCACGCTGATGCCACTGCTAGTAACGCACCATGAGAACAGCCCTTGATAAAGCCTATTGAAGAATCTGGCGTGGCGCCAATTACTTACAGAACCGCCGTTGACGCTGTAACAACCACCGGTTGGGCAGATCTGGACTTCTTCAGATCCGGCGCTGCTGCGCAAACCGCGGCACGGGTGGATGCCCGCGTGGCGGCGGGGGTTGAGGTTTTGCCGAGCGCCGACAACATTTTCAACGCCCTTGAGCTGACCCGGCCGGACCAGGTAAGGGCCGTTATTTTGGGGCAAGACCCCTACCCCACGCCCGGTGATGCGCATGGCCTTGCATTTTCGGTGGCAAACCCGGAGCAGCGAATACCGGCGTCCCTTCGAACGATATTCACCAGCCTTGAAAGCGATCTGGGCGTCTCGCCGCCAACCCATGGCAACCTGACCCAATGGGCGCGTTCGGGCATACTGTTGCTCAACGTGACGTTGAGCGTTGAGGCCGGCAAGGCGAACAGCCACAAGGACTTCGGCTGGGCGGCGTTAGCTGGCGAAATCATGCAACGGCTGAATGAGCGTTCCACACCGGTCGTATTCATGCTGTGGGGCAAATTTGCCCAACACGCCGGCGCCGGTATTGACAGGTCACGGCACTGCGTCATTGAAACCGCGCACCCATCACCATTGGCACGTGGAGCCGGTCCGCAACACAGGTTTGTGACCTCCCAGCCGTTTACACAGGCGCAGGAGTGGCTTTTATTGCGTGGCCTTCCACCAATCGACTGGCGACTGTAGAGTGCACTCAGGTCAAGGCTGTCCTTCGGTCATGGCATGAATGATGGCGGCGCATCAAGACGTGGTACAGCAGAGATAAAGGCACACCGATCCCATGGCTCTTGCCGAAGAACACAAATACGCTCCTGCCTTCAATGGTCCTGAAGGTCAGGAGGACATGCCCTGGCTCTTGACCATGGGACCGGTGACCACGTCACGTGACGTTAAACTCGCCATGCTGGCGGACTGGAGCATGCGGGATAGTGAATTTGTTTCGCTTGCCCTCAGCGTCACTGAACAGTTGCTTGAGCTTGTTGACGGGACCAGTGAGTATGACTGTATCCCGCTGCATTTGTCGGGCGACGCGATGCTGGAGTGCGTGTTGGGCGCATTGGCCCCAACGGGGCGCAAACGCAAAACGCTGGTTGCAGCTCACGGCCCTCATGCCGAGCAGGCAACCAGTATACTGACCCATATAAAACGCCCGGTCGAAACCATCGCCGGCTCAGTTCTCAAACCCGTCACCACCAATCGACTGGCGAAAGTGCTGGAGGCAGATCCCGACATACATACTGTCTATCTGGCAGAAATCGACATTTCCACCGGACTGGCCAATCCGGTTGCCAAACTCGCAGCCATTGCCCATGAGGCCGGGTGCAAGGTGATCGTCGATGCCCGGGCCAGCATTGGCGCCATACCACTTAATCTCGCCGACGGAACAGTGGATGCCGCGGTGGGTGTGCCGTGGGCATGTATTGAAAGCGTTCCAGGATTTTCTTTTGTCATGGTGCGCCGAAGCTTGCTGACAGAAAACCTGTTCCAATCCCCATCAGCCTCGCTGGACCTGGTTGAGCTGTGGAAAGGTATCCATCGCACCGGCTGGTTTCCCGGTACGCCGCCGGCACATGCCATTGTTGCCTGCGGCGTCGCATTGCGGCGGCTCTATCTTGAGGGTGGGCCTGAAATGCGGCGCAAGCGCTATCAGGAGCATCATCTGAGACTGTTGTCAGGCATGGCACAACTGGGGTTCTACCCCACCCTGGCGGACGGTACTGCAACATGCGGGTATCTGACCCTGTTTAAGCCGCCCGCCGACAGGCGTTATGCACCTGGACCCTTTATCCAGCGCCTGCGCCAGATGGGCTTTGTCATCATGGACGGCGATGGCTGTCCAGGCGCTGAAGGCGGGTTCAGGGTTGCTACCGTCGGCGCCATCGATGAAACCGTCACGGACCAGTTTGTGCGAGCGGTTGAGAAAGTCATGCGAGACCTTGGCATGAGGTCGGGCGTACCTGCGAGATAGAGTGTTTCCCGGCTTTATAGCGGGCTGAAAGAAAAACGGGAGCCCAAGAGCTCCCGAAATTCGTTTTGACTGTATGGAAGAAGGCAAATCAGCCCTTGCCTTTCCACGGAACCAGATAGTTTTCAGCCATCCGCATCATGATATCTATGCCATACCCGATGATACCGATCAGGATGATACCCATGAGCACAATGTCTGTGTTCTGGAACTTGGATGCCGCGATAATCATTTTACCGGCACCCTTTTCTGCCGCCACCAGTTCGGCAGCAACCACCGTGCCCCAGCACACGCCCATGGCAACTCGTGCACCGGTAAAGATTTCCGGCAGCGAGTTCGGTACAATCACCTTCCACAAAAGCTGGCTTTTTGAAGCACCAAGCGAATACGCCGCGTGCACCTTGGAAATGCTCACTCCCGACACACCTGACCGTGCAGCGATGACCATGATCCACAAGGCAGCCAGGAACAGCAACGAAATCTTGCCGGTTTCCCAGATACCGAACCAGATGATGATAAGCGGGATCAGGGCCAGCGGCGGAACCGGACGCATGAACTCGACGATCGGATCAAACCAGCCGCGGAACCAACCATTGAGACCCATCGCGTAACCCAGCGGAATGCCGACAATACTACCAAGAGTAAAGCCTATAATAACACGGTAAATCGACCAACCGAGATTCTCCCCCAAAGTGACGTTCTGATAGCCTTCACTCGAAATTTCGATCAGGCGCTTCACCACGGCTTCAGGAGCAGGAAGCCAGATCGACTCCATCTGCAAGCCTTTGGTGGGTTCATATGCCAGACTACCCTTGGCCGTCATGCGGACTTCGCCGGTATCGATTTGAACCGATCCGTTTGGCGCAATGGCCTTGCCCTCGACCGACACAATCTCCTGTTCCTTCGGATTTTCCAGCAGGTCACTCCGGGATACCAGAATTGAGCGGTAGGTTATGACTTTTTCAGCAGCATCTTTCGCAAAACCGGTATTTGCGGCTTCATCAACCACCGGTTTTTCCGCCGGCTCGGAAACCGGATGAACCACGGCCTTGATGGTGCCTGTGTCGGTAGCGCCGGATGCGTCTTTGGCTTCATAGGTAAAACTTGTTTCGCCGACATACGGCCCTGACACGTGCAGGAAAGACGGCACAACCTTGGAGCCTGTAAACGATCCCCAGATCAGGAAGATCGCAACAATCGAAATAATGGATGCTGCCCGGTTGGAAATAACCGCACTCTCATCACCGAACGTCACTGTCTTGAGACTGGTGAAGTCATCCTTTTTGGTCAGAAAGCCGCTGATCAGCTTGTAGCCGATCATGGCCGCGATAAATATTGCTATGTAAATGAGAAGAATGATCATGCCACGTCCTCCTGACGGCCCATGATCTCTTCTTCCATGTCCCAGATCATGGTCAGGATTTCCTCACGGACTTCGCCGAATTTCTTTTCCTTCTTGACCAGACGCAGGTCTTTGCCAACCCCCATTTCTGCGAACGGAAGATTGTACTCCTTGTGGATCCGGCCTGGCCGGGGCGCCATGACGACCAGACGTTCGCCGAGCAACAAGGCTTCTTCCACCGAATGGGTAATCAGGATGATTGTCTTGCCGGTTTCCTTCCAGAGTTTGAGTACCAGACCCTGCATCTTTTCCCGCGTCAGCGCGTCGAGCGCGCCGAGCGGCTCATCCATCAAGATCACATCCGGATCGTTTGCCAGGCACCGCGCAAGTGCCACGCGTTGCTGCATACCGCCTGACAGTTCGTAGATCATCTTGTCAGCGAAATCCTTCAGCCCGACAATCTGCAAAAGGCTTTCAACCTTTTCCCGGGTCTCGGCGGCAGGTTTGCCGGCCATGTCCGGACCAAACGCGATGTTCTTGCGCACATTCATCCACTCAAACAGCGCGCCTTGCTGAAACACCATGCCGCGCTCTGCGGCAGGGCCGGTTACAACATGATCGTTTAGAATGACCTTGCCTTCAGTTGGAGCAAGGAAACCTGCAACAATGTTCAAAAGCGTTGTCTTGCCACACCCTGACGGGCCGAGCACAGACATCAGCTCTCCCTTCTTCAGATTGAGGGAAACATTCTGCAATGCCTGAACTGCGCCACCATTCGGCAGCTCAAATCGCATTGATATATCATCGATTATGAGGCTGGACATGTACCCCTCCCTTAGAGCCCTTACATGTTGGGTTCGCGGACGAGACCTTGACCGGTCTTCTTCCTGGCCGCAAAGAACAAACAGGCCACCCGAACCAACGGGTGGCCTGAGTATCGGTTGTTACATGCCTCCTGCAGCCTTGAGGTAGCTGGAGTTAACAGCACCCTCATAGGACGGCAGCGCCTTGACCGTACCGCCTTCAGCCAGTTTGGCGCCGGCTGCATCGAAGTTCTTCACAAGGAAGCCGCCCATCCAATCGTCGCTGAGTGACTGCTCGGACGAGATGAATTTCATGCCCGTGGTCATGATTGCCTTTGCAGTGGCTTCATCCTGGCCAGCCATCTTGGCAATCTCAGGCATCATTTCATCGCCGCCACCGCTATTGAACTTGTCGTTCATGTCGTTGGTGACTTTCAGGAACTTCGCAACAAGATCAGCATTTTCCTTGGCCCATGAGCCGGTCGTGGAAATCACGTCATAAACCTTGCCGACGATCTTTTCTTTTTCGTCGCCTTCGATGAGAACGTTGCCGAACTCTTTCATGCGGCGCAGTGGGCCACCCCAACCGCAAACCATGTCCATGTTGCCATTCGCAAATGCTGCAGCTGAGTCAACAGGAGCCATGTCCACGATTTTCATCTTGGATGTGTCAACACCGAAGTGTGCCATCTGGGCCAGGAAGCCGGTGTGAGCCGCCGTGCTGAGCGGCACACCAACGGTCTTGCCTTCGAGTTCCTTGGCATTGTCCTTGGTGATTTCAAGATTCTTGCGAACCACGCAGTTGTCGTTGTCTGAATAGGTCAGAGCAACATCAATCGCCTGCAGGTCCTGACCGGCAGAAACGGCTGTCAGGAACGGTGTTACACCTTGAGAAACGGCGATGTGCACATCACCGGAAGCCATGGCTGCTGACATCGCGGTACCGGCATCGAAAGACACCCACTTAACCGTGACACCCAGTTCCTTGTCATAGATTTTCTGGGCTTGCGCATACTGGAACGGCATCGGCCATTCCGGGAAAAAGGCAACAACCAGTTCCTTTGTCTGCGCCTGAGCTGCAGTAAAGCTGACCGAAGCCAGGGCTGCTGCTGCAAGAGTTGCTGTCAATAATTTCTTCATAGATTACTCCCTCCGCTGATTAGCGTCCGAAAACGTGAATAGGTTGAAAAAGCGTGCTTTCGGTGCCCTTACTATGAAACGTCAAAGGCATGCGGCGCAATGGCACATGCCGCGTTGGTCCTACAAATCTAGCGCGTTGGTTCCATGCCCAGACAACGAGCCTTTTCAGAGGCAATTGGTCAATTTCACGACATATCGCCCAATCGCCAGGCTGGACGTCAAACCCGGGCTTTCCATACCGAACAGGTTGATCAGACCCGGCACGCCATGCGCTTCAGGACCGTCAATCCGGAAGTCCTGGATATGGTTGCCCGGCGGTACGATCTTGGGTCTCACCCCGGCATAGGACGGCTGCAGGGCGCCATCCGGCAATCCGGGCCAGTACCGCCTGACCATGGCATAGAAATCATCGCTGCGTGCGGGATCCACCTCGTAGTTCGGCTCGTCGACCCATTCCACATCCGGGCCAAACCGGGCCTGGCCACCGACGTCGATTGTAAGATGAACGCCCAGCCCGCCTATGACCGGGCATGGATAGATCAACCGCGTAAACGGCATCTTGCCGGCAATCGAGAAATAGCTGCCCTTGCCGTAATATGCTGTCGGCACATGAACGCCATCAAGGCCCTGAAGACTTGATGCAACCTGAGGCGCATTGAGACTGGTGGAGTTGACAAACAGATTGCAGCCGACCGTCATCGGCTCGGCACCACCGATATCAATCTCGATTTGTTTGCCACCCACGCGACCACCTGCAACCGGTGACCTGGTGGCCAGTGTGGCACCGGCGTTTTCAGCCTCGCCCAGCAAGGCCAGCATAACTCCGGCAGAATCCATCATGCCGGTCGACGGCGACAGAACCGCTGCTACACATTTCAACTCCGGCTCCAGCGTCCTGGCCTGACGGCCATCGAGCATCTCCAGGTCACCGACGCCATTTGCAGCGCCTTTGGTCATGATGGCTTCAAGCGCTGTCACCTCACCCGGTTCACACGCCACAATCAACTTGCCGCAATTGGTGTGGGCAACATTGTGCTTCTTCATGAAGTCGTACAACAGCCACTTGCCTTCAACGCACAACTGCGCACGCAACGAGCCCGGTGTGTAATACATGCCCGCATGTATGACTTCGCTTGATCGCGAAGATACTCCGCGACCAAACGCTTCGTCAGCCTCCACGATCAGGACTTCACGTCCTGATTGCGCCAGCTCACGGGCAACCGCCAGGCCAATTGCACCGGCACCTGCCACAACACAGTCAATCTCATAATCAACAGCCATCAGACCATCGCGTTGTAAGGGTCAGGAAACAATCAGCGTGTACAGTCACGCACACGCTTCAACAGATCACGATCCACCTCAATGGTCCCGCGAGCAAGGCTTTCCTCCCGCGTTGCCAGGCGGCTCAGACCCGGCATGCGGGTCCCCTCCTGGGCCAGGATCGAACCGGAAAGGTCCGCGAAGCGATCCGCAAACAGCCCTGCCGAAAACCCTTCAGGGTCTATTGCCAGAAAGAACTGTCCTGAATTGCACGGCCCGCCGGCATCGGTTGCAAATGGCGACATGGCGCTGCCCAGTTGCGCGCCGCTCATCAAAGATGACATGGTTTCCACCATCAGCCCCTGCCCGAACCCCTTATAGCCGCCCGATGGAGCCATGGTGACGGCTTGTCCAGGATCCGTTGTCGGGTTGCCGTCGGCATCGAGCGCCCAGCCCAGCGGAATTTCATCGCCGCGTGCGGCATGACGCATTACCTCCGACTTTGCCACCACTGAAGATGACTGATCTATGACGTAGCCGACCCCGCCCTTGCCGTCAGGCGCTGCCATGGAAACCGGGTTGGTGCCGATAACCGCCTTGATGCCGCCCGGCGGCGCTATAGAGGCCGGCGCGTTGGTGAACCCCATTGCCAGAAGGCCTTCGCGCGCCAGGCGTTCAGTATGTCCGCCCAGCCTGCCGCAATTATAGGAATTGGTAATGGAAAGCCCGGCAATGCCGTACTTTTTCGCTGCCGAAACGATTTTGGTAAACCCTTTTTCAATTGCCGGATGGGCAAACCCGGACCCGGCATCAGCACGATAGGCCACCGGGGACAGCCGGGTAATAACGGGTTTGATCACGCCGTCAACCTTGCCGCATCTGAGATGCGAACAGTAAACCGGCAACCAGAAAAACCCGTGGCTCGGCATGCCGACAAGCTCGCTATCAATAACCGCATCGGCAAGATAACGAACATTGGCGCGCGCGGCACCTGATTTGGTCAGTGCCCGAAGTGCAAGTTTGCGGGCTTTTTCAATTTCCAGTGTAGTCGTGGGCTTTTTCACTTTTTAAACATCCTTGCGGCAAATCAGGTAGGCGTGCACATAGTCCATTGCATGGCCTTCAGGCGCAGCAGCAACACTTGCCTGATAGCGTCCGTAAAATTCATCCATGATGGCTTCTCGTTCGGCTTCGTCACGGCCTGCATCAAGCCCGCCCAGGAACGTGGCTTCCGACCATGATCTGAGCGTTGGAAGATATTCCATTGCAAACCGGGTTGCATCCTTGTGGTTCTCGGTAAAATCCTGCTCAAACGGGCAGCGAACCACACGGGTCTCGACATGTTCCAGTCTCAACCCGGCCTTGTAGACAGGGCTGTTCTTGTCATTCAGCGGGGCGGTGAACTCTTCAACCGTGCGATAATGCTGCGGGAAGTTGGTATTCAGATACTCATCCCGCGATATCACACCGTCATCAGCCAGTTCGCTCCAGAACCTGTTGAACGTGTCGAACATGCTGACACCGCCGGTATCGCCAAGATAGCGGCCTTCCTCATCAATGCCGAAATTGAACAGGCACAGCCGGCCGCCTGGCTTTAACTCACGGGTACGTTGCAACAGCATGGTTTCCCAGTCGGTTGCACCTTGTCTGGTAAACGCGTCGCGCTCGGCACCGCTCGCCCCGACCATATGCACATGGTCGGTAATGTTGCAGGGCGTTGAGGAAATGTAGTGAGACGCCGTTGCCGAAAACCCAAGATCCAGCGTCTGTGCCGGAAAAATGTTCTGATGGAACGAGGTGCCGGAGGCAAACACGTACAGATCATCGATTTCCGGGTAATAGCTCTTTGTGTCGGTTTGCCCGTGGATCATGCGGAAGACCTGGGCAAAGTCATTGCGCGGCAGATCGGTGTAGATCATCTCAATGGGACGGGATGGTACACGGGCGCGCACATCGGCAAAAACACGCCGCCAGAGATCAACAGATGTGCCTCCGTCCGCGGCTCCCATGTCGGTGGCGCGAAAGATGCTGCCATCGTCGGCGGGATCCATGCGCGCAACAGCTTCCAGAACCAGATTGGCCGCCTTGTCCATGACATGCTTGGCGCCGATGGTGGCCTTCGAGTAGTAGCCATCGCCTTTCATGGCCATGAAACCGGCGGTGCCCGGTGCCTTGTTCATGTTCGACTCCCTGTTTTTCTATTCATGTCGCAACAGCAGACTAGACGTAACTGATCCCAGAGCAAGCTTGCGGTGCAGGTCACAGTTAAAAAAAACGCCCTCCCGATAAATCGGAAGGACGCTGTTGTTCAGTGATGCAATCGAAACAATCAGGCTTCGACGGCGTACTCTTCGCAGAAGAAGTAACGGGTCGGGTGAATCGCAAAACCCTTCACCCGTTTGTCCATCGGAATGAACAGCTTGCGCCACAATGGCTGAACAATCGGTCCGTCTTCCTGCATGATGGTTTCAAGCTTGCCAAGCAATTCGGTTCGCGCGGCAAGATCAAGCGTACCTTCTGCCTGGGTCAGGACGCTGTCAAACTCCGCATTGGAATAATGGGTTTCATTCCACGGCACGCCTGTACGATAGGCAAGGCCCAGCACCATAAATCCAAGCGGCCTGTGCGCCCATGAGGTAAAGCCGAACGGTACCTTGTCCCAGACATCCCAGAATTTGGCCGACGGCAGCACATTCATCTTCACGCGGATGCCGGCTTCCTTCCACTGCTCAACACAGGCTTCAACCACGGCCAGTTCCCAGGCAGGATCAGGTTTGAGCGCGATTTCCGCATCTATGCCGTCAGGATGCCCTGCTTCTGCGAGCAGTTTCTTGGCAGCTTCCACATCACGGGCCATTTCCGGCAGCTTTTTATAGTCCGGATGGATCGGGCAAACATGGTGGTGTTCAGCAGTTGTGCCAAGGTCACCAACAGCGATTTCAGTGGTCTTGGCCACATCACATGCCAGGCGCATGGCCTTGCGGACTTTTGGATCGTCAAATGGCTTTTTGTCGATTTGCATGCGCACGACAGCCGTAGAAGCCGTTGTCGTATCATACATGTCGATGTGATCCATGGCCTTGAACAGGTCAAACTGCTCGACATTGCCTTCATAGACGCCGTGCACCTGTTTGGATTGAACCGCGGCTGCAGACGCTGCCGTATTGTCACCGAGGTCAACGAATTCCACCATGTCCAAATGGGCTTTTGAATTCGGGCGTTTCTTTAGGACTGCCTTACGGCCCACTTCGAATTCCACAAGTTCAAAGTCGCCATGGCCATTGGAGCCGATGCCGAACTTGCCGTCTTCTGCGGGATCAAGGATAGCCAGCGGATAGTGGAACAAATGCTCCGGTACCGCGACTTGCGCTTCCTTGAGGTTCAATACCAGTGTTTTGTCGTCTTTGACTTCAACAGCGTTGGCATCCCACAGTTCGGTGGTCATCACCGCTTCGCCCTTATCATCCTTCTTGCCGGAGTCGATCTCATTGAGCATATAGCCCTTCATCAGACCCACGACAGACGAACCGGTTGCCGGATCAAGGCAATGCTTGATGTTCCAGGCGAGTTGCTCAGCCGTCATCTTACCGCCCTTGAACCATTCAATGTCGTCACTGACGGTGAAGGTCCAGGTTTTCAGATCGTCGGAGGCAGTCCATGAGGCCAGATCCGGGCGAGTTACATTGTCAACGCCGGTGCGGGTGATGTAACGCACCATCTGGCGGGTGATATTGGAGTCATAAATCCATGAGAACGTGTGCGGGCTGTTGATCTTCGGCACCCGCATGCCGACCTTCAACGTGCCGCCCTTTGGCATATCAGCAGCGCGCGCAGGCGATGCAATCGGCTGACCGGTAATTTTGCCGGCCCACATATAGGCTGCACCGGCAGACATGCCGAGCAGTGTCGAATAACGGATAAATTCGCGGCGGTCGATAAGCTTGTCAGCAAGCTGTTGTTTGAGCTTTGGAATCCAGATGTTTTCTCTGTCAGACATTGTAAGGCTACTCCTCCCGAGGTTACACAACGCAAATGCACGCCGCCACAACAGCATGTCATCGCACTATACGACAGCCTATCACCCGGACCTCCGGACGCAAGACCGCAAACCGGAATTTCCTGCCGTGCTACGGCAGATGTTTCCTACACAAATCATGGCAGGTCGGTACAACGTGTCGCACCACCCGTATGCGACACTTGCATGTCGAATAAAGACACATTGGGCACTTTACATGTCTCGTGTGGGGTCGATCAGCAACCTGCGGAGTATAGCCGTCACGAAACGCTGTCAGGCAGGACCGCCTTGCGCTGTTCCATAAACGCCACGAGTTGCTCGTCAATCGCCTGATCAAGATCAGGTGCGACATAGTTA
Source organism: uncultured Alphaproteobacteria bacterium (assembly GCA_963759095.1). Lineage (GTDB taxonomy): Bacteria > Pseudomonadota > Alphaproteobacteria > Rhizobiales > Aestuariivirgaceae > Anderseniella. The sequence continues at coordinate 128,330 of CAVWYF010000010.1, read as the reverse complement.
TTGAGTTGTTTGGTCCAGATCGCATTTGCGCGCTGGGCAGCATCCATCGAGCCGTCGGCCAGCCATTGCTCGAACGAATTGTTGTCTGCAACACCGGACCGCCAGAATGCGTCTTCAAAGTTGCGCTGGGTGTGGGCACAACCGAGATAGTGGCTGCCGGGGCCCACTTCCGCGATGGCGTCCATGGCCTGTCCGTTTTCGCTCAGATCAACACCACCGGCAAAGCGCTGCATCATCGACAACTGATCACAATCGATGATGAATTTCTCATAGCTGGAAACCAGCCCGCCCTCTAGCCAGCCGGCCGCGTGAAGCATGAAATTGACGCCAGCCAGGACGCCGGGGAACACGGTGTTGGAGCTTTCATGAGCAGCCTGGGCATCAGGCAGTTTCGACGCGCACAATGAGCCGCCGGAACGGAACGGTACGCCCAGTCGACGCGCCAGCTGGGCGGCACCGAACAGCACATGCGCGGGCTCAGGTGTTCCGAATGTCGGCGCGCCCGACTGCATGGACATTGATGATGCAAACGTACCGAAAACAACCGGTGCGCCCGGGCGGCACAGTTGCGAAAACGCTATTCCCACCGACGCTTCAGCCAGAACCTGGGTTAGAGTGCCAATTACCGTAACCGGCGACATCGCTCCTGCCAGAATGAACGGTGATACAACGCAAGCCTGACCGGCACGCGCATATACTTTCAGCGCCCCCACCATGGTGTCGTCAAACACCATCGGTGAGTTGGCGTTGATCAGGTTTATCAGCACGCAATTGTTGTCGACGAAATCATCGCCAAAAACCATTTTGGCCATGGCAACACTATCCTCGGCGCGCTCCGGCGCTGTTACCGAGCCCATAAACGGTTTGTCGGAATAGCGAATATGGCTGTACACCATATCGAGATGGCGCTTGGCGACCGGAATATCCACCGGCTCACAAACCGTGCCGCCGGAATGATGCATGGCCGGTGCCGTGTATGCGAGTTTCACAAAGTTCCGGAAATCCTCAATGGTCGCGTAGCGGCGACCGCCGTTCAGATCATGCACGAACGGCGGACCGTACACCGGCGCAAACACGGTATTTTTGCCGCCAATTTCCACATTGCGAGCTGGATTTCGCGCATGCTGGGTAAACTGTGATGGTGCCGTTTTGATCAGTGAGCGCACCAGACCTTTAGGAAACCGGACCCGCTCGCCCTGAACATCGGCGCCTGCCGCCTTCCACATCTCCAGCGCCTCGGCATCATCGCGAAAATCGATGCCGATTTCCTGCAATACCGTCTCACAGTTGGCCTCGATCAGAGACAGGCCTTCCTCGCCAAGAACCTCGTACAGTGGAATTTGGCGCTTGATGTAGCTGAATGCCTGAATGCCACCGCCAAGTCGCGCCGCGCGGCGGCCTTCAGCACCGCCGCCACCCCTGCGGCTTCGACGTGCAGGAGTGGCATCAGACGGTGCGTCAGTTTCTGTAGACATCACGGATTTTCCACCTGTTGAGTAAAGCTAACCATGTTGTTAGGCCCATTACCAGCAGGCTTCATCCGATGATGCGTCCAGAAATGGTCAATTAGCGACCACGACCAACCATGTGTCGAATGATCTGGATCAATCCCCTTGTCGATCAACCATGGCATCCCTAGAATTGTGTATTCGCCATTTTGGCCATAAACAGGAAGGGCATTTGCAATGTTCAAGAAAATACTTGTACCGGTAGACCTCTCGCACAACGAGTTGGGAGAACAGATGATCAAACTGGCGAAGGAAATCGGCGGCAAATCCACCGAGATCGTTCTTACTCATGTGGTTCACGACATACCTTCCTATGCTGCGGTCGAAATTTCGGGCGAACTGCTGGACAAGACCCACAAATGGGCCAAGGCTGAACTGGAAAAACTGGCAAAAGACAACAACATCACCGGCGGCGCGGATCTTCGTCACGGTTCGGCAGGTACTGCAATTCTGGAAGCCGCAACAGAGCATGGCGTGGACCTGATCATCATCGGCTCCCACAAACCCGGCGTTGCCGACTACTTCCTCGGTTCAACAGCGGGTCGCGTGGTGCGCCATGCCCAGTGCCCGGTCCTTGTCATGCGCTAAAGCGACATGGGTTCAGTGAACTCGTGACGGTGCCCTGAAATTATGGAAGCGATCAGGCTTTTGGTTGCATCAACCAGAAACCGTTACGATCGAGACCAGAACGTGCTTGACCTCGGCATTCAAATTTAATATATAAAGATATCTTTATATGGAGAACGCGGATGTCGATTAGCTCCCCTGTTTCTGCCAATTTCGCACCCGGCGGCAACCCTCGCGTGTCGTTTGAGGTGTTTCCGGCCCGCTCAACCATGCAAAGTGATGGCATGGCGGAATTGGCCCGCGTCATGCGCAAATACGACCCGCTGTTTACCTCTGTAACCTATGGCGCAGGCGGGACCAGCCATCAGGCCTCTTTCGGCACTGTTGGCCAGCTTCTGGGCGTGGACGGCCTTGACGTCGTCGGACATCTGACATGCGCAGGCCAGTCCAAAGTGCAAACCGACGCCGTCATTGAGAGATACGCCGCGCAGGGCGTAAAAGGCATACTGGCCTTGCGCGGTGACATGCCCGGCATAACCGGGCCTTATCAGCCGCACCCTGAAGGCTATGAGAATGGCGCCGATCTGGCCGGTGCGGTGATCGAGCGCGGCGGCCTGGATACCTATGTCGCCGCCTACCCGGAAGTGCATCCAGCCTCCGGGTCCGGCCATGCCTGCATTGCAAACCTGAAAACCAAGCTGGCAACCGGAGCCAAAGCTGCCATCACCCAGTTCTTTTTCGACAATAGGGACTATTTCCATTTCATGGAGCAAGTCCGGGCGGCCGGTATTTATCAGCCCATCGTTCCCGGCATCCTGCTGATCCACGATTTCGCCAAAGTGGCGAGTTTTGCCGGCAAATGCCAGGCGCGCATTCCAGATCATCTGCATGCCGTATTTGACGGTCTGGCGCCCCACTCTACCCAGCACAAGGCGCGTGCGTGTGAACTGGCGGCCCAGCAGATCATGCAACTGGGCGCGCAGGGTGTGGATCACGTCCATATCTATTCCATGAACCGCCCGGATCTGGTTGACCAGACATGCAAGCTGGCCGGAATTGCGCAGACTGCCCAGATCGCCGATGCAATGTGAACCTGTTGCAGTCGGTTTTGCGCGCGTGCTGGTCGCAAAACCTGCAGTGTTGCGATGCACCCGCGCCTATACCTGAACCAATATCAAGCCCTGACCTGAAAAGCAGATCTCTTCCATGGCCCAAATTATCATCACTTACTGGCGTGATATCCCTTCACAGGTGACCGCAAAAGCAGGTCGCAACAAGGCGGAAAAGAAAATGCTGTCTGACCGGTTTCAGGAGGCCATCGACATGGCAGCAATGCGCTCCAAAGCGGCAGACTCCGACGATTATCTCGACGAATGGCGCCGCGGTGATCCGGTTGAATGTGGCGACGACCTCCTGGCTGCCGTCACTCAGGCTGCCGAACAACTTGAAGCCGACTATGATCACAACCGCATCAAGGCGCTTATTGCATCCGGCGGTACCGCCTGACACAGGTTTTGCCGACCAATAACTGCTCTACTCCAATCGTGTTCCGCGCTCTAAAAGGACGCCTTCGCAAATGACCCGCACCCTCATCGCCTCAGCCACCAAGGAAGTCATCATCGGTTTTGACCAGCCGTTTTGCGTGATCGGGGAACGCATCAACCCGACAGGGCGAAAAAAGCTGGCAGCGGAACTACAGGCAGGAGATTTCTCGACCGTAGAAAAAGACGCACTTGCACAAGTTGCCTGTGGTGCCACGGTTCTCGATGTGAATGCCGGTGTGGTCTACAACTCAAATCCGAACCCAAACGAAACCGAACCGCCCCTAATGAGGAAAATGATTGAGCTTGTTCAAGGACTTGTCGACGTTCCCTTATGCATTGATTCCAGTGTTCCGGCTGCTTTGACTGCTGGCCTCGAAACCTGCCAGGGCCGCCCGTTGCTGAATTCCGTAACCGGCGAAGAAGAACGCCTGGAATCCATCCTGCCGCTGGTCAAGAAGTATGACGTGCCCGTAGTGGCGATCTCCAATGATGATAGCGGCATTTCGGAAGACCCGGATGTTCGCTTTGCCGTAGCAAAGAAGATTGTCGAGCGGGCCGCTGATTTCGGCATTCCGGCACATGATATCGTGGTCGATCCGCTCGTCATGCCGGTAGGTGCCATGGGCACGGCGGGGCTTCAGGTGTTTGCCCTGGTGCGCCGCTTGCGTGAAGAGCTCGGCGTCAACACCACGTGCGGCGCGTCCAATATTTCATTCGGCCTGCCAAACCGGCATGGCATCAACAACGCCTTCCTGCCGATGGCAGCAGCGGCGGGCATGACATCGGCCATCATGAATCCGGTGCAGGCGGCTGCAACGCCGAAGAACATCGAAGACCGTATCGGCGAACTCACCGCCATGGGAATCGTGATACCAGAAGGTATTGACATCGACGCGCTGGTACCGCTGATCGGACTGGGATCCACCAAGGCAACACCGTCCAAGGAAATTGAGGCCATCAAGGCTGCCGACTTCCTCATGGACAATGATGCCTCGGGCGGCAACTGGATCAGGTTCAACAAACCACCTGCCAGTGCCAACGCACCGCAAGGTGCACGTGGTGATCGCGAAGGACGCCGGCGGCGCAGGGGCTAATTACTTGGAACGGGGTTAGGCATGGCAGACGGCGGACGCAGCGACGCACTTATCGTGTTCACGCCCTCAGGCAAGCGCGGGCGTTTCCCGATAGGAACGCCGGTCCTGCAGGCTGCCCGTGCGCTTGGCGTCGACATCGACAGCGTATGTGGCGGCCGTGCCATTTGCGGACGTTGTCAGGTCACCCCTTCCATCGGTGATTTCGCCAAGCATGGCATAACCTCGAAGCCTGAACACCTGGGCCCGGTTACCAGCGTTGAAATCCGCTACAACGAGAAGCGTGGCCTGAAAGCTGACCGCAGATTGTCCTGCCAGACACTGATGCAGGGTGACTGCGTGGTGGATGTTCCACCTGAAAGTCAGGTCCACAAGCAGGTCGTGCGCAAGCGCGCTGAAGTGCGCGACATCAAGCTCGATCCGGTCACCAAGCTCTACTATATCGTCGTCGATGAGCCGGATATGCATCACCCTTCCTCGGATCTGGAGCGGGTTTACAATGCCCTGAAGTCTCAGTGGGGCATTGATAGTGTTACGTGCGACCTGGCCATCATGCAGGCACTGCAATCTGCGCTGCGAAAAGGCGAATGGCGCATTACGCTTGCTGTTCATAACCGTATGGCAAGCAAGACCGCCCGGATCACGGCCATCTGGCCGGGGTTTCATGATCGTGCCTATGGCATGGCCGTCGATGTCGGCTCCACGACGATCGCTGCCCATTTGTGCGACCTGTCCACCGGCGAGATCAAGGCGTCAGCCGGTCTGATGAACCCGCAGATCCGTTTCGGTGAAGACCTGATGAGCCGCGTCTCATACGTGATGATGAACCCCGGCGGCGACAAGGAAATGACCACTGTCGTGCGCGAGGCCCTGAACGAGCTGGCACGCCAGGTCGCGGGTGAAGCCGAGGTTGATCTGTCCGACATTCTCGAGGTTGTGCTGGTCGGCAATCCGGTCATGCATCATCTCATGCTGGGTATTGATCCAACCGAACTGGGCGGCGCTCCGTTCGCCCTGGCCACCGGACTGCCGGTCACCCGCCCGGCGCGTGAATTCGATCTTGAACTCAACAACGGCGCTTATGTCTATGTGCTGCCCTGCATTGCAGGCCATGTTGGTGCAGATACCGCCGGTGTCGTGCTGTCGGAAAGTCCGCATCTGTCGGAAAGGATGATGCTGGTCGTCGATGTCGGCACCAATGCGGAAATCGTTCTGGGCAACAAGGACCGGGTACTGGCGTGCTCATCACCCACCGGGCCGGCTTTTGAAGGTGCGCAGATATCATGTGGCCAGCGCGCTGCTCCCGGCGCCATCGAGCGTTTGCGCATTGATCCTGATACGCTGGAACCGCGCTTTAAAGTCATCGGCTGCGATCTATGGTCGGATGAACCGGGCTTTGAGGGCGAAATTGCCTCTACCGGCGTCACCGGCGTGTGCGGCTCCGCCATCATCGAAGCCGTGGCTGAACTCTATCTGTCCGGTGTGATAAACCAGGATGGCCTGTTTGACGGTGCCATGGCTGCAAAATCACCCCGCGTCATACAAACCGGCCGTACCTTCGCCTATGTCATCCGCGAAGGCGAGCCGCTTATTTCCATCACCCAGAACGATGTGCGCGCCATCCAGTTGGCCAAGGCCGCCCTGTATGCCGGCGTACAGTTACTGATGGACAAGCTGGAGCTGGAAAAAGTTGATACCATCCGCCTGGCAGGCGCCTTCGGCAGCCACATCGATGTCAAATACGCCATGATCTTGGGGCTGATCCCCGATTGTGACCTTGCTCATGTGCATTCTGCCGGCAATGCTGCGGGCACCGGCGCGCGCATTGCGCTACTCAATACGGCAGGCCGTGACGAAATTGAGGAAGTTGTGCGGCGCATCGAGAAGATCGAAACAGCCGTGGAGCCGAAGTTCCAGCAACACTTCATCGAGGCCATGGCCATGCCGCACAAAACCGCCCCGTTCCCCAATCTGGCATCTGTCGTGAACCTGCCGCAAATCAAGGAAATCACGCCGGTTGGAGCTGATGGCGGCGAAGGACGTGAACGGCGCCGGAAACGTCGCGGATAACTTTCCGGCAACAATGTGTGCTGACACTTCACCTCTTGCACGCAACGCAATTCCTGTCAGAGTCAGTACAGGGACGGCGTATACCAAAGAATATTTTGGTATCATGAAACGGCACGGGAGGTCGGCATGCCATTGACCAAGCAAAAGGCGGAGCACTTCGAGCAACTTCACAATCGTGAAGACAAAATCCTGATTTTGCCCAATGCCTGGGACAAGGGCTCTGCGCGCATGTTGCAGGCCATGGGCTTTGAAGCGATTGCCACGACCAGTGCCGGTTATGCCTTCAGCGTCGGCAAACGGGACTGGCCCGGTGAAGTCAGCCGCAAGGAGGCCCTGGAACACTGTGCCATGATGGTGAAAGCCACCCCCCTGCCCGTATCGGCAGATCTTGAAAACGGCTTTGGCGCCCGGCCCGATACGGTAGCCGAGACCATACGACAGGCAGCCGCCACCGGGCTGGCCGGGTGTACGATTGAAGACACCACCGGCAAATCGGATCAGCCGATTTTCGATTTCACCCATGCAGTGGAGCGCATTACCGCCGCCGTCGAAGCACGCCGCTCGCTCAAACGGCCGTTCATGCTGACGGCGCGTGCGGAAAACTTTCTGCATGGCCGGCGTGACCTTGATGACACGATTTCCCGCCTGATTGCTTTCGAGGCGGCAGGGGCAGACGTGTTGTATGCGCCCGGCCTGTCGTCCATTGAAGACATAGAGCGCGTTTGTGAAGCGGTTACAAAACCGGTCAATGTCGTGATCGGAACAGCGGCCGCGCATTTCACCGTGACGGATTTGCTGGAGTGCGGGGTACGGCGGGTTTCCACCGGTTCATCGTTTGCCCGTGCGGCCATTGGCGGGTTCCTGCAGGCAGCGCGCGAACTGCACGACAAGGGCACATTTGAATATGCCCAGTACGCGGCCAGCTTTTCTGAAGTTGAAGACCTGCTGGCGACGGCGAAAAAGGCGCGGACTTAGGGCCAGGACCCTAGCTGCTCAGCGCCCGTTCCATATAGTCGAGCCGATCCTGGCCGTAGAACATTTCCTCGTCCACGAAGTATGTCGGCGCACCAATAACGCCGCGGATAACAGCCTCGGTGCAATTGCGCATCAGTTCTGCCTGCGTGGCATCAGACATGGCTTCGGCGATCAATGCATCGGCGTTTTTGAAACCGGACGCCTTGACCAGTTCGGCAACAATGGCTTCATCGGCGATATCGCGATCATGCAGCCAGAGCGCTTCCAGAACCTCAACGCTCAACCTGTCCACATCACCCGCTTCACCGCGCAACACGGCATTCTGCCCTGCGATGACAATGCCCGACGGCAGTTCAACGGGTCCCATGTGATGCACCGGCTCACGCAATAACGGAATGCCCAGATGAGCAGCCGTGCGCAACGCATCATGCATGGCATAGTTGCGCAGGATGGCAGGCCGCTTATGGAATGGTGTCGATTTCAGGGGTTTCATTGTTTCCGACAGCAGGATGGGACGATGCAGTATGCGGCGCTTGTACTTCGCAGCCAGCGCATTGAGCCTGCCCGCGCCGAGCAATGTAAAATTTGACCGGGTGGAATAGTAGTAGTCGATGGTTTTCATTGTCGGGGAGTGTCCTGCATGGAGAATGACATTCGGACCAGCATCGTGTCACGGGCGGCGGCATCCTTCAACAATCAACAGGTGGGACACGAGCCTGTGTGCTGCCTCCAGGCCATGTGATGAGGCTTGACTGCCCCGTCTGGCTATTACTGGTATTGGTCGTCGCGGGCAGTATCCGCGCCCGACAAACGAAGTGTTGCCAATGGGACGTGCACACCACCGCAAGCAAGGAGACTGCTGAAAAGCAAAACGGCCACAAGTTTCCATATAGCCGCTTACGAAGTATCAAGCCTGTGGTTGTTGCGATCACAGATGTTGCCTACCGACAACAAGTCAGGTTCAGCTACTGATTAGGTAGCAAATGCGGGCGTTTTCCATTCAATGCTACGCGTCTGTGATGCGCCTGCAAAGTATGATTCCAGCTTTTAACGCCGTATTCCATTACATGCCCAAGCCCGCGTATCAATTGCATTTGAGCGGTCTATGTTCACCAAACTGTCTGTATGACCGCCAAGGCGAACCTTCACCCCTGCCATTACCTGCGCACCGTCTGCAAAGTCGGTATTGGTGAACTGGCCTCGGCTAAACTCATTCTCGCACTTGTGATAGGCGCCTGATGCGTAAAGTTCTACGCCCGGCATTGAAGTGAGGTAACGAACCTTGCCGCCGATATTGAGCGATCGCTGGGAGCTTTCAAAAAAGCCTCCAAAACTATCGTTCAGCTCAGTAAATCGGGCGAAACCGGCAAATGCCAAGTCATTGCTAGCATAGTAAGTCACATGACCACCAGCATAGAAGCCGGTGTCAACTTCTGTACCGCCGCCGCCAAACGGATGCGGGTCCATCGGGATCAAAGCACCGCCGAAGGCACCAAAGGTAATCATGTTGGAGAAGAAGTACTCCACAACGCCGCCAACCTTGAAGCTGTTCTGAAAGCCGCCCTCGCTGTTGTCACCGAACGGGCTGAACACACCAACCTCGATACCGAAAACGCCCATAGCCGGATCACGCCAGAAACCAATGGCACCGCCCTGGAATTGAGTCGTGGAATCAGAACCGCCAAACTCGAAATGCAGATGTTCGGTATAAAACGCACCACCAAGTTGCACATTCCAGTAGCCTCTGAGCGGAAGGACGAAATCACCGCCGCCGACAATGATTGCAATATCGTCGTCACAACCACCGCCTTGGCAACCATCAAGGCTGAGCCATGAGCCGCCACCACCGACAAAGCCGGTTGCGGCATACATGTAGTCAGGCTCTGCTTGAGCAGTTCCTGCCATGGAAAGGCCCAACAATGCAGCACCGCCGAGAACGGATTTAAGGATGTTTTTCATGTGACTAGCCCCTGCTTGTCTTTTTTTTGTTGCAACTACCCCTACATTACAACCTCAGATGGATCGAGTCGAAACCGTGCTTACTTTGCGGAATCTTCAAAAGTGTGACATTTTTGCCACACTGGCCATCTGGCCGCAGACCACACTGTTCTTACATACCGGCGGCGAGCCACAACAACACGGCATAGCGGCCGGTCTTGGCAATAGCCACAATGATCAAAAACATCAGGAACGGTGTGCGCAGTAACCCGGCTATGACGGTCAACGGGTCGCCCACAAACGGCATCCAACTGAGCAGCAATGACCAGACGCCCCAGCGAGCGTACCACCTTTCCGCGCGTTGCAACTGGCGGAGGTTTGCCGGAAACCATGATCGGTCACGCATGCCGGAGGCAAACCTGCCCAGCCCCCAATTCACACAGGCTCCCAGCGTGTTGCCCAGGCTGGCCACAGCCAGCAACAGCATATAAGACGACACGCCTTGTGCCTGCATTACAAGCAACACGGCTTCCGATTGTGCGGGAAAAATCGTCGCGGCAAGAAAGGCCGACCCGAACAGTATCAGAAGGTCCAAGACTACTGTTCCGGCTGCCAGTTGGCCACGAAATCAATCTCGCCATCACCGAACCCGAAGCCGGCCATCATCCGGCGATGGTCAGGCGAGCCCAGATAGTCTGCCAGCACGGCATCTACCCGTTGGCGCAGTTCATCGTCCTGCTTGCTGAACGCAAACGACCCGAAAGCCGGTTGTTTTTCACTGGCAGGAACCATGACCACGTCCATGTCCAGCTCGGGATGCTGCTCCAGAAAGCCGGTATGAGCGCGCGCCACACTGGCGTAGGCCTCAGCCTTGCCGTCACGAACCGCGTGGCAAGCCTCGGTATAGGTTTCGAAAATCATGATGCGGTCTTCCGGACCACCAAAGTCCCCCGCTGAGCGATGTTGAAACTGGTCCCTGATGACTGCCAGCCTGCAGGTCCTGGACGCTGCGACGGCTTTATATCCTGACAGGCCCAGGGGATTGCCTGCTGCCATTAGCAGACCATCGGGCAGCGCCCACACGGGTCGGCTGAAAGAAGCAATCTGCCGACGTTCGTCGGTTGCGAACAGGCCCGTGGTCATGCGCCAGCGTCGGTCGGCCACGCCCGGCAGCAATTCGGCAAACTCTGTTTCGACCGGCTCAAATGGCCCTGCCGCGATAGACGCAAACACCGTTTTGGCTAGTTCGACATCACATCCGGTTACCGTTCCGTCGTCGCGTTTGTGGTTGAACGGCGGTTCGATCAGATAGGCAAATTTCATGAAACAGTCCGGTTTGGCGGTTCGGTGACAATGCAGAATGCGCGATGGCGTGCGACAAGGTCAATCAGAAGTCAGTCGGTGCCCCGCCCTCTTCGGTGCGCCTTGCCACAAATGCCTCCAGCTCTTCTTCAACAGCCGGATCAATCGCAGGCTTGTGGTAGGTTTCCAGCACCTGCTTCAACAGGGCTTGCGCCTTGTCGCCGGCGTGCGGCGAACCTGCCGACTGCCATTGCTCGAAATTGCGCCAGTCTGAAATCAGTGGTGCGTAAAACGCGCTCTGATAGCGCGCCATGGTGTGCGCACACCCAAAGAAATGCCCGCCGGGGCCAACCTCGCCCATGGCATCAAGCCCCAGCGCATCGCGCGTCAGATCCAGCGGTTGCAGAAATGACTTCACCATTTGAATGAGATCGCAATCGAGCACGAATTTTTCCAGTGACGCGACAAGCCCGCCTTCCATCCACCCGGCACCGTGCATCACCAGATTGCCGCCGCCCATGGTAACCCCCCACAGAGAGAACACGCTTTCATAGGCAGCCTGAGCATCCAATGCATTGGCGGCACAGGTGTTCGAGGTGCGATACGGAATGTTATAGCGGCGCGCCAGTTGACCGCCGACCATCGCCGCCTTCATGTACTCCGGCGTACCGAAGGCCGGCGCGCCGGACTTCATGTCGACATTGGACGTGAACCCCCCATAGATAGCCGGTGCGCCGGGACGCACCAACTGGGTAAGCGCAATTCCGGCAAGTGCTTCAGCGTTTTGCTGCACCAGGGCACCGGCAACGGTGACCGGAGCCATGGCGCCTGACAACGTGAACGGTGTGACGCACACGATCTGGTTACGGCGTGCCATTTCGATGACACCCTGCAGCATCGGCACATCCATCTTCAGGGGCGAGTTGGTGTTGATGATGGTAAATAGAGACGGCTCGGTTTCCAGCCGCTCATGGCTCACGCCGCGCGCAATACGCGCGATCTCAATGCCGTCGCGGATCCGCTCCAGGCCCAGCGAATAGGCATGGAACGGTTTGTCGGTCATCAGCGCCATGTCCTTCAGTGCCACCAGATGGCGAACCGAGGCATGAACATCTATCGGCTCGACCGGATAGCCGGACATGAAATCAATGCAGTTGAAACTCTGGGCGAGTTTCAGGAATTTTCGAAAGTCTTCCAGGTTGCCCGAACGGCGCCCGGCCTCCAGGTCTGAGGAATTCGGTGCTGAAGCCACGGTCCCAAACGCCAGCCAGCCACCGCCAAGCCGCAGCGTCTTGTCCGGGTTGCGCGCGTGGAACGTGAACTCGGCGGGCACAGTCGCGATCGCGTTCATGATCACGTCGCCGGGAATGCGCACCCGCTCACCGTCAACGCTTGCCCCTGCCCGGACAAAATAATCACGTGCCTCCGGCAGCATCACATCAATGCCGATTGTCTCCAGCACTTCCAGCGAGGCCAGGTGCAGGCTTTCCAGTTCGTCATCGGAGACAATGCGTGCCGGTTCGAACATCAGCCTTGCCTGACCCGGTGCCTGTTGCGCCAGCGTCACCTGGCCTGCATCACCTGCTGCAGCTGCCCGGCGGGCATCTCCGCGCCTGCGCGACTTGCGCTGGTCCTGTGTCCATCGCTTCGCTCATGCGTCACTTGTCTCCCTGGCCGCTGCAGGAATGTCCTCATCAGCGGCAACCTGCTCAATCAACCAGTCTTCAAACAATTTCACCTTGGGCAACAGCCGGTCGGTTGCGCGGCAGGCGAATGTCCACCAGTGCTGGTGCGGCACGTCCAGGTCAACCGGTTGCACCAGTCTGCCCGAAGCAAGTTCGTCACGTGCATACGGGCCTATGGTCATGGCGATGCCCTGGCCTGCTACCGCAGCCTCCTGCGCCAGCAGATAGCTGTCGAAGGCCAGCGTGCTGGACAGTTTGGTTTCGCCGAGGCCGGCCGCCTTCAGCCACAGCCGCCAGTCTTCCTCGGCCGAATAGACATAGAGCAGCTTGTGGCGCAGCAAATCCTGCGGCGTTGCTATGTTGCCGACGCGCGCCAGATAATCCGGCGAGCAAACCGGTTTCAACCGTGACCGGAACAGGTTCCGGTAGTGATGACCGTCGCTGCGCTTGCGCGCCAGAATGATCGCCACATCGGCGTTGTCAGCATCGAAATCCCAGTGGAAATATGATGTGGACAGCCGCACACGCATGTTTGGATGCCGCCGTTCGAAATCATGCAGGCGCGGCAACAGCCATTTCATCGCCACCGTCACATAGACCTGTACCGTCAACTCATTGGCCGACGCGCGCGGCCGGATGACCTGGGTCTGGCTTTCAATCTGGTCAAAAGCCTCCCGGACAGCCGGAAAATAAATCAGCCCCGGCCCGGAGAGCTCTGCCCTTTTGCCGTCGCGTGAAAACAAATCCACACCGAGCACCTCTTCCAGCGCCTTGATCTGATGACTGATGGCTGATCTGGTGAGGCCAAGCTCATCAGCGGCGCGGCGGAAACTGCCCAGTCTGGCAGCCGCTTCAAACGCTGTCAGCGCGCGCAAGGGCGGCAAGTCTCGCTTGGTCACGTTAATTCACCCTGTTGGCGTCAATGATGTTCACTACAGGCAATATTGACCCGAAACTGCTTTGTATCAACAGAAAACAGCATCTCAATGGTGAAATTTTCTCAACTTGAAATGAGAACTATGCGCTTTTCAAGATTCGCAGAAACGAGCACACTCATGCCTATATCAACAAGGCTCTTAATTGAGGAAACCCGGGAATGTCCGTAGCTGAAGATACCAACCGCCGCCGCGGTGGCCGTGAAGCCCGCAAAGCCATGCGCTCTCGCGCCATTCCTGTGGATGAAGCAGCGGTTCGCCCCGGCATGCAGGGCGGCAAATACAAGCCGCTCAGCCAGGGCGAGATTGAAAAGATCCATGACGCAGCCCTGACACTGCTTGAAACGGTTGGTATCGGAAACTCGATTCCATCCTGCATCGAACTGATGACGGAGAAGGGTTGCACTCTGGACGATGATGGCCGTTTGCGGTTTCCGCGTGCCCTGATCGAGGACACGCTGACAATATGTGCGCGCCGCTTCCCCCTGTTTGCCCGCGATCCCAAATACGACCTTGAACCATGGGGCACCAATGTTCATTTCGGCACCGCCGGTGCTGCCGTTCACGTTGTCGAGCCCGAGACGGAATCCTATCGCGATTCACTGCTGGTTGACCTGTATGACGCTGCGCGCATTGTCGACAATTGCGAACATATTCATTTCTTCCAGCGTCCGTTGGTCGCGCGCGACATGGTCGAGCCGCGCGATCTTGACGTGAACACGCTTTACGCCTGCCTGGCGGGCACCTCCAAACACATCGGCACCTCCATGGTGGAGCCCGATCACGTGCGCGAGTGCCTGGAGATGCTGCATGTCGTGGCCGGCAGCGAAGCCAAATGGCGCGAACGGCCGTTCGTCAGCCAGTCAAACTGCTTTGTGGTTCCGCCGATGAAATGGGCAGAAGATGCTTGCCGTTGCCTGGAAGTTGCCGTGCACGGCGGCATGCCTGTGTTGCTGCTGTCGGCAGCCCAGGCAGGTGCTACATCGCCCGCCGCACTGGCTGGAACCGTGGTTCAGGCAGTGGCGGAATGCCTGGCCGGTCTGGCCTATGTAAATGCCATACAACCGGGCGCCTATGCGCTGTGGGGGCCATGGCCGTTTGTATCTGACCTGCGCACCGGTGCCATGTCGGGCGGCTCGGGTGAACAGGCCCTGATCTCGTCGGCCTGTGCACAAATGGGCCAGTTCTATGACCTGACCACCGGGTCTGCCGCCGGTATGGCCGACAGCAAGCTTCCTGACATGCAGGCCGGTTGCGAGCATGGAGTGAATGCCGCGCTTACCGCCATGTCAGGCATAAACATGCTCTACGAAGCCGCCGGCATGCATGCCTCGCTGCTCGGCTTTTGCTTTGAAAGCCTTCTCATCGACAATGACATGCTGGGTGCGGTCAATCGCAATGTGCGTGGCATTGAGGTGAATGATGCGACCTTGTCCATCGACGTGATCACCGAGGTTTGCACCCAGGGGCCGGGTCATTATCTGGGATCAGGCCAGACACTGGACCTGATGCAGAAGGACTATGTCTATCCGGACGTCGGCAATCGCATGAGCCCGAAGGAATGGAACGAAGCGAAGAAACCGGACGTTGTCAAAGTGGCAGCAGCGCGCAAGGACAAGATACTGTCGGGATACTTCCCCGATTACCTTCCGGCAGACCTGGACCAGAAATTGCGCGCCAACCATGACATCAAGCTGGACCGCACCTTGCTGCAGCCGGGCCATTCACGCTTTGCCTGACACAGCTCCGGACGCCACAGCAATTGATGCTCGCATTCGTGCCGAGAGCTTTGAGGTTTTGGGGTGGCTGAACGAAACGGCTGGTATTGAATTTACCGGCCGGTCGCTGGTTCTCATTGGCAATGCCGGACCAGCCATGTTTGACCGCTTCGCGTCAGAACGGGACCCCGCGCACGACCTGATGGACCAGTGGACACAAGACGTGCTTGGCCCACTCGCTGATGAACTTGGTGCAAGGGCTCTGTTTCCCTTCGACATGCCGCACTCGCCGTTCCTGACCTGGGCGCGGGCGGCGGGGGCCGGTCACACATCCCCTCTGGGCATGAACATCCATCCTAAATTCGGCCTGTGGCACGCCTATCGTGCCGCGTTCATCTTTGACGACGCAATCGAACTTCCGCCCGCAAACCATAGCAAATCACCGTGCGAGACCTGCGCAGACAAACCCTGTCTTGCGACCTGTCCTGTCGGTGCCTTCTCATCCGGTGGCTATGACGTTCCTGCCTGTGCGGCTCATCTTTCCGCAGCTGAGGGTGAACGCTGCCGGACCGGAGGTTGCATGGCCCGCAATGCCTGCCCGGTTGGACTTGAGTATTTCTACTCGCCAGACCAAACCCGCTTCCATATGGTCGCTTTCATGAAAGCGCGCGGTGTCGATCCTGAAACAATCAGCTAGACGACTGCCGCCAGGAGGAATACCCGTATGTATGCACACATAAAGGCCAAACTCGACAATGGTGAACTGGTCATACTGGACGGCGGAACCGGCACAGACATCCAGCGCCGGGGTGTGAAAATGGACTCAGATGTGTGGTGTGCGGAAGCAAACCGGACCCATCCGGAAGTGGTACGCGCAGTGCATGACGACTACATCGATGTCGGCGCAGAGGTCATCACTGCCAACACCTATGCATCGGCACCGTTGATGTTCAATGCGCATGGCCGCGATGCCGACCTGATCGAAACCGACACAATCGCCATGCGGGTGGCACGCGAAGCTGCCGACGCAGCCGGCCGCCCGGTGTGTGTCGCAGGCTCGATTTCCGTGATGCGCCCGATTGCCAAGGGGACCGATGATTTCGACCCGAACTTCACCTGGGACGATGATACCGTGCGCCGACTGTTCGATGCCAAGGCGGCCAATCTGAAAGCCTGCGGTGCAGACATGCTGATCATGGAAATGATGCGCGACACCAAGTTCTCAAGCTGGGCGGTGGAAGCTGCCGTCAATACCGGACTGCCGGTCTGGGTCGGCATTGCGGTTGAGCGCAATGGTGACGGTGCGCTGGCCGGCGTCAATCACCCTGACCAGTTGCTGGAACCGATTGTCAGGGAACTGACCCGCTTCAATCCGGATGCCTGCCTGATCATGCATTCGCCGATCGACACCATACTGGAAGGGCTGGAGATCATCTCCGCCAACTGGTCCGGCCCGACCGGCGCTTACCCGGAAGCCGGCGAGTTCACCATGCCGGACTGGCAGTTCGTTGACATTGCACCGGCTGACTTTGCCGTTGCAGCCGAAACCTGGCGCAAGGCAGGCGCCCGGATTATTGGCGGGTGCTGCGGCATCACACCGGATCATATTGCAGCCCTTTCAACCATGAGGGCTCAATGAGTACATCACACAAGGCAAGCTGCCTGTGCGGCGGCGTGAAATTTGAAGTAACCGGTGCGTTGCGCGACGTTGTGGCGTGTCACTGTGTCCAGTGCCGCAAGCAGACCGGCACCTACATGAGCGCCACAGGTTGTGCCGATGATGCATTGAACATGACCTCAACGGACGGTCTGGCCTGGTACGAATCCACTCCAGGCTACAAGCGCGGGTTTTGCTCGACCTGCGGGTCCACCCTGTTCTGGAAGGCCGAAGGATCGGACCGCATTGCGATTGCCGCCGGTGTATTTGACACACCCCTTGGCGTACCACTCAAGGGTCACATCTATTGCGATTTCGCCGGTGACTACTACGAAATCGCAGGTGGCGAATTCCAGGAGCCGCTGAGCGACGATTTTTCAGATGCCAGGCCTGGGGCCTAATAACCCTTCAGCTCACCGTTGATCACATAACGCAGAATGTCGACAACCTGTGCCGGCGTTTCGGTTACGGCCAAGGCTGCGGCATCCACTTCTTTCAGGGCGTGCTGGTGATCTGCACCGTGCATGATGATAACCGCCTTGCCGAGCGCCGAAGCATAACCCGCATCAAAGGCCGCGTTCCACTGTTTGTACTTTTCACCGAAGCGCACCACGACGACATCGGCTCTTTCAATCAGGGTGCGGGTGCGGATGGCATTGACATTGGCGCCCTTGTTGTCATGCCAGAACTTGATGGGCTCCTCGCCCAGGATGGCAACGCCGCAATCATCCGATGCCGGGTGATTGGTGACGGGAGCAGAGAAGCTGACCGGCAATCCGGCAGCCTTGGCGCCCTGTTCAAGTTCTTCGCGCCAGTTGGTGTGAATTTCGCCCGACAGGTAAACGTTCCAGGTCATATGCTTCGGCCTTCATCGATGATTGGGATCTGAACCCGGTATAGCCTCCGTGGCCCAATTTACGAAACCGCATGGTGGATTTGTATCACAAGGTCTTGCGTTCAGGCCGTCTCCAGCCTGGCCATATCCACTGCCAGATCGCCATAGCCGGTGAACCGGTATTCATACTCAAGCTGCAGTTTTTCTGCTGCTGCCCGGGCCATTTTCTGCAAGGCCTCATCTTCGGTCTGTGCCAGATAGACTACTTTCGTATAATGGCAAAACATCATGTCGCGCAGCTCTGGGTGCGCGGCCATGCCGAAGCCCTCCCAGACCAGTTTGTCAAAATGCCTGGCGAGATAATCGGTCAGGTAAAAGGCCGTGATTTCATCGTCCTGGTGCGCGGCCCATTTGTCATTGCCGGAAAAAAATGAATAGCAGTGCGGCCCGTCAATGCGTTTGACACCTTCTTGTTCGATAACCTTGTCCAACATTCCGCCGGTGCCGCAATCGCCATAGGCAATGAAGATTTCACGGTATCGTCCGGTTGCCCGGGCCTTGTGGATGGCGTCACGCACACCATCGGGAATCTTGTCCGGCGTATTGTGCCAGATTGCCGGCAGACACTGTATGTCGAGGTGGGACCACCGGTTCATCTCGATCAGCGTCACCATTTCACGTCCCAGCGCACCGCAGGCAATGATCAGTACATCGCCGGCTTTCTTGCGGAACTCAAAATTTTCTTCCGGGCCGAGTTGTTTCATGACTGTCAGTATAGGCCTGTCTGAATGAACTCGCGATGCTGAAAACGACAAACGCCGCCGAAAAAGCCCGGCGGCGTTTGCACAATACTGGAGTGATTAATCTGGTGGATCAGTAGCCGCGGCGACGCATGCAGCGTTCCCAGCGCCATGTGTGCCAGCCAAAGCGGCGTGCGCAACGGCGGGCCGAGCGGCGATAATGGCGGCCACCGCGATAGTCGTGATCGTAGCCATGATAGCCGTGGCCGATGGCGCCGAAGGCGGCAGCGGTGCCGATACCGGCCCAGAAGGCGCCCTTTTTCGAAATGGCATGTGCGGGAGATGCCATTGCAGCGGCGATGGTGATAGCGGCGACGGCGGCGATTGCTGTGGTGCGGATGGTGGTCATTGGTCTGTTTCCTCGATTTTGAATTTTCTTGATCTGTTTCGTGTCAATCACGTTGATGCCACTGAAGATGACGAAAATGTAATCAAGGTGATGTGCAATTCCTCACATGCCGGTCACTCAAGCGAGATTGCCCGATGAAAAACCCCGGAAAACAGCGTGTGAGAATTAAAAAAGCGCCTGCAGGCATTAGGTCTGCAGGCGCATCGATTTAAAAAACAGTCCGGAAATACCGGTTCAGGCGGTCACCTGATTGTGCTTGCGTGCCATGAATTCCTTGGCGGTTTCAACCGCAACAGCAGCATCACGGCAATAGGCATCTGCCCCAATGGCGGCGGCGAATTCCTCGTTCAACGGCGCGCCGCCGACCAGCACGATGTAATCATCGCGCATGCCTTTTTCCTTTAGCGTGTCGATGACCACTTTCATGTAGGGCATTGTGGTGGTCAAAAGGGCAGACATGCCCAGAATGTCAGGCTGGTGCTCTTCAATGGCTGCCAGGTAATTTTCGACCGGATTGTTGATGCCGATATTGATCACCTCGAAACCGGCGCCTTCCATCATCATGGAGACCAGGTTCTTGCCGATATCGTGAATATCACCCTTGACCGTGCCGATGACCATTTTGCCAACGCGCGGCGCGCCGGTTTCAGCCAGCAGCGGCTTGAGAATGAACATGCCGCCCTTCATGGCGTTGGCGGCAAGCAGCACTTCCGGCACGAACAGAATACCGTCGCGGAAGTCGATACCGACAATGCGCATGCCCTCAACCAGAGCCTCGGTCAGAACCTTGTACGGGGTCCAGCCGCGCTCAAGCAGAATGTGGACGGCTTCCTCGATCTCTTCCTTGAGACCGTCATAAAGGTCGTCATGCATCTGCTGGGTAAGTTCTTCATCATCCAGAGACCGCAGGTCGAGATCGTCTTCTTCAGTCATCATCTTCTCCACAAGATCAGTATGATTTTTGATTGATTCAATCAAAAATCATACTGATCGCTTTCAAAGCGCCAGAGCAACTTTATGGGTTCGATAGACCCCATGTTGCTCTAGATGCATCATGCGCCCGGCGTGATTAGACATTCATAACCGTTAATGAATCAAGCATGCGCATGAACTAGCGACAAAATGCTGCCTGATTGCGACTGCTGCAGTGCAAAATGACCGCACCTGCTTGACTAAGATGCTGATACCGCGCACCTTTAACAGCCTAAACACCCCTCCAGACAGCTTTTGATTCAGGATTGTCATGACCGGATTTTCTATTGCTGGCGTTCGCGCCCAGTTCCCTGCCCTTTCCATTACCGATGATGGCAAATCACGCATTTACCTCGACAATCCGGCCGGCACCCAGGTGCCAAAACATGTAATCGACCGCGCCAACCGGGCCATGATCGAGCAGAATGCCAATCTGGGTGGTGCATTTGTGACCTCGAAGATGGCGCTGGCCCTGGTGGACGAGGCTCATGAGGCAGCCGCTCAATTCTACAATGCGCCTGCAACCACAGACGTCTTTTACGGTGCCAACATGACCACGATAACGCTGGCCATGTCGCGCAACCTGCAAAAAACACTCAGCATCAGCGAAGGCGACGAGATCGTCCTGTCGCGGATGGATCATGATGCAAATGTGGCTCCCTGGCTACTGGTAGCGGCCGACACCGGCGCCACCGTCAAGTGGATCGAGTTTGATACCGATACGTTTGAGTTCCCCGACGATGCCCTGGACAAAGTGCTGAGCGCCAAGACCAAAATTGTCGCGGTAAGCTATGCATCCAACTGCACCGGCACCATCAATGACGTGAAATCCATGTGCGCCAAGGCGCGCAGCGTCGGCGCGATCAGCTACGTGGATGCGGTGCAGTTTGCACCGCACGGTGTCATCGATGTGCAGGACATAGGCTGTGATTTCCTGGTCTCGTCTGCCTACAAATTCTTTGGCCCACACCAGGGCATCATGTACGGGCGCGGCGACCTGCTTGAGACCATGTTCTCCTACCAGGTGCGGCCCGCCCTTGAATATGGCTCTCCTGCCAAGTTTGAAACAGGCTCAGCCCCTCGTGAAACACTGGCTGCCTCACTGGGGGCCATCGAATACATCGCGTCATTGGGTGACGGTGATGCCGGATTGCCGTTGTCGCGAAGCCGGATCGCATCGGGCATGCAGGCCGCCATGGGCCATGAAATGGCGCTGACCAGGCAACTGATCGGCGGCCTTACGTCCATCAAGGGCGTCAAGGTGCGCGGCATCACGTCAGACAACGCACTGGCGCGGCGGGTCCCGACCGTCTCCATCACCATGGACGGCAAAGACCCTGCAGATCTGGCCAAGTCGCTGGCAGATGACAACACCTTCCTGTGGTCGGGTCACAACTACGCGCTGGAGCCGATCAACCATATGAACCTGATGAAGGACGGCGGCGTGTTGCGCATCGGTCTTGCGCATTACAACACGGCTGAGGAAGTGGACACACTACTGGAGCAGCTGGAAGAGCTGGCCTAGAAGACTTTCAAGCCTGAATAGTGGCGGCTAGGTAGCCCTGGTGACATCCGTCAATGGATCGGCAAGTTCGCGTCCGCCCGGCGGTTGTGCCGTCGGCATCGAGCCCGGCTGGCGTTCGACCATGCGATGCACCACTGCGGGTACGCCGTCGACATGAAGTTTCTCTATCTGCTCAAAAATTGTAACATCTGCCTTGGTCCGGCGCTGTGCATCGCGAACATAGTCGAGCCAGGTCGGGACGTGAAAACGCTCTATCCATAGTTGTGGGTCGCCCAGGTCGCGCAATAATGTCCAGCGCAAGAAGCCGTCCCGGCGGCAGATGCGGCGGCGCTCGTTCATGACATGCAGAAAGGCCACGATATCGGTTTCGGCAATCCGGTGTTCAACAGTGATGACGACCGGACCACTGCGCGGTTCCAACGGCACGGCAATTTCCGGTTCGCGCCAGTGATTGAGAGGGGCAAGATCGACATTCTCGATTTGCTGCAACGGACGGATCAGAGCCAGCAATAAGGTCACGGCCATCAACGCCGCTGCGGCGAACAGCGCAATTGGAATGGAATAATGTGAGGCCACATAACCGGACAACCAGCTCCCGAACGCCATCCCGCCAAATGTCACCATCTGGTACAGCGAAAGTGCCCGCGCAACCACCCATCGCGGCGCAGCCATCTGAACCGATACGTTGAACGTGGACAGCGCCAACACCCATCCTGCGCCGGTCAGCATCAGGGCAGGCATTGTCAGGAACAATAGTGTACTCGTACCAGTAACGGTGGTGCCGATGAGCACCGCGACCGACGCGGCGCGTACAATCCATTCGGTCGAATACTTTTTGCGCAACCGCCCGCTGGACAGGGCACCGCCCACCGCGCCAACCCCGAAAGAGCCGAGCAAGGTGCCGAAAACCAGCGGTCCCCCAGTGATGATATCAGTGGCGACGACCGGCAGGAGCGCCGGCACGGCTGCCGCAGCCATGCCGAAGAAGCAGCTTCGCAGCAGCACTTTGCGGATGTTTGGAGACATTGCCACGAACCGAATTCCCGCTGAAATCGCGAGGTCGATCCGTTCGCGCGGCAAGGTACGCCGCGCAGTATCCGGTCGCCAGCGCACCAGCACAGCCAGCAAAGCGATATAGCTGAGCGCGTTGGTGGCGAACGCCGCTGCTGCCCCGCCTGCAGCCACGATCGCCCCGCCAACGGCCGGACCGACACTGCGGGCGATATTGAAGCCCATTGAGTTCAATGCCACCGCGCCAGGCAGCAGGTCGCGAGGCACCATGTCGCCAACCGAGGCTTGCCAGGCCGGATTGTTAAGTGCCGTCCCACAGCCAATCAGGAAGGTGAAGCCAATCAGCAGCCAGGGTGTCAGTACGCCGTACCAGGCGGAGATGGCCAGGATGGTGGACACAATCAACATGAACGCTTGCGCGCAGATCATCACACGCCGGCGATCCAGATTGTCAGCGATAGCGCCGGCCAACAGAGCAAACAACATGATCGGCAACGCAGTTGATGCCTGAACCAGTGCAACATATTGCGGGGAATCAGTCAGCGTGGTCATCAACCACGATGCGCCCACCGCCTGCACAAGACCGCCGAAATTCGAACTCATGCTGGCGAACCAGACAGCCCGGAAGATCGGCACTCCCAGGGCCGAGGACGGACCTGAGTTCGGACTATCTTCTAAATCGTCAGGCATTCATCCTTGGTAGGCCATCTGCGGCGTTTTGCAAGACGGCAACCCGGCTATACAGGAAATATTGATGAAAGATGCCTGCCAGTGACGACAATGCGCTCACATGAGCATCGACCTAGAGCAACATGGGTTCAATTGAACCCATAAAGTTGCTCTAGCACTTTGAAAGCGATCAGTTTTATGGTTTTTGATTGATCCAATCAAAAATCATACCGATCTAGCCCCGTCTGCGTCCCCGGCCCTCACGGCCACGGCGGGCAGCACCTTCGGCAGCCGTATCGGTGCCATGAGCCAGTGCCGACACCTTGCCGAGCTTTGCTTCGACCTGTTCGACCGTGGGCCGGGTGCCGCCTGAATAGCTTTCCAGCGATGTGCGCATGGCGCGGACATGCTCATAGGTTGTCCCGCAACACCCGCCAATTATCTTTGCGCCTGAATCGAACGCCAGCCGGGCATAGTCAGCCATCAATTCAGGGGTGCCGTCATAGTGAATGTGTCCGTCCATCCAGGCCGGAATGCCGCAATTACCTTTGGCCACAACGACTGCACTGCCGTCTGCTTCGGTTATACCCAGCACGGTTGCCACCAGTTCGGCAGCGCCGGTGCCGCAATTGGCGCCGATGGCGTCTGGTGCCGTTTGCTGCGCCGCCGCGAGAGCCGCATAGGCAGCAGGCGTCAGTCCCATCATGGTGCGGCCATTGGTGTCAAAGCTCATGGTCGCAACCACCGGCAAGGCTGTTGTGCGTGCGCCTTCAAGAGCGGATTTGAACTCTTCTTCCGACGAAATTGTCTCAATCCACAAAACGTCCGCGCCACCTGCTTCCAGCGCCTGGGCCTGCTCGGCAAAAGCGGCCACGCCCTGTTCATGGGTCAGTGTGCCGACTGGCTCGAATATTTCACCCGTAGGTCCCATGGAACCTGCCACGATAACCGGACGATCCACCGCGTCTGCTTCCAGACGAGCCAGCTGGGCCGCTTTCACATTGAGTTCGTGCACACGGTTTTGAGCGTCATGCAGCTTCAGCCGGTAGGCGTTGCCGCCAAACGAGTTGCTCAGCACGATGTCGGATCCTGCCTCGATGAAGTTGCGGTGCAGCGCACGAACCCGGTCGGGATGGTCTTCGTTCCACAATTCCGGCGCATCGCCGGACTGCAATCCCATGGCAAACAGATTTGTGCCGGTGGCACCGTCAGCCAGCAGCCAGTCGCGGGATTTCAGGAGGTCGAGAAAATTTGCACGGGCCATGATTTGTAGAACTCACCTTGTCAGTAATGAAGGCCTCCACATAGCACATAAGGATTTCTTTATATAGTAATTTTTAAGCTGTCACGCCGTGAAGCTTTCAGTAGAAAACAGCAGATTTATACGCTCGTTCACCGGCAGTTCGCCTGTACGAGGCTCACCCTGCAACAGCATGGCCACCACATCCCGCAAAGCGTGCAGATCGCCATAGCCCAGTATTGGCGCATCATCCTCACCGTTTTCCGGCTGCCCGTGCGCGCAGACAATTTGCACCTGTTCCGGCAGGTCGTTGAGTAATTGCTCGCAGATGCGCAGGTAATCACGCAGCGATGCGCCCGGAGTTTGGGCGTACAAGGCACCACAATAGATGAAATCCGCCGCGTAAAGCCGGTTCCGCCCAACCTCCCACAATGACACGGAGTCGGGTGAATGCCCCGGTGTGTGCACCACCTGCAGGTTCCGTGACCCAACCATGACAGTTTCCCCGGGCGCAACCCAGCGACCCACCTCAAATGTCGGTGCCGGTACGGCTTCGCTGGCGCCCAGGAACATCTCCTCGGTCGGGGTCAGTGTGCCATTTGTCTCGACAGCGCGCAGCATTGGCAGGTCAGCCACCATTACCGGGCCAAACGCATGGATGTTGCCGAGATGATCAAAATGCATGTGAGACGGAAACGCTTCAACACGGCACCCGCCATGACGTGTAACCACAGGCGCAATCGGCCGTCTGCCGGAACCGGTATCAAACAGCAGGCTGTCGTCACCGTCCGAGATCAGATAGCTCCAGTTGCGCTGATGATAGGCAGGCTCGCCGATTGCAATGGTTGTGTCATCCAGCGCCTTCACGCCAAACCAGTCATCTTCCAGTACTACCCCTTCTGCCAGTTTGATGGTGTTTATCGCTGCTTCGATGTTTTCACGCATGGAGTGCTTCGATGTCCTGTTCGGCTGTTTCCGTAAACCGGGTCGTCAGATGCTCTATTCAATGCCATCGTCGGTCACCAATCAAGGAGAGCAGCCAATGAATATTCGCTATGAAGCCATCTCGACCGACACTGCACGAAGCCTGCAGAACGGAGACCCGGATGCTTACGGCAATGTGCCGGAACGCGCAGTCTCCGATGGCAGCCAAATACCCTGCCGCCACTGCCTGAAACTCGTCGACGAAAGTGACGAGTACCTGATTGTGGCGCATCGCCCGTTTGGCAATCTGCAGCCCTACTCTGAAACCGGGCCGATTTTCCTGCACGCCGAATTCTGCGAACGCGCCACACCGGACGCGGACCTGCCGGACATGTTGAACAGCCCGGCATATATCGTGCGCGGTTATGATGTTGACGAGCGGATCATTTATGGCACCGGCCAGGTGGTAACAACGTCCAATATCAGCACTTATGCCGGGTCATTGCTGGCAGACAACAAGGTTCAGTTTGTGCATGTGCGCTCAGCGGAAAACAACTGCTTTCAGTGCCGGGTGGAACGCGACTAGTCGCGATCAGTTTGCCAGTGCCTGAAAGTCATTCCAGCGCAGGGTCTCGACACCGGATTTATCGAGCCCAGCGTTGAGCGCAATTGCCCGGCCCAGTGTTGCGACCTTGACACCGCGATACTTGGTGCGCGACCCGGTCAGCAGGAAGTTGAGCTTAGGCCAACCCCACAATGTCAGCGCCTGCGTCAGGCCATACCGGTTTTCAGGGGTCAGGATCATCGACGGCTGGAAAATGCTCAACCGCTCAAAGCTCAATGCCTTCAAAGCCTCTTCCAGCTCGCCCTTGGTGCGCAGGAAAAATGAACGCGAAGCGGCATCGGATCCGATGGAACCGAGTATCTGAAAATGCTTCACACCCGCCGTCTTGCAGGCAGTTGCGAAATCCAACACCGCCAGCTTGTCTATCCGGACAAAATCCTCACGCGATACTTTGGAGGGTTCCCCCACACCAAGCGTGCAGATTGCCGTGTCATGACCTTGCAGGTGCATCGCATAGGAGGATGGATCAAAAATGTCCGCTGTGTGCTGGCGCAGGCCATCATGGCTGATGCTCTCAACCGCCCGCCGCCCCAGCAAAGTCAGACTGGCCAGTTCAGGCATCGTGAGAAGTGTGGAAACCACCTCGGTGCCGACCGCGCCAGTTGCGCCCAGCATCACGATGTTCAGGTTTCTGTTCAAAAGCGGATCAGCTCAGAAAGTTACACGCTCTGCTCGCCGTAGAACAGCGAGACAACGTGCTTGGCCTGGGCAAAAAACAACCAGCGTTCCACAACAGCTCCGATGCCCGACAACACGACCGCGAGCACGGCAAATACCGGAGCTGCATCACCTTCAAAACCGAACGCCGCCCACACCAGCACAAGCGCTGCAAGCAGGCAGGCTCCTACAATAATGCGCAGTTTCTGCGCGTGCTTGCGCGCAACCCTGAAGCCCATTTCCGACTGGATGTAATTTTCCGATGTATGCGGCAGTTCCCACTGGCGTACATCACCGCCAAGACCGGTGGCATCACCCATGGTGTAGATCGGCTTCATGTTGTCGATGCTGGCCCAGTAGACCAGCTTGGCAATACCCGCCAACACCAGCGCCACAATGGTGATGACACCAAGTGCCGGAATACCGGAGCGGCCGAACACACTGGCCAGCGCAAACAGTAAAACCGCACCCGTGGCAATCGAGAAAATCACGTAGACCGGCACCACCATCCAGTGCCGCCAGGCGCGGATCGTCGCCAGTGACGCATAGATCATTGCCGTGCACACCACAGTGACCATCGCCAGGATGGCGGTAATGACCCCAAGAACCGTCAGCAAGGTCTCGTTGCTGTCCGGCAGCACCCACAACAATCCGAACAGACATGCCGGAACATAGGTGGCGACTGCCAGCACGCCTTCGCGTGACAGCCACGAGGACCGCCACTGCGAAAACGCCCTCCATGCACGTTCCGGGTGACCAAGGTGGAACGTGGATGACAACAGCCCGACCGTGATAAGGCCGAGTGCGACCAGCATGGATACAGCGCCAAACCAGAAGTCTGAGGCGCTGCCGTGACTGGCACCGGTTAAACCCAACAGCGCCAGCAGACCATAACCGGCGCCGGACGCAGTGGTGAACAGGATAACGGAGTAAGCGGGATGCATTAACTCAAGACCTCATCAATCCAGGAGAAGACACGCTCTGCCAGCGAACCGTCACCCTTGCCAACCGTTTCCAGCGGCGTTGACTTTACCCCGCCTGCCTTGTCGCGGCGCGGCCGCGGCGGCAGGTATTTGTTGACCGGCTTGTAATCCATCTGCGGCAGCAGATCGAAACCGCCTCGGGCTTTGACCAGTTTTGACACGTCGGAGTTTTCATCACCCAGATCGCCGAAGTGGCGCGCACCGGTCGGACATGCTTTCACACAGGCCGGCTGACGGTCTTCCGGTTCAAGATTTTCATTGTAGATGCGGTCAACGCACAGTGTGCATTTCTTCATCACGCCGTCGTCCTGGTCGTATTCACGCGCGCCGTAAGGACAGGCCCACGAGCACAGCTTGCAGCCGATGCAGGTATCGGGGTTAACCAGCACGATGCCGTCTTCTGCACGCTTGTAACTGGCGCCCGGTCGGACACACGGTGACACAGGCAGGCGTTTCACAATGCAGGCAGGAGCGCGGAAAATGCAGTCCGCGGGCATTGTCACCGTCGCCGGTTTCATAGCCATGAATGCGGTTGAGCCATGCACCCGCCGGATCAGGCCCGTAAGGTTCAAGATCGGTGAGTGGTGCCGAATAGCCTTGCGTATTCCATTCCTTGCACGACACCGCACAGGCCTGACAACCGACGCAGGTATCAAGGTCGATGACCAGACCGAGCTTTTTCTGTCCGGCCTGCGTTGTATCTGGAAGAGTTGTCATGACCTAGCCCCCTTAAGCGCCCGCGAGCCGATTTTCATGGCTGCCTTGAACAGGCCCGGTGGCCGCTTGGTTGCCTCAAACTGCGGCTCGGACATTTCCGCCCCGTCGGCCTTTTCAATGCGTACGCGAAGATCGTACCAGGCCGCCTGCCCGGTCACCGGATCAGAATTGGAATAGCGGTACCCGTCACCTCGTGCCGGCAACAGGTCCGAGATGATGTGGTTGAGCAGGAACCCCTTCTTGGCTTCCGGCGCGTTCTTGTCGAGGTTCCAGGCTCCGGACCGCTTGCCGATGGCATTCCAGGTCCAAACCGTGTCCGGGTTCACCCCGTCCATCAGCTTCAACTGCACCTTGATGCGGCCGTGATGACTGGTGACATGCACCCAGTCGCCATCCTTCAGGGCCAGTTTCTTGGCCCTGCCCCGTTCCATGTAGAGCCAGTTGCGACCCAGAATCTGGCGCAACCAGGCGTTCTGCGAGCCCCATGAATGGTACATCGCCATGGGCCGCTGGGTGATGGCATGCATCGGGAATTCGCGCGCATCGGTCATCGCTTCCTCAAACGGCGCATACCACATGGGAACCGGATCGAAGAATGCCTCTACCCTGCGGCGGTGCACCTGTGGCGGCACGATGTCACCATGGCCACGTGCGGCCTGGCGGAACTTCTGCATGGTTTCGGAATACAGGTTGAACATGATCTGGTTGGCGTTGGGGTTAAAGCCGAATCCTTGCGCCCATTCGAGGTAATCCTTGTTGGCCATGCGGTAATAGCGCATGTGTTCCGGCAGGTCGTATTTCCAGAAACAACCGTTCTTGATGTAGTCGTCAAGCTGGTTCGGATTGACCTCACCGGTGCCCTGCTTGCTGCCGTCAGCGCCGCGAAAACCGGCCAGCGGGCCAATGCCCGGGCCACGCTCATGGTTGACGATATAGTCGGCATAGCCGCCGGGATATTTCGGCGTCATGTCTTCCTTGACCATGCCAGGCAGGCCAAGCCTGGCGCCGAGATCCAGCATCACAGTCTGGAAGGCGCGCACATCGCGGTCCGGCTCAACGACCGGCTGGCGAATGGAGTCAGCCGGTCCATGGGGTTCCGAAATCGGGCGATCCAGCATGGAAATACAGTCCCAGCGCTCCAGATAGGTGGTGTCCGGCAGGATCAGATCGGCATAGGCGACGGTCTCGGAATAATAGGCATCCGAATAGATGAATTTCGGGATCACATAGTCACCGGTTTCCTCATCGATTTTGGTCAGATGCTCCATGATACCTTTGGTATTCATGGAGGAATTCCAGCCCATGTTGGCCATGTACATGAACAGCACGTCGATGCCGTACGGATCCTTGTTGGCGGCATTGGTGATGACGGTGTGCATCAGGCCATGAGCCGCAATAGGCGCATCCCAGGAATAGGCCTTGTCGATGCGCCGGGGCGACCCGTCCTCATTGACCAGCAGGTCTTCCGGCCCGGCCACAAATCCAAGCGGCGGACCCGGCAGCGGCTTGAGCGGGTTGACCTCACCGACCTTGCCGGCCGGCTTCAGGCCGGGAGGGGCCGCCTTCGGGAACGGCGGTTTGTACAGGAAACCGCCCGGCACATCGATGGTGCCCAGCAGTATCTGCAGAATGTGGATCGAGCGACAGGTGTGGAAGCCGTTGGAGTGGGCCGAAATACCACGCATGGCATGCATGGACACCGGCCTGCCGGTCATCTTGTCGTGCTTGTTGCCGTGGGTATCGGTCCAGGCGATGTCCAGTTCGAAGGCCTGCTCAAAGGCGGCATGAGCCAGTTCACCGGCAATGCGTTCGATGGTGGCAGCCTCGATGCCGCAATGGGTGGCGGCCTTTTCGGCAGAGTATTCATCGGACAGATAGCGCTCGGCAACAAACTGGAATGACGGCACGCCCATGCGCCTGGCCTTGCCGGGCAATTTCACTTCGCCATGCAACGCCACCTGGTCCGCCTTGTCGACGGTTACAGGCTTTTTGGACTTCGCATCCAGCACCAGTATCTTGCCATAGCGGTCGCGTGCGATCAGGCCATCGTCTTCAGCACCGGGATCCTGGATCACCAGATGACCGGCATTGGTGTAGCGGGCCAGATAATCGAGGTCGATCTTGCCTGCCTTGAGCAACTGGTGAACCAGCGCGCCGACAAACAGTCCGTCGGTGCCGGGGCGAATACCGACCCATTCATCGGCAATGGCGGAATACCCGGACTTGACCGGGTTGATCGACACGATCTTGGCACCGTTCTTCTTCAGCTTGCCAAGTCCGGTCTTGATCGGGTTGGAGGCATGGTCTTCCGCAACACCGAACAGCAGGAAGTACTTGGTGCGATCCCAATCCGGTTCGCCGAACTCCCAGAACGAGCCGCCAAAAGTATACAGGCCGGCAGCCGCCATGTTCACCGAACAGAAACCGCCATGAGCGGCAAAGTTCGGGGTGCCGAACTGGGTTGCCCACCAGCCGGTCAAAGCCTGTGACTGATCGCGCCCGGTAAACAGCGCCAGTTTTTTAGGATCGGTCGAGCGGACCTGGGACAACCAGGTGGTTGCCGTTCTGAGTGCCTCGTCCCATTCGACTTCACGGAACTCACCGGAGCCGCGCGGGCCAACCCGCATCAGCGGCTTGGTCAGGCGAGCCGGTGAATAATGCTGCATGATGCCGGCGGAACCCTTGCCGCACAACACCCCCTTGTTCACCGGATGGTCGCGATTTCCCTCGATATATTTGACCGTGCCGTCTTTCAGATACACCTTGATGCCACAGCGGCAGGCGCACATGTAACAGGTGGTGGTTTTCACCTCATCCCAGGTTTTCAGGTTGAGATCGACTTTGGGCTCGCTGGCCATGGGCGCAATACCATCCGCTGTTGAAATGGAAGACATCTTCAACGGTCAAACTAGCAGAGCGTTGCGCCATCGCAATAGCACCAGCCACGTCAAAGCGACCAACCAGAAAACATTTTTTGGAACAAAAAGTCTCAATAATTACAGAACCAGTCAGCAGCAGAAACAAAAAGGGCGCCGCAACAATGCAACGCCCTTTGAACTAACAGCAGGTAGGAAGAGTCAGATTATTCGAGCGCTTCGCCCGCAGACACCCAGCGACCGAAGTTCGGCAAATCCAGTGTCGCGCCATAGCGATCTGTTTCCTTAATGGACTGTGTACCGAAGCGATGAGTAAAGCCTACCATTACTATGTGATCAACAAATTCCGCATCGTCATCAGGGCCGGACCCGGCGTCCTTTTCGTAGTGCGCACCGCGATAGCCAACAAATACATTCTGTCGCCAAGAATTGGCAAACCAGGAATCACAGTGTCGTAACGTACGCCCCACTCAACGATAGTCTGTTCATACCGGGTTTTCGTTGCTATCGATGTCTCCATCCACATATGCAAATTCAGCCTGCAATCGACTATCTGGCGTCATAAACCAACGAACTACGCCGCGACCAAAGAATGCATCGCGCAGAGCATCATTGTCGATGATGCTGACGCTGTCATTTGTGGCACCATCTATATAGCCGCCCTGCAACGTAAAATGTCAGGTCATCCAGATAAAACTGAGCCTCCGCGCCCACCGCGTAAAAACTCATACCTTGGCGATCCGTCGCTATCATCATCGTGTTCGCCGCTGCCAAAAGAGGCAAAGCCGCCAAACAGTGCTGTTTGCGGATCGCGCCAGGACAGATGCCCGCCAAACAGAAATGAATTCTGGAACAAATCATCCTGTCTCTCATCAGTAAGGGCAGTCGAGGAATATTCGAGTTCGCCGTCCATCTGGACAGACAGATTATCCCCAAGCGGCAGGCTCAAACGGCCCAAACCCCGGAAACAAATTGTGTGTCATCTTCGGAATATTCAGTATCGCCGCTCTCGCTGCCATAAAGCATGAAACCGGAAAAAGTCTCAACTTCGCCGGAAACGACCAACCCCCGAATAGCCTCCGCAGCTTCAAAATCCGCCGCGCTTGCGCTATTGGCAGACATCGCCAGCGCAATTGCCATTGCCGAAGATGCAATAAGTTTTTTCATGATATTCGCCCTGCCCGATTATTTGAGTCGTCAACTTTTCGAGTAACAGAGAAAAAAGGCCACAATCAGCAGGACAGGTCAATGCCGCACACCGGCATGTGATCAGTTTTTTTAAAACTGTGACATTTCGGCCACACCTTAGGAGATGCGGGTCGCGCTGGTGAGTATCGCATGGAATTGATCCGACCAGTGCAGATCATCACACGGACCAAAGTGTCGACGTGCTACTATTCCGCACGGCCTGCATCACGAAATCGGGACGGAAACCGACATTACCGAGCAACAAGAACACAACGGACTCCTTGCTGACTCCAGAGGAAAACCCGCCGGATTTGCATGGCGCAGGCCTTTGCCGGTTTTGGCCTGGTGCTGGCATTGCTGCTGAGCGGTGGCGCAATCGTCTGGTTCCTGGAGGATGGCAGCGACGGTTTTTCAGGCGAAACCATGGCCGGCTCTTATAAAATCCTGGGGAATCTGGGGTCATTTTGGCGTCATTGGCCTGATGGTGGCGCATTCCTTCATTCCGTTTCCTGCCGAGTTCGTGGCAATTGCGGCAGGCATGAGTTTCGGCATGGTATGGGGAACGGTTCTCACATGGACAGGAGCCATGATTGGCGGACTGCTGGCCTTCGGAATTGCCCGCAAGCTGGGCCGTCCGTTTGTTGCCGACATGCTGACACCCGGTCAACTGGCAAGGATCGACAAGGGCGCTGCCGTGACCAGCGTATCGGCAATGATCGGCGTGCGGCTGGTGCCGGTTATAGCGTTCAACCTGGTCAACTATGGTGCGGGGCTGACCAATGTCAGCTGGTGGCGGTTCACGTGGACGACCGCAATCGGCATCCTGCCCCTGACCTTCCTGATGGCGATGATCGGTGATCAGATGCGCGAGCCGACATTCAGCGACTGGATGATGCTGCTGGGCGCAGGTGTGGCGATGTTGGCAATGGTTCACCTTGCCCGCCGGTTTGGCGTGGCCGGATCAAACAAAAAGGGGTGACTGGCAGGAACCGGCTTTGCCTCGGCTCAGCGCCTGGCAATTGCGTGTTCGCGAAACACCACGTACAGCCCTGCACAGATGGTGATAACAATGCCCACAGCCGCCAGACCGTTCGGCAGGTCTGCAAATACCAGATAGCCAATAATGGTTGCGACCGGTATTTCAAGATACTGCATCGGTGCCAGCGTGGCGGACGGCGCAAACCGCAAAGACCAGGTCATCAGCAGATGCGCCATGGTGCCGACGACACCAATTGCCACCAGCAACGCTGCGGTGCTCCAGTCAGGTGCAACCAATTGTGTCTCCAGAACGCCGGTGATCCCGGTCAACCCATAGATCAGCAGCAGGATTATCGTGGCCATGCCGCCGCTGATTGCCTGCAGGGAGACCGGATCAATCTGCTTGGCAATTTGTCTGGTCACCAGCATGAACAAGGCGAAATCCACCGCCACCAACAGTGGCAACAGTGCCGGCGCGCCCACTTCCGAAAAGCTTGGCTGTACGACCAGAAGCGTGCCGAGGAACCCGACCGCACAAGCGGCAAGCCGGCGGCCGCCGACCTCTTCCTGCAGCACAAACCTGCCCAGCAACAGCATGATGAACGGCATGACAAAAGCGATCGCCACGGCATCCGCCAGGGGAAGAAACCGCAAGGACAGGAACATCGCCCCTACCCCGACAATGTGCAGAACTGTCCGGGCAACGGTCAGCCAGACAACACGCGTAGACATTTTGAAGCTTCGCCCGCCCAGCAAGATGAGCGGCAGCAGCAGGACAGCCTGCAGGCCGAACCGCACGATCAATAATTGCAGCAGGGGAATTGTACCGCCCAGCAGCTTTGCTATTGAATCCCCGACAGGAGCCAATATGCAAAATCCCAGCATCAACAGAATGCCCAGTACAGGCCGGTCAGCAGTCATCCGCTACTCATATTCGAAGGACCTCAATTGAGCCAGACTCCAAAATATTGAAATCGACGCAAACCGGGCAACCAGATGGCTGCCGTTCACCTTTCTGACACAAACACTGATGACATCTGGTTATTTTGGCGCTAGCGTGGGTCCAGTTTTGTGACGATACAGGTCCAGAGGGGTCCAACTGCAATGCGAGACTGGCTTCTGCAAATCAAGCGCGGCGAGTATGCCAGCCTGCAAACCCAGATCAGGGAAGCCTTTGTATCTGCCATTCTGGACGGCCAGCTGGGCCGTGATGAGCCGGTCCCATCAACCCGTAAAATGGCAAAAGTGCTCGGTGTTTCAAGAAACACCGTCATGCTGGCCTATCAGGGACTGCTGGACGACGGCTACCTGGTTGCCCGGGAACGATCAGGATACTACGTCTCCGACAAGGCCATTCCGCAACAGGCCGCACGCCCGACACCCATCCAGCGCAGCGGCACATCGGACCATAACGCGCCGGACTGGAATGCCCGGTTCGCACGCACGCCAACCATGTTGGAAAACATCGCCAAACCGCTGGACTGGTCCAGTTACAAATATCCGTTCATTTATGGCCAGGTGGATCACAATCTGTTCCCGATCGCCGAATGGCGCGAATGCGCGCGTCAGACCCTCGGCAAACGCTGGTTCAATGCCTGGACCGATGATCATGGCTCGCACGACGATCCCCTGCTGGTGGAACAGATCAGGCGGCGCATTCTGCCCCGCCGCGGCATCATGGCTGGTGAAAACGAGATCCTGGTGACACTAGGCGCGCAGCATGCGCTCTACATGATTTCAAGCCTGCTGGCCAAACCGCAGACCAAGGTGGTTGTTGAAGATCCAGGCTTTCCCGACGCACGCAACATCTTCTCGCTGCACACCAACAACATCGACCTGCAGGAAGTGGACTCACAAGGTATCGTGCCCGGCAATATCCCTGATGAAACCGAAATGGTGTTCGTCACCCCCAGTCACCAGGCTCCCACCACCGTAACGATGCCCCTGTCACGCCGCCTGGAACTGATAGAACAGGCCCGCAAGAATGACTTTCTCATTATCGAAGACGATCATGAGTTCGAGACCAATTATGTCAATGAGCCCTGCCCGTCGCTCAAATCCCTGGATGATGACGGGCACGTGATCTATATTGGCTCTCTTTCCAAATCGGTTTTTCACGGCCTCAGGCTTGGTTTCCTGGTGGCGCCCAAGGCTTTCATTGATGAAGCACGCGCGCTGCGCCGCCTGATGGTTCGTCATCCGCCCAACAACAACCAGCGCACTGCGGCACTGTTCCTGTCTCTGGGCCATCATGACACCCTGATACGCCGGCTTCACCGGGCTTATCGCGCACGCTGGGAGATCATGGCGTCTGCCATGCAGGAGCATTTACCCAACTCAACCAATGTGCCTAGTTTCGGCGGCACAAGTTTCTGGGTAGAAGGTCCCAAGGGTCTGGATTCAGAGCGGCTTGCGCTGGCCGGCCGCGAGCAGGGTTTGCTAATCGAGCCCGGCCGTATCTTCTTCGGGACCCCAAACCCGCCGCGCAACTTTTTCCGCCTCGGGTTCTCGTCCATCGACGAAACACGTATCGAGCCGGGTATCGAGTTGCTGGCAAACCTGATTGACCAGGATCTGGACCTGGGCCAGGCCGCTGCGGAGTAGTTTCTCATGAACCTCGATTTCTCAAAAGGCGCTGCCTGGATGGACGGCGAAATCGTTCCGGTATCCGATGCGAAGATCTCTGTTCTGGACTGGGGCTTCACCCGGTCCGATTGTACATATGATGTGGCTTCGGTGCGCAATGGTGCTTTCTTCCGGCTGGACGATTACCTTGAACGATTTCAGCGCTCCCTCGCCAAGGTGCGCATTGAAGTGCCTCAGAAAACAGAAGAAATGCGTGACATCGTACACGCCGTCGTTGGCCGGTCGGGTTTGCAGGATTCCTATGTTGCGATGGTCGCAAGCCGCGGTGTTCCGCTCATTCCCGGCACCCGGGATCCACGCCAGTGCGGCAACCATTTCTTTGCCTGGTGCATTCCTTATGTGCACGTGATCAAGCCGGAAATAGCAGCACGTGGCGCCCATCTGTTTATTCCGGATGATGTGCGCCGCATCCCGCCGGACAGTGTTGACCCGACCGCCAAGAACTATCATTGGGGCGATCTGACCCGCGGCCTGTTTGAAGCGCTTGATGCAGGTTTTGACACTGCCGTGCTGCTTGATCACCAGGGCAATGTCACGGAAGGGCCCGGCTTCAATGTGTTTTCGCTGAAGGGCAACAGTGTGCGCACACCGGTCACCGGCGTACTCGAAGGCATAACACGACGAACCGTTCTGGAATTGTGCAGTGAACTGGGCCTGGACACCGAAGTGCGCCCGATTGCGCTCAGTGAGTTCATGGAATCCGATGAAGTGTTCACTGCAACCACCGGCGGTGGCGTGGCACCGGTGACACGGATTAATGACCGGGTGTTTTCGAATGATGCACCCGGGCCAGAAACAAGGCGGATTTCGGAGACATACCTGTCATGGTTTGACCGGCCGGAACATCGCCAGCCGGTCACTTACGCGTAAATTCGCCAGTTGTTTAATCAAGCAGCCTTGGTGTCATCGTCGTTTGCGTTGGCCGCCTTGAGGGCCTTGCTGGTGGTTTCCGCGATTTCTTCAGCTTCCACTTCAACTTCGCGAACAAACTCTTCAACGGCCTCGGTACCGGTTTCGGCCAGACTGCGGGCATGATCGGTATAATTGCTCATCGCTGTGGAATAGAAATCGGACCACACGTCCATGATTTCCATGGGTGTCTTGCAGCCGGACAGGCGTTGCGGCATGGCAAAATCTTCCGACAGGCGCTGGTTGATGAAAGCCGCGTACTTGCCCTGGCAGTTGCTCAGGGTCTTGATCGCCTCCGCACTGTAGCGACCGGCAAAATCCATGGCTGTCTTGGGCAGTTCGCCTGCTGCATCAATGGCAGCTTGCGGGGCAGATGATGTGGTGGTTTTCTGTGTCATTAGGGCCTCCTGATGATTTTTGTAAAACTCAAGTTACCCCCCGGCCTTAGTCGATACAAAGATAACCAGTTCTGCATGTCAACAAGATGACCAAGATCAAACACGCGTGAAAAAAAATTGCATCAGCAATCAGACCGGCAAACCGGTCCAAGGCTTTACCGTTCTAAGTGCCAGTGAAGACTGGATGCGCGCCACGCCCGGCAACCGGGTTATGGCCCGGCGATGGATACGCTCATAGTCGGCCGCACTGGAAACCGCGATGCGCAACAGGTAGTCATATTGCCCGCCCATGAGATGGCATTCGAGAATATCGGGAAGCCTGCGCACTGCATTTTCAAAGGCTTCAAGGTTTTCCTCGGTTTGCGCCATCAGGGAAATCTCGACAAAGAATTCGATACTGAGGCCAAGCTTCTCCCGGCCCAACTGTGCGCCATAGCCGCTGATCATGCCGCGCTCTTCCAGAAGCTTTATGCGGCGGTGACATGACGAGGCTGACAGATTGACCAGGTCGGCCAGTTCAGCCACCGAACGCGAGCTGTTGGCCTGAAGCTCCCTCAGGAGACGACGATCAGCCTTGTCCAGATCAGCGATATTCATTCTAGTATTTCCGTGATTGGTGAAATTTTATCCGGCAATGCCTGCAAAAGTCAGAATATTTGATAATAAATCCCACCACAAGAGATGTATTGTCAGGCTAGAAGACAAGCCGGACAATGCGACATCAGGAGGAAACGGCGATGCTGGTCGGTGTACCAAAAGAGATAAAGAACAAGGAATTCCGTGTCGGCATGACGCCGACTTCGGTTCGCGAAGTGGTCGACGCCGGCCACAAGGTGATGGTTGAAGCCGGCTGCGGTGTCGGCATTGGCATGGATGATACCGCCTACCGCAAGGCAGGCGCCAAGGTCGTCAAGACAGCAGCAGAAATATTTGCCAAGGCCGACATGATCGTGAAGGTCAAGGAACCACAGGCAAACGAGCGCAAGATGTTGCGTGAAGGCCAGATCCTGTTCACCTACCTTCACCTGGCGCCCGACCCCGCCCAGACCAAGGATCTGGTCAAGTCGAAAGCCACCTGCATTGCCTATGAAACCGTGACCAGCCCGACAGGCGGCCTGCCCCTGCTGGCGCCGATGTCGGAAGTTGCGGGCAGACTGTCCATTCAGGCTGGCGCCTACTATCTGGAAAAGGCGCACGGCGGACACGGGCTGTTATTGGGCGGCGTGCCTGGTGTCGATCCTGCCAAGGTGGTGATCATCGGCGGCGGCATGGTCGGCCGTCATGCTGCACATATCGCGCTGGGCATGGGAGCGGACGTTTGGGTGATAGACAGAAATGTCGATGTACTTCGTTCGCTGTGGGCACAGTTCGACCGCCCGCTCAACACGGTTTATTCGACCAAGGACGCCATTGAACGACACTGCGCCGAGGCTGACCTTGTTGTCAGTGGTGTGTTGATTCCAGGTGCTGCTGCGCCAAAACTGATCACGCGTAATATACTGAAAACAATGAAGGCCGGCTCGGTCATCGTGGATGTGGCGATCGACCAGGGCGGCAGTGCGGAAACGTCAAAAGCCACCACCCATGACAATCCGGTCTATGTAGTCGACGATGTCATTCACTACTGCGTTGCCAACATGCCAGGCGGCGTGCCGAAGACATCAACCTATGCGCTCAACAATGCGACACTGCCGTTCATTCTGCAGATTGCAAATCGCGGATGGCGCAAGGCGCTGACGGAAAACAAGCACCTTATGGCCGGATTGAATGTGCATGCAGGCCATGTGACCTACAAGGCTGTTGCCGATGACCTGGGGTACACGTTCATGGCACCGGAAGAAGCTGTGCGCATTTAGTCGCAATGATCCGCATTGATTGAGAAAAAGTCGAAGGCAGCACGGATTACTCCGGCTGCCTTCCTCGTTTTTCAGAGATTGCTCTCTACCGCTTAGTAGTAATTACCGTCACGGCAGTTGTAGTACCGGTTCCACCAGTAGCGGCGACCGGTGCGGTGGGCTTTCCGCTTCAGCCAATGGCAATTGCGGTAACCGTAGCCGTGACCCCAACCGTAGCCGTGGCCCCAGCCGTAGCCGTGACGCCAGCGACGGTGGCGATGCTTGCCTCCGACCAGAACAATGCCGGCCTGTGCGGTAGGTGCAGCAGAGGTTGTGGTGACAGCAGTTGCTGCAGATGACATACCGCCGACAACGGATGCGTTGGCCGATGGTACGGCGGCAAATGCGGCAGCAGCGACAATCGCCACTGCGATAAAGTTGGTCTTGTTGATCATGACTTCTTTTCCTTCTTCTTGTTGTTGCGACCGGCTGTTCCGGTCATCGTTGAAATGCAAACTAGCCGCATGAACACCCGCAGAATGTGCACATGATCACATGCCGATCACCGGTGTGTGAACGAACCGGATCAGCCCGGAGAACGCGTAAAGCAACATGGGGTCAGTTGATCCCATGTTGCTCTGCTGCCCTGGAAACGATCAGGTTTATGACTGTTGGAAGTACAAGCACGGGTCATCCTGATTTGGTAAATCTGACTCGCCAGGAATTGTTCGTTCTATTGTCTGGGACCGGCAAGGCGCGACAGTTCGCGGGTCGGATCATGTAGAGGTGAAGTATTGAGCGCATGGATGACATCCGAGCGCGACAGACCGATATCGGCGAGCTTGTGGTCATCCATTTCCAGCAATTGCGCGGCTTCGCGGCGGTGGCGGACCAGCCTGGCCACAGCGCTCAGAACTTCAACAATCCAGTGGCGCTGTTCTGTGCCAGCTGCGGCGTCGGTACGATTGGTATGAGTGGTAGTGGTCATTTTCGGTTCTCCTTCAGTTATCTGAAAACCACCATGAACCACCCCTCCTGACAGCATATTGTCAGCATGTGGCAGGTACTCCTGACAGCATGATGTCAGTAGGGTTATGCTAGGTGTCAATTATCGATAACAAGGAGACGCCGGGTTCCATGCGCCGCGCCGACAGACTGTTCGAAATCATCCAGTTCATGCGCCGTCAGCCGCTGACGCGCGCGCGTGATCTGGCGGAAAACTTCGAGGTTTCGGAACGCACCATCTATCGTGACATTCAGGATCTGATGACATCCGGAGTGCCGATAGAAGGTGAAGCCGGGATCGGGTATGTGCTACGCGCAGGGTATGACCTGCCACCACTTATGTTCAAGGAAACCGAAATTGAAGCGCTGGTGCTGGGTGCGCGTATTGTGCAGTCCTGGGCCGACAAGGAACTGGCGGACGCTGCCTCGGATGTGATCGCCAAGGTCGAGGCAGTATTGCCCGAAGCGCTGCGAACTTACATGACCAATACGGCCCTGCTGGCACCATCCGAACACTATATGGCACCGCTCAACTTTGAACTTGGAGAGTTGCGAAACGCACTGCGAGAGAACCGCAAGGTGACGATCGGCTATGAAGATGCGCGCGGCGACCCTACCAGCAGGCAGATCCGCCCCCTGTCGCTGGCCTTTTTCGGTCCGGTCTGGCTGATGGCCGGCTGGTGCGAGCTTCGCGACGATTTTCGCACTTTCCGGCTCGACCGAATTGGCCGGTTTGAAGTGGCCGAAGACCGCTTCAAACCAGAGCCGGGCAAGATGCTGAGAGACTTCCTCGCCCGTGATGACACATGGATACGAGGCAGCGAAAAGCTCAAAGATGCTCTGGACAGTGAAATAGGTTAATTATTGAGACCAAATTTCTCAAAAATAGACATGTGTCCATTACCTTTGGTGAATCTGGCACTGGCTGGCACCACAAAGCCACACTAGAACACCCTCCATGGGTTGATTGATTGCCCGTGATGGCGCGCGCGTTATCCCGGCAGCACAGGAGAGGTAGTTTCCAATGAAAATGACAACAGAAGAAGCATTTGTAAAAGTCCTGCAAATGCACGGCATCGAGCATGCGTTCGGCATTATCGGTTCGGCCATGATGGCTATTTCCGACCTGTTTCCCAAAGCAGGCATTAATTTCTGGGATTGCGCCCATGAGTGCAATGCCGGCATGAGCGCAGACGGTTACACGCGCGCCACCGGCAAGATGTCAATGATGATTGCCCAGAACGGCCCCGGCATCACCAACTTCGTTACACCGGTTAAAACCGCTTACTGGAATCACACGCCACTGTTGCTGGTGACCCCGCAGGCCGCCAACAAGACCATCGGTCAGGGCGGCTTCCAGGAAATCGAACAGATGAAACTGTTTGAAGACATGGTTTGCTACCAGGAAGAAGTTCGCGACCCTTCACGCATGGTGGAAGTACTTAACCGGGTGATTGAACAGGCATTCCGCCTGTGTGGTCCTGCACAGATCAATATCCCGCGTGATTACTGGACGCAAGTGATCGACATCGAACTGCCGCAGATTGTCCGCCTTGAACTGCCAAGCGGCGGCACGCAGGCAATCGATGATGCTGCCAAGCTTCTGTCGGAAGCAAAATTCCCGGTCATCCTGAACGGTGCCGGCGTTGTCATCGGCGGTGCCATTCCGGCTTCAGCCGCGCTGGCTGAAAAACTGTCCGCGCCGGTTTGCTGTGGCTACCAGCACAATGACGCCTTCCCCGGCTCGCATAAGCTGCATGTCGGCCCGCTCGGTTATAACGGCTCCAAGGCCGCCATGGAACTGATCGCCAAGGCAGACGTGGTGCTGGCACTGGGCACCCGTCTCAACCCGTTCTCGACCCTGCCGGGCTATGGCATCGATTACTGGCCAAAGGATGCCAAGATCATTCAGGTGGACATCAACTCAGACCGCATCGGCCTGACCAAGAAGGTCACTGTTGCAAT
Organism: uncultured Alphaproteobacteria bacterium; assembly: GCA_963759095.1. Classification (GTDB taxonomy): domain Bacteria; phylum Pseudomonadota; class Alphaproteobacteria; order Rhizobiales; family Aestuariivirgaceae; genus Anderseniella. The sequence goes on along the minus strand of CAVWYF010000010.1, from coordinate 86,233 downwards.
CCAGGGCGATGCCAAGGCCGTTGCCGAACAGCTGCTGGACCGTCTGGCACCAACCGCCGGCGATGCCGGGCGTAAGGACCGGGAAGCCCTGATCCATCAGAGCAAGTCAGCCTGGCTGCAGCAACTGTCTTCCATGGACCATGAAGATGATGATCCGGGCACCAACTGGAACGAACGCGCCCGCGACCGTGAACCTGAGCGGATGAGCCCGCGCATGGCATGGCGTGCCATTCAGAAGGTGCTGCCGAAGGACGCCATCATTTCTTCCGACATCGGCAACAACTGCGCCATCGGCAATGCCTATCCGACCTTTGAGAAGGGCCGCAAATACCTGGCTCCGGGCCTGTTCGGTCCTTGTGGTTACGGCTTCCCGTCCATTCTGGGTGCCAAGATCGGTTGCCCGGACACCCCGGTCGTCGGCTTTGCCGGTGACGGTGCGTTCGGCATCTCCATGAACGAGATGACAGCATGTGGGCGCAATGACTGGCCGCCCATCACCATGGTGATCTTCCGCAATTACCAGTGGGGTGCGGAAAAGCGCAACACGACCCTTTGGTTCGACGACAACTTTGTCGGCACCGAACTCAATCTTGGTGTTGAATATGCCAAGATCGCCGAAGGCTGTGGCCTCAAGGGTGTCCAGGTTACAACCATGGATCAGCTGTCTGCCGCGCTGGAGTACCGCCATCGAAGGCCAGATGAAGCGCGGAGAAACCACCTTCATCGAATGCGTCCTGAACCAGGAACTGGGCGAACCGTTCCGCCGTGACGCCATGAAGAAACCTGTTTCTGTTGCCGGTATTGATCCCAAGGACATGCGTCCGCAGCAGTCAAGGGTGTGACCCCTTAAACTGTAACGGCATCTGTATCTGTTATTGGCAGCCTGCGTTCTTAACTGAACGCGGGCTGTTTTTATACGATCCACAGCAATTGGGTTTATGGACCGGCACTCTTTGTGAACAAGGAGTAGAGCATGCGCGCGACCTCGCCCTCCAGCGGAAACGACAGCATGCCCATGACCGAGTAGCCGAGCAGCCATGGCATCAGGTAAAACCGGACCATGTAAAAGAACCAGGCCACGAACAGCGGCACCAGCGGCTTGATCAGGAAGCCCGGTGTAACTGGTGCGAAGAATCTGATGATCGGGTCTGTGGACTTCACAAACACTTTCATGAAAAAGAAGTCGGAATCCTCGGCAAGAAAGATGCTCATTGCAACGCGCCCGATCAGCGTCCACATGACAACGCCAAGCACATAGTCAACAGCGACTATCCAGACCGAAAAGCTGTCGAGTGGATTATTTTCCATGAGCTACCAACTACTCTTTCGAGAGACCTGAAAAAGGCGGGACTTTTGCGGTCCCGCCCTCAAGTATTGCTGTCGACGCGCTAGTGGGCGCTATCGAGGATGGTCTTGCCTCCCGGCAACCGGGTCTGATCCACCATATCCTGAATCTCCTGGCTTGGTTCCGGTGTCATCAACGACACCACAACCATCGCAATCAGGCTGACAGGCATGCCGATGATCCCGAACCGCAGGCCGTCAAGACCGGCAATCTGGGTGCCACCGTTCTGAATGTAGATCAGATACAGCGCACCTGACAGGAACCCGAGCACCATGCCGGCAATCGCGCCTGCCCGGTTTGCCCGTTTCCACCACACTCCGAGTACCAGCGGGAAGAACAGGCCGGAACAGGCAAAACAGAACGCCCAGGCAACTGCACCCAAAATACCAGTGAGTTTAAGTGATGCCACCAAAGCGCCGGCAACACCGATGAACACCAGCAAGATACGAGCCGCCATCAGACGCTTTTTGGTGTCTGCCTTGGGGTCGATGATCTTGTAGTACAGATCGTGTGACAGGGCATTGGCGATTGCCAGCAGCAGGCCGTCCGCAGTGGACATGGCAGCCGCCATGCCGCCGGCGGCAACCAGGCCGGAGATCACGTAGGGCAAGCCGGCGATTTCAGGTGTCGCCAGAACAACGATGTCGCTTCGCATGAAGAACTCGTTGATCTGCAGAATACCGTCACCATTGCCATCAGTGACCTTGAGCATGCCAACGGCATCCCAGTTCTTGATCCACTCCAGATTGTTCACATCTGCAATGGATTTGCCGATGATGCTGGTTGCCAGCTTCGGGTCCAGAAGCTGCAACTTGGTCAGCGTGGCCAGGGCCGGCGCTGTGAAGTAGAGCAGGAAGATGAACAGCAGTGACCACGCCACCGACTTACGGGCAGAACGCACCGAAGGTGTCGTGAAGTAGCGCATCAGGATGTGCGGCAGCGATGCCGTACCGGCCATCATGCACAGTGCCAGCGTGAAGAAGCGCCACGAATCATATCCGCCCTGGGGCGAGTTATGCAGCGTGGTCAGTACACTCAATCCGGCAAACTTCTCGGTCGGAGGTGTTCCGACACCCAGCGTGGTTTCCAGTTCTGCAATACGCTGAACTGCATCACCGTAACCGAAATGCGGGATCAGGCCGAAGCCCTGCACATTGGACATCCAGATCACGGGCACCAGATAGGCAACAATCAGCACGATATACTGTGCCACCTGAGTCCAGGTCACACCGCGCATGCCACCCAGCATCGAACAAACCAGAATGCCGGCGATCCCGAACCAGACACCCACCTCGAACGGAATGCCGAGAGCGCGTGAAGCAATGGTGCCGGTAGCGTTGATCTGGGCAGTCACATAGGTGAACGAGGCCACCACGAGAATGACGACCGCACAGAAGCGGGCGGTGTTGCCGCCATAGCGGGTGCCGATAAAGTCCGGCACCGTGTAACAGCCAAACTTGCGCAGATAGGGCGCCATCAGCGAGTTCACCAGAACATAGCCGCCGGTCCAGCCGACAACAAAGCCCAGGTAAGGATACCCGCCGAAATAGATGCCACCGGCAAGCGCCACGAACGAAGCACCGGACATCCAGTCCGCTGCGGTCGCCATGCCGTTGTACAGTGCCGGCACTTCCCTGCCCGCCACGTAATATTCCTCCACCTGTGTGGTACGTGACAGCCAGCCAATAAGTGCGTAAATGGCGATGGTGAACAGCAGGAACAGGATGCCGATCAGACGGGCACCGGCTCCTAGCTGTTCAAAGATTGCCATGAGGGCGAAAAACCCGAGGAACCCGAGCGTGTACACTCCATACACTTTGCCAAGGTTGTCAGTGAATTTACCTTGCATTGTTTTGCTCCCTTATTCTTTGACGCCGAGTTCATCGTCGATTTGGTCCTGTCTCCAGTTTTGGATCCAGATCAGGGCCACAAAAATCGCCAATGAACCTTGCACGCAGAAATAATATCCCAACGGGAAGCCCATGAACGACATCCCGTTCAGAGCCTTGGCGTTCCACGGCACTATGAAAGCAAAAACAACCCAAACCACCAAAACGATAATGGTGAGCGTTCGCGTCTTCTCCCAGTGTCGCTGTTCGTTTTGTTTATTCTCGTCAGACATAATTGTTTCCTCCTGGATCAGGATGATCCTTGATTGAAACAATCAAGAACCGCGCACCTGATCGCTTTTTGTTGTTTGGATAGGGATGCGGGCGTAAAAACGCCTAGACTTGCTGGTGACCCCTCTCCAGTTCGCGTCCAATCGACGCGTACGACTGAATTAGCGCATTTATCTGGTTTTATGACAATGTAAACGAAGGTTTAACACCCAGAATATTCAGTTCACGGCCGTTTTCAGACAGAAAATCGGCAGAATTTTGCGAAGGACCCGTTGAATTTGAACACCACACTGTTAGAGCGGGCTGTTGCCCTTGCCAGAACAATCACCTCCGGTTTTGCGTTTCGGAGTGATTCGTTTCGCCTCAACAGCATTGACCGTCTGGGTGATTTCGTCGCAAGCCGGGCCGCTTTTGTTTCCCAGAAAAAGCTTTATGGCTACCTGAAAGAGCGTATCGGCACGCGGTGGCCGTCGATGTTTGAAGATGGAGTTTTCAGATCCTCAATCGCTACTGCGTCAATGCAGGTGTTTGCAGCCAGCCTGTCTGACCTGACCATTCATGCGGTTGCTCATGCGCTGGCAGGTTCTGCTGAACCGGATGAGGTCAAGGTTGAACTTGCACGTGAATTGTACGCGCTGGGACTTCAGAAAAACCAGACGGAAGCGATTGAAGGTTTTGACCGCGACCAGGTAATTGCGGAATTTGATCGTCGACTGGAGGGAACCGACTGGAACTTCGGGGCCTTGCGGCCGGCAAACTTCACCCGATCTCCGGCAGCACTTTTACGGTGGGCTCCCATTGCAGACAGACACAAGAAGTTTGATGCAGAGATTGTCGAAAACTCTTTGAAATTTGCATGGGTTGATATTCGCGAACAGTTTGCCAGGCGCCTCGATGCAGACGCAGTCGCGCGCGAAGTCAACCAAAACCATTCCTTGTCGGAAGGATGAAGCCTTGAGTTTCATGGTTGAAAGAACCGGCCTTTCAGCTCTGCCATTGGCCCTGGTCCCGGCAGTGGTGATGGACACTGAGACAACTGGTCTCAATACGGCATCTGACCGGATTGTTGAGATTGCTGCGGTTCGCATCACCGATGGACGTGCCGAGCCTGCTTCTGCATTTCAGGCGCTGGTCAATCCAGACATGGCAATCCCGGCTTCGTCCACGGCCATTCACTCCATTACCGATGCCGACGTGGCCGATGCAGATGGTATTGCGGAAGTGATACCGGTGTTTTCGCAGTGGACCGGAAACGCCATCATGATCGGTTATTCGATCGGTTTTGACCTTGCCATCCTGAAAGCAGAACATCGCCGTCACGGCCTGCGCTGGCGCGCGCCCAGAAGCCTGGATGTCCGGCATCTTGTTGAACTGGTCGCAGAAGACCTGCCGGAACAATCCCTCGACACTTCGGCTGCCTGGCTTGGTGTGCCGGTGGCAGGGCGGCACCGCGCGCTGGGTGATGCGACAGTGACACTTAATGTGTTCCAGGCGCTGTTACCCAGGTTGAAACAGCGCGGCATCATCACCCTGGCACAAGCCGAACGGGCCTGCCTGGAGCGCGCTTCGCGCTATCATGGCGAAGCGCAGGCGGGATGGCATGACGTGGTGGATCCCGGACGCACCGCACCTTTAAACGTCACAGACTATGCCCGTATTGACAGCTTTCCATACCGTCACAGGACCGGCGACATCATGCGCTCCCCGCCCCTGAGCGTTTCCGGCACCACCAAAATGTCGACTGCTCTGACACTGGCGCTGGACAAGAAGGTCAGTTCAGTCTTCGTCAAGCCCGGTGCCGGGCCTGATGAGCTGGGTATTTTGACCGAGCGCGACATGTTGCGCGCCATCGAGGCCAATGGCACAAAGGCCCTGGATATGCCAGTGAGCGAATTCATGGCTTTTCCGCTGGTCACTGTTGCAGCCGATGAATTCGTCTACCGTGCCATTTCTGTCATGGCCCGTCGCGGGTTTCGCCATCTCGGTGTAACCGGCGCAGACGGAAAGTTGGTCGGCGCGCTAAGCGCCCGTGACCTGCTCAAGCAGCGCGCCGACACGGCAGTGGCGCTGGGTAATGACATTGATACGGCGAGCAGTACCGAAGAGCTTGGCAAGGTTTGGGCGCGCCTGACCACAGTGGTTCGCGCATTGGTCACGGAAGACGTTGATCCGCGCGATATCGCGGCAGTGATATCGCGGGAATTGCGCTCTCTGACACAGCGGGCATGTGTGCTTGGCGAAGCGGTAATGGAACTGCGGGGCAAGGGTCCGCCGCCGCAACCTTATGCGATGTTTGTTCTGGGTTCCGGCGGGCGTGGAGAAAGCCTGCTGGCCATGGACCAGGACAATGCCATTGTGTTTGCCACGGGCGATCCCGGCGGTGATGCCGACCTGTGGTTTGCCGAACTGGGAGCCCTTGTGGCCGATACTCTCAACGATGCCGGGGTCATCTATTGCAAGGGCGGCATCATGGCATCAAACAGTGAATGGCGCATGGACGCCCACCAGTGGCGTGTTGTCGTATCGCAATGGCTGTCGAAATCGCGGCCTGAGGACATTCTCAACGCCGATATTTTCTTTGACGCCAAAACCGTGCACGGTGACAATACCCTGCTGGATACCTTGCGAATGGACGCATTGCGCGCGGCCCAAAGTGCGCACGGGTTCCTGAACGCCATGCAGATGCGGGCCGGAGAGTTTACCTCTCCGGTGGGCTGGTTCGGCAAATGGAAGCTCGAGGACGGGCGGGTGGATTTGAAACGGGCCGGGTTAATGCCGTTGTTTTCCGCCGCGCGGGTGCTCGCCCTGCAGCATGGTGTTTCCGAGCCTTCCACACCCGGACGCTTCGAAGCAGTGCGCGCCGCCGGGATTGAAGCCGCCCATGTCATTGATGACCTGATCGAAGCCCACAAAATACTGCTGTCTGCAATTCTGCGTCAGCAATTGCGAGATATAGAAGCCGGTTTGAAGCTGGGCAACAGCATTGACCCTGCCCAGATGAGCGGACATGGCATACAACAGGTGCGTTGGGCCATTGACCAGGTGCCGAAGGTTCGCGATTTGCTTGGCATTCCGGCCTATGGTTGAGGCAATGACATTCCCTGTGACCTGTAACGAGCGACTTGCTTTCGATTGAGCCCCTCCTCTAACCGATGTTGAGCACGCCATGGATGACCTTGAAAGCCAGGCGGTTTCCTTCGGCCTTTCGTCTTGTCAGAAACAAAATATCCTCACGCACAATGGATAAGATCAATGGATACAGACCCTAAGACATGAAAAACTTTCTGGTGCTCAATGCGGGTTCTTCGTCACTCAAGTTCGCGGTGTTTGCAGGCGATGACCTTGAAGCGGTGATAAACGGTCAGGTCGATGGCCTCGGCAGCACACCGGCATTCGCTGCCAAATGGCCGGATGGCACAGCGCATCCAGGTGCAGCTCCTTCCCTGCCCCCAGATGCCGGTCATGCCAAGGCACTGGACGCAGTTCTGGGTTGGCTCGGAGACACTGGAAACGGGCCTGAGACACTTGCCGGCAGCGGCCATCGAATTGTGCATGGCGGCGACATTTACACCGGCCCGGTGATTGTCGACGACCTTGTGCTCGCCAACCTGGACGACTTGCGGTCCAAGGCACCTTTGCACCTGCCGTTTGGCATTGCCGCGCTTCGCCGGATGCGGGAACTGGCGCCGGACCTGCCGCAGGTTGCATGTTTCGACACTGCGTTTCACGCCGATCAACCCGATACCGATGTGCGTCTCCCATTACCGCAAAGATTCCACGACAAGGGGTATCATCGATACGGTTTTCACGGTCTCAACTACGAACATGTCGTCGCTGCCCTGCCCGACCTCACCGGCAAGCCACTGCCAAAACGTCTGCTGATTGCCCATCTGGGCTCAGGTGCCAGCATGGTGGCGGTCAGGGATGGCATTGGTGTTGCAACGACCATGGGATACTCGACCGCTGACGGTCTGGTGATGTCGACCCGCTCAGGTGCACTGGACCCCGGTGTCCTGATTGCCCTGATGCGCGATGAAGGTCTCGGGCTCAACGAACTTGAAGACCTGCTGTATTGCCAGAGCGGATTATTGGGCCTGTCCGGCATCTCAGGGGACATGCGCGAACTGCTGGCCAGTAAAAGCCCGCGCGCACAAGCAGCAGTGGATTATTACTGCTACTGGGCAGCGCGTCATGCAGGCTCACTGATCACTGCACTAGAAGGCATAGACGGGCTGGTGTTTACCGCTGGTGTCGGGGAAAATGCAGCACCCGTCCGCGCTGGCATTGTCAATCATCTGAACTGGCTGGATGTGGTGATTGAAAACCAGCGTAATGTGAAAGGTGAGATGGAAATCTCTCCGCCGGCTGCACCCTGCCCGGTCTGGATCGTCAAGGCCAATGAAGAACTGGCTATCGCGCACCATGTGCGGAGCATGCTGAAAGGATAGCCAATGTCCATCCCGTTTGATCTTGCCGGGTGGCCGCTTGCCTGGATGGCCCTGGCAGTGCTCGGTGCGGCCTACATTCGCGGATACTCGGGGTTTGGATTTTCAGCACTTGTTGTTTCGGCATCAGCACTTGTCACCAACCCGCTCAACTTCGTGCCCGTGGTCATGCTGCTGGAAATTGCGGCGACGGCAGGCCAGGCACCTGCTGCACTGAAAGATTTCAACAGGCCCCTGCTGGGCTGGCTGCTGCTTGGTGCAACAATCGGCATGCCGGTGTCGATTGGCCTGCTCAGCTCTCTAGACACAGATCTGCTCCGCCTGATCATTTCGGTCTGGATCCTGATCATGTGTGCCCTGTTGTTGAGCGGTTGGAGCCTGCGCACGAAAACAGGCACTGCCGGCACAGTGGGTGTCGGCATAGTGTCGGGACTTGCCAATGCGGCAGCAATAGGCGGATTGCCTGTCGCCCTGTTTCTAACCGCGCAAAACCTGCTTGCCAGGGTCTTTCGCGCCACGATGATATTTTACCTGTGCGCTATCGACCTAGTGGCATTGCCAATCCTGGGTTACGCCGGTGTCATATCAACCGATACCTTCATCGCAGCAGCGCTGTGCATTCCTCTGTTGGGTGCCGGGGTATGGCTGGGCGGGCGGAAGTTCGTGTCGGCAGCACCGGAAAACTTCCGGCGCATGGCGATCAGCCTGCTGGCCTTCCTTGCCGCGCTGGGCCTGGTGAAATCGCTGATATAGAGAATGATCCGTTGTGCCTCAGGCCGTGGCCATCAGAATCACGGCTGCTGAAACAACATCATCAACAGAACAGCCACGCGACAGGTCACACACCGGTTTGTCAAAACCCTGAAAAAACGGCCCGATGGCATCTGCATTGCCCATGTACTGCACCAGCTTGTAGCCGATATTGCCTGAATTCAGGTCCGGGAATACCAGCACATTGGCATCGCCTGCCACACCGGCACTGCTTTTGACCTTGCGCTCTGCCACTGACGGGACCAATGCGGCGTCGACCTGCAGTTCACCGTCAATGCTGAGTTCTGGCGCCTGTTCACGCACAATCGCCAGCGCATCTGTTACCTTGGTGACACTGTCGTGAGCCGCACTACCCTTGGTGGAAAAGGACAGCAGCGCTATTTTTGCCGGTTCGGTAAGCAGCTTTGCTGCTGTCTTGCCTGTTGCCATGGCAATCTCTGCGAGGTCTTCAGCGGGCGGGTCAATGTTTACTGCACAATCCGCAAACAGGAAATCCTTGCGCCCGCCACCCCGGTGATTCGGCACTGACATGAGGAAATAACTGGACAAACGCCTGGTACCCGGGGTGAGACCGATGGTGCGCAGGGATGCCGAGATCACTTTTCCTGTCGCATTTGCGGCACCGGCAATCATTGCATCGGCCTGACCGGAGGCAACCATGGCGCCGCCGAAATAGAGCGGATCGCGCACCATGGACGCAGCTTTTTCAGGGTCCATGTCCGGCTTTTTCTGCAGCAGTTTCTGTTGCAAGCCGTCCAGCTCGGACGAGGTTTCAATGTCCAGTACACCGATGCCTTTGGAGGACAATTTCAGGTTGTCGAAAACTGCCGTTACGGCATCAGCCTTACCTAGTAAAACAGCGCGGGAAAGCCCGGAATTCTGCAATTCCACGGCAGCCTCGACAATGCGGGGGTCTGTGCCTTCGGGATACACGATCAGGCCGTTTCGGGCTGCCGCTCTTTGGGTAAATGGTTCGACGATACTTTGCACGCTGATTGCCTCGTGGTTGTCGGATTTGTGAATTATGGCCCGGTCAGCCAGTCGCCTAAATAGATAGCGCTTTCGCACCTGCACACAAGCGCCAGTTGTTCACCTGCCGTATGCCAGAAACACCGCAAGCTGATGATCTGCCTGCACAAAATTGCCTTATACCAATCATATTGCGGTCGTTATCGGCCCTAAAGTGCAAGGCTGAGGGACGGCTCTCTTAATCGATCAAGGGAATCTCTCATTATGCAAGTCAGCGCCGAACACCCCCTCGTCGGCAATGATGCTACCAGTGAAGACGCGCACGACAATGCGCGGAACACGGTACGCGCCAAACACGAGAATGAGCAACTTCGCCCGCGTAGCGAGGACATGTCTTTTGCTTTCCGCATTGAGCCTCGGCGTCAGGACGCTCAGGCGTCAGGCGCTGATGACGATGGTCCCATCATCAGGCGGATTGACGGTAAGCCACAGGCAAAGGCAAAATTTGAAGCGCCGAGAAAACGGGATTTGCGTACTCCACGTCTGTTTCCACAACAGCGTGGCGGTTATGAAGCCGCACCGCAGGAACCTCTTTCTTCCAGCGTGCCTGCCATGGAAGAGAGCCTGCTTGGGGATCAGGCTGAAGAGCACAACAATAATGCGGGTTACCACCGCCGCCCCGGCAACATGAACTTCTCTGTTGCGGCTATCAGGGCACAGCGCATGAGGAAACCCGCAGGCACACACAAACCAACCAGTCTTGTGGCCAAAATGGCTATTGCCACCTTTGTCGGGATCACCTGCATTTCCAGCGGCGTCACGCTGGGCCTGTACGGACCGGAACTGGGGTATCAAATTGAGCGGCAGGCCAGGCTGGCCAGCGCCTCTCTCGGCGGCCTTATAACGTGGCCCGGCAGCGACGGCAAGCCGGTTCAGGCAACCACTGCTGCGGCAAGCCAGCAACACACAGCAAACCCACAGGTTGCCACGACCGTCGGTTACAGCAAACCGGCAGTAGCTGCTGCGGCGACAGGATCGAAACGGTACTATGACCGTATTCTGCCATCGAAACCCGGCACTACCGCACAGATCGTCCAGCCGCCTCCCGCACAGGCCAAACTGACCGGCCTTGAAAAATACCTTGCTGTGCCGCTTGATCTGCAGGCAGCACGGGTGAACCCGGGTTCAACAAGTACTGAGTAGCCGGGTCGCTCCGGATTGGGGTGGGTTCAACGAACCATGATCTCGCAAATCTTAAAGGCCCGCCAAGTTTGGCGGGCCTTTTGCTTGAGTTCCAGAAACGACCCGTTTTATGGTTTTTGATTGTTTCAATCAAAAACCATACCCGATCTATGATGAGGGTTTGCCGAACAGTGCATTGTAAAGCTTCTTGTCGCGGGAGTAGATGTCTTTGCGAAACTCCACGGATCCGCCTTCACCACGCCAGGCTGTTGCGTAAACAATATGGACCGGCACTTTCTGTTTGAGCCTGACGCGGGTTGTCTTGCGGGTTTCAACAACGCGTTGCAGCTTTTGCAGATTCCAGCCGGGCTCATTTCTCAGGACCGAGACACCAAACTCAAGCGGCTTGTATACCCGGATGCAGCCATGACTGAAGGCGCGCTGGGCTTTGCCAAACAGGGCCTTTGACGGTGTGTCGTGCAGGTAAATCGCATGGCGGTTGGGCAACATGAACTTGATGATCCCGAGCGCGTTCTTGGCACCGGGTTTCTGCCGGATGGTGAAGGGAAAATCACCGCGCGAATAGTTGTTGAAATTCACCGACGTGAATGGAATGGACTGACCACCTGCCAGGAGTTCAAAATTGTCGCCGAGATAGCCCGGGTTGGCCTGCAGCTTCGGCAACATCTCCTTGGTTGCGATCGAATACGGCACTGTCCAGGTCGGATTGATATCCACATATTCAAGCTCGTCGGAAAAGATCGGCGTTTGATGGCGATCTTTGCCGACCATGACCGGACGGGCTTCAACAAGGGTTCCGTCTTCATAGGTATAGAGTTCAAACGCGGCGATATTGACCATCAGATGGCGATCGCCCATGTCACGCGGCATATGACGCCAGCGCTCCATGTTGATGATAATCTGGCGCATCCGCTCCTCGGCCGTGACATTCAGCATGGACAGCGATCCGGGCCCGATGATGCCGTCGGCATCCAGGCCATTGCGCTTTTGAAACTGTTCGAACGCCAAGACCAGGTCCGGCGAATAGAGCATCGGGTCCTGCACCTCGCGCGGCGAAATATCACCGGATTTTTCCAGGCGTGCGCGAAGCTGCAGCACGCGCGGTTCGCTCATACCGGGTTTCAGGGCCTCGCCGCGATCAACTGTTCCCCAACCGCCTTCACCGGCGATAGTGCGATACTCGCGCAGCAGCGATTTCAGCGCCCGGTAGTGGGCATTCTGCGGTTCCACCGTGCCCAGATACTGCGATGGATTGCGCGCCGACCCCACTCCCTGCAGCAATGACAGAAGGTCCAGCTTGCGCGGTTTCTGAAAGTGGTCGCGATCTATTTTGGATAAAATGACGCGGCCCGTAGCCAGGTCACTTGCATAGCCGAGAAAGAACGCCGAATAGGCAATTTCAGCATAGGCTGCTGCCAGCGGATTTGCCGGATCTATCTGATCGCGAAGCCCGACGAGATAATCGACAGGGTAATCTGCGCGCCTGAGACCATCATCGTCGGCAAACTCAAGCCGTTGAACAAACGGGGTCATGCGGCTGGTGCCGACCCAGAATATCTCGCCGTTATTGTCGACATAGTGCTCCGTCAGCGTTTTGCGCACCTTTTGAATCGGCAAGGGCAAACGGTCTTTGGTATTCAGTATCTCAATGATCGCCTGCCGCGTCGTGGCGGCATCAGGCACGGCATTACCCTTGGCAGCGTGCGCGTGCTCGATTGTCCATGGTGCCGGCCCGGCCAGGCAGGCAATACCGACACACAACGCAGCAGCAAGTTTCAGGACCCGTGGCCACATGAAATTTCTCCCCTTACTCCAAAGACCACGCCGTCCGCAGAAATAACCATTCATTAGTGTCTCTCTCAACACAGACGGCCTGTGATAACCACCCTTACACCTGCATCCTGTTGCCACCTGCAGGAAACGTTCAAATCAATGATACGGATTGGTTTACCCAAAGATCATCCTGATCCAGTGTAGAGGTTCGGTTGCAATACATCAAACGGTTGCAACTTAAGTTGATCACCCTTTGTCACTTTCACTTGAATTGCGGCACGAGAGGCTTTTGCGGTTGCCATTAATTGCTGTAATACTGCGGTCATGATGACCATACAAAACATGCAGTTTGAAACGGCGCAGCATCTTGGCGTGTTACCCCGCAGCCGGCTTGAGCAAATGGCCGAAGCCGGGCGCACCGTAAAAGAGATGTTGAGGGTCCTGAACAAATCAAGCCAGAACATGGTCGGGCAATGCCTTGCCAATCAGGGAACGTTCTACGAGCTCGATCATTACCCGAAAGGTGATGTGTATGATGACCAGACCCATTCACAATATTATTATCACGCTCACAGGCCGGACTCGGGCGAGCATGGGCACTTCCACACATTCTTGAGAGCTGCCGGTATGCCGAAAGGCATCAAGCCGGTTCCCTACAAGGGAAAAGCAAAACGTCCCGAGGGCAAGGATGCGCTGACGCACTTCGTTGCTGTCTCCATGGACCGGCCGGGCAATCCCATCGGTCTGTTCACCACCAATCGCTGGGTAACTGACGAGACTTTTTATGCTGCCGAAGATGTCATCGCACTGCTCGATTGCTACGAGATGGATCTGACCTATCCGTGCTTCGCCACCAACCGCGCACTCAGCGCGGTGATGCGGTTGTTCCGGCCCCAGATTGAGAAATTGCTGATTGAGCGCGACAAGACCATGAAAAGCTGGGCAGCCATGAAACCCGGCATTGATGTTTATGAAGATCGCGACCTGGAAGTGACGTCGATCATGGACATCAGTATCGACAGACAGATTGCAGCAGTTGAAAAGGCACTTGCCGATCTACGCAACGTGGCATGATACCTGCGATCAGGCGGGCTGGCACGGTGGCGTTGGCATCGCTGTTGCTGCTGGTGGCGCCAATACAGGCACACGCATTCGATATTGATACTGTGACTGTACCGGCAGGACCGTTCATACAGGGCTCCGACAGGGCGGAACGTGAGGCTGCCTACCGGCTGGACGAGGCAGCCTACGGTCATTCCGTCACCCGCAAGAACAAATGGTACGAATCAGAGCCGGCCAGAAAACCTGCTGATCTGCCGACCTTTCACATCATGCGCACACCGGTTACCAACGCGCTCTATGCCCGTTTCGTCAACGCGACGGGACACCGGGCTCCGGATGTGGACAGGAAGACCTGGCAAGGCTACCGGCTTGTCCACCCTTATAAACGCACCAGGCAGTTCGCCTGGCTGGCGAGAAAATTGCCGAGCGGGCGCGAGCAGCATCCAGTTGTGATGGTGTCACGCGCAGACGCAGAAGCATTTGCCGAATGGCTGAGCACAAAGACCGGCAAGCAGTGGTTGCTGCCATCCGAACAGCAATGGGAAAAGGCGGCACGAGGGCCGAACGGCAACCGGTTTCCGTGGGGCAACACGTTCGACCCCGACTTGCTGAACAGCCATGACAAGGGACCTTTCACGACCATGCCGGTTGGCAGTTTTGCCGATGGAGCGAGCCCTTACGGACTGCTTGATCCTGCCGGACAGGTGTTTGAATGGACATCGACTTCCGCGCCGGCGCAACGCAGCATCGTCAAGGGCGGTTCGTGGGACGACAGTGGATGTGGTGTGTGCAGACCTGCAGCCCGGCATTCGCGACCCGACAGCATCAAGCACATCCTTGTGGGCTTCCGACTGGTTCACACGCCCCTCACGGCAAATTGAAAATACATGTGCCGAGTTTGACCGCAATGGTCGCAATCCGGCGCTAAGGTTGCAACTGGGTCAAATACAAAAAAGCCATTTCGGCACAACCCAAAGTGGAGAATACATTCATGAACATGCACAAATCGAAACTTCTGTCTGGCGCTGCAGCTCTTCCTGTTGTCCTGGGCCTTGCTGCCGGTGCTGTTGTCCTGTCGCCAGTTGTCAGCGACGCTCCTGCATACGCAACCTGCAACCCATGCCAGGCTGCCAAGAAAGCAGCATGCGGTGCCTGCAACCCATGTGCTGCTGCCAAGAAGGCCGCCTGTGGTGCCTGCAATCCATGTGCTGCTGCCAAGAAAGCAGCATGCAATCCTTGCAATCCCTGCTCGGCAGCCAAGCAGTAACATCTGCTGAAACTGTAACACCAGACCAGGTCCATGGGTTCTGCTGAACCCGGATGGCTTTGTTGAAACCGCTGGTCATTTGCGTGGCTGGCGGTTTTTTTTATGTTCACGGCAAGTTGACGCTTTTGCCCTTGATCGTGACTGGGGTGTAGCAGCCCTGCACATTACAGTGCCGTAATGTTCATTATGTCGCACCGGCATACTCAAGGAGGAAACCAATGAAGTCATTCACATCCAACCTGATGCGAAGCGCTGCCGCGCTTCCGGTTGCGCTCGGCCTTGCTGCCGGTGTGGTTGCAGTCGGAACGGTCAGCGAGCCTCGCATGGCAACTGCAGCCTGCAACCCTTGTGCTGCAACCAAAGCCGCATGCAATCCATGCGCTGCCACAAAGGCGTGTAATCCCTGCAATCCGTGCGCTGCCACAAAGGCATGCAATCCCTGTAACCCCTGCTCAGCGGCAAAAGCATGTAATCCGTGCAACCCTTGCTCAGCTGCAAAAGCCTGCAACCCTTGCAATCCATGCAAAGCTGCTTGTGGTGCATGTAACCCTTGCAACCCCTGCAATCCATGTTCGGCATCCGCTGGCGGCGCGCCGACCGGCTGTTTTGTTCCGCGCCTTCAGACAGCGGCCTTATGTAATCCGTGCGCAGCAGCAAAGGTCTGCAACCCCTGCAATCCGTGTTCTGCGCCAAGGCCTGCAATCCGTGCAACCCCTGCAAGGCGGCAAAAGCCTGCAACCCCTGCAATCCGTGTTCTGCTGCCAAGGCCTGCAATCCGTGTAACCCATGCAAAGCGGCCAAAGCCTGCAACCCATGTAATCCATGTGCGGCAGCCAAGGCATGTAACCCGTGTGCTGCGGCAAAGGCCTGCAATCCGTGCAACCCGTGCGCAGCCAAAAAGGCCTGCAACCCGTGCAATCCATGCAAGGCGGCTTGTAACCCTTGCAACCCATGCAATCCATGTGCGGCAGCGGAAAGTGCTGAACTGACAAGCGAAGAGGCAGTGGCTCTTTACGACTGCCTGAAGCCTGTGATGGCCAAGTCCTACACGGGTGGAAAGCATTGGGCCGCTACACGGTGGAAAGGGTTCACCCAGGTAACAACGCAACCTTACATCAGCGCGACCCATGGCGGGCGTCAGGTACAGAACCTGGTCAACAAGATCGGCCTCAAAGCCTATAAAATGTTCGACGACATCAAGGCGGTGCCGGTCGGGTCAACGATGGCAAAGCCAAGCTTCACGGTTGGTAAAAACGGCGAGGCAAAACTTGGGCCCCTCTTCATCATGGAGAAAATGACCAAGGGCTTTAACGCCGATACGTCCAACTGGCGCTATGCGGCTATCCTGCCGGGCGGCAACACCATGGGCGTCACCAAGTCGACCAATTCTGCTGGTGTTGGATTCTGCCATGAATGTCATGTGTCCGGTGAAGACAACGACTTCCTGCTGCTGGCACCGGAAGAGTATCGCGTCAAGTAACCTGCGCTGACAGACACGGAAACAAAGAACCGGCGGGGTGGAAACACTCCGCCGGTTTTGATTCTCCAGAGCAATTTGGGTTCCGGGGGCCGCTTAGAGACAGATGAATATCCGTTTGAATCCACAACACTTGGCGGACATTTCCCCAATAGATATCAACGGCAGCTATGAGTTAGACGTGAGCACTCGTCCAATCGAACCAAACACGTTCTCTGCAAACAGTAGAAAAATACTTACCTTTTCAAGCACAACCGGCCAACACAGGCTACGTTAAATCGGCTGGATTGTTCTATTTTGACCGCACGGCGTCGAGAGCGGATGACAGCACTGTCTCAAGCTTGCTGCGCTCAGTTGCACTGATGCCCCCGAGCTTGACGCTCAGTTCCAGTCGATCTGCGCTAATCTCCACCACATCGCTTTCGGCTTCTTCACCCAACACCGAGTTCGCATCGATGACATAGGGCACAAGCTTGCGGCTGATCCCCTTCAGGACAATTGGCTTTTGGGGATGCGCTGTCACATGGTCTTGAACAAGTGCGTAGGTTTCATAGCTCATGACAATACCACCCGGTTTGGCAGTTGCCTCAAGGCGCGCGGCGACATTTGCCTCGGCGCCAATGATGGTGTAGTCCATGCGGTCTTCGCTACCGAAATTGCCGACATTGCAATATCCAGTATTTATGCCCATGCGGGCTTGAAGCGGTTTCTCAAATCCTCGCCGCCGCCATTGTTTGCCTAGTTCTCCCAGGCGTTTCTGCATTGCGATGGCCATTCTAATGCAGTCCAATGCATCCTGTTTCGCGCCACGGGTATGAGGGTCACCAAAGAAGGCAAGGATTGCATCCCCAATGAACTTGTCGACTGTTGCACCGTGGTCATGGGCGATCTTGGCCATCTCGGTGAAATATTCATTCAGCAGGGTCGTCAGTTCTTCAGGTTGCAGGCGCTCGGTGGCTTCGGTGAAGTCCTTGATATCAGAGAAAAAGATGGTCAGTTTCTTTCGTTCAGTGGCAATCACGGCATCCTTCTCACCACTAAAAATCGACTTATAGACTTGCGGTGACAGGTATTTGGATATCTTCAACGACACGGCAGCAAGGAAAGAATTCGCCTCCTCAAGTTCGGTATTCATCCCTGCGAACTGCACAGCCTGGCGCCATTGCAAGGCCAAAAATATAAACCCGATGGCGCCTGCCAGAACGAAGTAAGTAAGAAGAAATTTGAACGAGAAAAGATTGGCGGCAATTGGTTGGTCTATCGTTATTGCCTGGATGCCCCGGACATCGCCTACCTTCCAGTTCTTACGGGGGCTTTCTGCATGCGAATTGTGACACGCAATACACGCCGCTCCCATAACAACCGGAACAGCCATGCGGATTTGACGGTCAAATAGAGACCCATTGATTTCTGTGATGTTCTTGGCACCTTGACCAGCTGTGCGCAGTTCAGCCAGTGCGCGCATTTCAAAAGGGTCGAGATTGTGCCGTGCCCTACCTCTGAACGGGTCGTCAGAAACAAAGCGATAATTTATTCCTTTGGCCCGCCCCCCGATCACTTCGCCCAACTCGATCGAAAGTGTTGCAGGAATCGGGATGCCCCCTGCAACCTGCTCATAGTTGTTCGCTGGCTGGGAGATACCATGGTTCTCAAGCACACGTGCAACAACATTGCGTGAATAATAACTGCGTATGTCAGAAATCATTGAATTCAGATCGGAAGCCTGCCGTGTCAACGACGCGTTGGAAAGGTTTCTAAGATCCATCCAGACAGCAACCGGCAACATGACTAATCCGAGGACGACGACAATCAGGCACCAGAGCGGGTTGCTCAGAAGCTGTTTGCCAATTTTGTCAAATCTTGAAAAGAGGTCACTTCCATCGCCGCCGCTACTGCGTTCGTCATCCGTATTCATGGAAATCTTCCTGAATTGCACAGGGCCGGTCTCTCCTGCCCATTTAAGTTAATCATATGAGGATAGTGAGTTGACCACTGAGTCCATACAACTGGCGTTTGATGTGCAGTGCCTGAATGACTTCCTCGGTTCGCGACTGGCGACGGCTGTGTCGAGCCCATTTTACTCAATTGCCGTAGCGCAGCGAATGTCCAAATTGACTTGTCGCACCACGGTTGACGGTGCCAGGCAATATGCATTACAGCCAGTGTTATGACAAAGCCGCTACTCATCGCAGATAACTATTATCCTCAGCTTTCATAGCTGCGGAAACTTTGTCGTTATTTTTGCCGCTGCCTATAGCCAGCGGTCAACAATCACCAAATGACCTTTTGCCTGGCAGCAAAATAGAGGTCATAGGATGAATTTCGAGAACTCAAATACAAGAAAAATATCGGTCGGCATCATAGGTTTTGGCGCGTTCGGAAAGCTAATTTCCTGTCATATAGCGGGCCATTTTGATGTGTTCGCTTATGATCCCGTGCCATGCCTGAATGAGGAGGCAGCAAGTCTAGGTGCGACACTCACCTCATTGGCCACTGCTGCATGTTGCGACGTCGTTGTGGTGTCCACTCCAGTTTCATCTTGCGAAGAAATCGTAACTTCTATCGCCACGTCTTGCCGCCCCGGTGCTCTCGTGATTGATGTTGGGTCCGTAAAGGTCAAACCCTCTGAAATCATGGAGAGAATACTCCCCAACCACGTAAATATTGTGGCTACACATCCTCTTTTTGGACCGCAAAGCGCTCGTAACGGCATCAAAGGGTTGAAGATCGCGATTTGCCCAATTCGAGGAAATAGCCATCGGTTGCTCGCGGCTTTTCTGCGTAAGCAGCTCGGCCTTCAGATAATATTCACAACACCGCAAGAACACGACCGCGAGGTTGCAACTGTTCAAGGCCTGACGCATCTAATCGCTAAGGTTCTACTAGACATGGGGCCAATGCCGACACGCATGACTACCTTAAGTTTCGATTTGCTCATGGAAGCAATTTCGATGGTTCAACATGATGCACCCGAAGTATTCGAGGCAATTGAGAAATCGAACCCCTACGCACCCGAAGTTCGAAGACGTTTCTTCGAACTTGCATACGAGCTGAAACTGGAATTGGAGAACGCCGCACCATGACGACCTCATCCATTATCAACCCCAAGCAGACCTTTGGCGTAGACGCAGCGAATGCTCACTATGTCCGCATTGCCGTCATTGAGCCAAACAAGATGCCCACTCGCCTTGGCTTGTGATTTCCTGCCGGCAAGCAGGATTGCCCGTGTCACACTTGTTTTGGTTCACTGAGAACCTGATCGCCCGGATCAGACGTTGAGCAGCAGGAATTCCCGTTCCCATGACGAGATAACCTTGCGGTATTGCACCTGCTCTTCTTCCTTTACCGCCATGAAGGCCTCGACGAAACGCTGGCCCAACACTGTTTTCAGCGGCCTGGAATAGTTCAGCTTGTTCATCGCATCATCAAGATTGATCGGCAGGGAATGAGCATACCTGTAGGCAGAGCCTTCAATCGGAGCTGTGGGCTCCAGTTTTTCCATCATGCCGAGATACCCACAGGCCAGTGACGCGGCAATGCACAGATACGGGTTCGCATCGGCCCCTGGAACCCGGTTTTCGATGCGGGTATTTTGCGGATCGGAATTCGGCATGCGCAATGGTGCGGTCCGGTTGTCGATACCCCAATGGGTATTGGTGGGTGCATCGGAATTCGGCACCAGCCGGCGATAGGAATTGACATTGGGTGCACAAAACCCCATTGCCGCCGGCAGGTAACGCTGCAGTCCTGCAACATGGGCCATGAACAGTTTGGACGGGTTTTTGCCACGCCCTTTGAACAGATTTTGTCCGGTTTTCAAATCCAGCAACGACTGGTGCAGATGCATTGAGGAGCCCGGCTCATCCTGATGCGGCTTGGCCATGAATGTAGCATAGACGTCATGTTTCAGCGCCGCCTGGCGAACAGTGCGCTTGAACAAAAACACCTGATCAGCAAGCTCCAGCGGGTCGCCATGGTTGAAATTGATTTCCAGCTGGGCCGGGCCGCTTTCATGGCTGATGGTGTCGATATCTATTTCCTGAGCCTCACAGAAATCATAGATATCCTCAACGATCGGGTCGTACTCGTTGGCTGCATCTATGCCATAGGCCTGGCCAACTTTTTCCGCCCTGCCGCTGGTTCCGACAGGCGCTTCGAGCGGATAATCCGCATCGAGGTTCTTCTTGACCAGGTAAAACTCAAGCTCCGGCGCCACGACCGGTTTCCAGCCCTGCTCGGCATAAAGCTGCAACACGTGCTTCAGCACATATCTCGGCGATATATCGACCGGATCACCGTTCAGATAGTGAGCGTCACAAATCACCTGCGCCGTCGGGTTGACATGCCAGGGCACCAGCTTCAGCGAGTTGATATCGGGAATCAGGTAAACATCGCCCGAAGCATCCGAGACGGGTGAATCCTGCCACGAGTATTTTCCGGTCACGGTCAGAATGAAAATATCTTCCGGCAACCGCATCGAGGTGTTGCCGATGCCTTTGAGAAACTTCCTGGCCGGCAGTATCTTGCCGCGCGGTGTACCGGCCGGATCAGGCACAAGGCACTCAATCTCATCAATGTTGTGCTTTGCGAACCATTCTTCAAATTTTGCTATCGACATGAACCACCAGAAGTAACGGCGGTCATCGGTCTTGCTGCCAAGCCGCCAGGAAAATGCACCATAGCCTGATCGCTTGACGAAAAAAATGCCTTCATTGACAATGGTGGATAAGGCATGAACAGGTTCGCTGACGTAACTTCTTTGCCGTGTTTTATTTTCTGAAGGTATCTCATGAACTCACCAACCAAGCCCGACAGTGAGGCTATCGCCTTCCTCGCCGACAATCCCGACGTGGTGACAATTGACATGCTGATACCCGATATGAACGGGATATTGCGCGGCAAGCAATTGACACGTGACTATCTGCCAAAGCTGTATTCCGAAGGCGCCAGAATGCCGGGGTCGAACTATCTGCTGGACTGGACCGGGCGCAATGTTGAAACCTTTGAGTACGGCACCAGTGACGGCGACCCGGATTATCTGTGTTTTCCGGTTGCAGGCACCCTGACCCGCATTCCGTGGGCCAAGCGACCCTCCGCGCAGGTGATTGCCTCGATGGTGGACGCAAACGGGGTCCCGCATTTTGCAGATCCGCGTCATCTCCTGAAAACTGTGCTTGACCGCTTCGCAGAGATGGAACTGACACCTGTTGTGGCTATCGAGTATGAGTTTTACCTGATCGACCAGGAAGCCGCAGCCCGGGGCGAAGTCGTCCCGGCGCGCTCAGGGGAAACCGGATGGCGGGCCAGCACGACCAATGTCTATTCCATAGATGATCTGTATGATTTCGAGACCCTGCTCGACGAAATCCAGGAGGCCTGCAAGGACCAGAACATTCCCGCAGAAACCTTTGTTTCCGAGTACGCAGCCGGGCAGTTTGAAATCAACCTGTACCACACAGACGATGCACTCCAGGCGTGCGATCAGGCAATCATGCTGGAGCGCTGCATCAAGGCGGTTGCGCGCAAGCACGGCACAATTGCCAGCTTCATGGCCAAGCCGTTTGCAGAACAGGCAGGGTGCGGGCTGCACATCCACTGCAGCCTGCTCGACAAGGACGGCAACAATATCTTCCTCGGCCCTCATGACGCGGCTGTGGACCGGCCGATCTCCGACAAGCTGCGCAGCGCCATAGGCGGGCTGCTGGCAACCATGCAGGAAGGCATGGCGATATTTGCACCCAATGCCAACTCATACCGGCGCTTGCGGCCGGGAACCTATGCGCCGGTGCGCGGGCTCTGGGGCGGTGACAACCGAACGGTTCCGTTGCGCATACCGGGCGGCAGCGACAAGACGATAAGAGTTGAACATCGCGTGTCAGGCGCCGATGCCAACCCCTACCTGGTCATGGCAGCGGTGCTGGCGGGCATTCACCATGGCATCACCAACAGTGTCGTGCCGCAAGACCCGATAACCGGCGACGGATATGAAAGCGAAGAAGGCGTAGACCTGCCAATCAGGTGGCCGGTCGCACTGAAGGCATTTGAAGAAGGCACCATCTTAAAACAGTATTTCGGTGAAAAATGGTGTGATGCATTCCACACCGCACGGTCATTCGAGGCAGATGCCCACCACTACACCATCCATCAACTCGATTATGAATGGTACCTGCGCACTTCATGACCGACAGATCTCTCGACCAGCCCACCTACTACGCAGAAACCGCCAACCGGCAGGTTGCAACATCTGACCGCTCGGCCGTGCCGGACAAGGTTGATGTCTGCGTGATAGGCGCCGGGTTCACCGGCCTTTCCGCCGCCCTGGAACTCGCGCTTCGCGGACGCGCGGTAGCAGTGTTTGATTCAGGCCCGATAGGATGGGGCGCGACAGGGCGCAATGGCGGCCAGGTCTGCACCGGCTATTCGCCGGGTATGGAAGGTTTTGAAAAACAACTCGGATCAGGCGATGCGCGCATCTGCTTTGATGTTGCCGAACAGGGCAAGCGACTGATCGAGGCCCGCATCAAGACGCACAAGATTGACTGCGACCTGACCTGGGGCTTTCTTCATGCTGCTACCCGGCCTAGCCATATGACAGGCCTTGTTGAACACAAGGAAGAGCTGGAAAAGTACGGCGTGGAGGGCTGTACACTTCTGAGCCGTGAGGAACTGGCAGAGAAAATCGGCAGCAAGGCTTATCATGGTGCGCTTCGTGAACAGGACGCTGGTCATATACACTCGCTGAACTACGCCCTGGGTCTCGCCGATGCCGTACTTGGCAGCGGCGGACAGATCTTTGAAAATACGGAAGTCAGCAGCATTGAAGGTGGCAGTTCCCCTGCCCTGAAGCTTAAATCGGGCAAGACGGTCGCCTGCAAACAGATTGTTGTGGCCTGCAATGCCTATCTTGGTTCGCTGGTTCGAGGTCTCAACCATCGCGTGATGCCGGTGGCCAGCTATGTTGTGGCAACCGAACCGCTCGGCGAGGAACGCGCACGCAGCCTGATCCGCGACAATGAAGCGGTTTGCGACAGCAATTACGTGGTCGACTATTTCAGAATGACGGCGGACCACAGGTTACTGTTTGGCGGCAGGTGCAGTTATTCCGGAATTCATCCGCGCGATCTGGGCTCCAGCATGCGACCCAGAGTGTTGCGCATTTTCCCACAACTGGTTGATGTGAAGATGCAGTATGCTTGGGGCGGCCACATTGGCATTACCCACAACCGCTTGCCCAATATGGGACGAAGCGACAGTTCCATCTACTACGCGCACGGGTTTTCCGGCCAAGGCGTTGTGCTGGCAGGCATGCTGGGCAAGGTGCTTTCAGACGCCATTGTCGGCGATACGGAACAGTTTGATGTATTTGCCCGCATTCGCCATTTGCCGTTCCCCGGTGGTGCATTGCGCAGGCCGGGGCTGACACTGGGGATGCTGTATTATCGCATCCGGGACTTGCTGTCCTGACCCACATTTGATCGATTATGTGAAAATTACATAAAACTTTATCAAGTTTCGAAACATCTCCATAAATACAAGTGGGGCAAAGTCTCCCTGTTTAGAGATCGTTTATATCTGTGGCCGATTATGAACCTCGCTGAACAACAAGGAAGCAGACCGGGATCCTGGGGTTATATGATGATTAAGCTCAATCGAATTGAGTGTACGGAGACGAAACATGTATCAGTCAATTGCCCACTTCATGAAAAATGAAGACGGAGCCACTGCAATCGAATATGCGCTGATCGCGGGGGCGACCGGTCTGGCATTGATCGCCGTCATGCCGACATTGGGTGTCAACCTAGGGGCCGCATTCACCTCACTCGCTGCAGCATTGTGACCCCGATTTCCGGCGCAGCGGGTGGCAGGTAATACCAAAGGAAGTAATTATTGACCCATTTGATGGAGTCAAATCCGTTCATTCTGGCAGGCGTGGTGCGCAGCGCGATGCCAGTGCATCGGGCAAGCGCCGCAACGCACCAGATGGACGAATTTGGCCCACCAAAGGCCGATTTTTCGCGAGTAAGGATTATCCGGAGATTCCCTTGCGCAGCAAATTCAATGCCATGATGAACAGCCCGGCCATCAGCACTTTTCTAAAGGTCTCCGGCGCCATTGCATCCTGAAGCTTGAAGCCCAGCCACATACCGATAAATGCCGGTATGCAGGCCGCGGTTGAAATGGCGGCTACGGCTGGCGTTATTGTTCCATTCAGAATGTATCCGGCCAGAAGCGGCATGCTTCCGATAGTGAAAGTTACCCCAACCGACGGTGACCACTTGTTCTTCGGCACGCCGGACGCCAGCAGAAACATTGTAATGGGCGGGCCGTAGACCGAAGTCGCCCCGCCAAGGGCACCCGACACCACACCAACGACTGCGCCTACCGGTTTCTCTATCCTGGCCGGAACGGTGGGTTTCCAGGGCGAAACATTTGCCAACACAAAGACCAGCAAGGCCAGCCCCAGCCCGATCACGATAACCGACGACGACAATTGCGTCGCAAACAACGCAACCGTGAACAAGGTCGTGAAACAGGTGACAATAAGCGGCCAGAAGCGCATCAAGGCTTCCAGCAGTTCATCCACGCCTGAGCGCATAGCCATCTGCAGATTGGTCAAGAAGATCGGGATGACAATCATCGCAACCGCCAGCTTCGGATCCAGCAGCATGACCATGATTGATATGCCCACCAGCGGCAAAGCCACTCCAATGATGCCCTTGCAAACTCCGCCAACGAACATCGCCAGCATCACCAAAACGATCTGGGTCGGGGAAAACCCTTGAGTGAAAAGCTCGTTCAGCTGGTCATCTCCTCAGGCCGGGCACCTGCCGCATAGGCCTTGAGGCACAACAGTTCCGCCGCGATAACAGCCGCAGCGTTTGATGTCATCTCGGCATGATCGTAGGGCGGCGATACCTCAACCACATCCATACCAGCAAGGTTCAGCCCCTTCATGGCACGAATGATGGACAAGGCCTGATGGCTGGTGAAACCGCCCGGAACAGGCGTACCGGTGCCCGGTGCCGTGGCAGGATCAAGAAAGTCGATGTCGAAGGTGAGGTAGGAAGGCCCCGCGCCCAGCCGTTCGCGGATCTCGTCTGCGACCTGCTGCGCACTCATGTCATGCACCTGATCTGCAAACAGCACTTTCATGCCCATCGCGTCTTCACCCTTGAAACAGGTGCGGATACCAACCTGAATGGACCGGGCCGGATCAACAATTCCATCCTGCAGCGCCAGCGAAAACATGGTGCCATGGTCGATCCGGTTGCCGGTCTCAGGTTCCACGTCGCGATGCGCATCGAATTGTACAAGACCTAAAGGCCCATGCTGTTTCGCGACAGCTTTCAGCACCGGATAAGTAATGAAATGGTCTCCGCCGAAAGTCAGCGGACATACCCCTTTGGACACGATCGTACTTATATGCTTTTCGATAACACGCGGAACATCCTGCTTGCGTCCCCAGTCAAAAAAGCAGTCGCCATAGTCAACCACAGCCAGGGTTTCAAACGGATCGAACCGCCACGGCCATACCGGACCCCATGAATGCTGGGCTGACGCCTGGCGTATCGCCTGCGGCCCGAACCGCGTACCGGCCCGGTTGGTGACGGCCTGGTCAAACGGAACACCGGTTACGGCAACATCAACTCCTTTGAGATTGCGGGTGTACTTGCGGCGAAGGAATGACAGGGCTCCGGCATAGCTTGCTTCTATCGAAGACCCCATAAGGTCCTTGCGACGGAAAGCTGCATCGCCCAGCGATGACTTGGGTGTCGACACGAATTCTTACTCCTGAAGGATCAGCGTGTCAGATGGATGCCAGCTGGCATAAACTTCCCGGCCGTTTTCCAGCAGGCCGGCTGCGGCACGGTCGTTTTGCACATTTACCGCAAGCTCCAGCCCGTCTGCGCATGTAACGAAGACATTGCTGACATCGCCATAATAGGCGACATCGCGAATCGTACCCTTGGCGGAAATATCAGAACCGGAAGATGGCGCCTTGTCGGACAAGGTGAGTTTTTCTGGCCTGACGGCCAGTGAGACACTGCCGGAAGCGGTTCCGTCATGCGGCACCACAACCCTGCCCAATCCTTTCGCCAGGCAGGTCACGCCTGCCTTTGAGGCTCCAGAGACAGTTGCATCGATCAGATTGATCTTGCCGATAAAGTCAGCCACGAAGCGCGATTGCGGCTTTTCGTAGAGTTCTTCCGGCCCGGCGATCTGACGCACGCCGCCTTTCTCCATGACCGCAATGCAGTCCGCCATCGACAGGGCTTCATCCTGATCATGGGTGACAATGATGAAGGTGATGCCAATGACCTGCTGCAGGCGCGCAAGCTCAAGCTGCATGTGCTCGCGCAGTTTGGCATCAAGTGCCGACAGCGGTTCATCGAGCAGCAGCACCTTCGGCCGCTTGACCAGTGCGCGGGCCAGCGCGACACGCTGGCGCTGGCCACCGGAGAGCTGGTCAGG
Organism: uncultured Alphaproteobacteria bacterium; assembly: GCA_963759095.1. Classification (GTDB taxonomy): domain Bacteria; phylum Pseudomonadota; class Alphaproteobacteria; order Rhizobiales; family Aestuariivirgaceae; genus Anderseniella. The sequence goes on along the minus strand of CAVWYF010000010.1, from coordinate 59,328 downwards.
CTTGCGGTCTGCCATCGCCCCCATCTGGACCATTTCGAGCGCGTCTTCAACACGAGGTGGTATTTCAGCCGCGGCAACGCCGGTCACCTTCAAACCATAGGCAACATTGTCGCGAACGCTCATGTGCGGAAACACGGCATAGGACTGGAACACCATGTTCACCGGGCGCTTGTTGGCCGGCACGCCATCCATGTTCTGCCCGTCGACAACGATGTCGCCGGTACCCGACGTTTCAAGCCCGGCGATCATGCGCAGCAAAGTGGTCTTGCCGCAGCCGGATGGCCCCAGCAGTGCAAAGAATTCGTTGGGCATGATGTCGAACGAAACATCATCCACCGCAACAACACCGGGATAACGCTTGGTGACGTTCTTGATGGAAATTATGGGCCTGGTCATGAGGTCGGCTACCCTTCGATTTTCGATGGTGCCTGCATGCGCATGGCGATGATTGTGGCAACCAGCGTAATGATGATCAGCACGGTTGAAGCGGCGTTAATGTCGGGCGATACACCACGGCGAACCAGCGAATACACCTTGACCGGGAACGTGTTGGTCTCCGGTCCTGACGTAAAGAAAGTAATGACGAAATCGTCCAGGGACAGCGTAAATGACAGCAATGCGCCCGCAATGACACCAGGCATCATGAACGGCAAAACCACGTTCCAGAATGTCTGCCATTCGCTTGCCCCAAGGTCCTTGGAGGCCTCTTCGAGCTCGCGATTGAACCCGGCCAGACGGGACCGCACCACAACCGCTACAAACGGGAAACTGAAGGCTATGTGGGCAGCGGTTATGGCCCCGAGATTCAGCGGCCAGACAGAAAACAACTCATTCCACCAATGGATCGGGCCTGACTCGAACCCGCGCATCCAGTTTCCCACGCGCGAATACAGCACCAGCACCGCTACTCCCATGCAGATTTCCGGAATAACGATGGGAAGTACCATGACGCCTTCCACGGCAGACTTTGCCGGAAACCGGAAGCGCCACAGCCAAAGTGCGGTTGCCGTACCAATGATGGTGGCGATCATTGTGCACATTACCGCGATGGTGATGGAGTTGACGAAGGCTTCAACGAGAGAGGCGTCATTCCACGCCTTGGCGTAATACTTTGTCGTAAATCCGCGCCAGACGATATTGCGCTTTGAATCGTTGAAACTGAAGGCGATCAGCTGCGCGATGGGCGCATACAGCACAATGAAAGTGACAACACCGAACAGGATCAGCCACGGGGATTTTCCGTAATCCAGCGGTCCGCGTTTCGACTTGCGCCTTGCCATGTCAGACCCCTACTCCGGACTTCATGCGCGCGCCGATAAAGGCGCGCAGCGCAAGGGCTGCAAAGGTGACGTACATCAACAGGAATGAAAGTGCCGCCCCAAACGGCCAGTCATTGGCGGCCTTGAACTGATCGGTGATGACATTGCCGATCATGATGGCGTTGGTGCCGCCCAGCAGGTCCGGCACCAGAAACATGCCAAGCATCGGAATGAAAACCAAAATGATACCGGACACGATACCGGGCATGGTCAGTGGTACCGTTACCGAAAAAAACGTTCTCCACTGGCCGGCTCCAAGGTCGAGACTGGCTTCAAGATAGGACCGGTCGAGACGTTCTATGGTGGCATACAGCGGCAACACCATGAACGGCATGAACACGTAGACCATGCCGACAATCACCGCACCGTTGTTGTAGAGCAGTTCAAGCGGCTGAAACGGGCCAACGAGCTTGTCCAGGAAAGCCAGGTTCCACAACCATTCCAGCGTGAAATTAAGAGTGCCGCGGGTCCGGAAAACGGCGATCAGCGCATAGGTGCGGATCAGCAGGTTTATCCAGAACGGCAGAATGACCAGCAACAGCAGCAAAGGCCGCCATCTGGCCGGTGAGAAACAGATGCCAAAGGCGACCGGATAGGCAATCGCCAGGCAGACCGCAGTTGAGATGATACTGATCCAGATGGATTTCCAGATTATCTTTACATACACGGCCTGGAATGACCGGATGTAATTTTCCAGCGTGCCGGTGATTTCAATGTCGATGATCGAAGTCTTTTCGCCGAACGACATGCCCCAGATCAGGGCAAGCGGGATCAGGAAAAACAATAACAGCCACACTACTCCCGGTAACGCAGTTACCCAGAATACCGCCTTGTTCTGTTTCCAGTTTTCCACCCGCCCTGCACCTTGAAACAGGGGGTCAGGAAATTATCAACCTGACCCTCCTGATAGTTGTCACACCAGATCAGGCTGCCTGGATACGGGTCCAGGATTCATTGCGCAGCTTGGTCTTTTCTTCCGAGTACAGCGACGCCTCGCACTTGGCGATAACCTCGTCAGGCGGGAAGATGCCGGGATTGCCGGTGTACTCCTCGTCCATCTTGGCCTTGGCCGCAGCATTTGCAGTTGCGTACTGGATGGTATCTGCAATGTGCACACCGGCATCAGCGTCAAGCAGGTAGTTGATAAACGCATGGGCGTTTTCAGGGTGCGGCGCGCCTTTTGGAATGCAGACGCAGTCCTGCCACAACAGGCTGCCTTCGCCCGGTACTGAATAGCTCAGATCATCATCTTCGCCCATCACCTGGATGATGTCACCGTTCCACTCCATGGCCAGATCCACTTCGCCGGATGCCAGCAGGTCCTGGCCGTTGTCGTCGGCATAGACCTTGATGTTTTTCTTGCCTTTGATAAGCAGGTCTTCGGCTGCTTTCATTTCAGCTGGAACCACTGAATTGAACGAATGACCGAGATACTGAAGGGCAACGCCAATCACGCTCTCACCATCCCCCAGCAGGGAAATACGGCCTGAATTTTCGCTGTCTTCAAATACCGCTTTCCAGCTTGAGGCGTCTTTCACCTTGGACTTGCGGTAGCCGATGCCCAGTGTGCCCCACATGTAAGGCATGGAATACTTGCGGCCGGGATCGAATGTCGCCTCCTGGAAGGCATCTGCAATGTTGGCCACATTCGGGATCTTGGACTTGTCAATCACGTCCAGCATGCCGGCCGCAATCATGCGCTCGACATAGTCGTTGGTCGGAATGATCACGTCATAACCGGGATTGCCTTCCTTGAGCTTGGCAAACAATTCAGCGTTGTCAGCATAAAGGTCCATCTTCACTTCGATGCCGGACGCCGTGTTGAAATCGGCCAGCGTGGTCTCGCCGATATAGGTGTCCCAGTTGTAGAAATTGAGCTTCTTCTCTTCCTCTGACATCGCAAAACGCGGCATCATGGTGAGGCCGATAAAGGCGGCACCCGAGCCCTTCAGAACGGACCGGCGCGATGCCCGGAACTTTGGTGTGAATGTCATTTCAGTACTCCCTGATTTAGGTCTTTTGACGTTTTTAAGCTTACCCTCAACGGCCCTGTCAAAAACCTGACACAGCGAGTGTTAAACACAATACCGGCTGTTTCAATGATTGTTTTTGACGAGCCCAGCTTCCGATTTTCAAGCACCGGATTTACTGCAATTCATCTTTCACATCTTCAAATGTCGCATCGAGTGCCTTGCGTGTCAGGTCTGCCCACTCGTCCACTTCAGCTTCGGTTATGCACAGCGGGGGCGAGAACACCATTGTGTCCCAGCACGCGCGCATCACCAGGTTATTGTCGAAGCAGTGATCGCGGCAAATGCCGCCGACGCGGCCAAGATCGTCAAACCGGGCCCGGGTCTCTTTGTCCCTGACCAGCTCGATGGCGCCAATCAAACCCTTGACGCGGACTTCACCGACGATCGGGTGGTCACTCAAAGCCCCTATTTTTTCTTCCACGTAAGGTGCAATCGCCGCGGTGTGCTCGATCAGCTGTTCATCCTGCATGATGCGGATGTTTTCCAACGCAACTGCACACGCCACCGGATGACCTGAATAGGTGTAGCCATGAAAAAACTCACCGCCCTTTTCAAAGAAATCACCTATCAGTTTGTCCGAAATCGCGACGGCGCCAATCGGCTGATAGCCTGATGACAAACCTTTCGCCATGACCACGATGTCGGGATCAATTCCCATGGTCTCGTGACCCCACCAGTTCCCGGTGCGGCCAAAACCGCAGATCACTTCATCGGCGACAATCGGAATACCGTGTTCACGGCAGACTTTTTGAACATAAGGCCAGTAGCTGTCCGGCGGAACGATCACGCCGCCTGCCCCCTGAATAGGCTCGCCGACAAAGGCTGCAACCTTGTCCGGCCCCAGTTCCTTGATCTTCGCTTCCACTTCCCTGGCGGCCTTCAGGCCGAATTCTTCCGGGCTCATATCGCCACCATGCTGGAACCAGTCCGGCTCAAGCACATGATGGAAATTGGGCAGCGGCAGCCCGCCCTGGGCATGCATGGCCGACATGCCACCCAAAGAGGCTGAAACACAGGTCGAGCCATGATAGGCGCGGTGACGCGAAATTATATGCTGGCGCTCAGGCTGGCCCTGCACCTCCCAGTAGCGGCGAATAAACCGCACCATTGTGTCATTGGCTTCAGAGCCTGAATTAACGAAGAAAATCTGGTTGAACCGGTCTGGCAGCAGGCTGGCAACCTTCTCCGCCAGCAGGGTTGCCGGCACCGTCGTGGTCTTGAAAAACGTATTGTAAAACGGCAGATCAAGCATCTGGCGATAAGCGGCTTCGGCCAGTTCCTTGCGGCCATAGCCGATGTTCACGCACCAAAGGCCGGCCATGGCATCAAACAGCTTGTTGCCGCTGCCGTCCCAGATGTGAACGCCCTTGGCCTGGGTGATGACACGAGCGCCGCCGCCTTCGTGCAAGCCCTTATGGTCAGTGAAAGGGTGGAAATGATGGGCGTTGTCAGCGGCAACGAGTTCTTCGATATTGAGGTTTTTGTTCATGGATGCACTCCGCAAGGTCAGCTCGACAGGATAATGCGGCAATGGTGCTGCATACTGTGAAACGTTATGGAAAGCGCAGCTTAAGGATTGAAGCCGATGCGGGCACAATGCAGCAGCACTTCGTCGCGCGTCACGCGCCTGGCGGTTCCGCCCAAATGCCCGGTTTTGCCAATCCTGTAAAACATGGTCTGAAGACTGCCACAAATTTGCGAAGCTTGGCAACAGGATGAAAAATGCATCACCTGTGCGTAAATTTTTCGCTTTCGAATATGTCTCAATTGCGCAACAGTGTCAGCAATGGGTGACAATTTCAACGAGATGCTTGAAGCGGACGGCAGTGTTCGTCCACCATATGCTTTACTGCACAAGTGGCTTGAGACACAGACACCCGGAGATCTGCGCGCCAAAATTCGCGAAGCAGAATCGATTTTTCGCAGGCTTGGCATCACCTTTGCCGTTTACGGCACCGATGAAGCTTCCGAACGGCTGATCCCGTTTGACATCATTCCGCGCATCTTTGCCGCAAGCGAATGGCGGCGTCTCGAAGCCGGCATCGCGCAACGTGTCGGTGCTCTCAATGCGTTCATTGACGATGTCTATCATCGCCAGGAAATCGTGCGGGCCGGCAAGGTGCCCGGCGACCTCATCCTGCAGAATGAAGCCTACCTGCCGCAGATGGCGGGTCATTCGCCTGCCCGCAATGTGTACTCGCATATCATCGGAACCGACATTGTTCGTGTAGGCGCAAATGACTTCTACGTGCTGGAAGACAATTGCCGCACCCCGTCAGGCGTGTCCTACATGCTGGAAGACCGCGAAGCGATGATGTTCCTGTTTCCCGACCTGTTCGCAAAACACCGTGTCGCGCCCATCGAACATTACCCGGAACTGCTGCGGCAGACGCTGGACTCTGTCGCGCCGCCGCACTGTGACGGGGAACCTACCTGTGTTGTCCTGACACCGGGCATCTACAATTCGGCGTTTTTTGAGCACGCCTTTCTGGCCGATGAAATGGGGGTGCAGCTTGTTACCGGTGATGACCTGTTTGTCCAGGACGGCTGGCTCTACATGCGCACGACCCGGTCACCGGTCCGGGTAGACGTGGTTTACCGGCGAATTGACGATGACTTTCTCGATCCCCTGACATTCAACCCAAACTCGACATTGGGAGTGCCGGGCATTTTCGATATTTACCGCGCCGGGCGGGTCACTATTGTCAATGCACCCGGTGCCGGCATCGCGGACGACAAGGCGGTGTATTCGTTCATGCCGGAAATAGTCGAATTCTATACCGGTGAAAAACCGATCCTGAATAATGTGCCGACGTGGCGGTGTTCGGATAGTGACTCGCTGGCTTATGTGCTGGAGCATCTTGAAGAACTGGTCGTCAAGGAAGTTCATGGTTCGGGCGGCTACGGCATGCTGGTCGGACCAACCGCCAGCAAGAAGGAAGTGGCCACCTTCCGGCAGATACTGAAAAACCGGCCCGCAAATTATATCGCGCAACCAACGCTGGCACTGTCTTCGTGCCCGACCTTCGTCAAGTCCGGGGTGGCGCCCAGACATGTGGATTTGCGACCGTTTGCACTGACCGGTGACCAGATGCGCATTACACCAGGCGGGTTTACCCGTGTTGCCATGAAACAGGGATCACTTGTGGTGAATTCCAGCCAGGGAGGCGGCACCAAGGATACCTGGGTGCTGGAGGACTGATGCTTTTAGGACGCACCGCAGCATCGCTGTTCTGGATGGCACGCTATATGGAGCGGGCTGAAAACATGGCGCGCCTGATTGAGGTGAGCTATCGCATCTCGCTGATGCCGAAACCGTTCCGGGCACATCAGGATGACTGGAGTTCAGCGCTCAAGAGTGCGCATTGCGAGGCTACTTTTGCGGGTAAATATGACACTGCCAGCCAGGAAAACGTCATCCAGCACCTGGTACTTGATCGTGAAAACCCGTCAAGCATCCGCTCCAGCATGGAGACGGCGCGCAATAATGGCCGCGCTGTGCGCACGGCGCTGAGCCGTGACGTGTGGGAATCTCTCAATGCAACCTGGAACGAATTGTCGTCATTGCGCATGAACCAGCTCTCGAGTGACAAGCTTCCGGGTTTTCTCGACTGGATAAAACAACGTTCCATGCTGTTTCGCGGCGCCATGCTTGGCACCGCCCTGCGCCGGGACAGTTTTCATTTCTGCCAGGCAGGTGCCTTCATTGAACGGGCGGACAATACGGCACGAATACTGGATGTAAAATACCACATCCTTCTGCCACGCGGCGCCGGCCCAGGCAGTTCAATTGACCGACAGCAATGGGCATCGCTTTTGCGATCGGTCTCGGCGCACCGGGCCTACAGGTGGGCTTATCGGGACGCCAGTTACAAGCCCTGGAATGTCGCGCAGTTTCTGATCCTCAATCCGGCCATGCCCCGGTCGCTGTTGTTTTGTTATGACTGGATCAGCAACAATACGCTTTCGGAGATTGAAGAGGAGTATGGCGACGGAACGTTGCCATGTCATGAAACAGCCAATGAAACGATGACCTTGCTGGCCAATGCGAACATGGAAAAAATCTTTCAGAACGGATTGCATGAATTCCTGTCGGACTTCATTGACCGGAACAACAGGCTGACCGCTGAAATTGCGACCGCGTACAATTTCCCATGAAAATTCACATCCGCCACGCAACAACCTATCATTACGACAATCCAGGTTCCCATCTGGTGCAACGGCTGTACCTGACACCACAGGATACCCCCAGCCAATCCGTGCTGGACTGGGCCATCGAGGCGCCGGGCATTGAAAACGCACTCAGATATGTTGATGCATTTGGCAATGTGGCCCACATTATTACCCCGCCAATTGATCTGGCAGAAGTGACGGTTGTTGCGGCCGGTACTGTCAGAACAACCGATACAGCCGGTGTGGCGGGGTATGACCTCGGTTCAGTGCCAATCCAGGCTTTTCTTGCCAGCACGCCGGCAACTGAAGCCAACGCAGCCATCAAGGCGCTGGCAGACGGCCACAGCCATTTGTCAGGCATTGAACAATTACATTCCCTTTCAGCCGCCGTTCTGGACAAGGTGGCCTATGTCATCGGCGCCACCAATGAACACACTACCGCCGCCGATGCCATGCGTGACGGCAAGGGCGTATGTCAAGACCACGCCCATGTGTTCATCTCGGCCGCACGCTTGCTGGGTGTGCCGGCGCGATATGTATCCGGTTACATGGTCGTTGGTGAAAACGAACTTGCCGAGGCAAGCCATGCCTGGGCGGAAGCCTACGCAGCCAACCTTGGATGGGTGGGCTTTGATGTTTCAAATCAGCTCAGCCCTGATGAGCGGTATGTGCGGGTGGCAACCGGGATGGACGTTTCAGGTGCCACACCTGCAAAAGGGGTTCGCCGCGGCATATCGACGGGCGCTGAAACAATGGACGTGGAAGTGCTTGTTGAAAGGGTCGCAGAGCAGTAGTTTACCGATGATTCCACCAACTGTGCATAGGGTCAGGACTCATTAATCTTATGCAATTCTGTTTGAAAGAAAACACTCGAATGATGCTGAAAAAGCGCAAGATAAGGCTTTGTGCCTTTTCGAGCATTTTTCGACTTCAGGCGAGTGTTTTCTTTCAAACCCGAAGGGCGGGGTCTATTTTGCCCCTGGCTTCGTTGAAAGGTCTTGAAAACCGGACGGTTTCCTGCGACCTCTCGCCTTGCCAGAGGCAAAATATCCTCCCGCAGAATGTATAAGATTAATGAGTCCTGACCCTAGCGACCGGAAACTCCATGACATATTGTGTTGGCCTGAAACTCAAGCGCGGCCTGGTTATGGCAGCCGACACCCGCACCAATGCGGGTCTCGACAACATTGCGACTTTCCGCAAGCTGCAAACTTTCGAAGTGCCCGGCGAGCGTGTGTTCATCATGATGTCGGCCGGTAACCTGGCTGTTACGCAAGCCGTTGTCGCCATACTGGAAGAGGAATTCGACCACCCGGACGAAGACGACGAAAACAGCAGCCTGAAAACCGTACCCACCATGTTCCAGGCTGCAAAACTTGTCGGCGACACACTAAAGACGGTTCGCCAGGGCCACGTGGACCAGGGACTGAGCAGCGATGCTTTTTCTGCGTCATTCATTTTTGGCGGCCAGATCGGCCAGGAAGAACCAAGGCTGTATCAGATCTATTCCGAAGGCAACTATATCGAAGCCAAGGACGACACTCCGTTTTTCCAGATCGGCGAACACAAATACGGCAAGCCTATTCTGGACCGGGTGGCCAATCAGGAGATGCGGCTGGGTGAGGCCGCAAAGCTTGTGTTATTGTCTTTCGATTCCACAATTCGCTCTAACCTTTCAGTCGGCATGCCGATCGATATGGTGGTCTATAATACCGACAATCTGAGCATTGATCGCGTGCGGCGCATTGAACAGGATGACCCCTATTTCCGCTCCATTTCGGCGAAATGGTCCGAGGCGCTGCGCACGGCAGTCGAGACAATCGAGGAGTTTGACATATAGAGCATGTTGAAAAATATGATCGACTTCGAGGCTGAATACAACAATCGTGCCCGCGTGCCTGACCATGAACAGGTGATTGCCGGATGGGTGAACGATGCGGCAAGCTATCGCAAGGCGGCAGCGTGTGATCTGGACATTGCCTATGGCGATCATGAGCGGCAGAAATTCGATTTTTTCCCGGCTAACGGCCGCGATGACGCACCGGTTGTGGTCTTCATTCATGGCGGTTACTGGCAGGCGCTCGATCGCGCATCGTTTTCGCATATGGCATCAGGAGTGGCAGCACACGGGCTGGATATGGCAATCCCGTCATACCGGCTGGCGCCGGACGTCAGCGTACAGGACATCATTGATGACATGCGCAGCTTATGCCTGGCCTTGTGGAACATTCACGGCCGCAAGCTTGTGGTGACGGGACATTCTGCCGGCGGACATTTGGCCGCAGCAATGTTTGCGACCGATTGGGCCACCCACGGTGGACCTGACGAACTGGTCAGCGCCGGTCTGGGCATTAGCGGCCTGTATGATCTGCGCCCGCTCATGCCAACCGGCATCAACCAGCGCATCGGCATTGACGGTAAAATCTCCATGCAGTGCAGCCCCCTGTTGTGGCCTTCCCCGCAACATGGCCGGTTTGAGGCCTGGGTGGGTGGCGCAGAATCACGCGAATACCATCGCCAGAGTGAAACCCTGGCCGCATGCTGGGGCGGTGCCGGCATGGCGTGCAGTTGGCATCCGGTAGGTGATGACAATCATTTTACTGTAGTCAGGCATCTGGCCGACGGGACAACCGACATGACCCGCGCCCTGGTCGCTTTGTGTGAAACTGCATGAACGATGATCTGAAAACAGTTGAAACGCCGTCCGGCAAAGGGGCGGCAGACGAGAATTTTCCGGTCGGATCATTTCTGCTGCCCAAACGTCTTCGCCCGCATGTGATGACATATTATGCGTTCGCGAGGGCCATTGATGACATTGCGGACAATCCGGATACATTGCCGCAGGACAAGATTATCGGTCTCAATGCGATGGATGACGCCCTGCTGGGGCGCAACAAGAAACCGGACGAAACTGTGGCCAAGGCGACGGCGTTGCGGGCCAGCATGCTGGAAACCAATGTTGATCTGGCTCACGGCAGCGACCTGGTTTCCGCCTTCCGGCAGGATGCCGTTCAAAGCCGCTACAATACCTGGGACGATCTGATCGACTATTGCATGCGCTCGGCATCCCCGGTTGGGCGCTACCTGCTCGAGTTGCACGGCGAAAACAAAGCCCATTTTGAGTACTCCGATGCCCTGTGTAATGCGCTTCAGGTCATCAATCATTTGCAGGACTGCGCAGATGATCTGCGGGACCTGGACCGGTGCTATTTGCCACTGGAATGGTGTGAAGAGGCCGGTGCGAACGTTGATATGTTGCACGAGCAGGCATCACCCCCTGCCCTGCGCGCTGTCCAGATGAAATGCATTGAGGGTACTGAAAGCCTGCTTCGCCTGGCTGACAAATTGCCCGGAAAACTGAAGAGTAAATCACTGTCAATGGAATCCGGTGTGATCATTTCCATAGCGTGGAAACTGGTCGACAAGTTGAAACGGCAGGATCCGGTTGCAACCAGAGTTGAACTGTCCAAACCGCAATTCATGCTCTATGGCCTCAAAGGTGCCATAAAGGGGCTGTTCTAACAAACATTGGGCGGCGAAGCCTGCTTTGGGCTAGTGTGTGACAGACGCGAGCAAGGCAGAGGTTGGCTCGCATGCGATATTGGTATAAAGAGCGGGGTCTTGTGATGCGACTATGCTTTGACGCCTGTCGCATATTTGCACTTGGAAGGTTCCATGCCTACGTAAGTGCCGACGCGCCTCGCCGATTGAAGAACAACGTAAAAAGACAAAAGAGCTGACATGCCAATATCGACACCACTGCTTGACACCATTTCGTTTCCTGCCGACCTCAGAAAACTCAAGCATGAGGATCTGCTGCAGGTGGCAAGCGAATTGCGCGACGAGACGATTGACGCGGCTTCAGAGTCAGGCGGGCATTTCGGTGCAGGCCTGGGCGTGGTCGAACTGACAGTTGCCCTGCACTATGTCTACAACACCCCGGCTGACCGGTTGATCTGGGACGTGAGCCACCAGGCTTATCCACACAAGATCCTGACAGGCCGCCGTGACCGCATTCGCCAGATCCGACAGTCTGATGGCCTGTATGGCTTCACCAAGCGCACCGAGAGCGAGTATGACCCGTTTGGCGCGGCTCACTCGTCAACATCCATCTCGGCCGGTCTTGGCATGGCCGTTGCCCGGGATCTGATGGGCAAGGACAACCATGTCATTTCGGTAATTGGAGACGGATCGATGAGCGCCGGCATGGCTTATGAAGCCATGAACAATGCCGGTGCGCTGGACAGCCGGATGCTGGTGGTCCTGAATGACAATGGCATGTCGATCGCGCCCGGCGTCGGAGCGCTGACCAATTATCTGTCATGGCTGGTGTCCACCCATCCGTTCCTGTCTTTGCGTGACATCGCCCTGCAACTGTCGAAGAAATTCCCCAAGACCCTGCGCAAGGCTGCAGAGCGTGTGGATGAATATGCCCGTGGCATGGTCATGGGCGGTACATTGTTCGAAGAGCTGGGCTTTTACTATGTTGGCCCCGTCGACGGCCATGATCTTGAAACGCTGGTGCCAATTCTGGAAAACATCCGCGAAGCCAAGGAAGTCGGCCCGGTTTTGCTGCACGTCGTGACGGAAAAAGGCAGAGGCCATCCGTTCGGTGATACCAACAAGGAAAAACACCACGCAGTAGGCAAGTTCGATCCTGTAACCTTCGATGTCAAAAAGGGCACATCCAACGCGCCAAGCTATACATCGGTGTTTGCCCGTTCGCTGATCTCGCACGCTGAAGCGGATGACAAGATTATTGCCATTACGGCTGCCATGCCATCGGGTACCGGCGTCGACAAGTTTGAAGAACATTTTCCCGACCGCACATTCGATGTGGGTATTGCCGAACAGCATGCAGTGACATTTGCCGCCGGGATGGCGACTGAAGGGTTCAAACCGTTTGCCGCGATCTATTCAACATTCCTGCAGCGTGCCTATGATCAGGTGGTGCACGACGTGGCGCTGCAGAAACTGCCGGTGCGCTTTGCCATTGACCGGGCCGGGCTTGTCGGTCAGGACGGAGCAACCCATGCGGGCAGCTTTGACGTGGCCTATCTTGCCTGCCTGCCAAACATGGTGGTGATGGCGGCCGGCGACGAAGCAGACCTGATGCACATGGTTTCGACCGCTGTTGCCTATGACGAAGGTCCCTGCGCATTCCGTTATCCGCGCGGCGAGGGCATGGGGGTGGAAATGCCTGAAACAGGTACGCCGCTTGAAATCGGCAAGGGCCGCATCATGGTTGAAGGCAACAAGGTCGCGCTGCTCAATCTGGGCGGGCGGCTTGGCACGTGCCTGAAGGCGGCTGAAGATCTGAGACAGCGCGGTGTATCAACAACGGTCGCCGATGCCCGTTTTGCCAAACCGCTGGACACGGATCTGATCATCAGCCTGGTAAAAAATCATGAACTGGTCATTACCATCGAGGAAGGTTCAATTGGCGGTTTCTCCAGCCATGTTCTGCATTACCTTGCTGCGAACGGTATGCTGCAGGGTGGCGCCGTGGTCAAACCAATGACATTGCCTGACGCATTTATCGGACATGGTGCACCCGACTGGCAGTACCGGCAGGCCAGACTGGAATCCGATGACATTGTCGAAGAAGTATTGCGCGGCCTTAAACTTGACGCGAAGGTGCTGGAATTCGCAGCCAGGAATTGATCCCACTCCGGTAACAAGAAAACAGTCGTGCGACCAAACTGGAACCACTCCGGGCCGGCATCTGGAAGATCATGGCAAACAACACACAGATAGCTTCGTCTGGCGCATCACCGGCAGTAGAAGCCCGCATCATAGCCCAAACAGTTCGCGATGCATCGACATCGTTCTACTGGGCGATGCGGATTCTACCAAAATCTCAACGCCGGGCGATGTTCGCCGTATATGCGTTCTGCCGCAATGTTGATGACATTGTCGACAGCGAGCAGCTTGATGAACCGGAAAAACGCAGGCAACTGACTGTATGGCGTCAGGAAATTGATGCGCTTTATGCAGGCTATCCCAGGCGGGCGGAAACACGCGCGCTGGAAGTACCAATGCAGGAACTGTCTTTGCGCCGCGATGACTTCATGGACGTGATTGCGGGTATGGAAATGGATGCAGGCGAGCCGATAGTCGCGCCTTCCATGGAGACATTTGATCTATATGTGGACCGGGTGGCGTGCGCTGTCGGCAGGTTGTGCGTATGTGTATTTGGCGATCCGACAGATTACGGCACCGCAGTAGCCCATCACACGGGTCGTGCATTGCAAATCACCAATATTCTGCGCGACGTCGATGAAGACGCAGGCATCGGCCGGGTATATCTGCCACGTGAATTACTTGAAAAACACGATGTAGACTATTCGGACCCGGTGAAAATCACTTCACAGCCAGGCTACATCGCCATGTGGCGGGAACTGGCCGAAGTCGCACATGGTGAGTTTGTGGATGCCGAAGAAGCGATGAACCTGTGCCGCAAGGACGTCATGCGCCCTGCCCGCATCATGAAGGCTGTTTATCAGCGCAATCTTGAGCGCATGATGGCGCTGCCGGATACCACCCTGGCCGATCCCAAAGTCTCAAAGCGCTTGGTGGGATCGAAAGAAAAGCTGCTGATTGCCGTCCGGCACGGCTTTTTCTAGGGCAGTCTGCAGCCATGGCAACCGCACATATCATTGGCGCAGGCGTCGCAGGCCTTGCCGCAGCTGTTGAGTTATCCACAGCCCAGTTTCGCGTCATTGTCCACGAACAATCCGGCCAGGCCGGCGGACGCTGCCGTTCGTTTCACGACAACACGCTCGACTGCACCATAGATAATGGCAACCATCTGCTGCTGTCGGGCAACAAGTCAGCACTGTCGTATCTTGAAACCATTGGCGCATCCGATGAACTGATCGGGCCGGAGCATGCGGAATTTCCATTTGTCGATCTGAAATCCGGTGAGCGCTGGTCAATCGAGCTGGACCGGGGCCCGATGCCGTGGTGGATACTCGACAAGGACCGCCGGGTCCCGGGTACAAGGCTCAGCGAGTACTTGAGCGGACTGAAACTGCTGTCTGCCGGAAACCGCACCGTGCAACAATTGTTCGCAGGCCAGGGCCAGTTGTACGAGCGGTTTTGGGACCCGTTCACAATTGCCGTGATTAACACCCGCGCAGACCAGGCCGCGGCGCGCCTCTTGACCCCGGTGATACGCGAAACGCTCGCCAAGGGCGCAGAGTACTCAAGACCGCTCATTGCGCGGCACGGACTGTCTACAACATTCGTGACCCCGGCCATTAAATGGCTTGAAAACCGCGGTTGTGAGGTGCGTTTCAATGACCGCGTGTCCGGAATCTCCATGGACGACAGGCAGGTCACAGCAATTGAAACAGGCAAGGGAAGCGAACCGGTAAACCCTGGTGACGTCGTGGTGATGGCGGTTCCGGCATGGGTGGCAAAATCCCTGATACCGGATGTTTCTGTTCCAGATGCCTTTGTGGCCATCGTCAATGTTCATTTCCGGGTCAGCAATCCGCGCATGCCTTTGATGAAAAAGCCCCTGCTTGGTATGTTGAACTCGCTGTCGCAATGGCTTTTTGTGCGTGATGATGTAGCGTCCGTTACAATTTCTGCAGGCGACGAAGCCGCCGGCCGTGACGCCAGCGACATTCTGGAAACAGTCTGGCGTGAAATCGCTCCGGAGATCGGTCAGGACCCGGACAACATGCCTGCGCGCGCGCGCGTCATAAAGGAACGCCGTGCCACTTTCCTGGGTACACCGGAGCAACTTGAAAAACGCCCGTCTTCGTCAACAAAATGGCCAAATCTGGTGCTTAGTGGGGACTGGGTAGATAACGGGCTTCCTTCCACCATTGAAGGATCGATCAGATCGGGGCAAAGCGCCGCACGACAACTGGTTCAACGGATTGCGAGTTGACTCGGACAGCAATTTTCTTTCTTTAGGTAAACACCGGTAGTTGAGAGGGCGCGGCTCTTCTGTTTGGTGTAATTGGGTTGAGGTAACATGCAGTCAAACGTTTACGTCCTGCGTCCCGAGTCCGGGACTACACCAACGCTTGTCTCCGATAGTGCAAACACCGCGCGTGACGCAGGTGAGCACCTGCTTGCCATGCAGCAGGACGACGGGCACATCGTGTTCGAGCTGGAAGCTGACGCCACCATCCCGGCAGAATACATCTTCCTCAATCACTTCCTTGACATGCGCGAGCCGGAGCTTGAAGTCGAACTGGGTGAGTATCTGCGTTCGCTGCAGTCGAAAACCCATGGCGGCTGGCCGCTGTTTCACGAAGGCGGTTTCAATATCTCGGCTTCGGTGAAGGCATATTTCGCCCTGAAACTGCTGGGCGATGACAGGAATGCGCCACACATGATCAAGGCGCGCAATGCCATTCTGGCCCATGGAGGTGCAGAAAAATCCAACGTGTTCTGCCGGTATTCGCTGGCCCTGTTCGGACAGATACCATGGCGCGGCGTGCCCGCCATGCCGGTTGAACTGATGCTGATGCCCAAATGGTTTCCGGCAAACATCTGGAAATTTGCCTATTGGTCGCGCACGGTGATTGCACCGCTGACCATACTGGCAGCCCTCAAACCGATTGCCCGCAACCCGATGGATGCATCATGCCGGGAGATTTTCCGCGAGCCGCCGGAAGACATCAAGGTGTGGAATTTCAATCATACCGGCAGCCGCTGGGGTGAGTTCTTCCTGCAGATCGACAAACTGCTGCATCCGGCGGAGAAACACATTTTCCCACGCATGAAATTCCGCAAGTGGGCCATTCAAAGATCTCTCGACTTCATCAAGCCACGGCTGAACGGAGATGACGGCCTTGGCGCAATTTTCCCTGCAATGGCCAACACAGTCATGGCCTATGACGCGCTCGGCTACAGTCCTGACCATGAGGACTTTGTCACTGCACTCAGTGCATGCCGCAAACTGGTAACCGAAAACCGCCAGGTTCGCGGGGACCAACCGCGTTATGTGCAGCCGTGCGTGTCTCCGATCTGGGATACTTCACTTGCTGCCCATGGGTTGCTGGAGGCAGGCGTCGCGCCTGATGATGAACGTATCATCGCCATGTGCGACTGGCTGCGCGATCTTCAAATCCTGGACGTCAAGGGCGACTGGGCAATTAACGCACCCGACCTGGAACCAGGTGGCTGGGCGTTTCAGTATCGCAACGATCATTATCCTGATGTGGACGATACTGCCGTCGTCGGCATGTTGTTGCACCGCGTCGATCCTGAGCGCTACGCAGAAAGCATTCGCCGCGCCGTTGTGTGGACCGAAGGCATGCAGAGCCGCAACGGCGGATGGGGTGCATTCGACATCGACAACAATGCCGATTTCCTGAACACCATTCCGTTCGCCGACCATGGCGCGTTGCTTGACCCGCCAACTGTAGATGTGACAGCGCGTTGCCTGTCTTTCCTGGCGCAGGTTGGCTATGAGCGCAATCACCCCTGCATTCAGAACGGCATGGCATTTATGCGCGCGGATCAGGAAGAAGACGGGTCATGGTTTGGACGCTGGGGCACCAACTACATCTATGGCACATGGTCAGCGTTGAACGCACTGAACGCCGTTGGCGAGGACATGGACGCTCCTTATGTGCGCAAGGCTGTCGACTGGCTCATTGCACAGCAGCGTGACGATGGCGGCTGGGGCGAAGATGGGGCGACCTACTGGAAGGAACGCCGTGGCGAGGCCAAGGCATCCACCCCTTCACAGACAGCCTGGGCCATGATGGGCCTGATGGCAGCTGGTGAAGTTACGCACTCAAGCGTGGCCCGTGGCGCGCAGTTCATCAATGAAGCACCGCGTAAAGGCGGAAAATGGGACGAGCCCTGGTACACCGCCGTCGGTTTCCCCCGTGTGTTCTATTTGCGTTATCACGGCTATTCATCCTTTTTTCCGATATGGGCACTGGGACGCTACGCCAATTTGATGCGCGGCAACACGCGCAAGGTTGAATGGGGCATGTAGATTCTTCCGAGTAAACCGGTAAAGTCCTCTCATTGCTGTGAAATTTCATCTAACACAAAAGGCGGGTTGACGAACCCGCCTTACTGTTGCACTTGCTTTGCCTCAAATGGCGACTTCAGATCACATCAGACCCATCGGGCTCATAACTGCGCTTGCGCAGGAGTACGCTGTCGTAAGTAGCGTGGTAGCTCCCGTAAGCGACAGGCTGATTGCGGTGCAGTCAGGTCTTGGCCGCGCGGCGGGGTTTCTGGCGGCAGCGGAACTGGGCCGCCAGGAGAAGCAGTTGTCAGGACTGGTCTCAATTGGATTTTGTGGTGCACTCGATACGGACATTGCCACCGGCAGCATCATCCTGCCCGACGCAATAATCACAGCCGACAATGAGCGCTTCGACACAGATGCCGGCTGGATATCCGCGGTTGCAGGCAAGATGGCGGGCTTTCCGCTTGTCACTGAAAACTCCATCTATTGCGCAACCGAAATCATTGAAACCCAAGCCGGCAAACAGGCCACCCATTCACAATGCGGTGCCTGCGCGGTGGACATGGAAAGTGCCGGGATCGCGCATGCGGCCACACGGTTCAACATACCGTTCATCGCGGTTCGCATCGTGCTGGATGAAGGGACAGACACCCTGCCCGAAGCGACGCGCGATGCAGTGCATTCCGATGGCAACCTGAATATCGGAGGCCTATTGCGCGGCCTTGCCTCGCGACCACAGGATATCGGCGGGCTGATACGGCTTGCCGGCAAATCCAGCAAGGCGCAAAAACAACTCAAGGCTGTCTGCGAGGCCCTGCTGCCGGATTTCGGCTTGGCAAGCTAAGAGCATGATCCAGGGCGTGAAAAAACCCGGCACATCGCTGCACCGAGCTCCTGATTGATTGCGAGGCTCAACACAGCAGAAGCTACTCGGCAGCAACTTTCGGCGCGTGAATGTCCTTCATGACTTTTGTAACGTGCTCTTCATGCAGGTCATAATCGGCCTTGCGGGCATGGGTAAGATCGATTTCCGGGGCAAAATCGCCATCTGTTTTCACACCGCGAATTGCAACCGCCAGCGCTTTCAGCGGGTTGGCCGTAGCATCCAGAGCAGCCGTTGGCTCAAATCCGCAATGAGCCATGCAGTTGGCACATTTTTCATAGCGCCCGGTGCCATAGATTTCCCAGTCGGTTGTTTCGATGAGTTCCTTGTAGGTGGAGACGTACCCTTCGCCGAGCAGGTAGCACGGTTTTTGCCACCCAAATACGTTGCGGGTCGGCATCCCCCAAGGCGTGCACATGTATTCCTGGTTACCGGCAAGGAAGTCGAGGAACAAGGTCGAGTGAGACAGCTTCCACTTCTTGCCCTTGCCGTGCTTGAACACTTCGCGGAACAATTGCTTGGTCTTGCGGCGCGACAGGAAACTCTCCTGATCAGGCGCACGCTCATACATGAAGCCGGGTGAAATTGAGACGTTGACGCCCATCTCGGTGGTCATATCGAGGAACTTGGCAATATCTTCGGGCGAGTGCCCATCAAAGATGGTCGCATTGGCATTGACCTGGAAGCCTTTGGCCTGCGCAGCCTTGATGGCCGAAATGGCGCGGTCATAGACACCGGTCTGACAAACCGACTTGTCATGATGGTCTTTAAGACCGTCGAGATGCACGGAGAAGAACAGAAACGGCGACGGCTTGAACAGATGCAGCTTCTTTTCCAGAAGCAGCGCATTGGTGCACAGCGACACATACTTCTTGCGCGCCACAATGCCTTCAACGATTTCACCGATTTCCTTGTGGATCAGCGGTTCACCACCGGGAATCGCGACGATCGGCGCGCCGCATTCGTCAACTGCTTCAAGGCAATCCTTGACCGACAGACGCTTGTCGAGGATCGGTTTCGGGTAGTCGATCTTGCCGCAACCGGCACACGCCAGATTGCATTTGAACAGTGGCTCAAGCATCAGCACCAGTGGATAGTGCTTGTTGCCCTTGAGTTTCTGTTTCATCACATAGGCGCCGACGCGCGCTTGCTGCATAAACGGTACCGACACAGGTCTACCACCTTTTGTTGTTCGAACTTGAAAAACGCCCCCGTAAATCAGAAGACATGTTCTTAATTATGACCTCACGACGAGGTCAAGGCTTTCCACTCGTGGTGTGCTCTTTAGCCACTGGCAAATAGTTCTTTTTCAAAAATGCCCAGTGCATCAGTTGAGGCAAGACCACCAGTGTACAAATTAACGTGACCAGGATGGCGATGGTAAGCATTTCCCCCATGCTCGACATGCCGCGATGGCCGGACAACCACAAGGTTCCAAACGATCCAATGGTTGTGAGGGCGGAAATCAGCACCGCTCTTGGAGTGGATGTACCGGTTACGTCGGTGGCGACGGCTTCCTCACGTGCGCGCATGACATAATGGATCGAAGAATCAACGCCCAGGCCAAGCAACAGCGGCAGTACGATGACATTGGCGAAGTTGAACGGCGAATCGAACATGACCGTGTATCCCACCATCAGGCACGCGGCCAACAACAGCGGCGAAAGCACCAGCAACACATAGCGCACGCGCTGGAACGCAGGCCATGCCAACAGCACGACCATAGCCAAAGCCGCCAGCGTAGCCAGGATCATGGCACGCGCAACCGCATCAGCCGAGCCTGCAATATCCACAGGTGAGCCCGAAACCCGGGGATCCACCGATTGCAATGCGGTCACGAACTCTTTCAGTTTGCCCGAATCGCGCATGTTTTCTGCTGGCACCACTTCAAGCCGCCATCTGCCATCTGCCGCTACAAACCGTTCGCGCAAGGTTACCTGCAGGGCATCAACACTTACGGTGTTGGTTGTGGCCAGGCGATTGATGTCAGCCAGCATGTCCGGCAAGCCGACAAACAATTGCCGTTCGAGTTTTGCTGTGGCTTCGCCGTCATCACCCTTGTTGTTGTCGTCAAATGCCGCAATGGCGTCTTCCAGGCGCTTCGCTGATGCTTTCAACGCAGCCGGAGCATCTTCGACACCGGACAACGCCTTCATGTTTCTGGAGATGCTGGCGATCATCCGCCGGCGCACTTCATCGCCGACGTCAGAACCTGAATTCACCACCCGCGGCATCACATCACGCAAAGGATTAAGCTCTGCCAGTTTGGCGGCCTGATCCTCCGGCAGGAAATCGGAAATGGCATGAACCTTCTTGACCTGCGGCAGAGCATTCAGTTTCGCAATCATCTCACGCGCCGGTTGCCCCGGTTCAACGAGAACCTGGCCGGCGTAGATTTCGCCGGGCTGGTCATCGAGTATTTTCATGAATGCCTTGACGGTTGGCGCGGCCGGGTCTTTCAGGTTTATCGGATCGCCGTCAAAGCGGGCGTCGGAGAATGTGAACAGGGAGACCGCCGCAAACCCCAGAATGACCAGTGTAGCACCGCTGCGTAGCCAGGAGGTGCCGGGAGACCCTTTGCCGTTCACTGACTTTAGGCCGGCCATGTTGCGGGCAAATTTTTCCTGCTTGCCGGGCAGCAAGGTAAGAATGGCAGGTACCAGCGTAATGGAGGCAACAAATGCTATCACCAGGCCGCCTGCGGCGATGACACCGAGCTGGGCCATGCCGACAAAATCAGTTGGCGTGAAGGCCAAAAACGCAAGTGCAGTGGTCACTGTGCACAGGGCAAGGGCCGGACCGGTCTTGCGAACCGCGCTTACGGCAGCATCGGCACCTGTTTCGCCTTTTGCGCGGTGTTCTGCAAACCGCAAGATGACGTGAACCGCGTAATCAATGCCAAGGCCGATAAACAGCACCGCAAAGGCAACCGATATCATGTTCAGGTAACCGACGCTCAAGGTTGCGAACCCGGCATTGATCAGGAAACCCAGTATGATGAGGCTAAGTGCCGGAACAATCAGAACCATCGCAGGCAATCCAAAGAACACGGTCACTGTGACCAATGTAAACGATATGATGCCGGCAATAGCTGCGCCCTTGGTTACCGCTTCAAATTCTTCCGCGTTCAAGGCAGCTTCGCCGGTCAATTGTACGGTGACCTTGCCGTCTGCGGTTATCGCGGGATCGGCCATGAGTTTGCGCGCTTCCGCCATCGGCTGCGCTGCAGACTCAATCTCGGAAAAATCAAGTATCGGCTGGCTCAGCACGAACCAGCGTTTTTCAGTCAGCGTTGGCCCGTCGTTGGTTCCGCCAAGGCCCGACCAGTCCAGCGGCACTGGCTGCCCGGACGTTTCCCCGTCAACCGTCCTGGCAATGGCGTTCAGAAACACGTCCACGCCTTCCGGCGCCCTGCCCGCCTGAGTGTAGGCGGTTATTTCGTTCAAGACACCTGACAGGCCAGCCATGTTCGGCTGATCTGCAAGGGCATTGAAGGTTGGCGCGGACTCCTTGATCTGGTCCGCAATCTTTTTCACATCTTCCGTATTTGCGTAGAGGATACCGTAATCGTCGAAAAACGCGCCAACACCGGGTGCGACCACATGATGAAACAGGTCTGGTCTGGCCAACAGGGCCTTTTCGACACGTTCTGCGCCTTTGCGACTTTCCTCAGGATCATCACTTTCCACAATGAACAGGAAATTGTTTTCAACCGCCGGGAACGTTTTGGAAAACTGTTTATACCGCTGACGGAAATCCAGGCTGTTGGAAATCATCAGGCCGGGGTCAGTGTCGACTTTCAATTTGGTTGCAGCCAAACCTGCCCCAAGAGCTGCCAAAATGACAAAAACGACGACAACCGTCCATGCACGATTGCTGCATGCACGTGCGATGTGCGCAAACGCCTCGCCCGACTTCAGGGCCGCGACGACACCTTTGCCTTCGGCGCTGTCTGTATCTTCAGATGCGTTGGTCTCGCTGCCCAATGGATCAACGCCGGTCGTTTGCAGGTCTTGTTCCGCCTCCAACTGACTGGATGGTTTGTTGCGCTTCTTTCTCGCAACAGACTTGCGAGCCGTTGGCTTGCGCGCCGTACGCTTAATGGTCGTCATGCGTTAGCCCTGGCCTTTTCATCCGGGCGCGCCAGTGCATTCTTGGCGATGCGGGTCAGGCTCTCCCACGCGGGCCCCGGGAATTTGTGAAGATCCGCCATGACCTTGTCGAAACCGGAGACAAACCAGTCCACATCGGCCTCATTGATGGTCAATGGGGGAATAAGCTTGATTGTGGTCATGCGGTTTCCGGCAACCTGGGTAAGGATAGCGTGGTCCTCCAGCAGAGGAATGGTGACTGCCTGACAAAACAGATCCTCGTTCAGACCATTGACGGTCGCCCATGCGGTGCGCAGCTTGAGGGACTTCGGTTTGCCGAATTCAACCGCCAGCATCAATCCGCGCCAGCGTACCTCTTTCATGAACTCGTATTTCGGCACCAGTGCAGACAACCGTTCACCGAGCAGATTTCCCATGGCAGTAGCATTGGCACACAGGTCCTCCTCATCAAGGACATTCATGGCAGCAAGAGCCGCAGCCATGGCAAAGTTGGATTTTCCAAATGTTGAAGAATGAACAACCGCACGATCTAGCGATGAAAAAACCTTGTTGTAAACGCCGTCCTTCATCAGCACGGCACACACAGGTACGTAACCGCCCGACAAGGACTTGGACAGGATAATCAGGTCAGGCTCAATGCCATCCTCGTGCTGGATTGCCAGGAATTTTCCGGTGCGGCCTATGCCGGTCTGAACTTCGTCGACAACAAAAAGCGTGCCGTATTTCCTGCACAACCTGCCTGCACAGGCCAGATAGCCGGCAGGCGGAATGTTAACACCCTTGCCCTGAATGGGTTCGACAAAAAACGCGGCAACGTCACCCTTTGCAAGCACTGCCTCCAAAGCGTCCAGGTCTCCAAACGGTACCTTGTCGGTACCCAGCAGTTCGCCGAATTTTTCCCGGAACACTTCACCTCCGTTCAAGGCGAGTGCACCTGACGTAAGGCCATGAAAGGCGGAACTTGCAAACACCAGCTTGTCACGGCCGGTTGCCCGGCGCACGAACTTGATGGCTGTCTCATTGCCTTCAGCACCGGTCGAACAGAAGTAAACCTTGTCCAGCCCATAGCCGCAGCGTTGTTTGAGTTCGCGCGCCACAAGCCCGCACAGGATCGGTGTTTCCATCTGGACGAGCGAACAGAAGTCCGCATCCATGAAATCCTTCAGCACCTGGCGAATGTCGGGATGATTCCGGCCCATATTGAAGGCGCCGTATCCCGCCAGCATGTCCAAGTATTTGCGGTCCTTGCTGTCCCATATATAGGCACCGGATGCCCTGACATAATTTCTGTCAAAGCCGATAATTTTCAACACTTTGGCAAAACGCGGATTGACATGATCCGCATACAGTGCATTATTTCTACCCGTGTTGTCTTCAACAATTTTCTTGATATCGAGAGGCATTGTTGCCGCATCTCCACGCCGGAATCTGTGAATTCAGCACGTCTTTTACACACAGTCGCTGCTTAACCCCATGCGACCTAGGGTCCAACACCCTGGTTAAAGTCGTAAAAAGTGCAATCCGGTTTCAGTTGAAAGGCGTAACCATATAGGCAGCACTATCGTCTTGATATATTCATAATTGCTATATATCAGTTCGATACACTGCTTCGCGCCGCCACGTTAACGAAATGGGATATCGTCATATGAATGTGCGCACATTGTGTCTGGGCATCCTCGCGTTTGACGAAGCCTCCGGCTATGAAATCAAAAAGGCCGTTGAAGATGGAATGTTCTCGCATTTCATCGAGGCGAGTTATGGCTCGATATACCCTGCCCTGACCCAGATGCTGGCGGATGGCCTGGTCACCGTGCGCGAGCAGGTGCAGGAAGGCAAGCCACTCAAAAAGGCCTATTCGATTACCGAAGCCGGTCGAAAAGCCCTTAAGAATTCGCTGCATGAATTGCCGCAACAAGACAAGTTCAAATCGGAATTTCTGTTTCAGGCCCTGTTTCGTGATCAGGTTGATCCGAAGCATCTGGAAGCTGTGTTCAACGAACAAATGGAATTCCTGTATGGCGAACTTGCCACAATTGAAGAGTGCCGCCAGTCAGCAGAACCCGGCTCCGGCCACGCCTTTGTAAACGGATACGGACGCGCAGTGGTATCAGCCGCCATTCAGTATATGGAAGAATCACGCGACTCACTTGGCCTGCCGCAAAAGCCAATATCGAGTGACGCTGCCGAGTAAAAGTCAATTTTTGAGAAACGGTTCAGGTAACAATGTCAAAATCCTATTTATGGTCGGCGATTTTCGCCTTAGCGATCATTGGATGGTTTGGGTCGGGTTATGTCCTGCCTGCCAATGGTGATAGCGACAAGGCCGCGATCAAGCAGAAGCAAAAATCGCAGGCAAAAGCGGACGAACTGGCAAAGCTTTTCCTGGTCGGTGTCAGGGAAAGCAAAGCTGTAGAACGTGTCAACCTGTTTCCGGTGAGAGGCACCACGGAAGCATCACGGATTGTGGAAGTCCGCGCACGCACCAACGGCATTGTCGAGAAACAATCATTTGACGATGGTGACAGGGTTCAGGCCGGCGACCTGCTTTGCCAACTGGATACCGGCGCCCGCAAAGCCCAGATGGCGCGTGCCAAGGCGGCTCTGGCCAGCGCTAATCGTGATCTTGACGCGACGACCAAACTGGCCAGCAGCAACTTCGCCGCCAAAGCCAAGGTGGCGTCGGACAAGGCTGCTATGGAACTGGCACAGGCGGAGCTTGCCCAGATCGAGCTTGATATGAAGTGGACCCAGATACGGTCTCCCATCGAGGGTGTCTTGCGGGGCAAGCCTGCCCAGTCCGGCAATTATCTGCAATCAGGATCGATGTGCGCCACCGTGCACATCATGGACCCCCTGATCGTTGCCGCCCAGGTGCCGGAACGGCTGTTGCCGAATGTTACCGAAGGCATGCAGGCGGCTGCCAAACTGGTGACCGGTGAGACCGTCGAAGGCAAGATCACATCCATTGCGATGGCATCAGATCGTGAGACCCGGACTTTCAGGGTTGAGTTGGAAGTTGCCAATGCCGGTGAAAAACTGCGCGAGGGCATCACCAGCGAGCTTTACATCAATCTGCCCAAGGTTGTGGCACACAAGCTTACTGCTTCGGCACTGACACTATCAGACGATGGCAAACTTGGCGTGCGCATCGTGGTGGACGGAAACAAGGTGAAGTTCGCTCCCATCAAGATCGTATCTCAGGAAGCAGACGGGGTTTGGGCGACCGGCCTTCCTGAAACCGCAATGCTGATTGTTGACGGACAAGACTTTGTCGTCGACGGTCAGACCGTTGAAGTCGCTGTGTCATCGGAGGAGGCCAGCTGATGAACGCCGCACTTGCCGCCATACTGTCGCGTCCGCGCGCTGTCCTTTCCATGATGGTCGTCATGCTTCTGGCCGGCGTCTGGAGTTTCGCGGAAATTCCAAAAGAGGCCGATCCGGACATTCAGATTCCGGTCGTCTACATTTCGGTACCGCTGCCAGGCATCAGCCCGGAAGACTCCGAACGTCTGCTTGTCAAACCGGTGGAGGAGAAACTGCGCGGCCTGGACGGTGTCAAGGAAATGACCGGCATTGCGTCGGAAAGCCACGGCGGCATCCTGGTGCAGTTTGAAACCGAGGTCGACATTGACCAAGCCATTCTCGACGTGCGTGAGAAGGTCGATCTTGCGAAGTCGGAACTTCCGACCGATGCAGAAGAACCCACCATCAACGAAATCAACTTCTCGCTGCAGCCGACCATCATAGTCGCACTGTCCGGCACAGTTCCAGAGCGCACGCTGTTCAAACATGCACGCGAGCTGCAGGACGCCATTGAAGGTATCAGTACGGTGCTGGAGGCCAAGCTGTCCGGCCAGCGTGAAGAGCTTCTCGAAATTGTCGTAGATCCGGTGAAGCTGGAGGCCTATGGCGTAACACAACAGGAATTGCTCAACTCGGCCAGCCTGAACAACCGGTTGGTCGCCGCCGGCGCCGTCAACTCCAGGGCCGGAAAATTCAATGTGAAGATACCGGGCCTGTTTGAGAACGCGTCCGATATTTTCAACCTGGTTGTGAAGTCGTCCAACGGCACCACGGTCACTCTGGGCGAGGTGGCGGAGATCAAGCGCACTTTCAAGGATCGCGATCGCTTTGCTGAATTTAACGGCAAACCAACCATTGCCATTGAAGTCGTCAAGCGGCTCGGTTCAAACATTCTGGTCAACAATGATGAAGTCAAACGCGTTATCGCCGAGGTGACTTCAAAATGGCCCGACGCGATCAAGGTCGAGACCACACTGGATCAATCCCGTCTCATTGCCGACATACTGGGATCCCTGTCCTCGTCAATTTTTCTGGCCATCCTGCTGGTGATGACGCTGGTTGTGGCGGCGCTTGGACTGCGCTCCGGCCTTATGGTCGGTCTTGCCATTCCAACCTCATTCATGATCGGCTTTCTGTTCTTTGGCTTCCTCGGATATACGGTCAATATCATGCTGATGTTCGGACTTGTCCTGACTGTCGGCATGCTGGTGGACGGCGCGATTGTGATGATCGAGTATGCTGACCGGAAGATGGCGGAAGGCTTGCCCAAACAAGAAGCCTACATAGCCGCCGCCCAGCGCATGTTCTGGCCAATTGTGTCGTCCACGGCAACAACACTGGCTGCGTTCCTGCCAATGTTGTTATGGGGTACACGCTTTCCGCCGGCACCTTGGTCGAGGACACGAAGGTCGCCAGCACGCCGTAGGTCGGCGTCGGGTTCGGCGTTGCCCGCATACAGGCCGCCCGGGATGTCGACCTTGGCGTAGTACGGGCTGCCGCTTGACGAGCTTGTCGACCGCCGGCCCGGTCAGCGACACCAGCTTGGCGCCGCAGGTGGTGATCGGATCCTGGATGTTGGCCGACGGGTGGCCGACGCCGTAGAAGAAGCCGTCGATCTTGTTGTCGCACAGCGCGGCGCCGTGCTCGTCGGCCTTGAGCTCCGAAGCGAGCGCGAAGTCGGTCGATTTTCCAGCCCATCGCGCCGAGCAGTTCCTCCATCGAGGCGCGCGTGCCGGAGCCGGGGTTGCCGACGTTGAAGCGCTTGCCCTTGAAGTCCTCGAACTTCGTGACGTTGGCTTCCTTGCGCGCCAGCACCGTGAACGGCTCGGGGTGGACCGAGAACACCGCGCGCAGCTCGTTGAACGCGCCGTCCTTCTCGAACGCCTTGGTGCCGTTGACGGCGTGGTACTGCCAGTCGGACTGGGCGACGCCGAAGTCGAGCTCGCCGGCGCGGATGGTGTTGATGTTGAACACCGAGCCGCCGGTCGATCTCGACCGAGCAGCGGATGCCGTGCTTGGCGCGGTCCTTGTTCATCAGGCGGCAGATCGCGCCGCCCGCGGCGTAGTACACGCCGGTGACGCCGCCGGTGCCGATGGTGATGAACTTCTGCTGCGCCAGGGCCGCGCCGGGCGCGGCGAGCGCGCTCGCGATCGCTACGGCGCCGGCGGCGCCCCACAACTTGGTCAGATTACGCATTGGCCTTACTCCTCTCTCTTCGTGGTTGAACACTGCACTAGAATTCGACGCCCAATTCACTGATCAGCGCCTCGCGGCGCCGCAACTGCTGCACCGTGCGCGCGCCGAGGCGCTCGGCAACGGTGCTGAGCAGGATCTCCGCGACCACGAACAGCGCCGCGGTGCTGTTGCCGAAATAGCTGCCGCCGGTGTCGCAGACGAACGTATGCCGGGCGACGGCGGCGAGCGGCGCGACGCGCGCATCCGTGAGCGCGATCACTTCCATGCCCTCGGCGGCGGCGGTGCGCGCCGTTTCCACCGTGCCGCGCGTGTTCGGCGAGCAGCCGACGACGATCACCGCGTCGCCCTGCTCGAGCTGCGCCAGACCGTGCGCCATGCCCTGCTCGGCGCTGCCCAGCAGGCCGACGTCGCTGCGCAGCATGCCCAGGCCATACGACAGGAAGTAGGCGACTGCATGCATCTGGCGCGCGCCGTACGCGCGCACGCGCCGCGCGTCGATCAGCTGCTGCGCCGCGGCCTGCAGCGTGTCGTCGTCCAGGTCCTGCAGTGTGCGGGCGATGTTCGCCGTCTCGTCCTGCGCGATGCGCTCCGCGATCGAGCGCGACGCGGCGTCGCGGCCGGCGCCGCGCAGCATGCGCCGCGCCTGCTCGCTGTAAAAGTGCTGTTTGCCGGCCACGTGGCGGCGAAACACATCCTGGAACTCGTTGAAGCCGCTGTAGCCGAGCCTCTTCGACAGGCGCGTGAGCGTCGAGGCATTGACGCCGACCGACGCGGCCACTTCCGAGATCGAGCAGATCGCCGTCTGGCCGGGCGACTCGACGATGCCGTCCAGCGCCTTGGCGGCGCGTGCGCCGAGCTTGAGCTGGACCTTGCGCGACTGGATGTCGGCGACGAGGCTGCGCAACTGCTCCAGGGACTCGGGCGGCATCGGCTGCGTCGAAGATTGCATCCATCCCCCTCAGAATGACAGCCGGGAAGGGTACCGGATTGAGAGAGCATCCGCAAATAATTTTGCGTATGGGGTATAATTGCAATTTTCTTTGCGGAATCACGCCCAATGTCGGGCGTGCAACCGGGTAGGAGGGGCAATGACGAACGAAGACAGGAAGGGAATCGTGAAATCCGCGTCGGACGGTGTCGTCGACGGCGTCAAGGGCGTCGGCAATGTGGCGGGCGCCATGGTCGACGTGGTCAGCGGAACGCTCATCAAGACGCTGCGCGGCACCGCCGCGGTAGGGGTCGAGCTGACGTCGGCCATCACCGACACCGTGCTCGGTGCCGTGCAAGGCGCCACCAAGGTCGGCGCCGGCGTCGGCGAGGCCGCCAAGGCCACGCTGATCGGCGTGCTGCGCGGTACCAAGGAAGTGGGCGCCAATGCGCTCGACACGATCGCCACCAGCGCGAGCACGCTGATCAGGAATGCGGTATCGATTGGCGGCGATCTCGGTGCGACGGCGCAGGGCGCCGCCGCGGGCGCGATCGTGGCCGCGAAAGAGCTGGGTGTGGGCGTGACCGAGGCGGCGTCCGCCGCGGCCGGCGCGATCGTCCAGGGTGCCGGCAACATCGGCGCGAAAATCGGCGGGGTCGCCAAGTCGACCCTGGTCGGCACGCTGCAGGGCACGAAAGAGGTCGGCGGCGGCGCGCTCGAAGCCGTGGCTGCGACGACCAGCTCGCTCATCAAGGGCACGGCGGCCGTCGGGGGCGATCTCGGTGCGGCCGCAAAAGGCGCCGTGGAGGGCGTGATCGCGGGCGCCAAGGACATCGGCGTGGATGCCACCACGGCTGCTTCGGCGGCGGCGACCGCGGCAGTGAACGCGGCGGGCGAAATCGGCGGTGCCGCGGGCACGCAGGTGCGCAACGCGGTGACCGGCACGATCGCGGGCATCAAGGTGGTCGTGAAGGAGCCGATGAAGAAGTAGGCGGCGCTCGCCCTCGGGGCGCCGGTCGGCCGGGCAGCTACGCCAGGCCGATGCGGCGCCCTTTTCGCATCCGCGCATTGACATGCCAGCGCCAAGGGACTGCAATAGCCGAAACAAGAACACGTTCCGAAATCAACACGGAGGAGGACGACATGAAACCGGTGAAACTGGTTGCCGCATGCGTTGCGGCAGGTACGGCGCTGGCGTGGTCGGCGCCAGGTCAGGCGGACACCTTCCGGCTGCGCATCGCCACCGGCCACCCGCCGGCAGTGGTGTACGCGGGCCTGATGAAGGATTACTTCCAGACTGAGCTGCAAAAGCGCGTCGAGGCGAAGACCCCGCACAAGATCCAGTGGGTCGAGGGCTACGGCGGCTCCATCGTCAAGGTCTACGAGACGCTCGGCGGCGTGCGCGACGGCATCGTCGACATCGGCGGCTTCTGCTTCTGCTTCGAGCCGGCCAACCTGCCGATGCACGCGTTCCAGGTCATGCTGCCCTTCGGTCCGGTCGATTCCATCGACAGCCTGCGCGTGGCGCAGGACGTCTACGCCAAGGTGCCGTACCTGACCAGCGTGTTCGAGGAGAAGTTCAACCAGAAGCTGCTCGCGCGCATCACGGACGCGAGCTACAACCTCGGCACCAACTTCGAGTGGAAGTCGCTGAAGGAGCTCACCGGGCGCAGGATCGCCGGCGCCGGACTCAACCTCAACTGGCTGAAGTACGCCGGCGTCACGCCGGTGCAGAGCTCGCTGCCCGAGGCCTACACCAGCATGCAGACCCGCGTCTACGACGGCTGGATCATGTTCCCGAGCGCGTGGGTCAATCTGAAACTGCACGAAGTCGGGCCGTTCTACACGCTGATCGGCTTCGGCACCATCACCTGGCACGGCCTCACCATCAACGCGAACACCTGGAAGCGCCTGCCCAAGGACGTGCAGGACATCCTGCTCGAGACGGCAAAGGACTTCGAGGAGCAGGTGGGCAAGGTGAACCGCGCGCGCTACGAGCGCGACATCGGCACCCTGCGCGGCGTGATCGCGGTCAACAAGATCGACGACGCGGTGCGCGCCGAGTGGGCCAAGGCGCTCAAGGACTGGCCGCCTTCCATGGCGCGCGAGCTCGACGGCAAGGGCCTGCCGGCGTCGCAGATCCTGAAGCTCACGCTGGAGGCGGCGGAGAAGCACGGGCACAAGTGGCCCTACCGCTACGAGATCAAGTAGCGCCCCGGTGCGCTACCTGATCCGTTTCAGCGACCAGCTGTCGAAGTTCCTGATGGTCCTGGCCGCCTTCTGGGCGCTGGGACTGTCGCTGCTCATCGTCGCCGACATCGTCGCCAACAACCTGGTCGGCGACGCGATACCCGGCGTGCGCGAGATCGTCATCAGCTCGATCGTGATGATCGTGTACCTGCAGCTCGGCTACGCCATCCGCAGCCACTCCATGCTGCGCTCGGACACGCTGCTGCTGGCGATGCCGCGCGCCCTGCGGCGCATCACGCTCGCCGTCGGCTACATGCTGGGCGCCGCGCTGTTCCTCATGATCCTGCGCGGCACCCTCGACCCGGCGCTCTATGCCTGGAACACGAACGAGTTCTGGGGCGAGGGCGCGCTGCGCGTGCCGGTGTGGCCGACGCGCTTCATGATCCTGGTCGGCGCCGCGCTCGCCATCGTGAACTACGCCGTCGCCGCGCTGATCGACGTCTTCGGCTTCGAGGACGCGGGCGCGACGCTCGGCTGACCGGCCGCGGGGATGTTCGAAGTCGACATCGCGGTGGTGCTGCTCGTCAGCCTGGTGGTGCTGGTGCTGCTCGGCGTGCACATCGCGGTGGCGCTCGGCATCGCGAGCGCGCTCGGCATCTATCTGGTCACCGGCAGCTTCGGCGTCGTCGAGCGCATGCTGGCGAGCACCGCCTACGAGGCACTGCGCGACTACGTATTCGCGGTGATTCCGCTGTTCATGCTGATGGGCGAGTTCATCGCCCGCTCGGGAGCGGTGACCGACGTCTACCGGGGCATCAACCGCGGACTGCGCCGCCTGCCCGGCCGCCTCGCGCTCGCCACCGTACTCGGCAACGCGCTGTTTTCGCTGGTGACGGGCGTGAGCATCGCTTCGGCGGCCGCCTTTTCGCGCATCTCCTACCCGGAGATGAAGCGCCATGGCTACAGCCGCAGCTTCGCGCTGGGCGCCATCGCCGGCTCCTCCTGCCTGGGCATGCTGATCCCGCCGAGCGTGCTGATGATCGTCTGGGGCATCCTCACCGAGCAGTCGATCGGCGCGCTGTTTCTGGCCGGCGTGATCCCCGGGCTCCTGGTGGCGGGCATGTTCTGCCTGTACATCCTCGCCACGGCGATCCTGCGGCCCGAGACCGTGGGCGCAGGGCGCGCTGCCGTCGCGCGAGGACGGCGGCGCGACGCGGTGGACCCGTCGGTCGCTGTGGATCAGCACGCTCGGCATCGTGCTGGTCGTCGTGGCGGTGCTGGGCGGGATCTGGTTCGGGTTCTTCACGCCGACCGAGGGCGCCGGCGCCGGCGCGTTCATCGCCCTCGTCCTCGGCATCCTGAAGGGCATGCGCTGGCGCGACGTCATCCAGTGCATCCTGTCGGTGGGACGGACGTCGGCACCGATCCTGATCCTGCTGGTCGCGGCCTCGCTTTACGCGCGCACGCTCGCGATGACCGGCGTGACCAGCGCGATCCAGGATGCGTTCGTGCAGAGCGGCCTCACGCCGGTCCTGATCCTGGCGATCATGATCGGCATCTGGTTCCTGCTCGGGATGATGATCGACTCGATCTCCATCATGCTGCTGACGGTCATCATCTTCGAGCCCATCGCGGTGGCCGTGGGCTTCGACTCGATCGCGTTCGCGGTGATCGGCATCCTCGCCATCGAGGCCGGGCTGCTGACGCCGCCTTTCGGCATCCTGGTCTACACGGTCAAGACCTCGATCGACGACCGGGACATCTCGGTCTGGACCATCTTCGCCAGCTCGACGCCCTACTGGGTGATGCTGCTCGTCGCCGTGCTCCTGGTCGCGTTCTTCCCGGGCATCGCCACTTACCTGCCGCGACTCGTGTTCTGATCGGGCGGCTCGGTCCCGGAAAAGGTGCCTAAAGGCACAGCCGGTGCGCCCACCCTCGTCTAGGGTGGGGTCATGAGTCGCGGAACATTCATCCAGCCCATCGGCCGCCCGTCCGGCAGCGACCCCCGTTCGTCGCGTGGGGGGTCAGACACTGTAGCGGCCGGGATTCCTTCCTCGCCTGGCATCCCGCAGCGCGCGAAGCTGCGGGTGCAGGAGGTGGCATATGAACGCGCTACAGCACAGCACAGAGTTCATCCGGCTGGAGTCTGACCTGGCCGCGCGCATGGCGACGCTGTTCCAGCGCTGCCCGGCACTGTACGGCTTCTCCGTGCAGACCAGCACGAGCGTGACCCGCGAGCGGGTGGTCGTCGACCTGCGCGAGGACCTCCATCTTGCCGACGTGGTGCTGCATGAGCCGCTGAACGGCGAGCAGGCCGCGACCCTGGTGGGTGAGATCTCCGAAGCGCTTCTCGAACTGGTGGAAGAGCGACCGGAAGCGACCGCGCTGCTGCGCGGTCGCACTTTTGCCCGAACCCTGCATTGAAAGGAGGCCCCATGCTCAAGCACGCACTCGTCGCATTCCTCCTCATCCTGGGGGCAAGCGCTTCCAGGGCCCAGGACCTCAGCCAGCCGCTGCTGCTCGTCGCCTCGGCGGACCTGAAAGGGCCCTACAGCCGCACCGCGGTGCTCGTGGTGCCGATCGGCGGCCAGCACTTCGGCTTCATCCTAAACCGCGCCACCGAAGTGAAGCTCGCCACGCTGTTTCCCGAGCACGCGCCTTCCGCGAAAGTCGCCGACCCCGTGTTCTTCGGCGGCCCGGAGCGCATCAACGCGATCTTTGCCGTGGTGCCGCGCAATCCCGGCGGGCCGTCGGTGCACCTGTTCGGCGACCTGTACGTCACCGTGCAGGCCGAGGCGGTCGACCGCATCATCGAGCAGACGCCGAACGACGCACGCTTTTTCGCCGGCTTCGTCGGCTGGCGCCCGGGCGAGCTCGCCGCCGAGATCGAGTCGGGCTACTGGTATGCGGCCGAGCCCGACGCCGCGCTCGTCTTCAAGGAAGACACCGGCGCCATGTGGGAGACGCTGATCCAGCGCCTGGGCAAGCCGGCGGGCAAGGGCATGCAGCAGGCGTAGCGCCGCCCGCAGCCGCCGCGTAGTTCAGAATACGCCCCTTGCGGGGCGTATTTTTTTGTCCGTGCCTCCGCACCTGCGCGAGGAGGCGCACCCCATGGAATACGACACCCTGCAATTCGACCTCCAGGACCACGTCGCCTGGACCACGCGCAACCGGCTCGCCGCGCTGAACGCGCTCAACCTGCACATGGCGAGGGAGCTCTACGACGTCGCCAACCGCTGCGGCGCCGGCAAGGCGGTGCGCGCTTTCGCGGAGAAGCGGGCGGCGGCATTCAAGGGCGAATGAACGGCGTGCGGCTTGTCGCCGTCGTGTGCGCGCTGGCGCTGGGCGCCAGCGCGGCGGCCGCCGAGCGCCCGAAAATCGGCCTCGTGCTCTCCGGCGGCGGCGCGCGCGGCGCGGCGCACGTCGGCGTGCTCAAGGTGCTCGAGGAGCTGCGCATCCCGGTCGACGCGATCGCCGGCACCAGCATGGGGGCGATCGTCGGCGCGAGCTACGCCTCGGGGGCGTCGGTCGACGAGATGCTCGAGCGCATCGGCCGCCTGGGCACGGCGGAGTTGTTCCGTGACGAGCCGCCGCGACAGGACCTGCCGCCGCGGCGCCGACGCGACGACTACCAGAATTACGTCGGACCGGAGTTCGGTGTCGCCGGCGGAGCGCTGCGCCTGCCGAGGGGCGCCGTCGCCGGCGTGCGCATGGAAGCGGAGCTGCGCGCGCTCGTGCGCAGCATCGACGAACGCGACTTCGACCGCCTGCCGATCCCGTTTCGCGCGGTGGCCACCGACCTGGAAACCGGCCGCATGGTGGTGTTCCGCGAGGGCGATCTTGCCGAGGCGATGCGCGCGAGCATGTCGCTGCCCGGTGTCGTGGCGCCGGCGCGCATCGGCGGCCGCGTGCTCGTCGACGGCGGGCTGACGCGCAACCTCCCGGTCGATGTCGCGCGCGCGATGGGCGTGGACGTGCTGATCGTGGTGAACCTCGGCACGCCGCTCATGAAGGGCGGCGAGATCCAGTCGCTGTTCGACGTCAGCGCGCAGATGTTCAACATCCTTACCGAGCAGAACGTGGAAGCATCGCTTGCCGCGCTCACGCCGCGGGACGTCCTCATCTCGCCGGCGCTCGACGGATTCTTCGTCGGTGATTTCGACCGCATGCCGGAGGCGGTGGTGCAGGGTGAGGCGGCGGCGCGCGCGGCGGCGGAGCGGCTGCGCCCGTACAGCGTCTCGCCGCACGAGTATGCCGTTTGGCAGGGGCAGCGCACGGCGAACGTGCGGGACCGGCGCCCGATCGATGCGATCCGGATTGCCGGAACACGGCGTGTCAACCCGGAAGTACTGCGTCACCTGATCGGCACCCGCCCCGGGGCGCCGATCGACAGGGAGGTGCTCGATGCGGATGTGCGGCGCATTTTCGGACGCGGCGACTTCGAGCACGTCGGCTACCGCGTCGCCGAGGAATCCGGCCGGCGCGTCCTGACCATCCAGGTGGAGGAAAAGTCCTGGGGCCCGGACTACCTGCGCTTTGGCGTCGGGCTGAGCGCCGATCTGGGCGGCGACGCTTACTTCCAGCTGCTCGGCACCTACCGGCGCACCTGGGTCAACGCCCTGGGCGCGGAATGGCGCACCGACCTGCTTGCCGGGCGGGTGCAGCGCCTGGCCACGGAGTTCTACCAGCCGCTCGCCACGCGGCAGGCGTTCTTCGTCGCGCCGTCGCTCGATCTGGAAAACCGGCCGTTCGATGTGTACGACGGCCGCACGCTGGTCGCGCGCTTTGAGCGGCGCACGGCGAGCGCCGGGCTCGACGTCGGCGCCCGGCTCGCCAACTACGGCGAGTTGCGCTTCGGGCTCGTGCGCGGCGTGCGCGAGTTCCAGCTCGACACCGGCCCGAGCGCGCTCGCACAGGAAACCGAACGCATTGACATGGGTGGCGCGCGGCTCACGCTCGAGCTCGACCAGCTCGACAGCAGCCGCTTCCCGCGCTCTGGCTACGCGGCCGCGCTCGAGCTGTTCGCCTCGCGCACCAGCCTCGGCGCGCGCGATCCCTACACGCGGTGGGCGGGCGAGCTCACGACCGTATTCACGTTCGGTGACCACACGGTCAACCTTGCCGCGAAGGGCGGCGGCGCGCTCGGCAACAGCCCGCTGCCGGCCTACGACCTGTTCCAGGCGGGCGGGCTGATGCAGCTCTCGGGATTCCGCACCGGGCAGCTCCTCGGGCAGTCGCTCGCGTTCGGCCGCGCGGTCTACGCCAACCGGCTGGAACGCCAGACGCTGCTGGAAGGGGTGTTCGCCGGCTTTTCCCTCGAGGCGGGCAAGGTCGGCGACCCGCTCCTCGCCAGCCAGCCGCGCGGGCTGCTCACCGCCGCGGCGCTGTTTCTCGGCGTCGATACCCCCCTCGGGCCGCTCTACCTCGCCTACGGGCGCGCGAAAGGCGGGAACGACGCCGTGTACCTCTACCTCGGTCGGCCTTAGAGTATCCGGACGCGATGAAAGCGATCCTGCCTGCGCTTGCCGCCGCTGTACTGAGCGGTTGCGCCCTCATGCAACTCGACCAGGAACTGCAGGGCCTCTCGGCCTCGATCGCGGTCATCGGCGGCGTGCGCCACGAGTCCGCGCGGCAGGTGCCGCTGGTCGTCGTGGCCTACCATGAGGCGGGTGGTCGCATGGCCGTTGCCGACTACCAGGTGCTGGAGCAGCCCGGGCCGTACGTCTTCGTGCTGCCGCGCGGGACCTACGAGATCGCGGCGTTCGCCGATCTCAACAGGAACGGGACCTACGACTCGGGCGAGCCGGCCGGGAAGCACGGCGCGCCGGTGCGCGCCGGCGCGGACGCCAACGTCGTCGAGAACGTTGTCGTTATGGTGTCTGCGTCGTCGGCGATCCCGGGCGCGTATCCGGCCGACCTGCTGCGCTCGGGCGTCGATGCCAAGCGCTACCAGCCCGACCTCGGCGCGGTGGCGGACCTCGACGACCCGGTCTTCTCCAGCGCGTACGGCGAGAAGGGGTTCTGGGAGCCGCTCACCTTCCTGCGCGAGGTGCGCGGCGGCGCGTTCTTCCTGCAGGACTACGACCCGGCCAAGATCCCGGTCCTTTTCATCCACGGCGCCGCAGGCTCGCCGCAGGACTGGCGCTATTTCTTCGAGCGCCTGGACCGCGATCGCTACCAGCCCTGGTTCTACTTCTATGCGTCGGCGCTGCGGCTCGAGGACAGCGCCTACTGGCTCAACCGGACGGTCGAGGCCCTGCACCAGAAGTACCGCTTCGGACGCCTGTACGTCGCCGCGCACAGCATGGGCGGCATCATCGCGCACCGCTTCATCGCGTTGAACGCGCGCAACAACCCCGAGCCGTACGTGCGGCTGCTGGTCACGTTCGCGACGCCCTGGGGCGGCGTGGAAGCGGCACAGACCGGCACCAGCTACTCGCCAGTGGTGATCCCGAGCTGGATCGACCTCGTGCCGGGCAGCGAGTTCCTGTCGGGCGTGCACGGCGAGCGCCTGCCGCCGCACGTGCCGCACCACCTGCTCTTTTCCTACGCCGGGCGCAGCGCCTACGTCGGCAGGAACAACGACGGCGTGGTGACGCTGTCGAGCCAGCTCGACCCGCGGATCCAGGCGCGCGCGGCCGAGGTGCAGGGCTTCGACGCCGATCACCTCGGCATCCTGTCGAGCCTGCCGGTGTTTGAGAAGACCCGGGAGATTTTCGAGCGCGCGCGCGCCGCGCGCTAGCGAACCGCGGTGGGCATGCGCCGCGAATGCCGGTATATTCAAGAGGCCCCCTCGCGGGGCGTTTTTGCTTCCTGACGGCGAGCCCATGAACGCACCCCAGATCCAGTTCGACCCCGCATCCGCGCGCTTCGGCTCCGCGCGCTCGCAAAAGCGCCTCGAAGACGACCGGCTGCTCATCGGCAAGGGCCTGTTCAGCGACGACCGGCGCTTCGAGAAGGAAGCCGCGCTCGTCGTCGTGCGCTCGCCGCACGCGCACGCGAAAGTCAAGTCCGTGGACCTCGCCGCAGTGCGCGCCGCCCCCGGCGTGCTCGCCGCGTGGACGATGGCCGAGCTCGCCGCCGACGGCGTGAAGCACATTCCGGTGCCGCCGCTGTTCAAGCGCGCCGACGGTCAGCCGCTGTCGGCGCCGCCGCGCACGCCGCTCGCCGGCGAGCGCGCGCTCTACGTCGGGCATGGCGTGGTGGCGATCGTCGCGCAAACGCGCGTGCAGGCGCAGGACGCCGCGGAGCTTGCGGAGATCGAGTACGAAGACCTGCCCTGCGTGGTCGATCCGCGCGCGGCGATCAAACCCGGCGCGCCGCAGCTCTGGCCCGACGCACCGGGCAACGTCGCCGGCGAAACGCGCTATGGCAAGGTCGAGGAAGCGGATGCCGCGTTCAAGCGCGCCGCGCACGTCACCGAGATCGAGCTGCACAACCAGCGCGTGATCGCCGTGGCGATGGAGCCGCGCTGCGCGATCGGCGTGCACGAGAAGGGCCGCACCACCGTGTACACCCAAAGCCAGCAGCCGACGGGCGCGCGCGATGCGCTCGCCGCCGCCCTGGGCGTGAAGCCGGCGGACCTGCGCGTGGTGAACGGGGACATCGGCGGCGGCTTCGGCATGAAGACCGGCGCCACGCCCGAGGAGGCGCTCGTCGCCTACGCGTCGAAGAAGCTCGGCCGGCCGGTGCGCTGGCGCGGGGATCGCAGCGAAGAGTTCCTCGCCGCGCACATGGGGCGCGACATGCATTTCAAGGCGGCGCTCGCGCTCGACAAGGACGGGCGCATCCTCGCGCTGCGGCTGCACATGCTGGGCAACATGGGCGCGGTGCCGGTGGGCTCCTCGGCCATGATCCCGCTCGCGATGGTGGCAAAAGTGCAGACCTCGGTGTACCGCGTGCCGGCGGCGGACTTCCACTTCCAGGGCGTGCTCACCAACACCATGGCCACCGGCGCCTACCGCGGCGCGGGCCGGCCCGAGGGCAATTACCTCATCGAACGCCTGGTGGAGAAGGCCGGGCGCGAGATGGGCATCGACCCGGTGCGAGATCAGAAAGCGCAACCTGCTGGCGCCGGGCGATCTGCCGCACACCACCTACGCGGGCGAGATCTACGACTCGGGCGACTTCCCGCGCATCCTCGACGGGCTGCTGAAGGTCGCGGACTGGAAGGGCTACGACGCGCGCGCGGAGCAGTCGAAGGCGCAGGGCAAGCTGCGCGGCCGCGGGATCGCCAGCCTACCTCGAGTGGACCGGCGCGCTGCCCACCGAGACGGTGGACATCGAAGTCGACGCCGAAGGCAACGTCACTGTGTTTTCCGGGACGCAGGCGATGGGGCAGGGACTCGAGACGACGTATGTGCAGCTGATCACCGAGGTGCTGCAGATCCCTGCCAAGGGCGTGACGATCGTGCAGGGCGATACCGACCGCGCCAACGGCGTCGGCAGCGTCGGCTCGCGCTCGGCGTTCGTCGGCGGCTCGGCGGTGGTGGCGGCGGGGCGCACGCTCATCGTGCGCGGCAAGGCGCTCGCCGCCGACGCGCTCGAGACGGCGGCCACGGACATCGAGTTCCGCGACGGGCGCTTCGTCGTCGCCGGCACCGACAAGTCGGTGGGCCTCGCCGAGCTCGCCGCGCGCCAGCCGGAAAAGCGCGTGCGCGTGTCGGCGACGCAGACCCCCTCGACGCCGTCGTGGCCGAACGGCGCGCAGGCCTGCGAGGTGGAGATAGATCCCGAGACGGGCACAGTCGAGATCGCGCGCCTCACCAGCCTCGACGACATCGGCCGCATCATCAACCACGCCATCGTCGAGGGCCAGATCCAGGGCGGCATGGCGCAGGGCGTCGGCCAGGCGCTCTACGAGCAGGCGAGCTACGACGCGGAATCGGGGCAGCTGCTCTCGGGCTCGCTCATGGACTACTGCGTGCCGCGCGCCGACCAGTTCCCGCCCATGACCAACGCGTTCGACGAAAGCGTGCCCTGCCAGACCAACCTCCTCGGCGTGAAAGGCTGCGGCGAGATCGGCACCATCGGCTCGGTGCCCGCAGTGGTGCACGCGGTGCTCGATGCGCTCTCGGCCTATGGCGTCATGCACCTGGAGATGCCGCTGACGCCGGAGAAAGTCTGGCGCGCCATGCGCCGCAGCTGATTCCCATGCGCGACCGGGCGCGCCGCGTCTTCGGTTACGCCGTCCTCGCGTCGCTGCTGCTGCACGCGCTTGTCTTTTACGTGCTGCCCGTCGCGCGTGAACTGAATGCCCTGGTGCCGCAGGAGGCGGAGCCCCTGATCGCCCGCGTCGAGCATCTCGAGCCGCCGGCGCCGGCGCCCGTGCCCGCACCCCCGACAGTGCGCGCAACGCCCAAGCCGGCGCCGCAACCCCCCGTTCCCGTCGCCAGGCCGGCGCCGGCACCCGAAATCGCGCCCGCGCCTGCGCCCGATCCCGTGCCCGAGCCTGCCGTGACGCCGCCGCCCCAGCCGGCACCTGCGGCGTCCGCGCCAGCGCCCGTGGCGCCGGTCGCGCTTCCGGCGCCGCCGCCGCCGCCCGCGCTCGATCCGCGCATCCGCAGCGACTACGCGCAGCGCATCAACGCCGCCGCCGAGCGCTACAAGAGCTATCCGCGCGTCGCCATCGACAACAACTGGCGCGGCGAGGTCACCGTGGTGATGGCGATCGCCGCCGACGGCCGCATCGCGTCGCTGCGCGTCGCGAGGAGCTCGGGGCACAAGGTGCTGGACGACCAGGCGCTCGAGATGTTCGCGCGCGCGAGGCCCGGCGTGCGCCTGCCCGCGGCGCTGCGCGGCCAGGCATTCGAGCTCGAGCTGCGCGCGGTATTCCGCCTCGAGCGCTAGCGCTCGGGCTCGAACACGACGACGTGATCGACGTCGAGGCGGATGCCGATCTTCTCGCCGAGCGCGTGGTTGTGGTGGCTCGGCACCAGCGCGAGCACCCGGCGCCCGCTCTCGAGCTTGAGCGTGTAGAGGATCTCCGCGCCGCGGAATGCCTTGTGCAGGACTTCGGCCTTGATCGGCGCGTCGTCGTCGTGCACCACGTCGTCGGGCCGCAGCAGCACGTCGGTGAGGCAGCCCTTGCCGCAGGCGTCGCAGCCGATCCGGCAGGCGCCGGGGATGTCGCCTTCGAGCCTGCCGAGCTCGATCTCCACGGTGCGCGCGTTGAGCACCTTGGCCGGCAGGAACACGCCCTGGCCGACGAAGTCGGCGACGAAGCGGGTCGCCGGGCGGTGATACAGGTTGTAGGCCGATGTCCCACTGCTCGATGCGGCCCTCGTGCATGACGCCGATCTCGTCGGCCATGGCGAAGGCCTCGTGCTGGTCGTGCGTGACCAGGATCGCGGTGGCGCCGCTCGCCTTGAGGATCTCGCGCACTTCGAGCGACAGGCGCTCGCGCAGGTCGACGTCGAGGTTCGAGAACGGCTCGTCGAGCAGCAGCAGCTCGGGCCGCGGCGCGAGCGCGCGCGCCAGCGCCACGCGCTGCTGCTGGCCGCCGGAGAGCTCGTGCGGATACTGGCGCAGCGCGCCGGCGAGGCCGATCAGCGCCGCGAGCTCGCGCACGCGCGGGGCGCGCAGGACGCCGGGCGCCTCGCGCAGGCCGAAGGCGATGTTCTCGCTCACGGTCAAGGTGCGGGAACAGCGCGTAGTCCTGGAACACCATGCCGATGTGCCGGCGCTCGGGCGGCAGCATCACCCCGTCGCCCGAGACGCAGCTCGCCGTTCAGCCGGATGCGGCCGGCGCGCAGCGGCTCGAAGCCGGCGATGCAGCGCAGCACCGTGGTCTTGCCGCAGCCGCTCGGCCCGAGCAGGCAGCCGATCGCGCCGCGCGCGAGCGTGAAATCGACGCCCGCGCACGACTTCGGCGCCGTTGTAGGCCTGGCGCAGGCCCTGGATCTCGAGCAGGTTCATGCGCCGCCTATTATAGGGGGAGACGGAACAATAATCGTTCTTGTTAGAATGCCGAGTGCTTTTCTTTCAATCATTTAGGCGAGTGGCGGGCGCGCTCTCGGTCGGCATTGCGGCGTTTCTGGCCCTGCCGATCCTGTGGGTGGCCGCGAGCCTCCTGCAACCGGCGGGCGATGCCTGGCGTCACATCGCGGCCACGGTGCTGCCGGCGTACGTGGCGAACACGGCGATCCTCGTTGCGCTGGTGGCCTGCGGCGTCATGTCGATCGGGGTGCTGTCGGCCTGGCTCATTGCCAGCTACCGGTTTCCCGGCGCGCGCGTGCTGGAGTGGGCGCTGGTGCTGCCGCTCGCGATGCCGGCCTATGTCATGGCCTATGCCTACACCGACTGGCTGCAGTTCACCGGCCCGGTGCAAAGCGCCTTGCGCGCGCTGACCGGCTGGCAGGCGCAGCGACTACTGGTTTCCCGGAAATCCGCTCGCTCGGCGGCGCCGCCGTGGTGCTGGCGCTGGCGCTGTATCCCTACGTCTACCTCATTGCGCGCACCGCGTTCCGCGACCTGCCGCGCAGCAGCCTGGAGGCGGGGCGCCTCGCCGGGTACACGCCGTGGGGGTCCTTCTTTCGCGTGGCGCTGCCGCTGGCGCGGCCGGCGATCGCGGCGGGCACCGCGCTCGCGCTGATGGAGACGCTGGCCGATTTCGGCACCGTGTCCTATTTCGCGCTGGAGGTCTTCACCACCGGCATCTTCAAGGCCTGGCTGGCGATGGGCGACCGCGTCGCCGCGGCGCAGCTCTCGAGCTGCCTGCTCGGCTTCGTCGTCGTGCTCCTCGCGCTGGAGCGGGCCTCGCGCGGGCGCGCGGCGTTCCATGCCACCGCGGCCGCCAAGCCCGTGCCGCGCCAGCGCCTGCACGGCGCCCCGGCGGCGCTCGCCACGCTCGCCTGCGCCATGCCGGTGGTGCTCGGCTTCCTGGTGCCGGCGGCGATCCTGCTCGAGCTCGCGGCGGCCGATCCGCAGGCGCGCTGGGGCGCGCGGCTCGCCGCGCTGATGCTGAACAGCTTCACCCTCTCCGGCGTGACCGCCGTCGCCGCGGTGCTCCTCGCCCTGCTGCTCGCCTACGCGGCGCGACTTTCGCGCAGCCGGGTGGCGCAGGGCGCCAACCGCGTCGCCGCGCTCGGCTACGCGGTGCCGGGCGCGGTGATCGCCATCGGCGTGCTGGTGCCGCTCGCGCAGTTCGACAACTGGCTCGCGGGGATCGTCGAGAGCGTGACCGGCGCGCCGAGCGGGCTGCTCCTCACCGGCAGCATCGCTGCGCTGGTCTACGCCTGCCTGGTGCGCTTTCTCGCCGTGGCGCTGCAGACCACGGAAGCCGGCCTCGCGCGCATCACGCCGAGCATGGAGGACGCGGCGCGGAGCCTCGGCGCCTCGCCGGCGCAGACGCTGGCGCGCGTGCACGCGCCGCTCGTCGCGCGCAGCCTCGCCACCGCGGCGCTCCTCGTGTTCGTGGATGTGATGAAGGAGCTCCCGGCGACGTTCGTGCTGCGGCCGTTCAACTTCGATACGCTCGCCGTCGAGGCCTACCACCTGGCCAAGGACGAGCGCCTCGCGGAAGCCGCCGTGCCCTCGCTGGTGATCGTGCTCGTCGGGCTGGTGCCGCTGGTCGCGCTGTCGCGGCGCTACTTCCAGGCGACGCGGTCG
Source organism: uncultured Alphaproteobacteria bacterium (assembly GCA_963759095.1). Classification (GTDB taxonomy): domain Bacteria; phylum Pseudomonadota; class Alphaproteobacteria; order Rhizobiales; family Aestuariivirgaceae; genus Anderseniella. Next base: position 15,626 of record CAVWYF010000010.1, on the reverse strand, counting down.
TAGAGCTTCTGCGACTCGGGCTGGTTGCGCCCGAGCACGGCGACGTTGACCGGGTCGTACTTGAACGCCCCGAGTTCGGCGAGCGCCGGGTTGCTGACGCTCACCCCCGCCACCACCGGCCATTCGTTGTTGCCGTCGGCGAAATAGCGCTGCGCGTCGTCGCTCGCCAGGTACTCCAGGAACGTCAGCGCCGCGTCGCGGTGCGGCGCGTGCTTCAGCACGCCGGCCCCGGAAATGTTGACGTGCGCGCCGTGCCCGGCCTGGTCGGGAAACACGATGCCGACGGTCGCCGCGATCGCGCGCTCGTCGGTCCTGGCCGAGCGCGCAAGGCGCGCGTAGTAGTAGTGGTTGGCGATCGCCACGTCGCATTCGCCCGCGGCCACGCCCTTCAGCTGGTCCGTGTCGCCGCCCTTCGGGTCGCGCGCCAGGTTGGCGCGCACGGCGCGCGCCCAGCGCTCGGCCTGCGCCGCGCCCAGGTGCTCGATGAGCGCGCCCATCAGCGACAGGTTGTAGATGTTCGAGGACGAGCGCACGCAGATGCGGCCCTTCCATTTCGGCTCGGCGAGCGCGGCGTACGTCGCCACCTCGGCCGGCTTGACGCGCGCCTTGTTGTACGCGATGACCCGCGCGCGCATGGAAAAGCCGAACCAGTGGCCGGCGGGCTCGCGGAAGTTCGCCGGGATGCGTGCGTCGAGCACCTTGGACTGGACCGGCTGGAGCAGGCCGAGCTGCTCGGCGCGCCACAGGCGCCCGGCGTCCACGGTGATCAGGACGTCGGCGGGGCTGCGCGCGCCTTCGTTGCGGATGCGCTCGATGAGCGCGTCTTCGCCCGCTTCGATGCGATTGATGCGGATGCCCGTCTGGCGCGTGAAGCCGTCGTAGAGCGCTTCGTCGCTCTGGTAATGGCGCGACGAATACAGATTCAGAACCTTGTCCTGGGCAAGCGCAGAGGTCGACAGCGCGATCGCGGGGAAAAGAATAAGTGCTTTAAGAACAGACATTTGCGCCTTCCGTTGGGGGCAGTACGCAAATGATAGTGACTCTCAACAAGAGAGTCAATACAAATGAGAACTGTTATTGAAAACTACAGCCGGGTAGGCCGGATGCGCCGTGCGCCGTCGAAGCGCCGCATCCAGTACGAGCCGTCGATCGGCTCGACGCGCACCTGCGCCCCGGTCTTGGGCGCGTGCACGAAGCGCCCGTCGCCGAGGTAGATGCCGACGTGCGAGAACGGGCGGTTGAGCGTGTTGTAGAACACGAGGTCCCCCGCGCGCAGTTCCGATAGACTGACGCGCACCCCGAACTCGCTCTGCGCGCGGGCGTTGTGCGGCAGTTCGATGCCGTAGGCTTCACGGAACACATGCGCCACCAGGCCGCTGCAATCGAAGCCCGTGCCGTGCGATCCGCCGCCCCAGCGGTAGTCCACGCCGAGCGCGAGCAGCGTCTGCAGCATCGCTTCGGCGCGCTGCTCGCTCATCGGGCCGGTATCGGCCGGGGGCAGGGTCCGGGGCAGCGACGTGCAGCCCATCGGAACTACCAAGGCCAATAAATACATATGGTTGCGAAGCATATCTAAAGTAATCTAGTCCATCCCGGTAATGAAAGCAACCGCTTACCTCTCACTCCTGTTCTGCTGCTGCACGGCCTGGGCGCAGGCGAGCCTCGAGGTGATCGACCTGCGCCACGCCACCGCCGAGCAGGTGCTGCCGGCGCTGCGGCCGCTGCTCGAACCGGGCGGCGTGCTCACCGGGCAGCGCAACCAGCTCATCGTGCGCACCAGCCCTCGCAACCTCGCCGAGCTGCGCCGCGCCCTCGAGGCGCTCGATGCGCCCGCGCGCCGGCTGGTGATCCTGGTGCGCTTCGCGGGCGAAGCCGCGGAGCGCCGCACCGAGCTCGGCGTCGACGCGCGCGTCTCGGATCGCGGCAGCCGCATCGAGGCGCGCGCCCTGCAGTCGCAGAGCGCGGGCAGCGAGCGCGTCGACCAGCGCATCCAGGTGCTGGAAGGCAGCCGCGCGCGCATCGCCACCGGCGCGAGCCGCCCGCTGCAGCTGCGCGACGGTGCCGTGATCCAGGATATCGCCACCGGTTTCGACGTCGTTCCCCGCGTTGCGGGCGACAGCGTGGTGCTCGAAATCGCGCCGCAGCGCGAAGTCGCCGGCACGGTGACGCGCGGCGCCGTGCGGGTGCAGCGCGCCTCGAGCACTATCCGCGCGCGCCTCGGCGAATGGGTGGAGCTGGCCGGGATCGACGACGCCTCGTCGAGCCGGCGCATCTGGGTCAAGGTGGACGAGGTCCGACCCTGAGCAGCGCGGCGGCGCGGGCCCTGGAGCGGGTGTTTGCCGAGGGCGGGCCGCTCGCGGCGCACATCCCGGGCTACCGCGCGCGGCCGCAGCAGCTCGAGCTCGCGCGCAGCATCCTGGCGGCGATCGAGCGCGACGCGCCGCTGATCGCCGAGGCCGGCACCGGCACCGGCAAGACGCTTCGCCTACCTGGTGCCGGCGCTGCTTGCCGGCGGCAAGGTGATCATGTCGACCGGCACCAAGACCCTGCAGGACCAGCTGCTACGACCGCGACCTGCCGGCGGTGCGCAAGGCGCTCGCCACCGGCGCGGTCACCGCGCTGCTCAAGGGCCGCGCCAACTACGTGTGCCTGCATCGCCTCGAGCGCGCGGCGGCGGAGTCGCGCCTCGGCAGCCGCGAGGAGGCGGTGCAGCTGCGCCTGATCGAGCGCTTCGCCGCGGGCAACGCGAGCGGCGATCGCGCCGAGCTGCCCGACGTGCCCGAGGACGCGCCGGTGTGGCCGCACGCCACCTCGACGCGCGAGAACTGCCTCGGCCAGGAATGCCCGCGCTACGACGATTGCTTCGTGATGAAGGCGCGCCGAGCGGCGCTGGCCGCCGACGTGGTGGTGGTGAACCATCACCTGTTCTTCGCCGACGTGGTGCTGCGCGACGAAGGCGTCGCCGAGCTGCTGCCGGCCTGCAACACCGTGATCCTCGACGAGGCGCACCAGCTGCCGGACACCGCGCGCCTGTTCTTCGGCGAGATCCTGTCGAGCGGCCGCATCGCCGATCTGGCGCGCGATGCGCGCCTCGAGCTCGCCGCCGCGGGCGGGGCCGCGCCCGAGCTGGAGCGCGGCGCCGCGCGCCTCGAGAAAGCGGCGCGCGACCTGCGGCTCGCGTTCGCCGGCGAGCCCGCGCGCATGGCGTGGGCGCAGGCTGCGGCGCGGCCGGCGTTCGCCGCCGCGCTCGCCGAGCTCGGCGCCGCGCTCGAGGCGCTCGCCGCACCGCTCGAGGCGCAGGCCGAGCGCAGCGAAGGCCTCAAGTCCTGCGCCGCGCGCGCCGCGGAGCTGCGCTCGCTCTGCGCGCGCCTCGCGGGCGAGCCGGACGGCCAGTGGGTGCGCTGGGTGGAAGTGTTCGCGCAGGCGGTGCAGCTTTACCTGACGCCGCTGTCCTGCGCCGAGCTGTTCCAGCGCCAGCTGGAGGAGGCGCCGCGCGCCTGGATTTTCACCTCGGCGACGCTCGCCATCGGCGGCGACTTCTCGCACTACCAGCGCGAGATGGGCCTGGCGCAGGTCGAGGCGCGCAGCTGGCCGAGCCCGTACGATTTCGCGCGCCAGGCGCTGCTCTACGTGCCGCCGGCGCTGCCCGCCGATCCCAACGATCCCGCCTTCACCGAGGCGGTGGTGAATGCCGCGCTGCCGGTGATCGAGGCGAGCGGCGGGCGCGCGTTTCTCCTGTTCACCACGCTGCGCGCGCTGCGCCGCGCGCACGAGCTGCTGCGCGAGAAGCTCGACTACCCGCTGCTCGTGCAGGGCACGGGCTCGAGAAGCGAGCTGCTGGCGCGCTTCCGGCGCCTGGGCAACGCGGTCCTGCTCGGCAGCGCGTCGTTTCGCGAGGGCGTGGACGTGCGCGGCGAAGCGCTCTCGGTGGTGGTGATCGACAAGCTGCCGTTCGCGCCGCCGGACGACCCGGTGCTCGCCGCGCGCATCGAAGCCCTGCGCGCCGCGGGCGGCAACCCGTTCACCGAGTTCCAGCTGCCGCAGGCCATCCTGCAGTTGAAGCAGGGCGCCGGGCGCCTGATCCGCGACGAGACCGACCGCGGCGTGCTCATGCTGTGCGACCCGCGCCTGTACTCGCGTCCCTACGGGCGCCTGGTGCGCGCCAGCCTGCCGCCGATGAAACCGACGCGCGATCTGGCGGAAGTGCGCGCGTTTCTGGCTAGAATCGACGCATGAAGATACTCATCACGGGCGGCGGCGGTTTTCTCGGGTTCAGGCTTGCCAGGGCGCTGCTGGCGCGCGGGCAATTGGGCGGCAAGCCCCTCGCCTCGGTCACTTTGCTCGACGGCGCGTTCCCGAGCGCGGCGTCGACCGAGCCGCGGCTCAAGGCGGTGACCGGCGACGTGTCGGATGCGAAGGTGATCGCGAGCGTCTGCCCGCCCGACACCGACGCCGTGTTCCACCTCGCGGCAGTGGTGAGCGGCGCGGCCGAGGCCGATTTCGACCTCGGCATGCGCGTGAACCTGCAGGGCACGGAGCTGCTCCTGGCGCAGATGCGAAAGTGCGCCAAGCCGCCGCGCCTCGTGTACACCAGCTCGGTGGCGGCCTTCGGCGGCACGCTGCCGGCGGTGCTCGACGATTCGACGCTCGCCAACCCGCAGACCTCCTACGGCGCGCAGAAGGTGATCGGCGAATACCTGGTGAGCGACTACTCGAGAAAGGGCTTCGTCGACGGCAGGTCGCTGCGGCTGCCGACGATCGTGGTGCGCGCGGGCAAGCCGAACGCCGCGGCGTCGTCCTTCGCGAGCGGCATCCTGCGCGAGCCGCTGAACGGCGTCGCCTTCCGAATGCCCGGTGGCGCCCGAGACCGGCGTGTGGATGCTCTCGCCGGGCAAGGTGGTGGACGCGTTCATCCACGCCTGGGAGCTGCCGGCCGAAGCGTGGGGCACGCAGCGCTGGCTCAACCTGCCCGGCATCACCGCGAGCGTCGCGCAGATGATCGAGGCGCTGAAGAAAGTCGCCGGCGCGAAGGCCGCCGGGCGGGTGACCTACAAGCCCGACGCGCGCATCCAGGCGATCGTGAAGACCTGGCCGGTAAACTTCAAGACGCCGCGCGCGCTGGAGATGGGCTTCAAGGCGGATGCGGACGTCGAATCGATCATCCGCGCCTACATCGCGGACGAGAACATCAAGGTCTGATTACCAGTCCGCGTCCCAGACGCGCCACCACGACACGTCGCGCTTCACCGGGCCCTTGAAGTAGGGGCTGTCGGGGAAGTTCTTGCGGATGACACGCTCGGCGTCGGCGCGCAGGTCCTCGAGGCCGAGCGCCGCGTAGGAGCGCATCAGGATGAACAGCGCCTCCTCGACGGCCGGCGCCTCCGGGTAGTTCGACACCGCGGCCTGCGCGCGGTTGGCCGCGGCGAGGTACGCGCCGCGCTTCACGTAGTAGCGCGCCACGTGCACCTCGTGGCGCGCGAGCGAGTTCACCAGGTAGCGCATGCGCGCCGCCGAGTCCGCGGCGTACTTCGAGTCCGGAAAGCGCGTCACCACCTCGCGAAACGCGGCGAAGGCCTCGCGCGCCGCCTTCGGGTCGCGCTCGGCGAGGTCCGGGTCCGACAGGATCGCGAACAGACCCTGGTTCTCGGTGAAGTTGATCAGGCCCCTCAGGTAGTACGCGTAGTCGAGGGCCTCGTGGTTGGGGTAGAGCTTGATGAAGCGGTCGATGGCGGCGATCGCCGCGGCGCGCTCGTCGTACTTCCAGTGCGCCCAGGCGAGATCGAGCTGCGCCTGCTGCGCGTAGCGGCCGTAGGGAAAGCGCGCCTCGAGCTTCTCCAGGTACTTGATCGCCTTCGCCCAGTCGCGCTCCTTGATCGCGTCGCGCGCCTCGCCGTGCAGGCGCTCGACCGTCCAGCCGGCGGTCTCGTCGGGCGGCTCGGTGGTCGCGCAGCCCGCGGCGAGCAGCGCCGCGACGGCCAGTACCAGTACACTTCTCAGCATGGGACGCGATTATACGGACGCGGAGGACAACGCCGACTGGGACGCGAGCTTCGTGGCGCCGATGAGCGCCGAGGCGCCGCGCGCCCTGGCCGGGCTGCGCCTGGACCAGGCGCTCGCGCGCATGTTCCCGCAGTACTCGCGCAGCCGCCTGCAGGCCTGGCTCGTCGAGGGCCACATCACCGTCGACGGCGAGCGCGCCGCGTCGCGCACCCTGGTGCGCGGCGGCGAGCGCGTGGCGCTCGCGCCGCCGGCGGCGCCGAACGCCGCGCCGCGGGCGCAGCGCATGCCGCTCAAGGTGGCCTACGAGGACGCCGACCTGCTGGTGATCAACAAGCCCGCCGGCCTGGTGGTGCATCCGGGCGCGGGGCAGCCCGACGGCACGCTGATGAACGGGCTCCTCGCGCACGCACCGCAGCTCGCCGGCGTGCCGCGCGCGGGTATCGTGCACCGGCTCGACAAGGACACCACGGGCCTCATCGTGGTGGCGAAGACGATCGAGGCGCAGACCAGTCTCGTGCGCCAGCTCGGCGAGCGCAGCATGCGCCGCGTGTACCTCGCCGTGGTGCAGGGCGATCCGCCGGCGAGCGGCGTCATCGACGCGCCCGTGGGGCGCGACACGCGCGCGCGCACGCGGATGGCGGTCACGCGCCGCGGCAAGGACGCGGTGACGCGCTACCACGTGATCGAGCGATACGGTCGCGCGGCGCTCGTCGAGTGCCGCCTGGAAACCGGGCGCACGCACCAGATCCGCGTGCATTTCCAGCACATCCGCCACCCGATCATCGGCGAAGCGACCTACCGTCGCGGCACGCGCCACGGCATCGGCTTCACGCGCCAGGCGCTGCACGCGGCCGAGCTCTCGCTCACGCATCCGACGAGCGGCAAGGCGATGACCTGGCGCGCCGAGCCGCCCGCGGACTTTCGCGGCCTGCTCAAGCGCCTGCGCGATGATCGTCCCTGACTGGCCGGCGCCGCCCGGCGTGCGCGCGCTGGTCACCACGCGCGGCGAGGCCGACCCCGCATTCCCCGCGCCGCCGGCGTGGCTGAAGCAGGTGCACGGCACGCGCGTTGTCGACGCGGCCACCGCGTCCGCAACGCCCGAGGCTGACGCCGCGGTGGCGCGCGCGCCGGGCGCCGTCTGCGTGGTGAAGGCCGCCGACTGCCTGCCGGTGCTGCTCGCGGACGAGGCGGGCGCGGTGGTCGGCGCGGCGCACGCCGGCTGGCGCGGCCTGTGCGCGGGCGTGATCGAAGCGACGGTGGCGGAAATGCGCGTGCCCGCGAAGACCGTGATGGCGTGGCTCGGGCCCGCCATCGGGCCCGCGCACTATGAAGTCGGCGCCGAAGTGCGCGACGCGTTCCTCGCGCACGACGCGGCGGCCGCAACAGCCTTCGTGCCGAACCGCCCCGGGCACTGGCTGCTCGATCTGTACGCGGTGGCGCGCCAGCGCCTCGCCGCCTGCGGCGTGACGCGCGTGCACGGCGGCGGCTGGTGCACCTACAGCGACGCGGCGCGCTTCCCGTCCTGGCGGCGCGATCGCACGCGCGAGCGCATGGCCGCGTTCGTCTGGTTAGAATCGCGCACCCCATGACCCTCACCTGGATCGTGCTGGCGTGCCTCGCCGGCGGCGTGCTGTCGGTGTGCGCGGCCGCGTTCGCGCTGGTGTTGCGCGCGACCTGGGTGCCGATGCTGGTGTCCTTCGCCATCGGCACGCTGCTCGGCGCGGCGTTCCTCGAAGTGCTGCCGCACGCGTTCGAAACCGGCGCGCCGCAGGAGGTGGCAACCGCGATCCTCGGCGGCATCCTCGGCTTCTTCCTCCTCGAAAAGCTCCTGCTGTGGCGCCATTCGCACGATCACGGCGAGGGCGCGGCGCCCACGCACCACCACGAGCACGCGCGCGCCGGCGCGCTCATCGTGGTGGGCGACACGATCCACAACTTCGTCGACGGCATCCTCATCGCCGCCGCCTTCCTGCAAAGCCCCGAGCTGGGCGTGGTGACGGCGGTGGCGATCGTCGCGCACGAGATCCCGCAGGAGGTGGGCGACTTCCTCGTGCTGCTGCATTCGGGCTATTCGAAATCGAAGGCCTTCGTCCTGAACATCGTGTCCTCGATGGGCAGCGTGGTCGGCGGCGTGCTGGGCTACTTCGCGCTCGAGGGGTTCGAGGACTGGGAGCCGATCCTGCTCGGCGTGGTCGCCGCGAGCATGATCTACGTCGCGGTCGCCGACCTGATCCCGGGGCTGCACAAGCGCCCCGAGCTGCGCGACACGGCGCAGCAGGCGCTGCTCATCGCCGCCGGCGTGGGGCTGATCGCACTGGTCGGATAAAGGTTTGACCGGGGGTATTTGTGCGGCGCAAAATACCCCCCTTGCGTCCCTCTCAATCACAGTCTGCGGCGGCCCTCTTCGCCGCCATCGCCCAGTCGGGCAATGACGCGGCACGGAACTGGCTGCGCCTCGCCTCCGGGGCGAGCGCCCCGGGCGCGCCGGCCGACTATCTGGCGCGCCTGGCCGCCGACGGCGCGCGCGCCGGCGCGCTGCAAATCGAGTACGTCGAGAAGCAGCGCAACCTGTGGCAATCGCTCGCCGCCGGCATGCGCGAGGCTGCGGTGCGCGCCGCGCCCGGCGACCGGCGCTTCGCGGCCAAGGAATGGCGCGACGACCCCTATTACAACTACCTGCAGCAGTCGTACCTCCTTGCCGCCGAGTACATGGAACAGCTGGTCGAGGCCTCGGCGCTCGAAGGCCAGGCGAAAGAGCGCCTGCGCTTCAGCGTGCGCCAATGGGTGGACGCGGTCAGCCCGGCCAATTTTGCCGCCACCAACCCCGAAGTGCTGCGCCTGGCGCAGGACACGGGCGGCGAGAGCCTGACGCGCGGCCTCGCGCAGCTCATTGCCGACGCGCGGCGCGGACGCATCGGCCAGACCGACGAAGCCGCGTTCGAGGTCGGCCGCAACCTCGCCGTCACGCCGGGCAGCGTGGTCTTCGAGAACGAACTGATCCAGCTGATCCAGTACAAGCCGCTGACGCGCCAAGGTGGGCAAGCGGCCGCTGCTGATGGTGCCGCCGTGCATCAACAAGTTCTACATCCTCGACCTGCAGCCCGAGAACTCGTTCGTCCGCTACGCGGTGGAGCAGGGCCACACGGTGTTCATGGTGTCAGCTGGCGCAACCTCGGACGCCGAGCAGGGCGGCACGCTGGGACGACTACATCGAGACGGGCGTGCTCGAGGCGATCGCGCGTCGTGCGCGACATCACCGGCGCCGATCGCGTCAACGCGCTGGGCTTCTGCGTCGGCGGCACGATGCTGGCGACGGCGCTGGCCGTGCTGGCGGCGCGGGGCGAGGACCCGGTGGAAAGCGCCACCTTCCTCACCACGCTGCTCGATTTCGAGGACACCGGCGAGATCGGCATGTTCGTCGACGAGCAAGCGTCGCGAGCGCGCGAAGCGACGATCGGCGGCGGCGGCCTCCTGCCGGGCCAGGAACTGGCGACGATCTTTTCGTCCTGCGCCCGAACGACCTGGTCTGGAACTACGTGGTCGGCAACTACCTGAAGGGCGACACGCCGCCGCCGTTCGACCTGCTGTACTGGAACGGCGACTCCACCAACCTGCCCGGCCCGATGTACTGCTGGTACCTGCGCAACACCTACCTGGAGAACAAGCTGCGCGAGCCGGGCGCGCTGACGTCTGCGGCGAGCCGATCGACCTGGGCGCAGGTCGACCGGCCGGGCTTCATCTACGCCTCGCGCGAAGACCACATCGTGCCCTGGCGGTCGGCCTATCGCGTCGCCCGGGCTGCTCGGCGGGCAAGAAGCGTTTCGTGCTGGGCGCCTCCGGCCACATCGCCGGCGTCATCAACCCGCCGGTCAAGAAGCAAGCGCAGCCACTGGACGGGCGACGCACGTTGCCGGCCGATGCCGAGGCCTGGCTGCAAGCGCGCGACCGAGCACCCGGGCAGCTGGTGGCCGCGACTGGACCGCCTGGCTCAAGCACAAGGGCGGCAAGCGGAAGCCGCGCCGAAGACGACTGGGCAACGCCGCTACAAGGCGATCGAGCCGGCGCCGGGCCGCTACGTCAAGGCCAAGGCCTGAGACCAGGATCAATCAGAAGGAGACGTTCATGGAACCGACATCGTCATCGTCGCCGCCGCCCGCACCGCCGTCGGCAAATTCGGCGGCACGCTGGCCAAGACGCCGGCGACCGACCTCGGCGCGCACGTGCTCAAGGAACTGCTCGAGCGCGCCGGCGTGAGCCGGCGAGCAGATCGGCGAGGTGATCCTCGGCCAGGTGCTGCCGGCCGGCGTCGGCCAGAACCCGGCGCGCCAGGCGGTGATCAAGGCCGGCCTGCCCGACATGGTGCCGGCGCATGACCATCAACAAGGTCTGCGGCTCGGGCCTGAAGGCCGTGATGCTGGCCGCGCAGGCCATCCGCGACGGCGACAGCGACATCGTCATCGCCGGCGGCCAGGAGAACATGAGCATGCGCGCCGCACGTGCTGCACGGCTCGCGCGACGGCCAGCGCATGGGCGACTGGAAGATGATCGACTCGATGATCGTCGACGGCCTGTGGGACGTCTACAACCAGTACCACATGGGCATCACCGCCGAGAACGTGGCCAAGAAGTACGGCATCACGCGCGAGGAGCAGGACGCGTTCGCGCTGGCGAGCCAGCAGAAGGCCGCGGCCGCGCAGGAGGCCGGGCGCTTCAAGGACGAGATCGTCCCGTTCGAGATCGCCGCAGCGCAAGGGCGACCCGGTGGTGTTCGCCGCCGACGAGTTCATCAACGCGCACGGCACCAGCGCCGAGGCGCTGGCCGGGCTGCGGCCGGCCTTCGACAAGGACGGCACGCGTGACCGCGGGCAATGCCTCGGGCATCAACGACGGCGCCGCCGCGCGTGGTGGTGATGACGCGCGAAGAAGGCCGACAGAGCTCGGCCTGAAGCCGCTGGCGCGCATCGCCAGCTACGCCTCGGCCGGCGTCGATCCGAGCATCATGGGCATGGGCCCGGTGCCGGCGTCGCAAGCGCGCCTGGAGCGCGCCGGCTGGAAGGCCGAGCGACCTCGACCTGCTCGAGATCAACGAGGCCTTCGCCGCGCAGGCCTGCGCCGTGAACCAGGAAGATGGGCTGGGACACCAGCAAGGTCAACGTCAACGGCGGCGCGATCGCGCATCGGCCACCCGATCGGCGCGTCGGGCTGCCGCATCCTGGTCACGCTGCTGCACGAGATGCAGCGGCGCGACGCCAAGAAGGGCATTGCCTCGCTGTGCATCGGCGGCGGCATGGGCGTGGCGCTGGCCGTCGAGCGCTGAGCGCGGTGCTGGAGCAGGAGAACGCCGCCGCAGAGCAGGCACGGCCGGCGAAGGCGCGCATCGCCTTCGTCACCGGCGGCATGGGCGGCATCGGCACGGCGCCGGCGGTCGGATGCGCTCTCCGGCGCGCCGCGAGGACGCGTTGTCGGGCACCCGTGGTCGGAGAGCCACCAGGTCTTGGGAGCCGAGGCTGCGCCGGCCGCAGGTGGCTTCGGCTAGCGTCTGGGGCAAGGGAGAAACCATGGGCGTTGTGCTTGTTACGGGTTGTAGCAGCGGTATCGGTCTGGAGTCGGCGCTGGCGTTTGCTCGCGAGGGCGACACGACGGTGGCCACGATGCGAAACCCTGCAAAGGCCGACCTGCTGCGTCGACGCGCGGCTGATGACGACGTGGAGCTCCACATCGAACAATTGGACGTGTGCGACGAAGCGTCGGTGAACGACACGATTGCTGGGTTGATTCGGACTCACGGCCGCGTGGATGTGTTGGTCAACAACGCCGGCGTGAGTAGTTCTGGACCCATCGAGACACAGTCGCTCGACGTTGCCGCGCGGCTGATGGACACGAACTTCTGGGGGCCGATGCGGACCGTGCGGGCGGTGCTGCCGGGCATGCGCGAACAGGGTTCGGGCGTGATCATCAACGTGAGTTCACTGGCCAGCCGGTTGCCGGCCACGCTGTACTCGGGGATGTATGCGGCGTCAAAGCAGGCGCTCAATGCACTCTCCGAAGCGTTGGCGGGTGAGGTGGCGCCATTTGGAATCCGGGTGGTGTCGATCGAGCCTGGTTTCTTCTCGACCGAGATCGTCGCGAACAACCTGAGCAGAGACGAGCCGCCGAGCGACGTGTACCGAGCCGATCAGGAGTGGATCCGTTCGTTCATGGAAGGCAGCGCCGACGCTGGCGCAGAAGCCGGCGTTGTCGCCGCTGCGATTGTGGCCGCTGCTCGGAATCCGGCGACGCCGCTGCATCGTCCCGTCGGCGATGATGCGGCCACGTACCTGAACCTCCTGGAGTCAGGTCGACGGCTACGAGGGCTGGATGGAAGCGGTCATGCCCATCGTCGAGGCGACCGTCGGCCCTCGGCCCGCAATCGAGGAGCGGGAGACGTGACGCACTGAAGGTCAGCGGTCGAGCCGCCGTTGTCGCCGGCCGTTTGATGAGGGGGCGACCCACCGTCGCCATGTCAGGCGCTCGTCGAGACGAACGTGCCGCGAGACCGATGGAAGTGCACGGTGTAGAACTCGACGGCGACGGCGAAGGACCTTCCCCGATCACGGCAAGTCACCACCCGGGCGACTGCATCCAGAAGTGGTCCTTCCAGCTTGATGATCCGGAAGAGTTCGATCGGTGCCCGGCTCTCGAATTGCAGACCTCGAGGCGACAGGTCGACGATTCGTCCCTCGCGGGGCGCCGGCTGAGGCCAGCGGGTGTAGTACCCGACGGTGCCATCTCGGGCGACTCGTCGTGCGGCGCGTCGGCCGGAGGCCTCGAGTTGCGCTGCGCCCGCAGGAGTCAGCGGACTTCTGCAGTCCGCGCACACCGGGGCCGCGGCCAGCGAGTCAGCAAGGGTGCGATCGGAGCTACAGAACAGGCAGCCCGGCTGGTCGGCGACGTCGTGTTGGGTCGGTCTGCCGGCGCTCGCTGGGTCGGTCCGGCTCGACGTCGCCGAGCGGTCCGACGGAGGCCCGCTTCTGCGACGCGCCATGTCGAGGATCTTGTCGTACTCGGCGCGCTTGACCGGATCCGACAGCACGCCATAGGCCTCGTTGATCAACGCGGCGTTCCAGTGGTCGCCGCCGCGGTCGGGGTGCATTTCGAGGCTCAGCATCAGCGCGCGATAGCTCGACTTCAGCACTGGCCCCGGCAGGCGTCCGACTGCACGTGCAGGATTCGGTAGTAGTTCCTTCGATTCCGCCGGCTCGGCACGGACCCGATCGTAGGCCGGCCTCCGTCTTGACCGGCTCTCTTCACGATCTCGCTGAACTCCTGGTGGGTGGCGATCTCCAGTTCGACGTCCACATCGTCGGCGAGCTGCTCCTCAGGGATCAGACGTGTCCAGAGGATCACCGAGTCGGGGAGAGGTCCCTCGTCAGTGGGCATGGCGACCAACTCCGCACCCTCGACCACCACCCACATCGGCGCAACATTCGAGTCACCTGAAAAAGTTGCAGGCTTGCGTTCTGGGGTCGTTGGCCTCTGGAGTGAGTCGTCTGAAACGGTCCACGATGGTGATGTGACCTTCGTATCGAGTCCGGCGCACGTGTGAGGTCCTGGTGATCTCGCGCACGATCACAGTGCCACCCGAGCATCTGTTCCCGCCGGACGACTGGCGGATCGTCGAATCGCGATGGACGCGGGGATTCGCTGCACGAGCGGAGACGGCGCTGGCGTTGTCGAACGGCCACATCGGCGTGCGCGGTTGTCCGGACGAGGGTCGTCCTGCCTCTGCGCCTGGAACATTCATCAACGGCTTCCACGAGACGTGGCCGATCATGCACGCTGAGGATGCCTACGGGTTGGCCCGAGTCGGTCAGACCATCGTCAACGTGCCGGATGTGACGACGATCGAGCTGTATGTTGACGACGAGCCGCTTTTCCTCCCGACGGCGCGAACACCCGAGTACGTCCACGTTCTCGACATGCGCAACGGCGTGCTGACCCGGGATCTGTTGTGGTCGACACCCTCCGGCAAGCACGCTCGCGTTCGCCGGCACGCGACTTGTCTCGTTCGAGCACCGCCATGTCGTCGCCATCTCGTACGAGGTGACGATGGACCGCGCCGCACCCGTGATCATCCGTTCACACGTCATCAATCGAGCAAACCCGGCTGAGCGGGAGACAGATGACGACACGGAGCGAAATGACCCGCGCCTGGGGACTCAACTCGGCCGCCGGGTTCTCGACGCCCGCCTCGTCCAACAAGAGGAAGACCGTTTGGTGCTCGGCTATCAGACGGTCCAGAGCGGGATGACGCTCGCAATCGCAGTCGATCACGTGCTCGATGTCCCGAGTGCGCACCAGGTATCGACCGGCGCGGACCCTGATGCGTCCGAGTTCGCCGTGGCGGTCGACGCGGAGCCCGGCGTTCCGATCCGGGTCGTCAAGTACGCCGCCTACCAGACTTCTCGCAGCGTCGCCGTGGGAGAGCTTCCGCGGCGCTGCCGCCACACGCTCGACCGGGTGACGGACGCTGGCTTCGAATCGCTGGTGACCGCTCAACGCAACTGCCTGGACCGCTTCTGGGATCGCGCCGATGTGACCCTCGAAGACACTGTCCGCCACCCGGTGCGGATGCAGCAGGCGGTCCGGTGGAACCTGTTCCATCTCGCTCAGGCAACATGGCGCGCCGAGACCGCGGGCATCCCGGCGAAGGGCCTGACCGGTGACGCATACGACGGCCACTACTTCTGGGATACCGAGACGTGGGTGCTGCCGTTCCTCGCCTACACCCAACCGCGTACTCGCGCGCGGAACCTGCTTCGTTTCCGGCAGAGCATGCTGCCCAGTGCGCGTGCGCGAGCCGGCGAGCTCGACCTCCGCGGCGCGCTGTTTCCCTGGCGGACGATTCGCGGCGATGAAGCATCGGCGTACTTCCAGGCCGGCACCGCCCAGTTCCATCTCAACGCCGACATCGCCTATGCCATCCGGCGGTACATCGATGTGCGTGGTGATGTCGGATTTCTCGCCGAGACCGGCGCTGAGATTCTCGTCGAGACTGCACGGATGTGGGTCGATCTCGGCTTCTACGGCGATGACGACAGCTTTCACCTGCATGGCGTGACCGGCCCGGACGAGTACACGACGGTGGTCGACGACAACGCGTACACCAATCTGATGGCCCGCCTCAACCTGAGATACGCGGCCTCCGCATTGCGGCAGCTCGAGGCCGAGCAACCCGACGTCTACGCCGGAATCGTGACCGAGCTGGCGCTCGGACCGTCGGAGCGCAGCGAATGGGAGCATGCCGCAGAACACATGTACATCCCCCATGACCCGATCAGGGGAATCACGCCGCAGGACGCCACGTTCCTCACGCACGAGCGTTGGGACCTCTCCGCCACGTCGGCTGACAAGTTCCCCCTGCTGTTGCACCACCACCCGCTCACGACATACCGCCGACAAGTTCTCAAACAGGCCGACGTCGTGATGGCGATGTTCCTCCTCGGCAACGAGTTCACCCTCGACCAGAAGCGAGCGAACTTCGACTACTACGACCCGATCACGACTGGCGATTCGTCGCTTTCCGCCAGCATCCAGAGCATCGTGGCCTCCGAGATCGGCAACGAGGATGCGGCATGCCACTATGT
>CAVWYF010000009.1:0-212523 GCA_963759095.1 uncultured Alphaproteobacteria bacterium | reverse complement strand
AATGCTTCCTTCCCGTTCCTGATGACCGATTATCACATGAATGTGGTGCCGACCAAGGATGGCAAGGCTGATGTTATTTCGACCGATGGCACCGGTTGTTACCTGTTGAAAGAATTCAATCCCGGTGTGCGGGCCACATTCGAGAAGAACCCCAATGCTTGGCAGGGATCTGACTTCGGCTATGTCGACAGTTGTGAAATCACCACCATTCTGGATGACACGGCGCGCCAGACCGCGCTGAGCACCCAGAGTGTCGACATCATCAACCGCCCGGCCCTGAAAACGGTTGGTCTTCTCAATCGTTTGCCGCATGTGAATGTGATTGCGGTCAAATCGAACCTGGCATTCACCCATCCAATGCGCATGGATGTGAAGCCGTTTGACAATAATGATCTGCGCCAGGCACTGAAGCACGCTTTGCCAAGGCAGGAGTTTGTCGACAAGATCCTGTTCGGCTATGGCTCGGTCGGCAATGATCAGCCGCTTGGTCCTGCTTTCGCTTCATACGATGGTGAACTGCAGACTGAATACGATCTGGACAAGGCCAAGTCACTGCTCAAGAAGGCCGGCATGGAAGGCATCAAGATTGACATGCACTCCGCAGAAACCGCTTATGGCGGGGCGCTCGACGCGGCTCAGCTGTTTGCTGAGCACTTTGCCAAGATTGGCGTCAACCTGAATGTGATTCGCGAAGCCAAGGACGGTTACTGGAACAACATCTGGAACAACAAGCCGTTCTGCTCGTGCTACTGGGGTGCCCGTCCGGTTGAGGACATGATCCTGTCGATCGCCTATCTCAGCGATGCGCCGTGGAATGATACGGTCATCAAGATGGACCAGGTTGACCAGCTTGTTAAAGCGGCCCGCGGTGAACTGGATGATGCCAAGCGCAACGCAATGTACAAAGATGTGCAGATGCTGATCGCCAGGAACGGCGGTACGCTGGTGCCGGCATTTGGTCAGGACGTTGCTGCAACCAACAAGAAAGTCGGCATCGGCCCGAATATCGGCGGTGGCTGGGAAATGGATGGCGGTCACTTCATCAAGCGTTGGTGGCTGAACGCCTGATTGCCGTAAAGGCTTTCAAGCAAACATGACAATGACTGGAGCGGTTCCCTCGGGACCGCTCCTTTTTTAACAAGGCCAGCAGGTTTGACGTGGCAGTAAACCCTGTCATACAAAACCGGCCTGTCTCAACCGGCAACACACAAACTGCTGAACTCCAAGGGGAAACCGGACGTGAAAATCACCCGCATTTCAATCTACCAGGTCGACCTTCCCATGAAGGAAGGCTCCTACAGTTGGTCGACCCAGTCGTTTTCAGCGTTTGACAGTACCGTTGTTGCCATCGAAACCGACGAAGGCATCACCGGCTACGGTGAAACCTGTCCGCTTGGCCCGTCCTACCTGGCGGCTTATGCCGAAGGCGCGCGCGCCGGCATCGCCAAAATCGCGCCGGACCTGATCGGCGAGGACCCGACCGAGCTCGATTGCATCAACGATCGCATGGACCTATTGCTGAAAGGCCACCCTTATGTCAAATCCGCCATCGACATGGCGTGCTGGGACATTTTGGGCAAGTCGGTCGGTAAACCGGTCTATTCGCTGCTGGGCGGCAAGCGGCAGGACCAGGTCAAGCTGTTCAAGGTGATTTCCCGCACCGATCCGGATGTCATGGCGGCCCGTGTCGGCGAATATCGTGAGCTGGGTTTCAGCCAGTTCCAGATGAAGGTGGGAGAAGACCCGACAACTGATATCGAGCGCTTCAGGAAAGTGGCTGCTGCCATGCAGCCCGGTGAAGTGATGGATGCCGATGCCAATACCGGCTGGCGCCAGCATGATGCCATCCGGGTTGTCGATGCGGTTCGCCCACTGGCCAGTGAGCACGACATCCGGCTGTATATCGAGCAACCGTGCCTGACCTATGAAGAATGCCTGGTGGTGCGCCAGCATACCGACCTGCCGATGATCCTTGACGAATGCATGGAAAGCCTGGCGGTTCTGCTGAGGGGGTATAATGACCGGGCCATGGATCTGATCAATCTGAAGATCAACCGTATGGGCGGGCTGACCCGAGCGCGGCAGGTGCGTGATCTGTGCATCTCGCTTGGCATCGTCATGACCATTGAGGACAGTTGGGGCGGAGAGATTGCAACCTCGGCCATCGCCCATCTGGCCCAGTCAACGCCTGCAGGTTTCCACTTCCAGTCATCGGCGTTCCATGATTATCACACGGTTGCCATTGCAACCGGCGCACCCGTCGTCACCGGCGGTTTCATGCAGGCATCCGAGGCGCCGGGATTGGGCGTCGAACCGGTTCTGGATGTCCTGGGAGAGCCGTTGTTCGTCACCTGAGCGGTGTGTCGGGCTGCAATTTTGCCGATGGAGCAATACGGGTTCAGTTGAACCGGTATTGCTCCAACGCTTTGTTATAGTTCACAAATCAAGATCTAACTCTGCACGCCTGCAGCGTACCAGTCCATCTTGAGCATTTCCTCGTCGGTTGCCGTGGCACCCGCTGCGTACTTCTCCATGCCCTTCTGATCCTTGATCGGGCCGGTGAACGGGTGCAGCGTACCGGCAATGATGCCTTTGCGTACGGCTTCTGCCGCGTCCACCACATCCGACGGTATCACCTTGTTGTACTCAGACAACGCAACCTCGCCTTCCTTGAAACCACCCCAGAATGAGGCAGACGCCCAGGTGCCGTCCATGACGTCCTGGGCACGCTTGACGTAGTACGGTCCCCAATTGTCGAGGATGGAGGTCAGATGCGCCTTCGGTGCGAACTTCGACATGTCCGATGCCTGGCCGAACGCATAAATGCCGCGCTGTTCCGCAGCCTGAAGCGCTGCCGGTGAATCGGTATGCTGGGTGATGATGTCACAACCCTGGTCCATCAGGGCCTTGGCGGCGTCGGATTCTTTCGGCGGGTCATACCAGCTTGATACCCACAATACCTTGGTCTTGAAATCCGGGTTCACCTTCTGGGCGGCAAGTGTGAAGGCATTGATGCCCATGACGACTTCGGGGATCGGGAATGAGGCGATGTATCCGGCAATGCCGGTTTTCGACATGTGGCCCGCAATGGTGCCGATAACCGCGCGGCCTTCATAGAAGCGCGCATTGTAGATCGACATATTGGCAGACTGCTTGAAGCCGGTGGCGTGTTCAAATTTGACATCCGGGAACTGCTTGGCGACCTTCAGCGTCGGATCCATATAGCCGAATGAGGTGGTGAAGATCAGCTTGTTGCCGTCCTGGGCGAGCTGGCGGATGACGCGCTCTGCGTCCGGGCCTTCCTTGACGCTTTCAACGAACGACGTCTTCACCTTGTCGCCGAGTTCCTTTTCGATCATCAGGCGGCCCTGATCATGGGCATAGGTCCAGCCATGATCGCCGACCGGACCGACATAGACGAAGCCAATTTTCAGCGGTTCTTCGGCAACCGCAGCCGCATCAAGCAATGCCAGCGCAGCGGCCGAAGCACCGGTCAGTTTTACAAAATCGCGTCTGTTGAATTTACTCATAGGGTTCTCCCGGAAAACGTCCCTGTACCTGCAACAGGATATGTCAGGCAGGTTAGCACGCAAGTTGATTGTGGCAACTGTCCACGCCGGATTTCAGGCGTTTTTGCACGAATATGCCAGTTTATTAGGCAAGTTTGGGGCGTAGGGCCACCAGATCTTCAAAATAAGGTAACCGGTCGCGGGCTGCTGCCACGCGGGACGCTTCCAGTATCGCCGTGATCAACTGTGGCTGGTCGTTTGCGCGTGCCACATCGCGCCCGTCAGGACCGACAATGCAACTGGCGCCGGCATAGGTCATATCGCCCTCGTTGCCGGCGTGATTGGCGTAAAGCGCATAACAGCCGTTCTCGAAAGCGCGGGCCGGTACGACCCGGTGGGCCACCTGATCCCACTGCGCCCCGAGTGCGGTAGGTGCAATGACGACCTCCGCACCGGCCATGCAGGCGGCACGGACGGTTTCGGGAAATTCCACATCATAACAGATTACCAGCGCACACTTCATGCCGCCGGTCTCGAAACTGGTGAGTTGATCGCCCGAAGCAAAGAAGTTTTGCTCAAAGCCCGGCGGAATGGCGAGCTTGCGATGATTGGCGAGCATTGCACCGGCTTCCGATACAACCAGTGCCGAATTGTAGATGGTCTCGCCATCGCGTTCGGGATAGCCATAGCAAATGGCGGTACCGGTTTGGCGGGCGAGGTCTGCAACACTTTGTGCAAACGGTCCGCCTGCCGGTTCAGCCAGGTCATACAGATCATTGCCGACATTATAGCCTGACATGAACAGTTCCGGACATACAACCAGGTCCAGTTGCTGGTCCGCAATGGCCTCTGCCAGAGCGGCAAGCCGCTCAGCCGGTTTCAATCCAGCACCATTGCTCTGGAAAATGCCGGCCCTGAGCATGCTCACCGGTTTACCACCAGCAATTGCCGCGGATACTCGGTCAGGTATTCGCAACCGGTTTCGGTGACCACGATTGAGTCGCCGATACGCCCGCCGAACTCGCCGTCGACGCTGATGCCGCCATCAACAGCAAAGGTCATGCCGGCTTTAAGAACTGTCTTGTCGCCGTGCTTCAGTTCCGGGCTTTCAAGATAGGCCATGCCGATGGAGCGGCCGGTGCGGTATCCGGTGGCGTAACCGCGCTCACCATAGACCTCGTCGGCGGCTTCCGCGATGGATTGTGCCGTGACCCCGGGCCGGATGGCGGCAATGGCTGCCTGCTGGGCATCAATCGCGGCCTGCTGAATTCTGGCGGCCTCGTCGGACACTTCAAGAATGTGGAACATCCGGTCAAAGCCCAGCTTGTACTGCTTGAACTGCGCCATGTTGCAGAAGCAGAAATACACGGGATCACCACGCTGCAGCAGTTTCACGCTGGCCCGGCGATGAACCATGGACGTATCACGGCCCGATTGCATGACCTGCAGATTGTGGATCATCGGCGAGACGAACTGTTCCCAGCCCTTTGCCGTCAGAAACCCGGCCGCCTTGCGGGTCCCGGCATTGATCACTGCAAGGGCTGCTTCATATTCGGGGGCGTTTTCAGCCAGCGCGCCTTCTGCGGCCCCCATCATGGCTCCGGCAATCTGGCCGGCCTGTTTCATCACCTCGATTTCAAGCGGCGACTTGATCATACGCATGGCGCCGATAAGCGGTGTGATGTCGCGAAGTTCCACTCCAGCTAGCTGGTCATCGATCCAGTTGCGCACGATGATCGGCAGCCCGTTGCGCTCAATGCCGATTGTCTTGTGGGAGCTGCCGAGTGTGCGGGCCAGCACGGTCTCCCAGCGATTGTCGCCGGCGTCTTCCCAGGTGCGCACATCGTCCACCCAGGTCATCGCGCCCACCATTTCGCTTTCCATCAGCGGCGTGACGACGATGGGGGCATCATCAGCCCGGATGATCAGGAAGGTCGGACGGCCGAACTCGACCGACAGATAGCCCCAGAAACCGGCGAAATAGGCGATGGTGCTTTCATCGGTGATCAGTGCGACCTCAAGGCCTGCATCCTTCATGCGGGTCTGGAGGTCTGCGGTACGGGTGCGGGCTTCTTCGAGCATGTGAACTGTCCTGACTGGGTTGCCGATAGCTGCAACCTTAGGTTTGCCGAAGACAAAGTCTTTGCTGAAAACGACATTCCCGGCATAGGCTTGCCGATTGCCCGCACTTTTTCCTAGCTGGGGTTTTCCATGGCGCTCACTTCTGTCCGCTCGGCCGCCTACAACGTTGATTTTGATGATGGCCGTCATGACCGTGCCAAGATCGGCTATGTGCTGCTCGCCACCGAACAAACCATTCAGGACGACGTGATGGCCCTGCGACCGGACGGTGTCGGCATTCATGTCGCGCGCGCCGCCATTCCTGATAGCATCACCAGCGAAACACTGGCCGCTCAGGCCGATCTTTTGGCAGACGCCTCTGCCACGCTGTTGCCAGACGGAACCCTGGACGTGGTGTGTTATGCCTGTACGTCCGGTTCGCTGGTCATTGGCGAGCCCCGCGTGATGGCTGAATTGAACAAGGGCCAGCCGCAGGCAAAGGCAACATCGCTGATCACCGGTGTCATGCGCGCGCTTCGCCAGGTTGGCGCTGAAAAAATTGTGATCGGCACGCCTTATCTCGATGAGGTCAACCAGCGTGAGGCAGACTATATGGCGGCAGCCGGTTTCGACATTCTGGCCATCGAAGGACTGAACCTGGAAAAGGACAGCGACATGGTGCGCGTCACCCCGGCCTTTATCCGCGACTTTGCCATATCACTCGACCGCGCCGATGCTGATGCGGTGTTCATTTCCTGCGGTGCGCTCAGAACGCTGGACGTGATCGGTGAGATCGAGGCGGCCATCGGCAAGCCGGCCATCTGTTCCAACCAGGCGATGATCTGGGACACGCTGCGCCTTGCCGGTATCAAGGACCTGTTCGAAGGCTACGGGCAATTGCTGGCCGAGCACTGAAATCAGGTCCTGTCTGTGGTTTTGCTTTTCAGGAGTGCTGAACTGCGACGAGCAGTCCCGCCGCGGTTATCAGAATCATGCCGCAGATTGTGAAAATGTCCGGTGTTTCGGCAAAGAAAATGAAGCCCCAGACGGCGGCTGAAACCAGATAGGCATAGTCGAAGGTGCCGATGATGGAGGGCGGAGCGATCTGGTAGGCGCGTGCCACACCGACGAAATAGGCCGCTGACAGCACACCGAGGAGCGCCATCAGGCCCCATTCGCGCGCACCCATTGCTGTCCATCCGTTGAACAGAAACGGGAAGGAGGCGGTTGTGTCAGCGTCCAGGCCGATAACCGCGAGCCCGCCAACGGCTAGCAATCCGGTGACGAGAAACGAGCAATGCAGGGCAAGCCCCAGAACAAGCGGTTGTTCATGCTGGCATTTGCCACGGGTCAGGACCATTGCCAGCGAGTAGAACGCGGCACCCATCAACGGCAGAATGGTGAACCACGAAAACGCATCGGTGCCGGGCTTGAGAATTGCAATCACGCCCAAGAACCCGAGCAGTACGCCCGCCCACTGCCGCCCGCTGACCCTTTCGCCGATCACAACCGCTGACAGTAGCGCGGTGATGATCGGGTTGGTGTACACGGCAACTGCTGCAACCGACAGGCTGAGCACCGGGAGTGAGGCGTAGAAGACAAGCCAGGTAAGCACGAGAAGGGAGCTTCTGATCAATGCCCATTTTGGTGACAGAAGTTTGAAGCGAACGCCCGTCGCCAGCAGAATTGCGACGATACAGGGGATGGCAATGAGAGAGCGGGCAACGAAAACCTGCCACACTGTCAGGTCTGCGCTGACCAGTTTCACGACTGCGTCGGCAAAGGCCATGGTCAGGACAGAGACCAGGATAATGCCTATCCCCAACGCTGTCTGGTCAGGCTTTGCCGCCTTCATCTCCTACATTGTGTGTTGGTCTCCCGGCAATCAAAGTAGCTCTTCGTATAGCAGGGAGTTGATACCGGCGCTGTCGTGTTTACGACCGTTTTGGGTGCAATCGCCTGACCGGATATATGGCAGCCCGATCTCGGCGACCACCATTAACCG
The DNA here is from genome assembly GCA_963759095.1 of uncultured Alphaproteobacteria bacterium. Taxonomy (GTDB): domain Bacteria; phylum Pseudomonadota; class Alphaproteobacteria; order Rhizobiales; family Aestuariivirgaceae; genus Anderseniella. The sequence goes on along the minus strand of CAVWYF010000009.1, from coordinate 204,948 downwards.
CACGATGCTCAAGCACCGAGACGCGCGGTAAGCCAGTGGGTGAAATCAGCACCGGCGCGGGACAGTTTTGTAAAATCGCGCGCCACCAGCCAGTAGGTGCCATATTGAAACGGAACATCAAACAATTGCACCAGGCGGCCGTTTGCCACTTCTCTTGCTATCAGGCGTTTGTCCAGAATGCCGATGCCGTGACCATCAAGCATGGCCTGCATGACCAACCCGCCATCGGCGAACAGGGGGCCGTGCTGGATCGGATCATGCTCAACCTGCGCCGTCGCGAACCACTCCTGCCATAAAATGCGGTCTTCCTCATGCAGTAATGTGTACTGCAACAGCTCGGCCGGTTGTCCGGGAACCCCGATCTTCGCCAGAAGATCGGGTGAGGCGACGGGTGCCATGTGCAGGTCGTAAAGCCGTCTGGCTTGGGTGCGCGGCCATTTGGATTTGCCGTCACTGCACCGGATGGCCAGTTCCGCGTCGCCGGACCTGAATTCTATCAGGCGGCCGTCAGCGTCCACATTCACATCTATGGCCGGATACCCGGTGCGGAAGTCAGCCAGGTTCTGCACCAGCCACAACGCGGCAAAGCCGGGCTCTACGCTGACCGTCAGGACGGCTGTTTCGCGAGTTTCCGACAGCAGCTTCAGGCAGTCCTCCATCCTGTCAAAGCCATCGGTCAGGACGGCAAGGAGCGTTGACCCTGCCGGTGTCAGCCGGATGCGCCGGTGCTGCCGTTCAAACAGCCTTTGCCCAAGGATTGTTTCCAGTTCGCGCACCTGGCGGCTGACGGCGGCCTGCGAGACAAACAGCTCTTCTGCCGCCTTGGTGATGTTCTCGAGCCGGCCTGACGCTTCAAAGCTGCGCAAGGCGGTCAGGGGCAATCGTCCACGCTTCATCCGCATAACCTCAGGTTAATTGAAGACGATGATTAACTCGTTTGAACACCGCCAGCAAGCAGCGCTTCATGGCTGCAATTCTGTAAACGTGGAACCCGGCCGTGAGAGACTTGCTCGAGATATTGCAGGATGTTGTTCGACTGCTGACCTTTCAGCTTCGTGATCCCGATTGCCGGGAGCAACGCCGTGATCGACAAAGTCGTCGCCGCAGAAGATGACAGTTGGCAAGGCGAGCCTTCGCAAGGCTAGCCTTCATACGTTTCCGGCGCGACCTCAAGCCCGTAGCGCTGGATGAACTTGCGTTTGACCTGGCGCACCAGGTTGGACTCACTGTCAGGCTTTAACCCTTCTGCCACCAGCACCGCCCGGGTGAAATCAAGTGCCGTGACAGGTGATTTTTTGGCGATCAGTTCTGCGCCGGTCAGCTCGTTGCGGTACTGCCATTTCGCACACAACTCGTCCAGAAACATATCCAGATCTTCTTCCAGTGTTGCGGCTCTGCGCTGTTTTACCGGCATGACGGCTGCTTTCTAAACGGTTTTGGCCAAAACCAAGTGGCCGGGCTGTGGTGTGCCTTCTTCATGGCGCACTGTAATATCGCTTGCGTGCAGCAGGGTAAAGCCTGCCGCCGTCAGGGCAATGTCGATGTAGGCGAGTTTATGCACGAACCGCTGGTGCGGGCCGACCATGAAGTCACGCTCTCCCATGACGTCATCCGGCAACACTTCCGTTGAAAATCCGAACACGGCAGTGGCCGTGCTGACGCGCCGGACACCTGCAAACAGCGCCGCCACATCGCCCAGATAGGGCAGCACGTCGGTGGCGGCGACCAGGTCCCAGGGCTCGTCATCCACTTCTTCCACGAAGCTGACCGCATCGCCCACGTAAAGCTCATCATAAAGCTCGTGCTCTGCGGCCAGATCAATCATGTTTGCCGACAGGTCGATGCCGGTGCGATGACCCGACATGTCGGCCAGCGCAACGCCGGCCAGCCCGGTGCCGCAGCCGAGGTCGAGCAGGCGCTCATAGGGGCCGGGTGCATGATCCAGCAGCGCCTGGCGCATCAGCAGCGGCACGTGATAGCCGAGTTGGTCGACCAGGATGTCGTCAAACACGCTGGCATGCTGGTCGAACAGCATTTCCACATAGGCTTCAGGTGCGCGCTCCGGGGTATCGCCAAGCCCCATGGCGGCCAGCCGCACCGCCGCGCCGCCGTGATCGTCTGGGTCAAGCGCCAGCACACGGGCGTAAGCCTTCGCGGCGGCGGCATGATCGCCGGCCTTTTCCAGCGCCAGGGCTTCGTTGTAGGCTTCCGCCAGTTTGTCGTCGGGAGTGATCATTTGCGCTATTGTTTAACTGGTCCCATATAGGAACGGACTGGTTTTACTGGAAAGCACCAACCACATTGAGCGACGCCGATCAAGCTGATCAACATGAAGGTCCTGTCCGGGTTCGCCTGACCCCGGACGGTGAGCTGGCCAAGGCCTATGCGCTGACGCTGACCGCCATGGACATGCGCGCACTGCTGGCGTCTGAAGAGGGCGCCTATGCGGTCTATGTGGCGCCGGAAGACGAACTGCGCGCTACCTGGGAACTGGACCAGTATGACAGCGAGAACGCCACCGGTGCCGCTGCCGGCAAACAGTCGCGTGCCAAACCGGCGATCGTCGTTGCTTTCTCCACCACTGCGCTGGCCTATACCGCCGTGCTGCTGTTCTTTTTCGGCGCCGCCAGGCGCGGTGTATTCAATATCGACTGGGCCGGTGAGGGTGCCATGGTGGCTCATCACGTCACCTCTGATCTCGAGTTGTGGCGCACGGTCACGGCGCTCACACTGCACCTGGACCTGGGCCACATAGCCAGCAACCTGGCCTTCGGCATCATCTTCGTCTGGCTGCTGGCCAAGGAAACCGGTCCTGGCATTGCCTGGGCCTCGACCGTGCTGGCAGGCGCTGCCGGCAACTGGCTCAACGCGCTGTGGCAGGCACCCACCCACACCTCCATCGGCGCTTCGACTGCGGTGTTTGCCGCGGTCGGCCTGCTGGCGGCACTGCGCCACAGATGGCGCCCGCCGGAATTCTCCCTGCGCTACTGGGCGCCTCTGGGCGGCGGCATCATGCTGATGGCGTTCTTAGGGTTCGGTGACGGCAATACCGATATCGGCGCGCATATATGCGGGTTTTTCGCCGGCCTGGGCGGCGGCTACTGGATGTCGCGCAAGGACAAGGCCTGGTTCGGCGATGAGCAACGCCAGGTTGACGGGCTCAAGTTAGCGGGTTTCACGATCGCAGGCGCGTGGGCGCTGGCGCTGATGTTTTAGGATAGGGGGGTTGTTTCGCGCGTTAGTTTATGTCGCTCACGCAAGCAGCCGCTTTGCGGCTGCGCTCCGCGGGGGCGGGCCTGACCGGCCCGAGGCCCGTCGGGCCTAGTGGGAATTCATCATACAGGCAGGCGCAAGCTGTGATGCATTATTCTGGTCGAACAGCTTTACTCAGCACTTCGTGCTTCGCGCCGTTCTCCGACCCCGAACAACCGTAGTAATGAACTCCCCTCCGAGGCACGAAGTGCCGAGGCAAGGCCGACCGGCCGCCGCACGAAGTGCGCCCTAGCGGAGCGCAGCCGAAGGCTGCTGGCGTGAGCGATATAAAACACCCCGCTCTCCGACCCTGAACAACCGTAGTGACGAACATCCCACTAGGCCCGACCGGGCCTCGGGCCGGTCAGGCCCGCCCCCGCGGAGCGCAGCCGTAGGCTGCTTGCGTGAGCGATATAAAACAAACCGCTCACGTCCTAAGACTGACCTCCTGCCTCAGCGCCTTACTCATGAACGCCATGAAGGTGTGAATGCGTGCGGCGTTGGCCAGGTCGGCGTGGGTGACGATCCACAGGCCGTTTGTGAACTTCTCATACGCCACGTCGACCCGCTCGATGCCGTCCAGTTCATCGCCCAGATAGGTGGGCAGCATAGCCGCGCCGAGCCCGCGCTGTGCGGCACAGCCCAGCGCCAGCAGGCTGTCTGTCTTCATGACGATTTTCGCCTTTGGAACGCTGCGGCGGAGCCAGCGCCCGGGCGTTGTGTTGGCCAGCGCGTCGCCGGGGGCTAGCCAGTCCAGTTCGGCAAGTGTCGGGCGCGGCCTGGTGCGCAGATAGGCGGGCGCGGCATAGACCGCAAACTGGATATCGCCGACATGATCGCCCACCAGCGGTTCCGGCTTTGACTGGGCCGGGCGGATTGCCACGTCGGCATCGCGCCGGGTCAGCGACAGGATGGAATTGGTCACCGACACGTCCATGACGATGTCCGGGTATTTCTGGTGAAACAGCGCCAAGGGCCGGCCGACAACGGTGTGCAGCAGCGTGTCCGTCGTGGTCAGGCGGATGGTGCCTTCCAGTTTCAGATCCTTGCCGCTGATCTTGCGCTCCAGGCCCCACACCGCCTGCTCAACCGCCTTGGCCGCCTCCAGCAATTGCTGGCCCTCAATGGTCAGCTTGTAACCGTCGGGCTTGCGGTCAAACACCGTGACCTGTTGCAGGGCCTCAAACGAGGTGATGCGCCGTTGCACGGTGGAATGGTTGACCCCCAGCGCACGCGCTGCCCCGGCCAGCGAGCCATTATTGGCCACGGCGAGAATGTATTGCAGGTCGCTCCAGTCAAGCCTGTGCATGTACGCACACCCCTATTGCGAATTTCGAGGATTAGTGATCGTTGGCGCATAGCCTATTGTGTCGGCACGGTATTGGGAAGTGGCATTAAAGTAAGGAGCAGACAACATGAAGCGTATGATCGTAGCAGCGACGGTGGCAGCAGGATTGATGGCAGGCGCAGGCGTTGCCGTGTCGGGTGAAGCCGAAGACAAGGCCATCAAAGCGCGCCAGTCGGTGATGCAGCTGTTTTCCTTCAATCTCGGCAAGCTCGGCGCCATGGTGAAGGGTGACATGGCTTATGACGCTGATCAGGCCAAGTTGGCCGCCGACAATCTGGTGAAAGCCGCCAGCATTGGCCAGGACGCCATGTGGCCGAAGGGCACCGCCATGGAAGATGCCGGCATGGAAGGCAAGACCTGGGCCAAGAAGGCAGCGTGGGACACCTATCCGGAAGTTGCCAACAAGCATAAAGCGCTCCAGGAAGCAGCCGCCAAGATGGCTGATGCCGCAGGCGGCGGTGTCGACGCCATCAAGGCGGCAATCGGCGGTGTCGGCGGATCGTGCAAAGGCTGCCACGAAAACTTCCGCGCGCCGAAGAAGTAATAACCTCACCAGTGTCATCCTCGGGCTTGTCCCGAGGATATTTTTTCTGGTCGAACAACTTATCCTCGCTTCGCTCGGGTGGTTCTCCGACCCTGAACAACCGTAGGGATGAACTCCAACTAGTCCCGACGGGCCTCGGGCCGGTCAGGCCCGCCCTCGCAGAGCGCAGCCGAAGGCTGCTGGCGTGAGCGATGTAAAACAAACAAACCAAAACACCAACCACCCAACAATTTGTCATCCTCGGGCTTGTCCCGAGGATCCATCCGTTTCAACCTGTTGCAAACGTCCGTGGATCCCCGGCACAAGGCCGGGGATGACAAGACATGTGGAAATATCGCAAGCCCATGAACCTCGACCACTACTTCAACCGCATAGGCTTCACCGGCAGCCCCGGCCCGGACAGGGCAACCCTCACCGCCCTCATGCAGGCCCAACTCCAGACAGTCCCGTTCGAAAACCTCGACCAGCAACTCGGCATTCCAGTGCCGACAGACGTTGAAAGCGCCTACACCAAGGTGGTGGAGCATCGCCGCGGCGGCTGGTGTTTCGAACTCAACGCCCTGTTCCGCTGGGCCCTGACGGAAATCGGCTTCGAGGTCCAGACCCTGGCAGGCCATGTCGGCAACAAGGGCGAAAGCCGCACCGCACCCGCCGATCACATGTTCCTGCGCGTGGATTGCGAAGAACCGCTACTGGTAGACACCGGCTTCGGTGGCAGCATGTTCGAACCCATCTCGCTGTTCCAGGCAAACACCCTCCAGCCGCCCTACACGCTGTCGGTGACAGGAGAAGACGACGGCTACTTCCGGTTTTCAGAACAGCTTGCAGACGCAGAGCCCACCTCATTCGATTACAAACTGACCCCGGTAGGCGACACGTACTTCGACGAGATCAGCAAATCCCTGCAAACCGACGAAAACTCATCGTTCCGGCGCATGCTAAAGGCCCAACGCCGCTACGCAGACCGCCACGTCATCCTGCGCGGCTGTGTCGAAAAAATAATCGGCCCTCAAGGTACGAGTGAACAAGTGCTCACCTCAGGCAAGGCGCTGCTTGATTGCCTGCACAACGATTTCGATCTGGAAGTATCCGAAACCGCATCCATCTGGCCGAGGATCAGCAAGCGTCATGAAGAGTTGTTTGGGTGAAACAATCGAGGTGGTTGGTTCACGAAACAGTGAGTCGTTCTCGCTTCATCTGACCGAGACGGATAGCAACGGGCACATGGCGATGTAGGTAGTTTTCGGTCCATTGCTGCCGTTCATGCCCGCAGATTATGCTGCATTGCGTCGCCGAAAAGCAGACTTTAAACGTTGAGGTTTATGGAAAATAAGCGAATGACGGCTGTGCGGAGAGGCTGTGTGAAAACGTCATTCAACTCAGTATTTGGAGAAATATGGTTGATTTCCGAGAATCCCAATCCGCTAAGCTATTGTTTTCATCGGCGCACAGTTTTTGGTGAGTGAGCCGGAATCGCAATTCGAGTGATTTTGCGACGTTTTCACACAGCCTCCCGGACAAAGGGGACACTGCATCAACGTGTTTGAACGATCGCCCATGAACAGAAGCAAACATCCCAGACCGGCAACAGCAGCAACGTCAAATGGCTTCATGTCTTGAGCCTGCGTTCACTGCACCTATGCGCATCTGGCCTGTGCTGGTCGAGCAGTTTTCAATCGCTCACGCTGCTCATGAACTCAATGCGGAGCTCAAACCTGCAATAACAAGAATTACAGTAAGTACCGTGATACTCCATACTTGCCAACGTGCCATGCGACGCGTTCCAAACGACTCTTTTGCAAATTTGTCATCGTTATCTCTCATTGTGAAAATCCTCCTGATAACGACTTCGCCTCAATCCATCCTCTGGTCCAGCGCCAGCCGCTCTTGCCATGATTTTCGCGTAAATTGTGGCAATTTTGATCTTCCGGTTCCACCATAATTCAAAGCGCTGACAGCTTTACGTAGCGTTCTGAACGCCAGGTGAACGAAGCAATCAGGTTAAAGTCATTTTTGTCATGGGAGTGTGTTGCCAATGAACGATTCACGGAATGTGAGTTTCGGCACAGCAGAAGCTGGGAGCACCGGCTAGCATCCTTTGCAACAGCTTCGCCAAAAATAACAAAGAAGGAAACGTACGATGAAGAAGCGCAAGACTAATCGCATGATAACCGTCGCCCTCGCGGTCGGCGTCTACGCCATTGCCCCGGCGGGCAGCGCGCACGCTCAACAAGAAAGCGTTTTGATGCCTGGCGACGCGGTGGTTACCGGCTTTTCCGGTGCCGTCCCGCTGACCCCTGCAGCCACGACACTCGGCATTGACCTCAAGGGAGCCTCGGCTCGCGTGCTGTCGCTTTCCGCCATGCCGGGGGCTCCTTCCGGCATGATGAGTACGGCACCAGCCAAGCGGCAGATCACAGCCGCGGAGGTCGGACAGGTGTTCGCCATCGCGCTTGATGATGCCGGTAACGGCGAATCCCCGAACATCTTCCTCGGCGCAACTTCGTTGTTCGGCCTTCATATTGTCGAAGGCAGCGGGAATGAGCGGTTGGAAAATGGCGAGGCAGGAGCGGTGTTCATGGACGGCCAGTTCGGCCCCGAAGGTTCTGCCGGCTCGATCTGGCGGATCGACGGTACGACCGGCGAGATCAGTGAGTTTACCAGCTTGCCGGACAACTCGGGACCAGGTGTCGGCGATGTAGTGTTCGACAGCAAAAGCCGTCAGTTCTTTGCCTCCGACGTCGACACAGGCCTGATCTATCGCATTTCCGGGGACGGCACGGTTATCGACACGTTCGACCATGGCGTTCAGGGGCGGACGAGCGTGGGCCTGGAAGAAGTTGCCGACGACGGCAAGCGTCTCGATATCACTGACCCGTCGTTTGACACCAATGACCCAGGAACCTGGGGTTACACACAGTCTGAACGGCGCGTTTGGGGCCTGGCCATAAACAATGGCCGCCTCTACTACGCAACTGTAGGCACCCCGCAGGTCTGGTCGATCGGACTGAACGACGACGGTGGTTTTGCCGGCGATCCGACGATGGAATTCGATGTCGAGGGACTTGCAGGCGATGGCCCTGTTACCGACATGCTGTTCGACAAATCGGACCGGATTTATCTCGCACAACGTGGGCCGCAAAAGGCCAGTTTCAACTTTGCAGAGTTCGCCGAGCCTGGCCAGGCCACCGTGCTGCGTTTCAAACCGACAACATCGGGCGAGAAATCCTGGCAGCCCGACCCGGACTCTTATGCTATCGGCATGCCACCCGATCATAACGCCGCTAATGGCGGCGTCGCGCTCGGCTTGGGTTACGACGAGAACGGCCTGGCGCAAGCTGGCACGTGCGGAGAAACGCTCTGGTCGACAGGTGGCCGTCTGGTTTCCAGCGACAGTGAAAATGACACACCGGCTGACGTCCATGGCCTGCAGGGTAATGCAGTGTCGCTGGTGCGGCCGGAAAATCTGCCGCCGCAAGCATCCTACTTCATCGACTATGACGGGCTGGTTGGAGATGCCAACAAATCCGCGCAAATGGGCGACGTGGAAATCTTTCAGCCGTGTTCGCAGACTACCGGGATCCTTATTCCGGACGACACCAGGTATCCGCCTGGATTTGTGCCGCCCGGTGACGCAGAGCCACCGGATTGGCCGCCGGAGTTCCCGCCACCTGTAGACCGGTTCAATACCAACTTGCAGCTCACCAAACGCGCAACACCGAAAGGTTGTTTTCCATTTTTTGCTGGTTGGTCTTGCCAATTTACAGTGCGCGTGCGCAACACGGGCCCTGATCACTATTTCGGCGATATTCTCTTGAAGGACACTTTGCCTGCCGCTCCTGCGGGCGGCTTTTTCAGCGTCGGACCGGTACCGCCGTGGTCTTGCTGGTCGACCGGACCGGCACAGATCAGATGTTGGCGGCCTAATGTGCTGCTCGATCCCGGGCAGAGCGTTTTGCTGAGGGTCAACTTCTGGGTGCCAAATTCGTATAACAGGTGCCGACTGCGCAATATCGCAGAGATTGAATGGGCTCCAGGCGGAACACAGTGGAACACTGATCCGACCGATGATCGCGATGGCGCATCGGCGCGCGTCCCGCTGCCGAAGTGCTTGCCGTTGCACCGCCCGGCTGGTTCAATCATCCACCGTCCTGTAGGTTCTGACGTGCATCGTCCACGGGGCTCACGCGTCCACCGCCCACGCGGTTCGGTCATCGTTCATCGTCCACGGGGCTCTGTCGTACACCGTCCGCGGGGCTCACGCGTCCACCGCCCACGCGGTTCGGTCATCGTTCATCGTCCACGGGGCTCTGTCGTACACCGTCCGCGGGGCTCACGCGTCCACCGCCCACGCGGTTCGGTCATCGTCCATCGTCCACGGGGCTCTGTCGTGCACCGTCCTCGGGGCTCACGCGTCCACCGCCCGCGCGGTTCGGTCATCGTCCATCGTCCACGGGGCTCTGTCGTGCACCGTCCTCGGGGCTCACGCGTCCACCGCCCGCGCGGTTCGGTCATCGTCCATCGTCCACGGGGCTCTGTCGTGCACCGTCCTCGGGGTTCACGCGTCCACCGCCCGCATGGTTCGGTCATCGTCCATCGTCCACGGGGCTCTGTCGTGCACCGTACTCGTGCGTCACGCATACACCGTGCGCGGGGCTCGAACGTCCATCGTCCTCGGGGTTCTGGGCAGAACGTCAAGTAACAATAGCAGGCGACCCACCACAATTTCCCGGTGGGTCGTCTGTCACAAAGTCGCAATCACCCGCAACCGCCATCTGCAGAGCTGTTCAGCCCTAATTATTTGCCGCTGCTGGTTTCCAAAAACATCAAAGCGACTGACTATAACAAACACCACAGCATAATTTTTCCGGAGAAATGCAAAATGCCGAGACCAGTCAAGGAGAAATCGAGCGCTTGTCTCCGGCGCGTTGTTGCCTGCGCAGGTCGGTGGCTCGCCATGCCCCTTATGGCCGTCATGTTCATGTCTGTGCCTGCACTGTCTGCAGGGGACGCTTCCCCAAAGCTTGCGACCAACCAGGCCTGGATTGAGGATTTGCAGACTGGATCTGGGCTTAAGGTTGAAAGCGTCGAAGATGCGCTTGGCATCGTTTTCTCCAGGTTGCCCGACGAGGTCTTCGTTTATCCGACCGAGAATTATTACTACTTCACCTTCCCCGCCAATGGGGTGATCTATGCCGGTAACATGCGCCTGGCAGCCCAGGATCGCGACAAGGGCGTTATCCATTTTGCGGCATTCAGGCAGGCCAACCAGTCGAGCCAAGCGGGTGAGATGCTTTACAAGGCGCTGACAACCGGCGATGGCGTAGTGGTCGACAAACTTGCGCCGTTTTCCTATCGCGTCACCTACAGGGAAAAGTCGGTTCTCTTCAGGCTCAACGATGTCTCCGCGATCGAGCCTCCGAAAGACATCATCGCGGCGGGAGAGAAATATCTTGGCCTTGTCGCCGACGAGTCTGGCCTGCGTTTCTTCCTGTTCTATAACCAGACCCACAAAATCTTCGCTTATGTGCTTGATGAAACGACTGATGTTCTCGACCAGTTCAGTTTGACCGAGGACAACGGGCGCACCTTGATCGGCCAGAGGAGCGGTTTCGTGGTCTACGACCATCACTATCTTGATCGGCGGGTGCTGATAGGCGTGCATGGTGCCAACACGGTGGTCAACAACTACTATGACGGTCCGGCCGACCAGCTGCCGGAAAATCACATCAAGGCCGACAGCCTGCGCAAGTCGATCGTCGATTCAGATCCCGCGATGAAGGGCAAACTGGATGAGTTCGCCTATCTGAAGAGCGGCGAGGGTCGCTACCTGATTGCCCCGTACGCACAATACGAGTCCGTCGACGAACTGGTAGGTTATGATCAGTGCGCAAACGACCCCAATGTGGCTACCGAAGTCTATGACGCCTGCTTTACAGCTGGCGATCAATAGCCAGTCATGTGGCGCCGCGACCATCTCTGAAAGCCTGCAACAAAGGCTGGATTGTCAGTCAGAAACAACCGTTGTTTGCGAGGTGTGCTCGAGCAATCCGAATGCGGCTGAAACTGGCGAACAATAAAAGAGACATTGCGCTTTTGAACATGGCGGTTGACAGAAAACGGCTTGAATGCAATCCACCCATTGCCGCCAACTATCGAATTGCTTATATGTGTCAATTGGGTTGCAGCAGCTGTTCAGCCCACCAACCGGAACCGCCCCTCCCGAATATCATACCGCGCCTCAACCGCCGCTGCGGCTACCACCGTCAGCAAACCGTTCGCCTCGTCCGGCACATTCAGCCCACCTTTGACGGCGGTCACCGTCACCGTGCCGTAGGGCAGTTGCTTCGCCACCGCGTCGGTGTCCACCTGGTCCGGTTTCTGCACGCCGATGGTGACGTTGACCACCATCTTTGTCGGGTCCAGGTCGAGTGACTTGTACAGTGACAGGGAGGAATGGTGCAGGCAGTCCTGCACCGCGCGGATGGCGGCTTTGGTGTAGTCTTCGCCGTACATATCGTTGCCGGCACCCATTTCCAGGATGAGACGTTTTTCAGCCATGGCCTACGCTCCTTCCGCGATGTCGAAATAGACGACCGCAGCCGCATTGGCCATCACCGTGGTGTCGCCATTGTCCTTTTCGATGTCGAGGCCGCCTTGTTCCACAATCACTTTCGCCGACCCGTAGGGCAGCACGGCGGCAACTTGCGTCTTGTCCACCTTGTCAGGCTGGGCCACGCCGATCAGCACTTCCACCTGCATGGCGTCGCGCGGAAAACCGAAGGCATCGGCCATGGACAAGGAATTGTGCCACAGCGCGTCCTTCAGGGCCCGCACTGCCGCCTTGGTGTAGTCCATGCCGTGCAGGTCGGTGCCCATGCCGAATTCCATGGCAACGCGTTTGAGGGTCATATTGGTCTTTCTTTTGTCGCGCAATTTATCTGAAAACCGGTTCCCACTTTTCAGATTGCGCTTTGGTCCTTCAATTCTGTTCTAATTTCTGGCCGCCAGCACACATTCGCGGATAATGCGGCCGATCAGGTGGCAGTCGTCCAGCGAAAAGGTCAGCGGCAGGCGCATGTCTATCAGGGTGGCCAGCACCTTGTCTGTCTTCGGCAGGGACTGGTTGCCCGCATAGGTCCAGCTGTCATGGCGCGAGGTAAACGCTACCGGTTCATCGGCGCCAAACCATTTCAGCTCAACCCCGCGTGCCAGTGTCGTCTTCAGCAGCTTGTCGATCTGCTTGCGCGTGAAAGTCGGCACATTGAACTGAAACGAGCTGGCGACAAACTGTTCCTTGTCGGGCCGGTGCGGCAGGCGCACATAGGGCACATAGGACAGCTCGCTGGCCATCGCGTCATACTGCTCGTTCCAGCGCCGGCAGTTTTCGTCCAGCAGTTTCAGCTGCGGGCGCAGGATGCAGGCGCGCAGATTGTCCATGCGCCCGGAACAGTTGGGCGTCTCAAGCCGGATTTTCAGAAACACCTCTTCCGGCGGCGAGGCCAGGTGGCGGCCATACAGCATGTAGGAGCCCGACAATATGGTGGCCCGCGCCATCAGTTCCGCGTCCTCGGAGACCAGAAAGCCGCCTTCGCCGGAGTTCATGTGCTTGTAGGTCTGGGTGGAATAACACGAGGCAATCCCGTGCAGCCCGGATTTCACCCCGCCCCACGACGCCCCCATGGTGTGGGCGCAATCCTCGATCACCGCGACGCCTGCCTCATTGCAGATCGCCATCAGCGCATCCATGTCGGCGATATGCCCGCGCATATGCGACAACATCAGCACCCGCGCCTTGCTGGATTTTATCTTTTTCGCCAGGTCATCCAGATCGATGACCAGGTCCTCGGTCACCTCGACCAGCACCGGATGCCCGCCGGCGCCGGCAATGGCGCCCGGCACCGGTGCCAGGGTAAAGCCGTTGGTCAGCACCGCTTCGCCCGGTTGAAGCCCGAAGGCCCTGAGCGCAGTGGTCAGGGCATAGCCGCCGGAGGTAACGGCCAGGCAGTAGTCGACGCCCATGTAGGCCGCATATTCCTGCTCCAGCAGCGCAGTTTCCGCCGTCTCGCCTGGCCCGGTATTATAGCGATGCAGGCGGCCTGAACGCATGATCTCGACAGCGCGCTCGATTGCCGCGTCGGGAATGGGTTCCTGCTGGGTAAAACTGCCGGTGAATGTGTCTGTCATGATCTGAGCATTGCCAAAACGGCAAGTTGACGCAAGCGCCAATCACAACACGATTTGGTGCCAATGCTGTTTGACAAAAACCACTCGTCTGGAGTCGAAAAACGCTCGAAAAAGCGAAAAGCTTTGTGTTGCGCTTTTTCACCGGCGTTTATCTCGCACTTTGTCATCCTCGGGCTTGTCCCGGGGATCCATCCGCTTCAACTTGACGCGATCGTTCATGGATCCCCGGGACAAGCCCGAGGATGACAAGCCGGGTTATGCGGTTTACTCGCCATCAATGATGGCGCTGATCTCGTCTGCCGAAAATCCGGCCTCTGCCAGAACCTCTTCTGTGTGCTGGCCGAGCAATGGGGCAGGGCGCTTGACGCCTGCCGGGGTGCCGTGGAATTTCACCGGCGCGCCGATGGTCTTGACCGTGCCGGCCACAGGGTGATCAACCTCCGGCACCATGTCACGGGCAATGGTCTGCGGATCGGCATGCATTTCATCGATGGAGAGCACAGGACCGGCGGGAACGCCTGCCGCTTCCAGTGCCTCCAGCCAGTGTTGCGTGGTCTCAGGCTTGAAGTAGGGTGCCAAAGCTGCGGCCAGGTCCGCGCGGTTTTCCATGCGGGTGCGATTGGTGGCAAAGCTTGGGTTTTCGGCCAGGTGTTCCGCGTCAATGACTTTCAGCATGCGCTCCCAGTTGGTCTGGTTGGCCGCGCCCAGGTTGAGCCAGCCGTCGGCGGTCCTGAACGCTTCATAAGGCGCGTTGAGCGGATGCGCCGAACCCATGGGGCCGGGGGCAATGCCGGTGGCAAAGCAGATCGCCGACTGCCAGTAGGTATGGGTGATGCCGGCTTCAAACAGCGATGTGTCGACGCGCTGGCCCTCGCCGGTCTTCAGCTTGTGGGCATAGGCTGCCGCACAGCCCATGGCACCGAGAATACCGGCGGTGATGTCGGAGACCGGTGCGCCGACCTTGACCGGCGGGCGGCCCGGGGCCTCGCCGGTGATCGACATCAGGCCGGACATGCCCTGGGCAATCAGGTCAAACCCGCCGCGCTCGCGATACGGACCGGTGCGGCCAAAGCCGGATATCTCGCAATAGATCAGGCCGGGATTGATCTTTTTAAGCTCGTCATAGCCGAGCCCGAGTTTTTCCATGGTGTCATGGCGGTAATTCTCGATCAGGCAGTCGGCCTGTTCGATGAGCCGGATCAGGGCAGCTTTTCCGGCAGGTGTCTTGAGGTCCAGCTTTATGCCACGCTTGTTGCGGTTCATCATCATGAAGGCGGCGGATTCGCCCTCTATGTCCGGCGGCAGGAAGCGGCGGGTGTCGTCACCGTTGGGCCGTTCCACCTTGATCACGTCGGCGCCCATGTCGGCCAGCATCAGACCCGTAACGGGCCCTGCCATGATGTGCGCCATCTCGATGACCTTCATGCCTTTTAACGGGCCGGTATTGGGAACCTCCGCCATGTCAGGTTATTTGCCCTTCCAGTCGGGTTTGCGCTTGGCCAGGAAGGCCTCCATGCCTTCGCGGAAATCGGCACTCATATAGCACTCGACAATTAGGTCATGATCATCGCCGTCATACCCGACGCGAAGGCGTCTGAGCGCTTCCTTGGTGGCGCGCATGGTCAGTGGCGCGTGGCCTTTCAGCGTTTCCGCCAGCTCATGCGCGCGGGCCAGCACGGCAGCCTTGTCGTCATGCAGTTCCGACACCAGGCCAAGCGCCAGTGCCTCGTCCGCCTCGATCAGGCGCGAGGTAAAGATGATCTCCTTGACCCGGTGGGCGCCCAGCATGGACGACAGCCGCGCCAGGTTGTTGTTGGACAGGCAGTTGCCGAGCGTGCGGGCGATGGGAAAACCAAAGCGTATGTCGCGCGCGCCGATGCGCAGATCACAGCATGCGGCAATGGCCGCGCCGCCGCCGGTGCACGCACCGGATATGGCGGCAATGGTCGGCACCGGCACCGCTTCAAGCGCTGCCAGCACCTTGTCGACGCGCGCTTCATAGTCGAGCGCGTCCTGTGGCTTCGAGAAGTCGCGGAACGACGAGATGTCGGTGCCGGCCGCAAACGCCTTGTCGCCGGACCCGGTGATGATGACGGCGCGCAAGGCCTCATTGCCGGCGGCGCGTTCGCAGATATCGCGAATGGCTTCATACATGGCAAAGGTCAGCGCATTGCGCGCCTTCGGCCGGTTCAGCGTGATCACGCCGACGCCGTTGTCTTCGCTCCACGTCAGGTCTTGCGGTTCGGTCATTCTCGGGCCTTCACGATCTGTAGAAGTATTCCACCAGGAACATGGGTATGGCTGGAATATAGGTGCACATCAACAGCACAGTCATCAACACGGCGATGAACCAGATATTGACCCGCGTCACATCCCAGATATTGGCCCTGGCGATGGAACACGCAGTGATCAGCACCGAGGCCACAGGCGGGGTCTGCTGGCCGATGGCCAGGTTGAGCGTGACCACCAGGCCGAAGTGCACCGGATCGATACCTGCCTGTATGATCAGCGGCACCACGATCGGCACCACCAGGATGATGGCGGCGGCTGAGTGCAGGAAGAAGCCGATGATCAGGAAGAAGATGTTGAGGATGAGCAGGATGACATACTTGTTTTCGGTGATCGACAACAGTTGCGAGGCAAGCTCCTGCGGCACCTGGGCCCGGGTTAAAAACCCGCCGACCAGCACGGATGCCGCCACCAGCACCATGACGACGGCGGTCTGCATGCCGCCGTCCAGCATGGCATTGTAAAGCTCTTTCAGGTTGGTTTCGCGGTACCACACGCCGATGGCGATGGACACCAGCACGGCAAGGCCTGCCGCTTCAGTTGCGGTGACAAAGCCGCCGAAAATACCGCCCAGAATGATGATCGGCAGCAGAAAGGTCGGCAGCGCTTCAATGAAGGTCTGGCGCAAGCGCTTCACGTTGAAGGCTTCTTCCACCGGGAAATTGTATTTGCGCGCAAAGATGTAGGCCACCAGCATCAGCCCGAAGCCGCCGAGGAAGCCGGGCACGAAACCGGCCACGAACAATTGCTCAACCGACGTATTGGCCGACGAGGCATACAGGATCATCGGGATCGACGGCGGGATGATCACCGCCAGTGAGGCCGATGACGAGGTGACGGCGGCGGCAAACGGAGCGGAATAGCCGCGTTTCTTCATTTCCGGGATCATGATCGAGCCCATCGCGGCAACATCGGCGACGGCGGACCCGGAAATTTCCGCAAAGAACAAAGACACGCCGATATTGACCATGGCCAGGCCGCCGCGCACGAAGCCGATCAGCGCAGTGATGAAATTGATCAGCCGGTAGGTGATGCCGGCCGCGTTCATGATGGCGCCGGCCAGCACGAACATCGGAATGGCGATCAGCGAGAATTTCGTCGACCCGTCATACATGTCGAGTGCGACGGTAACGAGCGAGCTGGGTCCTTCAGTCAGCAAAAGGCCGACAACACCGGCAACAGCAAGTGCAACCGCAATGGGCACGTTGATGCAGATCAGTGCGACGAGGACGAGGAAAATGACGAGAACAACCATGACCGTTTTCCTCTAATGCTCTGATGACTGGCCGGTAGCGATCTGCTTCCAGTAGTCCGGCAGGCTGAGCAGTTCGCAGGCGATGAACAGGATGGCGCCGATGGGGATGACCGACTGGGTCAGCTGCACCGGTATCCAGGTCAGGCTGTCCAGCGTCTCGCCCTGCAACACGTTCAGCACGGTAAAGCCGGCCCAGGCCATCAGGATGAAGAAGCCGATGACCACCACTTCGCCGAATGCCACCGCCCACATGCGCATCGGCATCCGGATAGACAGCAGCACCGAGTCAAAGCCGATATGCTTGCGCCTGAGTGCGGCCAGTGCCGCGCCGTAATAGGTAATCCATGACAGCACGATGGAGGCGACCTCGTCATACCACGACAGCGAGTTGCCCATCTTGCGATACACCACCGCGACAATGACCAGCGTGGTCAGTGTCACCATCAAGGTGATCAGGATCCATTCAAGTGTGCGGCCAAGCCCGCGGCCAAAAACGCCGGTCATGCTGGTTGCCTCTAGCCTCTGTAAAAAATTTTCAAAAATGAAGGCCGGTCTTGTTCACCGGCCTTCATCAGGGAGGTCGGGGATGGGTAAATCATCCCCGACGTACGTCCTGTCTTAAGAGCCGGACGCTTCGGCCTGAACCTTCTCGATCAGTTCCTTGCCGCCTTCAACCGAGGTTGAGAACTCGTCATAGATCGGCTTGGAGGCTTCGATGAAGGCTGCCTTGTCGGCGGTATTGACCGCGATGCCGCCGTTTTTCAGGTTGTCCAGCAGTTCGGTTTCCAGGCTGGCAGCAGTGTCATAGACGAAACCCTGGGTATCCGCAGCCACGTCCATCAGGGTCTTCTGCACGTCTTCCGGCAACTTGCCGAAATGCTCATCCGATACCAGCACATAGGCAGGTGTGTAGACGTGGCCGGTGATCGACAGGTATTTCTGCACTTCCTGGAACTTGGCCGACCAGATCTGCGCATAGGGGTTTTCCTGGCCGTCGATCACGCCGGTCTTGAGCGCGGTGAACACGTCGGAGAACGCCATCGGCGTCGGGTTTGCGCCATACAACTTGAACATCTTGACGCGCCAAGAGCCCTTCGGCGTGCGCAGCTTGATGCCGGCCAGGTCTTCAGGCTTGTCGATCGGCTTGGTGTTGTTGGTGATGTGGCGGAAGCCGTTCTCGAAATAGGTCAGGATGCGATAGCCCTTGGCATTGGCAGCCGCCTGGAAGGTATCGCCCATCGACGCCTGGACCCGCTTCATGTGATCGCGGTCCTTGATGATATAGGGCATTTCAAACACGCCGAACGTGTCTGACACCGAAGACATCACCGATGACGGCAGCGAGAAGGTGATCTGGCCAAGCTTGAGTTTCTGCAGGAGTTCCTTGTCCTTGCCGAGCTGTGAAGAGCCGAACACCTGGACTTCAGCCTTGTCGCCGAGCGCTGCATTGGCGCGCTTGGCAAACTCGTCAACCGAGGCGGCAAACAGCGAACCCGGCTTGCCCACATGGCCAAACTTGAGGATCAGTTTTTCAGCACTCGCCGCAGAGACCATTGCGGCCAGCGCGGTTGAAAAAGCCAGAACCTTGATAATGCTTTTCATTTTCAGTTTCCTCCCAAAAGGAATTGCAGCAGGTCATTGTTATTCAGCCGCAACAGAGCTGCTTTTCTCTGTTGCGGCACTCTTCAAATACTCCATGGCGCGTTGTGCACCGCCAGTCTGGTGCGGAACGTTCGCCACGCCAAGTCCCATTTCAACACCGGACAGGGTGCCCATCAACATGAGATCGTTGAAGTCACCCAGATGCCCGATGCGGAACACCTTGCCGGCCAGCCGTGACAGGCCGTTGCCGAGCGACATGTTGAAATGTTTCAGCGTGGTGGCGCGAAACTCGTCCGCATTGTGCCCGTCCGGCAGCATGACGGCGGTCAGCGCGTGCGAATAGTCTTCCGGTTCATTGCACAAGACCTCAAGGCCCCAGGCCTGCACCGCGCGCCGCGTGGCTTCGGAATGGCGCTTGTGGCGGGCAAACACATTGTCGAGGCCTTCCTCGTGCAGCATGTCGATGGCTTCGGCCAGCCCGTACAGCAGGTTGGTGGCGGGCGTATAGGGGAAATAACCGGTCTGGTTGGGGCCGGCCATTTCATCCCACGCCCAGTAGGATTTCTGCATTTTGGAGGTTTTCGCCGCCTCCAGCGCCTTGTCGCTGACCGCATTGAAACTCAGGCCCGGCGGCAGCATCAGGCCTTTCTGCGAGCCTGCGACGGTGACATCGACGCCCCATTCATCATGGCGGAAGTCAATCGACGCCAGCGACGAAATCGTATCGGCCATCAACAGGGCAGGGTGACCGGAGGCATCCATGGCCGCGCGCACATCGCCCATGCGCGATGTGGACCCGGTGGAGGTTTCATTGTGCACCACACACACCGCCTTGATGTCGTGTGACTTGTCTGCGTCCAGCACTTCGCCGATGGCTTCCGGCACCGCACCACGGCGCCAGTCGGTCTCGATCAGGACCGGCTCAAGGCCGAGCCGCTTGGCGAGTTTGCTCCATAAAGAGGCGAAATGCCCGGTTTCGCACATCAGCACCTTGTCTCCCGGCGACAGCGTGTTGACCAGTGCCGCTTCCCACGCGCCGGTGCCTGACGCCGGGTAGATCACCACGGTCTTGTCGGTCCTGAAGATGGACTTCATGCCATCCAGGCACTTCATGCCGACCTTGGCAAAATCCGGCCCGCGATGGTCCATGGTTGGGTAATCCATGGCGCGCAGCACCCGGTCCGGCACATTGGTCGGCCCGGGGATCTGTAAAAAATGACGGCCTGGGGCGTGCATGTAGTTTCAGTCCTTTGAAGTCTCAGGTGATGGAAATTGTAGGACCGCTTCGGCCTTGCCACCTCGTTTGGAATGCGTATATTTAATTTTGCATTCAAAATTATGTCAAGGCCTATTCCGTGACCACACTTGCATTATCCTCGCTCACCAGGCGCCTGCGCGACAGCGTTGAGGGTGAGGTGATGGAGGATGCATTCTCCCGTGGACGCTATGCAACCGATGCCTCGATCTACCAGATCATGCCGCGCGCAGTCGTCGTGCCGCGCTCATCTGATGATGTGCGCAACGTCATCTCGCTGGCCCGCGAGGAAGGTGTTTCGGTACTGCCGCGCGGCGGCGGCACCTCGCAATGCGGCCAGACGGTCAATGATGCCATCGTCATTGACTCATCGAAGCACCTTAACCGGCTGGTCGAGCTGGATGTCGAGGTCCGTACCTGCATTGTCGAACCGGGCATTGTGCTGGACGAATTGAACCGGCAACTGAAACCGCACGGTCTGTGGTATCCGATCGATGTGTCGACGGCGTCGCGCGCCACTATTGGCGGCATGACCGGCAACAATTCCTGCGGGGGCCGCTCGCTGCGCTATGGCATGATGCGCGACAATGTGCTGGCCATCGATGCGTTTCTGGCCGACGGGTCTCAAGGCCGGTTTGCCGAGGCGGGTGCTGCCGGTGAGCCCGGCTTTGTGGCGGACCTGCTGGCAATGGGGGCTCGCGAGCAGGCCGAGATTGCCCGAAAATTTCCGAAAGTCATGCGCCGCGTCGGCGGCTACAACATTGATGCGCTGGTGCCGAACGGTTCAGCCGTAAACCTGTCATCGCTTCTGGTGGGATCGGAAGGCACCTTGGCCTGGTCTGACCGGATCACGCTCAGACTGTCACCGCTGCCGGTGCGCAAGGCCATGGGCGTGTGCCACTTTCCGACCTTTCATGCTGCCATGGACGCAGCCCAGCATCTGGTGAAGCTCGATCCCGTAGCGGTAGAGCTTGTCGACCGCACCATGATCGAGCTGGCGCGCGGCATCGATATTTTCCGCCCGACCATCGAAAACGTGGTGAAGGGTGAACCGGACGCCCTGCTGCTGGTGGATTTTGCCGAAGATGACTGGGACGAAAACCTGCGCCGCCTGAAGCAATTGCACCAGGTGATGGGCGATCTGGGTTTTGACTGGTCGCGGTCGGGTGAACACTTCGGTGGCGTGGTCGAGGTCAATGAGCCGGGACTGCAGGCAGACCTGGCGGAAGTGCGCAAGTCCGGCCTCAACATCATGATGTCCATGAAGCAGGAGGGAAAACCGGTCTCCTTCGTGGAAGACTGTGCCGTGGAACTGAAAGACCTTGCCGCCTACACCGCAGGCCTGACCGATATTTTTTCAAAGCACGGTACGAAGGGCACTTGGTATGCCCATGCCTCGGTCGGATGTCTGCATGTGCGGCCGGTTCTCAACATGCGGTTGGAGCATGACGTCAAGACCATGCGCGCCATCGCCGAAGAGGCATTCGACCTGGTGCGCAAGTACAAGGGTTCGCACTCCGGCGAACACGGCGACGGCATTGTGCGCTCCGAGTTCAACGAGAAAATGTTCGGCCTGCGTATGATGGCGAGCTTTCGGCAGGTGAAGCAGGCGTTTGATCCCGACGGTGTGTTCAATCCCGGCAAGATCGTCGATGCGCCGAAAATGGATGACCGTTCGCTGTTCCGTTTCAATCAGGACTATGCCGTGCCGGAGATGGTAACTGCGCTTGACTGGTCACAATGGCCAGGCGCTGGCGGTGGTTTTCAGGGCGCCATCGAGATGTGCAACAACAACGGCGCCTGCCGCAAGCTGGCCGGTGGTGCCATGTGCCCGTCCTATCGGGTCACCCGCGATGAGGCCCATCTGACCCGCGGGCGGGCCAACTCTTTACGGCTTGCCATATCGGGACAACTGGGACCGGATGCGCTGTCGGGTGATGCCATGGCAGGGACCATGAAACTGTGTGTCGGGTGCAAGGCATGCCAGCGTGAATGCCCGACCGGCGTTGACATGGCCCGTATGAAAATCGAGGTGGCGGCAGCCCGGGTGGCAAAAGCGGGGCTGTCATTGCGTGACCGGCTGGTGGCCCACATGCCGCGCTATGCACCTTATCTCGCCCGCATACCGTGGCTGGCAAATGCCCGCGACACGCTGCCGGGATTGGCCGGATTGAGTGAAACCATTGCCGGCCTGTCGAGCAGGCGGAACTTGCCGAAATGGCGCACCGACGCCTATCGCCATGGCGATGCCACAGGCCCGGCTGACGGAACTCCGGTAATCCTGTTCGGTGATACATTCAACACCTATTTCGACAGTGAGAACCTGCGCGCCGCCCGCAAGGTGCTGGTGGCAGGCGGGTTCAAGGTGATGTCGCCCTTGCCCGAAGGGTCATCACGGCCGCCGTGCTGCGGCAGGACCTATCTGGCTTCGGGCCTCGTGGATGAAGCGCGTGCCGAGGCCAGGCGCCTGATCGCCGCTTACCTGCCGCTGGTCCGTGCCGGCGCCAAGATTGTTGGCCTCGAACCATCCTGTCTGTTGACACTGCGCGATGATCTGACCGCCCTGAAACTGGGGGCAGAGGCAGAAGAAATAGCGGCTGCGGCGATGATGTTTGAAGAGTTCGTGGTCGCCAACGCCGGCAGGTTTGAATTCACGCCACTTGAGCGCAATGTGCTGCTGCATGGTCATTGCCATCAAAAGGCGCATAATGTCATGGCCAGCGTGACCGGTGCCTTGAAACTGGTGCCGGGCCTTGAGGTCGAAACGGTTGAAAGCTCCTGCTGCGGCATGGCCGGAGCGTTTGGTTATCAGGCTGAAACCTACGCGGTTTCACAGGCCATGGGCGAGTTGTCATTGTTGCCCGCTGTGCGTGCGGCAGAATCGGATACACTGATCGTGGCAGACGGCACCTCCTGCCGTCACCAGATTTCAGACGGTGCTCACCGCGATGCCGTTCACGTGGCCCGCGTGCTGGAGATGGCCATTGCAGACAACACGGAAGGATCCAGCCGATGAACATTACAATGGATGAAGCCATTGTGCGGCGTTCCCTGCATGACGAACTGGTGGAACGCCTGCAGAGGCTGATCATTGAAGGTGAACTGACACCGGGCGAAAAGGTGCCGGAAAAGGAATTGTGCGAGCGTTACAACGTATCGCGCACACCGATGCGCGAAGCCCTGAAGGTGCTGGCCTCGGAAGGCCTTGTGACCCTGACCCCCAATCGCGGCTCGTCCGTCACTGCCGTCACGGTCGAAGACCTGGAAGAGGTGTTTCCGGTGATGGGCGCTCTGGAAGCGCTGTCCGGCGAACTGGCTTGCGAAAAGATCACCGATGCGGAAATTGCCGCCATCAGCAAATCCCATCACGAGATGATCGGGCATTACAAGGCCCAGCGCCTGCCGGAGTATTTCGCCGCCAATGAAGCCATTCACACCGCCATCCTGACCGCTGCCCGCAATGACACCCTGGCCGCCCAGCACCGCATGCTGTCAGCCCGGGTACGCCGGGCCCGCTATCTTGCCAACATGACCCGCGAGCGCTGGGACAAGGCGGTCGCCGAGCACGAGGAAATTCTGGCCGCACTGCAGGCCCGCGACGGCCGCAAGCTCGGCATCATCCTGAAACAACACTTACGCAACAAGCTGGAAACCGTATCGGAATGGCTCAAGGCCAATGATCGCGGATAGCGCCGGCGTCGATCCTCTATATGACTTTAAAAAACGAATTCAGGGGTTTATTGCCCCAATTTGACTCAATACTGCATGTATCCTGTACTCGTTTACCAAGAAAACTGGCGGCGTTTGACCTAAAGGTAAACAAATGGTTACGATATTGGTATCAAAGTAAGTAATTGAGGTCGCCATGAGTATGAGTAAATTGGGAAAATCCGCCTATTCCCACATAGCCGTATGGTATGACAGCGACGATGGTTCCATACATGTGTCCATGCCCGACGTTGAGGGATTTCACACCACCGTCGACAGTGGCCAGCACCCTGAACTGTTCGAAAAACTGTCCGATTGCCTGCAGCAGGTCGGCGAACAGCCACCGCCCGCACTCAATGTTGTGGACGATCACCGGCAGCAGGCCTGACCAGTGTTGAGCAGCCTTCCCTAGAACCCGATCACCGCGCCGGCAAGTGCCACATACAGCGGGATCGACAGGATGGCCACCGGCATCCCGATATCTGTTGACGTGCCCACATAAGACGACGGAATTGCAGGCCGGGGTGAAGGGCTCTAGATAGGGCTGCTGCCTGATCTTGCCGACTGAAACCTTGCAACTGCTGAATGGTCTTTGGTTTCGATCAAAGGTCAATCTTGATGCTTGGTAGCAACCCCATCCAGGTAGGCAGCTATTTCGTCTTTATTTACGAAGGACAACGCGTCCAGGAAAGAGATGCTGAATGATCCGGGGCCATCTGCGGTATCTGCTGCCACGGATGCAGCGGTTTCCGTAATTGCCACCGCCGCAGAGGCGGCCTTGAATGCATCTCTCTCCAAAACAGCCATTGCTGTGCACAGTGCAGAACGGGCGCTGGATAACATTCGAAAGTTGCGTGCCTGCGGAGCGCCGTATGCAAACTGTGCATTTCGTATTCCATCAGTGATGAAAATGTCTTTGTCGCAGCTTACCGCCGTCGTGTGAAATCTCAGGGCGAAGTCCACATGGGTGGTTTGCCGCTTCAACATCATCGCGGCCATGTCTTCCGGGGCGGTCCGTACGATACCCGGTTTGTGTGATAACTGGGTCCGCAGCAGTTCGATTCTGAACGGTGAGCGGCTTGCCAGGAGAGTGTCCAGAATCCAGGGTTTTCTTTGCTTGTGTATTTCCTCAATGGCGGTGGCAATGCCGCTTTCACGCATCTCGTTGGAAGGCCCCATTTGCACGAGCAGCGCGCGGCAATACTGAACAATACTGCTCACTTCGCGTGGATCATGGGTTACGGATACGATGGATCCGATTGCATCAAAGATTCTGGTGGTGAAGCTCTCATCAGCAGAACTGGAAATGCAATGGATTGGAATGTTGTCGCGTCTGTACTGCGAAAGCAATTGACCTGCATTATCAGCAAGCTCAGTGAAATCTTGCAACGGCTGTCTCCCGGACATGAAGACTTACCAGATAACCAAAATGGTGATTCGGTAAGATGTCGATGTTAGCACAAGACGATATGACAGCCTCTGGTTTTTCAGAGGCTGTCATCGTACTGCAGCTAACGATCAGTCAGCAGTTGCCTGCAGGATTGGCGTAATGTTCCGGATGGTCACTCGCCGGTTGGCGCGTTCATCTTCCTCCGTATTGACCTTGAGGAAGCGTTCGCCATAGCCCTGGGTCACCAAATTCTCCGCTGGAATTCCGTAAGCTTCTATCAGAATTCGGGCAACGCTTTCGGCACGCCGGTCCGACAAAACCAGATTGCCTATCTCCGGACCGGTGGCATCAGTATGGCCTTCGATCATGAAGATCGTTTTGGGTTCATCTTCGATGATGTCCAGCATGCCGCCTGCGATATCGCCCAACAGCCTGACCTGGGAAGCGCTGGCATATGCGCTGCCGGAGTCAAAGTTGATCGTATCCAGGTCGACCCGCCGCATGAGGGAGCGAATTGGTTCGTTTTCCCGAATTTCGGCCAGACTGTAGCGTTCTTCGGACATGTAGACCGGGTCTGCAGCGAAAGTCTCGCGAAACAGGCGGCGGTTTGCGCGGCGCGCAGACACAATGTAACGGTCGCGCGGGATGTCCACATCGTATCTCGGCAAGTCCCGCCTCGCACGCCGATTGCCGCGGTCTTCATCACCAGAACTGAATAACACCCGACGGTCGCCATTGCGGCCAATTCTGAACTCGCTTGACCACATTTCCTCCCGGGTCGCGGACGCTTATGATCTGCACGCCGTTTGACCGGGTAATGATTTCGCGGGTGTAACCGCCGCGCAGTGTTTCGTATTCAACCTCTGTGTCGCGGTCCCGCAGCAGGCCGCTTTCGTCTTTGCGCACAAACAAGCGTCCATCACGCTCGATGATCAGACGGTCGCCTTCGTCTGCAGCGACACGGCCGCCCAGTGCAGCAATGGTTGCTCCTATCACGGCACCGGCCGCAGCGGCACCCAGGAGCCGGTCACGATCACGGCGTGCTTCCGCACGACGCTTCTTGTCCGCGGCACGAAGCCTCTTGCGCTGATCGTCGGTTATTTGATCTGGAACAATCGTGGTCGGGCGCTGTTCCGCTTCCTGAACCTGCTGTTCAATTGGCTGGGTCAGGACCTTCCTGGGTTTGACCGCGTCCTTGGAGACTGTGACAGGAGCGTCTGTCTCCGTGCGCGCCTCGTCAGCCGTCATTGTGGCGGTGCCTGAAGGTTGCGACGTGTTTGCTTCGGACTGCGACTGAACGGGCTGTTCCTGCTGCGCTTCCTTTTTCTTGCGGCGCTCTTCTTTCTTGCGCTCGGCGCGTTCTTTCCTGGCGTTTGCCGCATCCTGTTCTGTTGCTGCTGCAGCGCCAGAGTTGACCGCAGGTGCGGGAGCTTCGCCGGATTGCGCTTCTTTTGCCTGCTCCTCGCGAGCTTCCTTTTTCCGGCGTTTTTCTTTTTTACGCTCGGCACGCTGTTGTTTTGCGTTTTCCGCTTCCTGTTCCGCCTGCGATGCAGCGGGTGCGGGAGCTTCGCCGGACTGTTGCTGCTGTTGTGTTTGGCCGGTTGTGTCCTGCTGAGCGAGTGCTGATACAGACACCAGCGCGCTGTGAGGCACGAACGCCATCAACATGGCCATGGCCACGCCTGACTTGAGAACCTTGTTATTCAACGTTTTTCCTTCCGGAAGATTGATTGATCTTTGCACGCATATCAGGAATCTCCCGTAATTGGAGAAACCGGTTTTCGGCTGCTTCGATCAGAAAACGCGGATATTACCAGTGACCGCGATCAGGATGGAAATTGCGCGCAACAACCTGAACGGCACCTGAACGGAATGCGTGCAAAATGTGAAATCAGCTCTCGTCGAAATCCAGTACCGGTTTTTCGGTTTCAGGCCGGGCCTGGCAGGCCAGGATTTAGCCGGCTTCAAGTTACCAGGGCTGCAGCGGCCAGTTCTGGTCCATGGTGGCAGAGCCTTTCAGCATCTTGCAGCCGACAGAGGCGGCGGGGATTGTACAATGGCGTATCAACGCCATCCACATAACTTACTGATCAGGCCTTCTGCCGGTGATCGTCTGCAACACTGAGCGTGTGCGGTGGCTGTTCACCTACCTGCTGCAGGCAATCGGACAGTTTTTCGAACGGTAGAGTATCATCTCTGCCGCATGGCGCTGCGGCAGAGATGAAACCTCGGTCAGATCACCACATAGCCACCGGGTTGATGATCATCTGAACCGTGCCCTTGATGCGGGCCTGGCCCAGAACAAACATGAACTCGCCAACGTTTTCCTTGGCCAGGCGTCCGGTGTTCATGGTCTCAAGAATATAGATGCCGTTGTTTCTCAGCAACTCGACATGGCCGTAAAACACCTTCTCACCCTTGACCGGCGGGACGACGTCGAGTCCCCAGGTGTCGGCACCGACCGCCATCGGATTCAATGATGCCAGGTACTTTGCTGCGCCATTGTCGAGGCCGGGTTCCGCGCTCACCCATTCCTTGGGCGCACTGGCCAGTTTGCCGTCGGTCCAACCGGTGTGGATCAGCACCACATCGCCTTCGTTGATGGTGACATTCTGCTTGGTCATGGCGGCCTTGATGTCATCGGTTGTGATGGCCTGGCCGGCCTCCATCACCTCGACGCCGAAATGCTCCGCCATGTCAATCAGCACGCCACGGGCAACCATGGGCGGTATCTTGTCCACGCTGAGCTTGGTCAGGCCGGTGATTTTTACAAAGTCAGCCGCCTTGTTGCAGTTGTAGTAGACGTTGCCCTCGCCCAGGTGGCCAAGGCCGTCAATCTGCGGGCCGGTGCCGAACCACAACTGGGCTAGGTCGTCATTGTAGGTCATGTCGTAGCCGAACACCTTGGAATTGTCGGCGCCCTGTATCTGGTTCGGTGCGATCACCTGCAGCTTGGTGGAGCGCGGCGGGAACGCCGGCATGTCGGGATCAACGACAATGCCAAGAGGATGGCTGGCACCTGTCTTGACCAGCTTGGCAGCGGCCATGGTGCGTTCCGGCGATACATAATTGGCCGCGCCGATTTCATCATCGGCACCCCACTTCGACGGCTTGCATTCCTCCGCCAGGGCTGCAACCGACAGGCAACAGCTCATGGTTAGTCCAAGTGCAATCTGTTTAAACATGATTTCCTCCGCAAACGTGCGACCGATTGACAGTTTGTGAAAGAAGTGGTCGCTTGCCTCCCCCCACATTGGGTGGCGATGGTCTGTCATGAATGAGACGTGTTTGTGTCCGGCGGGAAATCCGAATCAGGTGGCGTCGAAATCCAGCACCAGCTTTTCGGTTTCAGGTCGTGCCTGGCAGGCGAGGATGTAACCGGCCTCAAGTTCCCAGGGTTGCAGTGACCAGTTCTGGTCCATGGTGGCTGAGCCTTTCAGCACCTTGCAGCGGCAGGTGCAGCACATGCCGCCGGCGCACGAATGCGGGATTTCAAGCCCGGCGGCCCTGGCTGCTCCGAGCACGGTTTCCGCCGACGGGTTGACCCGCAGCTTGCGCCTTGCTCCGTCCAGAATGATCTCGACTTCAGACCCGGTCAGGTCGGGTCTGGGCGGTGCGTGTTCACCGCCGGGCTTGCCGTACGGTGTCGGTGTGAATACTTCGAACCTGATCTTGTCGAAGGCCACACCCATATCCGTCAGTGTCGAGCGCAGCGTCTTGATCATTGGTGCGGGCCCGCACAGATAGACGGCGTCATAGCGCGCCGGGTCGATCAGGCCGCGCTCTTTCATGTCACTGAGCCTTGCCGCATCGATCCGCCCGGACAGGATATCGGCATCCTGACCTTCCTCGGATATCACGTGCAGCAGGGAAAGCCGGGTCAGATAGGTGTCCTTCAGGGCGTCGAGATCATCGCGGAACATCACGCTGTCAAAATTACGGTTGGCATAGACCAGCGTGACAGTGCTGTCCGGCTCGTCGCGCAGCACGGTCTTGACGATGGACAACACCGGGGTAATGCCGGAGCCTGCGGCAACCAGCAGATAGTCATGCGTGCCGCCGGTTTCAGCCACAAAGCGGCCCTTGGGAGCCATGACCTCAATCCTGTCGCCGGTCTTCAGGCCCTGTGCAAAGCTTGAAAACACCCCGCCTTCGAGATGCTTGACGCCGATTTCCAGGCCATCGTCAGGCCGGCAGCAGATCGAATAGGAGCGGCGCACTTCCTCCCCGTTCAGCTTTGCGCGTACGGTAAGATACTGGCCGGGCTTGAAGGTAAACTCGGATTTCAGGGCATCCGGCAGATCAAAGCGGATAGCCGTTGCCTTGTCGGTTTGCGGCCGGACGCCGGAGACTGTCAGTTCGTGAAATTGATCCTGAGCCATTGTCATATCCTCAGATGCACTTGAAATAATCAAACGGCTCCGCACAGGCCTTGCAGGTATAGTGTGCCTTGCAGGCCGTGGAGCCGAATTCGGAGACTTTTTGCGTTTCGGAACTGCCGCAGCGCGGGCAGTTGATGACGGTTTCGCCAAACAGTGCCATTTTCGAGTTGCTGCCCTTGACTGGCGGGGCAATGCCATAGGCGCGCAGTTTTTCGCAGCCTTCCGGCGTGATCCAGTCGGTGGTCCAGGCAGGCGACATGACCCGTTCGATGCGCGCTTCAAAGCCTGCTTCCAGCAGCGCTGCTTCAATGGCCAGTTCGATGGCCAGCACGGCAGGACAGCCGGAATAGGTGGGCGTCACATAGGCCACGGCCACACCGTCCTTGATGGTGACTTCGCGCAGGATGCCGAGATCAGCGACGGTCACGCACGGCACTTCCGGATCCGGCACGGCGGCTGCCGCCGACCAGGCGCGGGCCGCATCGAGATTTTCAGGTCTGGCAGGTCTGGCCATCTGCGCTACCACTGCAGGTTGGGGTAGGTGCGCTGCATGTACTGCAGCTCAGCCAGAATATGCCCCATTTCCTCGCCGTGTTCGCCGATGCGGCCACCGGTTTGCGGGTGGGCCACGTCCGGTATCTCAAGCAGGCCTTGTGCAAAGACGTTTGTGATTGTCGCCGTCCATGCCGGGCGCAGGCTTTCGGCCTCGGGCAGTATACCGTCTTCAGCACAGGCCGTCATGGCGGCAGAGCCCTGAAACAGCTCGTCGGTATAGTTATGCAGCGCGTCAATCGCGGCCTTGATGCGCTGGGCACTTTCCTCTGTGCCATCGCCTAGCCGCACCACCCACTCGCCACAATGGCGCACATGATAGGCCATTTCCTTTTCCGCCTTGCCGGCAATGCCGCGCAGGGTGTCGTCGGCTGAATTGGCGGACACCCATTGCCAGAACGGATGCATGAAGGCGGCAAAATACAATTGCCGCAAAATGGAATGGGCAAAATCGCCATTGGGCCGCTCAACCAGCAGGCAGTTCAGGTACTGGCGCTCAAGCCGCAGGAAGGCGAGATCGTCTTCACTGCGGCCGGCGCCCTCAATTTCTGCCGTATAGGCATAAAGCGCGCGCGACTGGCCCAACAGGTCGAGTGCCATGTTGGCAAGGCCCAGATCTTCTTCCAGCATCGGCGCGTGGCCACACCATTCGCTGACCCGCTGGCCGAGGATCAGATGGTCATCCGCCAGTTGCAGGACGGCCTCAAACAGGTTTGAGTGAACGATTGCAGCCCCGGTCATCACATGTGCCCCACTTCATCGGGAATGTCGTAAAAGGTCGGGTGGCGGTAGACCTTGTCGTCGGCAGGATCAAACATCTCCTTGCCTGATGACGGGTCGGACGCCACGATTTCGGCCGACGGGACCACCCAGATGGAATTGCCTTCGCCGCGCCTGGTGTAAACATCGCGCGCCGACTGGATGGCAAGGCTGGCATCTGCGGCATGCAGCGAGCCGACATGCTTGTGATGCAGGCCGTTGCGCGGCCGGATAAACACTTCCCACAAAGGTGTCATTGGTTCAGGCACAGCGTTTCTCCATCCATAGTTTGAGATTTGTCATGGCTTCCCATCCGAACACGTCGTCCGACGGCCCGTCAGCATTGATCTGTGCGAGTTTCGACATGGCTTGTTCCAGTGTCGGCTGGTGCCCGACAGGCACATGCCACATGACGAAATGGCGCTCCTGCATGGGCGTGAACCAGTTTTCCCGCAACTTGTAGATCTGGGCGTGAACGGTCCCGAAGGTGAAGCGCTCCAGGTCTTCCACACTTTCCCATACGCTGAGGTTCGGAATCAGGGTGGGATCATCGCCAACCTGCAGTTCGGTGGCGTTTCCGACAGTGTCATCCTTGAGCCGCCAGACAAATCCGGGCGAGCGTTCCGCCAGCGCGTTGATGCGGTCAAGATTGTTGATGAAACCGGCAAAGCGCGGATCATGCAGTTCGTATTTGCGATAGGCGACATTTAGTTCTGCGATATGGGTCTTCATTACTCCGCCGCCACCTTGCGCGCATTCCGCTTTTCGGCATGGGCGAGAGCTGCCTCACGCACCCAGGCACCGTCGTCCCAGGCCTTCTTGCGAGCGGTAATGCGGTCCCGGTTCATGCGTCCGCCGCCCTTGACCACGCGCCAGAACTCGTCCCAGTCAATGACCCCGTGGTCATAGGAACCGCGTTCCTCGTTCCATTTCAGGTCGGGGTCCGGCATGGTGAGGCCGATGAATTCTGCCTGCGGTACCGTCGCGTCGATGAATTTCTGGCGCAGGGCGTCATTGCTGAAGCGCTTGATCTTCCACGTCATCGACTGATCGCCATGCTCGCTGTCGGCATCATGTGGGCCAAACATCATCAGCGACGGCCACCACCAGCGGTTCAGCGCGTCCTGTGCCATGTCCTTTTGCGCCTTGGACCCGTGCGCCAGTTGCATCGTGATTTCATAACCCTGGCGCTGGTGGAAACTTTCCTCCTTGCACACCCGGATCATGGCACGCGCGTAAGGTCCGAATGAACATCGGCACAGCGGGATTTGGTTCATGATGGCCGCGCCGTCGACCAGCCAGCCTATGGCGCCAATGTCGGCCCAGGTCGGTGTCGGATAGTTGAATATGGAGGAATACTTCGCCTTGCCCGACAGCAGTTCTTCCGTCATTTGCTCGCGCGATACTCCGAGTGTTTCAGCGGCTGAATAAAGATAAAGTCCGTGTCCGCCTTCGTCCTGCACCTTGGCGATCAGTGCAATCTTGCGCTTCAGGGTCGGGGCGCGGGTAATCCAGTTGCCTTCCGGCAGCATGCCGACGATTTCGGAATGCGCGTGCTGGCCGATCTGGCGCACCAGCGTACGGCGATAGCCTTCCGGCATCGGGTCATTGGGTTCGATTTTTTCTTCCGCGTCTATGCGCGCCTGAAAGGCGTCGAGAAACTCTTGCGTTTCTTCTGTGCGGCTGTCAGCGCCGATCAACCCTTGGGAATACATGAGCGTCCTCCATATTGGGTAGTATGTGTAACAAAAATTAGTTCAATTGGCAATATTTCGTAACACGTTAAATCGCTGTTCCAGAGCACCGGTATCTGTCTGAGCCGGTAAGCCATTGTCATTCAACCAGTTTTCACTACCGTGCAGCAGGTCGTGATAAGTCTGCCTGACCAAATTGCGGGCTTTGTGGCCGATCCAGTCGGCTGGCAGCATAACATCCGGCAAGGCCGGGTCGCGTAGTACAATGCGCCGCCAATCGTGTAACAGCAAGGTACGCGCTGCCATTGCATCACCGGGCGACAGGTTTTCAGGCGCGCCAAAAGCCTGCCAGTTGGTGATGAAGGTCGTGTAGTGGGCAGCGTGATCGTCAAGCTTCCACAGTGATAAAAGCGGTTTTGGCAAGTCGGAACCCTTTCCGGAAATCACCAGCAGGTCATCTGGCAGGCCGCTCGCATCGCCGCCGACCCGGAGCCATGCCTTGCCGCCAAGCGCGATGAAACCGTGTTCGCTGAGGCGATCTGAACTGTCTTGCGTTTCGATGGCCACGGTCCATTCACCGTCCCAGTCGCGAGCAGCGCCTGCATAAATGCGTTTTGTCGGTTCATCGAACGCGGCATGTCCCTGATCCGTCAGCTTGTAGAAGCTCAGCCGGCCTTCACGCTCGCGCTCCACCCAGCCTTCACCGGCCAGCCGGGACAGGGCGGTCCGTACGGCGCCCGGCTCAATGTTTAACAGGCCCATGGCGTCCTGCAAGGTGCTCAATGCAACCCGGCCCCCGCGCAGTGCCACCGCATCACCGAAGAAAGTGATGATCAGCGACCAAACCCGCAACCGGCCATTGCCGTGCAGTCGTGCGATATGGCGCTCAATTTCGCTGGCAGCGTCAGTCATTTCACCCCTGTTGTCCTGTTCGCAACTTGGATTAGTGTGTGCCGCATTCAACTATCGGGAACAAGACCATGAATGACACGCCATCCAGTCACCACAGCCATGAGACGGAAGAGGACGTCCGTAACAGGGACATCAAGATCTGGGTGAACGGTGACATCGTACATCGCGATGAAGCCAAGGTGTCGGTCTATGATTCAGGTTTCATGCTGGGAGACGGCATGTGGGAAGGCATGCGGCTGTACGATGGCAAATGGGCCTTCTTTGACGAGCACATGGACCGGCTGTTCGGCAGTTGCAAGGCGGTTGGCATTGATATCGGCATGGACCGGGCCGGCGTACTGGATGCCCTGACGCAGACGGCTGCGGCCAATAACATGGTCACCGACGCCCACTGCCGCCTGATGGTGACACGCGGTATCAAGGACAAACCGTTTCAGCACCCGAGGCTGTCGCGCTCCGGCCCGACCATGGTCATCATCATCGAGCACTCCAGACCGAAGCAGGAAGTCCAGGCCCAAGGCCTGACACTCGTGACCGTGCCGCAGGTGCGCGGCGCCCCGATGGCGCAGGACGCCAAGTATAACTCCCATTCCAAATTGAACTGTGTGCTGGCCTGCCTGCAGGCCGAACGGGTAGGCGCAGATGAAGCCCTGATGCTGGATCCGCATGGTTTCGTGAACACGACCAATGCCTGCAATTTCTTCATTGTCCGCAAGGGTGAAGTGTGGACGTCCACCGGGGATTACTGCATGAACGGTGTGACCCGCCAGAACATCATCAATCTGTGCCGCGCCAATGACATCCCGGTGTGCGAGCGTAATTACTCGCTGTTTGACACCTATTCCGCCGATGAAGCGTTTCTCACCGGCACATTCGGGGCGCAAACCCCGGTCGCCTCGCTGGACGGGGTGAAAATCGGCGATCATGACGGGGCCGGGCCGGTAACCCGGCAGCTACGCGCGCTTTACGCTGAGCTGGTGAAACAAAACATAAGTTAAACCACTGTTTTCATGGAAAATCCTGGGGCATAGACCAGCCGCACCGCAGTGATTGCGTCATCAACCACCCAGGTGCTGCGGTTGACGATAAACAGGGCGGCATCTTCAGGGCAGTTGAGCAGGCGGCTTTCGGCGGCGGTTGCATTGCCGGCAGAAAAGGTGAATTCACCGCGTGACAGGGGCATGTTGCGCACCAGCCATTCGTTCGCGCTGAGTGTTTGCAGATCAGCGTCGATGATTTCCGGCACCACGGACAGGTTGATCCAGCGCTCTTCATAGGCAAAAGGAGCACCATCGGCCCGGTGCAGTGTCCACAATCCGAGCAGCGGTGAAGAGGCTGCCAGGCCGTATTGCTGCTGCAGTATCGCTGAGGGGGCCAGGTCCTTGCGGTCCAGTACGTCGAAACTGTAAATCTTGCCGCGTGACTCCACGTCCTTTCGGATAACCGGGATTTCAACCGTTGCCTTGCGCACCGGGTTGAGGGCCACCCGCGTGCCGGCCTTGCGCTTGCGGTCCAGCAATCCGGTCTCCGCCAGTTCCCGCAACGCCCGGTTGACCGTGGCGCGCGCACAGCCGAATTCTTCTGCAAGTTCGACCTCTCCGGGGATCAGGTCACCCGGCGGCCAGCGCCGGTCGCTGATCCGGCGCATGACTTCCGATTTGATGCCTTGCCAGGAATTTGTATCCAATTCTGTCACAATGAGTTATCTAAACTCCGTATTGTATCCAAATATTGTTGTATTATGCGCCCGCGAGCCATGTGATTACCTTCGTGAACACAGTGTCGACCCGCTGCCCACACATCTGATACAAGGCTGCTTCCACCGGCAAAGATGAAGCTGTCGAGCAGGGCATCGCCTGAACGCCCGGCAAGGTTTGGGTTGCCGGCGTCAAGTGATACAAGATCTGCAAGCCAGCCCGCTTCGATCGATCCGGAATTGCGCCCGGCGGCCTGGGCGCCGCCCGTGCAGGCACTTTCAAACAGTACCCGGCCAGTGGACTTTTCCGGTGTTGCCAGCATGGCACGGCCCTTGTCGCGCAGGCGTTGCGAATATTCCAGCGTTCGCAGTTCCTCAGCCAGCGAAATCCGGACATTGGAGTCCGACCCGACGCCGAAGCGCCCGCCGGCATCGACATAGCGCACGCCGTCGAAAATACCGTCCCCGAGACTGGATTCTGTGATCGGACAAAGTCCTGCAACTGCGCCTGTCGCCGCCAGTCCGGCGGTTTCTTCCGGTGTCATCTGCGTGCAATGGATCAGGCACCAGCGTTCATCGACCTTGTGGTGGGATAACAACCAGTCGACCGGGCGTTTGCCCCAGGCTGCCTCGACTTCGGTGACCTCAGCCACCTGTTCGGCCAGATGCATGTGGATCGGAGAGTTTGTTGCCAGCCAGTCCGCAAATTTCAGCCCATCCCGGCTGACCGCGCGCAAGGAATGCGGCGCCACGCCGACAATAGTGTCATCAGGAAGCGCGCCGGCCGCCTTGGCTGCTGCCTGCTGCAGTCTGGCGTATTTGTCCGGTGCATTGCCGAAGCGTTTCTGGCCGGCTCCCAGGGCGCGTCCGTCACAGCCGCCGTGTTCATACAGCACCGGCAGCAATGTCAGCCCGATGCCGGTATCTGATGCGGCGGCGCAGATTCTGCCGGACAGTTCAGCCACATCATCATAAGGCGTACCGTCGGGCTGATGGTGCAGATAGTGGAACTCTGCCACCGCCGCATACCCCGCCTCGAGCATCTCCATCTGGACAAACGCCGTGATGGCTTCGATGTGGTCCGGGGTCAACTGATCGAGGAACCGGTACATCAACTGCCGCCAGGTCCAGAAACTGTCTGACGGGTCGCGCCCGCGGGCTTCCGTCAGCCCGGCCATGGCACGCTGGAAGGCATGTGAGTGCAGGTTTACCGGCGCAGGCAGCAATATGCCGGTGCGGTGACCCGCCGGGCCAGTGTCTGCTTTAACCGACGTGATGGTCCCGGTATTGTCTACGGTCACCAGAACGTGGTTCTGCCATCCGTCGGCAGTGAGTGCGGTTTCAGCCCAGATTTGTTGCATGATAGGGTTTCCGGCATTGACTCATATTATGTCTGCACATAATATCACGATCACAAGAACATTCAAGGGTGCCCGGTGTGTCATCTTCCCAAAAACTACTGACAAACCTCAATCTGGCAAGCATGCTGCCCGCAGGCGAGGCTTATGGTCTTGTTGAAGGCGCGGTAATTGCCATGGATGCCGAGCGGATCGCCTGGTGTGGCAGCCGCGATAGTCTCCCGTCGCACTACACGAACTGGCAACAGGAAGACCTTGCAGGCCGCCTGGTGACGCCCGCTTTGATCGACTGCCACACCCACATCGTGTTTGGCGGCAACCGGTCCCGCGAATTTGAAATGCGCTTGCAGGGTGCAAGCTATGAAGAAGTCGCCCGCGCCGGTGGTGGCATTGTCTCCACGGTTTCCGCCACCCGAAGCGCCAGTGAGCAGGAGTTGCTGAAATCTGCGCTGCCCCGGGTGGATGCGCTGTTGGCGGAAGGCGTATCGGTGATTGAAATCAAGTCCGGATACGGGCTGGACGTTGAAACCGAGTTGACCATGCTGCGCGTTGCGCGGGCAGTAGAAAAACACCGCCCGGTGCGAGTGAAAACCTCATTCCTCGGGGCCCATGCCGTGCCCGCCGAATACAGAGACAGGCCGGACGCCTACATAGATGATGTGTGCCTTCCGGCGTTGGAAAAAGCCCACGCCGAAGGTCTGGTCGACGCGGTCGACGGGTTCTGCGAAGGCATTGGTTTTATGTCTGCACAAATAGAGCGAGTGTTTGAAAAAGCGGGTGAATTAGGCTTGCCGGTGAAGCTTCATGCCGAGCAATTGTCCAATCTGGGTGGTGCTAAACTGGCAGCAAGTCATGGCGCGCTGTCCGCGGACCATCTGGAGTATCTTGATGAGGACGGCGTAAAGGCCATGGCTGATGCCGGCACGGTGGCTGTTATTCTGCCCGGTGCTTTTTACACGCTGCGCGAAACCCAGGCACCGCCGATTGAATTGTTTCGCAAGCACAAGGTGGCCATGGCAGTCGCAACCGACTGTAATCCCGGATCCTCGCCCATGACGTCCTTGTTGTTGGCCATGAACATGGCCTGCACCCTGTTTCGCATGACCCCGGAAGAAGCACTGGCAGGTGCAACACGTAACGCAGCCAGGGCGCTTGGCCTGGATGATACGGGCACTATAGAAGCAGGCAAGCGCGCCGACCTGGCCGTGTGGAATGTCGAACACCCCGCGGAACTTGCTTATCGCATTGGTTTCAACCCGCTGCACAGCCGGATTTTTGCAGGAGTTGTGCAATGACCAACCTTACCTTGCAGCCGGGAAACACCAGTCTCCGACAGTTGGAGCAATTGTATCGGTCGGGTGCATCAGCAGTGCTGGATGACAGCGCCCGCGCCGGTGTGGATGCTGCTGCCGCCCAAGTCGCCCGCGCCGCGCAGGGCACGGAGGCGGTGTATGGAGTCAATACCGGCTTCGGCAAGCTGGCATCGGTGAAAATCAAACCGCAGGACACCGAAACCCTGCAGCGCAATCTGATATTGTCGCACTGCTCCGGCGTTGGAGACCCAACCCCGACCGCAATAGCCCGTCTGATGATGGCACTGAAACTGCTGTCTCTAGGCCGTGGCGCCTCCGGTGTGCGCTGGCTGGTGATAGAACAACTGCAGGATATGCTGTCCAAGGGGGTAACGCCAATTGTCCCGGCACAAGGCTCGGTCGGTGCTTCCGGCGACCTGGCACCGTTGGCCCATATGGCAGCGGCGATGTTGGGTGAGGGGCAGGCCGAACTGGATGGCGCAACAATGCCTGCCGCCGAAGCCCTCAGCAAAGCCGGTCTCAAACCGATTGTGCTTGGGGCCAAGGAGGGCCTGGCGCTGATAAACGGCACCCAGTTTTCAACTGCCTTTGCGCTGGCTGGATATTTCGACGCCCAGCGCAATGCTGAAGCTGCCATTGTGGCTTCGGCGCTCAGCACCGACGCCGTCATGGGCTCAACCGCGCCGTTGCAGCCGGAAATCCACGCGTTGCGCGGCCATCGCGGCCAGATTGACGTGGCTGCCGCCATTCGCGACCTGATGCAGGGCTCGGAAATCCGCGAAAGTCATCGCGACGGCGATATCCGCGTGCAGGACCCATACTGTATTCGTTGTCAGCCACAGGTCACCGGTGCTGCCATAGACCTGTTGCGCCAGGCGGGCCGCACACTGGAAATCGAGGCAAATGCGGTAACCGACAATCCGCTGGTGCTGGCAGACGCCGGCCTGATTGTGTCAGGCGGCAACTTTCATGCAGAGCCGGTGGCCTTTGCGGCGGACCAGATGGCGCTGGCCATCGCCGAAATCGGCTCCATCTCGCAACGCCGCACAGCCGTTATGGTCGACCCGACCCTGAGCTTTGATTTGCCGCCGTTCCTGACCCCTGATCCCGGATTGAATTCCGGCTACATGATTGCCGAAGTCACCACGGCCGCCTTGATGAGTGAGAACAAGCATCTCGCCAACCCGTGTTCAACCGACTCCACCCCGACCAGCGCCAACCAGGAAGATCATGTATCCATGGCAGCCCATGGCGCCCGCCGACTGATGCAGATGAATGCCAACCTGTCGAACATCATCGGGGTTGAACTGCTGTGTGCCGCGCAAGGCGTGGAATGCCGGGCGCCATTGAAGACCAGCCCTAAACTGCAAGCCGTCCTGGCACGACTGCGCCAGGACGTGCCATCGCTGGGTAATGACCGTTTCATGGCGCCTGAACTGAAACTGGCAGCGGATCTGGTGACCGGCGGCGACATGTCACCGGCTGCCGGCAGCGAACAACTGATTGACTGGAAGGATTGACGCCATGACCACCAACCCGCGCCACAACCTGCGTGATGTGTATCCCGACACCGGCACCGACATCACCGCCAAGTCCTGGTTGACCGAAGCCCCGATGCGGATGCTGATGAACAATCTGCACCCGGATGTGGCCGAAAACCCGCATGAACTGGTGGTCTATGGCGGTATTGGCCGGGCAGCGCGCACCTGGCAGGATTTCGACCGCATAGTTGCCTCGCTGAAAACCCTGGAAGACGATGAAACCCTGCTGGTGCAGTCCGGCAAGCCGGTGGGCGTGTTCAAGACCCATACTGATGCCCCACGGGTTCTGATCGCCAATTCCAACCTGGTGCCGGAGTGGGCCAACTGGAAGCACTTCAACGAGCTCGACCGCAAGGGCCTGATGATGTACGGCCAGATGACGGCAGGCTCGTGGATCTATATCGGGACACAGGGCATTGTGCAGGGCACCTATGAGACGTTTGCCGAGGCCGGCCGCCAGCATTACGACGGCGATCTGACCGGCAGGTGGATACTGACCGGCGGCCTTGGCGGCATGGGTGGCGCGCAACCGCTGGCCGCCGTCATGGCAGGGGCATGCTGCCTGGCGGTTGAATGTGACGAGACCCGCATCGATTTCCGCCAGCGCACCAGGTATGTCGATGAAAAGGCGCAGACACTGGATGAGGCTCTCGACATGATCGAGCGCTGGACAAAGGCCGGAGAAGCCAAATCTGTCGGTCTTCTCGGCAATGCAGCCGACGTGTTTCCCGAACTGGTGGCGCGCGGGGTCAAGCCCGATATCGTAACCGACCAGACCTCGGCTCATGATCCGATCAATGGCTACCTGCCGCAGGGCTGGACCATGGCTCAGTGGCGCGACAAGCGTGAAAGTGATCCGGCATCGGTCGAGAAGGCGGCGCGCGCCTCGATGAAAGTGCAGGTGGCGGCCATGGTGGACTTCTGGAACGCTGGTGTGCCGACGCTTGATTACGGCAACAATATCCGCCAGGTGGCCAAGGATGAGGGCCTGGAAAACGCCTTCGCCTTTCCCGGCTTCGTGCCTGCCTACATTAGGCCCTTGTTCTGCAAGGGCATTGGCCCGTTCAGATGGTGCGCGCTGTCGGGCGATCCGGAAGACATTTACAGGACCGATGCCAAGGTCAAGGAACTGATCCCGGATGATCAGCACCTGCACAGCTGGCTCGACATGGCGCGCGACCGCATTGCGTTCCAGGGCCTGCCTGCGCGCATCTGCTGGGTCGGGCTGGGCCAGCGCCACCGCCTGGGGCTGGCATTCAATGAAATGGTCAGGACTGGCGAACTGAAAGCGCCGGTGGTCATCGGGCGTGATCATCTGGATTCAGGGTCGGTCGCTTCGCCCAATCGCGAGACCGAGGCCATGAAGGACGGCTCCGACGCCGTGTCGGACTGGCCGCTGCTCAATGCCCTGCTCAATTGCGCATCGGGTGCCACCTGGGTATCGCTGCATCATGGTGGCGGTGTCGGCATGGGCTATTCGCAGCATTCCGGCATGGTAATCTGTTGCGACGGAACCGATGATGCGGCCAGGCGCATCGGGCGCGTTTTATGGAATGATCCGGCCACTGGCGTCATGCGCCATGCCGATGCAGGCTATGAAACGGCAATCGAGTGTGCCCGCGAGCACGGGCTGAACCTGCCGGGAATTCTGGACAAGTGAGTTGGAAAAGAGGAGAACCAAAATGAAAAGACGTGACTTCATCAAGAAAGGCGCTGTCGGGGCCGTGGCCACTGCCGCACTTGCTACACCGGCAATTGCCCAGGACAAGCGCAAGTGGAAGATGGTTACGGCGTGGCCGAAAAACCTGCCGGGACCCGGTGTTGCGGCCCAGATGCTGGCCGATCGCATTACCGCAGCTTCCGGCGGACGCATTGAAGTGGAGCTTTATGCTGCCGGTGAACTGGTGCCCGGCCGTGGCGTGTTCGACGCTGTGTCTGAAGGCACGGCCGAGCTTTATCATGCAGTACCGGCCTATTGGGGCTCGAAGTCCAAGGGCATTCTGCTGTTCGGATCGCAGCCGTTCGGCCTCAGGGCAGATGAACAGGTGGGCTGGCTCAACCATGGTGGCGGCCAGGCGCTTTATGACGAAATGTATGCCCGCTTCAACCTGAAGCCGTTCCTGTGCGGCAATTCCGGCCCGCAGTGGGCAGGCTGGTTCCGCAATGAAATCAAGTCGGTGGATGATCTGAAAGGCCTGCGCTACCGCACCACCGGCCTGGCGTCGGAGATGTGCTCCAAGCTGGGCATGGCGGTTCAGGCCATGGGCGGGCGCGACATGTTCCAGGCGCTGCAGTCCGGCACCATCGATGCCGGTGAATTCATCGGCCCGTGGACCGATTCCGCCCTCGGCTTCTACCAGATAGCCAAGAACTATTACTGGCCGGGCGTGGGCGAACCGTCATCTGCGGAAGAGTGCGGCTTCAACAAGGCAGCCTATGACGGCCTGCCGGATGATCTCAAGCAGGCGGTCAGCTTTGCCTGTGAATCGCTCTACAATCCAGTGTGGACCGAGTACACCACCAAGCATGCCGCGGCCCTGAAGCAGATGGTGGCCGAACACGGTGTCCAGGTGAAGATGCTGCCGGAAGAGGTCATCAAGGCCATGGGCAATGCCGCCGGTGAAGTGATCGATGATTTGCGCAATGACGAGGATGAACTGGTCAAGAAAATCACCGAGAGCTTCCTTGCCTATCGCACGTCCATATCCGACTACATGGTCTATGCCGACAACGGCCAGATGAACGCCCGCGCCCTGGACTACAAGTACGGT
This sequence comes from uncultured Alphaproteobacteria bacterium, assembly GCA_963759095.1. Lineage (GTDB taxonomy): Bacteria > Pseudomonadota > Alphaproteobacteria > Rhizobiales > Aestuariivirgaceae > Anderseniella. Next base: position 163,140 of record CAVWYF010000009.1, on the reverse strand, counting down.
GGGTGATGACAACATTCGCGGCCGGTTCCAAGTTGGGACCGGCCTGCAATCTTTGAAGGCTGTCGTTTCATGATGAGGGACTGGGCTGAGCGGCTGGATGCGGTCAACCGCTGGTGCGGGCTGACTGTGCGCTGGCTGGCGTTGGCGATGGTGCTTCTGCAGTTCGCCATCGTCGTGATGCGGTACCTGTTCGGGGTCTCCTTCGTGTTTCTGGGCGAAGGGGTTTTATACATGCACGCGGCATTGTTCATGCTGGGTGCAGGCTACACGCTACTGGTGGATGAGCATGTTCGTGTGGATATTTTCTATAGCCGCCGCGATAAAAAGGGCCGCGCCCGTGTCAATGCCGCCGGTGCCCTGTTGCTGCTGATCCCGTCGCTTGTGCTCATTGTTTGGGTAAGCTGGCCCTATGTGCGCAACAGCGTATCCATTCTCGAAGGCGCCATTTCGGTTGGCGGCATTCCGGCTTCGTTTCTGCTCAAAAGCCTGATCCCGGCATTTTGCCTGTTGTTGCTGATACAGGGTGTCGCGTGTCTGTTGCGGGACCTGGCCCGGCTGGAGCGCCGGGAATGAACTTCATTTCAGACAATCTAGATATTGCAATGTTCGTTGTTCTGGCGGCAGCGCTTTTGCGCGGCTATCCGGTGACATTTACACTGGCGGGTGTGGCGACGATCTTTGCCGGCATTGGCGCCATGCTCGGGGCATTTGATACCGCCCTGCTGGGTGCGCTGTCGCAACGGCTGTTTGGCATCATGACCAACCAGGTGCTGATTGCCATTCCGCTTTTTGTGTTCATGGGGCTAGTGCTGGAACGAAGTCGGTTGGCGGAAGAACTGCTGGAGGAAATGGGCAGGCTGTTTGGCACCAGACGTGGCGGTCTGGCGGTATCCGTGGTGCTGGTCGGCACGCTGCTGGCCGCGTCGACAGGCATCGTCGGGGCAACCGTCATCACCATGGCCCTGATCGCCTTGCCGGCCATGCTGCGCAACGGCTACTCAAAACGCCTGGCCGCGGGAACCGTATGCACCGCCGGGACGCTGGGCCAGATCATCCCGCCGTCGACGCTGCTGATCATCCTGTCTGAGGTGATGTCGTCTGCCTACCAGCAGGCACAGTTTGAACAGGGCAAGTTCTCGGTTGAAACCATCAGCGTCGGCCAGACCTTTTCGGCTGCTCTGCTACCGGGCTTCGTGCTGGTTATGCTGTACATTGTTTACATACTTGCACTGGCCTGGCTGAGGCCTGAGCGCGCGCCTGCCATGCCTCGTGAGGCGGCAGAACCGGTCAGCACGAAGCAGTTGCTGCGGGTGCTGCTGCCGCCGATCTTCCTGATTGTCGCCGTGCTGGGATCGATTGTCGGAGGGGTTGCAACGCCGACCGAAGCGGCCAGCGTCGGCGCGGTCGGCGCATTGTTGCTGGCAACCTATCGCCGCGATGAGGGCGGTCGCGGGGCAAGCCTGCTGGCCATTGCAGCACTTGCCGGTATTGTTGTGCTGGCGTCATCAACCTCCATACGCCTGCAGCGTTCAGATGCCGATTGGGGCGTGTGGATGTTGGCGGTTGTGGGAGCTGGCCTGGTAGCGGTAGTGGCCTGGGGTATCTGGCGCGCCATTCGTCATGCCGCGCGCGAAGGGTATCTCGGTGTGATCAATACGCGCACCATGAGCGTCAGTTCGATGATCTTCGGCACCATTATAGGGGCCAGTATTTTCTCGCTGGTGTTTCGCGGGCTCGGCGGTGACAAGCGCATCGAACACCTGGTGGAAGCCATGCCGGGCGGTGCCACCGGCGCCCTCATTTTCGTCATGGTGTTGATCTTCCTGCTCGGCTTCATTCTCGATTTTGTCGAGATATCGGTCATCCTGCTGCCGATCGTGGTTCCCGCGCTGATTGTCATGGGCCATGATCCGATCTGGCTCGCCGTGCTGATTGCCATCAACTTGCAAACCAGCTTCCTGACGCCGCCGTTCGGCTTTTCCCTGTTCTATCTGCGCGGTGCAGCCCCACCGGAGATAACCACCGGCGATATCTATCGCGGCGTGATCCCGTTTATCGCGCTGCAGGCCATTGGGGTCTCGCTAATCTGGCTGCTGCCGGGTATCGCGACCTGGCTGCCTGCGGTCATGTTCGGGCGCTGAAATCCGGTGCATTCGACACTAGAGCGACATGGGTTCAACTGAACCCATAAAGTTGCTCTAGCACTTTAGAAGCGATCAGGTTTATGATTTTTGATTGATATTCAGCCAAAGTAGGGGTATCCAAGGTGAATAATAATTGGTAATATTATTTTACCAATTTGAATGACCCGTTCTTAACCGGCTTGCGTTCAAAGGTTTGCACGCAGATGCGCTGGTTGAACGAGCAGGAAGGATGACCTGATATGGAAATGCCGATCCCGGATCAAAGTGTACTGGACCGCAAGGCATCCATTGTCGCCAGGCTCGAAAAACTGCTGCCCGGTGAGGCAGTGATTTCCGATCCCAATGAAACCCGCGCCTATGAATGTGACGCGCTGACCGCCTATCGCTGCCAGCCGCTGGCGGTTGTGCTGCCCGGCACCACGGAAGAAGTCGCTGAATGCCTGAAGATCTGTCATGAAGAAGGTGTGCCGGTCGTGCCGCGCGGGGCAGGGACATCTCTGGCCGGCGGATCGCTGCCCACTGCAGACAGCATCATCATCGGCGTATCGCGCATGAACGCGGTGCTGGAAACCGACTACGACAATCGCTTCATCAGGGTCCAGACCGGGCGCACCAACCTGTCGGTGACCGGTGCGGTTGAGGAAAACGACTTCTTCTACGCGCCTGATCCGTCCAGCCAACTGGCCTGCGCCATCGCCGGCAATATTGCGATGAATTCCGGTGGTGCCCATTGCCTGAAATACGGCGTGACCACCAACAATCTGATGGGCGTCAGAATGGTCACCATGGAAGGTGAAATCATCGACATCGGCGGTGCCCATCTTGATGCTGCCGTCTATGATCTGCTCGGTGTCATCTGCGGGTCGGAAGGCCAGCTTGGCATTGTCACGGAAGCGACACTGCGTATTTTGAGAAAACCTGAAGGAGCAAGGCCGGTTCTGCTGGGCTTTGACCGCTCGGAGGTCGCTGGTGCCTGCGTGGCCGATATCATCAAGGCAGGTGTGCTGCCGGTGGCCATCGAGTTCATGGACCGGCCCTGTATTCGGGCAACGGAAGATTTTGCCCATGCAGGCTACCCGGATGTGGAAGCTCTGCTGATCGTTGAGGTGGAAGGCTCGGAAGCCGAAATCGTCGAGCAGCTTGACAAGATCAAGGCCATCGCACGTCGGCATGACCCGGCTGAACTGCGCGAGAGCGCCAGTGCGGAGGAATCCGCCGCGATATGGAAAGGCCGCAAGGCTGCTTTCGGCGCCATGGGCCAGATCAATGACTATATCTGCCTCGACGGCACCATCCCGGTCAGCCAGTTGCCTCTGGTGTTACGTCGCATGGAGGAGCTGTCGAAGGAGTATGGTCTCGACGTCGCCAATGTGTTCCACGCCGGCGACGGCAATCTGCATCCGCTCATACTGTTTGATGCCAACAAGCCGGGCGATCTGGAAACCTGCGAGGCGATGGGCGCGGAAATCCTGAAGCTGTGTGTTGAAGTGGGTGGTTGCCTGACCGGCGAGCATGGCGTGGGTGTGGAAAAACGCGACCTGATGCTGACCCAGTACAATGAAGGCGATCTTGAAGCGCAGGTGCGGGTCAAGGATGTGTTTGATCCCAAATGGCTGCTCAATCCGGCCAAGGTGTTCCCGCTGATCACCACCAGGACGCGGCGCGAGGCAGCATGAAACCTAAATCGGAACAGGAGCTGGCTGACGCCATCAAGGCGTCGGCGGCAAAAGGCACGAGACTGCAAATTCGTGGTGGCGGGTCGAGGGCAGGGCTGGGTCACGGTGTGACCGGCGAGTTGCTTCATACCACCGGCCTGAACGGTATCGCCCTGTATGAACCAGGTGCGCTGACTATTGTCGCTGCCGCCGGAACGCCACTCGAGACAATTGAAAAGACGCTTGCCAAGGAAGGCCAGAGACTGCCGTTTGAGCCGATGGACCATCGTGCCTTGTATGGCACGAACGGCAAATCCACCATCGGCGGTGTCGTGGCGGCAAATATCTCCGGCCCGCGCCGCATCCAGGCAGGCGCCTGCCGCGACTCGCTCATTGGCGTGCGCTTTGTGGATGGTGAAGGCACCATCATCAAGAACGGCGGCCGGGTGATGAAGAACGTCACCGGTTATGATCTGGTCAAGCTGATGGCCGGCAGCCACGGCACGCTGGGTGTGCTCACCGAAGTCGCCTTCAAGGTCCTGCCCATGCCGGAAGCAATCGCGACAGTCGTCGTCGAGGACCTTGACAACGAAAAGGCTGGTGCTGCGATGAGCGCGGCCCTTACAGCGCCATATGATGTCAACGGTGCAGCACATCTGCCGGCCAGTGCACAGCAGTCTGCGCGTACATGTATTCGTGTTGAAGGCTTTGAAGGCTCCGTCAAATATCGCTCCGGCAAGTTAAAGGAACTGCTCGCCGGTTTTGGTGATGTGAGCATTGAAGCCGATCAAGCCAGGTCTCAGAAGTTGTGGCAACAGATCCGCGATGCCGAAGCTGTAGCCGCCGGCAAGGGCGACATATGGCGGGTTTCCGCGAAGCCGTCTGACGGGGAAAAACTGACAAATCTGCTGGGTCACGACGCCCGGCTTCAGTTTGACTGGGGCGGCGGGCTGGTGTGGGCCTGTGTGCCGGAAGGCAGTGATGTCAGGGCCGTCATGAACGGGATTGACGGGCACGCGACGTTGATACGCTCAAGTGACGCGACTGCAAAACAACTCGGTGTGTTCCACCCGGAACCGGCACCACTTGCGAAGATCAGTGCCGGCCTCAGGTCTCGCTTTGATCCGCATGGCATTTTGAACCCCGGCCGGATGGGATAACCGACGATGCAGACCAACTTCACCATCGAGCAGATGAAGGACCCGGCGATCAAACGGTCAAACGAGGTTTTGCGCACGTGCGTGCATTGCGGATTTTGCACCGCGACGTGTCCGACCTATCAGGTGCTGGGAGATGAGCTCGACAGCCCGCGTGGCCGCATCTATCTGATGAAGGACATGCTGGAAAAAGGCCGCCCGGCAGATGCCAAGACGGTCAAGCACATAGATCGCTGCCTGTCGTGTCTGTCGTGCATGTCCACCTGTCCGTCGGGTGTGCATTACATGCATCTGGTGGATCACGCGCGCGAGTACATCGAGAAGACCTATACGCGGCCGCTGCCGGAACGCGTGTTGCGCTGGCTGCTGGTGCAGGTATTGCCCTATCCCGGCCGCTTCCGGCTGGCCATGTTCGGCGCAAGGTTCGCCAAACCGTTTGCCGCCTGGCTGCCGGGCAGGCTGAAGGCAATGGTAGCCCTTGCCCCGTCCGACCTGCCGGGGCCCAGCCCGATGGACAAACCACAGGTGTTCAAGGCTGAAGGTGAACGCCGCAAACGGGTGGCCCTGCTGACCGGCTGCGCCCAGCGCGCCCTGAACACGGATATCAATGAGAGCACAATAAGACTGTTGACGCGGCATGGCTGCGACGTGGTCATCGCCAGGGGTATCGGCTGCTGCGGCGCACTTACACATCACATGGGCAAGACCAGTGAGAGCCATTCATCAGCGGCAGCCAACATCAACGCCTGGATGAAGGAGTATCGCGGCGAAGGTCTCGATGCGGTGATCATCAATACTTCCGGCTGTGGCACCACGGTAAAGGACTATGGCCACATGTTCCGCAATGATGCGCTGGCCGAAGACGCCGCCATTGTATCGAAACTGGCGAAGGATATCTCCGAAGTCATGGTGGACCTTGGCCTCAACGACGCAGAAGTGCCTGAGATGAAGGTCGCCTATCATGCCGCGTGTTCCCTGCAGCACGGCCAGCAGATCAAGACCCATCCGAAAACGTTGCTGAAGGCGGCAGGCTTTACCGTGCTCGAACCCGCAGACCCGCATCTGTGCTGTGGTTCGGCGGGAACCTACAACATCATGCAGCCGGAGATTTCCACCGAGTTGAAAAACCGCAAGGTTGCAACACTGGAAGCCCTGACGCCCGACGTGATTTCCGCCGGCAATGTCGGTTGCATGATGCAGATCGGAAATGGCACCGGTATTCCTGTGGTTCACACCGCAGAATTGCTCGACTGGGCCACCGGTGGGCCGCAGCCGCGGGCGTTGGCGGAGCGTTTTTCACAGGCGGCGGAGTAGGCCTTCTCGATTCAGGTGTGTAAAGACTCACGTAGTCTCGGTCATGACCCATACTGGCAATATTTCGCAACTGACTTCTGCTGGTCGGAAACCCGGGACGGCGTTTCCCTTCCCTGGGAACATTCAACTCGCCGCCAAGCTTGGAGATTTTCTCAACACGTTTCTTCAGTGCACCGCGTGCTGTCTCGGAAAGCTGGTAACCGATCTCGCCTTCCTGCAGATTTTTGCAGGATTGGCCTTCGTAACTGGTAATCAGGACATCGAAATTGGTTGACCCGCTCTGCGCCGATGTTTTGTAGTTGTCAGAATAGGTTTTCAGCGCGTCTTCCAGCGCTGTAGTTTCCACCAGCAGGCGTCGCCAACGGTGTTCGTCCAGGCAGAATTTTTGTACCAGCGTTGTGCCAGCAATTTCGCCGTAAGTGGCAAGTTTCTTGATTGTTGCCGGTTGCATATTGAGATTGAGGCCACCCTCGTCCGATGCCAGTGCAATTGAGATGATCCGCTCGCGATAACCGGGCAATTTGGTCTGCAGCGTATCCTGCCAGTCCTTTGCACTGCTGAACATGGCCCAGATAAAGCCACCGACAGACTTGAACTCATGGGTTGGAATGTCATGGCCTTTACCTGGTTTGAACGGCAGGTGCACCCGGGCGGCTGCGTCACAAGCTGTTTGTCCTTCGCGCAGGCGGCGGCGGTCAAATTCGGTCAGGGAAATGCCGAAGGTCGGCGTGTGTGGCAGGAACTCGTCGAAAAAGTGTACGGGAAAGTTGCTGGACAAGCCGCCATCGGAAAACAGACACCTCACCGGTTGCTTGCTGTGCTTGTCCGCGAGCGTGTAGTCATGCTTGTACAAAGGGACAGCGGAAAACAGGAACGGAAAACTGAGGCTCATTCGCGCCAGCACGACCAGCGGCGTTTGATCGTCTCTGAAAGTACCAGAGATCGCCAATTTGCTTTCCTGTCGTTTTGTCCATCACCCTGGACTTCCTGTTTACGCGTCATGTGTTCCACGACCCTGTCCGGAAACAGCTTCTGGAATTCGCTCTTCGAAAAGTAATAGGTGTTTGGGCCGATCGGCAGGGAGTATGGGCGCCGTGTTGTCAAATCTGTTGTTACGGTTTTCACATTGATTGCAGGTCTGGCGGTTTCCAGATCGTGAATGGTCAGTGGCGTGCCGGATGTCGATCTGCCAGCAACGCGGTCAATCGTATCGGTGAGCCAGTCTGTCAGCGCCGGTTTGGTATGGCCGGGTTGGGTCAAGCCGGTGCACATGCCGAAATCATTCCGGGCCATATCGTTCTTGACCAGCTTGAATACCTGCACGGCGGTCAAGGCAATGGCACCGATCAGGGCCAGCAAGGTGCCCAGGAGGATGCCGCTCAAGGAGAACGGCGTGATTGACAGCAACGCGATCAGGGCGCCTGGAATTGCGCCGATGAGTACGGAAGACCAGAAATTGACGCAGATTGTCAGGGCGATTTTGCCCGATCCGGAGTTTTTGATCACCTCAAGCGCCACATTGAACAGAGGCTTAAGCTGCGGTAGCGGCTGAAACTTGCTGGTCAACTCAGTGGATAGTTCGTCCGGCAGCTGGGCTATTTTTTTGAATCCGCCTGTTTTCCTGCCATATTCCGCCGCTGCGGTGATAACCGCCGAAATTGCGCCGGCAGATGTGCCGCCGATGTTCTCGAACCGGTAATCCTCGGCCAGCTTCGTGACGACAAGTGGATATACCACGCCGCTGGTCACGCCGCCCTTCATAACCAGATCGCATCGATGTTCGGGAATTTTCATGGTGACCTCACTCACTGTGTTACTGATGTGATGGTTGACGTAAACGAATTTCGCGTCAATAAAAACTGATGCTGTCCACACGTTCCCACGAGGCGGCTCTGCCTTATTTGTAATCGTTGGCGAATCCGTCCTAGGATATGTCCATCAGGGCTCATGTTGTTGGGTGAGATAAGCAATATGAGCACTGATGCTGGGATTGTTCATCGGCTTCTTAAGCATTTGTTAAGGTTGAGCCGTCGATGATGATTACCGGTCCTGAGTCATCGGGCCGGTAGGGCAACAAGCGCTTTCAAGCTTCTAGCCTTGCCACAGGCCGGGGTTTCCCGGTTTGGATGAGTGATGTGACAGGTCTCACAGACAGGCCCGCACGAACTCTTGTTTATTAGTCCCAGTAGACTTTTTTACGCCGTGCCTTGTCCGGACTTGTAACAAAGACAAAAAGACTTAGACGCAAGTAGGGCATATCCCCGATCCGGAAAGGCACCTCAACTGGCATGTCTCGCACAAGAAGCGTGCGGTGTTGCAGATGAAGGCATGCTGTAACTGAAATTTGGAGCACCGGTTTTGATGCAGTCAGGACCTGTATCGCTCCAATTGGCTGGGGAGCCTTTATATGAAAAAATCACTGTTAATAGCCTTGAGCGCTGCAAGTGTTTTGTTGCCGCAAAATGTCCTCGCTGCCGACTGGATGTCGGGACGCGAGATCATGAAGGAACTGGTTGGCCAGGAGCTTTCGTTCCGCGGCAAGATCAGCGGGAAAATCATCTACCGCAGATCCGGCGAGATGCGGATGCTGTCAACCAAAGGTCGCGCGGTCTATGGCGAGTGGCGCATTGACGAGGAAAACGGCAGCCTGTGCTCCCGCCTCAAGCAGCGCAGGAAGGCCAAGGAAATCTGCTATCGCACGCGCCATGACGGGTTTGGCTACCGCACCGACCAGGGCTACAAGCTGATGCCGCTGGGGTTTTGAGGTCCTACATTCCGGGGGTTTGTGAAACCGGCACGTTACTCAATTCGTTTGGCAAATAGCATACCTTTTCGTTGTCTATGTTCATATCCAGCCTCAGTGAGGTGACGCTTGAACTCCTCTGCGGGGCTCTTGCCGTCCCTCTCTGGGCTAACATCAATTGCTATCCTGGAAGGACGCAGATCAGCCAATCCTTCCCATACTTCAAGTTCCACTCCCTCAGCTTCGATCTTTACAAAATCAGGAGCAGGAGCCTCATTCAATTTGCAAAAGTCTTTCAACGACCAAACGGGTATTGATTGGGTCAACCCAGTTTTTCCCTTGTCAGGGCTCAAGAGTGAATGCTCCACTCCCGATGATGACAGGTTCAAGGTCATGTCACCACTTTCGCGGTACAAACCGGCCTCAACAATGGTCGTGTTGTCATATACAGCAAGGTTACGGCGTGCGCACACCGCATTCAGTGGAGCTGGTTCGAAAACATATACCTTTGATGCCAGGCGCGAAGCGGAAAGAGCAAACCCGCCAACATAACCCCCACAATCAATTACAACATCACCGTCCAGCACTTCGACAAATCCCGGCATTGAATACTTTCGCCGTAGCCAGTCTTCGTAACCAAAGCAAATATGTTGAAAATTAACGGTCGGCAAAGGTCGAGGAAATGCAAGTTGTGTTCCCTTTTGGCTTACCAGTAACAACTGGTCTTGAAATTCAAAATCGGTATCGGCCAAACGGCGAAACCATTTCGAAAATCGGGAGTAGATGCCGGTTTGAGTGCTTTCGTCGGTGTGACGCACAAACCGGCGCATACACTTTTCAAACAGAAAAACGCCGCTCGTTGCATAGGGAAAAGTACCTTCAGTATCCACCATCATCCCCTAAACACGTGCCTGACGTCGCGAACAGTAACAGCAAGCCTTTATACTATGAACAACCAGCCTCAGGTTGCAAAAAGAATCTGGATCAGAATGACGTCCGATCCTTGTAGCTGCGCTCTCCAATTGAGTTCAGTCCGTTGAGTGAACTGGTGCCGTTTTCACGCGGTCGCAGCGCGTTGTCCTTGTACGTATTATGAAGCAATACAGAGGGGATCAAGCTGGGGCAGTTGAACGGGCTCAATCGCACACCAGATCATTGGAGGAGCCAAAGGCAATCCGAACGATACATGAAGATTTCGGCCTGAAAACAGCACAATATAGTGACGGGAAAGTTGTTTTTGGTGCACAAACTAGACTTGGATTGCAACCCGGCTCCAGACTTTCTAAAGCTCAAAAACATTCAATCCGTTGTTTACGTTAAATCATTTTAAAATCAAATAGATCAAAATCTTTTCTATAAACTCTATTTATCAAATCTATTCGATTTTTTTCATTGAGTATATCGTTTTTAAATGTAATAATTTTTCGACTAATGTTTTCTTTTTTCCATGAGCTAATGGATAAATTATAATCAGTATTTAATTTCGCATACAATTCATCCATTTTATCCAATTTGAAGACATCATCGACGATAAGCTGGTTTTTCTGATCAATAATCCAGTCCGCCTGTGGGTTGGCATGTGATATGGTATGAGTATTGTACAGCCCAATCGGGGGTCTGTTGTTTTCTACTTCATATAAAAAACGATCAAAACCCCAACCTCTAATTCTGCTGCCTTGAGCCAGATAGTTGTACAATGAGGCTACCCGCTCATATGGATTTCTAACAATCGAAAATTTATAACTGTTATCGTGATATTCTTTGCTGATACAACCATCCCTTAATAGCGACAGATAATGAACATGACCAAACGTAACAACGCCTTGGTTGTCGAAATTCATGAACTCCTTGGGCTTTTTCAATAACCGCATGCCAGAATGTTCTGAAATCATCTTGAATACGGATGTTCCAGCAGCTTTAGGTATCCAAATAAAACAGATGTTGAAATTTTTATCTTTGTTTATTTGGATGTTTCTTCGATAATGATATAGATCCCAAAATTTATTTTTGATTTTAAGCATCAAGGCAAACCCCCCAAGACGTGATTCCATATTTGTTGAAACCACGTCACCACCCGCTTCCATAAAGCGTTGTGTTGTTTCAGCAATGACGTGACCAGATGACAGACGAATGTTTCTTGACTTGCCGCCCGCAGCGCAGCCCCAAATTGCAGGCTATCGCCATGCGGGTTCGTCGTCCAGTATAATCACATTCGTCCGCATCAGGCACTCGGCATGCGTCCACCGGCGCCCGAAACAATTTGGAGAAACGAGAAACTAGTGGCCCAGAAAATGGTGGCTTTACACCTCCAGTGATTCACACCGGCCAACAAAATCGTATTTCGCTAAATCATACGGCAAAATTGCTGTCTGAGGTGTCCAGTGCACTATGAATTCATGTAGCTTCTACATCCTTAGGCTTGCATCTCAAGCAAGCTGAGCCATGGTAGCCGGTCTCAAATGATAGTTGAAGGACGAGCTTCTGCTGCCTGCACCTGTGTATAGGGCGGGAATGTTGCACTATCCGGGTGCAAGCGATGTGACTAAGGCATGCGGACGATGATGAGGTAAATACGATTGCATGGCCTGCGACTCGACCGTTCAACACTCCTTCCGCGCTGTGATTTGCATAGCTACCCGCCGGATGTCTGTTTGGCAGCTTCATCGTCTTTGATCGGGCGAGCAGTGGCATCCAGCAACCGGAACACTTCCGTCCAGTAGGCAGCTTTCATGTCCACCTGCCAATCGAGTTTGTGCACCGGGAAATTTTCGGTTGTGATGAATTGACGTATATCCTCAGTGATGGCGGGAAGGTTCTTGGCTCGCTTGAGTTTGACGAATGGCTCGCAGGGCAAAGAGGGCGTTTTTGACCAGAGGTCTTCAACCTCTGGATCTTCAATGGCCAGTTTGTTGAACATATAATGCAGCGTGAAATAGGGATAGATTTTGAGCACGTCTGTAAACAGTGTTGAAAACCATAACCGGGTGGTGCCGGGCGTCATCTCCAGAGGTGGTTTGAGAACAACGCGCAAAATGCGGCCATACCTGGCCTCGTTACCTTTAAAACGCCGGCCCTGGAAAATCTCCAGTAGTCGGTCCAGCATCCTGGAAGGCACTATGTTGCCCGGTTGAGCTGCAAGAAACGGGCTTCCAATCATGCGACCGCGTCGTGCGCCTTCGAATGCGAAGAAACCTGATTGCATTCGCTGTGGCAGCCAGTCCTCCAGCGGTTGTGAGCAATAGACGCTTGCGTCGGCCCAAACGCCACCATGCCTGCTTAACAATGCGATACGGATCATGTCTGACAAGAACTGAAGACTGATATCCGGCCTGCCGTTGAACCAGTCGGCTGGCAGGCCGGTTGGTTCCTGAACAGTGCCGGCATCAAGTACCCTCACTGACCAGTCCGGATTCCTTGTTTGCCATGAAGCGATGCAGCGCCTGACTATTTCCGGCGCGGCTGCTTCACCTTGATGCCAATACATCCAAATGATTTTCGGAAGAGTCGTCATGATGGGCAATGTTCGCCGGAACTGGGTTTGAGGAGTGATTTTTGGTAACCATTGAAGTCCGCTGGTACCACTTGATCATTGGCAGGTTCAGATCGCGAATTCGTCGAAACTGTATTCCTGGCTGGCATGGAGTTATAGTCATTAGGCAAAGTTTATCCAGCAATTTGCGTTTGACATTCGCTAACTGGAATTTTCTGAGATATTGATTGGTATAACAACGCTTTGCCGTGACCCTTGAGGTCTCAACATCAGGAATTGTTTCAACTTGACCAACTGCACCCGCCTGATAATACGTCTTGATCCATGGTTGCAGGCCGGAATCATTCATGGCATATCAGGCCTCACCTGATACCGTATTGATGAAAGATGATCGATGCGCAAGCTATTCGAAAGTGTGGCTTGTCCAGCGGTAGACGTCACCTGAAAACAGGTCAAGCGACAGGTTGGTTCTAAAGCTGGTGTCATCCGGCCATCCACTTTGAGGTAAGCATTGCAATGAAGTTTCTGAACTTCCGCCGCTATTTGGATTTCGGTTCGCGGCATTCTTCCTTCAACGAACGCAACCAGCTTATCGCTTCGCGAATTGGCAAAGACCACGCCTGGATACTGGACATCGGGTCCAACCTTGGAGAGACCTCCAATTTCCTTGCATCCAAAGGGCATTTTGTTGTCGGCGCTGAAAAGTTCGAAAAGGAACACAAGATAGCCTGCGCCAGAAGTGCGTCTGGTACCGCATATATGCGAACGTCGGTGACACCGGAATTCGTGGAGTCGACTTTGCACTGGGACGCCATTTTGCTGTTGAGCGTCCTGCATCGGATTTATGCCTTTGAAGGCGAGACATTCATGAGATCGGTACTGCGGGCGTGCGGTGAAAAAACCGATCATCTGTTTATCGAAGGCAGTACCCGGCGTGCTAGGTACACGGACCAGGGCAATCCGGCACCATCGTTCACAGATTTCGATACTACTGACGCCGAAAGGTGGCATCGCGACGTGTTACGTTCAGAGCTTGGAGACCGGTGGCAGGTGTCTCCTGCCAGAGTCCTCGCTCACAGCAAGTCAGAGCCGCACAGATTGTTTTTCCATGCTGAAAAGACAGCCGGGTGAACATTCACCATGGCACAGGAAAACAAGAAGCTGAGATTGCTCAGAACCATTGTGCGAAGACGCTATAAGCGTATCGAGATAGACCCCGACAATGTGGGTTACATCCAGTATCCCGAGTTTCGTGATTCACATCGAATACTCGCCAGGCCCAAAACGCGGAATTTGGCCGGCGACTGGGATCAGACAATAAATCAGGAGATTTTCTGGTGTTCGGTTTACGAACCGGCCGCAGAACATGTCCGTGGAATGGTCTCGCTGGGCAACTATGTGTTCTATCGGTCTTTGGAAGCTCATTTTAATGATGGCGAGTCCTGGCAGGCCACCAGGTGGTACCGCTGGATGATCGACCGGCAGCAGAACAATCCCATAAGGCGCTATAGAACCCCGGATGAAGTTGCCGAGCGCCTGGACTTTCTCGACAAGCTGCACTCGGACTTCAGATCAGGGCTTTACCGGGATGATCCCGTTGACCGGCCGATTATCAACATTGGCCGTGACGGGCGAATGGCCGTTGAAGACGGGCGGCATCGGCTTTGTGTTGCACGGGTGGCCGGCCTGAGAGAGTATCTCGTTGATGTAAATGTCGTTCATGCAGATATCTCACTGAACAGCATATGACCTTGTTAATTCTTGACAGGCTGTCAGGTAAAAGGCGCTGAATGCCAGGTATTCCCTCTGCCGTGCGGCGCAGTTTGCCACAATTCAAAATCCTGCCAGCATTTCACGCGGAAAATTGAAGTCATTTTGGCTCGGTTTTTAGGGTTTTCCGCCGATTTCGCGGACATATTCAGCTTGCGCTCCGGCCAGCGACAAACACCGGCAACCGGACACATTCCATCACAAATTGGCCTCGACATTTCCTTGCGGCCTGCTTTTCACTGCCGCAATGGCAGGTCACCTTCAGCCTCGTGGACGGCAGATGAACGATCCTACAGGCTGCTCTTTGAGACAAGTCAAGCAGATCGGGACAAAAGTCTAACTGGAGAATTAAACATGAAAAAGTTTCTCGCAATCGTACTCGCCACTGGTTTCGCTTCAACCGCAGCGCTTGCTGCTGACTTCACCGCTGTAGACGCTGACCAGAACGGTTCAGTATCCATGGAAGAAGCCAAGGCTGCCATGCCTGATATGGCTGATGACGCTTTCAAGGCTGCCGATGGCGACCAGAATGGCGAACTGAGTGCAGACGAGTGGGCTGCAATCCAGGGCTAAGTCAATACGCATTCAAGGATGTTTGTAAGGTGATCAGGCCGCCGGGAAACCTCGAAACTGTTTGTTGAGATTTTCTCCGGCAGGGGTCTGGCCGCCATACCTCCCTGCAAGTCAATGACCCCACCGGCAGTCCGGTGGGGTTTTTGCTGTCAGCGGTCCAAATCCTCCGCCAGAATTGCAATCAGGCTTTCTACCCGGCGCAGTTCCCTGCGACGGTCAAACCGCTCTATTTGGCTTCGTGATCTGTCTTGCGAAAACCGGTTGAGAAACGGTGCTCGGGCCAAAAGCGTCCTGAGCGCGTACCAGGAAAGCCAGCGCCCGGGTGCGTGATCCGGCACGCCGAAATACCCCAGCGAAAATGCCTGCCACTGGGGAGTTTGTTGCCAGGGGCCGGACGTGGATCCCGCTCTGAGCCTGGTTCCCAGCTTGACGGTTCTGTTGAGCATAAAATGTGCAATGTCGATCTCGACCGGTGCTGCTACGGGGTTTGAAAAATCAAACGAACGCAGGTCCATTTGATCATTGGCGATAACCAGATTATTCGGGCTGAAATCACCATGCTGAAGACTGACAATATTTGGTTCGTCAGCAAGTTTTAAAACCGCGGCCTGCAGCACCTCCAGATACTTGAGATGCTTGTCCTGCCTGTCCCCGGAATTTGCCAGAATCCTGGTATGTATTTCTCGCACGAACTCCGAAGTATCAAACGACACCGTTTCACGTCCCCATGAATCGTGAAGCCGCGAGAGCCATCTTCCGGCGGCTGTAATTCCTGCATTGCGACGATGCTCAAAGAACATGTTCAGGTAGAAATGCTTGCGCAGGTTTCGGCCTTCAAGCCATTCGGTCACCAGGAGCCCGTTTGCGGCATCGGCGAGATGTAAACGGGCTGTCAATCCGGGGTGATCAGGGTTTTGATTTTTATCAAGCTGCCTGAGTACATCGGCCTCACGTTCAAACCACAAGCTGGCATCCGGTTTCGAGTCTGTGTCGACAGCCTTTATTGCCAGGCCATATGGCAATGATGAACTGGTGCCGCAGAATATTTTCGTGGCCGGATGCGGGCCCCCGTTGTGCGGATTTGCGTGCACGGGTCCTGAAACACGGAGATCGGTCGGTATAGCTGGATTTGCCGCTCGCAGGTTATTCAGTTGAGCTTTGACCGCTAGCAAAGTCATTTCGTGAAATTTCATGTCTGCAAACGGCCTTGAGTTTCGTGTTGCCGGGATCGTCAGAGGGTTAAATTTGCGTCACGGAACACGGGATCAGCACAAACCGAAAACAGTTGCCCAACTGACTGAAGACCCAGTGGTCTAAGACTGTCTATGCAACATATCGGCTTTACGCAAACCAATGAACCGGTTATTGCAGGCACGGTTCATATTCCTTGGAGTTGTACAACATGAGCAACGCACAAAAGATCCGCGTCGCGGTAATCGGAGCATCAGGCTATACCGGCGCTGATCTCGTGCGACTGGCCTATGCTCATCCGAATATGGACATTGTGGCGCTGACGGCGAATTCCCATGCCGGAAAGCCAATGGAAGCGGTCTTCCCCCATCTCAGTGGCCTGCGCTTGCCTGGGCTTGTCACCAATGACGAGGTAGACTGGTCACGCGTCGATGCAGCGTTTTGCGGTTTGCCGCATGCCACAAGCCAGCAGGTCATCAAGGCGTTGCCTGAACATCTGAAAATCATAGACATGTCTGCCGACTTCCGGCTGCGTGATCCGGAAACCTACAGGCATTGGTATGGCAATGAACATGCGGCGCTCGATCTGCAGGCCGATGCGGTCTATGGACTGACCGAACATTACCGCGACCAGATTGCCGGCGCCAGACTGGTTGCCTGTCCGGGATGTTATCCAACAGCAGTTCTGATGTTGCTGCTGCCGCTGGTGGCGGCGGGATTGATCGATGCATCTGACCTGGTGATTGATGCCAAGTCTGGTGTGTCCGGCGCCGGGCGGGCGCTGAAGCAGAACACCCTGTTTTGCGAATCCGGTGAAGGCATGGGGCCGTATTCCATAGGCAAGCATCGGCATGCTCCCGAGATCGAACAGGAACTGTCGATTGCTGCAGGCCGCGAAGTGATCGTGAACTTCACGCCGCATCTGGTGCCGATGAGCCGCGGAGAATTCATCACCGCCTATGCCAGGCTTGCGCCGGGCAAAACCGCGCGCGATTGTCATGAGGTGCTTGCTGAACGCTATGACAAAGAGCAGTTCGTCAACATGGCACCGGACGGTGTAATGCCTGCGACACAGTTTGTACGCGGTTCAAACCGGGTAATGATGGGCGTGGTTCCCGATCGGATCGATGGCAGGGTGGTGCTTCTCTCGACACTGGACAATCTGGTCAAGGGTTCTGCCGGTCAGGCGGTGCAGAATTTCAACCTGATGTTCGGGCTGCCGGAGGCAACCGGTCTTGAACAGGTGACCTTGTTCCCGTGACGATAGGTCCTGACCCTATGCTGTTTTCGCCCTGTACCATAAAGCAGGTCACGCTCCCGAACCGCGTGGTCATTGCGCCCATGTGCCAGTATTCCGCGCAAGACGGCCTGTTTGCCGACTGGCATTTTGCCAATTACTCAAAATATGCCCTGGGCAGGCCTGGTGCCATCATTCTGGAAGCCAGTGCCGTGCAGGACATCGGTCGCATCACCCACGGCGACCTCGGTATCTGGTCCAACACTCATGCCGACGCCATGCGTGGCATTGTAGATTTCATCAAGGGGCAGGGCGTGGTGCCCGGTATCCAGATTGGTCATGCGGGCCGCAAGGCGTCCATTCAGCGCCCGTGGCACGGCAATGGGGCACTGGATGAAACCGATGCGCTGCGCGGCGAGACGCCGTGGCCGGTTATCGGTCCAAGTTCATTGCCTGCCGGCAAGGGCTGGCTGGTGCCGCGCGAAATGACCAGGGCTGACATTGCACAGGTCACGGCTGACTTTGTCGCTGCAGCAAAACGTGCCGATCACATCGGCATGGATATTCTGGAACTGCATGCCGCCCATGGCTATCTGTTGCAGCAATTCCTGTCGCCATTGTCCAATGTGCGTAACGATGAATATGGCGGCAGCAGGGAGAACCGCATGCGGTTTCTGCTTGAAGTCACCGAAGCCGTGCGCCCTGTGTGGCCGGACTCCAAGCCGCTGTTTGTGCGCATTTCCTCCGTGGACGGATTTGAAGGTGGCTGGAGCATTGAAGACTCCGTGGCATTGGCGAAGGCGTTGAAGGCTGCCGGTGTGGATGTGGTTGACTGTTCTTCCGGCGGCAACGCTGCGGCAGGCGCTACTGCCTCAACCGGCTATCGCGGTCCCGGATTCCAGGTGCCGTACGCCGAACGCATCAGACGCGATGCTGAAATCCAGACCATGGCAGTTGGGTTGATACTGGACGGACCACAGGCAGAGGACATTCTGCAACAAGGTCAGGCGGACCTGATCGCAATTGCGCGCGAGGCCATCAATGACCCGTTCTGGCCCCGCCATCAGGCCCAGGCGATGGGCGTTGACATGGATTTTGCCCAGTGGCCCGAACAATACGGCTGGTGGCTTGATCGCCGAGCCCGGGGCCTGCATCAGCTGGCCAAGTCGGAAAATTAGTGCTGTTGCTAGGCATTGCTTTCATCGAACGCTGAAATCCTTCGGATTTGAGATGGATCAATGAAGCAAAGGCGGGCTTCAAGCAAGCTGGTGTCCATGAATTGTGCTGCGGCACACTGCAGGAGGACACGCCCATGCTAGACATCTCCCCGGAAAAGGTGGCTCACGTCATCGTGCGGGCCCGCGAACTGGACGGCAAAGTTGCTGCCTGGGATGGTGACGGTGATGAAGCAGATTCCGACAGCATTCTGGAATCCCGCCGGGACGACCCTACAGAAGCTGAGTTGCGCGGGTTCATTGACGACATGAACGTCGATGAGCAGGTGGCGCTGGTAGCGTTGATGTGGATCGGGCGCGGCACCTATGAGCCGGACGATATTCAGGAGGCTCTGGACACCGCACGTTCCGAACGGGTCAACAAAACCGAGGATTACCTGCTGGGTGTACCCCTGCTGGCAGATTATCTGGAAGACGGCCTCGACAGGATGGGGATTTCCGTGGAAGCGGCCGAAGAGGGTATTCTCTAGATCAGGATGATTTTTGGTTGGATCAACCAAAAATCATAAACCTGATCGCTTTCAAAGTGATCGAGCAACTTTATGGGTTCACTTGAACCCATGTTGCTCTAGGGTCCTGACCCTAGTTTCCCTTCACCTTCACATAAGAACCCGGTGCCGGTTCAATGGGTTGCAGCTTGCCAAGTTCCGGATCCCGCGCCGGTACCTTTTTTCCTGACCTGTCGGCCAGCCACTCCATCCAGTGCGGCCACCATGATCCCGGGTGCTCTTCGGCTTTTGCCAGCCAATTTTCAACCGTGTCGGCACCTTTTTCATTGGTCCAGTACTGGTACTTGCCGCCTTCAGGCGGGTTCACCACACCGGCAATATGACCGGAACCTGCAACGACAAGCTGCGTGTCACCGCCCAGTATCTCACCGATCTTGAACACCGACTGCAATGGCGCGATATGGTCTTCGCGGGCGGCCAGGTTATACACCGGGATCTTGACCTTGCTGAGATCAATACGCACCTGATCGAGCGTCATCTTGCCCTGGCTGAGATGATTGTAGAGATAGCATTCGCGCAAATAGAACGAATGGGTGGCGGCCGGCATGCGTGTCGGATCGGCATTCCAGTACAGAAGGTCAAAGGGCATTGGATCCTTGCCCTTGAGATAATTGTTCACCACATACGACCAGATCAGATCGTTTGAACGTAACAAGTTGAAGGCATTTGACATTTCCTTGCCATCAAGGAAGCCGTCTTTTGCCATGCGCTCTTCGACGAGGCTGATCTGCTCTTCATCAGCAAACACTTTCAGATCACCCGCATAAGTGAAATCCACCTGGGTTGTGAAGAAAGTTGCAGACTTGATGCGGTCATCGTTGCGGGCAGCCATGTAACCGAGTGTCGAGGCAAGCAGCGTGCCGCCAATGCAGTAACCGATGGCATTGACCCGTTGTTTTTCGCCGGTCTGCTCCTGGATTTTGTTGATTGCCGTGAGAATGCCGCCATGCATGTAATCGGCAAAGCCTTTTTCAGCCAGCTTCGCATCCGGATTGACCCAGGAGATGACAAACACCGTCAGGCCCTGTTCCACGCACCAGCGGATGAAGGATTTTTTCGGATTGAGATCGAGAATATAGAACTTGTTGATCCAGGGCGGTACGATAAGCAGCGGGGTCTTGTGCACCTTCTCCGTCGCAGGCGCGTATTGAATAAGCTGCATCAACTCATTCTGAAACACCACCTGGCCGGGTGACAGCGCCATGTTTTCACCCAGCGCAAAAGCACTCATGTCGGTTTGCTTGATACGCAATGATCCGTGGCCTGCTTCAAGGTCGCGGGCGAGGTTGTTCATGCCGTCCAGCAGGTTCTGACCGTTTGAGGCGAGTGTCTGTTTCAGCACTTCCGGGTTGGTGACGGCGAAATTGGACGGCGACATGGCATTGGCAATCTGGTCGAAGTAGAAGTTCGCCTTGTGCCGGGTCGCCTCGTCTGTGTCTGCCGTATTGGCGATGGTTTCATGCGCCCATTTGGCGGTCAGCAGATATGCCTGTTTGAAAAAATCAAACACCTGGTTGCGCGACCAGTCGGGATCTTTGAAACGCTTGTCGCCACGCGCTGGCGTTGCAACCGGGTCGGGTTGCTCTCCCATCATGCGGGCCAATGAATTTTGCCAAAGCTGAGAATACCCCTGCCAGAGCTGGAAACTGACTTCGGCCCAGCGTTCAGGGTGTTGTGCATAGGATTGGGCAATTTCCGTGAATGTCTTCAACACCGGTTCAATGGGTTTGAACGCTGCGCCTTCCCCAGCGCCGGCATCTTCCTGCTTTTGCTCGGCCATGTTCTGGGCGATTGCAGCACCGACCTGCAGTGCCTTGGACAGATTGTCCATCAACTGGATGGGATCAGGCAGGGTAAAGCCGGCAGGATCTTGAGGTGCTGGGCTTTTTGACATGCGTTGACTGTCCAATCGGAAATGAGTGCGAACAAGCGTGGTTTATGACAGTAAAGCAAGTCTGCTGCATGACAAGAGCGGGTTTATTGTGTCGTTAAAATCGGCCAACACATTGTCAGTGCACCGCAATCACTCTGTCTGCCCGCCGGGCTGTTGAACCCGGTATGTCGAGCTTGCCAGACCGGATGCAAACGACCGGGTTTCAAGGCGTCAATTTCGATCACCTGGCTCCAGTGATTTGATTGTCAGACCTTCGCTCTTTGTACCATGCCGAACAGGTCGCGCGGATCATCCGGATCGGCGATCATGTCGAGTTCGACAAAATGCCCAGTGGCCTCGAGCTGGTCGTACACATAGCGCAGGGCGGAAAAATCCTCCGTGGCGAAACCGACACTGTCGAACAGGGTGATCTGGTCGCCTGATGTGCGCCCCTTGGTCTTGCCGGTAATCACTTGCCACAGCTCGGTCACCGGATGGTCGGCATCCAGTTGCTGGATTTCGCCTTCAATGCGGGTCTGTGGCGGGTATTCCACAAAAATGCTGGAGCGCAGCAGGATATCCCTGTGCAGTTCCGTCTTGCCGGGACAGTCGCCGCCAATGGCATTGATGTGAACACCCGATCCGACCATGTTGTCGGTCAGGATGGTGGCGCACTGCTTGTCCGCGGTACAGGTGGTGATGATTTCCGCGCCGGTCATGGCGTCTTCGGCAGAGGTGCAGGCGACCACTTTGAGGCCGGTGTCGGCCAGGTTGCGAACCGCTTTTTCTGTCGCGCCGGCATCTATGTCAAAAAGCCGGACGGTTTCAATGCCTACAATTTCCTGCATCGCCAGCGCCTGAAACTCGCACTGCGCCCCATTGCCGATCATAGCCATGGTCTTCGCGTTCTTCGGGGCCAGGTGTTTGGCCGCCACCGCTGACGTTGCCGCGGTGCGCAGCGCGGTCAGAACCGTCATTTCCGACAACAGGATGGGATAGCCATTGTCCACTCTTGCCAGCACGCCAAAGGCGGTCACGGTCTGGAAACCGCGCGCCATGTTGGCCGGGTGACCATTGACGTATTTGAAGCCATAGGTCTCGCCATCACTGGTTGGCATCAGTTCGATTACGCCTTCGTGCGAATGGGCGGCGACGCGAGGCGTTTTGTCGAACTTGTCCCAGCGCACGAAGTCGGCTTCGATATAGTCGGCCATCTCGGCCATCATTTTCGCTGCACCGATGGTGTTGACGATGCGCATCATGTTTTCAACGCTGACAAACGGCACAAAGGCAAGCTTGGAAGGAGCGGGTGGAAGTTTGGTCATTGTTGGTGTCTTTCTATCGCTTGGAAAGGTGAATGCCGGCCAGCATGCTCACTGTCAGTAGCTCCTGGTGGGACGGTCAAGCACCTTGCGGCCCAGCAGGCTGGCACACAGGTCAACCATCAGCTTGGCCGTGCGGCCGCGATCATCCAGGAACGGATTGAGTTCAACCAGGTCGAGTGAGGTGACCAGGCTGCTGTCGCACAGCATTTCCATGATCAGGTGGGCTTCGCGGAACGTTGCGCCACCGGGCACTGTGGTGCCGACGGCCGGTGCAATATTGGGTTCCAGAAAATCCACATCGAGGCTGACATGCAACGCGCCGCCGGCTGCTTTGACTTTCTCCAGAAACGCCCGCAATGGCCCGGCCACGCCGTGCTCGTCAATCGCGCGCATGTCATAGACCTGGATGTCGCTTGCAGCCAGCAGTGCCTTTTCGGCCTGGTCAACCGAGCGCAGCCCCATCATGCAGACGTTTGCCGGCTTCACCTTTGTCGTCAGTTCCGGGTAGCTGTCTTCAAATCCGCTGTGCCCGGTCAGATACGCCATCGGCGTACCGTGCAGGTTGCCGCTTTCGGTTGTCTCAAGTGAGTGAAAGTCGGGATGGGCGTCAAGCCACAGCACGAATTGCTCACGGCCGCTTTGTTCCGCGGCTTTGGTGACACCAGACACCGAGCCAATCGACAAGGAGTGGTCACCGCCCAGAAATATGGGAAAGTCTGACCGTTCAATTGCAGCATTGGCGATCTCGTTCAGGGCCAGCGCCCAGCCGACGGTTTCATTAAGGTGATGAACGGCCTGATTGCCGGAACTCGGCCGCTCGACTTCGCGCGGTGAGACATTGCCGTGATCGGCAACATTATGACCCAGCGCCTGTAGTGTGGTTGCAATACCGGCGGTACGGAATGCATCCGGTCCCATCAGGCAGCCTTGTTGACTTGTACCTGTTTGAACCGGCGCACCGACAAGATAACAATTGAGCGACATCGAATTTCATTCCCGTTGTGACAGAAATACAGTTTCCGCTATTGGTGATTGATCAGATAGTTGAAAAATTATGCTTTTTATGCATAAATTTTAGCATATTGATAAAGCAATAAGGCAAAGTGGTAAAATTGATGTTGGATCTCTCGGCTACGGACAGGCGTCTGATATACGCTTTAAAACAGGATGGGCGCGCCTCGGTTACTACACTGGCCGGCATGTTGAAGGTGTCGCGTGCCACCGTGCAAAGCCGCATGGAACGCCTGATTACCACCGGCATCATCCAGCGCTTTACAATTGAAGTGGATGCATCGGCGGAAGTGGAGGTTATTCGCGCCGTGATGATGATTGAGCTGGAAGGCACACTGGCCAGATCAGTTACGGTTGCCCTGAAACGTCTGGCGGAAATTGTCTCGCTGCACTCCACCAACGGCACCTGGGATCTGGTCGCGCACATTGAAACCTCCAGCCTGCCGGAGTTTGACCGTGTCTTGCGCGAAGTGCGCGAAATCAAGGGTGTGCTGAACAGTGAAACCAGTATTCTTCTGAACAAGGCGATCGCCTGAAATCAGGCCTCGTTACCTCATAAGCAGGCCGCCGTCCACGACCAGGTCAATGCCGGTAATATAAGACGCCCCGTCTGACAGCAGAAAAACTGCGGCTGTCGCCAGTTCGGTGGGGGTGCCGATGCGCCCCAGCGGCACGAAACTGCCCGCCTCGGCGATTTTTTCCGGCGTGTCCCAGCGCGCCTGCAAAGGCGTCTGAATCAAACCGGGATAGATTGCGTTGGAACGGATGTTATCGGCGGCAAGCTGCATGGCAAGCGAACGCGACAGGGCGCCGACACCGGCCTTCGCGGTCGAATAGGCATCCTGCGGCAACGGATCACCGCGCAGGCACTGGGTGGTGGAGAAGTGCACCATTGCCCCTGCCTTTTTCTGGCGCATGTGCGGGACGACGGCCCGGGCCGTATGGACCATCGATTTGAGATTGATGTCGAACACCTGATCCCAAACCTCCATATCCATGTCGAGCAGTGACGCGTCGCGCTCAAACCACAAGACACCGGCGACATTGGCAAGATAGTCAATATGCCCGAACCGCTCGGCAGCTGCAGTGATTGTAGCATTCACGAACTCAGGCTCGGTCAGGTCGCCTTGCGCATACAGCCGCTGCTCAGGTGCTCCGCCCAGGTCATCCGGTTCGGGTTTCACATCGATCATGACAACTGAACCGCCTGCATCCAGGATCATGTTGGCGATCTGCTGGCCCATGCCGCCACCGGCGCCGGTAACGACTGCAACACGGTTGGAAAAATCAAATGTAATCATGCGCTCGGTTTTTCTTCAGGTTGTGGTTTGCAGCAATTATCCCGGTTTTGTCGTTTACCATCAATGCCACTTGTTGCAACTGTTGACCCACACGTCTCCATCGCTTGAAAACCATCTCCAAACAGCGCATAGAGGGCGCAAAATCACATGACTTTCTTCAATTGATGCGAGCTTGAACACCCGATGAGTGACCCTTTGCGAATTGGTATTGCCGGATTGGGCACCGTCGGAACCGGCGTTCTGGATGCGATTGCCCGGCATGGCGACCTGCTGGCGGCGCGCTGCGGACGGTCTTTGGAAGTCACAGCCGTGAGCGCGCGGACCAGATCAAAGGCGCGCGGGGACCACGATGTCTCACGCTTCACCTGGTATGATGATGTTGCCGATATGGCCACAAACGGCGATATCGACGTCCTCGTCGAATTGATCGGTGGCGAAGAAGGTGCCGCGCGCGACTGTGTTGAAGCAGCGCTGAAGGCCGGCCGCCATGTTGTCACCGCCAACAAGGCCCTTCTGGCCCATCATGGCGTTGCCCTGGCCAGGCTGGCCGAGGCAAACAATGTGGCGCTGAACTATGAAGCTGCCGTTGCCGGTGCCATTCCGGTCGTCAAGACGGTGCGGGAAAACCTGGCCGGAAATTCGGTGTCACGCCTGTTCGGTATCCTGAACGGCACCTGCAATTTCATCCTCACCAAAATGGAACTCGAGGGCCGTGATTTTGCCGAGGTGCTGAAAGAAGCACAGGAGCTTGGCTATGCCGAGGCTGATCCGACCTTCGACATAGGCGGTTTCGACACGGCCCACAAGCTGGCCATCCTGACCTCACTGGCATTCGGCACCGAGATCGCACTTGATGACATGTATATCGAGGGTATTGAAGACATCACGCTCGCCGATATCCGCAATGCTCATTCGCTGGGCTACAAGTTCAAGCTGCTGGGTGTGGCAAACCGGACCGAAGACGGTATCGAGCAGCGCGTTCATCCCGCTCTGGTACCGTTGGGCTCGCCCATTGCCGATGTAGGTGACGCCTTCAATGCCGTGGTCCTGGAAGGCGATTTTTCCGACACGCTGTTCCTTGAAGGCCGAGGAGCGGGCGGTCATCCGACGGCATCATCTGTCATGGCTGACATATGCGACATTGCCCGCGGTACGGTGTTGCCAGTGTTTGGTGTGCCGGCAACCGGGCTCATGCCGTTCAGGCGCGCCGCCATGCGCGCCCATGAGGGAGGCTATTATGTAGCCTTGGACATGTTCGATCGGCCAGGCGAGTTGGCCGGAGTAGCAAAAGCCTTCGCGGACGAGGGCATCTCGATTGAAAGTGTTATTCAGCGTGGCCCGGCGGTCAGCCGGTCGAAGGCTGATGTCGATATTGCGCCATTTGTGTTGATAACTCATGACACACTGGAAAGTGCCATGCGGGCTGTGCTGGACAAGATAGAGGCTGCCAAGCATGTTGCAGACCGCCCGCGCATGGTGCGGATTGAACGTCTGTGAGACAGGCCGAAACAAGAAGTGAAGATGAAATCATGCTGAACCGTATGTTGACCATTGAGATTGCCCGGGTAACGGAAGCTGCTGCGATCGCGGCGGCGACAATGCGCGGCCGTGGCGATGAAAAGCAGGCTGACCAGCTTGCCGTTGACGCCATGCGCACCGCACTGAACGATATTGACATGGACGGCAAGGTGGTGATCGGCGAAGGCGAGCGCGATGAAGCTCCCATGCTGTATATCGGCGAGAAGGTCGGCACTGGCACAGGCCCCCGGATCGACATTGCGCTGGATCCGCTGGAAGGCACGACATTGTGCGCCAAGGCCATGCCGGATTCACTTGCGGTTATCGCAATGGCGGTCGGCGGCAGCCTGCTGCATGCGCCCGACAGCTATATGAGCAAGATCGCCATCGGGCCTGGTTACCCGGAAGGCACCATCGATCTGGATGCATCGCCCGAAGAAAACCTGAATGCGCTGGCCAAGGCCAAAGGCGTGAATACCGAACATCTGACAGCCTGTGTACTGGACCGTCCCCGCCATGCCGAACTGATCGCAGGGATACGGGCCACCGGTGCCGGTGTCCGTCTGATCAGCGACGGTGATATTGCCGGTGTGATCCACACAACCGACCCGGACAATACCGGCATCGATATTTATATGGGCGTCGGCGGCGCTCCGGAAGGCGTGCTGGCCGCAGCCGCGCTGCGCTGTATTGGCGGGCAGATGCAGGCCCGTTTAGTGTTTCACAAGGCCTCTGACCGTGACCGGGCGCTGAAAATGGGCGTCAAGGACCCGGATGCGAAGTTCGACATGAACGAAATGGCCTCCGGCGATGTGATGTTTGCAGCCTCGGGCGTTACCGATGGCAGCATGCTGGCGGGCGTGAAATTCGGCAAGGATCACATCACCACGGACACTGTCGTGATGCGCTCTGCCACCGGCACGGTCCGCTGGATCAAGAACCGCCGCAAGGTGGCATAGGCTGGATGGGGCCTGACCCTAAGGCCTTTCTGGGTGTCGAACGTTCCGTCACCGGCAGGCGGTGGACACCGCGCCTGCAGACCGACCGGATGGCGCAAGCTATCTCTCAGGCAATCAATGTCAGCGATATCATGGGCCGCATACTGGCTGCCCGCGGTGTGCTGCCTGAAACCGCGGCGAGTTTTCTGGAACCGACACTGCGCGAACTGATGCCGCCTGCAGCACACATGATGGATGTGGACGCAGGCGCTTCCCGGCTGGCCGATGCGGTCATGGCCGGTGAAGCCATTGGCCTGATCGGCGATTATGATGTCGACGGCATGACGTCGTCCGCGCTGATGGTGGACTTCCTGAGCGCGGCAGGCGTGGCACCACGGGTGCATATCCCGCATCGGGTTGATGAGGGCTACGGCCCGTCGGTGGCCGCTGTGGAAGAACACAAGGCGGCAGGGGTGCAGTTGCTGATCACGCTTGACTGCGGGGTCATGGCGCATGATCCGTTGCTCAAGGCGCAGGAACTTGGCATGGACACGGTGATCGTTGATCACCATCAGGCGGGTCACGAACTGCCACGCGCTCACGCGGTTATCAACCCGAACCGCCTGGATGACACATCAGGACAGGGTGCCTTGTGTGCGGCAGGCGTGGTGATGGTGCTGATCGGCGCAACGTCAAAGCAGTTGCGCACCCGTGACTGGTGGAACGATGCACGGCCGGAACCTGATTTGATGGCGATGATGGATCTGGTGGCGCTCGGCACGGTTTGCGATGTGGTGCCGCTGGTCGGACTGAACCGGGCCTATGTGCGCCAGGGGCTGAAAATCATGGCCAGGCGCGGCCGGGTGGGGCTGGCAGCCCTTGCCGACGTGGCGCGCCTGTCGAGACGCCCGGATTCTCATTCACTGGGCTTTGTGCTGGGCCCGAGGCTGAACGCGGCAGGCCGCATCGGCTCTGCCATGGACGGCCTGGCCCTGCTCACCAGTCACGACAAGGGCCATGCCATGCAACTGGCCCAGTCGCTGGAGGAGATGAACAAGAAGCGCCAGGCCATCGAACTTGCCACGGTTGACCGCGCCATTGAACAGGCCGAAGCCATGCTGGGCAAGCAGGCGAAATTACCGGTTGTGGTGGTGGCAGGCGAGGGCTGGCATCCCGGCGTGCTCGGGCTCGTCGCATCGCGCCTGAAAGACCGTTTCGACAAACCTGCCTTTGCCATCGGCCTGCCGAAGGACGGGTCTGCAGCTTCCGGTTCTGCGCGCTCCATTGCCGGTGTTAATCTCGGAGCTGCCGTACAGGCGGCCGTTGCAGCCGGTGTGGCGGTCAAGGGCGGCGGTCATGCCATGGCTGCCGGCATCACACTGGAACAGGCCCGTCTCGGCGATCTGCGGGCCTTTCTGGAAGCACAGCTCGCCGCTGAAGTCGATGCCGTGGCCAGTGTCGATAATCTCACAATAGATGCCGCGATTGCCGCCTCGGGTGCCTCGACCCGGTTCATAGAAGACCTGGACCGGGCAGGGCCGTTCGGCCAGGGCAATCCGTCACCGGTATTTGCCTTACCGTCGCACAAGGTAGTCTATGCCGCACGTGCCGGCGCAGATCATGTCCGCTGTACGCTGGTGCAGTCGGACGGCACCCGGCTCAAGGGCATTGCCTTCAGAGCCATGGGCACCGAGCTTGGTGAAGTGCTGTTGTCGGAACGCCAGATGCCGCTGCACATTGCCGGCCGGCTCACCATCAATGACTGGGGCGGCAAGCGCGAAGGCCAGATCTTCATCGACGATGCGGCGGAAGTGCCCGGCAGGTAACGTTTGCTCAGATTTTTTCGGTTTTTTCGTTTGAGTGCTTGCCAGCGGGCCGGAACCTAGATATACGGACGCCCGGTGGTGCGCGCCCTTCGTCTATCGGTTAGGACACTAGCCTTTCACGCTGGAGAGAGGGGTTCGATTCCCCTAGGGCGTACCACCGCCTTTTCCCGTTGTAAGATGTGACTGCTGCTGTCGGCCCGGCAACATGCGTGTCAGCACGTCATCGCGCCTGACGAAATGGTGCCAGACGGCCGCGATGACATGGATTGCCAGCAGGGGCAGCCACAGATGGCTGGCCAGTTCATGAACCTCCTCTGCATCCCCCGGCACCAGCCAGTCCGGCACGGTTGGCAGCGGCAGAACACCAAACAAGGGCCCCTGACCGCGAAACTCCACTGCATGAGCAGCAAGGCCCGATATGGGGATCAGCACCATCAGCACGTAGAACAGTACTTTAACGCTATTGGCGGCCCATTTTTCTTTCGATTTCATGCTTGCGGGATAAGCAGGAGATGCATGGCTCAGCCGCCAGTAAACTCGAAATGCCGTCAGGGCGAGCAGGGCCAGACCAGTTGACACATGAACCCCGTATCCGGCTGCCTTGGCAAACCGGTGCGAGGTGTTTTCCGCCACCAGGAAACCGCCGATCAGCAGCCCGGCGGCAGACCAGTGCAGCCATTTTGATACAGCATCATAACGCGTTGGGCGATTTGGCAATTTGCGGGCTCCTGAATGTCCTTTGTGCTTTGACGTTCAACGCACCCGCAATCCGTCGCGGTCAGGCTACCACTTGCCGATATTCTCCATGGACTTCCACGGTTCCTGAACCGGCAGGTTGTCGCCTTTCTGCAACAACTCAATGGAGATATTGTCGGGCGTGCGGATAAACGCCATGCGGCCTTCGCGCGGTGGCCGGTTGATGGTCACGCCATTGTCCATCAACATCTGGCAGTACTCATAGATATTGTCGACCTCATAGGCGAGATGTCCGAAATTGCGGCCCTCGTCATAGTCTTCCGGGTCCCAGTTATAGGTCAGTTCAACCGGGCAGTCCGGCAATTCATCCGGTGCCACGAACACCAGCGTAAATCTGCCCTGTTCGCTCTCATAGCGCCTTGTTTCGGTAAAGCCGAGCACGTCGCAGAAGAATTTGACCGATGCATCCAGATCTGTGACGCGGACCATTGTGTGCAGATATTTCATGTGTGACCCTCTTGGCAAGTGTGGGATTAGGTTGGTTTTTGATGATGAATGATTTGAACGGCAAACGCGCCGCACTTGCAAGGCTTGTGGGCCTGGCAAACCGCATCGTGGTTTTTTCCGGGGCCGGTATTTCGACAGAATGCGGTATTCCCGACTTTCGCTCGCCCGGCGGCGTGTGGTCGAGGTACAAGCCGCTGGATTTCAAGACCTTCATGTCATCGCCCGAGGCGCGCCGTGAAGGCCTGTCGCGGTTTCTGAAAATTCGCGACGAGGTAGGCCCGGTCGAGCCGGGCAGGGGGCACGCGGCGGCAGCGCGCTGGCACCGCGCCGGCAAGCTGGCCGGCGTCATCACCCAGAACATTGACGGCCTGCATCAGCGCGCCGGCGTACCGGCATCGAGAACCGTGGAACTGCATGGCAATGGCACCTATGCCCACTGCCTCGAGTGCGGCAGGCGTCATGAACTGGACTGGATTGCGGAACAGCTTGAAGCCCACAGCGGTGCGCCGGCCTGTGTGGAGTGTGCGGGCATTGTCAAAACCGCCACCATCTCGTTCGGTCAGTCCATGCCGGTGGACGCCATGCGCCGGGCCGGCGAGATGACCAGGGACGCCGATCTTTTTCTCGCGGTCGGCTCGTCGCTGGTGGTGGAACCGGCGGCCAGCTTCCCGGCACTTGCCGCACAGCTTGGCGTCCCGCTGGTCATCATCAATGGCGAACCGACCCCGGCTGACCGGTTGGCTGAACTGGTTATACATGATGACATCGGAGACGTGTTGCAGGAGGTCTGACCGTAGCTGGATCCTCGGGACAGGCCCGAGGATGACAATTTAATCAAACTCAAATCACATCTCAAATTTGTCATCCTGGGGCTTGTCCCAAGGATCCATGTGACAGGCCGCCTAAGTGTTTGCAGACAGCGTCTCCAGCTCATCGGCATAGTCGGCAATTGCCCGCCTGCCATTGGGGCTCAACTCGTAAATGCCGCTTTCGACCCGGTCAAACCAGCCATAGTGATTGGCGGACATGATCTGGCGGGCTTTTGCGACACCTGACGCCTCGGCCACGCGGGCGGCCTTGGTGGCGCCTTTGCGGTGCAGGGTTGCGGCGCAGCGCAGGGCGTCCTGCCGGTAAGCGGTCATCAGGGTTTTCCTGGTCGTGCCGCCGGTGTTCGGATCGCCGACACGGGTTGCAAACTCCTTCAGCAGTCTTGTCTTTTTGCGTTTTGACTGGCGTGGTTTGTACGGTGCCGGGTCGAGATGAATTTCAGCCAGCCCGTCCTTCAGCCGCACCGTGATGAGTCCAAGCCCGAGCCTGCGGCACAGGGTCTTGTTGTTCTTCAGTGATTTCAGGAAGGCGCGGCCCGAACCGCGCGGCACGCACACATAAACGGTGTCACTTAAGGAGAGCCGGTCAATGGCCTGGTGGAACAGGGACAATGAAAAACCAGTCTTCAGTTCCACAATGACCGGGGCTTCCCCGTCGCGGCAGGCAACCACGTCGGCGGCACCCACTTCGCCCTTGACCTCATAGCCCTGGCCTTCCAGCAGCGCCTTGACGGGTGCGTAGAGCTCGGTTTCGCGTATCGGGGAGGTGGCCATGTGATCTGTTTAGCTGATTCATTTTGTTTGGTCGAACAGCTTGTCCGCCTTCGGCGGGCCGTTCTCCGACCCTGAACTACCGCAGTGATGAACTCCTCCGAGGCACGAAGTGCCGAGGCAAGCGCGACTGCGCGCCGCACGAAGTGCGCCCTAGCAGAGCGCAGCCGCAGGCTGCTTGCGTGAGCGGAATAAAACACCCCGTTCTCCGACCCTGAACAACCGTGGTGATGAGCACCTCCGAGGCACAAAGTGCCGAGGCAAGCGCGACTGCGCGCCGCACGAAGTGCGCCCTGGCGGAGCGCAGCCGCAGGCTGCTTGTGTGAGCGGAATAAAACACCCCGTTCTCCGACCCTGAACAACCGTGGTGATGAGCACCTCCGAGGCACGAAGTGCCGAGGCAAGCGCGACTGCGCGCCGCACGAAGTGCGCCCTAGCGGAGCGCAGCCGCAGGCTGCTTGCGTGAGCGATATACTAAAAAGCCCCCGCTGCTTACGCAGCGGGGGCCGGTAGTGTAGATCAGTCTCGTTCACTCAGCCGGGGCTGCCTCGGTGGTTGCAGCGTGCTTGTCCCGCATACCGTCACGGTACAGGGCCTTGGTCAGCGACACGCACATCAGGCCCATCACCATGGTGAACGGAAGCGCGCCGATGATCATGGCGCTTTTCAGGGCCTCCATCGGATCTGCTCCGCCGTTGGTTTTGCCTGCAACGAGCAACGTGCCGATCACCAGCGTCAGGATAACACCCCACACAATGCGGTGCTTGATGCCGGTTTCCTGTTCGCCGCCGGACATGATGGTGTTCATCACCAGAATACCGGAGTCAGCCGACGTAACCAGGAAGGTCATGATCAGCACGACACACATGATGGTAATCGCTGTCAGGAAACCGCCGGATATCATCTGACCAAGTGTAACGAACAGCTTGGCCGTGTTGGACGCGGCCACGATGGTGCCATTGGCATCACCGGTCAGTTCCAGGTCAATTGCAGTGCCGCCCAGAATGGTCATCCAGGCAAAACACACCAGGGCCGGCGCAATGACGCAGCCCAGAATGAACTCACGAACCGTGCGTCCTTTCGAGATGCGTGCAAGGAACAGGCCCACAAATGGCGAGAATGCAATCCACCATGCCCAGTAGAAGGTCGTCCAGCCCGACTGCCAGCCGAACTGACGGCCCTCGGTGCCTGCATTGTACGCGGCGGTCTGAACTTCAGGTACCAGTGCAGCAGCGGATCCTGTCAGGCCTTTCTGGAAGCCTTCCAGTGATCCCCAGGCATTGGTCGCACCGCCGTAAAGCTCACCGGCTGCTGCCTTGGCTTCTGCCGGCAAGGCAGCAGCATATGCATCAGCCGACTGCGGCCCGTATGCGCCGAACGACAGTGACAGGAAGTGCCAGATGTAATCGGCCAGTGCCGTGGCATATGTCGTCATGGCAAACACGAATGAGCCGAAGATGACGAATGTCAGCAGCAGGATGAGAGACAGCACCAGGTTGAGGTTGGACAGGTATTTCACCCCGCGCCCGACACCTGAGACAGCCGAGATGATCGACATGCCCATAATGCACACCAGGCCCACGATGAGACCGACGGTACCCGGTTTGGGGGCATCACCTGTCAGATCCATCATCCAGTCCATGCCGGTAATGGCGTACATGCCGTCAATGAACTGGCTGACGCCGAAACCGATGGTTACCGACACACCCAGAATGGTGGCAACAACACCGAGAACGTCGACGATGTGGCCAACCGGACCGTTCATGAGCTTGCCGAACAACGGCGTCAGTGCTGAGCGGATCGTCAGTGGCATGTCGCGCGTATAGGCGTAATAGGCCAGCGACAGGCCGGTCACCACATAGATGGACCAGGCATGAAAACCGTAATGCAGGAATGTATACCTGTAGGCGCTGGTCAGCGCTTCTGGGCTGTTGCCTTTCACGGCGCCTGAAACGGTCTCGGGGTTCGATCCCCAAAGCCCGAGCGGCTCTGCGGTGGCAAACACCATCAGGCCGACGCCAAGGCCGGCACCGAACATCATTGAAAACCAGGAGAAATTTGAAAACTCCGGTGCTTCACCGGCAGGCCCCATCAGGCGCCGCCCGGTCTGTGGTAGGATAGCCAGTACTGCCAGGAAGACAGCAAACAGCCCGACGATGACAATGTAAAATCCGTTGAACCCCTGCAGCAGTGTTGAATTCACACTGCCCAGCACGCCATTGGCGTTGGCAGGCCAGACCAGCGCCCATATCACCAGCAGCGCCATTGTCAGCTTGCTGATCAGGGCGATAGGCAGGCTGTAGCCTTCGTAGAAGCCTGCTGGAGACTTCTTGATGTCTAGTTCCGTAAAAGGTGGCTTTATTGCCATAATTTGTTCCCTCCTGTGTTTCCGCCGGTGCCAGCCTATTACAGTGCGGCAAATTGCCCGGAAACATTAACGACATGTAATTTGACGTTAGCGGCGCAATTGAAGGTTGATTTGCTGGTGGTCGGGCAACTTATCCTTGCTGCGCGTTTAAGTGATTTCGCTCACGCAAGCAGCCTGTCGGCTGCGCTCCGCGGGGGCGCACTTCGTGCGGTGGCCAGTCGGCCTTGCCTCCGCACTGCGTGCTTCGGACTGGAGTTCATCATAAGGGGTCGTTCAGGGCTGGAGAGCGGGCTGTCTTTATTCCGCTCACGCCAGCAGCCTGTCGGCTGCGCTCCGCGGGGGCGCACTTCGTGCGGCGCGCAGTCGCGCTTGCCTCAGCACTGCGTGCTTCGGGGGGAATTCAACTCCAGGGTAGTTCCGGGTCGGAGAACGGCCCGCCGCAGGCGGATAAGCTGTTCGACCAACAAAATGCCGTGAACGGAATAAACTCAGCTCAACCCCAAACAAAAGCCCCCGCTGCGCGAGCGGCGGGGGCTTTGAGTTTTTGTTTGATTGCCGGGCCTATTCAGCCGGTGTGGCAACCGTATCCATACCGGCCTTTTCGCGCCGGCTGTCATTGTAGATGGCCTTGACCAGCGCAAGGCACATGAGCACCATCACAATGGAAAACGGCAGTGCCCCGATCACCATGGCGGTCTGAATGGCCTTCAGGCCACCCACCAGCAACAGGGCGGCAACCACAGCCCCCAGCGCAACGCCCCAGAAGATGATGTGCGGACGCGCCTTGGGTCCTTCATCACCGGCGGCATTGATGGTGTTCACAATCAGCACCGCAGAGTCAGCCGAGGTGACCAGATAGGTCATCAGCAGCACCACGATCATGAATGACATCATCCATGACAGCACTTCCGATATCGGCGACAGCATGAAGTTGGTCATTGCAAAGATCTTGTCACCGTCTGGCGCCGAGTTGATGGCGCCGGCAGCGCCGCCGTTCAGCTCCAGGTCAATGGCTGTGCCACCGGCCCAGGTGAACCATACAAAGCACATCAGTGACGGCACGATCATGGCGCCCAGAACAAACTCGCGGATCGTCCGGCCCCTGGAAATCCGGGCCAGGAACAGACCCACAAACGGCGCAAACGCCACCCACCATGCCCAGTAGAACACAGACCATGCACTCTGCCAGCCGGCCAGCTTCGTCGCCACGCTGTCCGGATTTCCGTCGCCATTCCAGACCCGGAACATCATCTCAGGCAAGGCAATCAGATAATCCCAGATGCCGACCACAAGTGCCTGCAGGCCGAAGAACGTCGAGCCGAACAGCAGAAAGAACCCGAGCAGCGCAATGGACAGCACCATGTTGATGTTGGACAGCCACTTGATACCCTTTCCGACACCCGACAGGGCAGACAGCGTCGAGGCCCCCATGATCACCAGGATGGCCACGATGATGCCGGTCGAGCTGGCCGTGCCCTCTGCGGTTTGCAGGCCGCCAATGCCGATGCGGGCAAGGCCGGATACAAACTGCTCGACACCGAAGCCCAGCGTCTGGGCCACACCCAAAATGGTGGCCACCACGGCGACAATATCAATCACATTGCCGAGCGGCCCGGACAGTGTCTTGCCGAACAGCGGCGTCAGCGATGAGCGGATGGTCAGCGGCAGGTTGCGGCGATAGCTGAAGAAGGCCAGCGCCAGCCCGGCGATTGCATAACACGCCCACGCACCAAGCCCCCAGTGCAGGAAGGACCATTTGTAGGCCATGCGGATATTGTCCGCGGTACCGCCATTGGTAAGGCCCTTGATCACCTCCGGATTGTTGCCGAAATGATACACAGGTTCTGCCACCGCCCAGGTCAGCATGCCGACGCCGATACCGGCGCCGAACATCATGGAGAACCAGGAGAAGTTGGAAAACTCCGGTTTTTCCCCGTCCTGGCCCAGATTGAGCTTGCCGGCTGCAGGCCAGATGGCCAGCAGGATGCACACCAGTACAAACAGCGCCACCACCCAGATATACCAGGCAGCGAAGTTGCCCAGAATGAATGAATTGAACTTGTTGAGCACCGATCCGGCCTGTTCCGGAAAGGCCACTGCCCAGATTACAAGCCCGCCAATGATGAATTTGGACGCAATAGTGACGTCTTTACTGAAGCCTTTGTAAAACCCGGAACCCGCCGTTTTGATCGGGAGATCAGTAAGTGCTGGCTTGAGTGCCATAATTTGGTTTCCTCCTCAGTTTCCCGGAAAACAGTCTACAGGCGTGCGGCAAATTGCCTATGAAAAATGCAAAAATGTGATGTTGAGGTCATGCGTTGCCCACAGCTGGATATTCTTTTGCAGAAAATGAGATTTTAACCCTGATTATGACATTGATTTTGAGACCGCAATGTCATCCACCCGATGTTGATTCGCTGTCTTCCATGCCGGTTTTTGCCAACTGAATCTCTCAGAAGGTCCGCCAATGCAGGGTGCAAGACCGGGTTGCGCACAGGTTTGCCAAGAAAAAAAAATAAACTGAAAAAAGATGCAAATCACAAAAAAATCACAAAAAAGCCGGATTTTCAAACGGTTACCCGCGCGTTACGGCAACCGGTGATTGCAGCGCCTGCGCGAACATCGATCAACTTTGTGCATATCCGAAAATTTCCCCGTGTGATGGCTGTACAAATCGCCGGTGTTTGCCCATCATTTGGCTGAGGGCAACTGTAGATAGCGGACTGAGTAAAGGTTAGGAGCAGTTATTATGGCTGGTGATGGCGGGCCAGTGGACGATGGGGCTGAGTTAAGAAACAACACACCGGCACAGACCGGACAGGTGCGCCAAACTTCACTATCAGAGTTGGAATCCAATGTCGAAATTTTCGAGGTCGCAGGCTTCGTAAAGTGGTTTGACGTTGCACGTGGCTATGGCTTCATAATACCTGACAGCGGCATCCCTGATGTCCTGCTGCATTTGAGCTGTCTCAAGCGCGACGGGTTTGACGCGCCGCTGGAAGGCACGCGTGTGGTTTGCGAAGCTGTGAATCGTCAAAAAGGCATCCAGTGCCTGCGTGTGCTGGACGTCGACACCTCCACTGCCATCCATCCGGTTGAGCGCGTACCCCGCACTCACCAGCACGTCGAAGCCGGCAGTGAGTGGACCCGCGTGAAGGTCAAGTGGTTCAATCGCACTCGTGGCTTCGGGTTTGCCAGTGAAGGCGAAGGACAGCCCGACATCTTCATTCACATGGAAGTTCTGCGCAAAACCGCGATCGCCGAGATTGAGCCGGATCAGTGGGTCTATGTCCGCTTTGGAGATGGCGCCAAGGGAAAGATGGCTGCCGAAGTTCGTCTCACCCTTGATGACGACCGGTTGCCTGGCACGAATTGATCTCCCGTCTGCTACGATCAGCAAGGCATGCCATACAGGTTTTGGCGTCAGCCCTGATCCCGGTGTTGTTCCTTGCTGCCTTTGTGGGGCAGTCGCAGGCATCGGAAAATGTGGTTCGCCTGCCGGCTGAGCAGGTCATCGTTACCACTGATCGCGGTGACATTGCATTTACCACTGAAATTGCCACCAGTGATGAAACCCGCTCGCGCGGGCTGATGTTTCGCCGTTCCATGGGCGAGCGCGAGGCCATGCTGTTTCACTGGAAAAGCCCGCGCGTCGTCTCCATGTGGATGCGCAATACCTATCTCTCTCTCGACATGCTGTTCGTCACCGCTGACGGTATTGTTGTGCATGTTCAGGCCGACACGGTTCCCCAGTCACTGGAGGTACTCAGTGCGGGCCGCGAAGTGTCTGCCGTGATGGAGATTGTTGCCGGTACGGCGGCAAAACTCGGCATCAGGCCTGGCAGCCGCTTGAAGCATCGATTTTTCAATGGCTCTTAGGGCAACTTTGGAAATGATCACGATTGCGGGTTTTGGCCGATTCCAAAAAATCATCCTGATTTAGGCACTTACCCCCTTGCCGAGCAGGTGTGTTTTCCTGTAACCACCCTTCACCAGTCAGGGACGGTTTGTCCGGCAACGGCATTCGGAGCGTAGCGCAGCCTGGTAGCGCATCTGGTTTGGGACCAGAGGGTCGGGAGTTCGAATCTCTCCGCTCCGACCACCGGCCACCGGTCGGCCCTGACACGAGTTTGAAGCCAACCGGCAACACTTAAGGCGACATCATGCCTGCACGTATTTACCAGCCCTCCCGCAACGCCATGCAGTCCGGCAAGGCCAAGACGAAAAACTGGGTGCTGGAATTTGAAGCAGAAGCCCCGCGCGAAACCGACCCGCTGATGGGCTGGACATCATCAGGTGATATGAAGCAGCAGTTGAAGCTGACCTTCGCCACGCGTGAAGAAGCGGAAAACTACGCCAAGCGCAAAGGCCATGCCTACCAGGTCATCGAGCCGAAAAAGCCATCTGCCAAGTCCAAGTCCTATTCCGACAATTTCCGCTGGGGCCGCACAGACAACTGGACGCATTGATCCTGTATCATCTAACACTTGCGAGACGCGAGCACTTGCGGCAAACAGGGCACGCAAACTGCTGAACAACGGTCCCGTAGCTCAGCTGGATAGAGCACCAGCCTTCTAAGCTGATGGTCGCAGGTTCGAATCCTGCCGGGATCACCAGTTGTTTCCGGTCCATACCGGAAAAATGCAGACCCTTTTCACTCCGACCAACTCAATTCACCTATTTGCGGACGGGCCCCACAGATGGCTTGGGTGTCGGATGTGCCTTGCCTTTTGGGTCTGCCGGCGATCCGGCTTCCACGCTGACGCCGATGCATGGTTTGCGGTCTTTAGCCGATCCGAGAGAACTGTCTGTTTGTCCCTGTCCGGCGGCAGGTCTTGCACCCTCCGTCGGTCCAACGGTAACCTTGCCTTGCGGCGCATGGCAGAAATAGCGCCATCCGGTCGGCAGCGTATAGGCCTTCGGGCTGAACGACGGACGCACCCGTACGCGCTTGGCAGTCGGCTTGTCGGGCACCTGAA
Organism: uncultured Alphaproteobacteria bacterium; assembly: GCA_963759095.1. Lineage (GTDB taxonomy): Bacteria > Pseudomonadota > Alphaproteobacteria > Rhizobiales > Aestuariivirgaceae > Anderseniella. The sequence goes on along the minus strand of CAVWYF010000009.1, from coordinate 124,182 downwards.
TGTCCATCGAAAACTGTTTCGGCAGAATGATCGGTAATTGAAACCCGGCCAGATTTCCTGATTTCCATTCCAGTTGCCAGGCCTGGTTGTCTTCGTCCCAGCTCTCGACCTCGGCATACAGCGTACCGTATGGCTGGTGCGGGACGGTTGCCCAGAACGGATCCCAGTCGACGACCAGCGGCACCTTTCCGGCCTGGTAAATCCTGCTGTCCGGCTTGACAACGCGGTACAGGGGGCGTTCCAGCGAGAATGTGGTGGTAAAAGTGACTTCGACCGGATCGTCCTTGAACCCGTCAGCGCGTGCGCGGATCGAATAGGTGCCCGGCTTGGTTGTCCAGAAATACACCAAACGTGTTTCATAGTCGGTGTTGCCGGGTAAAATTGCATTTCTCACCGGCACCACAAAGCCATACGGGTGCGGCCACTGCCTGATTTCAAAGTGCACATCGATAGCTTCAGTCACAGGAACCGCTGTTCCCGGCTTGCGGCTGATCTGCAACGGGATCGGCAGCGTGCTGTAGGTTTGATTGGTGACAGGGCGCTTGAACTCGAAAGGAGCTTCTGCGAAGCCTGATCCGGGCACCAGCAGGGACAACATGAAAATCGCGGGCACAGCTGCAAGACCGATTGGTCCGGCATTCAGTTTTTGATCCCAATCCTTGAACCGGAACATGACCACTTGCTTCCACTGTGGATGACTGCGGGCAATCCTCTCCTGTTTCGAGGCCCACACACAACGTTTTTCACGAAATCAGGAATCCGGAAGCATTATCACAATCAGGCAGGCTCTAGATCAGTAGGGTTTTTGATTGAATCAATCAAAAACCATAAAACTGATCGTTTCCAAAGTGCTAGAGCAACTTTATGGGTTCAATTGAACCCATGTCGCTCTAGAGTCGGGAATACCTATTCGGGCATGGGCAGTTTCAGGTCCGGCGCTTTTTCTATGAGTTGGGTTGTGAAACTCTCATACCCGCTGCTTTTGGAATCGTATGTTGCTTTGGTTACCCATCCGGTTTCCCGGTTCACCCAGTATTTGTAGTGGTTTGAGGATTTGTACTGCTGCACGGTATCAAAATCGGCTTCGACCGTGTCGTGCATGACACCGTCGAGCGTCTCTTCCTTACACACAGCGTTCTTTATTGTTTTTGAGTTGGCTTCCTGGTTCTTGATGTTGTCGAGCCGGTTTTTTTCGCTGTCCATCTCCCTGACTTTCTTCCAGGATTTTCCCTTGTCGGAAGAGGTATACATCTTGTTGTTATAGGCCAGAGTGATGGGCTGGTTTGCCGGATCGGTCATCACCGTCATCCAGTGTCCCGTGGCTTTGAAAAAGAAATCGTTCTTTGAAACCTTGCCACCTTTCGGCTCCGACGTGATGCGGATAGTCACCGGATGCATGCCGTTGCCGTGGATCATCAATTGGGCGAATTTGTCTTTACAGTCTTCAGCTTGGCTGGGGAGGGCCGAGGCCAGGAATATTACCGAAGCAGCGAAAGTCAGTCTCATGATCCATACCTTTGTTTTTTGCACCTGATCCGATTAGATATCGCTTTCAAAGTGTCAGGGCAACTTTATGGGTTCTGTGGAACCCATGTTGTTCTACCGAAACAGCATATGCACTGCCAGCGCAGAAACAAGGCTGAGACCGGCCGCAACTGCAAGCGCGATCGTATAACCACCCGTTGCATCAAACAGGGCACCCGCCAGCCAGGGGCCGGCCAGTCCGGCAGTGCCCCAGGCGGTAAAGACCCGGCCGTAAATGCATGCGCTGTTGGCCATGCCGTAGCGTTTGGCAATGATGGCCGGGTAGATGGAGATGATGGCGCCATAGCAAAACCCGACGCAGGCAAGGCCCGCCAGAACCGGCAGGCCGGGCGTGCTGACGGCCAGCACCGCAAGGACGCCGGATAAAGATATTGCCAGGCCCGCCAGTAACAATCTTGGCGCCATGGCATCGGCCAGATACCCGCCCGACAGGCTGCCTGTCAGGTTGAAACCGGCGATCAGGGCAGGCGCAACCCAGATCAGGTGGGCAAGCTGATCTGATCTGGCGATCTCGGCAGCATGCCCGATGACCATCAGCCCGGAGAAAACGCTTGCGCCAAAGCCGGTCCACAGCAGTGCCACTTCGCCCGGCCTGATCTTGTCGCGTGCGGTTTGGCGCGCCGGCGCATCCAGCCGCGCGCCCGTGCCGCTGATAATTATTGATCCGCAAACCGATGCGCCCACCAGGGCGACGGTCAGGCCCAGCATGGCGGTCTGGAATCCGCCATGGGACAATGCCCACTGAAACCCGGCGGGCGCGATCATGGCGCCGGTGGCGTAACAGGCTGTTACAATGCCCATGGCCATGCCTTCGCGGCCGGTATTGGCTTTTGCGGCAAGCTGCAGACCAAAGCCGTAACCAACGCCGTTGGCGGCCCCGAACAGCAAACCGTACCCGAACACCGCCGCAATGAAACCGGGCGCAAAAGCTGCAATCATTGTCCCGGTGGCGGCGACCAGGCCGGAACCCAACAGGATGGAACCTGCGGGCAGGCGATGGAAGAATCTCGGCCCTATCAGAACCGAGATTGTCAGTGTGATCAGCGCGAAAGAGTAGATCAGGCTGACCTTTGCCCGGGACGCCGAATAGGCCGTTTCAAGCGGTACCAGAAACACCGAAAACGCATGCACGGAGCCCAGCACAAGACATAATAGTCCCACTGCAGCAATCACCAGTCTGCCGTTGTCACGGTGGACCCCAGGTGTTCCACTTCCATCCATGCTCAGGTGAACTCCACAACCGGTACCAGACCGGACATTATGCATGCTGGGCATGTTTCCGCGAGCCGGATGCAGGCGCCAAATTAATCTGGCGTTAATGTGACGCATCTGTCCTTGCGGTGACGGAAAGCCTATTATTCCTGACATGCAGATCAGAACCAAACTCGTCATGAGCGTCAGCACTCTTGCGGCGGTTGTCGTCGCATGTTCGCTGTTGCTGCTCTGGAACACCTACAGTGCAGCCTACAATCAAAAGCGCACCAGCCTCGCTTATGAGGAACTCACCGGGTATCTGAGCCTGTCCAGCGAGGTAATGAGCACATTCAAGCGTGTCCGCCGCGATCTGCTCAACGAAGGCAACAGCCTGACTTTCGACCTGGGTGAGGCTCAGGCGCGGGTTACAAAAATCGTTGCGGATATTACTCAAACTACAACCGATGAGGATGAAGTCGGACTGCGCGATGGCGAAGGTGATAAAGACCGGGAACGGGCAATGGTTCTTGCGACAGCGCTCCAGAATGCGTTTGCCGATGTGCGCCGGACAGAACGGCTGTTGAAGAATGGCCGTGTGGCCGACGCCCGGAAATTTCTCGACAACAGCATGGAGGTTCGGATCGACGATAAAGTTACCGGGTTGATCAATAACGCAGTGGCGGACGAACGTTCGGAACTGGACGATGCGCTCAGGGAAATCGAGTATTACAACACTGTCGCGTACTGGGCGGCAATTCTGGCAGCGCTGAGCGGTGTCCTGGTGGCAGGATGGGCGATGTATGCTCTTGCATTGAGACTGTCCAACAGCCTGCGCAATCTGGAAAACGGCGCTGAGCTGGTTGCGTCCGGCAGGTTGAACCATACCATTCCGATCACCGGGCGGGACGAGTTTGCCAGGCTGTCAGGGCGGTTCAACGCCATGGCCGGACAATTGCAAACCCAGCGCGATGCGCTGGAAGAGGCAAGGGACCAGCTCGAACAACGGGTCATGGAGCGAACCGATGAGCTGCAGGTTGCCAATGACGAACTCAGGCGGCGGGACGAAACCAGGCGGCAGTTCTTTGCCGACATCGGCCATGAACTGCGCACCCCCATCACCGCGGTTCGCGGCGAGGCGGAAGTCGCCCTCAGGGCGCGTCAGAAACAGCGCGAGACCTATCACTCGGCGCTGAGCCGGATCATTGCCATTTCCGACCAGTTGACCCGGTTCGTCAACGACATCTTCCTGATTGCGCGCGAACAGGCAGGTGTTGTGGACATGCGCCACAGCGAAATTGATTTGCGCGGGCCGATAGCCGCGGCGGCTGAACAACTGCATGCGAAATTTGAACAGGACCGGTGCCGGCTGTCCATGGACCTCGGCGATGAGATTGTGACAGTGGAGGGAGACGCTCAGCGCTTGTGCCAGTTGATGCTGATCTTGATGTGCAATGCGATTGAATACTCACCGGCCGGCGTCAACGTCAGGGTTTCACTGGTCCGTCATGATGACGAATGGTGGCTGAGCGTTGAAGACAATGGACCGGGCATATCGGACGAAGACGCCAGTCATGCATTCGAGAGGTTTTATCGCGGTGCTGTGGAAGCGGGCCCGGACCAGCGCAGGAGCACCGGCCTGGGGTTACCCATCGCGCGCTCGATAACCAATGCCCACGGCGGGCGCATCTGGATTGATACAGATTTTTCCGGCGGTACGGCGATTCGGATTGCGCTTCCTGTTGTTGAAGTACTTCCCAATGAGCCAGAGCCTGTCGCACATGCTGAAATGGAGACTGTGAATTGAGGTTGCTGATTATTGAGGATGATATCCGGATTGTGGAGTTTCTCGGTCGCGGACTGAAGGCCGAAGGTCATACCGTTGACATCCAGAACGACGGCAAGTCCGGTTTCGATGCCGCCAGCAAAGGGGCCTGGGATGCAATCATCCTGGACGTCATGCTGCCTGCGCTTGACGGGCGTGAAGTGTGCCGGTCGCTGCGTCTGGACAACAACCGCACCCCCATTTTGATGCTCACCGCGCTGGACAGCACCGACGACATTGTCCGCGGCCTCAGGCTCGGCGCCGATGACTACATGACAAAACCCTTTGCTTTCGATGAACTGCTGGCCCGGCTTGAAAGTCTCGACCGTCGGTCGGATGCAGGCGAGATGAATCAGGCCAAGGGCATGATGCAGGCCCAGGACCTGTCATTTGATCGTGATGCACTCATCGTCAACCGTGCCGGCAAGACCATTGAGCTGACTTCTCTGGAATATGCCTTGCTGGAGTTCATGATGGTTGAAACCGGCAAGGTATTAAGCCGCGCCAGGATATTGCAGAATGTCTGGGGCGTGTCGCAGGACCCGCTCACCAATGTGGTCGATGTCTATATCAGACGGCTGCGCGCCAAGGTCGATGACGGCGCAGAGACCAAGCTGATCAACACTGTCCGTGGCCGCGGCTACCGTTTTGGTACAGTCTAGCGGGTTGCGTATGCTGAATTCAAACAGCGCAATCCAAATCGGAAATGACATGCCACTTACTTATCGTCAAATGCGGGCAGAAGATGTTCCCGCAGCCTTGGCTGTCAGACTGTCAACCAAAGAAAACGCCGTCACCCTGGACGAGTTGAAGGAAGATTACGGCGTCACGCCGCAGTCCATGGCAGACGAGTTGAGATCAGACGCCAGCGGCTGGGTTTGCGAAGATGACGGAAAGCTGGTCGGGTTTTCGATGGGCAATGGATTGAACGGCGAAATCGCGGTGGTTGCCGTCGCGCCTGAATATGAAGGCAGGGGTATTGGCAAGACCGTATTGGCGCGCACGCAAAACTGGCTCTTCTCCCTGGGCCATGAAGAGATTTGGTTGCTTGCCAATCCTGATCCGGATATCCGCGCGACCGGGTTTTATGAAAAGCTTGGATGGCGGGCCACCGGCGTCATGAAAGGGCATGACCAAGTGCTTAAACTTCAACATACCGCCGCAAATGACCGGATGATGTAGACTTCACATGACGGCTCCAGGCGGCGTGAGCAGGGCCCCCGCAATACCGAAACAGTGCCGCAGTTCGGCGGTGGCGCCGGTTGCTCTTTTGACGCGATGGTCGGCGTCACACTTTCTCAATCAAACGACCATCGTGCAGCCCAATCTTCATCACCAAAACAGGCCAACGTATCCCGGGTCTGTCGTTGCCTCGACATGAAAACCCGAATGGTAAAAAGTGAGCAGCAAAACCACGGTCAAAGTCGCGCAGGAGATTGTCTCCCATGAGGCGATTGTGCGCGAAGCCTATCTGGACAGTGTCGGCGTATGGACCTGGAGTGTGGGCATCACCAACTCATCCGGACATACGGTTTTTCCCAGATACAAGGACAATCCGCAAACCATCAGGCGCTGTCTTGAAGTGTTCGACTGGGTGCTGCGCACAACCTATGTACCGGCTGTTGCAGACGTGTTCGACGGTTTCGCCCTGACAGAAGAACAATTCGGTGCCGCCCTGTCGTTTCACTACAACACCGGTGGCATTCGCCGCGCGACCTGGGCAAAGCGCTGGAAGGCAGGCGATGTTGCCGCTGCCCGCACCACATTCATGAACTGGTCGAGGCCGCCTGCAATTATTCCCCGCCGGCGCAAGGAACGGGATCTGTTTTTCGACGGCGTCTGGTCAAGCGATGGAACTGCAACCGTGTTCCCGGTCAGAAAACCGTCCTACCAGCCCGATTGGGGCAGGGCGCAGAAGGTCGATATAAATCCGATACTGGAAGACCTGCTGGGCCTGACAGGCCCGTCGCCGGTAGCCGAAAGCTGAGGTCATCTCAAATCTTCTTGACGTAATACCAAAAGGTATCATATAAACATGATACCAAATGGTATTGTAATGGAGAGGATCATGATTCAGACCACGCCGTCAGAGCTGCAGGGTACCTTTCGGGCGCTGGCCGATCCGAGCAGGCGCGAAATGCTCACTCATCTGCGCGATGGCGAGATGACCATCGGTGAAATGGCTGAGCATTTTCCCATGACCCGCGCGGCGGTCAAAAAACATCTCACCATACTGGAGCAGGGCAACCTGATTTCCGTTCATGCAAGAGGCCGCGAACGTATCAACCGTCTCGAACCCCTGGTCCTGAAGGACGTTGCCGGCTGGCTCGATTACTTCAGCAATTTCTGGGACGACAAACTCAGCCGACTCCAAACAGCGGTCAAAGCCGCAGAAGGAAACAGCAAATGACCGGCTCAACCATCATAAAAACAGTCATGTTTACCGCATCACGCGAAACCGTGTGGGGGTTTCTGACGGAAAAGGACAAGCTTGCCGTCTGGTTTCACCCGGCTGATGCAGATCTGGCCGAGGGCGCGGAGTTTGCCCTGCTCGGTACCACCGACGACGGTCAGACGGAGAAAATCTGCTGGGGTTCGGTTCTGGAAATGAAACCACCTTCAAGGCTCAAATATACCTTTACCATCAAACCGCTGGGCGGACACATGACAACCGTTACCTGGCAACTGGACGAGATGCACGGCGGCACCAGGTTGTTACTGCAGCATGACGGTTTTGATGCCGCAGGCGATGATGCACTTGGCCTGCTGACGGCCATCGAAGCAGGCTGGGACCGGCATTTTGCCACGCTGCGCGAAGCAGTAGCTGCATGATGTATCAGGAAATTCTCCGGACAGTCGGCCTGCTTGAACGTATTGAAGGACTGCGGCGCAAACTGAAAAAATCTGCAAATAGAGGAAATCTCCAACGAGACGATGTCAACAAGTGGTGTTGTTGAAGTTTGCCTGTCGGGCTCCGTTACGCCGGCCCATTGATCACATTGGAGCGTCCGGTTCGGCTCTGCTCGACCAGCCAGTCCCACATCCGTCTGACCGAGGCGGCGTTCCTTGATTTGCGAGGCGCCACAATGAAAAATCCCAGATCCTTCTGCACCGTCTGCGGATACGGCTGGACCAGCCTGCCTGCAGCGACTTCGTCTGCGGCGAACAGGTCACTGGCAAGCGCCACGCCCTGGCCGGCAAGCGCTGCGTCAACGGCGTGGGCGGTCTGGCTGAACTTGATGGTGCGAAATTTGCTCGCTGGCCCGCCACCGAGCACTTTCTCGATATACAACGGCCAAAGCCCGTGCCCGTCCAACAGCAGGGTGTGATGCTGAAGGTCTTCCGGCATCAGCAGAGGGTGATTTCCTTCCAGCAAGGCGGGGCTGCAGACGGCGTAAAACTCTGATGGGAACAATGCCGCTGACACCAGGCCGGACCCTTTTGGGGCACCGCCTTGCCGCACGGCGAGGTCAATGCCGTCGTCCTTAAGCAAATCGGCGCACTCTTTTGGATGCGGTTCAACTCGCAGGTCAAGGGTTGAACTAGGGGACTTCGCGCATAATCACATTCACCCAGACGCTAACAAAAAAGGCGCCGCAGCAAGCGACGCCTCTTGAGTATTCCATTCAAACTAAACTAGTCGAAGACCACACCTGATGCGCCTGCCGACATGGCAAGTGCCAATATCGACGACGCAACAGCTGTCTTCTTCTCCGTACAACCCCCAGTTCCCCTGGCCCGCCCCGAGCTTTCCCATACGCTAGATGTGATGGGACAACAGGACAATCAGTTTCGATGGCGTGACGGCACTTTTTTGAAAACTGTGTCCTATTTGCCACAGTAGAGTCATTCTGGTCGAACAGCTTTCTTCGCTTCGCTCAGGCCGTTCTCCGTCCTCGATCGACCGTTCTCTCCTCGTCATTCCAGCGAAGGCTGGAAGGTGGAGTCACGTTTGAAGTGCAACACGGTTGAACATCTGATTGAAGACCTCGTTTGGGGTTTTGTAGTTGAGGCACTTTCTTGGCGCATTGTTGTACCTGTCTGTGATGAACTGCAACTGTTGTGCCGGGATGGCTGCCAGGTCTGACTTTCTCGGCAATGATCGCCTGAGCCTTGAGATGGCGTTTTCCACACCACCTTTTTGCCATGGCGCATGAGGATCACAGAAGTAGGTGCCACATGCCAGCAGGGGTTTGAGCTCATGATGCAAGGCAAACTCGGTCCCATTGTCGAAAGTGATGCTCTGGCGCAAATGGCCTGGCAGCTTGGCAAGGAAGCTTGAAAGCCGATCTGCCACAGGCCGGGCAGCCTTGGAAGGCTGGCGCATGAGGGTTGTGAACCTGGAGGTTCGTTCATGCAGCACCAACACGGCCTGACCATAGCGGGAAAACAGCATCAGGTCGGCTTCCCAGTGGCCGGGTTTTGTGCGTGACGTAACCGATCGGGGCCGTTCATGGATGCTAACGCGCTGTTTTATATGCTCAACCGGACTGATACCACCGCGCTTGAGTTTACCTCTGCGGTGTTTTGCCCGTGGCAGCAGCCTGTGCCAGTAATCCTTCTGAGCTGAACGATGGTAGATGAAGCGATAGATTGACTCATGACTGATCTGCATGTGAGCGTTATGCAGTGCCAGCCGGCCTGCAATCATCTGTGGTGACCATCCCATCGCAAGGCGGTCGCGAACAAGTGCACGCAGTGCTGGCTGGTGCGCCAGCTTGAAGCGACAGTCCCATCGTCTTCGTCGCAAGGCCAGTTGATGAGCGCGTTCACCCTCATACACCCCCGTCCATTGTTTTGTTGGTTTTGCATTGCGTTTCAGTTCACGGCTGACCGTACATGCGGCTCTGCCAAGCTGGCGCGCAATTTCTCTGATCGACTGGTTCGCCTTACGCAACAAATCGATCTTGATCCGCTCTACTAGAGACAGATGAACATAACTCTTTCCCATCGCAACAACACCTTAGCAGGTGTTGCACTTGTTACGTGAATCCAAGGAATCCATCCCTCAACGCATACTTGATCTTGCGGCGGTATTGGATCCCAGCTTTCGCTGGGATGACGAACGTGATGATCTCTGTTCCGAGGCACGAAGTGCCGAGGCAAGCGCGACTGCGTGCCGCACAAAGTGCGCCCGGCGGAGCGCAGCCGCAAGCTGCTGGCGCGAGCGACATAGACACAAAGCTGTTCGACCAGAAAAGCTGGATCACGTCCCGGTTTCAAGCAATGATGCCCGCACGAACCAAACAAGGGATCCTGTAATGAGTGTTGAATTCCTGCTGACATCAATCGTCGTTGTTCTGCTGCCGGGGACCGGTGTGTTGTATACGCTGGCCGTCGGGCTGGGGCGCGGGTTCAGGCCCAGCATCGCTGCCGCGTTCGGTTGCACGTTAGGCATTCTGCCTGCAGCGATTGCCAGCATTGTCGGGCTTGCCGCCATACTACATACCAGCGCGCTGGCCTTTCAGATCGTGAAGTACCTCGGTGTCGCCTACCTGTTTTACATGGCGTGGAGCATCATGAAGGACGGTGGCACGCTTGATGTTACGGAAGACAAGGCCCCGGTCCCGGTGGGCAGGACGATCCTGAACGGCATGCTGCTCAATGTCCTGAACCCCAAACTGTCGCTGTTCTTCATGGCCTTTCTGCCGCAGTTCGTGCCGCTTGACGCGCAAGGCGCAACGGCGAGCCTGGTGCTTCTGGCGGCCGTTTTCATGGTGCTCACCTTCATCATCTTTGTCGGATACGGTGCCTGTGCCGCCATGGCCCGCGACTATGTGATTTCACGGCCCGTTGTCATGACATGGCTGAAACGGATCTTTGCCGGCACATTCGGATTTCTGGGCCTGCGGCTTGCGCTGTCTGACAGGTAGGTCCGGAGCCAACGCAAGAACGGCCCGGTGTTTGCCGGTCCGATAACCAGTTCCTGTTTCATCGAAACGAAGTGCACCATTTCCTGCGATAGGCAGACGCTGTGATGCCGACATGCTTGCGGAAGGCAGCGCGAAAGCTGGACGGCTCGCCATAGCCTACCTCGGCAGCAATATCATCTATCGCTGCATCCGACGTCTCGAGCATTTGCTTGGCCTCTTCAACGCGCAGGGTCTGTACGTATTGCAGCGGTGACTGTCCGGTGGCTTTTCGGAAGCGGCGCAGGAAGCTGCGTCTGGACAGCTTGCTGGCTTGTGCCATGGTTTGAACCGGATTGCGGTTGTCGTAGTGTTGGGCGGCCCAGACCTGCGCATCGGCAACAACATGGTCGGTGTGCTGGCGGCCAGCGGTGAGCGAGGCATAACACAGTTGGCCCTGGGCATGTGGTTCGATCAGATAAATCTTCGCGATGCGCCGCGCCTCGTCAGCACCGGCAATCCGTGCAACCAGGTAAAGCAACAAGTCACCCCAGGCTGATGCACCACCGGCGGTGATGATCCGGTGTCCTTCTCCCGCCGGCACGAGGATGCGCTCACGCCGCATGCGAATGTGCGGAAAGCGCTGTGACATGACGCCTGAGTAGGCCCAGTGGGTGGTTGCGTCGATACCGTTTAACAGCCCCGTTTCAGCCAGCAACAGCGCACCTGAGCACACCGAGGCAGTCAGTGCGCCATGTTCATATGCGTGCCTGATCCATTGTGCGATGGGTGCGAACATCTCTGGCGCGGACGCACACGGATCAAGGTGCAGGTCAGGGATGATGATCAGCCCCGGCACTGGTGCATCCGGGAGCGCTCCCTCCGGCGTGATCCGCCGGCCATTCGGATCGTCGTATGGCAACCCGTCCAATGATAGTAACCGGGCCTTGAAGGTTGGAGGGCGGGCAGGGGCGCCATGCAGCATTTCCCAGTCACGGCCCACGGACGCGAGCACGTCGAGGATGGCAAATGTGGTCGACGCGCTGGCCCAGGGCAAGCCAACCACTACAGTTTCGACCGGGTCGTCTGATTTTGACATGATGTGTCCGTTTTCCACCGGTTTGATCAGATTTTCCTCTAACACGATTAGAAGTCTTGGGCCAGAACAACCACTGACGCCGAGGCAAGCCACAGCTGTGGTTCCGTAAAACCGGGCTGCAGTGTGAGGAACTACACTTGTCTCTTCCGAATGCGACTGCAATCAAAGAGACAGAACCATGCAACACTCATCGACCGAAACTGTCATTGTAATTGGCGCCGGACTTTCCGGCCTGACCGCTGCGCACGAACTTGCGCAACGAGGCATCCCGGTAACGATTCTTGAGGCCAGTGATCGTGTGGCCGAACCCTGGCATGCACGCCATCCGCAACTGCGCCTGAATATTCACCGGTATTTTGCCCGGTTGCCTGGGCATCAGGTGCCCGACACAGACGGCGCCTTTCTGCGCCGCGACACGATTGTGGACTATCTTGAGAGTTATGCCGCCGACCTTGAAGTCCCGGTCCGTTTCGGGGTCAAGGTGACCGGCATTGAGCGCGCTGGGGCAGTCTGGCAGCTGACCACTGACGACCAGATCTATCAGTGCGGCCATGTCATCTTTGCCACCGGGCGTGACCGCATCCCGCATATGCCCGTCTGGAAGGGGCGGGATCGTTTCCAGGGCGAACTGATCCATGCGGCTGATCTGGGCGATGTCACGCGGTTGGACAACAAGCGTATCCTGGTGATCGGTGCCGGTAATTCGGGCGGCGATGTACTGAACCATCTGGCGCAACATAAACCCGCCGAGGTGCTCATTTCCGTTCGCCATGGCCCGGCCATCATGCCGACCCGGGTGTTCGGGTTTCCGCTGCACCGGGCAGCAAACCTGTTCGCTGCGCTGCCGGTGGTTGCGCTCGACCCGGCATTCAGGCTGATGCAGTGGCTGTTTTTCGGCAACCTGGCACGCTACGGACTGACCAGCCACCCGGATGGCGGCGGCACACGGTTGTTGCGAGACGGTGTTGCCTTCGCCATGGATGATGGCTTTGTGGCCGCCATCAGGGACGGCCGTTTCAAGGTGGCAGGCGCCATAGCTGAGTTCCGGCAGGACACGGTTGTATTCGGGGATGGCCAAAAGTTGCGGCCGGACACCGTGATCTGCGCAACCGGCTATCGCACCGGTCTGGAACCACTGCTCGGCCACCTGTCGGCGCTGAACGATGACGGTGTTCCGTTGCATCCAAGCGGTGAAGTGGACCCGGGCAACAAAGGTCTTTGGTTCACCGGCTACCGGCCGGTATTCCAGGGCTATTTCCATGCTGCCGCTGCAAGTGCGAGGCGGATTGCGGATGCAATACTGGCGCAGGGGTAGGCGATCGCGAACCAACCCCTGACCGGTGTCTGTTTCTGACGTAAAAATCACACAATTCAACCGTTTTTGGCCCAACAAAAACCCACCGGGGAAGGTCATATGTTCGCGTCGGTGAGGCGTTAAGACAACAGTCTCACCAGATACAATAATGCCCGTCTTGATGACGGGTTGTCTAATTTTGGAGGGTGCGATGAAAAGATTTTTTGCTGTTCTGGCTGTTTCGGTGCTGGCCGTTGGCGCTGCACAGGCTGCGGATTTTGCTGAAGTGGATACCGATGCTGACGGATCCGTCTCGCTGGACGAAGCTGTGTCAATGATGCCTGATTTGACCGAAGATGCCTTCATTTCGGCAGATGCCGACGCTGACGGCGCGCTCACGGCGGATGAATTTGCCAGCATGAACAACTAGCATCGACCATACGCCCCCGGATTGAGACTCACGCAAGTGAGGTCAGTCCGGGTGGTCTTTTGATATCCTAAACGTTTTCAGCCTCCGGCGCCGGGCCGTGGTAGATCATCTTCCAGTCACCGGCATCCTTGCGAAAGACATTGATCATTCGCACACTTCCCGGATTGAGCTGTTCGAGACAGGTTACGGCCCACCCGCCATTGGAAAACCGGACGGTTTCGACCTCGCAGCTTATGTCTGGCGGGCGGCGCATCATTTGCGACCAGCTGTTTAAAACCGCTTCGCGCCCGTCAATGCGCGCCGTTGACGGGTGCTGCACGGCAACCGGTTCCTGACTGCTCCAGACATTTGCCATCGCCGCAGTGTCGCTTTCCCGAAACGCCCGGTAGAACTCGGTGTTAACTGCAAGAACCGCGTCGCGATCTGCACCGGACTGGGCACCGGCTAACGATACCTGAACAGCCATAAGCACAGTGAGCAAGGCGAAGAAATGAACCATTGGCTTTTTCGCGACTGATAACACGACAGTTCCATCTGTTTTGCTCGAGCCGTCACCAGAGCATGGAAAGCCGGATTAGCCTTCCCGGTCTTTCTGTTAGTGGATTATTTTGACAGCAGGGTGTCCAGGCAGGCCGCTAACGCCTTTTGCACAGGTCTGGCTTCATACTTCCGTCATTGACGCCTGTGCACTCAGGTAAGTGTCGGCATCCGGTCCCGGCACCATCATGGTGTCGCGCCAGGTGCGTTGTTCGGCGTTGATCAGGCCCAGTTTTCCCAGACACAGGCGATGACCGGCCTTGAGGCGGTGTCCATGGGCGTATCAGCGCCCCACAAGGTTCGTTCAATGTGCTGGCACAGAACCGAGCCTTGTATCCACCAGTGCAGCAGGATCGATACGCCAAGTTCGCCCGGATGAATGATCATAAAGCCAAGCCCGTCATCCTCACCCTCGGCAGCCACCAGCGGCGGCAGGTCGCGCTGCGCAAAAGCATGCGCTTTGCTGATAATGCTGTCTGTTATTTTTGCCCTTCAGCAGTTATCCCGTAGACCTTCAGACGCAGATGTCCGATTTGCCAGACACCGAGACTGGACACAGCTCTGGGCTGGTAGACGCTCAGGCTCGCTGTCCGGCTTGAGGTCAAGATGTGCGGCCGGCCTGCTCAGGCGTGGTATTTATTGCTTGGCGTGAACGATGACACCACCGGCTCGCGCGGCTCGTTGACCCACAATTGCCGATCCGGGTGCATGCCGGCGCCTTGAATGGCGGGCACGGCAGACCGGCGCATGCGGTTGAGCAACCGGGTATCGGCGTCGCCGCATGATGGATGCAGGCCACCGTTTGCCTCGACGGCTCTTGTCCACTCCGCCTTGCGCGCTGCCAGGATTGCCGGATCATTCAACTGGGTACAGTTGAGCTCGTTGCTGTTCAGGTCGGCGGTGATCTCGTCGCCGTCCTCGATGAAGGCGATAGGCCCGCCAAGCGCTGCTTCCGGCCCGACATGCCCGATCACCAGCCCGACCGAACCGCCGGAAAAGCGCGCATCGGTCATCAGCGCCACCACAATGTCGCGCTCGCGGCACAAGGTCGTAATGCGCGAGGTTGAATCGAGCATTTCCGGCATGCCCGGCCCGCCGCTGGGGCCCTCATAGCGCATGATGATCATGTCATGATCCTTGAAACTGTCAGGCTCTCGGTCAAGCGCGTCCAGCAGGTCCTGCTCGCCGTCGAACACCCGTGCGGTGCCGCGGAACATGTTGTCTTCAAGTCCACCCTCGACACCGGCCAGTTTCAGCACGGCACTGAACTCCGGCGACAGGTTGCCGCCCAGAACCCGCAGACCACCGGTTGGCTTGTAGGGTTTTGCGACCGGATAGATGACCCGTCCGTCAGCCGATGGTGTGTCGAGCCGTGCAACCTGCTCGGCCAGCGTCTCACCTGTGCAGGTCGGCACATCGCCGTTCAAAAGGCCTGCTTCAAGCAATTCCTTGACGATCACCTGCACACCGCCGACCTCGTCGATGTCCACCATCGAATAGCGGCCATAGGGCCGGGCATCGGTGAGGACCGGTACGACGTTCTGCGAAATGTGGTTGAATTCTTCCGGCGTGATGATGTCTTTCCAGAAATTCGCGAACCCGGCGGCCCGAGCGATCTCCGGGGCATGCAGCACGACGTTGGTGGAACCGCCGACGGCCATGGCCACGATCAGCGCATTGCGGATTGAGTCGCGCCCGACAATGTCTCTCGGCGTGGTGTCGGTGTCGATCAGGTTCTTGAGATAGCCGACAAGTTCCGCCGGGAACTGTTCCAGACGGCGCGGATCGTCGGACGCCGGTGCCACCATGTGCAGCGGCTGCATGCCGACAACCCCGATAAAGGTCTGCATGGTGTTGTAGGTGAACATGCCGCCGCAACTGCCATATCCGGGGCACGCAATACACGAGATGTGCATGCGCTGTTCTTCGTCCTTGTTGCCTGCCGCCTGATAGGCAGTGACCAGGTCAACCGGACTGTTGGATTTGGGATCAAAGCCTGGGTGGATGGACCCGTCCGACATCATGATGGCGGGCCGGTTGTGTTCGAGCAAGGCGGCAAGCGTTCCGACTGGCGGCTTGTCACAAGCCACGACGGCGATGGTGCCGGCCAGACCGCTGGCACTTAAGTGTTCGCACACCGAGTCATGGGTGACCTCGCGCCCGATCAGCGAGTAACGCATTTCGCGGGTGCCGTTGCGGATGCCGTCCGATGTGGCAATGGTGTATTCCGGCTGGACCAGGCGCATCGGCATCTGGCCCGGCTCACTGCCTATGTTGCTGAGCAGGTTGTCGTGGATTGCCTGTACCTTGCCCTGGACCCCGATATAACACTGGCTGTCGCCCTTGTTTCCGATCACCCCGACAGAGGGTTGGTGGATCAGGTCAGGGTCGGTTCCAAGTTCCCGTGCAATGCCGAAGGCCTGGGCGCTGCGACCGGGGTGTTTGTCGATGATGACGGTCCTGGATTTTGGCAATTTCGTATTCTCCTCAAGCGCATTTTCAGCACCACGATAGACCGTAATGCCGGATCAGAGCAGTTCATTAAATGATTGACGGCCATGTGACCAGAACAGATCTGTTTGTGCAAGTTTACAAATGCCAATGTATGCGGGAATCACTGCGCTGGATCCGGTTTGATCCGTCTCAACCACAAACCAGATAGCGGCTTAATCGCTATCCAGCCTCGCCTGCAGGTCTTCCTTGATCTCGTCCAGCGTTGCGTACCGTTTGAACACCCGGCTTGCCAGCCATGAGCCGAAACAGCCAATTGCAAAAAAGCCGATCACACCTTGCCACAGCGGCCAGACTATAAACGCCCACAGGCCCAACAGGGCAGAAACCAGCGATATGGAAAACTTCAGATAATGCGCCATGGCGAAATTATATAAGCCGGTCGTTAAATGTCCGCTAAGCGCAAGACTACACAAGGACACCCGACAGCGTTTGGGTTCAGAGCAATGCTGCAACGTGCAGTGCCAATAACGCTTTCAAATTCCAAGATGCAACTTCGGTTTCCAGAACGGTCGGAACAGCTCGATTTTCGGGCAGCGGTCCATGACGACTTTCATGCCGGCCGCTTCGGCGATTTTTGCAGCTTCCGGGTGTGTGACGCCGATCTGGCCCCACAGGACCCTGGCACCGATGGCGACTGCCTGCCTGGCCACTTCAGGCAGGTCCTCGGCGCGGCGGAAGACCTCGACCATATCGACCGGCCGGTCGATAGACGCCAGGTCGGGGAAGACTTTCAGGCCGCGGATTTCGGTCACACCCGGGCGTGGATTGACCGGGATCATGTCATAGCCGGTTTCGTGCAGCACCCGCAGAACTCCATAGCTGAACTTGGTCTTGTCGGGACTGGCGCCCACCATGGCGATGGTCTTCACCGACTTCAGGATCGTCTGCAGGTAGTCATCGCTGTAGGGCTGGTCATGGTCGGTATGGCTCAGGCCATCAAGGCTGGTCATGGTGTGTCCTTGCGAGCTTGCTTAAACGGTGCCGCGATATCCGCTTTCAGTTCATGCGGTTCGAGCGGGTCCAGGAAGGGGTTGCGATAGAGCTTGTCATGGCTTTCCACCCCGATGTCGAATGTGCAGTCACTTTTGGGGCGCGCCACGCACAAGATGGCATAGCCATCTGCGATCTGCCTGTTGTTGAGGGCGACCTGGGCGGTCTGGTTGACCTCGCCCTCGATCAGTTTGGCGGCACAGGTAATGCAGCCACCATATTTGCAGCCATAGGGCAGGTCCACGCCCTGCGCCCGCAGGCTGTCAAGCAAAGGCTTCTTCGCATCGACCTGATAGGTCGCGCCGTTGCGGTTGGCGATGGTGATCGTATGCGTGGTCACTGTGTGTTGTGCTCCTTCGGTCGTGACCCTAAAGCCAGATATCGCTTGTGCAGTCGCCGCCGGGGTAGCGGGTTTCATGGCAACGGCTGGGGCCGTTCGGTTCCTTGCCGAAATCAACCACGAATTCGGGATCGATCTCCATCCCACCGGTTTCGGTGTCGCAATTCACCATCAGCATGCAGCCGCCATTGCTGCGGATTTCAGGATAGAACTGATTGTCCCAAGTGGAAAACAGCGAGGTCGTCACGTAAAGCCGCTTGCCGTCCAGCGACAGCTGGATCATCTGCGGTCCACCGGTGACCTTCACACCGTTGACCTCCGGCGCGCGTCCCAGCAATCCGCCCATCCAGACCTGCCCGGTGAACCTGGGGTTGTGCGGGTCGGAAATGTCATACTGGCGGATATCGCCGTGCAGCCAGTTGCAGAAATACAAAAAGCGGTCGTCCATCGACAACAGGATGACGGAGATGACACCTGGAACCGGGATCGGCCATTCCGGATGGCGGCTCGTTTTCCACGTCGATGATCTTCTCCCACTGCCATTCACCGGCTGCATCCTTCCACCAGTGGATGATGTTGGCACGACAGGGCCGCGCCGACAAAGCCGTGCGACGAGGCAGGCTCGTGGTGAAAGCGCACCTCCAGCGGGATCAGTCCGTCTTCACCAAGGTACATGGTCTGTTTTGGCGTCTTTTTTTCGAAATCCCAGAAGTGGATCTCGCGCCCGTACTTCAGATGCCCGACTTCTTCCAGGTCGAAACCCGGCATGAAGGTGTTGGGTGCCGCCCATTCTGACGACACCATCACGTTGTGGCGGGGCTGGTACCAGAAGTCGTAGCCGAACTTGATGTCGCCCATGGAGTTTTCCCAGCGCCCGACAATGTTGAACTCCTTGTCCAGATGCAGATAACCGCCCGGTGCATTGCCCTGCGCATCACCCAGCATGGAGATGATGATTTCAGAACCCAGGCAATGAATTGTATGCGGTGCTGAAAGGTTGGTCTTCGCCTTGATCTCCGATCCCTCGATCACCTTGAACAGGGCCGGGTTGCGCGGGTCGCTGGCGCAATCGACAATATGCAGATTGGAAGATCGCACACCCGGGCACAATCATGTATTTGCGTTCCATACCGGCATCATCGTGGCATGATGAGCAGGCGTTCCAGCCCATATGATGCAGCTCATCGCCAATGCCCGGCATTTCCAGCCGCGAGATCACCTGACTGTAGGTGTCGCTCTCAGGGTCCGCATCAATGGTGCACAGATAGTCGGGCTTCTGAATGCCGGTGCCGGTATATATGGCGATGGTGTAGAGCAGCTTCTCTCGCGGTGCTTGCATCGCTTCGCCAGGAGACGCGTAGCCGGGGCCGCAGCATTTCATGGTCAGGTTCCTATCCGATTGGCATTCTGGTTTCGCAGAGCAGCGCTTTGGTATCCCGTCGTGCAACAATAGTCCAAACCGTATATCGTGCGAAGGGTTGGTGAAGTTTCACAATCGGTTGCCACAAGCGATGTGTTGGCAGACACCGACAAGCCCGACTAGTGAAATCTGCAGAATGTATGTTACGCAGCGCTGATTTAAGCTCTGGGCAGGTAGTTCTAACGCTTTGGAAACGTTCAGGTTTATGCGTTCCGGTTAATGCAGCCAAAAATCAGTTAAATCTGGCCGGGGTCAGCCGGTTTCTCAGTATCCGAAACTGCCGGCCCGATGCACTCTGATGCGTGAGGGGTAGAATGTAGCTGCCCGGTGCACCCTGATGTGCGGGCGGTAGAACGGTCTCACATGGTTGACCGTAATATGCACATACCGATGTGTTGTTACATGATACTCAACAATGTCAGCCGGGCTGTCTTCGCGAACATCATCGGCTGCGACAACATCCGGCACGGAACCTTTGGGATATATGAACTCCACGTCGACAGAACGTTTTGAGGAATATCCCGGCGCATATTTGACTGAAAAGGCATGTGCCTGCGACACCGCTAGCGACATTGCCAAGCCTGCCAACACGATCATGCGCGGATAGGTTTTGCTCGTTCGGGACATCATGGGCTCGGGCCTTTCAACTGACTTCAAAGATGGCCGCATCCTTGTCTCGACATTTAAGCATTGCCATGCCGCTTTAGTAAATAGCCCGCAAGGACGTTATGCCCTGATCATGGCCGGCGGCTGTTCCAGCCTGGTTTCCACCGCGCTCCTGAACGACCGGCTGACCGGAACACTGTCGCCGGAGAGCAGCACAAGCTTCAAGTTCTGTCCGTCCCTGACCGCCTGGGCAATCGCGGAGCAGGCAACCCAGTGAGAGCGGTGAACCTGCATGCCGCGGTCGCCCGGCAATTCGCGCACGATGTCGGAAAACCGGCATAACACCATGCGCACCTCGTTGCTGGTTGTAATCCGAACATAATGCTCCTGGGCCTCGGCCCAGATGATCTGCCCGTTCAGGGGTGGGTCGACGGCAGACAGCAGGGTTGGCGTCAACTCGCGGACACTATCACCATCGCCCGGCAACCGGTGAATTGCCGATTGCGGTGCAGGATTGTTTGCTGCTCTCAGCGCAAGCCTCGGCAGCGACAGCAGCAGGCACAGCGCAATATGGTTGTCGGACAGGTAGAGCAGTTCCAGTGCGAATGCCCGGAGCCGGAATTGCGTATTGCTGCCGGCCGTCCCGATGCCCAGTTCCGGATAGCCCAGTACGATGTCCATTGCTGTAACCGACAGCACAAACAGCACATGGCTGACCACTATTGCCATCCCGGTCATCCAGGCAAATGAAACCGTTTTGGGCAGATATTTTTCAAGCACCTGGCGGGCGGTGAAAAACAGCAATGCTTCGATGGCGATCCGCACAATCCAGTAGAGATACGCACCGGGCAGCGAAACCGGACTTTCCTGCGCCACCTGGCTCGCCGCTATCAGCAATGCCGCCAACAGCGCAGTCAGCGCCATATAAAGCTCTTCGCGGTTCTGCATTGACGCTCCGTTGGTGCATTTATTCATGCTTCTTGAATGGAACTATGTACCTATGTTGCTGGAAATAAAAGCGGTTTTGCTTTGCCCGGCAGTCAGCGCTGACGCTTGGACGGCATTTGAGAATTCGGGTCCTGCAAGCAATTGCATACAGCCGGTTTTCAAGGGTTAATGACTGCGTGCGGCCCGCGTCAGCGCCATTCGACATTCAAACAGCATCAGGAGTGCTTTCCATGAAATTATCCAGACTTGCCATTGTCGCCCTGCCGTTTTTTGCAATCGCCCTTTCCCCTGCCACGGCTCAGGAAAAATCCATGGGCTTCTTCATCACCAGCGTCGGCTCCGGAAACGGGGGCAATCTCGGCGGTCTCGAAGGGGCTGATGCGCACTGCGCGAAGCTGGCTGAGGCGGCAGGCTCAACCGGACGTACCTGGAAGGCTTATCTGAGCACCCAGGAAGACGGCAAACGGGGTGTTTCAGCGCGTGATCGCATCGGCAAGGGTCCCTGGCACAATGCAAAGGGCGTACTGATTGCATCGGACCTGGATCAACTTCATTTGGCGCCAAACCTCGTCAAGTCAACCGGGCTGGACGAAAACGGCAACCTGGTCAATGGACGCGGTGACAAACCCAACCGCCACGATATCCTGACCGGCACCATGGCCGACGGTACAGCCTATTTTCCGCGCGTGAAGGAAGACCGCACCTGCAGCAACTGGACGAGTTCGGGTGAAGGCACCGCCACGGTCGGCCACCATGACCGGCATGGCGGCGGCAACACGTCGTGGACAGCGGCCCACGATTCACGCGGTTGTTCCCAGGACGACCTGGCAAAGACCGGCGGTTCCGGCCTGTTCATGTGCTTCGCCGCAGACTAGAGCGTTTAATCGCTCACGCCAGCAGCCTTTCGGCTGCGCTCCGCAGGGGGCGCACTTCGTGCGGCGCGCGGTCGCGCTTGCCTCAGCACGTTCCGTGCTTCGGAATGGTGTTCATCACTACCGTCATCCCAGCGAAGGCTGGGGGGTGGAGTCACGTTTGAAGTGCAACACGGTTGAACATCTGATTGAAGACCTCGTTTGGGGTTTTGTAGTTGAGGCATTTTCTTGGCGCATTGTTGTACCTGTCTGTGATGAACTGCAACTGTTGTGCCGGGATGGCTGCCAGGTCTGACTTTCTCGGCAATGATCGCCTGAGCCTTGAGATGGCGTTTTCCACACCACCTTTTTGCCATGGCGCATGAGGATCACAGAAGTAGGTGCCACATGCCAGCAGGGGTTTGAGCTCATGATGCAAGGCAAACTCGGTCCCATTGTCGAAAGTGATGCTCTGGCGCAAATGGCCTGGCAGCTTGGCAAGGAAGCTTGAAAGCCGATCTGCCACAGGCCGGGCAGCCTTGGAAGGCTGGCGCATGAGGGTTGTGAACCTGGAGGTTCGTTCATGCAGCACCAACACGGCCTGACCATAGCGGGAAAACAGCATCAGGTCGGCTTCCCAGTGGCCGGGTTTTGTGCGTGACGTAACCGATCGGGGCCGTTCATGGATGCTAACGCGCTGTTTTATATGCTCAACCGGACTGATACCACCGCGCTTGAGTTTACCTCTGCGGTGTTTTGCCCGTGGCAGCAGCCTGTGCCAGTAATCCTTCTGAGCTGAACGATGGTAGATGAAGCGATAGATTGACTCATGACTGATCTGCATGTGAGCGTTATGCAGTGCCAGCCGGCCTGCAATCATCTGTGGTGACCATCCCATCGCAAGGCGGTCGCGAACAAGTGCACGCAGTGCTGGCTGGTGCGCCAGCTTGAAGCGACAGTCCCATCGTCTTCGTCGCAAGGCCAGTTGATGAGCGCGTTCACCCTCATACACCCCCGTCCATTGTTTTGTTGGTTTTGCATTGCGTTTCAGTTCACGGCTGACCGTACATGCGGCTCTGCCAAGCTGGCGCGCAATTTCTCTGATCGACTGGTTCGCCTTACGCAACAAATCGATCTTGATCCGCTCTACTAGAGACAGATGAACATAACTCTTTCCCATCGCAACAACACCTTAGCAGGTGTTGCACTTGTTACGTGAATCCAAGGGGTCCAAACCGAACTGGCGGTTCTGGCTAAGTCAGATTTTGGATACCAGCCTTCGCTGGGGTGACGAAAATAAAACAGTTGCTCAAGTTCGGAGAACGGCCTGAGCGAAGCGAAGAAAGCTGTTCGACCAGCAAAAAAGAACGGCCCGAGCAAAGCGAGGATAAGCTGTTCGACCAATTAAAGCCGGTACACCCGGATCTTGCCGTGCCTGCCACGCACCGTCTGGTCGCCCAGGTCATCAAGGTCATGCTTCGATGTCAACTGGTCTGCCGTTGCTGCAGTGAGCAGGGTTGTTACCGAGCGTTTCAATGACGGCTCGTCCGTGAACTGCTTGCCGAGCTGTTCAAGGCGCTGGGCCAGGTTCACATTGTCGCCGATGATGGTGTAGTTGATCCGCCCCGGTGCACCTATATTGCCGACCGTGACCGGCCCGCTGTGCAGCCCGATCCGGATCTTGATCTCAGCCTCACCTGCTGCAATGCGGGCCTTGTTGTCCTCGTCAAGAGCGCGTTCAATTGCCTGGGCGGCGCGCACCGCCCGGTCGGCGTGATCGGCATAATGATCAGGCGCGCCCCAGAACGCCATGACACTGTCGCCGATGAACTTGTCGACGGTGCCGTCCTCGGCCTCAATGCAACCGGCCAGCAAGCCGAAATGCCGGTTGAGCAATTTGGCGACCTGATCGGCGGCAATGCCTTCGGACAGTCCGCTGTAGCCGACGATATCGGTGAACATGACGGTGACATCGCGTTCAACGGAGGAGGGGAACTTGTCCGCGTCCTGGCTGATCAGCCGCCGGACCAGCTTCTTCGGCACGTAGGTTTCGAACCATTTCAGGCCTTCCAGCATGGTGTTGAAGGCGATGGCCTGGTCATTGAGTTCGCGGAACGTGCTGCCTTTCAGTTTCGGCGTGTCGGAAATATCAAGCTGGCCTATGCGTGACGCGGCAAGAGCGGTGTCGACGACCGGTTGTGCAATTCTCCGGCCAAGCCATATGGCGCCTGCCAGGGCGACCAGCAAGGTGGCAAGGCCGGCCAGTGCCGCCCACAGCAGACGCTTGAATTCCGCGTCCACTTCGGAGCTGCGAAAATAGGTACCCACCTTCCAGGGTTTGCTGGCAAAGCCCGGCAAATCGCGATAGATGAACACGTACTCGTCGTCAAACAGGCTGAGTACATGGCCCTGCAGATCACTGTCGGCGGCAATCTCAAGCGGATATCTGCCTTCGGCCTGCCAGAAGGCCGCCAGCACCGGATCACCGGTTTCCGCAAGACTGGGTAGCGGGGCGTCCTCATTGCGATTGCCGCCGCGCAGGCCGGCGAGGTTTGGGTGGGCCAGAACCTTGTCCTTGTCATGCAGGATATAGACATTGCTGCCGATGTCCGGGTCAAAGTTGCCAAGGTAGGAGGACAGCTCGCTGACCGTGACCGACGCAACCAGCAATCCCTGTTTGCCGTTCGGATAGGTTACCGGCGCGCGGTAGTTCAGCAGTGTCTTCTTCAATCGCGGCAGCCAGATCGGCTCGCCCCAAGACCCTTTGCCGTCACCAAGCGCCTTGTCGATACTATCCCGCACCTTTTGATCGGATGAATAATCACGCAGGATCTCGACAAACCCGGTATCGGACCGCGCCACCCCCGTGCCCTGGTAGGCGTGGTCGAAATGAAGCACTGAATCAAGTTGGGGCGCAGCCGACAGGCCACCCTTGAAGGTGTCGATCAGCCTGTTGCGCCGGGCGGGGTCCAGCTCACCGGCTGCAATGAGCTGTGCGAGCAGCGCCACCTGATTGCTGGCCGGGGCAAGATGTGTCTGAACCTTTTCGGATGTGGTGGCCAGGATCATGTAGGCCTGTTGCTGCAGCAGTTCCTGAGTATTCTTGGCGCCGCTCCACAGCCCGATGAACAGCACGCTCAACACCGCCACCAGCAACAGGGCGCTGATACTGGTAGCCAGGGTGACCGTCAGGGACACACCGCCACGTTTGCGCAGAGCCCGCCTTAACCCGAACATTTGCCATCACTTTCAACTTTCATGGCGCCCACGATAGGACATGCAGCGACATTCGTGAAACTCAGACTTATATGGCAGTTTGGAAACTGCTTTAACACCTCAGAACCGCAGCTATGTGCCAGCTGAACAGAAATTGGGAATGCCAGTTTTTCCAATACAAGGCAGGTTTGAAGAACCAGTGCAAAATGCCCGTTACGTGAACTGATTGTCGGCCTGATGGTCCCAGCCCGGTGGTGCCGGGATTTGCATGTCCAGCAGCGCGTAGCTGAGTGTCTTGCCGTGCCGGTCCAGCCTGAGATTGACGTTGACGCCACCATCCAGCACGTCCTCCAGCACAAAGTTCATCGCATTGATTTTTGGCAGCACATATCGCGTGATGCCGGAAGGCGGGCTGAATGCGAAGGCGCGCCGGCACAGGTCTTCGGTGACATGGGTCTTGAGGTGATCGAAATGCTGCGGGTCGTACGCAATCACCGAAATGTTCAGCCGGTTGCCCTTGTCGCCGGCCCGCCCGTGCGCCAGTTGCCGGATCGGTATCATCGCAACGGATGTCAGGATTTCTGTCATTGCGTGTCCTCCAGCAAGTAGCCGCGCGAGACGGCCTCGTTCTGGCGTACGGCACCTGCAACGGTTGCGGTGCGGGCCGAGACATTCAGGCGAATGCCGCCGCCGCCTGCCGGGCCGTTCAGGTAAAGCGCTTCAACTTCATTGAGCAGGGCCTGTACCTGTTGCAGGTCGGCTGATGCAACGGCCATTCTTAGACGCACATCGCGCGGGTGCTGCGCGCCGCTGCCTGCATCATCATACATTGAACCGATGATGTCGAAATGCGGTGACGCCGACGGTGCGATAGTCTCAAGGCGCTGCTGCAGGACTGCGCGCGCCATCTGCGCCCGGTCGAGGCTGGTGTCGCCCATATAGGAAATCTCGCCTTCGCCGATCCAGCCCTCGTCGACACAGGTCAGGGTTTTCAGCCAGTCCGGCCTGGCATGGCCGACACAACCGGTCAGCGTGACTTCATGCGTGCCGGTCTGCTGCATGGCCACATCCGAAATATCCATGACCACATCCGGCGTGAGATAGCGGGCCGGGTCGTGAATTTCATACAGCAATTGTTCTGTCACCGTGGCGGTTGTAAGAACGCCGCCGCCCAGCGGCTTGCTTATTTTCAGCCGGTCATGACCGCGTGCAACACTGGCGACAGGCGCCCCGAGCCGGGTCAGGCCAGGCACCTGCTTGGCCCCGGTATCGGCAAAATACCCGCCGCAGACCTGGGTGCCGCACTCGATCAGATGTCCGGCCAGGGTGGCCTGCGCCAGCCGGTTCCAGTCTATCCATTTCAGGCCGTGCTCAAACGCCACCGCCCCGACCACCAGTGACGGGTCCGCCACCCGTCCGGTGACCACGATGTCGGCACCGGCATCCAGCGCCTCGACAATGCCGTTGGCGCCGATATAGGCATTGCGCGAGATGGCCCGGCCGCCATGCTCATTGTCGTCGACCGGCAGTTCATCGCCGAGCACATAGCCGATCTTGCGGCGCAGATTGTGCTGTTTGAGAAAACCGGCAATGGCTTCGGCCACTTGTTTCGGCGCGCTGCCGCCAAAATTGCTGATGATCTTGATATTGTTGAGGATACAGGTGTTGATGCAGGCTTCAAGATAGCCGATGGCGCGTTCAACCTGCCTGCGGCGGCCGTCTTCGGTCTGCGCCAGCGCCAGCGTGCGTTCGGCCAGGCATTCGAAAATCAGGTATCGGTGACCTTCAAACAAGGACAGCGACTGGGCGGCGATTTCCCCCAGTTCACGCCGGTCGTTTGAAAATCCGGCCCCAGCCGCAATATGTACGTCGCCCAAAGTTCAGCCCCGACTTATACCAAAGGAACTGACTATTGACCCTTTTGATGGAGTCAAATCCGGCCACTCTGGCAGGCGCGGTGCGCAGCGCGATGCGGTGCATCGGGCAAGCGCCGCAACGCACCAGATGGACGGATTTGGCCCACCGAAGGCCGGTTTTTCGCGTCCGCCGGACGTCGTTATGCTCCACTTGTGGTCAGCCAGACCAAGGCGTGAAGCATGCCTAGCCAGCAAACGCGAAAAATCGGTCAAAAGGGTCAATAGTCAGTTCCTTTGGTATCGATCATGCAAATTCGATGACCGGTTCACACGATACAGGAAAATTCACAGAGCGGGCGATGAAACAGAACTTGTGGATGTCGTTGTGAATATCGCGTGCCCGGACAAGATCACATCCGGCTTCGACGCTGATGTGCGGGCGCAGGGTGGCGCTGAGGAAACGACCTGAACCGTTGGGCAGGTTTTCACCCTGGGCAACCGGTTCGTCGCAGTAGCTGCGCACGGTGATCTTGTCGACGCTGGCCAGGTGCAGGTACCACAGCATGTGACACGCCGACAGCGCAGAGATGAGCAGGTCTTCCGGGTTCATCAGCGATGGATCACCGCCCAGCAGCGGGTCATTGGAACAGTGGATGACCGGTTTTCCGGGCACCGCAACGTCCCACGTCCTGTCATACCCCTTGTAGGTCCTGGTGCCTTCACCGGTATTGCCGGTCCACGCGATGCGGCTTGTGTAAGTGTGGTTGCTGGCCATGATTGACTCCATATGTATACATGTATACGGAATTGCTATCGGATTGACCTCCTGTGTTCAAGGTAAAATCATGGCTGACGACACTATTCTGGACGGTTTGCGCGACGACATCCTGAGCGGTGCGCTGAAGCCCGGTTCGGAACTGCACCAGGCCGGTATCGCGGAGCGTTTCGGGGCCAGCCGCATACCGGTCAGGGACGCATTGGCGTCGCTGGCGGGCGAACGGCTGGTGACCATCCGGCCCAATCGCGGCGCTCGCGTGGTCAGCCTGTCGCCACGCGAAATCGAGGAGGTGTTCGAACTGCGCATCATGCTGGAGTGCAACTGTGTAAGTGCCGCCGCTGCAGTTGCATCAGCTGAGCAGGTTGACGAGGTTCAATACCAGTTGCGCCGATCTTCACTGGAAGCGGGCAGGGCAGGCTGGAGCAATGGTGACCGGGCGTTCCATGAGGCGCTTTACCAGCCGGCGCAAAAGCCGCGCCATATCGAGCTGATAGGCGAACTGCGCAACCTGTGCCGTGTCCACGCCAAGGGTTATGATGATCTTAAAGTCCAGACACCGCGCTGGCTGGAAGATCATGCGGCTATCGCTGCCGAATTTGCCGGCGGGCATGCCGTTGCGTGTGAGGAAGTGTTGCACCGGCATCTGTCGACAACCAGAGACGTACTGCTGGCGGCCATGTCCGGCAGCTAGCTTCAAACCACAATCAGGCCGGCCATGGCAACCAGGCACCGGTCGCCATGCTAAAACGAAGCATGGCGTCTTTGCGGATGTTGGCCTGAGTTGGCATCTTTTGCAGCACTTGACAGGTTAGGTCAAGTGTCCTAATAAGTGTTCGAATAGGACACACGCCCTAAAAACGGGAGGACTGCTGCATGAATGCCATGACCACTCGAGACCACATTGTTGCAGCAGCCGATCTGTTGTTTTACCGGCAGGGCTATGAGCACACGTCGTTCGCCGACATTGCCGGTGCGGTGCGGATTTCGCGCGGAAATTTCTATTATCACTTCAAGACCAAGGACGACATTCTGGAGGCTGTGATCGGTGCGCGTATGGCTGATACACGGCAGATGCTGGCTGCGTGGGAGGCGGAAAGCGAAAACCCCGAAGACCGCATTCGCAGCTTTATCCATATCCTGACTGACAACCGCGCCGACATAAAGCGCTTCGGCTGTCCGGTCGGCACGCTGACCACCGAACTTGCCAAGCTGAACCATGGGTCCAGGGCAGGCGCCACCGAGCTGTTCTCGCTGTTTCGGACCTGGCTGGGTGTGCAGTTCCGTGCCCTTGGACTTGACCAGGAAGCAGACCGGCTGGCCATGCATATCCTGGCCCGCAGTCAGGGCGTTGCCACGCTGGCCAGCGCCTTTGGCGACGACAAGTTCATTCGCCGGGAAGTGAGTGAGATGTGTGACTGGCTGGCATCGATCATCGACAGTGCCCGCCCAGATAAACAGGAGAACAACTGAGATGTTTGTCGTACTGCTTAAATTTGCCGCTGACAAAGCCCGTGCCGGTGAATTCATGGATGCCCACAAGGCCTGGATCAAGCGCGGCTTTGATGACGGCGTGTTCCTGATGGCCGGCAGCCTGCAACCGCAACTGGGCGGCGCCATCATGGCGCATAAAACATCGCTGACGGATTTGCAGGACAGGGTGAACGAGGACCCGTTTGTCGCCGAGAACATCGTCAGCGCCGACATTCACGAGATCTCTCCGGCAAGGACTGATGAACGGCTGGGTTTTCTGCTCGCCTGAGTAGCCGTCGAACAAAGGGACACGCAAAATCGTGAGTGAGACATTTATAGCGCCGGACGGTAAACCGCGCTGTCGCTGGGCGGGCAGTGCGCCGGAGTTTCTCGACTACCACGACATCGAATGGGGCTTCCCGGTGGATGATGACCGGCGTCTGTTTGAAAAACTGTGCCTGGAGAGTTTCCAGTCCGGACTGAGCTGGCGCACCATCCTGGCCAAGCGGGAGAATTTTCGTGCGGCGTTTGCAAATTTCGATTTCAATGAGGTGGCCAGCTTCACCGGGGCTGATGTCGAGCGCCTGCTCAAGGACGAGGGCATCGTGCGCCACCGCGGCAAGATCGAGGCCGTCGTCAATAATGCCCGGTGTGCGCAGGAGATGGTTACCAGTGAGGGCTCATTGGCCGCCTTCTTCTGGGGTTATGAGCCGGATGCGTCCCAACTCGGAAAACCCCAGACCGCCTCAACCTCCAACACCTCCGTTGCCCTGTCGAAAGACCTGAAAAAACGCGGCTGGAAATTCGTCGGCCCGACCACAGTCTACGCCTTCATGCAGGCCATGGGCCTGATCAATGATCATGCGGAGACGTGCGTGATCAGGGTCGGTGTGGCGCAAGCAATAGAAAAATTCAGGCGACCGGAGCGGAAATGAACCGTAGATTACATCTGCGTGCAGCACCTTGGCAGCAACATCATCCCGGAAGCGCTCATAACTGGGCAAGCTAAGTAAGGTCTGAAAAATGACAACCAGCAACTTTCAAGCGGCAAAGGTCCCGTTCATGGGTGCCAGCAAAGGCGTCGACCTCGGTCAGGCCGATGCTGTGCTGTTCGGTGCGCCGCACGGCACGCCTTATCAGGGCATCGACAACCAGGTCTATGCCGGAGCTCCGGATGCGATGCGGGCTGCCATGGAAGAGGATTCCGCATGGCCGGATCACTGGGACTTCGATCTGGACGGGCCACTGCTGGGCGATAGCGATTTCACTGTTGCCGACGCCGGCGATCTTAAAACCTCCAGTCAGGACGGCGGTGCAAACCGGGCCCTGATCGAGACGGCCACGGCTGAGATTGTAGCGGCTGGCGCGGTACCGATCATGCTGGGCGGCGATGACTCAACGCCTATTCCGTTCATCAAGGCGCTGGCGTCGGCCGGTCCGCTGACCATCATCCAGGTCGATGCCCACATCGACTGGCGTGACGAGCGCCGCGGTGAACCGCTGGGTTTTTCGTCCACCATGCGCCGCGCTTCCGAAATGGCGCATGTCGAACGGATCATTCAGGTCGGCATCAGAGGGTTGGGGTCGGCCCGGCGCGAGGAGGTGGAGATTGCGCGAGACTGGGGCGCGGAAATAGTGACCGCGCGTGCCGTGCACGAACAAGGTGTGGATGCGGCACTGCAGCACCTGCCGGAGGGTGCAAACTGCATGATCACCTTTGACTGCGATGCACTCGATTCCGGCATCATGCCCGCGGTCATGGCGCCGACACCGGGCGGGCTCACCTACACCCAGTCGATTGACCTGATCGCCGGTGTTGTCGCCAGGGCCAACCTGGTGGCTTTCGACATGATTGAATTCGTGCCGGAGCGTGACACAAACGGTATTGCAGCCTTCACCGCCGCACGCATTGTCGCCAACACAATCGGCCATCTGGCGCGCGCCTGAAGGTTTGGTGAAGTCCGGAGGCAGTTCATGCATGCCGCCTCCGGAAAGGGTGTCAGTCGGATCGGCTTTCGCGAAATTCCATCACCGGCATTCCACCTATGCCCCAGTCTTGCAGGGCAACTTCGTCTATGACGACAAACGTAGTGGCCGGGGCCTTGTTCAGCACGCGGGCCAGCAACTCGGTTGTGCCCTTGATCAGTTCCGCCTTCTGCTCGGCTGTCGGGCCGGTGCCGTTCGGGCCGCCTTCCTTGGTTACCTTGATATTGACGTAGGGCATGTCAGACCTCCTGTAGTTGAGTTGCAAACCCCGCTTGCAACGATGGTTCGGTATTTGAAGTAAAAGATATTGAAAACATAAACTTAGTGGTTGCCTCTGATTCAATACAACAATCTGAATCACCCTAGATGAAGACCTTTGCCATGATCCGCCAGTCATGCTGGTCACGTGTGAGCGTCAGGAAGTCCAGATACTCGTGATCCATCATTGTCATCGACGCTGTGACGAACGCCATGCGGGGGCCGCCGAACTGGATCGACAAGATGCGATCAGCGCGCTCTTCGTCCCGGCTGGCCGGCGGTGTGCGCTGGTCGACCATCTCGAAATATTCGCTCAGCGACTTGTTCATATAGTCGCCCTCGATCATGTTCACATAACGCGCATCGGGGTGGAACACTTGCGCCAGCCGCTTGGTGTCGGCATGGTAGAGGCCGTCGAAATAATCGCTCATGATATCGGTGACATCGGCGAAAGCCTCTGCTCCGCCATCACGCCAGCCCTTCAGCTTTAAGTGCAGCCTGGGCCGCCGGGCGGGCCGCGACGCGCTCGACAAACGCGGCCACATGAGGCCAGTTTTTCAGATCAATGCCGGTGAAGTTCGACCAGTTGGCAACGACAAACAGGTAGGCGTCTGCAACGGAAAACCCGCTGCCCAGAAGATAGGTCCGCCCGTCACTCAGCAGGTCGTCGAGATAATCGAATTTCTGCGCAACTGCATTGCCTGCCGCCTGCTTGTCCGGCTCGCTGGCAGCGCTGGAGAAGAACGGACCGAACGCCTTGTGCAGTTCCGAGGCAGTATAGTTCAGATACTCCTGCAGCCGTGCCCGTGCAATGGTTCCGGCCTTCGGCGCCAGGTCGCTTTCAGGGTGCAGGTCGGCGATGTATTGCAGGATGGCTGCACCTTCGCTGAGGACTTCACCGGACGCCAGTTCGAGCGCCGGGACATAGCCCTTCGGATTGATTGCCGTGTAGTCGCCGCCGGATTTGGTGCGCCCGGCTTCAGTATCAACTTCCTCTATGTCGAAGGCCTCGCCTGCTTCGTGCAGGACAATATGTGTGGCCAGGGAACAGGCGCCGGATTTGTAGTAAAGTTTCATGGGAGAAGCTCCTTTCTCGTTGCATTCCGGTTGGGGTCTCGAGACAGGTAGCGACATCCATGATTAATTGATAATATTGATTTCTCATGATAACGATCTGAAAAATTGATCAAATTCCAGATGTTGTGTGACCTGCCTTGACCTATGAACAACTGATCGTGCTGCACGCCATTGTCACCGAGGGAACTTTCCGGGGCGCGGCGGAGCGGCTCAACAAGTCCCAGTCCGCCATCAGTCACATGTTGAAGAAGCTTGAGACCGAGATTGATGTTGCGCTGCTGTCGCGCGAGGCATACAGGCCGAAACTGACCCGTGAGGGCGAGGTATTTTACCGGCAGGCAACGCGGGTCATGCAGCAGATGCAGCAACTGGGCAACATGGCCAAAAACCTGAGCGCCGGGCAGGAGGCCGAAGTGTTCCTGGCCGTCACCGCCACCTTCCCGCTGAAACCGGTGCTGGATATCGTCGCCACGGTGCGGGCGGAATATCCTGCCACCCATATCCGCCTGTCGCGCGAGAGCATGGGCGGGCCGATTGAGCGGCTGTTGCGCAATGATGCCGACATCATCATCGCCACCATGGACGGTGTGCCGGTCGACCAGGTCGAGGCGACCCCGTTTGCCGAAGTGACCATCATGCCGGTGGCGCACCGCGACTATGAGCCGGCGCGCAGTTCTCACATGAAAACCATCTCCGAGATGCAAAGCTACATCCAGGTTGTCGTGGCTGACAGCAGTTCAGGCAGCTTTATCCAGAGCAGGGGGCTGTTGCCCGGCGGCTTGCGCTGGACGGTGTCTGATTTCGCCGCCAAGAAGGAAATCCTGCTGGCCGGAATGGGCTGGGGCGGCATTCCCACCCACATGATCGAAGGGGAGCTGGAAAGCGGCGACCTCGTGCCGCTGAATGTCGAGGGCTACCAGCCGCTGCGCTCTCAGTTGTTCCAGATCCGCCGCCGCGACCGGCAGGCCGGCATCGTCGCCCAATGCATCTGGGAGAAACTGCTGGCGCGGTAATTGCCTGCACCGGCAATCGGGATGGAGCAGCCAGCGAGCAGTTGCGCGGACATTACCTGAATACCGGGCAGCAGGCCTAGTCGATGCGGTTAAAGGTGGCGGTGCCGACCTGTTTGAGGCCGGCATTGTCGAGAAAGTGCGGGCTTGCCACCAGCCGGATGGATTCGGCAGGCTGGTTTGCATCATTGTCTGACGTATAAGACGCACCGCGGTCGGTTCCCGCATCCCAGGCCCACAGCACATAAGTGGCCTTGTCCCGCCAGCCTGCGTCGGTTCGCAGATTGATACCGGCCAGACCTGTAAACCAGTCCGGAATGGGGGCGATCATGGTGATGAACGACACCCTGGAATGGGTTTCGCTGACCGGGAATTTTACGGATATGCGCCCCGGAACCTTGGCAATGCCGTCGGCCTGAAACACATCCTTTATCCGCTTGCGCTCAATGGCCTCGTCCATCTCGGCGCGCAAAATGCGTGGCCGGCCCCGTTCTGCCACCGACTTGACGCCGCTGGTCGCGGTGTTGCCATCCGCAAACATCACATAGCGTCCGTGGTGAGTGGCGCCGATCAGCCCCGACATGTGCCCATCGTTCGCAGGCCAGTCATGGGGATGGGTGTCACTGCTCCAGCTGATATCGAGTTCCAGCTGATACTTCGCGTCTTCGGCCAGTGCCAGCGAGTTGAAGCCCAGCGTGAGCAATAGTATTGAAACCATCCGGATCATTGAAACTGTCTCCCCATAGTGCCGATCTGGTGCCGGCTTTAATATCCATAACGTGGTTGTCGTCTCCCGATGGCAATGTATCCGATCATTGTCTGGTTGTCCGCAACAGGTTTACGCAACTCACAGGTGTACGTTCACAACGGCACGATCAGTGCATTTGCAGCCGGAAGTGCGAAAATGATCCCTGGTGGCATCCATGAAAGCCTGCACCAGCCGCTGCGCTTTCATCCGCTCCGGATTTGCCACTGCGACCGGCAGGCCGGTATCGTTGCCCGACGCGCGTGGGAGAAACTGCCGGCGCAGCGATTGCCTGCACCCGAAATCTGTACGAGACTGCCGCAAGAATAGATGGGTAACCGAATGCCAGACAAAATTGAGACTGAAAGCCAACAAGGCCCTGGTGGCAGCGCCTTCGCCCGGCAATGGCACCATCGCCCGCCGGTGCCGGTCCGTGTGTCACCGTTCTTTTGCTGGCCGCCCGATCCAGTGAGAATGCTGCGCTGGGTTGCCGACCGCTGGTTCTCGATTGCTGAAAACACCATCCTGGTTGTGTTGGCGTATATCACCTGGCGCTGGTTTCAGCCGTCGCCTGAGCAGGCAATGACCCTGGCACCGGGCTGGATCGCGCAAATCTATGTCCGCAATCTTGTGCTGCTTGTCGCCGTGGCCGGCGGACTGCATCTGTATTTCTACACATGGAAAAAACAGGACAGGCGCCGCAAATTCGACAAGCGCGATCTGTCGAAAAGCACCAGCACGTTTACCTTCAAAAACCAGGTGCTCGACAACATGTTCTGGTCGCTCACCAGTGGGGTCGCCTTCTGGACGGCCTATGAGGTGTTGATGTTCTGGGCCATGGCCAACGGCTACGCGCCCAATCTCTTATGGTCAGACAACCCGGTTTGGTTCGTGGCGCTGTTCTTCCTCACGCCGGTATGGATTTCATTTCACTTCTACTGGGTACACCGGTGGCTGCACTGGCCGCCGCTGTATCGCCTTGCTCATGCGCTGCATCACCGCAATACAAATGTCGGCCCGTGGTCCGGCTTTTCCATGCATCCGGTCGAGCATCTGATCTTCCTGTCGTCGGTGCTGATCCACTGGGTCGTGGCGGCGCATCCGATCCATATCCTGTTTCACATGCAGCACCAGGCGCTGACCGCGGCCACATCCCATACCGGGTTTGAAGGCCTGCTGGTAAAGGACAAGAGCCGGCTGGCGCTCGGCACCTTCCATCACCAGATGCACCACCGCTATTTCGAGTGCAATTACGGCAACCTGGAAGTGCCGTGGGACAAATGGTTCGGCTCTTTCCACGACGGCACCGACGCATCCCACGCGGAGTTCAAGGAGCGCCGCCGCCTGTCGGAAACCTCGTGAAGGTGATTGGCCAATGCACTAATTGCAGGTCTGCCGCGCGTCACTCAGGCGGTCATTGCAGCCGCCATGAAAGCGGTCAGTTTGGCCTGATCAAGCCGGTCATTGGTGCGAACCCCGATGCACAGATCCAGACCGAATGGCCTGACGTCCCGGACCGCCTGCCGGGCATTGTCCGGGGTCAGGCCACCGGCCAGGAACACAGGCAACGGGCTTGCGTCGACAAACGCCCGGCTGATTGACCAGTCGTGCCGCCGGCCGGTACCGCCAAGTTCCGGGGTGTCAGCGCCAGGCCGACCGGAATCCAGCAGAAACGCATGCACATACGGAGCATAGACGGGGATCAGGTCGAGCGCATTCTGGTCCTCGACATGGATGACCTGTACCCGGCGCACATGGGGCTGCAAGACAGCCAGCTTTGCCGCTTCGGCCTGGTCGATGTGTGAAACGATTTGCAGGGACGTCGGGCGCGTTCTGTCTACATGCTGCGATATCGCGTCTGCGGTTGTCTCGGCGGTCAGCATGAAAGTTGCGATCGGAGGCGGAACGATTGCGGCAATATCCGCAATTTCCCTGTCGCTGATCGGTCCGGGGCCAGACGGCATCTCGGCGACGAGCCCCAGGGCATCTGCGCCGGCATCAATTGCAATCCGGGCCTCTTCCCGTGAGGCGATGCAACACACTTTGATCCTGACTCGCATGACGAATAACTACCTTTCTGAATTGGGGTCAGGATATGAGACGGTCGCCGGGCCGCGTGAAAATCTGGCCGAAACCTTCTATATTGTCACCGATACCGGCGCGTCTGAGGCAACTCCAGAATTGCGCCTGGTTGCTGGTGATGACAGGCTTGCCGGTCAGTTGTTCGATCTCTTCGGCGACTTCCAGTGAGCGAATGCCGCCGCACGACAGAAAGATCGCATCTGCATCCGGCCGGTCGATCTCCTGCGCAAAAGTTTTCCAGTAGCCGGGCGTGACACAGCCGAACTCGATGCCGGTGGTCAGGTTCAGTCCCTGAATGTCGAGGACCTCAAACCCCTTTTCTGTCAGAAACTCGGCTTCTGCGGTATTGATCTCGTCCAGGTAAGGTGTACCGACAACCAGTTTCTTTGCCCCCAGTTCGCGCAACGCATCCACAACGCCGGTCACCAGGCACATCGGTTTTGCCCACGGCGCTCCTTTGCGGATTTCTGCATAAATGCGTTCCTCGCCGATGACGATGGAGCCGCTGGTGCAACTGTAACTGATCACGTCCGGGTTGGTGTCCGGCTGCAGGCGCGACGCGGCGTCTGCCATATGCTCGATGTGCCGGGCCAGGGTTTCGGTTGTGGTGTAGTCGTCCGTCTTGAGCCGGGTGATGTGAACCGCCACGCCCTCCGGCGCCATGGCAAAGAAATCTGCCTCAGCGGCCAGGTCCGTGGACATTAAAATGAACCCCAGCCTGGCGCGATGATGCTTGCCCTGATCCAGTTCGGGTGTGCGGTGAATGGAGGTCACCATGTTACCGGTCTCGAACATGTCCAATCGCCTCCTGCCTGGTCATTTGTTTGGAAACTACACGGCATTTCGATTGTGGGTTCAAGTCGAAAACAAGCCGAGCGACCAACATGGACGCTGGTATGGATGTTGGTGCGAGCCCACGTCTTCAGGTCACCTGTTCGCCTTCGCGCCACACGTCCTGGGGAAGCTCGAGCAACTTGTTCAGCATCCACTGACCTGCCACCCCCAGGGCGCGTTGCTCGGTCCACACGGCGTCCACGCCCTGCAGGATATCGCTTTGCTGAAATGCATAGGTCAGTTGAACCAGCTCTCCGGTCCTGATCCGGTCTGCGATGATGGAATATGGCAGTTCAGCCCAGCCAAATCCCTGAGTAACAAGCTCGAGGACCAGTATGGGGTTTTCCGCATACCAGACCGATGGGCTTTTGCGGTGGCCGGGGCGGCCGGTTTGCGACGTCGGTCGGCTTTGCGGAACCAGTTCGCGATACTTTCTCAGATCCGCATGCCTGACCTGCGCCAGGCCCGTAAGTGGATGGTCGCGCCCCGTCACGGGGACTGTTCTGGAATAGCCGACACCGCGAAACTGGAACCCGGTGGGGTAGCCTTCCTGCTCGATCATCAGGCCAAGTTCAGCACGTCCCTGTTTCAGCAGCGCGGCCATGTCGGTTGGATCGGGTGTCACGATTTCGAGCGATACATGGGCAAAAGTTGAGCTGAAGTCATGTAACAGACCCAGCAGCGGTTTTATGCTGATGGTCTGTTCAATCGCCACGCAGAGATGACCCTCGACACCTTGCGACATCGACGTGGCTCTGGCCAGGAATTCCTGGTTGCCCAGCAGAATTCCTTTGGCGTTGGGCAGCAGTGCTGCGCCTGCTTCAGTCAGGACCGGATTTCGGCTACTGCGGTCGAACAGTTGCACGTCCGCGTCGATTTCCAGGTTTGCAATCGCGCTGGACACTGCCGACTGTGCCTTGCCCATCTGTCGCGCGGCGGCTGAAAACGAACCGAGTTCGGCAGCCAGAACGAAAGCCCGGAAATGTTCAATGTTCGGCATGAATTTATCTATCTGTAATTCAGATATAAGCTAACTATTATATAGCTGTAATTACGATATAAAGGAAAAAATTCCGGAGCACAAACAATGTCACAATCACCAGCCATGCGGACTGGCGCAGACCGTCTGCGCTACACAGTTACATTCGAAATGACATTGCTGGTGCTCCTGGTCCCGGCAGGTGCGGCTTTTTTCGACAAGGGATGGGCTGATATCGGTCTTCTGGGCCTGATCCTGTCGACCAAGGCAATGCTGGTGAACCTGGTCTATAACTGGGTGTTTGATCATGTCGATGCCAGGGCCAACCGGATATCGTCCGATCGATCCACTGTCGGCCGCATCCTGCATGCGGTCGGGTTTGAGCTCACGCTGTTGGTTACGTCGCTGCCCATCTATGTCTGGTGGCTGAACATTACCGTGCTTGAGGCGCTGATGACCGATCTGGTCGTGACGTCGTTCGTTGTTGCCTATACCTACCTGTTTACTCTCGGCTATGATCGGTTGTTTCCGGTTGTGCCGGTACGAGTGCCCGTGAAAGCTGAGTGACGGCCCGCACCAGGCAGCGTTTGATAGTGAGTAAAAAGGAAGAATGAACATGGCTTACGTAGATGGATTTGTGGCGGCGGTACCGACTGCCAACAGGCAGAAGTTCATAGATCACGCGCGCTATTCGGCGCAGATATTCAAGGACCATGGCGCGGTGAAAGTGGTTGAGAACTGGGGTGATGACGTGCCGGACGGCAAGCTGACCTCGTTCCCCATGGCGGTCAAGAAGGAAGCGGACGAAACGGTGGTTTTCTCGTGGGTCGTGTGGCCGTCGAAAGAAGCCCATGAAAAAGGCTGGGAGAAGATCATGGCAGACGAGCGCATGAACCCTGAAAACATGCAGATGCCGTTTGACGGCAAGCGGGTACTCTTTGGCCGGTTTGAAACCGTGCTCGAGGAATAGGTTTCAAATTCAGGCTCGCGTGCCTTGTGACACGGCGGCATGAATGGCTGATTGCTGGAGCCGGATCTGGTTCCATCCGGCAGATGGTGGTTGTATGTGCATAGGCGCAGTTCTTCACGGGTTGCTCTCCGGTTCTTCCATGTTTTTCAGGTATCCGTCCAGCCGCTTTAACGAGCCCTCCCAGAACGCCTTGTGCCGCTCGATCCAGTCTTCAGCCTCATCCATGGGCGTTGTTTCCAGCCGAAACCGATGAGGTGTACTGATCCAGGTACTTATGGCGGAAGATCTTGTCGGCGAGTACCGGTTGTGGACCTTTCCAACGGTGGTAGGCCCGGGCAAGCGCCTGTTTCAACAAGACTATGGTCAGAGAAACCTCAAATTGAGCAAATCCGAGGCCTGCTGCAATGGCGCCGTCATGAATATCTACCGCCGCAACACTCGACGCTGACAATGGAGAAAACATGATGGAATTTGTATTCGGGGCGTTTTCGATGGCCGCCTTTGTATTCAGCATCGCGGCGCTGGCCAAAGTGGCCAGTCTTGAAAAGAAACTTGAGGAACATAGCAGGCCGTGAATGCGCCTGCAGATATCAACCTGTCCGGAGCAGTGTTTTGATCCTCCTGTCACATATGGATGAGAACTTGTAGCGGGTGGCTCTTCCTGCAGCTCGTCAGAAAGTTGCACAGTCATCACGGACTGCCGACAAGTTTCACAGACGGCAAAACTCGCGGCAATGGGTTGCAATCAGGAGTTGCGTCATGGAAAATGACGTAGTCGAAATGAGTCGGAAACTTGCTGGTCAACGCGCCCGTTTTGATTTGCGCATTCTGGGGGAATTGTGGAGTACGCTGGGGAAACGCACAGGATAAGCTTACCCAACTTTTGCGACGGGCAAAAGATCGGCAGGTTGTGGGAGTTCCTGACATTTCGCGAAAACAGCTCTGGCCGGACCCTACAGGCTCTGCAACTCAACCCGGTAGAAAGTGACGATCTCATTTTGATGCTCGTGGTTCGCGACGGTTGCGTCAGACTGCCTT
Organism: uncultured Alphaproteobacteria bacterium; assembly: GCA_963759095.1. GTDB lineage: Bacteria > Pseudomonadota > Alphaproteobacteria > Rhizobiales > Aestuariivirgaceae > Anderseniella. Next base: position 84,444 of record CAVWYF010000009.1, on the reverse strand, counting down.
TCTTTCTGGACTATTATCGAAAGCTGGGCATCAGTCACTTTTTTGTGGTTGATAACTGTTCCGCCGACAGAACCAGAGAGTTTGTTCTGGATCAACCGGACTGCTCGCTTTGGACGACCCAGCAGCGATATTCGGCAGCCCGCAGTGGTGTCCACTGGAATAATTACCTGTTGCGCAGATATTGCATGGAAAAATGGGTTTTGACAGTCGATATTGATGAGTTTCTTGTCTATCCGGAAATGGAAAGCCGGTCTCTGCGTGATCTTATAGGATTTCTTGATCATGCCGGTTGCACTTCCATGTTCGCGCCGATGGTTGACTGTTATTCGGCGGGATATTTGTCAGAAGCCCACTACAGACCAGGCGACGATCCCCTGGATATCTGCCCTTATTTTGACAGGACAGGCTACTATCTCAACTGGTCTCGTAAGGGCCAGTTGTACTTGAAGGGCGGGCCAAGGTATCGGGCCTTCTTCTCCGAGCGCCCGCAGGATGCGCCGGCCCTCAATAAGACGCCACTGGTCCGCTGGACGACCGGGACCCGATACATCAACAGCACTCATAACATGAAGCCATTGCAACCGCTGATTTATGACAAGGCCGGACCTGTGCCCAGTGGGGCACTGTTGCATTTCAAGTTTTTCAGCGAGTTTGAAAACGAAGTCAGGAACGAAGTAAACCGGGGCGAGCACTGGAAAGGCGCGCTCCAGTACCGGCAATATGAGAGAAAACTGCAACAGTCCGAAGACCTCAATTTGTTTTGCGAAATTTCTGAAAAATACAAATCGGTATCCGACCTGGAACTGGCCGGTCTAGTCTGGAGAGGTTCATGGTGCTAGTTGGCATGAAGCACGTCGGCGATTGCATTCTCAAGCCTCGTCGTCTTTGCCGGGCGCGTGGAGGAAGCGGCAATGTCGGTTCTGCATAGTTTGCAAGGGGTCTGGCGTAGCCGGAAAGAGTCCGCACCAATCCCGATTGAAAAGCTGTCCGGCAAGACGATTGTATTCATCGGCGGCGTGCACCGGAGCGGCACCTCGCCGCTCCACAGCCTGTTGAGACGCCATCCTTGTATTTCCGGGTTTGAAGATACCGGGGTGATACAGAATGAGGGTCAGCATCTCCAAAGTGTGATCCCGCCGGATAGTTCCTCCGGAGGTCCAGGTCATTTTGCTTACGATTCCGCCAGTCAGATGGATGGGTCTTCGTTCAGCAATCCGCAAGAAGCCCGCTACCGGTTGCTGCAGGAATGGGGTCCGTTCTGGAACCTGGACAAACCTGTTTTGATTGAAAAGTCACCACTCAACCTGATCCGGTCTGGCGCATTGAAAGCGGTTTTTCCTAACGCCAGGTTTCTGTTTATCATCCGGCACCCGATTGCTGTGAGCCTGGCCACCCAAAAATGGTCCGGAACATCCATTTGCGAGTTGATTGCTCACTGGGTTTTGGCGCACCGCATTCTGCTGCGAGACTTGGCCGGGATGGAAGCCGATGTCTTTGTGATGCGTTACGAAGACCTGGTTCAGCATCGTCGGCAATATCTGCAAGCCATATGTAAGTTCATCCGGGTTTCTGATTTTGAATCTGATTTCGAACTGGCGGACAAAAATGCTCAGTACTTCGAAGAATGGACCCAATTGCACAATGCATCACAACGCCATCTTCGGGAGTTTTTTTCCAGCGAACTCAAATTTGCGGCGAGCTTCGGTTATCAGATCGATGGAAAGTTTGTGACACCGCATTCGTTGAACTGTCTGCACACTCTCTGATGTTTCAGGGCGACGCATGTCCGCAAGCGGGTGTCAGCTTAACCGGTTTTCAGTTTGCAAAAAATGCAGGATTTCGAAGTCAATTCGCCCAAGGGTGATTGTCTTCCTACTTCTCCGAAGCCTGTTCGATTGATGCCGTTGCGGAAGTAGTGCAGTCTGGGTTTCTTCATTTGGCCGGATGTGCTTCAGATTTCCGGTCGGTGTATCGAACAGGCCGGCGTGATGTCCACAACACACCATAGCGATGACGACGTACCATTTCTGGATCCCTCCGATCCGGATTTCTCCATCCGGTCCGAAGCGGTGCTGCAGGCCCGCGACATCAACTGGTGGGCTCGGACGCCCTACGGCCTGGCTGTGCTGCGCTATGAAGAAATGAAACAGATGATCAATCATCCGCTGTTGCGGCAGGGCTCCTACCGCTGGCCTGAGCACAATCAGGCAGGCGGGGCGTGGGCGCACTGGTGGAAGCGCATGATGTTGAACCGGGAAGGCGCCGACCACGCCAGGCTGCGCAAGCTCGGAGCGCCGGCGTTCGCGCCACGGCTGGTTGCCGGGATGATCCCGAAATTCCAGGCGCTTGCCGATGACCTGATCCGTGGCTTTGAAGCCGATGGAAAATGTGAATTCATGAACCGGTTTGCCGAGCCCTACGCAACCCGTGTGGTGTGCGAACTGGTCGGGGTTTCACACCAGCAATGGCAGGAGTTTGCTGACCTTGCTGTCACCATGGGGCTTGCGCTGGGGGTGACCTATGCCCGCGATGAAGCCAGGATCAATGCCGCCACAGAGAGGTTTTTTGCCATTGCCGGGCAGATAGTGGCTGACCGCCGGCGTGAGCCAAGGGACGATTTCATCAGCGCCTTGATCAACGCCAATGAGGACAAGGACACGCTCAGCGATCAGGAACTGTACGACATGATCGTGCTGTCGATCTTTGGTGGTATCGATACGACACGAAACCAGATCGGGCTGGCCATGGCCATGTTCATCGACCACTCTGATCAGTGGGCTTTGCTGGGCGACAACCCGGACCTGGCACGCCCGGCCGTGGAAGAGGTCATGCGCCTGCGCCCGACCACCACCTGGGTGACCCGCGAGGCCACCGAAGATTTTGAGTTCAAGGGCGTGCCGATTGCCAAAGGCACCACCATTCACCTGTTCTCAAGTGCTGCTGCGAGCGATCCTGACCACTTCACACCCGGTTTTGATATTACCGTGCAGCGCAAGCCGCATTTCGGTTTCGGCGGCGGCAGGCATCACTGTATCGGATCACAGATTGCCAGGGGCGACATGACCGAAGCGCTGAAGTTGCTGGCGCAAAGGCTGAAGAACCCGGTCTATGACGGCGAGCCGCAATGGCTGCCGGACAGCGGCAACACCGGACCGGTCAACCTGCCGATGGCTTTTGACCCGGTTTCTGCGGGGTAGGCAAGAAGGAAAGATGTGTTAAGCTGTCCGTATAGTGATTATAAGTGGGTTGTCCAAACAACAGAAATTACTCCGCTTGGTCATGAATAGCCGTGCTGCAAAAGAATGAGCGGACACGACGGAACTGCCCGATGTTTGCCGGAGTCGATAATGGACGAAATGGATTGGTTGGTCTTTGATCTTGGCGGCGTTCTGTTCGACTTTGATGGCGCTGCGGGCGTGACAGAGTTGACGGGTATGCCGCAGGATGAAGCTCATGAAATTCTTGTGAACTCACCTGCCTTACATGCTTTGGAAACTGGCGAGATAAGCCCTGATATTTTTGGCCGGCAGTTCGCACAAGAGCTTGGCGTTTCGATTTCCTCCACGAAAATGTTGGAGCTGTGGGCAAGTTGGGAAGCCGGTCCCAAACCAGGTGCCGTTGAGCTGTTGGCGTCGCTTCGCGACCAGCACTCAATCGCCTGCCTGACCAACAACAATGTCATACATTGGGACCGACTGAGCACACATTATGGGGTTCGCGAGCTGTTTCAGAGGTACTATCTGTCCCATGAAATCGGGCTCATGAAGCCGGACCCGAGAATTTTCGAACATGTGATCGAAGATCTCGACACGTCAGCAGCAGCAGTCACATACTTCGACGATAGACAGGACATTATTGATACTGCGTTGACCTGCGGTTTGAATGCCCATCAGGTTTCGGGCCCGGGAGATATTGGAACTGTTCTTGGATTGAACTAGTGAACTGTTTTATATCGATAATTTTTATATGGGGCAGGTATAGAGGATTGTCGGAAAAACCACTGTCCATAGGACTGTCACAGGTTTCAGGACCAACTTAATATGCGCCATATGAAAGCAATTTTGATTGCAGTGGGTGTTGTGCTTCTCGGGTTGGGGGTAGCATTTGTATATCTGTTTTTCGAAATCAACCGACAGGTTGATTTATGTGATGATTCCACCTCTGGTCGCTACATCCAGGATGCAGACAAGCGTCAGGAAGTCTGTTCTGAGTGGAGATGAATTTCCCTGTTAAGTGGAGATGCGTTAAACTGTCCGTATTGTAACTATAAATAGGACAGTTTTGGACACACACAGAGCTTCTCAAAAGGCCGCTTGCGACCACTTTGACGATGCGTATGGAGGGCGCTTGTACTCTAGCCTCTTCTTCGACCATCTGACATGATCTGCGTGAATGGGAGAAGAAACATGACCAAAGATTACATAAAGTACGTACATGATATCGACGCGGGATTGGCGGATGTTTTCAAGGCAGCGCCTGGCCCAATGCGCGCTTACCGCCAGCTATTTGAAGAAGCTACAAAGGCTGGTGCGCTCGACACGAAGGTAAAAGAATTGATGGCGGTTGCCATATCGATTTCTATTCGCTGTGAGGGCTGCATTGCCTATCACACTCGCGCGGCCCACAAGAAGGGCGCTACCCGCGAAGAGATGCTAGAAACCATTGCCGTTGCCGTCGAAATGGGCGGTGGCCCATCCACGGTGTATGGCGCGGATGCGCTGGCGGCCTATGATCAATTTGCGGCATAAGCCGGAGATCATCTACGACAACTTCTCGACAATCCTTGTTTGAAGTTTCAGGCGTTGTTCTGCAAGTTCTCGATAGACCGTGGCGCTCTTGTCGAGATCACTCGCCGCGATAGCTTTAGCGAGCTCCATTTCCAATTCCATGCATTGGAGACGGATGTAGTAATCTAATCCTTCCTTGAGATGGGCGAGCACGATGCGTCCTGTCAGGATAGGATGATTATTCGTAATATTGGCGTCAGCGAATTGGGTGCCGTGCTCTAACTCGACCTTCAGGCCGTGCTTGAAGTCAGCCAAGGGGATTTTTAGCGCCTCACCGCCGATGATTTGGCGAATAGCATCGGCCTCTGCCTCGTCAACTTGGTTAGCTTTGATCTTGCTCCAGTCCTGAATACCGATATCGCGGCAGACCGACTGAACCTCCGGCTTGGTGATATAGTTATAGTCAGGCATTTGGTTTCATCTCCACTTTCACCGCGATGCGGGAAGCTTATGGCAGACGGCAACGGTCATTGATTGATCTACGTCAATGCGGCACCCGCTGAACTGGGCAGAGTAACAACCATTAAGAGCGCTCATCCCTGAGAAATCCTCACTCAAAATAGAGCGCTTGAGTAAAAGGCTTCGGTCACCCCCCCCAAGGCCTCAGTTTCTTGTCGAAAAGACGCCGCTAGCTTGAGGGGATGTCAACGAAATTACAAGGATATCGACATGACAGACTCGACTTCCAAGAACGCAGGTGATCGCGAGAGTCCGATGGGATCGATGATGGAGATGATGCCCAAGATGATGCAGGGCATGATGTCCCAATGTTGCGGCGAGGGCTCCGACAAGATGGCAGAAATGCAGGGCATGATGGCAAAGATGAAGGAGGGTGGTCCTGAGGGACATATGGCACAGATGCCAGAGATGATGCTGAACATGATGCTCCCTCATTGCATTGAGATGATGTTGCCCAAGATCGACCCCGACAAACGTGGTGCGGCGGCCGCTGGAATTCTCTCAAAGATCATTGAAAAGGGCTCTGAAGGGATGTCTGATGAGCAGGCGCAAGCCTTCCGCAAGGCGCTTGATGAGGTTGTGAACCCGTCCAAATGATTCAAGTTGGGCAGTCACTGCGAGGAATTGGATTATGTGGAAACACGTCTCAGTTTTTCTGACTTTGATCGCGATCTCGATAACGCAACCGCTCCTGGCGGTCGCGCAAACAACGACGAAACCAGATGCTCCGCAACAGCCGCAATGGCCTTATGGTCATGGGCCGTGGCACATGTGGGGCGATCACCATCATGGATGGCACTTCTGGTGGATACCATTGCTGATGATCTTCTTTATCGTCATGTTCTTTGTGGCGATGCGCCGGCGCGCCGGCGGGCGATGGGACATGATGCACGGGCCATCCCGCGACACGAGTGCTTCTGCAATCGAGATCTTGAACGAGCGTTTCGCAAAGGGCGAGATAGAAGAGGACGAGTATAAGGACAAGAAAGCGAAAATCCTGTCCGCTTGATCCATCAGGGTACAGCTCACCCAGGTTGCCCGGTCTCATGTTGCTCGGGATAAGCTTTGCCTTTGGCATCGTCAGCTCAACATATCTCGTGCTGTCCGTATTATACCTATAAATAGGACAGTCAGGCTCCCCGTTATTCACGGGAAATACAGGCTGTTGTCACTGCTATCTCAGTCGAAATTGCTCTTGCCGAAGGTGCGCGCGAAACGCTCAAACAGGTCATCGAAGTCTGACGGTTGACCTTCGTAACGCAGTGCGTTGGAGGGGGGAGAAAACCATGCTTGGGCGCTCGCAAGCCAAAGGTGACCAACTGGCATAATCCAACTGGTGTTATCCAAAGTTCCAGGCTTTATATTGATGATCTTCGGGTTTCTTGATGGCTCGTGAATTAGCCGCGTTCCACACTCATTGCAGTAGCGTGCTTTGACAACGCGCCCACTCGCTGCGATTCTTTCCCAAGTTCCTAAGTCGTCAAATTCACAACTTACAGCTTCCCTCGCAACCGGCATCGACATCCCAAATGCACTGGTAGACTGAGTTAGGCAATCGGTGCAGTGGCACGCGTATAAAGTGAAAGGTAATGCAGAAACGGTGTATCGATGGCGTCCGCACTGGCACCCACCCCTCAAGGGCAATTCGATCAAGGTCATGTCAATCCTCGCGTTGTTGCAAGGCGGAGTTTAGACCAACTTCCTGATGATGTGCTAAGACCTGCAATCTGCTGGAGTGATCAGCCTACTAGAGGTCGAGCTTGGCGGCCTCTGGGCAGTCGGCATGTAAACGTCAACTTGTGAGTGCAATTACTGCTCACTTCTTTTTCTGCTTCTGGACCTGGCGGATGAGTTTCCCAAGCGTTTTGTCCTTCGACTTTCTCTGGGCAAGGCTGGCAGAATTGTGCCTGTCTTCCGCAACTAGTTTTTGCCAGCGCGCCAGTCGCACACGGTCGACTTCCCCGGCTTCAAGCGCTGCAAGGACCGCGCATCCCGGCTCTGTTTCATGCCGGCAGTCGTTGAAGCGGCATTGTGTTGAAAGCGCATGGAGGTCGGAAAAGACTTCAGCCACGCCGGACTCCACATCGGTCAGCTGCAGTTCCCGTATGCCTGGTGTATCCAGCACCGCGCAGCCCTCCGGCAGGATGTGAAGCTGGCGGCTTGTCGTGGTGTGGCGGCCCTTGGCATCATCTTCGCGTATGGCCCGGGTCTCGATGGACCGGGTTCCGGACAACGCATTGATCAGCGTTGACTTGCCGACGCCGGATGATCCCAGAAAGGCAAGCGTCCGGCCCGGCCTGCACCACTCGGCCAGTTTCGATCTTGGCTCCTTGCCACGCGCATCGAGAACCACAACCGGCACCAGGCTGGAAATGGCGCTTGCATCCGCCACATACTGATCCGGTGTCTCGCAGAGATCGGTCTTGGTCAGGATAATGACCGGTTCCACGTCGGCTTCAAAGGCCAGGGCGATGTAGCGTTCAAGCCGCGCCACGTTGAAATCCTGATTGCAGGACGTGACGATGAACGCCGTGTCGATATTGGCGGCGATCAACTGTGTCTGGCGGTCATGCCCGGCGGCGCGGCGCTTGATCAGGCTCTTGCGGTCAAGTACCCGGCTCGAACCGGGATGGGTCCGGTCGAACAGCAGCCAGTCTCCCACCGTGGCATCGGGTCCGGGAGGAATGATCGTGTCCACCCCGTCTCCCACCGCGTGAAGGCCGTTGCGATGCACCTCGATGACGCGGACAGGTGGTGTTTCGACCATCTCGTCGACGCTGGTCTGTTGGGCAAAGTATGGTTGCCAGCCAAGGGTTTCCAGTGTCGAGAGAGTGTGCTTTCCGCCGCCTTTTGCGGCCGGCTTGAGGAATTGTGAGTAATCCCGTGTCATTGCTGTGAACTTTCATGGTCCGGCCACGGGCAAGACCCGGGCATGGGTGTCAGTTTTCGCTGAAGTCGCAACCAAACAGGGCATCTGCCGGGGATCGGCAAATGGCGCTTTGTGTTTGAGTCTTGCATCGGGAGACCTGCTTGCCTCCCCACCTTACCGGGACATAAAACCTCCATGTTGACGTCCGTTGTTAGCATGGCTGGCGGCACATTTCCAGCTTGCTGCGCTTGCGGTTGGACAAGGTGTCAATGCGGTCCTCCTGCCTGAACCGGACATATCCAGGGTCATCGGGGTGATTGCAGGACGGTATTGTCAACGTCGAACTCTGCCAGGGTCCAGTCTCGAAACGCGGCAGCTATCGGGGCCATTTCGGTGTTGAACGGCCATATCATGTAATACCCGCTCTGGGTTTTCACCGTTTCGGAAAACGGCTGCACCAGCGTGCCGTTGGCAAGATGATCATCGACCAGATGTCTCCAGCCCAGAGCCAGCCCGCTGCCATTGCACGCAGCGTCTATGACCAGCGGATAATTGTTCATCTTCATTTTGCGCCGCGTGTCGGGCAGGGGAAGGCCGGTTTCCGTCAGCCAGATTGCCCAGTTCATCCAGTGCCATTGTTCGTATTCAAGATCCAGAAGATCGGCGACCGGAAGCTCTTCAAGTTTGAGGCCTGCCGCATACCGGTCAAGATATCCGGGCGCGCACACCGGAAACACTTCTTCTTCGAAAAGCAGAATGGACTCGTAACCGGCCCAGTTGCCCTGGCCGTGTACGATGGCGATCTGGAAGTCGCTGCTGAGCAGGTCCGCCTGCACATCCGTGGTGGTCAGCCGGATGGTGCAGTCGCGATGGCGCGCTTCAAAGCGATGCAGGTGCGGCACCAGCCACATGCCTGCAATGGACGTGTCTGTAACAATCTCCAATTGCTGAAAATCGTCGTCGATGCGGACTTCATCCGCCGCATTGGCCAGATGGGTAAGGGCAATCGAGACACTGTTTTGAAACAGCTTGCCGCGATCTGTCAGGTGCACGGAGCGATGACCACGCTGGAACAACGAGACACCCAGACCGGTTTCCAGGCTCCTGATCTGCTGGCTGACCGCCGGTGCGGTGACATTCAGTTCCCTGGCCGCCAGGGCAAAGCTGGACAGCCGTGCCGCCGCCTCGAACGCGATCAGGGGATCAAGGTGCGGTAGCTTCTTTCTGACGTGTTGCATTAGAATTTCTTTTCCAAATGCCAAAGAAATGATGTTTTGCAGATAGTGTTGGACTAGTGCAGCTTTTGTAAAGCGGATTGTCAACTCACCTGCGAGGAGCGTGAACATGGAGCCGTCGATACTTGAAAAGCGAAAAGGTGATGCTCCGTTCCGCGCAGATCCTGCTGCCTCTTTCACCATGCCTGCACGGTTCTACACCAGTGCGGAAACCTATGAGCTTGAAAAACAGGCGATTTTTTACAGGACATGGCACTATGCCGGGCACGTTTCACAGGTCGCCGGCCCGGGAAGTTATTTTACCACCGCCATCCACGAACAGAACATTTTCATTGCCAGGGGACGCGATGATGAACTGCGCGCATTCTACAATGTATGCGCCCATCGCGGCCATGAACTGCTGCACGGGGCCGGCAAGAAGAATGTCATCACATGCCCCTACCACGCCTGGGCATTCGATTTTGAGGGCAATCTTGTTGCTGCGCGCAATTCGGAAAATGTCGCCGGGTTCAACAAGTGCGATTTCGCGCTGAAGCAGATCCGGCTGGAGGTTTTCTGCGGCATGATCATGGTCAATCTTGACCCTGATGCGGTTTCCTTTGCCGAGCAGTTCAAGGGTCTGGAAGACGAGATTCGCCACTATATGCCGTCGGTTGATACATTGGCCTTTGCCCAGCGTGATACTTTTGATGTTGCATCGAACTGGAAGGTCCTGGTCGACAATTTCCTGGAATGTTACCACTGTGCGCCCGCGCACAAGGACTTTGTCGACCTGGTCGACATGAATTCGTATCGCACCATCACCCACAAGCTCTATTCATCCCAGTGCGCTGCGGCACCGCGCACCACCAGCAGCAATGCCTATTCCTTCGAGCCGGGTGAGGTCGACTTTGGCTATGCGGGCTTCTTTGTCTGGCCGAATTTCACAATCTGGATTTATCCGGGCGAGGCCAATCTGTCGGTTCTGCAGATGAACCCGAAGGATCCGGCCAGAACCATTGAATACCAGGACTGGTTTACCCCCGGTGGTGTCCTGACACCGCAATTGCGCGAGGCCGCCGACTATCAAAAGAATGTCCTGCAGCCTGAAGACATAGGACTGTGCGAAAGCGTGCAGCGCGGGCTGTGTTCCAGGGGCTACAATCAGGGACGTTTCATCGTTGATCACGGCAAGACGGAATTGAGCGAGCATGCCGTTCACCACTTTCAGTCCATGGTCATGGAAGCCCTTGGAGCTGAGCTGGAATGACGATCCTGGGCCAATCGGCTACTGGTTAACGACGAGTTGGCGCGGTTTGCGATCGGCCAGCAGATCAGTCACGCCTGCACCAAGCCACATGCAGACAAGCGCGGTCCACGCCGTCAGCGCCAGAACCGCACCGCCGGTCATGCCGGCACCGACCGCACACCCGCCTGCCAGCATGCTGCCAAACCCCATCAGGCAGGCGCCGGCTATGTAGCGCGGCATCGGTGCCTGCTCGTTAAATGTCTGGATGTGGAAATCACCCGCCATAAGCGACGCAATGAAAGACCCGGCAAAGACACCCGGCACAAGGCCCAGCCCGAAGCCCAGCGACACGGTCGGCTGATTGACCACAGCCATGAGGGTATCGGTCGAGGGCCCGGTGAAACTGACGCTTTGAACCGGAACAATATCGAAGGACTGGCTGGCCAGTGTTGCGGTGAACCACCATCCGGCAGTGACTGCAATTCCCACCGTCAGGCTGGTTGCAATCAGCGGGATCGAAAATTTGTGATGCAGGGCCATGCCTGCGGCCAGCGCCAGTATGGCAAGGCCCGCAGCCAGCCCGCTATTGTGTGGAATATGGTCCATCAGGTTTCTGGTCTCCGGCCCGACCAGCCATAATGATGCGAGCTTGAGCCGGGCAGGCGACAGAATGCCCCGCAACGATGCCTGGGCCACCACGGTCAGTATCAGGCCGGTTATCAGGGCCCTGAGATTGCCCGTTGCCGACAACACCAGCAACCGGCTGGCACACCCGCGGGCCAGGATCATGCCGGATCCGAACATCAACCCGCCAATCACCGCGCCGGACAAGGAACCGGTTGTCGACAGCTGGCGCACCGATGCCGCGTCCAGAATGTCTGCTGAAAACAACGCCTGGACACCGAGCAGCGCTGCACCGAACGCCAGCAGCCAGACGGCTGTCTTGGGCCCGAGCGAGCCGTGCCAGAACTCGATTGTCGCTGATCTGAGACAAAACCGGCTGCGCTGTGCTGCAACGCCGAACAGGAAACCTATGACGCCACCGCCGATCGTGGCGCTGCCGGCATCACTGAAGTTTTCTATGAGCCAACTCAGGTTCACCGGGGTCTCCCGTCGTGCCGGTAATTCCAGTCATGTCAGGAAGAATGCGTATCGCAATGCGCTGTCAGTCATCCCGCCATGACTTGCTAGCACCGGCGCGCGACATCACCTTGATCTGGATCAACGCCTGGATCAAACCGGAGGCTTGACGAGCAATTGTTACCACAGCTGTTACACAGCCAGGTTTCAACATTGGCGATGGGTTTTCCGGCTGATGATGCCTGCAGGCCCTTGACGCATCGAACGATCAGCCACACGGCAACTGCCAGAAGCAGCAGGAAGCCGATACCGACGATCATGAGCACGGCGCTGATCAAGGAGTAGAGCAATCCAATCCAGAAGGTTCGGATCGCATAGCGGTAATGTGTCTGGCTGACCGGGTCAGCCTTGCCCAGATTGATGTAGGCGAATACCAGTCCAAGCAGTGTCGATAGCCCGCCCAGCACGAACCCGGCCAGATACAGGATATAGACAAGGGTCACATTGTTCTTGCCGGGAGCAAGCCAGTCTCCGGAACCGGTATGTGCAGGTGTGTCAGGCATGTCCGACCTTTCTTTTTGTAATAGCTGGATGTGATCCGGGCATGTCCAGCAGATTAACCAATATTCGCCTCTTGTCACTGTCGTCAGCGCCGTCGATTTGATTCACGCTCTCACCATACCTATCTAAGAGGCTGATATTTATGGAGGAAATACCCCTTGGGTTTTGCGAACAAAAATGTCCGGTTTCTGTATCTGGCGACAGCGCTGGTGCTGGTCGTGGCGGCGGCTTTGCTGTGGCCGGCCCCTCAGGCGCCGCACTTTGAGCGCCCGGAAATGGCTTTTCAGCGGGATATTCCCAGAAGTCTTAATCCCGGGTGCAGCCTGCCCGGCGGCACCAGTAGATCTTATGCTGTGCCCTATCGAGTCAACTGCTCGCATCTGGATTCGACACTGCGGAGAGTTTTCAATCCGGCAGACGCCGTGAACGACGCAAGGTTGGATCTGGAAAGAGGCGCCTTCCGTTTCATTGGAAGATCCGCCGGACGGCGATCTGAGGTAGTGATACCGGGGATTGAATATGCATCCGAAAGGCTACGGAATGCCCTTTACGACAGCACCTGTGTGGTTGTGCTGCGAGCACAGTGCAAGTCATTTCCCAGCTTCGACAACTACGCCAAAGCCTACAACACCGCGCCACTGAGCAAACCGGCTCACAGCTCCTCGACCTGCAAATAAGCTGTGAGCGGTTGCCAACCGGCGGATGGTCCTGCCCGCTTGTGGGTTCCTGAAGCCTTTCCTGAAAACCTCCAGCTTGTTCATCTTCAGGCCTTCTATCAGTGCGTTGGTTGTTCTGTTATCCATGATTGGAAACATTGGCTTGGAACGAAAGTGATGAAATTGGACAAACCTGTTTATGTCTTTGTGAATGCCGCTGCTGGCCAGGCGATGACAATGGGCGAAGACAGGGTTCGCGAGGCGGTGGAAAGCGTCTTCGGTCAGGATGTGATCTTGTTCATCGAAGATGCACAGTCTCTTTTCGATCACCTGTGCGATGTGATGGCCGAGGACCGGGCTGATACGATCATTGTGGGTGGTGGCGATGGCACGATTTCATCTGCTGCCAAACTGGCGCTGAAGCACAATACGACATTGGGTGTACTGCCTCTCGGCACGATGAATTTGTTCGCCAGAGCGCTTGGTATTCCCATGGACTTTCATGACGCATTGTCGGCCCTCGCCAACGCCGGCGCGGGCGCCGCAGATGTCGGTTATGTCAATGGAGAAGCGTTCTTCAACCATGTCAGTGTCGGCATTCATCCAAGATTGATCAAGCTGCGTGACGAGTTGCCATATGACAGTCAGTTGTCAAAAATTGCATCAGGTGCGAAGGCACTCGTCCGGGCATCTCGAACCATGCAGTCATATGACATCCAGTTCGAAGGAGAGTTTGACTCATTTTCCGCAGACACATCGCTTGCAGTAGTTGCTGTGAATCCAATTCCCAATGCGCTTGGGCAATTGCCGTTCAGACCGGGTCAGCGGTTTGGACAGCTTGGCCTTTATGTCTGGTCCGGCTCGAAAGACGGAGACAACGATATCGTGCCGGTTGTAGCCGACCTGCTTCTGGGCAAATGGTCAAACTCGTCAAACGCAGTGCATCATCGATCATCTTCCGTCACATTGCATGCTGATTGCAATTTTCGTGCATCAATCGATGGTGAGGTGACGATGGTTTCGTCTCCCGTGAATTGCACTATCGAGCCTGGTGCGTTGAGTGTATTGCTGCCTGGCACTCCAGGTGCGGGCGTTGAACCATGAACCAGGACAGTAATGTGACTGACAAGATAGATCTCAATCACGATGAGGAAGAGGCCGTTCGCGAGCGTGAGGGCCTGCGTGCGCCGGTTATCTACGAGATTATCCGCCGGGAAGGTGAAGAAGAGCTGTCACGGCCTGCGTTTTCGTTGGCGGTGTCCGGTATCGCCGCGGGCCTCACGATTGGTTTTTCAGTGGTCAGTGAAGCCATCCTGCATGCCTATCTGCCTGACGCTCCCTGGCGCCATCTGGTTGAAAGCGTCGGCTATACGGTGGGTTTTGTGATCATCATTCTGGCCCGGCTGCAATTGTTTACCGAGAATACGATCACGCCGGTGCTGCCGGCATTGCTCAATCCGTCCCTGACTGCGGTTACCCGGACCGCTCGTTTGTGGGCCATTGTTCTGGCAGCCAACGTGGCTGGTTGTTTCATCTTTGCGGTAGTGTTGAAAATACCGGGAGCTTTGCCCGTGGAAGTTCATGACGCGGCCATGTCGATCAGCCGTCACATGATGGAACACTCGCAATGGGAGATGTTCATCCGGGGTATTTTTTCCGGCTGGCTGATTGCCTCGCTGGTATGGATGCTGCCATCAGCTCAATCGGCGAAATTCTGGGTGATTGTTCTGATGACCTACCTGATAGCAGCGGGCAGTTTCACACATGTTGTTGCCGGCAGTGTGGAAGCGTTTCTGCTTGTGCTGGCCGGTGAACTTTCACTGGTTTCAATGGCATCGGATTTTTTCATACCGGTTCTGCTCGGCAATGTGGTTGGCGGTACCGTGCTGTTCGCCATGCTGTGCTACGGGCAGGTTGCCCGGGAAGTTTGATGGTCAGATCAACCACAAGACGATTCCTGCACAAATGGCACCGACGCTCAACAAATGAGCAATTACTGCAAGGTTGCGGTTTGAAACCGGTTCGGCTGTATGCGTGTCGAGACGCTGTTTTGTCCGCCTGGAATTGATCAGCGCTGTTTGAAACAGGTAAAGCGAAACGACCACAAACACTGTGGCAGCCGACTTTGCGATCCAGGTTGGCTCCATTGCGCCGAACACCGCCTGCATGCCGACCGCCAGGCCGAGGCTTCCAAGTCCGGTCCCCATCCAGCTCGAAAACGTTCTTTCGTTGGCAAGTACGGTTCGATCTTCTGCCCAATCGGTTCTTTCCTCAGCCAACTCCTGCCTGTCCTGGCTGTTTTCCGGCATTTACACCAACCCCTTATGGATGAAACCATTGAACGATCTTCCTGTTGGCTGAGTATTCAGTTCATGCATGGAATTAGCAAGCCGGGATGGTCTGCGGTGTATGGAATTCATCCTCGACGCAGCCCGGGTGTCAGCCTGTTGAAAACAGTTGCCAACCCGCGAGCCGGCCAGCTATCTAGCGGCTTCAGGCGGTCAGAGTATGAACAGGATACTGATGAGCATTTCAGGGCCAGATCGTTTCGATAAGTCGAACTGTACGTCCACCATGATGGCAATTGTGACCACCGGCAATGGTGACTACGACAAGCTGGTTTACCGCGAAGTGCCGGTGCCTGAACCGGGGCCGGGCGAAGTGCTGCTGCAGGTGCTGGCAGCAGGCGTCAACAATACGGAGATCAACACCCGCCTCGGCTGGTATTCCGCATCGGTGACCACGAGTACCGAAGATGCGGCACAGATCGACACCGCGCCGGTGCGGGACGGCGGCTGGAACGCGCCGACGCCGTTTCCGTTCATCCAGGGAACCGACTGTTGCGGGCGCGTTATTGTGGTTGCAGACGGTGTTGATGAGACCATGATAGGCGCGCGGGTTCTGGTACGATCCTGCATGCGTCCGGCCGGGTACTCCTCAATGGACAATATCTGGATGGGATCGGATTTTGACGGCGCGTTTGCCCAGTTCGTGAAAGTGCCGGCATCGGAGGTTTTCCCGGTGGATTGCGACTGGTCCGATGCCGAACTGGCCACCATCCCGTGTGCCTACGGCACCGCGGAAAACATGCTGCATCGCGCTGGCGTGTGTAAGGGTGAGCACGTACTTGTCGCCGGTGCGTCGGGCGGGGTCGGATCGGCCGTGGTGCAACTGGCCAGACGCCGCGGCGCCAGGGTGACCGGGATTGCAGCAAGCGCCAAGGCCGACAAGGTGAAAGCCATCGGGGCCGATGAGGTCATCGACCGCAATGATGATGTCGTAGCCCGCCTGGGAGAGCACAGCGTCGATGTTGTCGTCGACAATGTGGCCGGCCCGGCCTTCGGTGGAATGCTCAACGTGCTGAAGCGTGGCGGCAGGTACACATCATCAGGCGCAATCGGCGGGCCGCTGGTAACGCTCGATATGCGCACCTTCTATCTCAACGACCTGACCCTGGTCGGCTGTACGGCGTGGGACGAACCGGTATTTGCCAATCTGGTGTCCTACATCGAACGCGGCGAGATCCGGCCACTGGTGGCAAAAACCTTCCCGCTGGATCAGGTCGCAAATGCCCAGCGAGAATTCCTGAAGAAGACGCATGTAGGCAATTTCGTTCTGCTGCCGCCACAATAAAGAGCGTCCCGGCACTGCCGCTTAACCGGCTGCCTTGCTGCCGGCCCCGAAATGCTTGCGATAGTCGTTGGGTGACAGGGCAACCGCTCTCGTCATGGCGCGGCGCAGGCGCTCGTCATCGTTGAAACCGCAGCGGTCGGCAATGACGGTGATTGACAGGCTTGTATCCTCGAGCAGTCTGCGAGCCGCTTCCACGCGAAACCGTTCCACCGCCCTGGCCGGCGATGAGCCGGTTTCTGCTGTGTAGACGCGGGCGAAATTCCTGGCACTCATGTTTGCCTGCTCAGCCAGCTTTTCGACCCTGAGGTCATTGCCGAGATTGTCGATGATCCAGGTGTGCAGGGCCTCGAACCGCCCGCCCGCATCACTGGCCTGCTGGTTCAGCACGGGGCTGAACTGCGACTGCCCGCCCGGCCGCATCATGTAGGCCACCAGCGATCGTGCCAGCGCCAGGGCGGCTTGCCGTCCGTGATCATCGGCCACCATGGCCAGCGCCATGTCGATGCCGGCAGTCACGCCCGCCGAGGTCCAGACGTTGTCGTCGCGAACATAGATCGGATCAGGATCAACGTTTACTTGCGGAAATTTGTCCTGCAGATCGACACAGGATTCCCAGTGAGTGACACAACGCCGGTGATCCAGCAGGCCGGCCGCTGCCAGCACAAACGCCCCGGTGCATATGGACGCCACGCGGGTGCTGGTCGCGGCCAGGCGCCGGACTTCGGTAATGAAGTTCCTGTTGGCTGATGCGGCGCGTGTGCCGGGGCCACCCGCCACGATCAGGGTATCAATCGCCCGACCTGACCATTTTGCAATGGCGTCGGCGGAAATCGACACAGCCGTATCGGTTTTGACCGGGCCTGCCTCTAGCGCCAGTATGGCTGTCTCATAACTGGCGGCACAGACGCTGTTTGCATCTTCGAAAACCTGCAGCGCGCCGGACAAATCCAGCAGTTTCACGTTCGGAAACACGATGAAAACAACGTTATGAACGGGTTTGGCAGAAAAAGAGGTCATATTGTCATTTATGCCAGACTGCAGTCTGCTAGTCTAGCGTCATTGATAGTCGCCTGATCCGAAAGGAATGCAAAAATGCTGATGCTCAAGCCAAACTGTGAATGCTGTGACAAGGACCTGCCGCCGCAGGCCACCGATGCCCGCATGTGCACGTTCGAATGTACCTTCTGCGCCGACTGTGCCGAACAGCGCTTTGGCAACACCTGCCCGAACTGCGGCGGCAATCTGGTGGTCCGTCCCATCAGGCCGGAAAAGCACCTGGTCAAGAACCCGGCATCGACCAGGCGCTTTACCAAAGACCATGCCGAATGCGCTGACCTGAGTAGCTGACTACCTGTTTGTTTGAAAAGGACATCCCCCATGAGATCAATTGCTGCCCTGGTGTTTCCGGGCTTTGAAACCCTTGACCTGTTCGGTCCCATCGAAATGTTCGGCATGTTATCCGAAGAGTTTAGCCTGTCCATTGTGGCCGAACACGAAGGCGAGGTTGCCAGCACACATGGCCAGCGCGTGTGCGTTGACCATACGTTCTCGGCAGCAGAGCATTTCGACATGCTGCTGATCCCCGGCGGGCCGGGAACCCGGACCCAGGTTGACAACCCCGCCATGATGGACTGGTTGAAGGCAAAGGCGGCACAGGCAGAAATCATCATGTCGGTATGCACCGGGTCTGCGCTGCTGGCTAAGGCCGGCCTGCTGGACGGCCGCAGGGCAACGTCCAACAAGATGAGCTTTGCCTGGGTCAAGGAGCAGGGCCGCGATGTTGACTGGATTGACAAGGCTCGCTGGGTCGAGGACGGGCGGTTGTTCACCTCGTCAGGCGTGTCTGCCGGCATGGACATGAGCCTGGCGGTGATCGAGCATCTGGCAGACAAGGACACAGCCCACCAGGTTGCGCGCTATACCGAGTATACTTGGCATGAGGACGCCACTCTTGATCCGTTTGCTGAGCACTATGGTCTGACCTGAGTCTCTACCGCTGGGGCCTGTAAATTCAACTATGACGTGTTCTGTAGAAATATTTTCAATCTATAATAATACATTTAAAAACAAGGTTTTATAGCGAGTTTGGCACGCTGTAGAGTGCTTGAGTGCTCTTGGTCGGGTCAGATTGTTGTTGAAACAGAACAGGAGAACATACTAAGAACATTTTATGTATATGGAGACTGTTCAGGATATCTGCGATCGCAATGCGCACCTTGAAATACGGTGTGTGCCGTGCACCCGTTCGGTGGATATTCCGCCGTCTCTGATACCCGGGAGGATTCCGCGCGATCTGCCGATCCAGCTGGCGGCCGCTCATTTCGTCTGTTCCGGCTGCGGCGGCAGGCAGCTTGTCAGCGCGCTGTGGGATTACCGGACGGCAAAGGGCAGGGGACGCTGATCAACATGGCCAGAAACAAACCAGCCGCACATGTGCGCAATCCGTTTTATCATCCTGTACCTGAAGAATACGATTATGCCCGGCTGCTCGATGCGCTCAGGGAAAGCCGCGAGATGGCGCGAAAACTCACCCTCGGCTGCGGCTTGCGCAACCCGATCTATCGCGAAACCGAAGCCCTGATCGCCCAGATCGATGCCGTGGCAGCACTCACTCGCGTCTCGGGTGCGTCCGGGTTCGTCAACCCGGATGACTACACGGTGACGGCTGCGCGCCAATAGACCCGGACCATGTGGGGCAGGCTATTAGTAGAACTCATGGCACACCAATTTCGGGCTGTCCAAAAGCGCTAAGGTCAATGTTTGTCGCGACCCAAGGCGGACATTGGTTTAGTGCAGGTCAGATGGCAGCAGCGCGGACAAAACGACTTTCAGGTTACGGGCACCAACGGCCGCTTTTGGCCTATTCCGTTGAAAAAGGCGCTAACTGAACGGGAGTGAAGGGGGTTTTTAATTGAGCGTGCTGTGGCCTTGGTTGCCTCAACTCATTGTTTGTTGTGCGGGGATAAGTTTCGCGAGCTTTCTGAGGTTCTGGGCGGTTGCAGCGAGGTGGATTTCGTCTTTTACGCCGCATGGTCCGCGTAATCGCAGTCGCCCCAGGCCTAGAATGCGCTTGAGATGTGCGAACAGCATCTCGACCTTTTTTCGCAGCTTACACGAGATGGCATAGTCCACTGTCTGGGTGATCTTGCGCGCGACATCGCGGGAAGGCTCATAGATGGATCGGGTCACCTTGCGTTGCGGTTCTTTCGGGCAACACCGGGACTTCAACTGGCAGGCATCGCAGTCTGCCTTGCGCGCGCGGTAGCGCAAGATACCGTCTTTGTCGGGTTTTGTGGTTCTCGGTGTGGTGAAAGCGCGACGGCTTTGTTTGAGTTCCTTCCCACCCGGACAGATATAAGCATCATTGTCGACATCATAGGTGAAGTCGGCCCGCTCGAAAGTTCCATCGGTGCGTCCAGATTTGTCGACAACCGGAATGTGAGGAGCGATACCACGCTTCTGAACAAGCCAATCAAGCAGCGGCCCTGTGCCATAGGCCGTGTCTGCAATCATACGTTCTGGGTTGATGTCGAAGGTGTCTTTGGTTCTGTCGAGCATGGTTTGCATTGCACCAAGTTCGGCCTGTCGGACTGAGCGGCTGGCTTCAACATCGAGGATCACCGCATGGTCGGTATCAATCATGTAATTGGCGGAATAGGCGAAGAAGGCAGGTCCTTTGCGCGCTGCCGTCCACTGTGATGCCGGGTCTGAGTGGGATGTGAACTTCGGCTGCACCGGTGTAGCAGCACCAAAAGCTGCCTCATCCAGTGTCGCCAGATATTCGCGCACAGCACGCGGGGCATCTTCAGGATCAATCTTGTCCGGTTCCCATTCTTCTTTCGGAGTGGAGTTCTGCCGGTTGGTATCGGCTTCGATCAGACTGGCATCGACAGCTAGACGCTGGCCGCTGACCAAGCCTTCGGCAATGCAGCGAGCAACCACCGTCTCAAACACATGGCGTAATAGATCGCTGTCCCTGAACCGACCATGCCGGTTTTTGGAAAACGTGGAATGATCCGGAACAGCATCTCCCAGATCAAGGCGGCAGAACCAGCGGTAGCCCAGGTTGAGATGAACCTCTTCGCACAGGCGTCGTTCTGAACGGATGCCCATGCAATAGCCAACCAGCAACATGCGGATCATCAGCTCAGGATCAACCGAAGGTCTGCCAGTCGAACTGTAGAAAGGCGACAGATAGGTCCGAATATCTGAAAGATCCACGAAACGATCTATCGAACGGAGCAAATGATCTTGAGGAACGTGATCTTCAAGGCAGAACTCATAAAACAGCGCCGCCTGTGCTTCCTGACGTGGGCCCATCATTGTCTTCAATCTCCCAAATCATTTGCGAAATTGAATCAGCAATCAAACCGTAAAACAAGGAGAGTTTTTCAACGGAATAAGCCCCAAGCAAACCTTTGAGAGCACGACACAAGCAGCCGTTCATGACCCAATTGCGATTGTTGGTCTCCATGACTTATGACAATCCGGCATCCGCCCGAGGGTCGGAGATACGCTCCCGTCGGCTGTCTCCCATGCACAAGACCGTCCGACAGGGAGGCAGCGTGGGAAGGCTCGGACAGCATCGTGTGCGGCACTACCGGAGCGCCAACGCAAAGCGATCCGGGCATTGCGGGTCGGCTTGGCGTGCATGTTCACACGATAGGTTCATGCGGGCACAAGGCTATTGGGTTGGCGTGGTCGCTTTCACCAGCGGTGTAATGCATCGGACCGTCACCCGCCGGTTCGCAGGTTCGCGCTTTTCCGTATTGATCTTGAGATACTTCTCGCCGAACCCGGCTGCCATGATGTTCTTCTCAGGGATCGCGAACACGTTGATGAGCGCGTGCTTGATCTGAAGCGCCCTCTTTCGAGACAATGCCAGATTATAGACATCCGTGCCCGGGGCATCCGCGTGTCCTTCGATGAAGAATATCTCGTTGGGCCGATCCGCCAGGATCTTCTTGATGGCACCGCCGATATTGCCGAGATACTCCGCCTGCATACCTTTCACATCTGTGGAGTTGAAGTTAAAGCTGACGCTTTTCACCTCAACAGACTGCAGAAGCTCGCGCACCGCGTAATTCTTCTCTATCTCGTCAAGCGAATAGATCTTTCCGACGGGCAACTTGGGGGGAGCCTTAAGCGCGGCGATGATCTCGTCGACGGGCATGGTGCTCTCCACCTGCGGTATCGCCACGGCGCACGGATTGTCGGGCGAACAGGGATTCGCGGCAGTCGCGGTCACCGCACACGGGTTACAGGCCGCCTTCGCCGCGGCGCACGGATTGTCGGCAGAACATGGACTGCACGCAGTCTTCGCTGCCGCACAGGATTGCACGCAGTCTTCGCTGCCGCACATGGATTGCACGCAGTCTTCGCTGCCGCACATGGATTGCACGCAGTCTTCGCGGCCGCACACGGATTGCACGCAGTCTTCGCTGCCGCACATGGATTGCACGCAGTCTTCGCTGCCGCACACGGATTGCAGGCCGACTTGGCTGCTGCGCAAGGATTACAGGCGGTTTTGTTCGCCGAACATGGGTTGCAGGCCGATTTTTTGACAGCGTCAGGATTACATGTCGCCTGCGCCGCTTCCTTGGCGACGCTCCCGGCCTTCTGGGCTGAACATGGGTTGCAGGCGGCCTGAACTTTCTGAACGACCGCCGCTCCGCCACTCTCAAGCAAGGTGGCGACTGAGGTCAATGCAACGGCCAGGGGCAGCACAGCCACCGTTGCAAGCAGCTTTTTCTTAGCAGATTTCATGATAGGGATTCCACTCACTCATTCTCCCGGATAAAGATGGTGCACTTGCCGGAAGTGTCTTGTCCCCAGTCGAGGTTAGGAGGCGCAAAGTCTGTGGCAAATTTGAGGCAGCTTAGGAGCTGTACTGATTAGAATTCCGCCGACATTTCCCAAGGCATTGCCACGCTACCGGGCTTTTTTTGTTGCAGAGTATATTGAAGCCGTCCGTTTGCAATCGTTGTTCAGCGATAGTCATGGAGAGCAGGCAGGGGTTTATCTCATCTATCCCAAAGGCCGCCAGCAACCAGCGTTCACGCACTCATTGACTGGCTTGCGACAGAGTTCAAACGCATTGCTTGGAGTCTACAAAGGCGGGTTTTCCAAACGATTGCGCGGTCAACGATGAGGTCAATTCCACAGAGGGAAGAAGGCACCTGATTCATGAAAACCACCACAGATAGACAGTCTCCTACAGGGAAGCGGGAAGCTGATCAGGTGGAATTCGTGAATCAATTATTAACCGTGTTTCTGAACTCCGTTTTTACTGCCGTTGGGGCAAACTCGTTAAATAGCTGGCAAATCCGTTCAGGGTTTGCTGACCAGGTGACGGCGGTCAAAATGTGGGAATACAGCGATCATGACGGATCAAAATCTGAGACTGGCAAACCGCCGCAGTCACCGTGGCGGTTTCTTCATTGGCGCAGGTGTACTGTGCACCGTTGCCGTAACTCTGGCCGGTTGTTCCGGCTTGTCGAAAAAGAAGGACTCGTTTGCCACCCCCAGCCAGACCAGGCAGGTAGAGACCGAGAGGGCCAAGTTTGCGAAATCCGAACGGGCGCGAAAAGCAGCCGTTCAAAAGCTTGCCATCGCGTTGGCGAACAACAAGACTTTGAAAAAGCAACTGCTTGGTGCAGAAAATAACGCCAAGAAGTTTCGCGGCGAAGCTCAAGCGGCTGACAAGGATATCGCGGATCTGGAAGCCGAGCTGGCCAAAGCAAATGCCCAGCCGGCCAAAACGGAAAAAATGCCCAGCGCCCTGCAGCAGTCCGAGCAATTGGTCGAAAGCCTCAAAACCAAGCTCGACAAGGCCAGCAACGAACGCAATGTCCTGAAAGCCCAACTCGATGAGGCGCAAAATGATAGCGCGCAAGTGATCGAAAAAATGCTTGCAGCAGCCTCCCTGCAGGCCAAAGAGTCTCGAGCCGAAAGTGAAAAGCTGAACAAGCAGGTGCAGGCTGCACAGGCCGAGGCAAAAACCGCGCGCATTGAACTCGTCACCGCGAATGCCGAGATTGCACGGTTGAAGGCTGTGCGAGCTGAAAAGCCAACCTCATCGGCTACGCAGCAGCCCGCACAACCGCAATAATGAGTTTAAGCGGATTCTCGCCCGCATTGTCATTTGGGGCTGTCCAGATGCGGTGACCGGGGTTGAGAAATACCAGGCAATCCAAATGCCACAACCAACCGGCAGATACCGGTAGTCCGGACAGATCAACAACCAGCTGATGCCCGGCTGCTTGATGGGCTCCGGGAAAGCCGCGACATGGCGCGAAAACTCACCCTCGGCTGCGGCTCACGCAACCTGATCTATTGCGAAACCGAAGCCCTGATCGCCCAGATCGATGCCGTGGCAGCACTCACCCGGGTCTCGGGCGCAGCTGAGTTCGTCGAGCCCGGATGACTACACGGTAACGGCTGCGCGCCAGTAGACTCAGGACCATGTGGGGCAGGCCAGTGAGTAGAACTCAAGCCACACCAATTTCGCACAGTTTTACTTGGGTCCTGACCCTAACCCATCAGACCGGCAATCCTACCGGTTATTGTAGGAATACAGAAAACGCGATGCGGTGAAAGTCGTTTCCGACAAGCTTGTCCACGCAACCGCTTCGCTTCGGAAATTCTGGATATTGTCCAGAACCTTCCGGCTGAGGGAGTCATTGGATGCCAGATCATTCACCACCTGTTCGGACAAGCCTGCAAACCCGCTCAAAACCGATTTGGGGAACTGTTTCAGGATAACGCCATGATCCTTGATGAGCGTTCTCAGGGAAGAGTTGTTCTTCGCTACAAATTCGCTGAGCACCAATTGATTGACGGCAACATTGGCCGCCTCAATCACTGACTTGATGTCAGCGGGAAGCTTCTCCCACTCACTCAGGTTGATGAAATTGTCCAGTGCTGTTCCCGGCTCATGCCAGCCCGGATAATAGTAGTACTTCGCTTTCTTGTATAAACCGAACGCCAGATCGTTATACGGACCAACCCATTCGGTTGCATCTATCTTGCCTGATTCAAGTGCGCCCAGAATTTCAGATCCGGGCAGGTTTACGACTTCCCCTCCGGCAGCCTTGATCACTTCACCGCCAAGGCCCGGTATTCTCATCTTCAAGCCACGATACGCTTCCAGATCGTTGATTTCCTTGTTGAACCAGCCGCCCATCTGCACGCCCGAGTTGCCGGACACAAAGAATTTGCAGCCCAGTTCGCTATACATTTCATCGGCGAGCTGCTGGCCGCCGCCGTACTGGATCCATGCGTTTTGTTCCTGCGCCGTCATTCCGAACGGGTAGGCGGACAGAAAGGCAATCGCGGGAATCTTGTCGTGCCAGTAATACGGCGTCCCGTGGCCCATTTCGACCTCGCCTTTTCTCACCGCATCGAGTGAATCAAATGGTTTTACCAGCTCGCCACCGCCAAAAACCTTTATTCGCAGCTTGCCTTCACTGCCCTGCTCGATGAATTTTGCGAGCAATTCTGCTCCGGTACCGAGACCGGGGAAATTTTTTGGCCACGTTGTCACCATGCGCCATTCCCTCAGGCCCTGGGATATAGCTGGACTTGCCAAGCCTGCTGTACTTACGCCCGCGGCACCCGTTACCACTGCTTTTTTAAGGAAATCGCGTCTTTTCATGAGATAAAGCACCTCTATTTAACTTCGCATCCAGCAGAACGGTATTTACGTAAGGTCTTTACAAAAATAGTATCCAGAAGCGCCTGCAATGGGCGTAACAGGAATTAAAATGTCAGGGAACTACTTGATACTTCATTCTGACATTCCTGATTCCGCTACAATCCTGGTGTGCAAAAGTCCCAATCGATAAGTCCTGCATGGCAACACAAATATTGCTGCCCGATAGTTGCCATAGGCAGAACAAAATCTTTTGCACCCATGAATGGCGATCCAACGGCGTAAATGTGGTCAAAGTTGGTAAAGGGTGTTGGGCATCGATTGGGAGCTACATAATGACTTGTGCTAAAATCCACAGAACTGCGCTCACTCGATTGTTTGTGGCCTTGTTTGGAATTTGCTTTGCGTTTCTGTCTCTCGGGCTGCCTGCCCAGGGACAACAGGTCCTGGAAAAAACACGCCGTGACTCCAACGCAGGTACGGTCAGAATCATGACATCAGGCGTCGAGGGCGCCCGCATGATTGACGAGATCGCCTTCACCGTAAACGAACCAGGAAAAATGCGGGTTCTGCCCATGATCGGCGACGGCGGCGTTCAGAACGTCAACGACATTCTGTTCCTGCGCGGCATTGATATGGGGGTTGTGCACCACGATACGCTTGCCCTCCTTCGCAAGGAGCAGACCTTTGGCACCATAGAAAAGCAGCTTCGGTTCATAACCAAACTGTTTGACGAGGAAATTCACCTCATCTCGGGCAGCGGTATCAATGATATTTCCCAGCTGTCAGGTCGGAAGGTCAACTTCGGCAAGGCAGGCTCGGGCACATTCGCGCGCGCGGACCGGATATTCAAGGCTTTGGGCGTAGACGTGGTGCCGGTTAATTTCGATCCGACACAGGGACTTGAAAAGGTGGCCACAGGTGAAATCGCTGCAGCGCTGTATGTGGCCGCAAAGCCGTCAGCGATCCTGCAGCAGATTGCCTCCAACTCGGGCCTTCGCGTGCTCCCGATCCCGGCTACCGGCGGGCTTGAAACAGCATACCGCACATCGACCTTGAGCCAGAACGACTACCCCAACCTGATATCAGACAGCAAATCGGTGGACACGATTGCCGTTGAATCGGTTCTGGTCGGTTACCTCTGGTCGTCTCCCAATGAAAGGTCCGGAAAGATAGCCAACTTCGTAACCGCCTTTTTTGAACGGATTGGTGAAATTCAAAAGCCTTACCGATCTGCCAAATGGCAGGAGATTGATGTGCTGGCAGATGTTCCGGGCTGGCGCCGGTTACAGATCGCACAGGACTGGGTCTCCACCAAGTTTGCTGAGAAACGCAAGATCGACGAATTGCTCGTGGCTTCCTCCACCGATGCACTGGAGGAGCAGTTCACCACTTTTCTGGCCACTATCGAGCAAGGTGACAGTCTTAAACAGGTGTTTCGGGCACCTCCATCCGAGGAAAAAATGGAAGATCTGTTTCGCGATTTCCTGCAGTGGCGCAATACTGTGAACCAGCAATAGGTCATGTTGGAGGTTCGAGAGCGGGCCTGACAGTGATGGCCGCGCGCCGATAGACTCAGGACCATGTGGGACAGGCCATAATTAGAGCTCATGCCACACCAGTTTCGGGCTATCCAAAAAACGCCAAGGTCAATATCTGTCGCGACCCAAAGCGGAACCACGAGGCACACGTCAACCTCGAACCCTTCTTGGCTCTTTTCCAAGAACTCGACCGGACGTCTGGATTGTGATAGTTTACGTATAGGAACTGTGATCTTAGGCCCAGTCTAACTGCGAACGTTAAGTCCAGGTCAACTGTGAGCGCAAAGTCCAGATCAACTGCAATCGCCAAGCACAGTTCAATTTCAACCGTCGAGTCATTGCTCCAAAGCGCAGTGCGATGCACCAGCATTTGGGATTATGGCAGCACCTTTTGCGCCAGCGGTCGGACGCGGCGCGGCTTAGGAGAATTTCCATGTCTACATCTCATTTAACTTCAATTCTGGCCGGGTTGTCTCTGGTAGTTTTCATGGCCGCCACTCCAGTTTCCGCTGGGGCCTTACGGTCCAACGCTGCCTTTAACACGGGTATTGGCGAGAAGACGGCGAACCAGCCTTCAAACGGCGCTACAGTAGCTTACAAGATTACGCTGAAAGGCGGCGAGCTCGACAGCTGCACTGTCGACATTGTCGAGTCGCTTTACGGCCGTGACGAGGGCGCCTGGGGCATTTTTGACATAGCAGGCAACGTGACCTGCTCTGGCGGCGGCTTCGCATACACGACGTCCGGCGCTTGGGATGGTAAAGGTTTCCACGCCTCTGGTGAGATCAATGGAGGTAGCGGAAGCGGCACTTTTGACGGCATCTCTGGCCGCATTGCTCAACTCGGTGGTAGCGCAGCGAGTGCAGCCGGCGGAACTTTCGATATCTCATATGAACTGGTGGTCGACAAAACCAACGACTGAACTAACCTGCCGCCGCCTAAACACGTTGTTACAGCGATGAAAGCTTTTTTGCCTTTCGCGGAAGCGGAAATGCCCGATCAATCTAAGTGTGCAGAATATTGATTGTCTGCTCGTGGCTGCGGACCTTACTGGATGGCTAGCGAGAGGTCCGCTTTTGACCCCTTTCTGACGTGATCCGTCCTTGAAAATCAAGGCTTGAAGAACTCATCAATTGCTTCGGTTTCGTGCTATGCTGGTTGGATATTTCGCCGCCGATGACTTTAATAAATGAATTCAGGGAGGATGAAATGGCCAAGTATATAATGCTAGCAAACTGGACTGATAATGGCATAAAGAATGTCAAGCATACGACCGATCGACTTGACGCAGCCCGACTATTGGCCAAGGATTTGGGCTGTATGATGAAAGATTTTTATCTTACCATGGGAATCTACGACATGGTCGTCATTGTTGAAGCGCCAGACAATGAGGCAATGGCCAAGCTTGCCCTTTCGATCGCACGCGGTGGCAATGTTCGAACAGTCACGATGAGTGCGCAAACCGAAGCTTCCTACCGGAATATAGTTGGTAGCCTGTAAGTATCCTCACAAAGCTAATACGAACAGAAGCTTTGACCATTCTTCTGTTCCCCAACAGCGCCTACTGGACCATTTAGGCTGATTGCGTAAGAGGGTGTTGTTGGCTCACCGTAACCCATCAAGGGTAAACGATGAAATAGAAGACTAACCGGCATCAGGAAGATGCAGCACGCATCACGCAGCAGTGACGAAGATGTCATCTATTGCAAAATCATTGATGCGTTATTGAATGGGGTAAGATCGTGATCACGACGGGTTCACTAACGTGGCGCGAATTGCAGGGGTCAAAACCGTTCGCACTTTTGTTGATCGAGCTCTAAGACACCTAAGGCATGTTCTCTGTTGGTCATTTGTTGATCGGGATCAAGGCCGAATGTCCCACAATATGCTAGCAATTCTGGCTCTTAAAGGAGCAGCATATGACCAACATAAAGCAACTGCTCGATACCAAGGGACGTGAAGTCCTAGCTATTGGACCGGATGACACAGTTTTTGATGCCATCAAGAAGATGGCGGACAACAATGTCGGGTCGCTTGCCGTTTTGGATGGTGAGCATCTGATTGGCATCATTACCGAACGGCACTATGCGCGGAATGTGTTCCTAAAAGGCCGATCATCCCCGAAAACAATCGTCAAAGAGATTATGTCGACACGTGTTGTATGCGCCAGACCCGAGCAATCGGTTGAGGAATGTATGGCTCTCATGACCGAAAAGGCGGTGCGTCATTTACCTGTGCTTGAACACAAACGAGTGATTGGGATCATTTCAATTGGAGATCTGGTCAAGAGTGTTATCGATGACCAGAAATTCACCATTGAGCAGCTTGAGCATTATATTACCAGTTGATCAATCGGATACGGATGTCCGTTCTGGGCTAATTACGATGAAAAACCTAGTGCTCGTCAACCAGAGCAACAAGCGGAAGCTGTCTGATTTCGTCGAAATACGAGAGCAAATTGCCCGGTGCGCGCTGGACATCATACCTCACATTGTTGATACAGAGCAGACAGACTGGCCGCTTGCTCGTTCGGTTGCGATGAACCCGACAATGACCGTGTCACCGATGCCGATCAGGAAATTCCAGAGCCCGCGAGGTCCTGTGTACCAAGGCAATGAGATCCCAAAGAGCACACAATACAAACGTCTGCGTCGTGACGGGATCAGGGTGCCCGACTGGCAGGAGATCAGACCCGATGAAACTTTCGATCCTGAGGAATGGGGGCCTTACGTTGTAGTGAAGCCCAACCTCGGCAGATGTGGACGCGGGATCAAGATCAAGAAAACGTCAAAGGTTCGGTACCGGCCACCGGAAGGCCACTTGGTCGATGAGCCGGCAACAAATGCGTCAATGCTGGTTCAGAAGTCCATCTACACGGGTCAGCTTCCAGGTTGTAACCTTGTTCTGTAAACCGTTGCTCTGTTGGTATGGCGAAATCGACCACAACCTGCCCCCTCTGCAAGACAAACTCGGTTTTGCCAAGCAAGGTGGCATCAACATCGCCTCCAACAAGCGGTCTTCGACCTATCGCTTGTCGTTCGACGAGGAAGTCATCGCTCTTGCTTTAGTGGCCCATCGCAGTTTCCCCGACCAACCACTGTTAGGTCATGATGTCGCCAGAGATTGCGAAACTGGAAAGCCCTACATTCTGGAATGCAATCCGAGAGGCGATACGTGGTTGTTTTCGTCCTATACGGGAACAGAAATCCAGAAGGCTCACTCGATAAATTTTTATACCCAATTTGGCGGTTTGTCCAAAGTGGCAGAAATCCTCATAGACGAAACAAGAAAACGTGCCGAGTAGCCGGTCAGGCTCTGAAATGCATCGTTAAAATTCATTGCAAGTCTGTTGTCGGCACTAGGCTGCCGTGTGACTAGGCGAGAGCCGCCGTCTGCTTGTGACCCAGACTGTGTAAAAACGTCAATTGTGGTATGATTCTCCTGTCCTTTTGCGGGAGGGTTTCATGAAGCGATTTGTTGAAGGTGTTGACCGCGAGCAGGGTACTTTGTTTCCCGAGCGGCTTGATGACTACATTGGTGAAGACAACCCAGTTCGGGTGGTGGATGTTTTCGTTGATGAGCTTGATCTGGCAGTGCTTGGATTTGATCGAGTTGAACCACGCGCGACCGGCCGACCGAGTTATCATCCATCAGTATTGCTGAAGTTATATGTCTACGGCTATCTCAACCGGGTTCAATCAAGCAGGCGTCTTGAACGCGAGGCCGGACGCAATGTCGAGGTTATGTGGCTGACGGGCCGTCTGTCACCGGACCACAAGACGATCGCCGACTTCCGCAAAGACAATGGCCTGGCGATCCGCAAGGTGTGCACCAGGTTTGTTGGCCTGTGCCGTCAGCTTGACCTGTTTAGCGATGCCAGCGTGGCGATCGATGGCTCCAAGTTCAAGGCGGTCAACAACCGGGACCGGAATTTTACGCGCAACAAGATGAAGCGGCGCCTGGAGCAGATTGAGGAAAGCGTCGAGCGCTATCTGCATCAACTGGACAGTGCGGACCGGCAAGAGCCGTCACAGGCACGCGAGACCTCGACGGTTCGCCTGAACGACAAGATCGCCAAGCTCAAGGAGGAGATGCAGCGCCTGAAAAAGCTTGAGGCCGCGATGCTTGCGGCGCCGGACCAGCAAATATCCCTGACCGATCCCGATGCCCGCTCCATGGCCACAAGTGGCCGGGGTTCAGGTGTGGTTGGTTATAATGTGCAGGCTGCAGTGGACATCAAACACCATCTGATCGTTGCCCATGAGGTGACCAATCGTCGGCACCGACCGGGCGCAACTGTCCAACATGGCCCAGCATACGAAAGCGGTCCTGGAGACAGACGCGCTGGATGTCGTTGCTGATCGAGGCTACTTCTCAAGCGAGGAGATTCTGGCATGCGATGAAGCCGGCATCACTGTCACACTTCCAAAGCCGCTAACCTCAGGCGCTAAGGCCAAGGGCCGATTTGGCAAACAGGATTTTGTCTACGTGGCGTTAGACGACGTTTACATCTGTCCTGCCGGTGAACGTCTGATCTATCATTATACCAACGAGGAAAAGGGGCTGGTCCTGCGCCGCTACTGGACCAATGTCTGCCAGGCTTGCGCCATCAAGCATCACTGCACCACGGGCAAGGAGCGCCGGATCAGACGTTGGGAGCACGAGCACGTTCTTGAGGCTGTCCAGCAACGACTCGACGAGAATCCCGAAAAGATGCGCCAGCGGCGCGAAACGGTTGAACACCCCTTCGGCACCATCAAATCCTGGATGGGGTCCACACACTTCCAGATGAAGACACTGAAACGGGTCTCAACCGAAATGGCCCTGCATGTGCTGGCCTATAATCTCAAGCGTGTCATGAATATCCTGGGTATCGGCCCGCTGATGGCAGCGATGAGGGCGTAGGCGCTCGTCGGGCCCCTTTTACGCAAATATCACCCCAAATCACCGCTCAGAACCGTCAAATCCCGACAGAAGCTCCAATCAGCCACCAAAAACCGCCAAACCGAAAATGCCCACGGCAAAACAATCCAGGCCCAACACCTCATCACACGGGGCAGCCCAGCGAGCGTTTTTACACAGTCTGGACCCATTTCGGACAACCGTATGTGGTGCAGCGAACTGCTCCGAGCCCACAGAAAAAATCATATCTACCAACGCGGGTTTGATGTAACGTGCGTTTACGGTTGGATAGACCGAGGTATCTGCGCGGAGAACCCACATGAAGCGCCCCTCATTGCCTGAAACCAAACTCACGAAATGCCAAGCAAGCATAAGTTTTTCAGTCGCTCTGGTCGCTACGATCTTGCTTACAATTCCAGCAAGGTCTGAAACGCTGGTTGAGCGAGGACGCTACCTCGTCAACACGATCCTGGCCTGTGGAAACTGCCATACACCTAAGACACCTGAAGGCAATCCAATCGCTGAGAAGGAGTTATCCGGCGGTGTTTCATTTACCACGCCCGCTTTCAATGCAATTGCGGCAAATATTACACCAGACAAAGAGACCGGCATAGGCAACTGGAGTGATGACGACATCAAGCGGGCCATCACGGAAGGTATCAGGCCACCGCAGGCGAAGCTGCCGGGCGTACCACTGGCAGCGGTGATGCCGGCAAGCTTTTACAAAGCGCTGCTCCCGCGTGATCTTGATGCCATTGTCGCCTATCTTCGTTCGGTCAAGCCGGTGCGAAACGAAGTTGCATTACCCGAGTACAAAATGCCTGTAGTGCACCAGCCATACCCTGATGCAGAACTCGGATTCACCAACAAAGATTTGCAAGATCCGGTACGGCTCGGCACCTACCTGGCTACCATAGGCCATTGCATGGAATGCCATTCGGCGCGTGACAAAGGTGTTTCTGACTACACAGCCGGATTTGGCGTAGGTGGACGGAAATTCGGACCATCGCTTGTCCAGGGTGTCCAGGCAGATTGGAAAGGATCGATTGCGCGAAACATTACATCGCATTCAGAGAACGGCATTGGAGCATGGACTGACGCAGAAATTAAGCGAGCAATTACAAGCGGCATCTCTCGCAATGGCAAAAAACTGGGGCCGCCCATGGCCTTCGACTGGTATTCAAATCTGAGCTCCGACGATCTTGACGCAATTGTCACCTGGCTACGAACTGTTCCACCAGGAGGGTAACTCCAAAATTTTTATCCTCACTGTGGTTTTTATCGTATCGGCTTTTGACCGACGTTTACGAAGCCGCATTTGGTGTTCGCTTGGTCTTAACAACGCCCCATGAGGCCCGACTCGGAAGATGTCTCCTGATGGCACAAAACTGCAGTGCGAGGAAACGATTGCCCATTGCTGTTTTTGACCCGAAGCGGCCATCGGCGCAGCCTGCGCAACCATCACTTCGGCACTTCTTAGGTCTGCACCGAGCGCATGCTGCCGACTGCCGGCCTCCTCAAAGCTCAATACGCGGTCTGGACGAAGCTTGCATCTCAGGCGGCCAGGTACCAGAAAAGAGAGTCAATATTGAAAAGTGATATGACATTACGTTAAGTCAATAGTACCATGAGACGGGTTGGAGGGCCAAAATTCTGGAGGCCATCAAGATGCGCTACCATGACAAACATGACACAGAACCGGTTGCGTCTAGAGAAGCTGTTGTCACGTGGGTTGCAGCAATCGTTTTCGTTTCTGTATTGCTGCTTCTGCTGGACGTTGCCAAATAACTTTGACGTTTCAAGAAACTGCAGCCAACTGAACAGATAGCAGCCGAGCAAACGTTCGTTTTTGAACGGTTAAGAGGCAACTGGGCGCGACTATCGTGGTACCGAAACCACGTCATCCCTGTTGGGTGGTGAAATACCCACAGCGACGACATTCGATCTTCTTTACCTGGCCACCCAATCCAAAACTTTGCTCCACTCCGACCAAACGAAAGTCATGAATACCCAAGAGGCATAGGAATTGGCCAATCCAGGTATTTGGTTGCTTATGCTTCTTACTCACAGTCTGATCCTTGGAGAATATCGGCAATCACTGTGGTCGGCTGGCAGCACGTCACTCCCAAACATCGGCAGACTGCGGCCAGGGTGTGCCCATGCGCCGGTGTTGGAGAGGGTATGCTGAAGATTCCAAACTTGTACTTAGTTCTCCAACTTTCGCTGACCATCCTGCCAAAGTTCAAAAATGGCAAGAACAACTACTGTTCCACCGAGAACGAAGCTAAGTGTGCGAAGCGCGCCGTCAAATTGGAACACAAATGGGGATGCAACAACCCATGCACCACAAATCATCTCCAGAATCTCCTCCCAGCGTCTGAGCTGTACCATTTCCAGAAGAGCCAACGCTGCGATTAACACACCTACAAAACCAGCGTTCACCATGACACCAACGTGTTCATCTGCTCCTGCTATCCAAGGTGACAAGATTATAAGGATGCCGACGCATACCGAGAGTATATCCTCCCATCCACGATGCTCGGTAAGCCACTTGCTGTTAGTTGAGATCGACATGGCAGTTACTCCTTTCCAGTTACAACCAGTGCAACTTTGTGCCCGAAAGGGATTTTGCCATACATGCGAAACAGCCCCTGTCGGGCATTAACGCAAAGATCAAACTAGATATATGTCTGTGCCTGTCGGTAAACAAGGCTCGCGCCAATTAAGACAAAGGGTCTGTTGCTCAGAATGGCAGTCATTTACAATTTCGCTGGACCTGCACGATGTTCGGCATGTCATTCTCGAAACTGTCCTACGTGTTCGCTTATGGCAGCTCATGGCACATAGCTGTCGTCGGGCATCGCTCAGCAAACGTCCAATAAGGTCTGATACTGTTGAAAAACTCGAAAATCGCGGAGTTCTTATATTTTCGCTATCGGAGCAAAATATCGAAAACTGCCGCCAAAATTGCTCGTCCTGATTCACAGGTGCTTCAGGGTCGCGATACTCGAAAATTAGCTACCCCTTCGGCCAAAATTTCCAAAATCCTCCCTAAGGGGCGGAAATTTTTGGACCAGAAGTAAATGTGGAGTTTTTCAACGGAATTGTCTCAAAGCTGTCATCCGCTGCAAGTTGCACGAATGAGCGTTTTTGGCAGAAGCCGGATGAACCCGCGTTCACTGAAGCCGGAATACTGAGGTATTCCAAAATTCCATAGAAGCGGAAGTGGCCGCTTTCCTGGGGGAGCCGGCTCTATCGGCTCACTGCGGTTGACCTGCCAGACCGCTCCGGCCCATATATCGGGCATGATTTTCAATTTTGGGTCCATCAATGTCGACCATGTTTACCGGGTGGCGGAGATGCCGTCGCCTGGTGAGACTTTGACGGCGGCATCCTACCAGAAACTGCTGGGCGGCAAGGGCATCAACCAGTCGATTGCCATTGACCGGGCCGGGCAGGTGCCTGTTCATGTCGGGGCCGTGGGTAGTGATGACCACTGGACGATTGATCAGGTGAAAAATTTCGGGATCGATACCGCCCACATCGCGCGGTCCGCGCACCCCACAGGGCATGCGGTCATCTATGTTGATGATGCCGGCGAGAACCAGATCGTCATTTTCGGCGGGGCTAACCAGGACCTGAAACCGGCACAGATTGAAAAGGCCTTCGAAGCCTGTGCCGGCGGCGACCACTGGGTGCTTGTCCAGAATGAAACCAACCTGCTGGCAGACATCGTTTATCAGGCAAAGGCTGCCGGTTTCAGAATTGCCTACAGTGCGGCACCGTTTGTCGCCGACACCGTTGCCAAGCTGATAGATAAGATCGACCTTCTGGCGGTGAACGAAGTTGAGGCGGAAGCAACCGCCCGGCTTCTCGGTGTGGCCGTTTCGGATATTGAGGTTCCTGAAATCCTGATTACTCGGGGAAGCAAGGGCGTTGAGTTTCACAGCCACGGCGAAGTGCATCATCATCCGGCATTTCAGGTGGAAGCTGTCGACACGACGGGTGCCGGGGACACCTTTCTGGGCAGTTTCCTGGCACACCATTGCCAGGACGTTGAGATAACCCGATCACTTCGCTATGCATCGGCGGCCAGCGCCCTGCAGGTTACCAGGCCCGGTGCCGCTGTTGCCATCCCGGCCCGTGAAGAAGTTGAGACGTTTCTGAAACAACGGAAAACCTGATCTTGCAAAAAATCATAATCGATACGGACCCCGGTATAGATGATGCCATGGCGGTGCTGTTTGCCTGCCTTTCCCCCGACATTGAACTGGTCGGACTGACCAGTATTTTCGGCAATGTCACCACAGATATTGCCACCCGCAATGCAAAGGCGCTTGTGGAAATGGCACGCCTTGATGTGCCGGTTGCACGCGGCGCTGACGCACCCGTTCGCCAAGCCGCCAGACCGGTTGCATGGGATGTTCACGGGCGCGAAGGCTTTGGTGACGTGGCGCCGATCACGCCTGCCGGACGCCCGGTGGATGAGACCGCTGCTGAATTCATCTGCCGGACCGTCTCGGAAAACCCCGGCGACATTGTCCTTTGCCCGGTCGGGCCGCTGACCAATCTGGCCCTGGCGCTCGAACAGGACCCGGCCATTGCCGATAAGGTTAAATCCGTCACCGTCATGGGCGGCAGTCTTGATGCAGGCGGAAACGTCACGCCGTCCTCGGAAGCCAATATCTGGCAGGACCCGCATGCGGCGGACGCCGTGTTTGCAGCAGGCTGGGACGTCACCATGGTCGGGCTTGATGTGACGCATCAGGTCAAATGCACGCCGGAGCATTTCGCACACCTGGGTAAGCAGGCCCCGGTTCTCGGCGGTTTTCTCAATAAAGCAGTCCAGCACTATTTTGAGTTTCATCGCACGGTTGACGGGTTTGACGGCTGCTACATGCATGATCCAAGCGCGGTGGCGTCGATTGTGCGGCCTGACCTGTTTGCAGTTGAACACGAGCCCCTACGTGTTATCGTCGAGGGAGACGAAACAGGACGCACGGTTCGTGCTGCCGGTTCGGGCCGGCCGGCCACATCGGTTTGTACCCGGGTTGACGTCGATGCGGTTCGTGACCTGTTTCTGGAGACTGTCAGTAGCGGATTTTAGAGAAGCAGGGATACATGTCCGACTTCAATGTACTTGCCATCGACTGCAGTGATCGCGATGCCGGCACCCGGTTTGTCACCTCCCTGCATGACACCGGGTTTGCCATCCTGAAAAACCATCCGGTAGAACCGGATGAGATTTCGCGCATGTACGATGCATGGCAACAGTTTTTCGCCGGCGATGCCAAGCATGATTTCGCTGCGCAGCGCGGCGACATGCATGGCTACTATGGCTTCAAGTCGGAAAACGCCAAGGACAGTGCGCACAAGGACCTGAAGGAATTCTATCATGTCTACGAGACCTCGCCGGTCCCGCCTGACGTGGAAGCCGAGACGCGCACATTCCACACCAGGATGATGGAAATTGGCCGTCTGCTGCTCGGGTGGCTGGATGACAACACGCCGGACGATGTCAGAACGGGCTTCTCGCAACCGCTCACGCATATGGTGGAAGACAGCACCCAGAACCTGTTGCGGGTCCTGCATTACCCGCCGGTCCAGGACGATGCCAAGCCGGGCGAAATGCGCGCTGCAGCGCACGAGGACATCAACCTTATCACGTTGCTGGTGACCGGCAGCGAACCCGGGCTTCAGGCCCGCGACAAGCACGGCAACTGGCACGATGTGCCCTGCCAGACCGGCTATATTACGGTCAATGCGGGCGACATGCTGGCCAAAGCCTCGGGCGGATACTATCCTTCAACAACACATCAGGTGGTCAATCCGCCTGACAGCGCCAACCGGTCGCGCTACTCCATGCCGCTGTTTGTGCACCCGCGTCCGGATGTGAAACTGGACAAGGACCTGTCGGCAGGCGACTATCTTGCACAGCGGCTGAAGGAAATCGGACTTACATAAAAAGCAGATAACTGCGTGGCCATAACAGGTGAGGGAAAATGCAAAACATTCTGAGAATTATCGTTGTCGGTATCTTCGCCATGCTTTCCAGCACAGCCTGGGCCGAGGAGTTCAAACCTGCCGTCGTCTACGATATGGGCGGCAAGTTCGACAAGTCCTTCAATGAAGGCGTGTACAACGGCATCAAGCGCTTTGAGGAGGAAACTGGCATCAAGGTCATGGACTTTGAAGTCACCAATGAAACCCAGCGCGAGCAGGCCATGCAGCGCATGGCCAAGCGCGGTGCAACCGTGATCCTGGGCGTTGGTTTCGCCCAGGCCGATGCGATCAACAAGGTGGCCGCTGAGCACCCCGACAAGAAGTTTGCGATTATCGATGTGAGCTGGCTCGACCAGCCGAACCTGCGCCAGTACGCCTTCAAGGAACATGAGGGCAGCTACCTGGTGGGCATGGCGGCAGCACTGGCGTCGAAGACCGGCAAGGTCGGTTTTGTCGGCGGCATGGATATTCCGCTGATCCGGGCGTTTGCCTGCGGTTATGTGCAGGGCGTCAGGAAGGTCAAGGCCGACATGGACGTGTTGCAGAACATGACCGGCACCACGCCTGCAGCCTGGAACAATCCCGGCAAGGGGGCTGAGCTTGCCCAGAGCCAGATCGACCGCGGGGCGGATGTGATCTACCAGGCAGCCGGCGGCACCGGCATAGGCGTCATTCGCGCAGCGGCGGATGCAGGCAAGTTCTCAATCGGCGTGGATTCCAACCAGAACCATCTGGCGCCGGGCTCCGTTCTCACCTCGATGCTGAAGCGGGTCGACGTTGCTGCCTACGAAACCATGAAGGACGCCATGTCCGGCAAGTTTGAAACCGGTGTGCGCTCGCTGGGGCTGGCCGAAAAAGGTGTCGGTTGGGCGCTCGATGAACACAACGCCAAGCTGATTTCCGATGACATGAAGGCACAGATTGAAGCGGCAAGTGCCGACATTGTTGCCGGAAAAATCACCGTGCACGATTATCGCAGCGACAGTTCCTGCCCGAACTGAGCCAACAGATAGTCGGCGCCAGTGCAACGCGACCAGAGCAATCCGGCTCCTGCAATCGAGCTGATCGATATCTGCAAGTCCTTTGGGCAGGTTAAGGCCAACAGGGATGTTTCGCTGCGGGTTGAGCCGGGCACCATCCACGGCATTATCGGGGAAAACGGTGCCGGCAAGTCGACACTGATGAATATCCTGTATGGGCTTTATCAGGCTGACAGTGGTGAGATGCACGTCGGCGGCCAACAGGTTTCCCTGCGCTCCAGCGCCGACGCGATCAGCCTCGGCATCGGCATGGTGCACCAGCATTTCATGCTGGTGTCCAACATGACGGTGCTGGAAAACGTCATGCTGGGCAGCGAGGGCGGGCCGCTGTTGCGCACCGGCAAGCGCGAAACCCTGAACACCCTGCAACAGCTTGCTGATGATTACGGCATGGAGGTTGACGCGGATGCGGTGATTGCAGATCTGCCCGTCGGCATCCGCCAGAGAGTTGAAATCATCAAGGCGATCAAGGGCGGTGCCCGCATTCTCATTCTTGATGAGCCTACCGGCGTGCTGACGCCGGGAGAAGCCGACAACCTGTTTGAGGTGCTGAAGGCGCTGCAGCGCAACGGCGTGACGGTGTTGCTGATCACCCACAAGCTCGATGAAATCATGGCGATAACAGATGGAGTGTCGGTCATGCGTCATGGTGAGATTGTCGGGCACCGGCGCACCGCAGACACCAGCCCGGCTGAGCTTGCCCGGCTGATGGTCGGCCGCGATGTGCTGTTGAGCGTCGATCGCGGACATGCCCACCCCGGTGAGGTGTTGCTGGAAGTATCGGGGCTTGCCTGCACCTCGTCGCGTGGCAGGCAGGTGCTGAGCGATGTCAGCTTCGATGTCCGCTCCGGTGAGATTTTCGGCATTGCCGGTGTATCGGGAAACGGCCAGACCGAGTTGCTGGAAGTCATCGCCGGTATGCGGAAGTTTGATACCGGGTCGGTCACGCTGCTTGGCGAAATCATCACCACCAGCGCCCCGAAGACCCCGGCGCAGATACGTGACATGAGAATTGCGCACATACCTGAGGACCGCCACCAGTTCGGTCTGATCCTGTCGTTTGATGCCAAGGGCAATGCAATTTTAGGCTATCACCAGTCTGCGGATTACGGGTCGGGATATTTTCTGGATGAGGCCGCGGTTGCGACCCATTGCGGCAAGCTGATGTCAGAACATGATGTGCGGCCTGGCAACCCGGCACTTCTTGTGCGGAATTTTTCCGGCGGCAACCAGCAGAAACTGGTCATCGCGCGCGAAACCGACACGGATCCGAAAATCCTGATTGTTGGCCAGCCGACCCGTGGTGTTGACGTCGGCGCCATAGAATTCATCCACAAGCAATTGTTGGCCCTGCGCGATGCAGGATGTGCGATCCTGCTGGTGTCGGCCGAGCTTGATGAAATCATCGGCCTGTCCGACCGGATAATGGTCATGAACGGCGGCAGGCAGATGGGCATTTTAAAAAGTGCAGACGCCGGCAGGGACAGGCTCGGCACCATGATGGCTGGTATTGCAGAGGCGGCAACGCCATGACACCGGCACCACCCTTGCCCCGATGGGCGGATGTTTTTGTTCTGCCGTTGATTAACTTGACTGTGGCGCTGCTGGTGTGCGGGCTGATTGTCCTGGCGCTGGGCGAGAATCCGTTCGTTGCCATTGTAGTGATGATCAAGGGCGCCTTCGTCTATCCAGGCAGCCTGGGCTATACGCTCTACTACACCACCAATTTCATTTTCACCGGGCTTGCCGTCGCGGTTGCCGCACATGCGATGATGTTCAATATCGGTGGTGAGGGCCAGGCCTATATAGGCGGGCTGGGGGCAGGGCTTGTGGCACTGTGGCTGGCGCCCACGGCACCGCTGGTTCTGGTTATTCCGGTCGCAATCCTGGCCGCGGCGCTGTTCGGAGCCGTGTGGGGGTTGATACCGGGATATCTGCAGGCCTATCGCGGCAGCCACATCGTCATCACCACGATCATGTTCAATTTCATCGCCAGTGCCATCATGGTCTGGCTGCTGGCGGGCGCGCTCATGCAGCCGGGACAGCAGTCGCCACACACGGCACAGTTTGCCGTGTCCGGGCAGATGCCGAAGCTGCATGACCTGTTGAATGCGCTGTCATTTAACGTCGC
Source organism: uncultured Alphaproteobacteria bacterium (assembly GCA_963759095.1). Classification (GTDB taxonomy): domain Bacteria; phylum Pseudomonadota; class Alphaproteobacteria; order Rhizobiales; family Aestuariivirgaceae; genus Anderseniella. The sequence continues at coordinate 43,666 of CAVWYF010000009.1, read as the reverse complement.
CGCATCACCCCTCAACCTGTCCTTCCTGCTGGCGCTGGCAGCGCTGCTGGGGTTCTGGATTTTGATCTGGAAAACCCGTATCGGCTATGAAATCCGCGCGGTTGGACAGAACCCGAAGGCAGCGCACTATGCCGGCATCAATGTGCCCATGGTAATTGTGTTTGCACTCGCCGTATCGGGTGCCTGTGCCGGGCTGATGGCCACCAACGAAATTCTCGGTGTGCAGCATCGCGTGGTTCTGAATTTCACCTCCGGATACGGCTTTGCCGGCATTGCCATTGCCCTGATGGGCCGCAATCATCCGATCGGCATCTTCTTCGCCAGCCTGTTGTTCGGCGCGCTGTATCAAGGCGGCGCAGAACTTGATTTCGAGTTTCAGTCGATCACAAGGGAAATTGTCCTGCTGATACAGGGTATGATTGTGCTGTTTTCAGGCGCGCTCGCCTACATGTTCAGCGCGCCGCTGGCCAGATTACTGGCCCGATTGCTGGTGCGGTCGAAACCAGTCGCAGGTGAGGCGTGATGTCAGAGTTCGCCTTCCAGTTCCTGCTGACGCTGGATGCAACGCTGCGGGTTGCGACACCGCTCATCCTGTGCGCCATGGCCGGTATTTTTTCCGAACGCTCTGGGATCATCGATATTTCGCTTGAGGGCAAACTGCTGATGGGTGCGTTCGTGGCGGCAACCGTCGCATCGCTGACCGGCTCGGTCTGGCTGGGGGTGATCTGTGCGATTGCGAGCTGTGTGATCCTGGCGCTGATACACGGGTTTGCCTGCATTACCCACCGCGGTAACCAGGTGGTCAGTGGCCTGGCCATCAACATGCTGGCGTCGGGCCTCACCGTAACCGTCGGCATTGCCCTGTTCAGACAAGGCGGGCAAACACCGCCTTTGGGCAATACGGAACGGTTTCGCCCGATCGAATGGTGGTTTGTTGAGGCCTTCGACAGCATTCCTGTTCTCGGCGCGATTTACCGTGAGCTCATCAGCAACCACAACATCCTGGTGTACCTGGCGCTTGCCATGGTGCCGGCAACTGCTCTGCTGTTGTACAAGACCAGGTTCGGCCTGCGTTTGCGGGCCGTCGGCGAGGTTCCCGAAGCTGTCGACAGTGCAGGCGTATCGGTGACCTGGCTGCGCTACCGTGCGGTTATTCTGACCGGTCTGTTCTGCGGCTTGGCTGGCGCCTACCTTTCAACAGCCCAGGGCGCCGGATTTGTCCGTGAGATGTCAGCCGGCAAGGGCTATATTGCACTTGCCGCTGTTATCTTTGGGAACTGGCGTCCGGTTCCGGTGCTGCTGGCCTGCCTGCTGTTCGGTTTTCTGGAAGCCGCAAGCGCACGGCTGCAGGGCATTGAAATCCCGCTGATCGGAGAAGCGCCGACCCAGCTGATGCTGGCGCTGCCCTATATCATGACCGTGCTCCTGCTGGCCGGTTTTGTCGGCAGGTCATCGCCGCCGTCGGCGATCGGGGAGCCCTACCAGAAATGATGACCGGCATGTGTGCAACAGTACTGATTTCTGCCCGTCCAAATCAGGAGTGACATGCAATGGCAGACCACGATCACGGCGCGCATGACCATGCTCATGGTCACGGCCATGCGCATGGCACTCAAAACCAGCGCGCGGTCGGCATTGCCGCCCTGCTGACCGGCGCGTTCATGATCGCCGAAGTGGTCGGCGGCGTTGTCTCCGGATCGCTGGCGCTCTTGGCTGATGCCGGGCACATGCTGACTGACTTTGCCGCGCTGGTGCTGGCCTGGTTTGCCTTTCGCCTGGCCCGGCGTCCGGCCGACTGGAAGCGCACTTACGGCTTTGACCGGTTCTCGGTACTGGCGGCCTTCGTCAACGGACTGACGCTGTTCGTCATTGCCGGGTGGATCTGTTTTGAGGCGTACAAGCGCCTGAACCAACCGGTCGAGGTCATTGGCGGGCTGATGTTGTGGGTGGCGCTTGGCGGATTTTTCGTAAATATCCTGGCCTTTTGGGTGCTGTCACGCGGGGAGGGCGACAATCTCAACGTCCGCGCTGCGGCACTGCATGTCGCCGGGGACCTGCTCGGTTCGGTGGCAGCGCTTGTTGCCTCGCTGGTGATCATCTCCACCGGCTGGATGCCCATTGATCCGCTGCTCTCGGTGCTGGTTGCGCTGATCATATTGCGCTCTGCCTGGTATGTGGTGCGCGAGACCGGCCATATTCTGCTGGAAGGCGCGCCGAAAGGGTTCGACCGAAGCAAGGTTGCCGAGATCATTATGGCGGAAGTAGCAGGCGTTACCCGCGTGCATCACGTGCACGCCTGGTCGATCACCCAGGAACGCCCCATGGCAACGCTTGAGGCGGAGGTCGGTGACGCGGCAGATGTTGATCGGATACGGCAGTCCATCAAGCAGGTTCTGAAAGAAAGCTTCGGCGTCGACCACGCTACGGTTGAAATCAGCAGGGCGGATGCGACAGAGGAAACGTCTGATTAGTCGCAATGTTGTCATTTGTTCGGTACCTGTCGCGCTGATAGCGTCCGGTTGGTTGGTTGGGGCCGTGGCGCAAACCGCCTGTCATCTGGACTATCGCTGTTGCAGCGCCGGAAAGCCGAACAAGGAGTTTGTGATGTTGAAATCTGTTATCCGCGCTGCCGTGCTGGTGTCTTTCTGCCTGCTTGCAGGTGCCACAAGCGCTCAGGACATCAAACGGGAAATCACCAGGGTTGCCGGTGATGTCTACCGTTTCCAGAACAAGTTTCATTTCTCGCTGGTGACCGTGACCAATGACGGTGTCGTCATTGTCGATCCGATCAACACTGATGCCGCGAGCTGGCTGAAAAACAACCTCGCCACTATCACTGACAAGCCGATCACCCATCTCATCTACAGTCACAGCCATGGCGACCATGCGTCAGGCGGCAAGATTTATGTGGATGCCGGTGCCAGGGTCATCGCTCAGGCCAATGCACCTGAAGCCATTGACGGGGTGACGCCTGACGAGCGCTTTGCCGACACAAAAACGCTGGAGATCGGCGGCAAGACATTTGAGCTGACCTGGCTGGGCGAAGGCCACGGCAAGGACCTTATCGCAGTCGTTGTCAGACCGGAGAACGTTGCATTCATCACCGATGCCGCATCGCCAAAACGCCTGCCGTTTCGCGACATGGGAAATGCAAACATCGATAGTTGGATAAATCAGGTCAAGAAGATCGAAACACTCGACTTTGACATCTTCGCTCCGGCCCACGGCAATGTCGGTGTCAAGGCAGACGCCACCGACGCCCGGATTTATATGGAGAAGCTGCGTGAGCAGGTTCTGGCCGGTCTCAAGGGCGGCAGTACGGTTGATGAACTCGCCGCTTCGGTGAAAATGGAAGAGTACAAGGATTGGCTGAGTTACGACAACTGGCGCGAACTGAACGTACGCGGCATGGCGCGCTTTCTGAAGGAAACCGGCCAGGACAAGTAGTGGAAAAGTTTGTTTTTTATTGGTCGAACAGCTTTCTTCGCTTCGCTCAGGCCGTTCTGTGTTTCAAGTGATATCGCTCACGCAAGCAGCCTGACGGCTGCGCTCCGCTAGGGCGATCCTGACCGGCCCGAGGCCCGTCGGGCCTAGTTGGCGTTCATCACTAGGATGGTTCAGGGTCGGAGAACGGCCTGAGCGAAGCGAAGAAAGCTGTTCGACCCAAAAATAAATCTCTAAAAATCACCCGCTATCACAGCAATTATCGCCCTGCTGGATGGGCGGGCAGGGCACTGTGCCGTAGGAGCAGTAGACGCAGCAGTCTCCCGGCTTGGGCCGCAGAACCGTGCTGCATCCCTTGCAGTCATAAAACCACTGGCAGGCATTGGTCGGCATGGTCTCGGTCTCGACATGCCCGCATTCGGGGCAGGTAATGGTCGATGTCAGTTCGACTGAACCGTCTTGCATTTCCATAGGGCATACACCGTGATTGCAATAAAAATGGCCAGTACAGGCAGCAGTACATAGTCAAGCACGCCGACAAGCGCCGACAGGCCAATCGCGCCCAGCAACACTACCAGAACCGGCGTGAAGCAGCACAGCGCCGCTATAACGCTGCCGATAATGCCAAGCTGCAGAAGTTTGTCATTCGCCATGGGCGCAAGTCTACAGCAAATCGGCGGTGCTTGATATCGCTCAAGCATACTGTGCCACGCCGTTGCCGAAGGACCAGTTCTCCGTTGGAACTTCGACAAGATTGATGAAGACGTCGCCCGGATCCACGCCCGGTTCGGTGCCGAGATTATCGGCTATGGCGGCGTAAAGTGCCTGCTTCTGTTCGAGCGTGCGGGTGTTGTTGGCGGTGATCCGGATAATCACCAGGTCATCGCTGCGCTGGATGTCCAGATAGTTCGCGCCATAATCGAAACCGGCTTCGTCATGTTCGGTAATGGTCATGAAACGATCATTTTCCGGTACATCAAACGTATCGCGCATGGCCCGGTAAATGCTGGTCATGATGGCTTTGCGATAGCGGGCTGGCTTTCCCTTGCGCAAGGAGATTTGGGTCAACGGCATAATGTGGTTTCCTGAAGCGTCATGTGCTCAATCTGTCCAGGCCGGGTTTGGCGAGATAGGCGACCTGATAGGCCATCTGTCCGGCGTGATCCTGCGTGGAACTTTCAGTCAGCGTGAAGCGGGCAATGCGCCATGTGGCCAGCTCGATGCCGACGACCGATGCAACCGTACCTGGCCGGGCTGCTGTGTGCCGGTTGCGCTCGGTTTCCAAAGCCCGCAGATCTGCCAGTGACTGGTCAAGCGGCATGTCATCGTCTTCGCGGTACAACATGGTGGCGTGCTGCGAACCGCCTTTGGCCGCGTCGATCGCCAGCCATGTCTCGACCGTTGGTCTGCCGAACGTGTCGAACACGTTCTGAAAGCCCTTGTACCACAGGAAATCCACGACAGCATCGATCTCGAACCACAGATACAGTGATGAATAGGCGTTGCCGGCCGCCCCCATCTGCCCGGCGTCTTCAATGGAAAACGACTTGAATGCCAGGTGGGGCCGGTCGTCAAACACCGGTCCGCCTTTCGCAACCCTGGAGCGGATGATCGACATGTCGTAATCGGCCGGTAGCCGGTGTCGATATTGCTTGATGAACATGTGCTGTCTCCTTCGATGAGGATTGAAGCTAGACAACATTCGTTCATTCGATCAACATATGAATAAATATTTTAACTATTCGAAATTCATATGATATGAAAAAATCCCTCGACCTTGATGCCGTTCGCGCCTTTGTGCTGGTAGCCGACCTGGCAAGCTTCACCCGCGCCGCTGACGCCCTGCAGATGGCTCAGGCGGCCATCAGCCTGAAAATCAAGAAGCTCGAAGACCGGCTTGGCTATCGCTTGCTCGATCGCACGCCGCGCCACGTGCAATTGTCTGAAAAGGGACAGGTTTTCATTGATCTGGCCCGTGACCTGCTGAGCGCCCATGACAAGGCGTTGTCAGGCGAGAACGGAACACAGACGGCGCGGGTGGTCATCGGCATCAGTGATCATGTTGCCGGTCCGGAACTGCCGAAAATGCTGCAGACAATTGCCCGTTATGACCCTGCAATTTCGCTGGAGGTCAGCATTGCCGCGTCGCGCGACTTGCTGGACGCCTTCGAAGACGGGCAGTTTGATGCGGTTGTGTTCCGGCGTGAACATGACATGCGCGCCGGCAAAGTCCTGTTCGAGGAGCCTGTCAGCTGGCTGGCCTCGCCGCAATTTGAACACCGCAAAGGCGAACCGTTGTCCATCGCCACACTGTCAACCGCCTGTGGTCTCAGAGCCCTGGCGACCCGCACACTGGATGACGCCGGCATCGCCTGGCGGGAAACATTTGTCGGTGGCGGTGTCCTGGCGGTGGGCGCTGCGGCAAGTGCCGGTCTGTGTGTGACCGCCCTGGCAACACGGCTGGCGCCTGCCGGTACCGTCGATGTTGGTGGAAAACTAAATCTGCCAGCGCTTCCACACTCTCAGGTTGCTGCCAAGGTCCGCCACAAGGACAACCGCTCCAATGAAGCAATCAGCCTGTTCCTGGCTGCGTTCAGGGGGTATTGAGAACGGTGTGTTGTTACACCGCTCGCGCTAGCAGTTTTGCATTTTATTGGTCGAACAGCTTATCCGCCTTCGGCAGGCCGTTCTCCGTTCCTGAACAACCGTAGTGATGAACTCCCACTAGGCCCGACGGGCCTCGGGCCGGTCAGGCCCGCCCTAGCGGAGCGCAGCCGTCAGGCTGCTGGCGTGAGCGATATGAAATAAGCTGTTCGACCAGCAAAGAAACCAACGGCCGTCAGGCCGCTCGATCAACCGAATGCGGGGTTCGGAAGCCGACGGCCAGCCGGTTCCACACATTGATGGTGCCGATTGCAACGCTGAGCTTGGCAATCTCCTCCTCGGAGAAATGCGCACGCAGTTGTTCGTAGTCTGCGTCGGGTGCGCCGGATGTGCTGATATTGGTCAGCGCCTCGGTCCAGCCCAGCACGGCCCGCTCGCGCGCGTCGAACACGCTGGCTTCGCGCCACACGCAAACCAGGCCGAGCCATTGTTCGCTCAGCCCGTCCTCGCGGGCATGTTTGACGTGCATGTCGACGCAAAATGCACACCCGTTGATCTGCGACGCACGCAATTTCAACAAATGGATCAGGCGCGGTTCAAGGCCAGATTGTTGCGATACAAACAGCTCAAGTGCCAGCACTGCCTGGTAGGCGTCCGGCGATGCTTTAAGGTAATCAAGACGGGGTTGCATGGGGTACTCCTTTACTTTTTTGCTTTCACGGATTGGATTTTGGTTGGCGCAGATGGTTTGCAAGAAACGCACAGCCGCGCGCGGCAATGGCGCCGTCGTCGGCGGCCTGCACCTGGGCAATCACGTCTTGGATGGTGACGCCACGCAGTTCGTTGCGATACGCGCGTTCGGCGCGCAGCATGGCGGCATTAATTTGGCAGGGCGCGCTGAAATATTCCGGCGGCAGCGGGTCAGGCCCGTTCCGGCGGATTTCCTTGCAGCGAAAGGCAGGCTCAGGCCCTTCAACGGCGAGCACGATGTCAAGCAGGCTGATATCGCCGGGCGATCTGGCAAGCTTGTAACCGCCCCGTGGCCCCGGCACCGTGCGCACAATGTCCGCGCCTGACAGCACCTGCAGATGCTTGAGCAGATAGCTGGTCGAAACGCCGTGCAACTCCGCCAGGGAGGCAGCCGACAACAGCCCGTCTGCCGGCAGCACCGCCAGCACCGTTACGCAATGGATCGCCTGTTCAACCCCGTCACCGAGTTTCATACTGGCCTCGTGCTTTAATCATGGATAAATATTATCTATGATTATGTTCACGAGTCAAGCGGGTTCATCTCACTCACGCAAGCAGCCTTACGGCTGCGCTCCGCGGGGGCGGGCCTGACCGGCCCGAGGCCCGTCGGGCCTAGTTGGGAGTTCATCACCAGGGGTAGTGCAGGTGGCTATCCATTATTCTGGTCGAACGGCTTTACTCCGCACTTCGTGCTTCGCGCCGTTCTCCGACCCTGAACAGCTGTTGTGATGAACGCCGTTCCGAGGCACGAAGTGCCGAGGCAAGGCAGACTGGCCGCCGCACGAAGTGCGCCCCAGCGGAGCGCAGCCGCCAGGCTGCTGGCGTGAGCGGAATAAACCCTGGCACGAAGTGCTGAGGCAAGGCCGACTGGCCGCCGCACGAAGTGCGCCCCCGCGGAGCGCAGCCGAAGGCTGCTGGCGTGAGCGAAATAAAACAAACTCCCCCTAAAACCTCGCCCCGGCAAACCCGGCCAGCGCCTCGATGCGCTGCCTGATATAGGCGAGCGCGTCGGCAGAACATGGTGTGCCGGCGCACTCCTGCTCACCGATACGGGCAAGGTCGGCGGCAATGCCCATGGCGGACGTGGCCATGTGCTGGCAGTCGGAAACCAGGGCGGCGCGGATCGAGGGCAGAAGGTGCCGAGCGGCTCATGCGCAAGCCTCCTGTCTCGACCGGTAGTCGGCAATCAGGCGCATGCCGCGTACGGGCGTGAAATTCCGCCAGTTCAGGTACCAGTTCCGGCTGGAAATACGGGTGAAGGTGCGCGCGCAGCGCATTTCGAAGAAACAGTAACCCGGCCCGCCATAGCCCAGCTCGCGTGCCGTGATACGGGCTTCCCGGTTGCCGTCACAAGCATGCCAGTCGCCGCGCCAGAAAGCACAGCCATGGCGCCTGACCGCCTCGCACTCAATCGGGTCTTCGTCAGCATCCAGCTCAACAAGTGGCTGCGGAGCCGGTACTGATACCGGCCATGCCGGTCCGGAAAAATCATGCAGGAAAACTTCACCCATTGCGGCCTCGCTGAAACCTGTACTTGAGCACGTGTATATAATAGGTATAGTCCTATATTGTCAATAGGAAAAAACCTATATAAAACAGGAAAAATCCTGTTCACAAGCGAGGGTGCTGTCCCGAGCCGGTCGCATCAGACGCATTTCGGGTTTGATTCCGTCAGGCAGACGCCCTGAACTTCAATTGTTTGAGTTACGGGTTTTCGAAACCTCAGCAGCGAATTGTCGGCCTTTGCAGTCCTGGATGAACTCTGGTCGCGCTGCGCAAGTCTGATCAGAAGTGTGGCGGTGGTGGTGATAACAGTCAATGGCCGGAATTTGTTGATCCGGACGCTCTGTGTTTCTGCATCGCCCACAGGATTGCGCGGGTGAGCGCATATCCGATAACCAGGAAAATCACGCCTGCTGCAACCAGGCGGCCGATTGCATATCCTGCGCCTTGCGGAAACCCTGTCGTCATCTCTGCGATCAACCTGAACACCATGGCGGCTGCAGCCAATGCAGCCCCGCTGATCAGGGCAATAACATTGCTGGTCATATTGCGCAGACTGAGTTCGCCTTGCCAGTCAAGCTGGTTTCTGGCGCTGCCGTATTTCACCCGGTGGGCCAGCCTGGCGATCGCCCGCGCTGCCACATAGCTGAAAAGTCCCAGTGTTGTGGCGAAAATGACGGCTCCGAGAAAGGCAGCGCCCTGGTGGGCCAGGTCGTAGCGATGATCAAATGACAGGACCAGCAAAACCACGGTTGCAGCGGCAATGAGGATGCACAGCCCAACGCCGATCCGGTGGGCAAGCTCATCAAACGCCGCCCTGCGTCTGAAAAACGCGCTGGTCACCGGGTAAACCTGCCGACATAGCGCCCGACGATGGAGATCTCGTCCAGGCGTAATTCCTTGGTCATGTGGTGTGGGTTGTCGGAGCCGACACGAACCATGATGTCCTCATCACCAGGGCCGCTGGACACTTCCAGCCGCTTGACGATAACCCCGCCAAACTCGTCTGCCAGCACGAACAGGCCCGGCGGTGACGGCTGGCGGACGCGGGTGTCCACGAACACCACGTCGCCGTCCTGCAGCGTCGGCGACATGCTGTCTCCCTGGACCGGGAAATGCCGCCAGATTGCCGGACTTGGCATTGAGGCTGTACAACAGCCAGTCGGGCAGGCGCCAGTGATCGCGCACCACTTCGCGGCTGAAGGTCATGCCGTTGGCAGAATGCGATTCAAGTGCGGTAAACCCGCCGCCACCGGCACCTGCATGCACATCGATTTCCGGTATATGTTCCGGTGCGCCGGCAGCCGGACTGCCTGGTCGTGGCCCCTGCGGCCCGCCAAGCTCTGCCTCGTCCACGCCGAGCTGCTCGGCCAGCAGCATGCGCGAGCGCTCGTTGAGCTCCTTCGGGATGCCGCGCTCCAGGTATTGCTGCAGATAGGCGTGGTTCTTGCCCAGCGCCAGCGACAGGCCCTTCATATCAAGGTTCTTGTCGCCAATCAGCTGGCGGATGCGTTTGCGTACGGGATCAGTCATAGGAATAAGCCTCTCAGGCAATAGGAAAAATGTCAAATAGGAAATTTCCGCTTGAATTATAGGTATAGTCCTATTATGTTGACCTGCCGTATCCGATTCATCAGGTGAGGCAGGTCATGACAACAGGCAAACCGCCGGCAAATTCAAAACCGTCCAAATGGACACCAGGCAAGGTCGAGCAGGTCAGGCGGTTGACGGCTGATGGCTACACGTCCCGCCAGATCGGCGCGATCATGGGCTCCACCCGAAATGCCATTGTCTCGGTGTGGCGGCGGTTTGGCATCGAGCCGGTCCGCAAGCGCAACACCTGGGACGAGGCGGCCATTGCCCGCGTGGTGCAATTGCTGGACGAAAGGCTGAGCTATGCCGAGATCGCAGCCGAGTTCGCTGTCACCGTCGGCACCATCGGCAATGTGGTGACGCAGCACGGTCTCAGGCCGCGCAAACCAAAACCCAACAGCTTCACCATGAAGGCACCGGATTTTGACGCTGACGCGGTGTTCGACAAGAGTCCGCTGAAACCGCTGTTTGCCGAGGGATTCCAGGGCCAGACCGGCAGGCTCGCCATGGCGGACCTGGAAGATGGCCACTGCCGGTTTCCCATCGACCAGCCGGACGGCACGGTCAGGTTCTGTGCCGACCCGCAACTGCGCGGCTCCGCCTATTGCCCGGCCCATCACGCCAGATGCACCGACGGCCCGGCGATCATCCTGAAAAGGCGCGCCGGTTGAGATCATCTGCAGGCCTGAACAACCCAGGGCCGCACGCTGTGACGGAAATACCAACCAACAAGGAGGTTTTGATCATGACCCGACCACGCGGGAAAATCGATCAGCTGGCCCGTGAATGCGGCGTGGAAATCCTGCCCTGTCACAAGGCCAGGAGAGGCCGCACCTACAAGATTACCCACGCCAGGCGCACCCTGCAGCGCATGTTGCGCCAGCACGGCCCCGGTCATGTCCGCCTGACGCTGAGATGCATTGTGGACTCCAGCCGCGCCAATGCATCAGAGCTGCATGACGATACCATAGGCGCGGTGTCGGACGTGCTTGCGCAAAACCCCGAAATCGCCGACATGGATGGCCTGCTGGACGCCTTCGAGACCCTGAGCCTCGCAAAAATCCGCCGAGCCCAGACGCGGGCGTTCAGGACGGCAAGACGCCATCGTATCGCGGCAATACTGGCGGATCGGCTGTTGGGGGAGGGGTGAGGGGGAGTTTGTTTTATTCCGCTCACGCAAGCAGCCTGTCGGCTGCGCTCCGCGGGGGCATGCTTCGCATGACGCGCAGTCGCGCTTGCCTCAGCACCAAAGTGCTTCGGACTGGAACTCATCATGACGGTTGTTCAGGGTCGGAGAACGGCGCGAAGCACGAAGTGCTGAGTAAAGCTGTTCGACCCCAAAAAACCAGCAGCGACGGCATGTGACGACGGCAATGTAGCTCTGCAAAGAAGAACACGCCACAAGATCTGCATTCCAGGGGTAAAGAATACGCCACTCACCGCAGATCTTGAATCACATGCCGTCTGCACCAGCACGTTACCGAAGCGAGGCAAAATGATGATGATGTCGTGGCAACACAATGGTTACCCACATTGTGCTGCGCGAGCGGGGCAAAACCGGCAGCATACGTCGCAATCTGTGGATACCCGCCGTCGCGGCAGGCGCGAGTGCAGGTAATCTCGCGCATATCATGTTGCGTACAAAACTTATTATCCGTTCGGCACAAGACGCCGCCGTACCGATCATTGTTATCCGGTTGAACAAAACAGGCGACGGCGATTTCGATGCAGGACATCATGGCGTGGATCGAGGTGAACCAGTTTCTGGCCTATGGGCTGGTGTTCGCCTATTGCGCCATGAAAAGCGGTGTTCTTCCGTTCTTTGCCGGGCTGGCCGCAAGTTCAGGTATTCTTGATATTGCCGCGGTGGCGACGGCCACGTCTGCTGGGTGGGTATCTCGGCGACGAGATGCGATTATTCATTGCGCGGCGCTATGGCCACAAGCTGTCGTTCACGAAACCCCGGCTGCAACGCGCCCTGAAGACCACCCGCGCGCTGATGGACAAGTACGGTGCCGGCTACATATTCGTGTACCGCTATCCCAAGGGCATGCGCACCATCGGCGCCTTGCCGGTCGGATTGACAGACATTCATTGGCTTCGCTTTACCTGTTTGAACGCCGCGTCCGCCGCGGTCTGGACAACGCTGCTGGTCGGCGCGGGGTATCTGTTCGGCGCACAGCTTGCAGATGCCATGGAGAACGGCTGGTCGATATTCAGCGTGGTCCTGCTGGCGGTGTTCTGCATTACCGGTTGGCTGATGATCCGCCGGTTTCGCGCCACGGCGGATCTCGTGTGAGTAGATCTTCGGTTCTTGCAATCTCTGGTTCTGCTGCCGGGGATTGCGGGAAATTCAAATGCCCAAATAAAGAAGTTCGCAGCTTGCATTTCAGGGCCGGGCGCCAATTGTGGCGGTAATCTGAACCGTGGATGAACATGAATTTCAGTTAACATTCAGGTGGGGTTTGGCAATGTGCTGATCAACGGGTCGGGCAATATGACCAACGAACGGAAACTGAAATCATGATCAACAAGACCAACTTCATGGCAGTGGCGATTATAGCAGCTGCCGCTTTCACTGCCGCACCGGCAGCCAATGCAACTGTTGCCGCCGGCATGTCTGCCGCTACCGCGGCAAGCACAACGGCGGCCACCACAACCGCACCTGCCGGCATCATCCTGGCACACGGCTATGGCGGTCACGGTCACGGCGGCTGGGGCGGCGGCTGGGGCGGTGGCGGACACTGGGGCCATGGCGGCCATCGCTGGCGCAAGTGTCGCTGGCTGAAGCGGAAAGCACGCCGCACAGGACGTCACCACTGGTGGAGGAAATACTACAGATGCCGGAACCGCTTCTACTGAGCCGGTAACAGCAATCTGTGACTGACAAGAAGGCAGCCGGAGCATCTCCGCGCTGCCTTCGACACATTTCAGACTGTGTAATTGCACAGCAGTTCCCGGCTTCACGATTGTAGATGGATGTCCCCCGATCAGGACCAAAACGAGTATTTCGCCGGTGTCTGCCTGGATGAATCAATTTCTCAACACCGGCAAAGACACGAGCAGGCAAGCGCCGGAACGACGTTATGATACACCGGATTGAGTGTTGATTCACATCCTCAGAGAAAGCGATAATATCTATATAAAACAGAATATTAAGTGCTGCCCTTGAATCAGTTGGTTCTAAATTAAACATCTTTTATGACGCTGTTATTGATAAATATGCAACGGCGCATCGCGTTTTCACTTGATCAAGAACATTAAGCTCAAGGCCATCCTGCCGGCGCATATTGGAGAGGTGGTTGGTCCCTATCAAATAACCGGACTGCACCTTGCCCGCATGGAGAGGGTGCGCAAAAAACGTCACCTCATTTCAAGTGAACAACACGAGGCATGCATGGCTGAAACATCAGGGCTCAACCATCTCGGTCTGTCGGTTTTCGATCTGGATCAGACAACGGCATTTTTCGTCGAGGTGCTGGGCTGGCAGGAAATCGCCCGCGATGACAGCTACCCGAGAAACTCTGTTACCGATGGCAGTCTGCGCCTGACGCTTTGGCAGGTGGATAGGTCGAGACAGGTGACCGGATTTGACCGTCGCGCCAATGTCGGTCTGCATCACCTGGCGATGCAGGTGGACAGCGAACAGCGGCTGGCTCAACTGGCGGACACGGTCGCGGCCTGGCCCGGTGTCGAAGTGGAGTTCATGCCCGAACTCCTCGGCGACGGTCCGCGCAGGCACATGATGTTTACCGAACCCGGCGGTATTCGCCTGGAGCTGATCTGGCCGGGCTGAGTCCGGGAGTGTCCTGACCAGAATCTGTTCTGTCATACCAACGGTCGAAAGCACATGATTGCCGTTAAGTGGTTCCCAAACGCTTCAACACAAGTTCCGGCGCTTCCAGCTGCGGTAGATGGCCGACGCCGGGCAGGGGCGTGAACGAGCCCTTGCCGACCAGCCGGTGCAGGGCCTTGCCGCGTGCCAGCGGTATCCACGGATCATCCTCGCCCCACAGGATTTTGACCGGGCAGCGGATATCGCCGAACAGGGGTTCAACCTCTGCGGTGTAACGCTCATCAGCCTGGGCGAACTGGCGGTAGAAACTGCCGCGTCCGGCTTCGCTGAGCCAGGGTGAGACAAGTGCTTCAAAGTCACCGGCTTCTATGTCCGACACAAGCGCGCCCTTGATGTAGGCTTCCACCACCGCCTTGTGGATGTGCGCCGGCAGGCCGAGAAAGGCGTCCACATGGCGGCCGACATGATCGAAGAATTCCGATCCCCACGGCCGCATGGCGACCACGTTCATCAGTACATAGGTTTCAAACTCACAAGCGTGCAGAAGATGCGCCCGCAAGGTGGTGGCGCCGCCAAAGTCGTGCGCGATGACATGCGGACGCGCAAGGCCCCAATGGACAAGCATTTCAGCAAATACCTGACCCTGCACGTCCAGCGACGTCGCCTGGTCAGCGCGCATCTCGGAGCGGCCATAGCCGGGCATGTCATACCAGTGCAGCGTGTACTGCTTCGCCAGTTCCGGAATGACCCGGTGCCACGCATAGGATGACCATGGCCAGCCGTGCGCCAGAACAAGGTCGGGCCCATTGCCGGCGCGTCCGGCAGCCACCCGTCCGGCGCTTGTTGTGATGGCTTCATCCAGGTGCCAGCTCATAAGGCATTGACGCCAAATTTCGTCAGTAACAGGCGTTCACCCTTTGCACTGAACGCCACCACGCGTGAACCTTCCACCCGTGAAGCCCAGTCCAGTTCGTAAAACCGGTTGAGCAGGGCAGTGCCCAATGAGCCTGCCAGGTGGGTGCGGCGCGAACTCCAGTCCAGGCAGGATCTGCACATGGGGCGCCGCGACTTTGACAGGATGGCCAGATCAACGCCGAATTGTGCGGCGAAGTCTTCCCCGGCGCGCGTCAGATTGACAGCGTCGTCCGCCTCGGCAAGATAGCCGCTGCTGACCATGCCGTCATAGATCGCCACGCCCAGGTCGCCGGCCAGGTGGTTGTAGCAAACCCGTGCCTTGCGCAGGGCGTCGTCTTTCGGACCGGTGCGGGTACGCACCAGACCGCGCTTGGCGGCCAGCCCCATCATCGCCTCCAGAACACTGCCGACATCATCATCCGCCAGGGTGAAATAACGATGCCGGCCCTGTTTGCGCTGCCGCAAAAGGTACGCGTCCTGGAGTTTCTTCAGATGCGAACTTGCGGTTTGAACCGTCACGCCTGCTTCAGATGCCAGTTCGGTGGCCGTCAGCGCCTTGCCACTCATCAGCGCGGTGAGGATGTTGGCCCGTGCCGGATCGCCGATTAGCGAACCCAATAGCGCGATGTCAGGACCTTCTTTCATGCTTCGATCGTAGTCGAAGCATTCACGCCATGCAATGTGGCATCACTTGATACTCAACGACCATGGAGGCTCAAGTGCTGACCTGCTTTATCCGCTATCACATCGACCCGACCAAACAACATCAGTTTGAACAGTACGCCCGCAACTGGGGCGACGCCATCCCACGCTGTGGCGCAGACCTGATTGGCTACTATGCACCGCACGAAGGCTCCAGTACGCTGGCCTACGGGGTCTACAATATCGACAGCCTCGCTGCTTATGAACAATACCGCGCGCGGTTGGCTGCCGATCCGCTGGGCCGGGAGAATTATGAATTTGCCCAGCGCGAGAAATTTCTGCTGCGGGAAGACAGGACCTTTCTGAAACTTGCATCTGCGCCGCACGCAGATAGCGTGCAGGAAAGCGAGTGAGGTTGCGAAACGCAAAGGTATCCAGTTCGTGAGCGCACCCGCCAAACCGGTCCTGATGGTCGAACTTGCCTTGCTCGGTTTGCTGGCCCTGTTATGGGGTTCGTCCTATCTGTTCATCAAGGTGGCGGTCATGGAAATTCCGCCGGTCACGCTGATCGCAGTCAGGGTAACAATTGCTGCGCTGTTTCTGCTTGCTGTTCTTTCATGGCGCAACGATCATCTGCCGCGTGATGGCCGGACGTGGCGCATGCTTCTGATACAGTCATTCTTCAACTCCATCGGGGCGTGGACGTTGCTTGCCTGGGGCCAGCAATATGTCGACAGCGGGTTAGCCAGCGTTCTCAATTCCACATCACCGATCTTTGTTTTCCTGTTCACGGTTTTCATCACCCGCCATGAAGTGACAAGCGGCCTGAAACTGTTCGGCGCCTGTCTTGGCCTGCTTGGCGTCACCATGATCGTCGGGGTCGACGCACTGGCTGGTCTCGGCCGGCAGGTGGCCGGACAACTGGCAGCAATTGCCGGGGCGATCCTGTATGCCTGTGCCGCGATCTACGGCAAACGCTTCACCCATGTTTCAGCAACCGCGACGGCGGCGGGAACCATGATATGCGCAGCTATTGTGCTGGCGCCGGCCAGTCTGGTGCTGGAACAACCCTGGACCCTTGCGCCTTCCCTGAAAGCTGTTGCCGCGGCATCGGTTCTGTCGGTGCTGTGCACCGCATGCGCGCTGTTGATCTATTTCCGCTTGCTGAAGACGCTGGGGTCCATGGGCACCGCCAGCCAGGCCTATCTCAGGGCCGGCGTTGGCGTCGCGCTGGGTATCGTGTTCCTCGGCGAACAGATCACCCCGGTGATTGGGCTAGGGCTGATCGCAGCCATCATCGGGGTTGCGGCCATTAACATGCCGGTGCGTCCGAGGCCGGCGCCAGATGCTTGAGCGGGGCTTATGAATTTGGGTAAACTGTCAAATAAAACCATTTTAAAACAGATAATTGAACCCCAGGTCTGATTCAATTCATCAAAGCCTGAACTGCTCAAGGGACCTTCCATATCGCGTTTTGTTTTCTCTTCCGATTGTTAGGACAACTCTGCCAGAATATCAGTGTGCTCCGGCGTCCAGCCCAGCTCCCGCGCCGCCTTGGTGCTGCTCATCTGCTGATCAAGCGCGTAGCCGACTGTCCAGCCTCCGATGTCCCGGACAGCCTGGTCTACCGTCAACACCTCGAGATCGTCCGGCTTGCCAAACCGCCGTGCCAGTGTCTTTGCGATCTTGCCGACTTGCATCGCAACTATGCCCGCGCCGTTGAAGCTGGAACCCGGTGCACCGCGCTCCAGCATCAGCGCATACAACTGGGCCAGATCCGTCCGGTGAACCATCGGCCATCTGGTATCTTCACTGCCGACAATCCTGATCCGGTCCCGGTGTCGTGCATCCTCCGCCATTTGCTCAAGGACGCCGCCGTCGCGCTCGTAGACCATGGCCGGCAAGATAACCATGCCGCGAACGTGCCTGTTGTCTTGAACCTGGCGGGCGGTTTCAACGCTCCATGCGAATTCGGGCAGAGGATCGAACGGGGTGTCTTCCGTGGCGATGATGTCACCGGTGTTTCCATAGCTCCAGCACCCGTCCGTGTAGATGACGGTCTTGCCTGCATCGGCTGTGGAAAACGCCTCCAGCAATTTTTCAATCAGTTGCCGGTTAACTTGTGCTTCATCGTCAGACCAGGTCGATGCTGCACTTATCACGGCGTCGAATTCCTCCGCACATCCGATCCATTGGTCAGGCGACCGGATATCCCCGCGTATCGTGTTGTATCCTTCGGCCCGCAAGCTATCCTGTGATTTCTCAGACCGGGCCAGGCAGGTGACCTGGTGTTCGCGCTGGTGCAACACGCCTGCGACAGAACTCCCGATTGAGCCAGTACCGCCGAGCACCAGAACCCGCTGATTTCTTCGCATCATTATTGGCCTATAAAACACACTGACTGCATAACTGCATTTTCAGCCTATTTTTCAGCCATCGCAAACCGCATGCAACGGGACTGGATGCCATTTCCAGCATCAGGACGCGAACTTCCAGGTAAGTTCATGTTAAAACAAGGACGTAGAACGTCGACCTGATTCATCTCGTCAATCCGTAGGGGTCTGTTCAGCAGAGCAGAGCGGCGATCTCGGCGCCGATCTGCATGTCGGTTGTGTGGCCAAAATGGCTGGCCCTCAGATTGCCGGCCTGGTCGAGGATGAGCAAGGAGGGAGTGCCGCGTAGACCGTATGCGGCCATGGTTTTGGGGATGCCCTGGTCTGTTGCTTCATCAACACCAACCGGAAACCGCAACTGGTATTCGTGAATGAAGGCTTCAAGCGACACAGGTGTCATAGCGTCATGGTGTTCAAAGACAGTGTGAAGCCCGAGCACTGCCACCTTGTCATCTGGAAACAGCGCGTGCACCTGCTTTGCCTGCGGCAGCCCGTGGGTCACACAACCGGGGCAAAGCATCTGGAAAGCCTCGATGACAATGACCCTGCCGCGCAGGCTCTCCAGTGTTATGTCCTGCTTTGAATTGAACCATTGCGACACATTGAGTTCCGGAGCGGGGAGAAAGTTTTGATCAATACTCATGGCAATGGTCTCCGACTGGCCGGGTTGGGTTTGATGTTTATGGGCGGGGCCTGCACAAAACGGCCCCGCCGGTTCATCGTTGAACGATCAGTTGATCGTGCCCGGCAAGCTCAGATCACCGGAGGCAATATCAAACACGTCGGCGATACAAAGCAACGGCGCATGGACATTGGCATTTACTTTCAGGGCCGCGGTGACGCCGTCGTAAGAGGCTCCGGTGATTGCACCCGCATCTGCAAATGACACGTTGATCTTCACTTCGGGACCGTCGAACAAGGGGGTAAATCCGGGGCTGTCGATGAAGATCGGCAGGCCCGGCCAGGTTGCCGGCATGGCCGGCGTTTCACCGTCCGGAATATCTCGCACCCCCAGCGCACCCTTGCCGCATTGCTCCGTCGGCGTCAGGACCACCCAGTGGCTGTGCCATTTGGTGCCGTCGTTCGCAGGATCGCCGTCACCGTCTTCGTCATAAAGTGGTGTGTCGTCGAAATCCGGATGGCTGGTTGCTGCAAGGGCCAGGATACCGGTCTTGCCTTCAAACCCGACCGTCGACGGGTCAAGCGATGTCGGCCAGACATAGGACAGCACCGGGGCACCGGCAAGTTTGCCTGCAGGTTCCGGCGTCTTCGACCCCGCCTTGCCATTGGTGGTCATGTGGAAGGTAACCGTGCGTCCGTTACGGTGGACATGCGCGGCAAGAATGTCAAAAGCCGCAGTTTTGGAACTGTCGGCTTTTGAAAGCACTGCACATTTTTGATGAACGGCGTGGCTTGCATCGGCATGTGCGATAGCCGCGCCGGCAGTGAGGGCAAGGGCAGTGAGGGCAACTAGTTTCATTTTTTCAAACTCCTGATCAGGTTGACGACATGCCGTATACTAATAATAGCGAGTCCTAATTATTGCAATAATTATTTTGACTCGCTATTATCTCGACATGAATCACGATGACCAAACCCGCATCCGCGATCTGATTGATCGCATTGCCCGTCTCAGTGCTGCCGATGAGTGGAGCCATGACATTAACCCCACCCAATGGGTTGCCTTGTCCTACCTCGCCAGGGCCAACCGGTTTTCCAGGGCCCCGTCACAGGTCGCCGAGTTCATGGCGGCAACCCGGGGCACGGTGTCGCAAACCCTGAAAGCCCTGGCCCGCAAGGGCCTGATCTCGGAAATCCGTTCAGCGGCCGACAAGCGCTGGATTTCCTATTTGGTCACGGAACAGGGCACTGCCGTTCTGAATAGAAAGACCATCATCGATGAAGCCGCATCGAACCTTGATGACAGAACCGTGGGCCGCCTGGCCGACGGGCTGGAGGCACTTGTGCGCCAGGCCCTGGCTGCCACAGGCAAGCGTGCCTTCGGCATCTGTGCGTCGTGCCGTCACTACAAGAAGCAGGGGGCAGGAGGCTACTGCATGTTGTTGCACGAACAACTTACCCAGGCCGACAGCGCAAAGATCTGTCATGAGCACGAGGAGGCCGCCTAGATGTCCGGTATCCCAGACCTGTCCGGTAAAATCCTGTCCCTGTTTACCGGAAGAGTGGAAAGTCGCTGGCCGGGCAAGGCGGCTTCAGCCATCAACAAGCAATTGGCCGATGGCTCTTTGGACCTGGAAGAACATGGCTTTGTGAATGACCGGCAGGCAGACCTGAAGGTTCATGGCGGGCCTGAAAAAGCCGTTCATCATTATGCAGCCGAGCATATGGAGTTCTGGCGCGAGATGTTTCCGGACCACGGTGGCCGGTTCGTTCCCGGTTGTTTCGGCGAGAACATTTCCACCGCCGGGTTGCATGAAGATAACCTGTGCCTGGGCGACATCCTGAACCTGGGAACGGCGCGGGTGCAGGTCTGTCAGGGGCGCCAGCCATGCTGGAAACTGAATCAGCATACCGGCATCGCGGAGATGGCGGCGAAGTTTCAGAAAACCGCGCGCACCGGTTGGTATTACCGGGTTCTGGAAAATGGTGTCGTTGCTGCTGGCGACGACATTAAACTCCTTGACCGCAGTCATCCGCAGTGGTCGCTGAAGCGGCTCATCAAGGCCCGGTTTGATCCGAAACTCGCGGTTGGTGACGCGCTGGAATTGTCACGGTTATCGGTTCTTTCTGCCAGCTGGAGGCAGGCTTTCGGCAAAAAGAGCCAGTCCGGGTTTGCCGAGAATACGGATTCCAGATTGCTGGGGGCATGATTGGCAAGTGCGTGAATTTTCGGGAAAAGCGGTTCCAAAACAAAGGCTTGGGCAACAGGCCTGATTCATACCGTCAAGCTGTGAGCGAGCATGCGCACATCTGATGGCAGGCGCTGCCGATGTTAATTCAGGATTGCCGGGCTCCGACCCGCGCCAACGCATTGCGCGCGATCAGAATGTGGAACGGCAGAATTGTCTTGAGATAAAGCCGGCCGCCAATGTTGTGCGGATGCACCCATGTCGCCAGAAACACTCGGCCCTCCTGCGATACAACAGACACCCGAAAATCCAGGTGCTTGTCGTTGAAGCCGGCAATCAGCTCGCGTCGGGTTTCGGTTTCTACAGGAAACACGCCGACCTTGTCCGGTGCCGTCGGGCCGTCATTTGAAAGACCGAAAGGCGAAGTCACAACCTTGCGTATGCGCAGAAGAAACCGTGCCCACCCGGGGAAGTCGGTAATCACCTCGGCTGCCCGGCGGGGTGACAAGTCCGACGCCACACAATAGCAGTCCAGGAAGTCGGTTGATGCAACACGCTCGCCCAGAAGGCTGTGTTCGGGAAGCTCGGTTGCGGTCACGCCGGCAGTGTACATCTTCGGCCATCTCCCAAGTCGTCATGGTGTCGCAAAGTCCACTTCCAAGGTAGGTTGTGTTGTCCGCAATTGCACGCTCCGGTGCTGTCTCAAAGCAACTCAGGGCGACAGTCAATCATCCGGCTGGACGTCTCATGTTGAACTCTCACCGATGAGTTCGGGATCGAGTAACTCACTAATCATGCGATCGCCGTGTCCGTCTGATGCCGCTCTGGAGAATACATTCAGCAAAGCTTGTGTCAGGTCACAGTCACATGAGGTCTGCTCTGTCAGGTCAGCGAAATACGAAAGATCCTTGACGCTGTTGTCGATGGAAAACTTGTATCCTTTGAAATCTCCGGCAACCGCGCCGCCGGCGATACGATCAAGTCCGACTGATTTGCCGGACCCGTGTTGTGCCAGTTCGTAGAGTTTTTGCCAGTCGACCCCCAGCACTCTCGCCTTCCGGAAGGTTTCGATAACCAGTGCCGCAGTCCCGAGCGCCAGGAAATTGCTGACCAGCTTTGCGCGCGCGCCGGCACCGGCCGGCCCGAACTGTTCTATCTGTCTGCAGAAACACGACAGCACATCGCGCGCATCGCGGGGCAGGTCCTTGTCGCAGCCGACAATGGCACCAAGCACACCTTCGCGCGCCTGCTGTGCGCCGCCTGTCACGGGTGCCTCGACATAGGTTACGTCCAGCCCGGCCAGTGTCGAACTGAATGCTTCGGGACCGCCGGACGTGTTGGTCGTGGTATCGATGACCAGCATGCCGGGTCTGATCACCTGGGTGAGTGCGTCGATAACCTTCTGTGCAGCAGGCGTACCAGTAACGCACAGCACCACAACATCAACCAGTGCGCCCAGCGCGGCAGGTGAAGGGGCTTCAAGCGCTCCCCTGGAGACCAGGTCCTCGATTGGCTCACGATTGCGATGTGCCACCACATGAAGTTCATGCCCTGCAGCCAGTATGTTTGTTGCCATGCCGTGCCCCATAAGGCCGGCGCCGATCAGGCCAATTTTCATCGTCATCTCCTCACAGACTGCGCAGGCTTGTCATCCAGCTTGCTGCGAAGCCCGACCGCCCAGCAGCTTGGTTACTTCGGTTGCAGCTCTTTTGACCTTCGGGCCCAATTCGCTGATGACGTCGTCCGGTAACCGTGCTGCAGGACCGGAGATGGATATCCCGGCAACAGCTTCGCCATGAAAATTGTGGATTGGAGCTGCTATGCATCGCATGCCGTAATGGCGCTCCTCGTCATCATGTGACCATCCGCGCCGGCGGGTGGCTTCGAGGTCCGCAAACAGGGCGTCCGGTGACGTGAGGGTCTTGGACGTAAATTCCTCAAGCCCCTTTTTCTGTAAAACCTGTTCGACCTTATTCTGTGACATTTCGGCCAGCAGCGCTTTACCTATCCCGGAGCAATGCATCGGGCCGCGGGTCCCAACGCTGAAGAACGCCCGGATTGGATTTGGCGTCTCGATCTGGCTGATGAACACAACGTCGCCTTCATCGGCAATGCCCAGATTGGCCGTCTCGCCGGTGTCCTCCATGAGCCGGCGCATGACGTCGCGGCCGGCTTCAACCAGACTGGTGCGTTGAACAAAGGCACTGCCGATCCGGAATGCCTCGATACCGATCATCCATTCCTGGGTGGTCTCATCAAAGTCGACAAATCCCCGCTTTTGCAAGGTCACCAGCAGGCGATGCGCGGTAGATGCGGGCATGCCGACACGCAAGGCCAGTTCGGTCAGCGTTGTCTTGCTCTCCTTTGCCACGATGACAAGCAGTTGCAGACCCCGGTCGAGCGCCTGGACTGTTGCGCCATTGGCGTCTGGTGACAACGACCGCGGTCTGCCGCGTGTCCGGGTGATTTGGTCTGCCATTTTGCCGTCTCCTGACGCCTGCATAATCGATCATTTGCAGGTTATATGAATGAAAAAAAATTTCAAATAAAATCCATTAATCAAATATGAAAAAATATTTTTTATTAAAAAACAACAAATTAGAGTTTTATATTTAAAATGAAATATTTTTCCAGAAAAATTGAAATTACATCAGGCCCATGTATATTGAGCTCAGTCTTAGTCAAGTGGAGGAAGTGAAATGACTGGCCAGAACCCTGTCTTCATACCAGGTCCGACAAACATCCCGGATCGTCTGCGCTACGCCATGAGCATCCAGTCGATGGATCATCGCGCGCCTGATTTTGCCGAACTGCTTTCGTCGGTTCTTGCGGATCTGAAGAAGGTCTTCAAAACACAGACTGGCCAGGTGATCTCGTTTCCTGGCAGCGGCACCGGCGGCTGGGAGGCGGCGATAACCAACACGCTGTCTCCGGGAGACAAGGTGCTTGTTGCCCGGTTCGGGATGTTTTCTCATCGCTGGATAGACCTCTGTCAACGCCACAATCTCGATGTCGAAGTCATCGAGTGCGAGTGGGGGACCGGCGCGCCTGCCGACCTTTACGGTGAGCGTCTGGCCGCAGATAAAAATCACCAGATCAAGGCGGTTCTCGTCACTCACAATGAAACGGCAACCGGGGTACGCAGTAATATCGGCGCGGTACGCAAGGCGATGGATGATGCCGGTCATCCTGCCATGCTATATGTGGACTGCGTAAGTTCACTGGCATCCATGGATTTCCGCATGGACGAATGGGGTGTTGATCTGGCGGTGTCCGGTTCGCAGAAGGGTTTCATGCTCGCGACCGGGATGGCCATCATCGGGGTCAGCCAGAAGGCGCTTGCTGCCTGCGAAACGGCCAAGTGTCCACGCTGTTATTTCGACTTTCGCGACATGGCCAATGCCAATGCCAAGGGCGGCTATCCCTACACGCCGCCTTTGCAGATTATGTATGGACTTCGCGAAAGCCTCAACATGCTGTTCGAAGAAGGCCTGGACAATGTTTTTGCCCGCCACTACCGGATTGCCGAAGGGGTGCGTGAAGCGGTCAGGGCATGGGACATGCGCCTGTGTGCAAAGAACCCGGAGCTTTATTCCGATACCGTCAGCGCAGTTTATGTTCCAGAAGGTTTTGACAGCAATGTCCTTACCGATCATGCATTTGATGTTTACGGTGTATCGTTCGGTATCGGGCTTGGTGAAATGGCCAACAAGGCCTTTCGCATCGGCCATCTTGGCTCAATGACTGATGTCATGGCATTGTCGGGCATCGCTGCAATCGAAATGGCAATGAAAGACCTGGATTATCCGATTGAACCTGGTGCAGGTGTTGCGGCCGCGCAGAATTATTACCGCGCAACCGCCCGCCGCGCACAGTTGAAAGCTGCGTGAGGATGCTATGAACGACATGTCTGGCCTGTACATTCCGACTTATCAAGACGTCATCGCCGCCCATACGCGCATTGAGCCGTATATCCATAGGACACCGGTGCTGACGTCGAGTTATTTCAACGAGCTGACCGGTGCGCAACTGTTCTTCAAGTGCGAGAACTTCCAGAAGGCCGGCGCATTCAAGGTGCGCGGCGCATCCAATGCCGTGTTCGGTCTGGATGACGAGACGGCAAAGAAGGGTGTTGCGACCCATTCTTCGGGCAACCATGCCCTGTCGCTGAGTTATGCAGCGGGACGGCGCGGTATACCGGTGACCGTGGTGATGCCGCGGACGGCACCTGAGGCCAAGAAAGCGGCCGTGCGCGGCTATGGTGGCACCGTGGTTGAATGCGAGCCGAGCACGACCTCGCGTGAGGCTGTCTTTGCCGAGGTCGTTGCCGCTTCAGGAGCAGAATTCGTTCACCCCTACAACGATCCACGGGTCATCGCCGGTCAGGCCACGTGTTCGAAAGAACTGGTCGAAGATATCTGCAGATCTTGATGCCGTCGTGGCGCCGATTGGCGGCGGCGGCATGATTTCCGGTTCTTGTCTCACCTTGTCGAACATTTCACCGGGCACCAAGGTTTATGCCGCTGAACCGCTCAACGCAGATGATGCATACCGCTCGTTCAAGGCTGGCCACATCATCGCCGATGACGCGCCGCAAACTGTCGCCGACGGCCTCAAGGTACCGCTGAAAGAGCTGACCTGGCATTTCGTGTCGAACCATGTCGAGGACATTTTTTTGGCGACCGAACAGGAGATCATCGATGCGATGTATCTAACCTGGCAGCGCATGAAAATTGTAATCGAGCCATCGTGCGCCGTGCCGCTGGCAGTGATTTTGAAGAACCGCGCCGTATTTGAAGGCAAACGTGTCGGTGTGATCATTACCGGCGGTAATGTCGACCTCAACAAACTGCCCTGGATGCAAGATAAAAGTTGAACCGCCAATTCCTCGAAGGGAGAAATGTCATGAATGTTATGAACAAAATTGAAGGGCTTGAAGTCGGTTACAACGTGCCGGCTGCGGTCGGCATGGACGAAGCGGATATTCAGACACCATGTCTGGTGCTTGATCTGGATGCGCTGGAGCGAAATGTCGTCAAGATGGGTGAGCTTGCCAAGCAGATGGGCATGCGTCACCGCGTGCACGGCAAGATGCACAAGTCCGTTGATGTGGCATTACTGCAGGAAAAACTGGGCGGCAGCTGCGGCGTGTGCTGCCAGAAGGTCAGTGAAGCGGAGAGCTTTGCCCGTGGCGGCATCATGGATGTGCTGGTTTCAAACCAGGTGCGTGATCCGGCCAAGATCGACAGGCTGGCCCGTATTCCCAAGCTGGGTGCGCGCACCATCTGCTGCGTCGACGACATCGACAATGTCGCCGATCTGTCCGCCGCTGCGACCAAGCATGGCACCGAAATCGAGTGCCTGGTCGAGATCGACTGCGGGGCAGGGCGCTGCGGTGTCACCACCACACCCGAAGTGGTGGCGATTGCCAAGGCGATCGATGCTGCCGACGGGCTGAAGTTCACCGGCATCCAGGCCTATCAGGGCGCCATGCAGCACCTTGATGATTACAATGACCGCAAAGCCAAGATCGATATTGCCGTTGCCATGGTCAAGGACGCTGTCGACGGGCTCAAAGCTGAAGGCCTTGACTGTGACATCGTCGGCGGCGGCGGCACAGGCTCCTACTATTTCGAAGGCAATTCAGGCGTTTACAACGAGCTGCAATGTGGCTCCTACGCCTTCATGGACGCAGACTATGGCCGCATCCTCGACAAGGATGGCAACCGCATCGACCAGGGTGAATGGGAAAACGCGCTGTTCATCCTGACATCCGTCATGAGCCACGCCAAGGCCGACAAGGCGATCTGCGATGCCGGGCTCAAGGCGCAGTCGGTTGACAGCGGCTTACCGGTTATCTTCGGTCGCGACGATGTGGAATATGTCAAATGCTCGGACGAGCATGGCGTCATCGCAGATCCGGACGGCAAGCTGAAAGTGAACGACAAGCTCAAACTGGTACCCGGACACTGTGATCCAACCTGCAATGTGCATGACTGGTATGTTGGCGTTAGGAACGGCAAGGTAGAAACGATCTGGCCCATTACCGCCCGCGGTCTGGCTTACTGAGGAACAGATCAATGCTCATTGTTTCCGAAGAAACCTGCCAGGCAGTCGTGGGGCGCGGCGACGCTTTTGCTGCGGTCGAGAGTGTATTTTCTGCGATGGCCAACGGCGATGCCTACAATTTCCCGGTCATCCGTGAAGCAATTGGTCATGCCGACGCCTTGTATGGCTTCAAGTCCGGCTTTGACCGGGCAGGGCTGGTGCTGGGCGTCAAGTCCGGCGGTTACTGGCCCGGGAACATGGACAAGGGACTGACCAACCACCAGTCGACAGTGTTTCTTTTTGACCCGGACACGGGTCAACTGCGTGCGCTGGTCGGCGGCAATTACCTGACCGCCATCCGCACAGCGGCCGCCAGTTCAGTGTCGATTGCCCATCTGGCCCGCAAGGACGCCAAGGTGCTCGGCATGGTTGGTGCCGGCCATCAGGCAGGGTTCCAGCTCAGGGCAGCTGCCGAGCAGCGCGACTTTGAAAAGGTCGTGGCGTGGAACTTTCATCCGGAAATGCTGCCGGGACTTGGTGCTGTGGCCGAAGAAATAGGCCTGCCGTTTCAGGCGGTCGAGCGCGAGCAGCTTGGTGCCGAAGCTGACGTGATCATCTCGATTACCTCGGCCCATGAACCGCTGATGATGAAAGACTGGGTGAAACCTGGCACGCATCTGGCCTGCATGGGCACCGATACCAAGGGCAAGCAGGAAGTAGATCCTGCCCTGGTTGCGGCGGCAACCGTGTTTACCGACGAGATTGCACAGTCAACGACGATCGGCGAGGCTCAGCACGCGATTTCGAAAGGACTGATCAGCGAAGCTGATATCACATCTATCGGTGACGTCATAAACGGCATTCATCCGGGCAGAACTTCAGATGCCGAGATTACGCTTTTTGACGGGACCGGTGTGGGGCTTCAGGATCTCGCAGTGGCATCGGTTGCTGCGCGACTGGCAGAAGAGGGCGGCAAAGCGCAGCAAATCCAGCTTTGACGGACGGCAGACAATGAACATCGTGATTATTGGGTTCGGCGCCATCGCGTCTTATGTGTCGGCCAGATTATCGCAAGACGCCGATATAGTTGTGAGCGGCGTGTTATGCCGCAAAGGCCGCGACAGGGCGGCAATCGACGCGCTTGGGTCCGGTGTGAAACCGATCAATTCCGTGGGTGACATCCCCGGCGATACCGACCTGGTCATTGAATGCGCCGGACACGCAGCCCTTGCTGAATACGGACCAGCGGTATTGCAGCGCGGGATTGATCTGATTTGTACATCGAACGGTGCGCTGGCCCAACCCGAGCTGGCGGACAGACTGGATAAAGCTGCACGTGCAGGCGGTTCGCGATTGCAACTGGTGTCGGGCGCCATTGGCGCCATCGATGCCATTGCGGCGGCAAATGTCGGCGATATTGACCGGATTGTGTATCGGGGCCGGAAGCCGCCGCAGGGCTGGAAGGGATCGCCGGCCGAGGATGTGGTTGATCTGGATAACCTGAAGGAGCCGGCGTGCCACTTTTCCGGCTCTGCCCGCGAAGCTGCGCTGCGCTATCCCAAAAATGCCAATGTAGCGGCGACCGTGGCGCTCGCCGGGCCGGGCCTGGATGAAACCAGGGTCGAACTGTTGGCAGACCCGACAATAACGGAAAACATTCACGAGATTGAAGTCGAAGGCACATTTGGGCGATTGCAGTTCAGAATTGACGGCAGGCCGTTACCGGGAAACCCCAAGTCATCTGCACTCACTGCCATGAGCGTCGTGGCGGCGGTCCGCAACCGGATGGCGCACATCATGCTCTAACCATTCGCTCCAGAATCCGCATGGCATCCTGCTCGCGCCCGTCGGGAACAAACAGGTGATCATGGAAAAAACCTGACACCGGATTTACACCCATGTCATGCTTGGCAAGCTCGCTGGCAATCCGCGCAATGAAGCCGACGGCTTCCAGTGACGAATGCACGTCCAACGTAATCATCCGGCAGGGAAACTCATAAGCCAGACCGAAAGTCTCGGCTTCTGTCTTGAGCAGCACGAGGGTTGTGCCTTCGGCTTCCCGGAACACCATGCGGCAGGCTATGTCTTCCGGCATTGAACCGTCCGGCAGTGTCACGAACACATAGACACCCTCAACAAGCTGTGCCGTAAGCGTTCTCAAAAGCTCGTTAAGATCCATCTCACCGCTCATGGTAATTTTACTCCGGTTTCAGTTAGCGATGGCCTGCGGCACAAGCCGGACACCCTGCCGGTCGTGGCTGAAAATCAGTCTCCGATCTGAAATGGTCATTGCTTGCTGGCTAGAACAACCCTGCGCAGTTCGGCGAGTCCATCGTATAGATGGTCTATGAATTTCTTCAACTGATTGGTTGATGCCTTACCGGCAAGATGGCGGTGTATGATCGCACATGAAGATGCTGTGAAAGTGCGCAAACGTTCAGAAAAAAGTATATAAAAACAATAGTTTAGTGTTTCAATCTGATTCATCCCATCAACGGATTTGAACTCCGCACATTGGTATTTTTGCATTGTCCGTCCGCTCCCGGCTCTTGGGCAAAAACAGTGATAATTCTCGCCTGCCTCGACAGAAAATCGTCTCAATCCCGGTCTATCCGGTTGGCTTGAGGGGAAGGTGCCCATGGCTGATCTGATACCGTTCACCATCCGCCGGCTTGCATCAGGCGATGTCGATCTGGTTCGAGGTATGCTTGCTGTATTCGGGCAGGCCTTCGAGGACGAGCACACATACACGAAAGCACCGCCCGACCGGCAATACCTCGGCAAGCTGCTCGGCAGCGAAACGGTTGCCGTGCTGGTTGCGCTGCAGGATGCAGAAGTTGTCGGCGGGCTGGTTGCCTACGAGCTCGAGAAACTCGAACAGCAGCGCAGCGAGATCTACATCTATGATCTGGCGGTGGCAGAACAGCACCGCAGAAAAGGCATCGCGACGAGCCTCATCGAGCAGATCAAGATCATTGCAGCAGAGCGCGGCGTCTATGTCATCTTTGTCCAGGCCGATCTGGCGGGTGACCCCGCCATCCAGCTCTACACAAAGCTGGGCATCCGCGAGGACGTGCTGCACTTTGATATTGCGATGACATGAGCTGGAGCCGGGCCTGTTGCTGCCTGTTCAAAGACATCACACACAAGTCATTGCCCGATATTCAAACCTGTTATAGAAACGCCTTGTTCTCAGGGCGGGGTGAAAGTCCCCACCGGCGGTAAACAGATTGGTCTGTGAGCCCGCGAGCGCCTTCACTTGTGTGAAGGGTCAGCAGATCAGGTGCGATGCCTGAGCCGACGGTCATAGTCCGGATGATAGAGAAAGTACGATTGCCTGCTGCCATTGGGTGGCAGACCTCGTTCAGGATCGCCTTGGTGACGTGTCTTGTTGCTTGAAAGGAGATCCTGTGTGACACACACCACTTACGCATTCATCAAAGCCAATTGGCATGCCGACATTGTCGACCGGGCCCTTGAAGGGTTTTGTTCCGTCATTCCGGCTGACCAGGTCGACGTCTTCGACGTGCCCGGTGCTTTCGAGATGCCGCTTCTGGCTTATGAATTGGCGGCGACAAACAGGTATTCAGCCATAGCCGCCGCAGCCTTCGTCGTTGATGGCGGCATATACCGGCATGACTTTGTGGCCGATGCCGTTGTGCATGGTCTTATGCGGGTAAGTCTGGATACCAGGGTTCCTGTACTTTCGGTCTCCTTGACCCCGCACCAGTATCAGGAAACCGGTCATCACAATGAAATTTACCAGAAGCATTTCGTTGAGAAGGGCCGCGAAGCGGCGCAGGCGGCATTGCTGATTGGAAAAACCAGGGCGTCATTGGCCGCATGAATGCCTTTCGGATTTCTGGGATTGGCAGATTATTGACGTCTTCGGGTTTTAAGTTGGCACCTTGCAATATCTTTTCCTCTTGAGCGGAACAATGCCACAATCGCAAAAGCGCATCTGCTGAGGGCTTTTCAATGAGGAAGCGGTCATGAATGAACAGGACCCGCGGGCTGGTTCGGCTTTCAAAGCCATTCGTGCAATCGACTATACGGTCATTTTCGTCCGCGATATGGAAGCGATGCGGTACTTCTACGAAGACGTCATGGGGTTTCCATTTCTTCGGCAGCTTTCGTCAAACTGGATTGAATATCGGGTCGGCGGCAATACACTTGTCCTGTCCAGACCAGGGCTCACTGCATCGGATGTTCCAACTCCCTACGGCAGCGCCGCGCTTCATCTGGCGTTTAAGGTCTCAGCGCTTGAAGTAGACCAGTGTGCCGAAGAGCTCATGCATATGGGTATCAATCTGCTGTCACCGCCAACGGACCGGGACTTCGGGCATCGCACCCTGTTTTTTCGCGATCCCGACGGCAACCTGCTGGAGATGTTTGCGGAAATTTAGGAACTGACCCCAAAGCTGAACAGGTTTGATTGAAATAAAATCCATGCTCCAGAACAAGGCGGGTATCCGGTCGCTATCGCAGCATCAACTGGTTCATCCACTGCCCGGTCTCGGGCCAAGATGCTGCCTCAAGAAGTGTACGACTTCTTGTTTCGGGCTGTTGAACTCCAACAGTTCATGCTTGCTTGCCAGCGGTTCATCTGCGTAAACAATCGACGCACTGCCGTTGTTCGGATTCAGGAAAGGCTGACAGTCACCCTGTGAATCTTGCTGAAACCATGGATCTTTGGTTCCCACCAAAGCCAGCACCGGCTCGGAAGCAGATGCACGCACGCCATTGTATTCAGGCCAGTTGTCATGACAGGTCCAGCCTTCAATAATGCGAGCCCGCACTTTTTGCTGCTTGTTCCGGGGCTTGAACGTGGCTGCTGTTATGCCGCCCTGGCTCAGGCCCATAAGCACAATCCTGTCCCCGTCCACAAACGGCAGTTTCCGGACCTGTTCGATGGCATATCCGGCATCTGCCTGGCGCATTTTCAGTGTTTGCCGATACATGCCCGCTGTGTAGCTGTCGACCTCGCATGAACGCGGGTATTTTTTGCGAGCCAGGCTGGCCGGTGCAACAACCACAAAGCCGTTTTTCGCCAGGAATTTCGTTCGCATATGAGTTCCCGGCCAAATGCCCGAACAACCATGCATGTAGATCACGGCGGGCAGTTTCCGTGCGAACTTGAACTTTCCTTCCTGCAGTTCCGACGCCGAGCTTTCAATGGACTTCTTATTCTTGCCCGGCACGTGCACAATTGCGGCGTTCCAGGCCCTGCGCATCTCGGCAGGATCGGTCCAGTCCGAAGGGCTCATGTCCTCAGGTTCAGTGAACACTTTTGTACTGTTGTGCAGGCCGCCTGTACTGGTGAGGTCCGTGTCTGCCGGCGGCGGCGGCTTCGGAAAGAAAAGGCCGAAAATGGACTGTGCGAAGCCCTTTGCATTGCTTTGGATATCTGCTTCTGCTCGCGATGGTTGCGGAAACAGCATGCCGGCGACGACGACAGCTACCCCGATCAAGTGTCTGGACTGTGTTCCTGTTGCAGGAATCATGTGGCTTCAATCCTTACATCTTCGGAAATGAATCTGCGTACGGTGAAATGTTGCGGCCAGCTAGCAGTTTTAAGAAGAACAATACGGTAAGGAAAGAGGATTGCGCCCCCATTCTCCAGACTGCATTTAAAAAGTTCGTGATCGTCCGTCTCCGTTTACCACGCCGGGCCATAATAGTTTGTCCGGATTGAGGCGTGAGGTAGAGTAATCGGCAGTTGCGCTGGTGTTCTTCAGCCGTTGTGGATAGGCGGCTAAACCGGCAGCAAGTTCGCTCATAACCGAATTGGCGGGTTCGTTTGAGCCTGTTGGTGGGAGAGAGCTCTTATGTACTTCTATTCTATACCGTTGCTGGAAAAAACGGGCACACGCAGCTTTGTTGCAGCTTTGTCAATTGCGCTTTGCGCGATGTCTGGTCAGGCATATGCAGATGATGGTGTTCGCATTCCCGCCAACCTGTGTTCCTGGGAAATAATGGGCTGGCGCGACCTCAATGGTGCGGAGAGATTGGCCTGGTCAGAGCTTGGCTGGACCATGCACACCTGGCACCATTCCCGGTCGGACAATTACCCGGCATCATATCGAAAATCCTGGGCGGAACTTGCTGATACGGAAAAGCTGCTTGCCGGGAAGCTGGGTTTCAACCAGGAGACATGGGATACCGACGAATGTCCCAACTACTCGACATCTGCTCAGAAGAAGGCAGCCGCTTCAGAATAGGTCGGCACAAATAGGTCGGTTGACTGAACGCGCTCCGGCCAACTGCTTACATGCAGGCGACGCTTAAGTAATAGGTAGCGCCGTGCGCGCCTATGGTTTGCCGATCAAAGTCCATGTGATTGCCACTGTCCAACAGTCCGTCCGGGCATCGGGCACGTCCGGTCGGCACATCAATTTCTATGTCATGGAAGTCCACGCCACATCCCAGTCCCGTTGCCTTGGAGACCGCTTCCTTGGCCGTCCACAACTGCAGGAAGGCCGGCCACCTGTCGGCTTCACTGTGTTCGTGCAACCATGCCTGCTCGCGGCGGGTTAACTGGTCCAGGGCAGGGCTGGTGTCTTGAGTGCCTGTTACCAGCTCCAGGTCAATACCAATTTGGACCGTCGGGCTGGTTGCCACAGCAACCAGTCCTTCCGCATGGCTTATGCTGAACTGGATCTGCGGCAGACCGGGTTTTACCGATGGCTTGCCATGGGCTCCATTCACAAATTGCCAGGCGGCAGGCTGAACAGTATTTGCAACTGCAGCGGAAAGGCAGTGCCGCAACAAGGCCCGACCTGCAATGAAATGGTCGTGGCGTGCCCTGTTTGATATCCGGGCAGCACGTGCATGCTCTGCGTGGTCAAGGGTGTCAGTCCCCAGCCGACGTAAGACATCACATGGACGAGCATACGCAACAGTCAGGCCGGTATCATCCGTTGCGGCGGCCATTGAACATCTTGCACGTATTCACAGGGCTCAGGATATTGCCGACAATGACCTGTCTTTGGAGCACTTCACGATAATCCTGCATGGTATCGGTTGTTTCAGGATGTGTTTGCGGCGATTGTCTCCACGGTACAGTCCGGCCTTTGCGACCGTCTTCAGCAAGGCGCTTGCGGTCTGAAACAGATCTTCTCGCAGAGCGGTTATCGTTTGTAGAAGTTGTTCTGGATAGTGCAGGAGCCAGGCTCGCCGGGTTGCCTTGCCATGTCTGGCCTGCTGGCACCATTTCGCCCTTCATGAGGAATGCATTCGGTTCCAGCGTCGACCGGTTCCCCATGTTAACGCCATAGTGCACA
Source organism: uncultured Alphaproteobacteria bacterium (assembly GCA_963759095.1). Classification (GTDB taxonomy): domain Bacteria; phylum Pseudomonadota; class Alphaproteobacteria; order Rhizobiales; family Aestuariivirgaceae; genus Anderseniella. Next base: position 9,885 of record CAVWYF010000009.1, on the reverse strand, counting down.
AAGGCATCCGTTCCGATGTTGCATTGGCTGCCAATGCGGACGGTATCGGACTTGAACAGGCCTTCTTCAAGGGAGTGTGCCTGCAGGATGCAGGCCTTGTTCAGGTTACTGTAGTCGCCTATTTGCAGAAGCGTTTTGTCGTACAGATTGGCACCGTCATCGAACACCATCTTACCGACGCGAACACCAAGCGCGCGTGACAACAGGTTCCGGAACGGCGTGCCGTGGAACAACATGCTCAGCGGTTGACTGCAGAATTTCCAGTGCCGTTCGTGAATCAGGAAATAGGGATCATACATGGTCACGGTACGCGCCTGCAGGCCGTCAAACCCCAGGCTTGCTCTGTCAAGTAGCGTGAGGTAGGCGATAGCAAAGGCCATGACCGCGAAGGTGCCTGTGAGAATTGAGGCGATGGCATAGCGGTCATAGTACAGGATTGCCAGGAACATCACGAACACTGCAACGAAGGAGGCAAACCAGTGGGCCATGAATATGGCGCCCATGGTGGCGAGGTTCCATCTGTTCTTGCGGGCAAGATTGCTGCGTAACGTCACCGGATCATCGTCTGACGGGCCGTGCCTGTCCAGTTCGGTTGAGCGTGGGATCTCAAAAGCAGGCGAGCCCAGCAGACCGGTGTTTTCGCGCAGCGGCCCGTCAATCGGTACCATGGTCTTGGTGCCGATCAGGACGTTATTTCCGGTTCTGTTGCCTGCCGGCATGACGATAGCGTTACCCAGATAGTTGTCAGCACCAATCTTCACGTCTGCAAGCGTAAACGAGGTTGCAGACAGTTTGATGTTGGACATCACAATGCCGTCTGAAACCATGGAGTTCGCACCGACATGACACAGATATGGATTGTCATGTACCTGGTCGAGCCCGAAATTTGAGCCGGTCTGCTTACCAGGTGCTATGTTCCAACCTGCCAGTTCCAGGTACTTGGGAATGCAGGAACTATCACCGAAGATCACGTTCATGTAACTCCAGTTTGTCGATAATTGTACTAGGCGCTGAACGATATAGTGAAACCCGAACAGCACATAGGTGCGCTCTCTTCGCAAAAAACAATGGAGAAGTGGCGGCACCACACGCAGGAACATGAAGCCCAGGATGGTCACGCAGGAATAAATCAGGAAGGACAACCAGAGACCCATCGGTGCAAGCGATGTTACAACACCGGCCAGGTTGTCATAGTTCAGGTTTTCCGCACCTGAATAGGAATGCAGGACGGAATAGCTGTAGAACAGGAACACGATAGGTATCGGGGCCAGCGCCAGATTGGCCGTTGCAAGCAGCCCGCCGTACACCCAGCGCCGAAGGCTGGAACAACGCATTGGTTCCACCGTGTTGAAATCTGTCGACGTTTCTTCTGCAGGAGTGCCATGACAGCGCTTGCCGGCGGCGATCTTCTGGCCTTTCTGCAGCGTCGACGAGTGTGCAAGCTGAGCACCATCTTCGATGACTGTTTCGATATCCAGGTGACTGCCGGTGCCGACATAGGCATCAGCACCAATTGATATCGTCCCGGTTTCAATGACGTTGTTGCGGGCGCGATAACCCAGCGTCACGGTGTTTTCCCGAATGATGCTGCCGACGCCAACGCTGTACAGATCGGTTGTCACAGGGGCTTTTGACAGGATGACGGCATGCCGGCCAATGCGCGCGCCGAGCAGCCGCAGCCAGACATTGTACAAAGGCGTTCCGGTAAACAGATGCACCGGTGAGTTGTCAAAGAGCAGCTTCACGAACCAGAAACGGAAATAGTTCAGGCTCCATATTCGAACGGCTCCGGATTTCCAGCGCCAGACAAGAAGCCATTTCGCCAGAACAGGGGCAAGGGCAGATATGGAGGCTAAGCCCAGCACGCACACAAGCACGCGTCCATAGAGATCTGCCGCATTGTTGATCGCCTCATTTGCCCACTGAACACCAGCGACGATTGCGGCGACCAGACCGACGGTCAACGCAATGTAGGTGCCAAGCTGCAAGGTGCCGCATACACAGTATTGCGCGAATGACGGGATCACATGAGGTGTCTCGTCCTGTTCGGTGGCGGTTGGAGTTGAGGTTTGCTGTGCGACCTGTGCCTCCAGTTTCTCCGCCAGCTTCTCCACGGTGGGATTGGCATAGACATCGCGCATGCTGACATTGGCGGCGTTTATCCTGTCGCGAATGGCGGAACAGAACCGCGCCATCAGCAGGGAATGGGCACCGAGGTCGTCGAAGAAGTGGTCCTGAACGGAAACTTCCGGCAGTTTCAGGGTTTCAGCCAGTGCTGCCGCGACCAGTCTTTCGGTCTCGGTGCGCGGTGCCTGTTTTGATCCTGACACCTGGCAGCGCGGACCGGTAGGCGGCGGCAGGCATTTCCTGTCCGCCTTGTTGCTGGTCGACATCGGGATGACATCAAGCCGCTCAAGATAGGCAGGAACCATATAGGGCGGCAGCTGCTCGCGCAGTGAAGCGATAATCTGTTCCCTGTCGATCTCGGTGGTCTGGGACCTCGGGCTGCAATAGGCGACCAGTTCCAGTTGTCCCGGTGCGATCTCGAACGGGTTCACAACCGCCTGGGCAACGGTCGGGTTCTGCAGGATCAGGGATTCGATTTCGGTCAGCTCGATCCTGTAGCCCCTGATCTTGACCTGGGTATCGATGCGTCCGAAATATTCAATCTCGCCGTCATCATTGAAGCGGCCAAGATCACCGGACCGGTAGATCCGCTTCGACGGGTTGTCCGGCAGGCCGACAAAGTCGGGGATGAACTTCTCCGCCGTCAGCTCTTCGCGGTTCAGATAGCCCCTGGCCAGCCCGATGCCGGCAATGCCGATCTCGCCGGTGCCGCCTTCTGCAACCAGTTTGCTCTCGGTTTCGTCCAGAATGACGATTGTGTAGGTCGGCAGTGCCTTGCCGATGGTCACCGGCTTGTTCGGGTACAGTTCGGTGAGCGTCGCGGTAACCGTGGCTTCTGTCGGCCCGTAGGCGTTCAGGATGTTTCTGTCTTTGCTGTGCCAGCGTTCAACCAGGTTGTGCGGACACGCTTCACCCGATACCAGCAGGATGCGCAGGTCGGGCAGGTCGCTTTCAATGGTTGCCAGCAGGGTCGGCACGCAGCACATCACCGTAATCCGGTTATCCCTGAGATAGTCCGCCAGGTCTTCGCCGATGAGGTTGGTGCCGGGGCTGGCCGGGACCAGGGTTGCACCGGCGATCAGCGGCACCCACAATTCCTCGACCGAAAAGTCAAAGGCAATGGTCATGCCCTGATAGACCCGGTCACCTTTGCGGATGCCATAGGTGTCTGCTGCCACCCTGACAAAGTTGCAGATGCTGGCATGGTCGATGGCCACGCCCTTGGGATTGCCGGTCGTGCCGGAGGTATAGATTATGTAGCTTAGCTGATCCGGCGTCCGCCTGGACTTTGGTGACTTCAGACGATCTGGACTGTGCTTGTCTATGTGCGGAGCGTCATCGTCGATGAACACCTTGGTGTAGGGCAGGGTGGAGAGTTTTTCCCTGAATGCATTCTGGGACACGATGGCTCGTACGTCTGCATCTTCAAGGATGAAGGCGATCCGCTCATTGGGGAAGCTCTTGTCCAGGGGCACATAGGCTGCGTGCAGTTTCTGAACCGCCAGCAGCACCACATAGGTGTCAAACGACTTGTCCAGCAGCAGCGCTACCCGGTCGCCGGCCTTGATGCCTGTTTTCTGCAAATGGCGTGCAGCCTGATTGGCCCGGTTGTCCAGGTCGCGAAAACTGTACTCGGTGCCCTCGGCAATGACGGCAGGGCTGGTGTCTTCGCCGGTGAACGCCAGGGTGTCGCACAGGCCCTCGAAGAGATCCTCAAGCCGCTCGCCCTTTGACCAGCGGACGCCGGTCGACGCCGGTTTGTCAGCGCTGCAGGTTCGACATACCGCCGGTTCACTGGTCAGCTTGCCGGCATTTGCCGGCACGCTGCTGCTGTAAGCGGTTGCTGTTTAGTCGTTCGGTGTCGGGTCTTCTGCCCTTGCGGGCCGTTTAACTCGCTGCCGGGTCCGCGATGGGAAGTCTTGAACTCTCATCAGCTATGGTCTCGAGCTGGTGCGGATTTATTGGTAGCCCTTGTTTTTTCAGCAATCCTGGACGTGATTGCCGGTCTTCGCGGGACGTCGTACCTTTCTGCACGGGGCGGGATTGAGTACCTTGCCCGGAATGCGTTTTCGAGAATATCCAGTCCTTCATTCAGCTGCTCAGATCTCGATCGTCAACGGCATCAGGAACTTGATGACTTCATCATGGGAGCCTGCACGTTCAAAGATTGCCCCGTTTTTGAACGCTTGTGCCGTAATGGCAGCGGCCTTCTTAGGATGCTTGCAGCAAATGCCGCGCATCATCCCGCGGCCGCGAAGTTCAACCACCTCACGAGGATAGAGCTTCATGATCTTGTGCAACCGTTTGTCCAGAATGGCGCTCTTTTCGGCAATGCTGTCTGCGAACTCAACTGTACGCCAGTAATGATCAAGCGCTGCTGCAGCGGTGACAAAGGCGTGGTTGTTGCCCCGGAATGTCCCGTTGTGCTCAGCAGGCTTCCACTGGTCGTGCTCAGGCTTGAGCAGAACAACGGCCATCGGCAGGCCAAATCCGGAAATCGACTTCGACAGTGTGACGATATCCGGCACGATACCGGCTTCGGTAAAGCTGAAGAAGCTGCCGGTGCGGCCACAACCTGCCTGAATGTCGTCGACAATGAGCAGCATCTTGTTGCGTCTGCAGATCGCTTCCAGCCGGCGCAGCCATCCGGAGCTGGCCGTGTTGATACCGCCTTCGCCCTGAACCGTCTCGACGATCACCGCAGCCGGATGGTCCAGGCCGCTGGCAGGGTCATCCAGCATGGCTTCCATATAGTCGAGTGTATCCGTGTCGGGTCCGAGGAATTTGTCGTAGGGCATGGAAACAGCGCCTTGCAGCGGCAGTCCGGCTGCGCCGCGGAAGTGGCTGTTGCCGGTCAGCGCAAGCGAGCCCATGCTGACACCATGAAATCCGTTGGTGAACGAAATCACTGTGGATCTGCCGGTAACCTTGCGGGCAATCTTGATCGCCGCCTCGACGGCATTTGTACCCGTAGGCCCGGTGAACTGAACCTTGTAGTCAAGCCCGAGCGGTTCCAGGATTGCATCATTGAATGACTGCAGGAACTTTTCCTTGGCGCAGGTGTGCAGGTCCAGGGAGTGGGTAATGCCATCGCTCGATATGTAATCCAGCAATGCCTGCTTCAGCACCGGATTGTTGTGACCGTAGTTGAGAGACCCGGCACCGGCCAGGAAATCAAGATACTTGCGGCCGTCCTTGTCCCAGATAACCGCACCCTTGGCCTGGTCGCACAATAGCGGGAAGGCCCGGGCGTAGGACTGGACCGACGACTCCTTCAGCGCAAAGATATCTGCATGTGGATCACAGGCGGCTGTACGGTCTTTGTGCATGGCAGGTCTCCTTGGTGAAATGTCGCGTTGGATCAGATGGCACTGTCTGTTCGCGACTGCATCGCGCGACAGTTTGGAACGGGATGTGGAATTGCAAAGCCTGGGGGCAATGGGTGTATTGCCGGTTCTGATGACTTTTGTGTCGTCCGAAAACTCAGAATGCACAAATCGGTATGCATCGAGTTTTGTACGAAACAGTCCGCCTTTGGTGTTGCTCTCATCGCGAACCGACCAGACAAACGGTCGAACTTCGCACATATAAACTTGTGCCTGTTTGACAGGCTTCTTATGCATCCCTGCTTGTGCAGATTCGTCGTCAGTCATTGCCATAGCCCCGTTTCGTTTTGATACAAGCCGTTAAGTTTCTTCTGGTGCTCAAGTTCATAGCAACAATCATGCCACCTGAAGTTGAATCGATATTCGGTTAACCTATTGTGTTAAAGGTAGATTCCACGCTCGCTGCAGTTTACCGCTAATCGCACAGCGTGCATGAGCGCTGACTGCTCCCACCTTGTAGGGCGCCGGGTCTTCCCGGATCGACAGTTTCAGGCGCGGAGCGAACGTTAATTTATGGAGCAGGAACCCAGGCGGGCGGGTTCTTGCGGGCGGTTTTACCGCAAGGCCTGGTTGGTCAGTTTGGGTGCCACCATCTGCCGCTCACCACAACGCCCCGGACATTTATCTTTCTGTCCCCGCAAAGCGTCTCACCCACCACGTCAATATATTCAAATTCACCCTCGTCCACGCTGAGGATGGCAACATCGCCAATCGAGCCTGGCTTCAGGTTGCCGAGGTCCGGTCTGGACAGGGCCAGTGCGGCGTTTTCGGTGGTCGCGCGGATGACCTCGGGAAAAGACATTCCCAGATTGAGGAACTTGGACAAGGTCGTGACCTGATCAAAGGCAGGGCCGTTTATGCATAGTGCATGAACGTCAGACGAGATCGTGTCAGGGTAAAACCCGTTGTCCAGCATCATGCGGGCGACCTTGAACGAGAACGACCCCATGCCGTGACCAATATCGAACAGGACACCACGCTGTCGCGCAGCGAGCACCTCCGGGCGAACCTTGCCGTCTGGCGTGACGGGTGTGTTTGGAAACGGCCTGAAACAATGTGTGAGCACATCGCCTGGCCGCAGCCTTTCAACCACTTCGGTGTAGGAAGGCGGTGGCTCATCGATATGCACCATCAGGGGCAGGCCGGTCTCTTCTGCAACCTGTATGGCGTGTTCGAATGGCGCCATGCCATGAATGCCCGACGCCCATTTTCCCAGCCTTACCTTTATGCCGACAATCAGGTCGCGGTTTGCCAGGGCCACCTCGACTGCCGTCTGCGGATCCATCAGGCGCAGGTCTTCGCTCTCGCCAACCATGATGCGGTTGGAAAAGCCAAAAATCCCGGCATGGGAAACGTGCAGATAGGCGAGGATCCTCACTTGTGAAGGTTCAATGATGTGCTTGCGAAATCCGGCAAAGTTACCGGGTCCCGCGGAACCGGTATCGATTGCAGTGGTTACCGCACTTGTTCTGCAGAACTCCTCCGCATCTATGCCGAGCGAAGTACCTCCCCAATAGACATGCGTGTGCATGTCGATCAGGCCGGGTGTTACATAGTGGCCGGCGACGTCTCGTGCCTCGACACCGGTCGGCACGGCGATGCTTCTGTCAATTGCCGCCACCTTGCCGGACAGGAAGGCGACATCCATGGGCTCGTCGATAGCCTGCACCGGATCGACAACATGCCCGCCTTTCAGAACCAGATCATACTTCGCCATGGAGAAAACCCTCGCTTGTCCAACAAGCTGAAACCAGCGCTCATTTGATGTCAATTGTGAACATGGGGTATCATCCGTTGCGCAGCGAGCGTGATATTCGTTTGCGGGAGAAAATGGCGACAACGGCCACCACTCCAGCCAGCGGCGCGATAAAGAATTCCGGCGATCCTAACATCCACAGTGTCAGGCCCGTCAGCGCACACCACACAAGTGGCACAATCCATGCCAGCCAGGTGAAGCCTCCGCGGCTTAAAACAAGGATGGCAAGTGTTGCGACAACGCCGGGATCGGGTGAAATGCCAACGAACTCGACACTGTCCAGCGGCCGTCCCAGCGCCAGAGTTGCAGCCGGATAACCGACCAGTGCGAACAGGTACAACATCATGGCTGTCCGGCCTGCTGCAGTCCCGGTATATTTGATGGCAGGACATTTTGGCGCGACAGCGAACAGGCACAACAACAGCCCCTGTAACCAGAAGACAGGTGCAACATAAGCCGCAGCCCAGTTGATCGCAGTATATTGTACGGAGAAGAAGTACCAGCCGGTCCATAGCCATGAAAGGCCAAACAGGCCCCAGACGAGTCGACACCTTGAAACGTTTCGTTTCAACACAAGCAGACCAATGGCCAGCCCCAGGGTCAGTGTGAACAGATGGGCAGGCCAAAGCGCTGTGTTCAGCAGTTCGAACACGCCGATATAGGCTTGCAGCGAAAACAGCAGCAAATCGGACAGGGAGTAGCTTGACCACTCCGCCATTCAAAGCTGTCCGACATAGTCCGCCATACGCTTGCGCAGCGCTGCATCCGGCAACACCCCTGATGCCGCCGCCATGTTCTCCCGGACATGCGCCACCTTGCTGGTGGCAGGAATGGCGCAAGCGACGGCTGGATGGGAAATGACAAATTTCAGCAGAAACTGTGCCCAGCTTGACGCGCCGGTTTCCGCCACCCAGTCCGGAAGCGGGCTGGAACTGAGCCGTTCAACCAGGTAGCCGCGCTGAAACGGGCGGTTCACGATCGCAGCTACGCCGCGTTCCTTGGCTAGTGGCAACAGCCGTTGTTCCGCCTCGCGGTCTTCCACATTGTAGGTGAGTTGAACGAAGTCGACCGGCTGCGATGCAATGATGTCTTCCAGGTCCGCGTGCCTGCGGCCATGCGATGTGGTGATGCCGATATATTTGACGTTACCGGCCGCCTTCATGGTTTGCAGCAACTCAAGATGCTCGCGCCAGGCGACAAGGTTGTGCACCTGAATCAGATCAAACTTCGGCACACCCCAGTGACCACGCGACGTCTCGATCTGACTGCCGCCATTGCCCGCAGATGAGGTCCACACCTTGTCTGCCGAGAACAGGGCCTTGGGCATGCCAAGCTTTTTCAGGCCGTATCCTATTGTTGCCTGCGCCGAGCCGTACATGGGCGATGAGTCGATCATCCTGCCGCCACTGTCAAAAAAAGCGGCCATCACGTCGCTGCTGGCATCAAGCAGCTTTTGATTGTTGCCGACATTAAAAGTTATCCAGCTGCCCAAACCGACCAGCGGCAGCATCTCACCGGTTGAGGGGAGGGGTCTCGCAAGCGGGGTCACCATCGCACGCGCGGGCATCAGGCCTGCTGCTGCCCCGGCGAAGCTAGCAGCCATTGAACCCTTCAACACACTGCGGCGGTTAACCTGCATGATCGCTCTCCCAACATCTGTAGGACGGCACCTTCATACAGTCAGGTTCTCAGGTTCCGTCTTGTGTGCCGGTTTGCGGCACACGCCATCGTCTGTTTCATATAGATAGTCGCAGATATCGGCCTAATTAAATCGTGGTAAAGGTCAGCCGGAAACTTCGCTCACGTCTGTCTGCTTGCTGGTTATGAAATCCCAATCATACGTGACGCCGAGACCCGGCCCGGCCGGGATCGAGACACAGCCGTCGCTGTCGATGTCTTCCAGTTGATCGCCATAGCCGCATGTATAGATGGGCGGCTGCATTGAATTGAACATGCCCGGCCCGACAAGCCCCATCTCGTAATAATAGGTGTTGACGATCGCCGAGAGACAGTGCCGGTGCATCGGGCCGGCGGTATGTATTTGCACATCTATCCCCAGAGCTTCAGCAAAGCCTGCGATCTTCATGGTGCCGGTAATGCCGCCATCCAGTTCCGGGTCGATATGGACGATATCGGTTCCACCGGCCAGCAGGAAATCGGCTTTTTGCTCAAATCCCCGGATATGTTCCGACACCAGAAGCGGTGTCTTGATGAAGTTGCGCAGTTTTTTCTGTCCGAACGCGCTTGAAGAGGCATCCCGGTAGGGGTCTTCATACCAGAAAAATCCCAAATCATCGCAGGCCCGTCCAACTTCGATTGCGTCAAGGAAAGTCGGCAGCGACGATGCCGGATCGGTCATCAGCCGCATGGTGTCGCCGACCCGTTGACGCACCGCTGTCATGATGGCGATTTCGCTTTCAGGCTTGCCGTCCCAAAAGCCATGAATCTTGAACGCCGGGTATCCAAGTTCCCGGCACTGCTGCGCGAAGTCTGCATAGGCTTCGACGCTGTCCAGTCCGCCAGGTTTGCTTTGACCCGGGAACGTGCTGGCATAGGCCGGTATCCGGTCGCGGTATCCGCCGAGCAACTGGGCAACGGAGCAATTATGTTTTTTCC
>CAVWYF010000008.1:0-68479 GCA_963759095.1 uncultured Alphaproteobacteria bacterium | reverse complement strand
ATCTGACAAGATATTTGTAGTTTGAAATTGTCCACCTGCCCTAACACCCTCACATCAAAACAGCACCACAACCGGTTTTCAGACTTGGTGCAACTGACATGTTCTATGGCAGGCAGCCCTTCAATATCCACGTTGAAACGGCATATTGTTGCTGCAATAGATTGTCAGCTGATCACGGCCATGGACAGGTCACCTTCTGGAGGCTCGATGGTCAAGCAGCATTCCAGACATCAGCAAAATAACAGGACAAAAAATGGCCAGTCCGATCAAGACAGATGATCCGGATGATTGAGTTTCAGCGCGATGAACCGGATATGTCCGCTTTGAAATATCTGCCACACCAAACTGCGGATAACTGAATACTGCATCTGGCACAGAACGAATGTGGGGCGCAGATCAATGCTTGTATTTGCTCTTCAGCGGAGATTTGAGCGCTTGTTCCGCTGCCCGTGATTATGCAGCATTGTGGCAGCTCAAACTGGCTCACCAACACAATGCCGCCGCATGTGAGACCTGGGCTGTTACTCCAACGCCCCAGTTGAATCGGAGTGCACGCTGTTATGATTTAAAAAACACCCGAAGTTAAAGTGGCCGGCAATTGTGGCGGTCTGATCAACAGTACAGGCAGTCTCACCAGAAACAGCACAATCTTGCCAGAAAACCGCCAAAATACGTTGCCACTGGCTGGCCTGGTGAGCACCTTTCAGGCAAGACACAGCCACCCTGCCCCGCCAGGTCCGGCGATCCTGCCGAGACCTGTCATGGTCTTTGTATTGTGGAATGGCTGGAAACCAAACTAGATGTGGAAGGCTTCATCAACTCATCGGTCATTGGTTCTGAAAAGTACCTGGAAGAGGATCGGTTTGAAGGCACTTGTCAACCTTCCATCACGCCGATATCCTGTGTAAGGAGTGACGGCCAACACATTTATATCATTAGGTATTAAATCTGTAAGCTGAATACTTTTCTGATAATCAACAGACAATTGCTGCCACTGGATATTGTCTTTACCTACACATCGCCGACCACTCTTGATACCCAATCACCAACCTCGGAAATATTATGTTGAGCCGGCTCGACCGCACCAACAGACTTTTAATCATAGACTGTAGAAACTGGAGCCCAGAATGTCAGTTAGGACAATTTTTCGCGTTGCTATTTGTTCCCTCATCCTTTCGTTTGTGGGGATGGTGCAAGCCAGCCTGGCGCAAGATGCACAAGAGGCATTTAAATCACGGGATGCATACCGGTCCTCAGTCAACGCAAACACCGTCACGATTATCGGCGGAAGCATAACAGGTACTTACATCCGGCTGATAGACGATATATCTCGAAGCATCGGCACGCAAAATGATCTCAGGATTCTGCCCATCCGAGGTTCTGGCGGTACAAACGTGCGGGATATACTTTATCTTCGCGGGATTGATATGGGCATCGTGCGCTCCGACCTTTTTGACGCTTTTCGAGGCCAGAAACACTATGAGAATCTTGAACAACGCCTGACCTACATTGCGGTACTCCATCAGGAAGAATTTCATTTGCTGACGTCAAATCCGGAAATTCGGACTGTCCAGGATCTTGAAGGAAAGGTGGTTGCATTTCCGTACAAGGCGCATATCTCCGGCTTGAGCCTGTTCAAGAAACTGGGCATCAAAATTCGCAAGGTTGTTCATGGCACTATGTTCACTGCTGCAGCTCAGGAAAAAGCCGGCGAGGTCGATGCGATCCTCAGGGTTATCGGCAAGCCGTTCGGCGCTGTTGACAGGGTCCTTAAACTCAATCCCGACCTGCGCTTTATTCCAATTCCCTATGACGACAGGCTCATTGACTTCGAACTATTTGCCGTCCTCGTTCAAAAAGGAAGAATATCCGGAATTTGTAAAGGACGAAAGCGGTCGGGTTCCAACTGTTGCTGTCAACGCGGTCCTGGGCGCCTACAACTGGCAACCGGGTACAGACCGTCATCGCCGACTGGTGAAATTTACTGAAGCCTTCTTTTCCCGTTACGGTGAGATTCTGGATCGAAAAGGCCGTCATCCCAAGTGGTCTGAGATTAACCCCAGAGCAAAGATAGCAGGATGGAAGCGCTTTCCTGCAGCAGCTGCGTGGTTGGCCAATAACGCAAAATCGGCCAGACCGGCTGTAACCAGTAACGAAGAAGAGATGTTCAAGAAATTCATCACGTTCTATCGCTCCACACAGAACGTCGCAGCTTCAGGCGGTTCACAAAATAATGAGCAGCGCATGTTCAAGGAGTTTTTGAAATGGCGGCAACAAAACCCGCAATAAATAGTTGAGTCTGTGACGGACCGACACATCCCGAATGTGGAAAGATCAGGGACATCGCCAACTACCGACCGGTCGGATAAGCAACGAATGTCGCGTTCATGCGCTCATCAGCGGGTTAATCGACTGTTTGTTTTCCTCAACGGACCGGGGCACATTGTGACGGTTCCAACAGGTTTACCGACACATTGTCGCCGCATGTGAGAACCGGCCAGTTATCCCAACGCCCTAGCTGAACCCGGGTGCAGACTGTTACGATTCAACAATCAATCACAGTTAAAGCTATTATCAATTGTGGCGGCCTGTCCGGCGGCGGCGGTCGGCGTCACCAGAAACCGCACAATCTTGTCAAAAAGCTGCCCAAAACACATCAGCCGCTGCCCTGTTGACAGTCGTTTCAGGCGATCGACGCGGTCGGCGCGCTTATGTCCAATACGGTGCCATCGGGATCGCGCACCGGCATCCGCCTTTGGCCGTAGGGCATATCCGTTGGCGGTTCGATGATCGAAGCCTTGGCGGCCAGCGCCCAACGCATGCCCGCTTGACCACCTCACCTGTGTTGTGCATCATTTTTCCGCGCAGCAGGAAGGATGCCCGTGACCAGTGTCATCATAGCCTCGCTCATGGCGATACCACTGACAGTGGGAACCGGTGCCGCAGATCGGGCACAGCATCCATACTGGCTGCCATCAGCAAGCCAGAAAGACAGCCCCGTAGGAATTCTCGCAGCGTTTCAAGCGCGCCCAGAACGGCGATGCAGCCTCCCAGCTTATTGTCGCCATGAAGTATCTTGAGCTTCAAAATTCTGTCCAGGCTTTGTACTGGTTCAGAAAATCAGCCGCCCAGGGCAACGTCGAAGCACAGATGCATCTTGGCGATGCCTATGCTCACGGCAAGGGGGTTTCGGTTGACTTTGTTAAAGCCCACATGTGGCTAAGCCTTGCTGCAGCCAGGGGCGGGTACGAGGCAAAATACCGCTTCGAATATCTGTTGTCAAAAATGACACCCGCACAGATTGCTGAGGCTCAACGCGCGACACTCGAGTGCCAGCTGAGAATAGAGTAACTCACCGCACACCCTGTTGTTATCTGGTTCACCGGCGTTTCTGATATACAGTAGGATCAGGAAACTCATTGAACTTAACCCGAGGTATAACCGTGACAGATCCAGTTATTGCCGATAAGGCGCCGGTTGCAGTCGAAGTGGAAGCCGGCAAAAACTATTTCTGGTGCGCCTGCGGAAGATCGCAGAAACAACCCTTCTGCGACGGCAGCCATGAAGGCACCGGATTCCGGCCCCTCAAATGGACTGCTGAAGCTTCTGGCAGAAAATTCTTCTGCGCCTGCAAGCGAACCGCAGGCCAGCCATTGTGTGATGGCACTCACAACACGCTTTAGGCGCTTCGTTCATGCAGAAGCTACATCAACTCATAATCTGGACCTGATCACCATGGACCTCGGCTTGAAGGGTTTGAATGTAATCATCACCGGTGGCAGCAAGGGCATCGGGCGGCGTGCGGCCGACATCTTTGCCGATGAAGGTGCCAATGTATCGATCTGCGCGCGCAACCTTGCAGAGGTGAATGAAACCGCCACCAGCCTTGCGCAAAAGGGTGTCAAAAGCCTGGGCCGAATGGTGAATGTGGCCGAGAAGTCCTCGCTGGAAGGCTGGGTCAGTCAAAGTGCTGCTGCACTTGGCGGCATTGATGTCGTGGTAGCCAATGTCTCCGCACTTGCGGTCGGAGACAATGAAGACGCCTGGAAATCAGGTTTCGATGTGGACATCATGCACACCGTGCGGATGGTCAACGCCGCCCTGCCCCTGCTGGAAAAATCCTCCCACGGCGCCATCGTCATCGTCGCGTCCGTGTCCGGCCGCGAAGTGGATTTTACCGGCCCGGCCTATGGTGCCTTCAAGGCCGCCCTGGTGCATTACTCTCAGCGCCTCGCCCATGAACTGGCACCGAAGAACATTCGTGTGAATTCGGTATCGCCCGGCAACACCTATTTCAAGGGTGGCGTATGGGAGAACATTGAACAAAACATGCCTGATCTCTATGCACAGGCCATTGCACACAACCCGACAGGCCGGATGGCCACGCCTGAGGAAGTAGCCCGCGGCATCGTCTTCCTGGCCAGCCCCGCATCCAGCTTCACCATGGGCACCAACCTCGTCATAGACGGCGCCCTGACCCGTGGCGTTCAACTCTAGCGGACATCCACCGAGTTGATCAGGCTGATACCAAGCCCGGAAAAACTGTCCCGGGTTGCCGCTGCGCTGCCCTGCATGTCTATCGCCCGGCAGGCATCCTCTATCACGTAGGTTTCAAATCGCTGAGAGTGTGCGTCTTCCGCCGAGTAGCGAACGCAATAATCAAACGCGAGCCCGGTACAAAACACACGTGTCAAACCGCGTTCGCGCAAGTAACCGGTGAGGCCGGTCGGCGTGGTCTTGTCATTTTCGAAAAACGCGGAATAGCTGTCTATGCCGGAACGAAAACCCTTGCGAATGACCATCTCCGCCTTTGCCCAGGACAGGCCGTCATGGAAGGAAGCGCCCTTGCTGCCCTGAATACAATGATCCGGCCACAGTGTTTGCGGACCATAGTCCATCGAAGTTTCACTGAATGGTTCCTTGCCCGGATGAACACTGGCAAACGAACTGTGCCCGCGCGGATGCCAGTCCTGGGTCAGCACAACATGGTCAAAGCGGGTTATGAGGTCGTTGATGACAGGCACTACTTCTTGACCGCGCGGTACTTCCAGAGCACCGCCGTGGCAGAAATCGTTCTGCACATCGACAACCAGCAGCACGTCGCGTTGCTCAGGCTTGATGGCGCTCATGCGGTCTTGTCGACTTTCAGTCCGAGGTCTTCAATCATCTGGTCACGCATCACAAATTTTTGCGCCTTTCCGGTGACCGTCATGGGGAACTCGCTGACAAAGCGTATGTAGCGCGGGATCTTGTAATGGGCAATCTGGCCCTCACAGAAGCTGCGGACATCATCCTCGGACAGCATCTGTCCGGGTTTCAGCACAATCCACCCACACACCTCTTCACCGTATTTTTGGTCCGGTACGCCAAACACCTGTGCCTGCTGGATCGACGGATGGCCCATCAGGTATTCCTCTATCTCACGAGGGTAGACGTTTTCGCCACCACGGATGAGCATATCCTTCACCCGCCCGACGATATTGCAATAACCTTCCGCATCCAGAACAGCCAAGTCCCCGGTATGCATCCAGCCATCCTTGTCAATGGCTTGCGCGGTTGTCTCCGGGTCGCCCCAGTAGCCTTTCATCACGCAGTATCCCCGCGTCAGCAGTTCGCCCTGTTCGCCAACAGCAACGGTGTTGCCGGTTTCACTGATGATCTTGACTTCGACGTGCGGATGAATGCGCCCCACGGTAGAGACACGCCGGCCCAGCGTATCCTTGGTATCGCTCTGGAACGACACCGGGCTGGTCTCGGTCATGCCGTAGGCAATGGTGATCTCATTGGCGTTCATTTGTGAAACGACACGCTTCATCAGGCTGATCGGACATGGCGACCCGGCCATGATACCGGTGCGCAAGGACGCAAGTTTGAACTCGTCGAAGCGCTCGTGATCCAGCATGGCGGCAAACATGGTCGGCACACCATGCACTGCCGTACAGGTCTCATCCGCCAGCGCCTTCAGCGTGTCCAGCGGATCAAATGCCTCGCCCGGAAACACCATCACGGTTCCGGTTGAGACGGCCGCGAGATTGCCCAGCACCATGCCGAAACAATGATAAAGTGGTACCGGGATTGCGATACGGTCTTCATGGGTCAACTGCATAGCCATGGCGCAATAACGCGCATTGTTGACCACATTGCTGTGGGTCAGCGTGGCCCCTTTCGGTGTACCGGTAGTGCCAGAAGTGAATTGGATGTTGATGGCATCATCCGGGTTGAGGCTTGATGTTATGGCGTCGAGACGGATCCGGTTCGCCCCTTCCCCCATAGCCGCGACGTCGGCAAACCGGTGCATGCCGGCCACGGACTCGTCGCCGAGGTGAATGACGGTTGTGAGCTTAGGCAGCCGGTCCGACTTCAATTGGCCCGCCGTCGCGCCTGCCAGTTCCGGTGCCAGGTCCTGCAGCATTTCGATATAGTTGGAGCTCTTGAACCTTGTTGCACTGATCAGCGCCTTTGCGCCCACCTTGTTCAGGGCAAATTCAAGTTCGTGGCGCCGATACGCAGGGTTGATGTTGACCAGGATCAATCCGATCCGCGCAGTCGCAAATTGTGCAATCACCCATTCCGGCCTGTTCGGTGACCATATGCCGATACGATCTCCCTTGTAGAGCCCCAGCGACAGCAGACCGGCGGCAAACCGGTCAACCCGTTCCTTAAGTTCCTGCCATGTCCAGCGCATGCCGGGCTCGCAGAACACAACAGCCTCCTGATTGCCATAGCGTTCAACGGTGCGCGCCAGAAATTCGGGAATGGTGATGTCGTCAAGTGGTGGCCTGCACGCCCCGCGTACATAAGACAGGCCATCTGCCGGTCGGCTCTGGTCCTGTGCAGGCGCGTCTGACATCACATCCGTTTCCAGTCGCCGGCTTGCTCGAATGCAGCGGCTGCCCGGTAGATGGTTGACTCATCATAGTGACGGCCAACCAGCATCATGCCCACCGGCAAGCCGTCACTCATGCCGCATGGAATGCTCATGGCCGGGTGGCCTGTCACGTCGAACGGCGCCGTGTTGGGAAGCATCTCGAATGCCCGCTGGCAGTACAGTGCAAGCGGCGCGTCAGCCGGTGGCAGCGGAGTGGCCTTCATTGGCGTGGTCGGCATCAGCAGCACGTCATAGGAATTGAGCAATGCGTTATAGGCATCCCTGAGTTTGCGCGACAGGTTTTGCGATTTTGCATAATAATGTCCGCGGTGGTGTTTCAGGAAATACTGCCCGATGAACATGCAGATCTTCAGCGAGTTCAGACAGTTCATCGGCCCGCGAGCGCCAGTTGGCATGATAGTCAAGCAGGCTGGTTGTATAGAGGCCTTTCCAGCCGGTCCCCATACCATTGCCCTTCATCATCTGGTTGGTCAGACCCTCGACCGCAATCGGTGTCCAGATGGCGGTCCCTGCCCGGTGCATCGGAATCGAGATTTCATCAACTGTCGCACCGAGCTTCTTGAACGCCTCGGCAGCCTTGCGCACCTTGTCGTCAACATCGGCTTCCGACACCGGCAGGCCAAAGCCTTCCTTTACGACCCCGATGCGCATGCCGCTGACCCCCCGACCGAGACTAGCCGTGTACTTGTCGACCTGCACATTGTACTGGCGCGGGTCGAGGCCGTCTTCACCGGCCAGCACCTCCAGCATCAAGGCATTGTCATGCACGTTGGCAGTCATCGGCCCGGTATGATCGATCGTGCTCTCAATCGGCATCACACCGGTATAGGGCACCAGTCCATGGGTCGGTTTCATGCCATAGCAGCCACAGAATGATGACGGCATGCGGATCGACCCGCCCTGATCACCGCCTATCGCCATTTCTATCTCGCCGGACCCGACCAGCGCCCCTGACCCCGATGATGAGCCGCCGGCAGAGTAACCGCGCTTGTGCGGGTTATGCACCGGACCGGTCGCATTGGTGTGACTGCCACCGGACAGGCAGAAATACTCGCAGTGCGCCTTGCCCATGATGGTCGCACCTGCCTCCAGAAGGCGTGTGACAATGGTGGCGTCAATATCGGGTGTATAGCCCTTGAGCGTTGAAGCGCCGTTCATCATCGGCACACCGGCCAGGCAGACATTGTCCTTAAGCACAACCTTCCTTCCGGTAAGAGCGCCGCGCGGCGCACCCCTCACCTCGGTCTTGATGTACCAGGCATTCATCGGGTTCTCTTCTGCCGAGGGCCGATAACCGGCGGTGCGGGGATAGTCGACAGTCGGCAGATGATCCGGCATGGCGTCGACTTCATCATAGGCCTGCAGCGTCCCCTCCATCACATCCAGGAATTCCGCGACCCGCTGATCCGACATGTTCATGCCGAAGCCGTTGACAATGGCCCTTAACTGGCCGTGGGTTGGCCTTCTGACTGACATTGATCTGTGACCTTCGTAAGAGTGTGTATGGCTTGGTTCAGCGGCGGCTTCGGGCGCGCGCTGCGGTGGCGCTGGTTCGCCGGACTGATAGCTCGCAGGTGGTGTTACACTGGCGGGTGGCGCGACAAGTGCAACCGCAGCCTGATCACCGTTGGCAGCCGGTCGCCGGGATTTGCCTGCTCCGAAACCAACGAACTCCTCAATCAGTGCCGGGTCGCCGGACTTCACGTCGGTCATCTCACCAATGATTTCGCCTTTTTGAAGCAGGGTAATGCGGTGTGAAAGGCCGGTGATGAATTCCAGGTTCTGCTCGACCAGGATGATCGAGATGTCCCGCATGCGATTGAGGTTTTTCAGCAGAACCGAAATTTCCTCGATGATCGACGGCTGAATGCCCTCGGTCGGTTCATCCAGCAGAATGAGCTGCGGTTCGGAAACCAGCGCACGGGCAATGGCCAAAAGCTGCTGCTCGCCGCCGCTGAGAGTCCCGCCATCCCGGTCCAGCAGTCGTTCAAGCCTGGGAAAGTCCTGCAGGATATGACGGATCGCCTCTTCTTCATCTTCACCATGGGCAGCAATGCCCATGCGCAAATTGTCGAACACCGACAGATGCGGAAATATCCCGCGGCCTTGCGGCACGTAGGCCAGCCCCATCAGATTGCGTTCATGGGCCGGTTCGCGGGAAATATCCACACCGTCAAACAGGATTGTTCCGGCTGTTGCCGGGATCAGGCCCATAATGGTTTTCATCAGCGTGGTCTTGCCCATGCCGTTGTGGCCAAGCACACCGACAATCTCGCCTTCGCCGACATGAAAGTCGACACCATGCAGTATCGGCACCCGGCCATATCCGGCGCCCAGACCTTTTATGTCGAGAAGAGCGTTGCCGGTCATGATGTGCTGTTCCCCAGGTAAACCTCGCGCACGCGCGGATCGGCGGTGACCACATCCATGGTGTCTTCTATCAGAATGCGGCCTTCATGAAACACCGTCACCTTGCTTGAAATCATGCGAATGAAGTGCATGTCGTGCTCCACGACAATCATCGTCGACTGCTGGTTTATTTCGCGGATTATCTCCACCGTGCGTTCTATCTCGTCATGGGTCATGCCGGCAGCAGGTTCGTCGAGCAGGACAAGCCATGGTTCGGCAGCCACCACCATGCCGAGTTCCACCCATTGCCGCTGGCCATGCGCCAGCCGCCCGACCAGGTCAGTCCGAATATCGCCCAGCTTCAGCCGCTCGACTGTCTGGCTGGTCAGTGAGCGTGCCCGGGCGGGTCCATGCCAGCGCCGCGCCGCAAGCCAGATATTCTCGGTGACACTCAATCCGTCAAACACATTGGGCACCTGCGTCTTGATGCCAACGCCCAGACGCGCGATCTGGTGCGGCAGTCGTCCGGTGCCGTTGAAATCCCGGATGACCACATCGCCCGACGTCGGTGACAATTGTCCGGTGAGGCATTTGAAGAACGTGCTCTTGCCAGCACCGTTCGGGCCAATCAGGCAGCGCAGTTCATTTTCTCGCAAGTTGAAATTGACCCGATCAACAGCTTTTACGCCACCAAAGTGCATGGACAGATTGCGGGTCTCGACGACGATCTCACTTTTCATCGGCAGCCTCCCGCAGTTCACTGCTTCGCCTGCTGCGCTTGCGCCTGACTTTCACTTCACGCCGCTGCATGGCACGCCGCGACCGTGCACCGTCCCACCAGCTGATGAATGTCGGCAGAATGCCCCTTGGGACGGCAAGAACAAAGATGATCAGGATCAGGCCCAGCACCAGATTGTTGTTCACCACCCCTTGCGTGCCCAGCCAGGAGGTCAGGTAGAACAGGGCAAATGACCCCATCACCGGACCGGCAAGCGTGCCGCGTCCGCCGACAATGACCCAGATGATCGCAAGTGCTGAATTGTACAGGTTGAAAATATCCGGTGTGATCCGGCCGACACCATTGGCAAAGATGATGCCGCCTGCCCCGGCAATGGCGCCGCCGACGGTAAACATGGCCAGCTTGTAGAACCGCGTGTCGTAACCGATCAGTTCCGCGCGCAGTTCATTTTCTCGGATGGCCACGGCAACCCGTCCGAAATGCGTCTGTATCAGCCACGCGCAGATGATGTAGCCAATGATGAGCACCGCCATGCCGACATAGAAAACATGCTCCGGAAACAATGGCATGTAGGGAGCCCACGGCAAATTCAGCGGTGGCGAGGTCACTCCGTTGAATCCGCCGAGCAGCGCATCGCCGATCTTGTATTCCGGCCCGGATGTCCGCCTGAGCAGCGAGTACAGGATCAGGGTCACCGTCAGGGTGATCACCGCCATGTAGACGTCACTGACCCTGCCGTAGAACATGAAGTAACCCAGCACGGCAGCAAAGATGGCAGCAGCAAGGATGGCTACCAGCACCGCCCAGGACGAGCCGCCGAAATTGATCGCTGCAATCGTATAGGCATAGGCGCCGATGCCGAAAAACGCGGTCTGTCCAAAACACAGAATACCGCCATAGCCCCAGATCAAGCCGAGGCTCAAGGCAAGGATGGCCAGGGCAATTACCGTTGACAGATTGATGATGGTGAACAGTTCCAGCACGCCGGGTGCAACCAGCGTGAAAATCACCCCGCCCAGCACCAGTACGGCACGCCAGCGGTTTTCGCGCGTCCAGCTCACAGGCTTTTCCTGAAGAAGCGCCCGGTAATGCCGGTTGGCAACAATCTGATCAGGATAATGGCGGCGGCCAGCAGGGCAACTTCACCCAGCGTTGGTCCGGTCAGGAACGCCATGATACCGTTGATACCTCCCAGCAGAATTGACGCTGCTGTGGTGCCGGCCAGGATAGAGGCACCGCCGCTGATAACCGTGATGAACGCCTTGGCAATATAGGTGGCGCCAATCGATGGCAGCACACCGGTAACAGGCGCCAGCAAACCGCCGGCAAGACCTGAAACGGCGGCGCCGAGCCCGAAGGTGATCATGTAGATGCGCTTGGTGGACACGCCCAGTGCCGACGCCATGTCGTCGTTCTGCATGGTGGCACGTGCAACAAGTCCGAGCTTGGTCAGCTTGAGCACGGCATAGATCAACAGCAGCAACACAACCGTGACGGCAATCAGGAATAACTCATAAGCACTTGAGGAATAATCACCGATCTGGATGGCGCCAAGCGGTGGAGAGATTGTCGTTGCTGTCTGGGCACCGAAAATGGAGGTGACGAGACCGACAAACAGCAGACTTAATCCCCATGTCGCCAGCAGGGTATCCACCATTCGCCCATACAGGAACTGGATCAGCAGACGCTCCACAAGGACGCCGATGATGCCGACCACCAAAGGTGCCAGCACCAGCATGGCAAACCAGATATTGACGCCCTGATTGGTCGATATGACAACCGTGTAGCCGCCGAGCATGAGGAACTCGCCGTGGGCCAGGTTGATAACCCGCATCATGCCGAAGATGATCGCCAGCCCGAGGCTGATCAGCACCAGGCTGGCGATGCCGTAAACAATCTGCAATGCGAGCGCAAAAACCAGATCCACTCGAGAAATTCCTCATGTCCATGCGCGATTGAAGCGCCGTGTTGTTTGAAGCGCCTACTTGATGCCGGCTGCTTCCAGCCCGTTTTCGAAGTAGAACTTGGCCTGATCCGGATTGGCTTTCAGGTCGCACACTAAAAGTGTGTCCGACGGCGGTTGCGCATTATGAGTTTCAACGATGTTGAACGTCTGATCCTGCAACTCTGCCAGATAGACATTCAGCACGCCGTGATGGGTTTTCGGATCAAGTGAAATGGCGCCGCTCGGACCGGCAAGGCTGATACCGCTCTCAAGCGCCTCGATCACCGGCATGCGGTCAGCGGTACCGGCCTTCCTGACAGCTTCAGCCCACAGCTGGATACCTTCATAACTGCGGGTTGCCAGCTCATTCAGATAAGGCGCATCTGCCCCGAATTTTTCCTTGAAGCGTTTCACAAAGGCAGCATTGTCATCGCCCGGCACTTCCTGAAAATAGGTATAGGCCGCCAGAATGCCATTGCCTTCCTCGGCAGAGATCAGCTTGTGCTCATTGCCGACACCAAAGGTGGTGGACGCAATCGGCACTGACTTGTTCATGCCGGCTGCTGCATACTGGCGGTAGAACGAAATATGCGCACCGCCGACCAGAGCCGACCACACCATGTCCGGCTTGGCGGCCTGGATTTTCTTGATGGTCGGGCCGAAATTGGTCACATCCAGCGGGAAGAACTCGATGTCGGCCACTTCACCGCCATTGTCGGTGACGTACTTCTTCACCCATTGCGCAGTGATCTGGCCGTAATTGTAGTCGGCAGCGATGATGTAGACCTTCTTGCCGAACTTGTTCATGGCGTATGGCACAAGCTTTTCCACCGTCTGGGCCGGTGTTGAACCGGTGCAGAAGCAGTTCCTGTCGCACACGCCACCTTCGTATTGGGTGTTGTAGAAGTACAGCGATTTGAACCGGCCCAGTGTCGGGCGAATGGCCTCGCGCGAAGCAGAGGTGATGCCTGCATGCACGACATGCGCCTTGTCACCGGCAGCCGCCTTGGTGGCATATTGGGTGTAGAACTGGATATTCGACTGCGGGTCATAGTTGATCAGGTCAACCTGTTTGCCGTTCAGGCCGCCTGCAGCGTTGATTTCGTCAACCGCCATGGTTGTCGCGTCGGCCATCGGCTTGCCGTAAATGTCCAGGCCGCCAGACTGGTCCAGAATGCTCACCAGCTTGATCTTGTCGTCCGCCTTTGCGCGGCCGATGATGCCGGGCGCCATCAGCGTCAGCCCCGCAAGAGATGTCCCCTTGATAAAAGTTCTGCGATCAAATGACATGATGGTCTCTCCTGTTTTCAGCCTCTGGTCAGAGCACGGCTGGTTACTGTTACAATCCGGATTCAACTGTCCCCCGGCATCTAAACCTTCTTCTTTTTCGCCGGTCCCGATTTGCGAGCGGCCGGTTTTTGAGCACTGCTGGGCGTCGAACCGGTCAGTGAGTTCTGACAGGCCCTTCAATCCGTCGCTGATATTGATGCCGACTTCCTCGCCCAGTTTCTTCACGGCGGGCAACTGCAGTGCCATCGACAACACGCCATCGACAACCTGGTTGACCGCCGGGCCACTATTGCCGCCGCTTGCACCGGTGCCATTATCATAAGGGCCACCGGAGCCAAACCCGGTGATGTTGTTGATGCGGATGCTCTCGATCTTCTCTGCCGGTTTCAGCATGCGGCCGACCATGTCCGGCAGCACTTCAATGCGGGCCATGTCGAGCTTCATGCGAATAAGCTCTGGACTCTGGGCATTCTCCGCCTTGACGACAGCGGCGGTTCCTTCCGCCGTTGCAATCAAACGATCTTTCTCCGCTTTGGCCCGATCAATGACCGACTTGGCTTCAGCCTGGGCCATGGCAAGGATGGTTCCGGCTTCGCTCTTGACGCGCACATCGTCAACATCAGCCTGTTCGCCGGCCTTGATCACCGCCAGTTGCCTGTTGCGATCGGCTGCTGCCGTTTCGCGAGCGGTCTCGACCGCCTCTTTAGCTGCGGCTTCTTCGGCGCGGGCAGCTTCGGCCTCAGCCACAGCCCGTGCCTGATCAGCGTTCTTGGACGCCATTTCGATTACCTTGTCAGCGCTGGCTTTTTCGGTTGCCAGTGTGGCCTCCACATCAAGGGCGCGCAGGGCACGGTCGCGATCTATTTCGTTGCTGCGCACCTCGCGCTCTCTGGAAATGCGGGCCTGCTCACGGCGCAACTCGGCTGCGGCCTGTTGTTCCGCCACTTCGGCCTGACTGTTCGCCCGCGTGGTTTCAATGTGGCGCTGCTGATCAATGGAGGCTTGTTCTTCTTCCTGCTCAATAATCAGCTTGCGCTTGGTCGCATCCAGATAACTCTGCCGCACTGATACCTCGGCATCAGACTCGATTGCGGCACGTTCCTTCTTGTTGACAGCAATAATCTCGGCAAGCCGCCGCATGCCAAGGGCGTTGAACGCGTTGTTCTCGTCCAGGACGTTGAACGGGGTCTGGTCAATCCTGGTCATGGATACCGATTCAAGGACCAGACCGTTTTTGGCCAGGTTGTCCTCCAGCATCTCACTAACCTCGCGGGCATATTCGCCACGCTTGTCCTGCAGTTCATCCATGGAGTAGCGAGCTGCAACGGCCAGCAGTGCATCCACCAGCTTGCCTTCCAGTGTGTCCGCCAGTTCAGACGCGCGAAACGATTTTCCGGCCAGCGCCTGTGCCGCGGTCGCCACACCTTCAGCTGTCGGTTGCACGCGAACATAAAACTCAGCCGTTGCATCAACCCTGAGCCGGTCCCGGGTGATCATCGACTTGACACCCTGACGCTCGATCTCAAGCCGGGTCGTCTTCATGTTCACTTCGGAGACCTTGTGCAGGAACGGCATTGAAATGCAGCCGCCGTCCAGCACTACAAGCTGTCCGCCCGCACCGGTGCGTATCAGCGCGACTTCGCGCGTTGCCTTGCGGTAGAACTTGTTGAGAAAAATAATTGCCAGTATGAGCAGGACGAGCAGCAAAACCGCTACAACGAACCAGACCATGCCCCGATCCTCCCAAACCAACCATGTGCGCAGCAACAGCCCATGCTGCCCCTACAACGCCCTTCTCTTTGCCGTTTGAGGGCTTCGGACGGGACGTCTACGCCAAAAGTCTAAGCTTCGCTCAACTTGGCCGTCAACGCAAAACGGTTGTCATCCCGCCTGTTGGATTGGCGGTGCCCGTGGGCCAAGCCCCGTCAGGCACCACTACTTCGCAATGTGAAATGAGTGACATCGCTCGCCCTGCGCCCTAAAGTTCAGGGCAATGGAACTGCATTCCCAAGCGCAAAGGCACCCCCAAAATGGCAACCCGTCCAGTTCTGATTACCGGTTTCGAACCTTATGGCGGACGCGGCACAAACCCCGCGCATGAGGCCATGAAGCAACTGCACGGACGCACCATTAACGGCAAGACCGTTGTCGGCCGTGGCCTGCCGGTTGCATTCGGCAGGTTTCCGGAAACAGCCGCTGAACTCATCGAAGAACTCAATCCGTCATCCGTCATTAGCCTCGGTCTGTGGCCGGGTGAAAGCATGATCCGGATTGAACGGATCGGCGTGAACATTGCCGACTTTGGCATTCCCGACAATGACGGCATCCTCGCAGTCGACGAGCCGATTGATCGCAATGGCGCAGCAGCTCTGATGTCGACCCTGCCGACGCGGGCCATCGAACGCGCCATTTTGCGCGAAGGCATTCCCGCCAGCCTGTCCGCAACGGCCGGGACATATCTATGCAACATCTGCCTGTACAGCTTCCTGCAGGCAGCGCAGCAGCATCACGAACCGGTCGCATGTGGTTTCATACATGTGCCTTACCTGCCTGAGCAGGTTGCAGAATTGCTGGTCGCGGTGCGCGATCAGGCCAGCGTGGAACTGCACCAGCGCTGTGACTTTGCCTCAATGGACCTGGACCGGATTGTTCGGGCGGTCGAAATTGCAATTTCTCAGTGATGGTTCGGGAAGCCTGTGCACAGCCTGCGCCACTGGCTACATCGAATCATTGCCATGTCGATAATTGGCGGTAAGCTCACTTGCTGCAATCCAGAGGAGATTTTCGATGAATCTTAGTGCCCCAACAACTGTATTTTTCGTTATATCGGTGGTTATTGCGCTGCTCGCACTCCTGGCAGCTCTAGGTGTGTTGTCCATAATACCTATTGCGTCAGTCTGGCTGATGGCTATCGCCTATGCTGTGCTGGCAGCGGGTTGCCTGTTTAAAGGCGCCTGAACCTAGCGTTTCAGATTCGCCAGAACCCGCGGCAACAGGCGGGCCGCCAGTGCGCGGTAACCGTCACTCTTGAAGTGCTGTCCGTCCGGACGCCGGTAACTGGTCGCCACACTGCGTATAAGGCGGTTGCGCAACATTACGACCGCAATACCCCGGTTGCGCAGATGACGTTTGATCCGGCGAATGTTGTTTTGACGAACGTCCCTCGAGATGCCTCTGCGCCGGTCATTGCCGCCTGGTTGCAGAATAACAAGTCTGGTCCGTGCTGAAATACTTGCTTTCAGCCGGTTCAGCATCTGGCCGGTCGTGTTGCCGTTGATACCGGCATTGCGAACCCGGACAGCGATACCTTTGGTTCTCAACATGCGTTGCAGATGTTTGGGGTATGCCTGATCGCGACCAACACCCTTCCCCCAGGTATTACTTGCACCAAGGGCTACAATCTCGACTGTTTGCGCATTGCCAGCCAATGGCAACATCAGCATGCATAGCGCGATGCACAAGGTCAGTTTGAGTTTTGCAAACACAGCTTGGGTCTCCCTTGATAGTAGTAATCGTACCTGGCTTTCCGCAATCACAAAAACCTGATCTGCAATCCGCCATGTGATCAACTGCACATCACGGCGCTGTGAAGCTCTGTAGGTTTTCCCACACAACGCAAAACAACAAGGGCGCCAACGCTCGGCACCGAGAGGAATAGACCAATGACCATCAAGCCAATCATCACTACAGCAATCCTTGCAGGTTCAATGCTTGCCGCGATTTCAGGTGCCGCATTTGCCGGCGGGAACTACTACGGATCTCACCAAAGCCCGTATGGCGGACACAGCCACGTGGAACTTGGCCCGGCAGACGCCAACGAGGATTTCGCTTTTTATGACTGCAAGTGGCTGAAAAATCGTGCCCTGGATACTGACCTCCGTAGCCATTGGCGCGCATATCGCAAATGTGCTCGGCAGTATGGCCAGTAAAATCTGCGAACCCGGACAGGGTCTCGGACACGGCATTTTCTAACAGTCAGATTCAAGCGGCGCACTGGTTTC
This sequence comes from uncultured Alphaproteobacteria bacterium, assembly GCA_963759095.1. GTDB lineage: Bacteria > Pseudomonadota > Alphaproteobacteria > Rhizobiales > Aestuariivirgaceae > Anderseniella. The sequence continues at coordinate 51,266 of CAVWYF010000008.1, read as the reverse complement.
CATACCGGTGCGCCGTTTTCTCAACATCCAATCCACAATGATGAGGCAAACTGGCCCAATTCCGCTCTTATGGTTATCAAATTCTTGCAAAATTTTTCATTTGTTAAGTGTGTTTCGCCACAAATGGGTGTATTGATAGGTTAACGAGGACGGTGTGGCGATTTTTGATACCTTCTGCGAGGGGGGTGCCGCCAAACGGGTAAGGCAAGACAGATGACCACAATTGTGAAAGCAGCAATCATAGGTGCAGCCCTGATCACAGGCGCCGCAGGTCTGGCGCAGGCGCAGGCCATTGATTCAATCGGCAAGCGCTTTGTCCCCAAGGGCCATAGCTATGACAGTTCCAACAAGGGCCTGCCAGCGCTGAATTCATATGAAGATCAGACAAACAGCCGTGCGGATGTGTTTGAAACGGAAATCTACAAGGCCCGCCGTGATCAAGCTTATTGGGATAGCTGGGTAAACTCAACTCACGGCACCTATCTGGACGGACAGCCAAAGTTCACTCCGGATTACTGAAGCTGTCAGTTTGAAATCATCCGAGATACCAAAAGGCGGCCCACAACACGGGACCGCCTTTTTAATTCTTTATCACATCATAGATCAGGATGATTCTTGGTTAAATCAACCAAAAACCATAAACCTGATCGCTTTCAAGGTGTTAGAGCAACTTTATGGATTCTGTCGAACCCATGTTGCTCTAAGCGCTTAAGCGGGTGCTGGCAAATGTGTGCAGTTCAGACTGCGCACGGGCGATCTGGTGACCGTCCATCCGGCTTGATACTTCCAGCCGATGCACCCTCGCCTGCCGGCTGCCACGCATGGCGGCAAGCGAAAACCATTTGTGCGCGCTCACCAGATCATCCGCACTGGCACCTGCCCCACTCAAAGACAATCCGAGAGACATAAATCCGTCCTCCGGCAGTCTTATTTCATCTACTTTGGGTGTGACGTCACGATATTCCGCAAGATCGATAATCTTGGACATGATTGAGGGCTCTCCAGTTACGCTTTACTGGCCATCACCATGCCATCAAGCAACGCCAAACAGCGTTAAAAGGCATGGTTATCAGAACATGAAAACCCCGCCACAATCTAAAACTCTTGAACACCCACCAGGGTATCGCTGATCATATAAACGCCTGAAAACCGGCGTTCTTGCCTGCCCGGCATCTCGCGCGCAGTTAACCTTTTGTCAACCATGTTGCGGTTTTCGATAAATTGTCGTTAGCCCTGTTTGGAGCCGCCAAACAACATCGAATAGGCTGCATCATTGGTTTTGAGGTCTTCAGGCCTGCCGCGAAACTCCGCGCCCAAAGCCATTCCGGCGATAACGGCCGGCCGCGCCATAAGGGTTTCGAACCAACGCTTCAGATTGGGGAAATCGTCGAGGTTCTGTCCCTGGCGTTTGTGTGGCTTGATCCAGCCAATGCAGGCCATGTCGGCAATGGAATAATCACCCGCCAGATACTCTGTCCTGGCCAGTTGGGTATTCATGACGCCGTAAAGCCTGGCGACTTCATTGGTATAGCGCTCAATGGCATAGGATATGTCGTCGCGTGCATAAAACCGAAAATGATGAGCCTGCCCGCACATCGGACCCAGGCCTCCCATTTGCCAGTATAGCCATTGCTCAACTGCAGTTCGCTGACGTGGGTCGGCAGGATAGAATTGGCCGGTCTTGTTGCCGAGATACTGCAATATGGCGCCGGACTCGAATATCGAAATCGGTTCACCTCCCGGCCCGTCCGCATCCACAATCGCCGGCATGCGGTTGTTGGGTGCAATCTGCAGAAAGTCCGCCTTGAACTGATCGCCCTTTAGAATGTCAACATACCGCACCTGGTAGGGCAGCCCGCACTCTTCCAGCATGATGGAAATTTTCCAGCCGTTCGGCGTCGGCCAGTAATAAAGCTCGATTGTCGGTTTTGTCACTTCGCCTCTCCTGTGCACGAGCGCTCCGTCTTATTGCGGCACCACAATACTGGCAGCAACCGGCAGATGATCAGAGCCTGCAAACCGGCCCACAATGGCGGGAACCGCAAGCGCCAGTCCGTCACTTATGAATATGTGATCAATGGCAAATTGCGGCAGATTGGGCCCGATAGCCGGCCATGTCGGCAACATCGTCACCCGCTTCAATCCGGTGCGTGACTGAAACAGGTCGAGCATGACTGAATAGGGTGTGGCATTAAAGTCGCCTACCACAACGCTGGCACCCGTCAAACCTTTGACCAGTTTGGCAATTGTGCGTATTTCCCGCTCCTGACTTCGGGTGTCAGGTGGACGACTCAGATGGGTTCCAACAATGTTGAGATGTTGCCATTCAGCCCCCAGGGTGCCGAGAATAAAACTCAAGCCATCGCGGCGGCGTTGTCTTTGTGATGCGGCAAACGGATACTTCGAATACATCATCAGGCTCGTCGCCGGCTGACCTTTTTTCGGCAAACGATACGGAAACCGCTGGTCAAGCATCACCGTCAGGCCCAGCCCTCGCTTGCGCACTTCAGTCAGGAACAGAATGTCCGGGTCAAGTCGCTTGACTTCCGCAGCAACATCATCAAGTTGCTGGTTCTTGCCCCAGATGTTGAAGTGCATGATGTTGAGGGCGCGCGTGCCAGCCGGAACTCCTGCATCAGCCTGCAACTGATCCGCGCTCAGCTTGCTCCAGCTGCCAATCGCAATCATGCCTGCTGCCATCAGCACCAGCGCCACAGGCACCCGCAACGGGTTAGCAGCGAAGTAAGCGATGGCCAACGCCATTATGGCGAGACTGAAATGCAGTGTGAAATGACTGAGGACATCTAGTTCAATCCAGAACCGGCTCAGGAAACCTGCCACAAGGCCGGCAGCAGCGACTGCGATGCCGCCCAGACAAACGGCTTTGCCAAAGTTACCCTTGTTCATGAAACGCGCCGCTTCATGACAATGGCCTGACCGGCGGCCGGATCACCGCCACACTGAACCTGTTGATCGTCGCCGGTGAAGCCGTGCTTGTGATAGAACCCGATAGCCGGCGCGTTGGCGGTTTCAACTTCCAGTTCGATTGTTGTGCCTTGCCCGGCCCAGTTGACTACAGATGCCAGAAGGGCCGTACCAACACCACCACCCTGCAATCCTGGCAACACATACAATCTGGCGAGGCTCACCACATCAGCAGATTTGCGTCCGGCATCAGCGTGGCCGACAATGGTTCCGCTTGAGTTTTCAGCAACAAGAAAACATCCATCAGGATCGGCCAGTTGCCGGCTCAGGTTGTCCACAGAATGCCAGCGCGACGTGATATCGTTGACGACCTCGACGCCCATGGTCGCATCATAGGTGGCGTGCCATGTGTCATGCAGCAATTGCCTGACCGCATCCAGATCGTCTGCAGATGCCCGACCAACCGCCAACAAGATTTACTCCACGCCCAGCTTCGACTTGAGCAGATCGTTGACCGCCTGCGGGTTGGCCTTGCCGCCGGTGGCCTTCATGACCTGCCCGACGAACCAGCCGATCATGGCAGGTTTTTCAGCCACGGCTGCCACCTTGTCAGGGTTTGCGGTGATCACTGCATCCACGGCAGCCTCGATAGCGCCGGTGTCGGTTACCTGCTTCAGGCCACGTTCTTCCACAACCTGTTTCGGATCAATGCCCGCTTCGGTCCAGGCGATCTCGAACACGTCCTTGGCGATCTTGCCGGAGATTGTCTTGTCGCTGATCATGTCCACAATCGCGCCAAGCTGATTGGCGGAAATCGGACTGTCCTCGATATCCTTGCCTTCCTTGTTCAGGCGGCCGAACAGTTCGTTGATCACCCAGTTGGCGGCAAGCTTGCCATCCCTGCCGCCGGCAACCTGCTCAAAATAACTGGCCGATGCCGGTTCCATGATCAGCACTTCGGCATCATAGGCCGTCAGGCCGAAGTCGTTAACCAGCCGGGCTTTCTTTTCATCCGGCAGTTCCGGCAGCGATGACTTGATGTCTGCAATCCAGCTCGGGTCCACTTCAAGCGGCAGCAGATCCGGGTCGGGGAAATACCTGTAGTCGTGGGCTTCTTCCTTGGACCGCATGGAGCGGGTCTCGCCCTTGCGTGGATCAAACAACCGGGTCTGCTGGTCAATACTGCCGCCGTCTTCGAGAATGTCTATCTGGCGGCGTGCTTCATATTCAATCGCCTGCCCCATGAAGCGCAGCGAATTGACATTCTTGATTTCACAGCGCGTCCCGGCCTCGCCACCCGGTTTGCGAACGGACACATTCACATCGGCGCGCAGCGAGCCTTCTTCCATATTGCCGTCGCACGTACCCAGATAGCGCATGATGGTGCGTACTTTGGACACATAGGCCTTGGCTTCGTCGGCAGATCGCATGTCAGGCTTTGACACGATTTCCATCAGTGCGACGCCGGACCTGTTCAGATCCACCATCGACATGGTCGGATGCTGATCATGGATGGATTTGCCTGCATCCTGCTCCAGGTGCAGGCGTTCGATCCCGACTTCAACCTGGGTGTTCTCGTCCATATCAAGCACCACCCGGCCTTCGCCCACAATCGGCTGCTTGAACTGGGAAATCTGATAGCCCTGCGGCAGGTCAGGGTAAAAATAGTTCTTCCGGTCAAACACCGAATATTCGTTGATCTCGGCCTTCAGGCCAAGTCCGGTGCGCACCGCCTGTTCGACGCAATACTCATTGATAACCGGCAACATGCCCGGCATGGCGGCATCCACCAGCGACACATGGTCATTGGGTTCCCCGCCATATTCGGCGGATGCGCCGGAAAACAGCTTTGACTTGGAACTCACCTGGGCATGGACTTCCAGTCCGATAATGATTTCCCAGGGGCCGGTGCCCCCTTCAATCCAGTCCGATTTGTCAGCGACACGCGCGAATAAAGTCATCGATCAAAAGTCCCGAAGAAACGATAAGAGTGTTGGTGTGACTTCGTAGCGCGCGGCACGCGTTGCAGCAAGGCCCAAACCTGCTTACAAACGCCGCACGGAAACAAACCATGCAGGCTCAACGCCATGACCGGCAATATTCCATTCAGAACGACCCTGCTGGGGACCGGCTGTCCGGTTGTCAGCCCACGGCGTTATGGTGCAGGAACCCTGGTTGAATGCGCAGGTAAGTGCGTCCTGGTTGATATCGGTTCAGGCGTCACCCAACGACTGGTGCAGGCAGGCAGCAATGGTGCCCGGATTGATGCCTTGCTGCTCACCCACCTGCATTCCGATCATCTGATTGATCTTTACCAATTCATCATATCGTCCTGGCATCAGAACCGTGACAGGCCACAGGTGATCTATGGTCCACCGGGAACGCAAGATTTTGTCGATGCTCAAATGGATGCCTGGAAAGCGGAGCGAACCCAGCGCATCAAGTTTGAGAAACGCAGTTCAACAGCGGCTTTCGAAATCGAGGTGATCGAATTTGAAGACAGCGGCGATGTCATGTCCCTGGATAATGCAAGAATTTCTGCAGTGCGCGTTGAACATCCGCCTGTCAAACCAGCCTTCGGATACGTCTTTGAGGCAGCGGGCAAAAAACTCGTACTGTCGGGCGATACCAGGCCTTACGATGCACTCATCAAGGCAGCAAGAGACGCCGATGTGCTGGTTCACGAAGTCTTCGCCCATTCGCAAGATGATCAATCACATGTTGGGGGAACTCGAACGTCCGAAACGATGTCAGCAGTTGCAAGTTACCATACGACGACCGATGAAGTCGGTCGGATCGCTCGCGATGCAAAGGTCAAATGCCTGGTACTGAGCCACATCGTACCGCCCGATGCCGATGAGAGAGAACTGATCACAACCGTTCGCCGTCACTATTCAGGCCCGGTTGTTGTCGGAGAGGATCTCATGACATTTGATCTGCATACCGGTCACTTTAACCAGCAACAGGTCCATTTTTCACTCTAACAACCGATCGATTTACCCCCGGTTCGCAGGACTCCCCGATGGTACAGGAACTGAAAAAGCAATTGAACAGGCTCTCAGTATTCGCCGGGTGGTTGCCCTTGGCATTGCCGTATTGGTTTGCCCGACACGCAGGCGCAGCCTGGCGAACCCAGACCCACATAATGCCGCCCCCGCGGGTCCCCCTTATCGTTTGGGTAGCTCTTCCTTCCATCACGTTGGAAACAAAAAAGAAAACAAGGTTTCCAGGACTTTCATTTGCATGGCGAGGGAATTGGGATCGGGATAATGTTCGCAATCGCTGCTCGATTGAAGGTACTTGTCATGAGAAGAGCCCGTTTAAATCTGACTTCGACACTGTAAGAGATCTATTCGCCGATAATCGTCCACTCGAACAGATTGACGAGTATAGAAGGATCATGACCGCCGTGAAGGCCGGGAAAAATCCACGTGGTTGCAAAACCCCGGCGCAGGTCGATGACTATTTCGCCGGTTTGAAAAGGGCTAACCACTCTATTGCAACACAAGGTTATAAAACCTCCACCGAGTTGGGCGGCATGGCACGTGACGAGATCAGCGTGTGGATAACCCGCGATGGCCAACTGGCCTATGGAGGCTGGGCCAATCATCGAATGGCCATCGCGGATCTACACAAGATTGAACAGGTACCGGTGAGTATACTGGGCGCACACCCGGACTGGCTGATTGAGCAGTGCAGATTGCATTCACTGCCTCCACATGAAGCGCTGCAGCGCTGGATCGACAAACTGCACAGATGAATTAGGTGTAATCAAAAGCATTGGCCGTGGATAAAACCAACTGTTGGTGTCAAACTGGCGTAAACTGTCAGTAGGTTTCGTTGCGCCCCGTTGCGCGTGTTCTCTTTTTGATCTAGTTCTCCACCATGGCTGAATCCAAACGCATCATATCTGTTCAGGGCGCGCGCGAGCACAACCTCAAGAACGTTTCCATTGAACTGCCGCGCGACAAGCTGATCGTGTTTACCGGCCTGTCCGGCTCCGGCAAGTCCTCCCTGGCATTTGACACCATCTATGCCGAAGGCCAGCGCCGCTATGTTGAAAGTCTGTCGGCCTATGCCAGGCAGTTTCTGGAAATGATGCAGAAACCAGACGTTGATCAGATCGACGGCCTGTCTCCCGCCATTTCCATTGAACAGAAGACCACCAGCCGCAATCCGCGCTCAACCGTCGGCACCGTCACCGAAATTTACGACTATATGCGGCTGCTGTTTGCCCGCGTCGGCATTGCCTACTCGCCCGCCACCGGCCTGCCGATCCAGAGCCAGACGGTGACCCAGATGGTCGACCGGGTGATGGAGATCGAAGACGGAGCCAGGCTTTACCTGCTCGCCCCGATCATTCGCGGCCGCAAGGGCGAATACCGCAAGGAATTTGCCGAATTGATGAAAAAGGGCTTTCAGCGGGTCAAGGTAGACGGCCAGTTCCATGAGATTGCCGACGTCCCGGCCCTGGACAAGAAATACAAGCACGACATAGACGTGGTCGTGGACCGGCTCGTGGTGCGCGACGACATCGCAACGCGCCTTGCGGACAGTTTTGAGACAGCACTGAAACTGACCGATGGACTGGCGGTCGTGGAGTTTGCCGACAAGCCCCTGCCCGATAAGGAAACCTCCGCCAAGAGTGCCAACAAGTCACTCAATGACACCCATGAGCGTGTCACGTTTTCGGAAAAATTTGCCTGTCCGGTATCCGGTTTCACCATCGATGAAGTGGAACCCCGGCTGTTTTCCTTTAACAACCCATTCGGCGCCTGCCCCAAATGCGACGGACTTGGTACCGAACTTCGCTTTGAAGCCGATCTGGTGGTGCCGGACAAAACCCTGTCCATGCGCCAGGGCTGCATAGTTCCGTGGGCCAAGACCGGCGCAACCTCGCCCTATTACACCCAGACACTGCAGGCCTTGTGCAAGCACTACAAGGCGTCCATGTCGACCCCCTGGGAAGAACTGGATGATGATATCAAGGATGCCGTGCTGCTTGGCACCGGTGAGGAAGAAATCACCTTCGTTTATGATGACGGCCTTCGCTCCTACAAGACAAAGAAACCGTTTGAAGGGGTCATCGGCAATATCGAGCGGCGCTGGCGGGAAACTGATTCAAGCTGGGTGCGCGAGGAACTGGCACAGTTCCAGTCGGATTATCCGTGCCAGGCCTGTGAGGGCTACCGGCTGAAACCCCAAGCGCTGGCCGTACGCATCAACGGACTGCACGTGGCTCAAGTGTCATTAATGTCGATCCGTGCGGCAAACGACTGGTTCAATGAGCTGCCCAGCAAGCTGACACCGAAGGAACTGGAAATCGCCGCCCGTATCCTCAAGGAAATCCGCGAGCGGTTGAAATTCCTGGTTGATGTCGGCCTGGATTATCTCACCTTGTCCCGCAAATCCGGCACTCTGTCGGGCGGTGAAAGCCAGCGTATTCGTCTCGCGTCACAAATCGGTTCTGGTCTGACGGGTGTACTGTATGTGCTGGACGAACCGTCCATCGGTCTGCACCAGCGCGACAATGCCCGCCTGCTGGAGACACTGGTGCATTTGCGTGACATCGGCAACACGGTGATTGTGGTTGAGCACGACGAAGACGCCATCCGGTCGGCTGACTATGTGGTCGATATCGGTCCCGGCGCCGGCATTCATGGCGGAACCATTGTCGCTGAAGGCAGTGCAGATGAAGTGATGGCCAATCCGGCGTCGCTTACCGGCAAGTACCTGACCGGTGTCATGCAGGTGCCGACACCGGCGAACCGCCGAACGCTCAACAAGAAGCGTCTGATCAAGGTGTCCGGGGCACGGGCCAACAATCTGAAGAATATCTCGACCGAATTGCCCTTGGGTCTGTTCACCTGTGTAACCGGCGTGTCAGGCGGCGGTAAATCAACACTGCTGATTGATACCGTCTACAAGTCAGCGGCCCGCAAGCTGATGAAGGCCCGCCAGATACCGGCGGAGCATGACAAGATTGAAGGTCTGGAACTGCTCGACAAGATCATCGACATCGACCAGTCGCCGATTGGCCGCACGCCCCGCTCCAACCCGGCCACCTATACCGGCGCATTCACTCCCATCCGCGAATGGTTTGCAGCCTTGCCGGAATCAAAGGCCCGCGGGTATGGACCGGGCCGGTTTTCGTTCAACGTAAAGGGCGGCCGCTGCGAGACCTGTCAGGGTGACGGTGTCATCAAGATTGAAATGCACTTCCTGCCCGACGTCTATGTGACCTGCGATGCCTGCCACGGCAAACGCTATAACCGCGAGACCCTGGACATCACCTTCAAGGACAAATCCATCGCCGATATACTGGATATGACAGTTGCCGAGGGCGCAGATTTCTTCCGCGCAGTTCCAGCCGTACGCGACAAACTGGTGACACTGGAGCGGGTCGGACTCGGTTACATCAAGGTGGGACAGCAGGCCACCACCTTGTCCGGCGGTGAGGCCCAGCGGGTCAAACTCGCCAAGGAATTATCCAAACGCGCAACCGGACGCACCTTGTACCTGCTGGACGAACCGACCACGGGCTTACATTTTCACGATGTCGCCAAGTTGCTGGAAGTGCTGCATGAACTGGTCGAGCACGGCAATACCGTGGTCGTCATCGAGCACAATCTGGAAGTTATTAAAACTGCAGACTGGATCATCGACCTTGGCCCGGAAGGCGGCGATGGCGGCGGCGAAATCGTGGCCGCCGGCACCCCGGAAGACGTCGCCGGCGTCGAGCGGTCTTATACTGGCCAGTATCTGGCACCTGTCCTGTCACGCAGAAAGCAGGCCGCGGCCGAATAGACTGCCAAGATAGGCTACCATGATTGCAGATCATGCCATGGACTGTTAACCTGCCTTAAAACAGCCCATAAACAGCACTTGCAATAAGTTATTCTCATGGCTATCGCGCTTCGCAAAAATCTGCCCCCGACAAATGCACTGGTGGTGTTCGAGGCTGCCGGCCGGCATATGAACTTTACCCGTGCTGCCAAGGAACTGGACGTGACCCAGTCAGCTGTCAGCAGGCAGATCCAGTTGCTGGAGGATTTTCTGGGTGTAGCGGTATTTCAACGCCAGTCCCGCGGCCTGTCGCTCACCCGCGAGGGCGAACGCCTGCATCGCGCAGTGGGCATGGGGCTTGAGCACATTGCCAATGTGTCTTCAGACCTGCGCCGACAACCAGGCCCAGGGGAACTGACCGTTGCCACATCGGTTGCCTTTGCGTCCTACTGGCTCATGGCGCGCATTGCCAAGTTTCGCGGCTCGCACCCTGAAATCGACATTCGCCTGGTTGCGTCATCCCCGGTTTACGATCTGGCCAGCGAGGGCATTGACATTGCCGTGCGCTATGGTGCCGGGGAATGGCCTTCCGCAGACGCGGTTCGCCTGTTCGACAACGAAATCTGGCCAGTGTGTTCGCCCCGCTACATGGAGAAGTCCAGCCCGATCACTTCGCAATCAGACCTGCTTCGCCACTCGCTGTTGCATCTCAACAAGTTTGACCGGAACTGGGTCACCTGGGACAGCTTTCTGGAATCCCTGGGGGTCGAGGGCGAACAGTCGGGCCGTGGCTTTACATTCGACAATTACATGGTGCTGATCCAATCGGCTTTGCGCGGTGAAGGCATCGCGCTATGCGGCAGGCGGCTGGCAGAGGACTTTATTGAACAGGGAGATCTGGTACGCCCGATCGATGCCGTGCAACAGTCAGACCGGGGCTTTTGGCTGCTCAGGCCGAAGGAAGGGCAGTTGTCACCCCAGGCACGTCAGTTTTATGAATGGTTACTTGATGAGGCCCGGCAGCCTGTCTGACTATTGCAATCTCGTATAACGGGGGCACGTCTCAATGCCACGCAAACACATCATCTTCGTTCATGGCCGGTCTATCAAACCGTCGGCATCTCGTAAGAAAAAACTTATCAACGAAGCCTTGATGCATGGGCTGTACCAGGCATCACCCGATGCTGCCGAGGCCATCCGCTCAGGCACGGTCAAATGTTCGTTCGCCTATTATGGCGACATCAACAATTCCATCATGGCAACGCATGACCCCGATATTGCTGCCAGACTGACCGCCCGGAACAATAAAGCATATGAATATGAGCCCTGCCTGCCGTATGAACCCTTTGCCAAAAGCCTCAGGCAGATGCTGGATATCGGTAGTTTTGATGAAGCCGCCTACAATCAGGTTGTCGGCCAGCACAAGGATCTGCGTCATCTGGACAATGCAGCACGGGCCTTCAGTACATTGTTGTCAGTCCTGACCCGCAGCCGGGCCAACGAGATTATTCTGCAGCGCAGTTCGGCCGACATGGGGGCCTATCTGATGAGCCGGAAAACCGGCTCCGATGTGCGCGAGCGCCTGCAGAATCCGTTACGCAGGGCCATAAACGCCCGTGATGAAATCTGCCTCGTCAGCCATTCCATGGGGTGTGTGGTGGCTTATGATGTGTTGTGGAAGTTCTCGCAAATGAGCGAATACGAAAATCTGCAACGCAAGGACCCCAACGTCTCCAAGTGGCTCACACTCGGCTGTCCCCTGGGCGAAGCAGGTGTGCGCGCCAACCTGTATGATGCCCGCGAACATGCAGGCGGCCGGTTTCCAAAAGCCATTGTCAGGGACTGGGTCAACATTGCCGCCTATGACGATTTCATCGCCCATGACCCGACCATGGCCGACGACTTTGCCGAGATGCTGGAATATGGCTATGTGGATCAGATCACCGACAAGCGCATTTACAATTGCTGGGTGCATCACGACACCAGCAACCCGCACAAGCTGTACGGCTACCTGGCCAATCAACTTGTGGCGACCGAGATAGCCGACTGGGTGAACAACTAGACAACCTGATATCTTGCCGACCGGCGCATTAGCCTCTAGTGGTTCATCTCATGACACACAACACAATCCATATCATCGGCGGCGGCATGGCCGGTTCGGAAGCAGCCTGGCAGGCAGCGCAGGCCGGTGCGCAGGTTATCCTCCACGAAATGCGCCCGGTGCGTGAAACCGACGCGCACCAGACGGATGGTCTGGCGGAACTGGTCTGCTCCAACTCGTTTCGTTCCGACGATGACGAACACAATGCGGTTGGTCTGTTGCACTGGGAAATGCGCCAGGCAGGCTCACTCATCATGGCGATGGGCGACCGGCACAAACTGCCGGCAGGTGGTGCCCTGGCGGTAGACCGGGATGCCTTTTCAGCCGATGTGACCGCAACCCTGCAGGCACATCCCAACATAAGTATTGAACGCGAAGAGGTTGCCGGTCTGCCTCCGGCCGACTGGGCGCAGGCCATTGTGGCAACCGGGCCCCTCACCTCGGCAGCGCTGGCGGATGACATCCGCAACACCACCGGCGACGGCGGCCTGGCGTTCTTCGATGCCATCGCCCCCATCATCCACCGCGACACCATAGACTTTGATCAGGCATGGTTTCAGTCACGCTATGACAAGGCGGGACCCGGCGGCACCGGTGCAGATTACATCAACTGCCCTATGAACCGGCAGCAGTATGAAACCTTCATCACTGCATTGATTGACGGTGACAAGGCTGACTTCAAGCAGTGGGAGGAAAACACGCCCTACTTCGATGGCTGCCTGCCGATCGAGGTGATGGCTGAACGCGGGCCGGAAACACTCCGCCACGGCCCGATGAAACCGATGGGCCTGACCAACCGGCACAAGCCGGATGAAAAACCCTATGCGGTTGTCCAGCTCCGCCAGGACAATGCACTGGGCACGCTCTACAACATGGTCGGATTCCAGACCAAGCTGAAGCACGGCGAACAGGTGCGGATTTTCCGGGCCATACCGGGTCTCGAAAAGGCCGAGTTTGCCAGGCTCGGCGGCCTGCACCGCAACACCTTCATCAACTCGCCCAAGCTGCTTGATGCATCATTGCAGCTCAAAAGCCGGCCGGGCCTGCGGTTTGCCGGCCAGATCACCGGCGTGGAAGGTTATGTGGAAAGTGCTGCCATGGGCCTCATGGCCGGTCGCATGGCGGCGACGGAACTGGCTGGACATACATTGCCGCCGCCGCCGCCCACCACAGCACATGGATCATTGATCTCGCATATTTCAGGTGGCCACCTCAGCGATGACAGTGGCGACATGACCACCAAGGCGCGGTCGTTCCAGCCCATGAATGTCAACTTCGGACTGTTTCCCGAGGTTGACGTACCGCGCGATGAAAACGGCAAGCGGCCACGCGGCAAGGCCAAGAAACCAGCCCGGCAACTGGCTTACACAGGCCGTGCCAAGGTTGACTTCGCCAACTGGCTTTCGGCACACGCCTGACGTGCGGCAGCGGAATAGATAAATTCAGATCGCTTCGCTGCGCACCGCGTTCAGCAGCCGCAATTGCCGCATCCATTGCGGCGAGGTGATCACCTTGGTCATCAGGGATGCACGGGCGCGTTCCAGCTTTTTCAGATAACCGGGCACCAGGGCAACAGGCAGATAGGCCTTGACGGCCGCATCCGGGACCAGATGCCACTTTTCGCGGGCCTCTTCGAGCCGCTTGTTGGCATGCCTGCACAATTGCAGCAACACCAGCTCAAGCCCGGCACCGCCCTTGTCTGACAGCACGTGTGCCTGGGTCAGATCATGCTTTGCTAACATGTCAACCGGTAACATGCATTGCCCGCGGGCACGGTGTATCGGCAAAGACCGCATTAGCCCGGTCAGCCCCATCGCAACACCGGCAAGCCCGGACACTTCAGCGCATTCAAGACCGTCATCACCGGCCATGATCAGAGCACTCATCTGCAACACGGCAGACGATGTTTCTCCCAGGTAGCCTTCAAGTGTGTTGAGGTCCGGCATCGGATCATCAAATAGGTCGAACCGGCGGGCTTCCAGCATGGCCTGAAACGAATGCCGGGGCAGGTCACCCGCTTCAATTGCGCGAGCCAGTGCCTGTGCCAGCGGTGAATCGACGGTCTGTCCAACATAAATCGCGTCAATGACCTGGTTCCACCAGGCAAGCCTCAGCTCACCGGCAGCCGGGTCTGTCACTCTTTCGCGTATCTGGGCAAGTTCCGAATTGAAGGCGAACAGGCCTGCCAGAAAACCCCGTGAATGTTCCGGCATCAGCAACAGGCACAGATACCGGTCACGGTCGGTCTGGCGCAGGTCTTCGAGCAACTGCTCCATCAACTGTGCCGGAAATGCACTCATGACCCGCTCCGATGATGATCAACCGCAATCAACGCACATGCCACATCGCGGCCTTCCTGCAACAACACATTGTAGGTTCGCACTGCCGCCCCGGTTGCCATTGGTTCAAGCCCGATACCCGCTTCCACAAATGCCCGGCGTATTTCGCCGGATGGGAAAACCTGGTTGTCGCCGGTGCCAAGCAGCACGAAGCCAATGCCGTCCGGTGTTCCCAAAACCTGAGCAAAGTCCGCCAGTTGCAGATCCTCCGGCTTTACCGGCGGCCATCCGAATACACCGCCCGGCAGGCACAGCAATGAACCCTTGTGAGACAGATCGCGAAACCTGAAGCCGCCATTGCCATAGGCGTCAATCGCAACGCGCTCAGGCAAAAACGGCGCATCGCTCATCAAGGCTGCACAATCTCTGCCTCAGTCTGGGCATTGTCACCTGGTCCAGGTGTTGGTGCACGATCCACATAGGCTCCAAGCAAGGACAACAATGGCGAGCCGATGAAGATCGATGAATAGGTGCCGATAACAACACCCCATATCATGGCAAACGTAAACCCGCGCAACACTTCGCCGCCGAACACATAAAGGGATATCAGGGCAACGAGCGTGGAGATCGATGTCATAAGGGTACGTGGCAGCGTCTGGTTGAGAGACATATCGACCATCTCGTCGAAATTCATCTTCTTGTACTTGCGCAAGTTCTCGCGAAACCGGTCAAACACCACCACCGTATCATTGAGCGAGTAGCCCACAATGGTCAAAAGGGCCGCAATGATGGTCAGGTCAAACTGCAACTGAAGGATTGCAAACAGCCCGATTGTCAGCGCCACATCGTGCACCAGGGTCGCTACCGTACCAATGGCGAACTGCCATTCAAATCGCAGCCAGATGTAGATCATAATGGCAACGAACGCCAGCAGAATGGCCAGAATACCGTCGCGTGCCAGCTCACCGGAGACCTTTGGCCCGACAACTTCGACACGCCGGTAATCAACATTAGGCCCGAGCGCTTCTTTCACCGTGGCAATCGCTTTTTGCTGAGCTTCTTCGCCGCCGGCCTGGGTCTCAATGCGGATCAGCACATCGCGCGGGTCGCCGAATTCCTGAAGTTCTGAACCGCCAAGCCCAAGTCCGCCAATGGTCGTGCGCAACTCGTTGAGGTCGGCAGGCTGCTCGGTCCTGACTTCAATCAGCGTGCCACCCTTGAAGTCGATGCCGTAATTCAGACCGATTGCCAAAAACAACCCGACCGACAACAAGACGGCGGCTACCGAGGCATAAAAGCCCGGTCGCGCGAACTTCATGAAGGCGATCTTGGTATTGTCCGGAACGAAGCGAAACGGCTTCATGGTCTCGATCTCCTGATGATCTTGCGGCCGGTCATAGCGGCACCACCTTGGGTCTGCTCAGCTTGATCCACCCGGAAATGATGAGTTGTGTAACAGTATAAGCCGTGAACACGGTTGCCACGATACCGATACCCAGCGTCACGGCAAAACCTCTGACCGGACCCGACCCCATACCGAACAGGATCACGGCGGCAATCAACGTGGTGATGTTGGCATCCAGAATTGTGGCCAGCGCCATCCGGAAGCCGGTTTCAATGGCATTCAGAGGGGACCGGCCATTAGCCACCTCCTCTCGTATTCGTTCAAACACCAGCACGTTGGAATCCACCGCCATGCCCATGGTGAGAACAATACCGGCAATGCCGGGTAGTGTCAGGGTCGCACCCAGGAATGACAGTGTTCCCAGAATCAACATCAGGTTTGCCAGCAGCGCCAGCACGGCAAACATGCCGAACAATCCGTAGGATACGACCATGAAGATCAACACACCAACCAGGCCGATGATGGAGGCAATGAAACCGGCCTTCACCGAGTCAGAACCAAGGCTCGGACCAACCGTGCGTTCCTCAACAATTGTCAGTTTGGCCGGCAGCGCGCCGGAGCGCAAAACGATTGCCAAATCGTTGGCTTCCTGCGTCGAGAAATCACCGGAAATCTGACCGGAGCCGCCGCAGATCTGCTCGTTGATGCGGGGTGCTGAAATAACTTCATTGTCCAGAACGATTGCAAACGGGCGTCCGACATTGTTCTGGGTCAGGCGGCAGAAGCGTTGTGCCCCGCTGGTGTTGAAGCGGAAATTGACGATCGGTTCATTGGTGCGCTGGTCAAAACCGGTCTGGGCGTCATTGAGATCTTCACCGTCAACTGTCGCCGACCGCGATGTCTGTACCCAATACAGCAATCCCGACGTTTCCTTGTCCGGCAACTCTTCACAGCCCAATGGAACGGTGCCGCCTGCGCCTTGCGGCTGGTTATCGCAAAGCAGTCTGAACTGAAGCAGAGCTGTTTGGCCCAGCAGCGCCTTGAGGCGAGCCGGGTCCTGCAGACCAGGTACCTGGACCAGAATCCGGTCTGTCCCCTGCTGCTGAATGGTCGGTTCAGTTGTCCCCAGTTCGTTGATGCGGACCCCGAGAACCTCGATGGATTGCTGCACCGCCCGAGTGATCCGGGTCTGCAGACCCCCGTCGGAAAACGTCAGGCTGATGGCCTGGCCATTTCGGACAACGTCAAACTCCCGAACCTGAACACCCTGGCCGAACAGCCCGGTGTCCAGCGGCTGTGACAGTCCCTGCAATACGGTGAACGCTTCGTCGGCCTGGGCAGCCTCAGGAATGGTAACCGTCGCGCCGTTTCCGGTGCGCTTCAGGTTGGCGTAGCGGATTTTCGCATCCCGCAGTCGCAGGCGGATATCTCCCACCAGTTGCTTCTCAAGAGTATCCTTCAACGATGGAACGTCGACTTCCAGCAGGATGTGACTGCCGCCTTGCAGGTCGAGCCCCAGTGTCAGAGCCTGGCTTGGGACAAAGTTGGGCAATGCTTCGCGGGACTGTTCGCTCAACAAATTAGGCATTGCCATCAGACCGGCCAGCAGCACAACACCGATAATAACGAAAGCCTTCAGCTTGGAAAAATGCAACATGGCAGTCTGATCAGTCCCCGAAATAGAGGTATGTTGTTTGTTGGCAATCGCCGGCCAAAATCTGCCGGTTCACCGTTGAAAAGCAAAAACCGATAATTGCCTAATCGGCTTTGGCCGGCTCACCCTTGACCCGCACTTCAGTGATGGCGCTCTTGATCATGCGAAACTTTCCACCCTCGCCTGTATCAACAATGAGTTCTCCATCATCAACCACTTTGGTGACCTTGCCGACAATCCCCCCGGCGGTCACGATGGTGTCACCACGCCGGACATTCGAAACCAGCTCCTGATGTGCCTTCATCCGCTTTTGCTGCGGGCGCAGGATCAGAAACCAGAAGATGGCCATGATCATTATGATAGGCGCAAGCAGCGAGAAAATATCAGCGCCCGGTGCGCCGCCAGCCTGTGCGTAAGCGGGTGAAATAAACATGGTCTAATCTCCTGAAACCGAATCCGTGAATTGGTATATAGCCCCGCGTGAGCGCAATGCAACAGTAACGCCTTGTTTCCCACCGGCCTTGCAACATTGTGTATCAGGCCCTAAAGCCAACTCACCCTGAATTCCGCCAACACCAAAGCTTGCGAAAACCTTCATGTCAAATGACCGTCTGGACGATATCCTGAACCGCCTCGAGCGCATTGCGACCGCACTGGAGCGCTCCGCGCCACCTCAATCTCAAGACGCAGATTATGAGGCCGCCGACGCCTTTGTCTGGCACGCCGGCACCAGTGCGCTTCAGCCCGTACCTCGGGTAAACCGCGTAGAAATGGTACTTTTACACGGAATTGACCGGGTTCGCGACATTCTCGTCGACAATACGGTCCGCTTTGCCAAGGGATTGCCTGCCAACAATGCCCTGCTCTGGGGCGCACGCGGTATGGGCAAAAGCTCATTGGTCAAGGCGTCACATGCTGCCATAACTGCCCAATATGATCACACACTGAAGCTCATAGAAATCCACCGCGAGGACATTGAGGGCCTGCCAGTTCTGATGGGCCAGTTGCGCGACCAGTCCGGCTACCGCTTCATCATTTTTTGTGACGATTTGTCATTCGACAATCAGGATACGTCCTACAAATCACTGAAAGCCGCACTCGATGGGGGAATCGAAGGACGCCCGGAAAATGTGTTGCTGTACGCAACATCCAACCGGCGCCATCTTCTGCCGCGAGACATGATCGAAAATGAACGCTCCACCGCCATCAATCCGTCGGAAGCAGTTCAGGAAAAAGTCTCCCTGTCAGACCGGTTCGGACTGTGGCTCGGTTTCCATTCCTGTTCACAGGATGAATACCTCGAAATGATCCGGGGCTATGTAAATCACTTCAATTTGACAATTGCCGAAGACCAACTCCGGGCTGAGGCCATTGAATGGCAGACCACACGTGGCAGTCGTTCAGGCCGCGTTGCGTGGCAGTATGTGCAGGACCTGGCCGGGCGCCTGGGCAAGGCGCTCGCATAAGAAAACAGCCCGGACCTCAATGATCCGGGCTGCAGCAACAATGGCCAATAGGCTGGC
Organism: uncultured Alphaproteobacteria bacterium; assembly: GCA_963759095.1. Lineage (GTDB taxonomy): Bacteria > Pseudomonadota > Alphaproteobacteria > Rhizobiales > Aestuariivirgaceae > Anderseniella. The sequence continues at coordinate 32,653 of CAVWYF010000008.1, read as the reverse complement.
TTAACCCAGTTGCTTCTCGTTGGCATTCCATTCTTCAGGCGAGTTGCCAACCGGCACCAGGCCCCATTGCTTGAACGCGCCGCGTTCCTTGATCTGCTCCATCCAGCGATCCAGGTTCGGGGTTTTGGCGTGCTTGATGTCAAATGCGAGATAACGCCAATAGTACACACCAAGCGCAATGTCGGCATAGTTGAAGTGACGCCCGGTGAGCCATGGTTTGCGGCCAATGGCGCGATTGGCGATCTTGAACAGATCACCTGCCTTCTTCTCCGCATCTTTTACCGCTGCCGCATTCTTCTGTTCCGGCGTAGCCCGCACGGTATCGAAGAGAATGGTGAACATAGGCGGGTTCAGCGTTGTTGCTGTCCAGTCTGTCCACTGGTCAGCCAGCGCCCATGGTTTCTGGCCACGCGGGCGAATGTTGTCCTTGCCGTATTTGCGCGCCAGGTAGCGCATCATGGTATTTGATTCAAACAGGGTGACCGTACCGTCTTTCATGACGGGCACTAGGCCGTTCGGGTTCATCTTAAGGAATGCCTTGTCATCAAGACCGCCGAACTGGCCGCCTGCAGCATGGCGTTCAAACGGCTGGCCGGTTTCACCCAGTGCCCAAAGAACCTTCTGCACATTGATGGAAGACCGTCTTCCCCATACTTCAATCATATTGTTTTCCTTCGTTAAGAATCACGAGTAGCGCCATAATCCGCAGAAATGTCGCGAATACAAGTGACAATTCCCTGCGCCTGAACGACACATGTCACATCAAACGAAACGGACCCGGTCTCGTCGGAGACCGGGTCCGTCATCGTCCGGGAACTGTCCAGTTTGCAGGGTTCCTGCAGTTCCTAATTAGACGCCGTCCGCGACGACAGGTATTTCATCGGATCAACAGCCGTTGCACCCTGACGCACTTCGAAGTGTACTTGCGGGGTTTTGACCGAACCGGTCTTGCCGGCCCTGGCGATCACATCACCGCGGCGAACCGCATCGCCACGTTTCACCATCAGTTCGCTATTGTGCGCATAGGCGGTTACCCAGCCATTCTGGTGACGTATCAGAACCAGTTCGCCATAGCCTTTCAACTCGTTGCCGGCATAGGCAACCACGCCGGCTTCCGCCGAACGCACACCGGTTCCTTCAGGAACGGCAATGTTGATGCCCTCATTGCGGGTGTTGTTGGGCTTGGAACCAAATTTCGATATCACCCGGCCACGAACAGGCCAGCGGAAGCCGCTGCCATTGTCGCCCTTCTCAATCTGAGTTTCCTGCTGCATGACAGGTGCCCGCTGGCGGGTAACTGGTTCAGCCTGATCCAGATAATCGGGGGTTCTTGCAGCAAGCCTTTGCTGCGGCAGGCGCGCTGGTGCGGAATTGGCAACCGGCGACTGGGAACCGCCGCCTGGAATCCGCACACGCTGACCGATGCTCAGCCCGCGGTCCATGCTCAAGCCGTTATGGGCAGCAATCTTGTGCGGGCGCATCTCATAGGCGCGGCCCAGCGAATAAAGCGTTTCACCCGGACGGACGACATGCACGCCGTTGCTCTGTGACCGGGACTGTATCCGCGCACGTGGTGCCGGTGCATTGGCAACTGCCACTGTCGGGCGCGGAGAAACCGGATTGCTGGTTCCCGGCACTGACAGGCGCTGACCAACGGCGAGTGTGTAAGGTGCACGAATGTTGTTGGCACGGGCAAGCTGACTGACGCTCAGGTCATTGGCGCGAGCCAGTGAATACATGGTCTGTCCGGGCCGCACGGTGACCGTACCGTTCTGGGCAGGTGCATAGCTCGGCGCAGCGGCCTGTGTACGATAGCTTGGTGCAGGTGCAGCCGCCTGCTGACGATAACTTGTCGCCGGCGGTGTGTAGCCGGCCGAAGGAGACGGCGCATTCTGCCAGGACGGGCGCGCATTGGCGACACGGTCACCGGACAATGGCGACCTCTCTACCTTCTCGACGGCGGCAGAGCTGGTCTCATTCTTGGAAACAGAATTGGTGGCGATGCTCGGATAGTCGGCAAAGCGATCAGATGATGCGGAACAACCTGCCAGAAGGGCAGCTGTAGCCGTCGCGGCGAAAACGCGTGAAATTTTGGAAGTCGTACTCATACCCTTACCCCAAACACAGAACTTACAAACTGGACTGGAGCCGATAGTGAATGGTTTAGGTTAAGGAGGCGTTTATCAGTTAAAAAATCACTGCATTTTCCGGCGTGATTATTTAAATTCGGCAAAAAACTGCGGATTACATACCCCTTGCAATGCCTTCAACCAGTGGCACGAAGCGCACCGGCATTAAGCTTTCGCGGGTAAAATCTTCTTCCGTACGGGTAATGCGCAGGATTTCCTGCCTGCCGGGAGATACTTCAACCGGCACGATGAGAATACCGCCTACAGCCAGTTGCTCGACCAACTGGCGCGGCAGTTGCGGCGCGGCTGCTGTCACGATGATACGTTCAAACGGCGCCTGCTTGGGCCAGCCCTTGTTTCCGTCACCAAGCAGGGTGGTTATGTTGGCTTGCCGAAGCTCCACGAAGCGCCGTTCAGCAGACTTGAGCAATGTCCGGTACCGCTCGATGGTGTAAATCCGGCGGCACAGCTGAGCCAGAATGACGGTCTGATATCCGCTGCCGGTCCCGATCTCCAGCACTTTCATGCGCTCGCCGACTTTCAGCTTCTCGGTCATGAACGCCACGATGAACGGTTGCGACAAGGTTTGCCCGCATTCGATCGGCAAGGCCTGATCCGCATAGGCCAGGTCCTGAAAGGCGTCCGGCACGAACACTTCGCGCGGCACGGTCTCGATTGCTTCCAGCACCCTGGTATCGCGAATGCCACGCGACCTGAGCCCCATGATGAGTTCAATCTTCTGTTGGTCAGTCGCCGTCATGGTGCAGTCGTGCCTTAAGCCTTGTCGTTTTGCAACTCCGCAAGCAGATCAAGCTGCGTCAGGTTGGTATGCAGCGGTGTCACCGACACAAAGCCATTATAGACGGCATGAAGGTCAGTGCCTGCAGGCGGGTTTGACTGGTGGCGCTTGAAACCGATCCAGAAATAGTCGCGGCCACGCGCATCGGTTCGTTGATCCAGCATCAGGAGATTCTGGTCGCGCTGGCCCTGCCGGGTGTATTGAACGCCTTTAACGTCACCGGCATCGCAGTCAGGAAAATTGACGTTCAGCAAAACCCCCGGCTCTGCCCTGGTCTGCACAAGGTTTTTCACGACCTCCGCACCAAGGCTGCGCCCGGTATCCCACGGCACATTGCGTCCCGCGATGCCATAGGTCTGGCTGAGCGCCATCGAACGGATGCCCAGCGCGGTTCCCTCCATCGCGGCGGCGATCGTGCCGGAATAAGTTACGTCATCGGCGATGTTCTGGCCGCGATTGACCCCCGACAGGATCAGGTCCGGCGCTTCCGGCATGATGTGGCGCACCCCCATCAACACACTGTCAGCCGGTGTGCCTTCAACGGCAAACCGGCGCGGGCCAAGCTCGCGCATCCGCAAGGGGTGTGAAAGCGAAATGGACCGCCCTGCCCCGGATTGTTCACGCTCCGGCGCCACCACCCAGACATCATCACTGAGGTCGGCTGCGATTGCCTCCAGCACTTCAAGACCAGGTGCATTGATGCCGTCATCATTGGTCAGCAGAATACGGTAAGGGTCACCATTCGCCCGGGTCAGCATCACGCTGGCCCAATGGCGTCAATGCCACCCATGTAAGCTTTAAGCGCATCAGGAATGGCTATTGTGCCATCGGCCTGCTGGTAGTTTTCCATAACCGCAATCAGGGTGCGTCCGACGGCAAGGCCCGACCCGTTCAGCGTATGAACGAAACGGGTGCCCTTACCGGTCTCTTCGCGCACGCGTGCGTTCATGCGCCGCGCCTGGAATTCACCACACACAGAGCAACTGGAAATCTCGCGATAGGCATCCTGCCCGGGTAGCCAGACGTCTATGTCATAGGTCATCTGCGCCCCAAATCCCATGTCGCCGGCACACAAGGCCATGACCCGGTATGGCAGCTCGAGGCGCTTCAGGACTTCTTCAGCACAGCCGGTCATGCGGTTCAACTCGTCGCGCGATGTTTCGGGCGCTGTGACAGACACCATCTCGACCTTCCAGAACTGGTGCTGGCGGATCATGCCGCGGGTATCCCTGCCGGCAGCCCCGGCTTCCGCCCGGAAACATGGTGTCAGCGCCGTTACACGGACTGGAAGTTCGTCAGTTTCGAGAATGCGTTCGCGCACCAGGTTGGTGAGCGGCACTTCCGATGTCGGAATCAGCCAGCGTTCATCCGTGGTGTGAAACAGATCATCGGCAAATTTGGGCAACTGGCCTGTGCCAAACAGGGCTTCATCACGCACCAGCAAGGGCGGGTTCACTTCCGTATAGCCATGCTCGGTTGTCTGCATGTCGAGCATGAACTGGCCGATGGCACGCTCCAGCCGGGCCAGTCCACCTTTCAGCACGGTGAACCGGGCACCTGACATCTTGGCCGCCGTTTCAAAGTCCATCAGACCGAGGGCTTCGCCTATTTCAAAATGCTGTTTTGCCTCAAAACCGAGCGGCTTTACGTCACCAACCCGGCGAACCTCGACATTGTCAGCCTCATCCTTGCCGGCAGGCACCTCATCCAGAGGCAGGTTCGGCAATGTGCACAGGATGGCATTCAGTTCTTCGTCAATGCGGCGCTCTTCTTCCTCGCCTGATTGAATAACACTTTTGAGGTCACCAACTTCCGCTTTAAGGGCATCCGCCTTTTCCGTGTCGCCTGCCCCCATGGCCTGGCCGATTTCCTTCGACGCAGAATTGCGCCGCGACTGGGCGTCCTGCAGTTTCTGCAGATGGGCGCGGCGGGCCTCATCAAGCTCTATCAGGCGGGCTGCATGCGGCTCTGTGCCCCGCAGGGCAAGGCCGGCATCAAATGCATCAGCGTTTTCACGAATCCAGCGAATATCGAACATCGGTTTTTATCTGCAAAAAAGAGTGAATCAATCACGCGCAATCATATTCCGGCGCGTGAGCCGTCTGTATAGGCGGCATCACTGGCAAGAGCAACACGGGTGCACATAAACCCATTGAATTACCGAGCATTTGCTGGTCGGCAGTTTGCAACCTTCAACCGCTCCGGGCTGCATCGGGTGTGTATATATGCCTGGCCGCAGGTGTGAAATCATCCAGGGAAAATTGCCATGAAGACCCGGGCCAGCGCATTTCCATGGCCCGTTGCCTTGGGCGGTAAACAGCCGTGTACAGCGTGCCAAACCCTGCCGCATAAGCCGTAGAATAAAGTGGTGGTTTCAGAAAAGCAGCTATGAACCGGTCCTGCGTATCCACGTGAAGTGTCAGCCGTTGCAGAAGATAGCGTTCCCGTTCGACCGTAGATGTAAATCTGGCATGGCTGTCCCATTCCACTGCCGACTGATGGTTGGTCGCCACGGCAGCATTGGTCACAAGTGACGGTCGGTCTGGCGCCATCTGGACAGTCGCATACCGCCGTTTGGCGTCCACAACCGTAACATTGTAACTCATGTGGGTCGGAATCCTGGCCAGTACGCCGGCGGCCTCATCTGCCGTTTCACATGTCTGCAGCACATAGCGCAGTATCAGCGGCACACCGAAACCATTGCCGACCTGGCGGCGCCCGCCGAAAGTAAGCGAAATCGCCAGCCCGGCATCATTGATACCATCCACCAGCCCCCACAAGCCGTCGCAGGTTCCCATTACCTTGCGGCCCAGCCAGTCGGTGTGCAGGATCAGGCTGTCGAAGGCGGCAGGATCATAATCATAGTTGCGTACCATTACCGGCTCTTCTCCGGGCCAGATCGCCTGCGAGCAGCCGGACAAATAGGGCGGCGGGCAGTAGAAACTCAAAAACCGCGCCGCCAGGTCACCACCACCTGCAAGCCCGCATAGTTCATCATAGAGCGGAACCAGCTCAGGCATGTGCAGTCTGAGCGCGCTGCGGCTTTCCATGTAAGTGGCCCGCTCGCCTTCGCCTTCACGCAGCCACCAGCGCTGATACGCAGGCCAGTATTCGGCAAACAGCCCGGCCCACTTGGGACCAGGCCGTGCTTCAGTGATGGCGCGCCAGAGGGTCTGCAAGGTTTCGCCTACAAGATCTTGAAGGCCGGTTCTGCAACCGCACCTGCCACATCCATAGGCCTGGCGGAAAAGCTGTTCTTGATACCGTGGATCCACTTCTGGGCACGGTCATTCAGCTTGAAGCCCGGCGTCATGGACCGGCCGCGCGTGACCAGAATGCCAAGGTCGGCGCCTTCGTAGCGGTAATCACCGGGTTTGAGGATGCGGAGGAAGAAGGCTTCGTTTTCACTTTCAACAGCACGCCTGTGATAATCGAACCGGTCAAACACAACGCGCCCGTCATCGAGCATCTTGTAGATACCGGTTTGGGGTGCTTCGGTCAGAATATCGACGCTGTCATCGGTATGTTTGATAACCATCTGCGACCAGCTGTCGATCATGTCCGGATCCGCCCAGCGCTTGTTCAGTTCGTCCACGTCAAGCTTGAAGTCCTTCTTCGAGAACTCCAGTAAATGAAACAGGAACAGTGGTGCATCAGCATGTGCAAAAGCCGCATGATTTGTCATCGAGGAACATCCGGTGATGCGGGGATTCAACTCACCCAGCCAAAGATCACCGGATTTCTTGTCGATCAGGAAATCCAGTTCAAAATAACCGCGATAGCCCTCCTTGCGCAACTGTTCGCCGAACTTGAAGGTGAGATCGCGTGCCTTTTCGCGAACCTTCGGCGGGAAGGCAGTGGCAAGGATTTCGTTACCGCACCATCCCCCGCGGTAAGGCGTCAGCTCGCCAAAGCCAACAAGCTCCGTCATCAACGGGCCAACAATGGTACCCGCAGAGGTAGCACACGCCTCAATGGCTGAGCCACGGCAATCAATCCGCTTCATGATCTTGATCTCACCTTGACCAACGATCTCGTGTTCATGGCGGCGGAAATCTGCCTCCGACTTGATGAAGAACGTCGTGTGCCCGCTATCGCCAAATGCAGATTGCAAGACGAGGTCATGTCCAATCTTGGCCTTGTCGCAAACCTTGCGCAGCTGATCGTAGTCCTTAACTACTGACAAGGTGTTTGGGACTGAGGGCACACCAGCCTTGTCACCGATACGCACGGTCTCGATCTTGTTGTCACAGCGGGTGCGCAGCTTGGCCTTCGGGAACCAGACATCACCGCCAAGCTCCTTGGCAAGACGCTCAGTCTCTTCGTCAAACATCAAGAACACAAACTTCGGCTTGCCGCCGCGCCGCTTGATCAGGTCTACAACCTCCTTGTGCTGCAGCAGGTAGTTGTTGATGTCCTCGATCGACTGGAACTCGGCATGGGGTTGTTCAGACGGGCAGAACACATTCGGGTGGCGACCGTCATAACAGTCTATATAGCTAATATACTTGAAGTTCTTACTCCATTCATCCAGCCCGAGCAGGTTGAAATTCGTCGCGGAGACGAAATAGATCGGATCCTCATTGCGATGAAAATAACGTCGGATTTCCGAGATGTTGTTGAGAACTTTTTTAGGCATATCTGTCTCCCTCTGATTTTAGTCTTTTCGCTTTGGCGGTCGTTATTCAGCCGCTTCCGACAGGTGTTTCGCAGCATGGCGCACAAGGGCTTCCTCGGTAAACACCCGCAAGCCCAGATCGGGCCGGTAGCCATGGATTTCACTGACATCGAGCGCGCGCATGAAGGCCAGTATTTCCCTCGAGATCACCTGGCCCGGCACGAGGATCGGGAATCCCGGCGGATACGGGATGATGAAGGAGGCTGACACAATATCCTTGCCTGCGCTGGCAAGATCATCATCATGCAGGTCAAGATAGTCGCAATTGTTCTCGTCGTAACTTAAGAAAAACGCTGAACGCATATCGCCTTCCGGAGTGACCTGGTCGGCTCGGAAAGCATCGTGGAAGCGGCTGAAGTCGGGCAATGGCGGCAAGTCTTCCATCAGATTCTTGACCCGCCTGTCAAAACTCAGGCGTTCCATTTTCGAGGCATCGTCGAGCAGTTCGTCCAGTTCCTGCGCGATCTGCACCAGCACCTCGATGAGATAGGCCACCGATGATCTGGTGGTGCCAATGTTGGTCATGAACAGCACAGTGTTGCGCGACGTCTTGTTGATCTGAATGCCATATTTGTCCATCAGGATCTTGGTCTTGAACGTATCGCCGTCCCAACCGGTGCCGCCGACGGCGAGTGTCACCCGCGACGCATCCAACACAAACTCGTCCTTGGCCCAGCACTCCCAGATGTCATTCCAGCCCTGGTCAGGATCATAATATGACTTAATGCCGCTTTCTCGGTGCTGTTCGGGGATCATGTCGCCTGAAGTGAGCAGCTTGAAATACTTCTGCAATTGCGGGTGGGTGGCAATGGCGCGGCGCATCGACATGGCCGCCTCTACCTGGCGCTGCACGAACTCGAAGCCTTCCAGCTCTACCTGCCGCCTGCCCACATCGAGGCTGGCGATGATCTGGTAGTTGGGCGATGTCGAGGTATGCGTCATATAGGCTTCGTGGAAAGCCTGCTCCACCTCGCCCTTGAAGTCCTGGTCATGCACATGGATCATCGATCCCTGTCGCAACGACGTCAGGGTCTTGTGGGTCGACTGGGTGGAGTACACCCTGACACGCGCCGTCGGTGGCGGTATCAGCCGGGTGTTGAGCAATGTCTCTTCGTCGGCGTCACCGAGTTCGGCCTGTTGCGCTTCGTATGCGGCGGCATGCTCGGCCGTCTTGAACCGCTCGCGCAATACACCGGCTGCGTTCATGCCGGTACGCTGACGATAGGTCGGGCCGAAGCGGGCAAAGGCAAACCAGGCTTCATCCCACAGGAACACCAGGTTCGGCTTGATGGCGAGGCACTCTTCCATCACCCGTTCGACATTGTAGACGATTCCGTCAAATGTACAGTTGGTGAGCAGCAGCATGCGGACACGGTTGAGTTTGCCGGCCGCCTTCAGCTTCAACAGTTGATGCTTGATTTCGCGCAGCGGTACTGCGCCATACATCGAGTATTCATTGAGAGGATAGCTGTCGAGATACACTACCTGAGCACCTGCCAGGACCATCCCGTAATGGTGCGACTTGTGGCAGTCGCGATCCACCAGCACGATGTCGCCGGGTCTCACGAGGCCCTGCACGACCACCTTGTTGCAGGTCGATGTTCCGTTGGTGGCAAAAAAAGTGTGCTTGGCACCGAAGGCGCGCGCGGCCAACTCCTGTGCTTCCTTGATGGGACCATGCGGTTCCAACAGACTGTCGAGCCCGCCGGAGGTTGCCGACGTTTCAGCCAGGAAAATGTTGGGCCCGTAAAATGCGCCCATATCCTGTATCCAGTGCGACCGGGAAATAGACTTGCCACGACTGATCGGCATGGCATGAAACACACCGGTCGGCTGGCGCGAATACTCCACCAGCGCGGTGAAAAACGGTGTCTTGAACCTCGCCTGCACGCCACGAAGGATGTTGAGGTGCAGTTCCAGAAAATCTTCCTGATTATAGAACACCCGCCGGCACAGCCCCAGATCGAGACCGGCAATGGATTCCACGGACCGATCAGTCACAAGATAGGTGTCAAGCTCCGGTCTGACCTTGGCAATCAACCGGCACAATTCCGCGCCGTAGTTTTCCGGCTGCAAGCCATCAACATCCTCATCATCTCCGATACGGCTGAGATACCGCTGCAGGATCGACAGCTCGTTCTTCGATTTCAGGGTGACGCCGGGGCGCACGACCACAGCCTGAATGTTGTGGTTGAACAGGATGGCAATCAGGGCGTCTTCAAGACTTGGCACGATGACCGGCTGGTAAGTAAATGCATCTTCGGTGCGATGCATGCGTTGTATGGATGAGCGCAGCCAGCGGTCCTGTTGTTCACTTATGTTGTCAACAAACAGCACTTCAAAATATGGTTTTGTCAGCGCGCGGGCTTCCGGCGATAACAGCGCTTCGTCCTCAAGCTCTTCATTGTCTGTATCGTCGCGATCAAGCGGGATGGACCGCCTGCGATAGGCGCCTGAGGTCAGCGCCCGCAGAATTCGCCTGACCGAAAAAGCAAGATCGTCATAGTTCTTGTGATCGCACTGGCGGCGCAAATAGTCGAAGGCCGCAGTTCCGGGAAACGCCCAGTAGGACTCCAGCGGTCCTAGCATGTCGAGCAGCTCTTCGGTTTTACCGTGCAGTTTGGCGACGGAACTACCCTGCGGATTGCCCGCCAGTTTCTTGGTGATATCCTGTAATGCACTCCAGCGATCAGACCGCAACTGGATAGCGCTGTAATAGTCACTCATGGATTGCATTGACACTAAACTCCCCGACTTTAGTTAGGCGAGTAAATCAGCAATCCTGGCGTTGTGCCATGTCTGGCAATCAAGACGGTTAAATTACTTTCAGACACTCGCTAGTTTTGAGCGGATATCGGCAATACTGTCCGGTTCCGGTGCTTCTTTATTTATATCGACGACGTCCGCTTCCCCGATCGGCTGGGGGGATTGCGTCAATCCTGCCGCAGATCCTTGTGTCGGCATCGCCAGCGGACCCAGCGTCTTGAGGTAGGCATCGGTACCTGAAGTGCGGTCATAGACCGGAAAATCCACCGGCCGGTCACGGAAACTCTTCAGCACCTGGCCAAGTCCCCGCATGCCAGTCTCGCGTTGCCGGCGCACCTGGTCAAGGTCTATCTCGATCGGGAACATTTCCTCCTGGCCGGCGGCCTGGTACATGATGTTCGCGGACGGATCGATGACACACGATCTGCCGACCCCGCCGGCGGCCAATCCGTTCACATCAACGACATAGCATTGGAACTGCGCCGCGGTGGAACGTGCAATGGCAAGTTCCGCGTCCCGGTCTGTCGTGCCTGTCAATACAGGATGCAGCAACACTTCCGCGCCCATGCTGGTCAGTTGGCGCGTGGTTTCCGGAAACCAGATATCATAGCAGATGGACAAACCGAACCGGCCCACATCAGGCACATCAAACACACAGAACTCACTGCCGGCTTCCACATCCACCTCATAAGGCCTGAACGGGAACATCTTGCGGTAAGACGTGACGATCTCGCCTTGCGGATTGATGACCACAGACGTGTTATAGACCTTGCCGTCGGCGGCCTGTTCAAAGAACGACCCCGGGATCAGCCATACCTTGTGACGGCGCGCGTCCTCGCAGAACTGCTTGATGGCCTCATTGTCATAAGGCTGTGCAAACCGGTGCAGCGGGCCGTGCTGGGCAAGTTCGCTGAACAAGACCATCTGCGTCCATGGAAACCGGGCCATCACAATATCCAGCCGCTGGCGCATGCCCTCGACATTCGAGTGCAAAGCAGCGACATGCATCTGAATGCCCGCAATGGCAAAAGGCGTCATGAGTTCATGTTCTCCAAGAATCAATTTCAACACGCTTATAGCGGAAAATGCAATTATACATAGTGCTTGTTAGAATTCACACAAGTGACGCCATACTGGCCCAACAAGGTGCAATTGTTATGGATCTTCATCTAATCAGGACGTTTCTGGAGATAATTTCAGCAGGCAGTTTCCTCGAAGCAGCAGACCGGGTGTATGTCACCCAGTCCGCCGTCAGTCTCAGGGTCAAGCGGCTCGAAGAGGAGCTTGGCCAGAAGCTGTTCACAAGATCCAAAGCCGGTATCGAGCTGACCCCGGCAGGTGAACAGTTTGAGCGCTTCGCAAGATCGCTTCTGAAGGTATGGGAAGAAGCCAAGTATCAGATCGCCCTGCCGGAAGGCTATTCGGATCTTCTGTCCATCGGGTGTCAGTACAGCCTGTGGCCGCGGTTGGGCGGGCGCTGGCTGCGGGTGCTGGAACGGCATGAGCAGACAACGGCGTTTCGCGCCGAGGTCGGCATGCCGGAGCGGCTGATGCGCCTGATGATCCAGGGAACCGTCGATGTGTCTGTCATGTATACGCCGCAAATGCGTCCCGGGCTGAGGGTCGAAGAATTGCTGAAGGAAGACCTCATACTGGTCTCTACCGATCCGAATTACAGCTGCGATCTGGACGAGAACTACGTCTTCATGGACTGGGGCCCGGAGTTTGCCACGGCGCACGCTTTCCATTTCCCTCGTTTTGACATGGCCCGCACCAGCCTGGCACTCGGCCCCCTGGCACTCAACTTCATTATTGATCAAAAACGGGCCGGTTACTTTCCGACCCGGCTGGTCAAGCAGCATATCGATGCCGGACAGCTATACATCGTGGCCAATGCACCCGTGTTTCCGTTTCCCGCCTATGTCATCTGGAACAGCGAAAAAAACCCCGCCCTTATGGAACGCTGTCTCGAGGCCCTGCGCAATGTGAGCAAGCAGGTCGACAACGAGCAGGAAGTTATTCTGGAAGAAGACGGCGCTGATGTTGCGCAGGTCCGCACAATTTTGTGAGTGATTTGGGAAACGGGAATTGAATGATATAAGCAATAATCATCTAAACCATGCTTAATATTCATTTGTAAAATGTGTTCTGCACCTCCATTTTCAGCCAATGTCACAACAGGAAGGCTGTCATACCCCCTTGATCCTGGACGAGCGTCTCCCCCCAACTGCTCAACCGGGTGATTTGGCGACCATCCGGCACAATCCGCCGTGTTTGTGGCTGCCTGCGGGCAGATCCTTGTTGAGTAAATTGAGTTGGGTCTGCCCGTAAGTGCATGGGATACCGGCCATCCCACGGGATGTCCGCCCAATGACGAAGCCTTAATAACCATATTGGGGCCGCAGTTCGCATGCATCTGAAGACGAGAGATGGGCATAAACTGAGGAGAAAGCAGGACAACGCAGTGAATCTACTCTGTTTCCGGGTTTGAAGTGAACACCGGCAGTCTCGAGACCAGGAGACAAGCCATCACCACGTCGGATACCAGATGGAACCACAAACGAGCACGAGCGTTGACTTGAATACCGGGCATCCGGATTTCGCATCTGGCGGCTTTCAAGCCGTCTATAGAGGAAACAATCATGAAGAATAAATATTCCGTCAGCCTGATGGCACTGGCCATCACCGTGTCGTCCATGACGACAGTCTGGGCTCAAACCACCGCCACTGAGCCGACCCAGGAGCAGGCCCAGCCGGCAACCGAAGAAGGCACCAAACAGGATGCACCGGCACCTGAAGCTGTGAAGGAAGACGAAGAGCAACAGGGCAAGAAGAAAAAAGCCAAAAAGCAAAAAACCGAAGACGAACAGCCTGCTCCACAGGAAGCTGCGCCTGCATCAGAAGCCGAACCAGCGACGCAGGAAGCTGCCCCTGCACCAGAAACCGAACCAGCGACGCAGGAAGCTGCCCCTGCACCGGAAACCGAACCAGCGAAAAGTGACGCTGCCGCGGCACCTGATGCTGTGAAGGACGAAGAAGCAAAACCGGCTAAGAAGAAAAAAGCCAAAAAGCAAAAGGTGGAAGACGAGCAGCCTGCTGCCAAGGAAGCTGCGCCCGCACCTGAAACTGACCCGGCAAAGCAGGAAGCTGCACCTGCGCCTGAAACAGACCCCGCCAAACAGGAGGCATCACCGACTCCAAAAGCCACCGATCCAGCCAAGAACAATGCGGCAAAACCGCAAACCGATGAACCGGCTCAGCAGCAGGCTCAGCCTGCCGAGGACGCCAAGCCTGAAGCTACGGTCAAATCCGTCCTTGGCGACGAGCGCCCGCCGGCCGAACTGACAGATACCGAACTGCGCCAGCGCATCCAGGCAGCCGAAGAAGTGGCGGGCGGTGACGCAGCCAAGCCGAAACAGAAGAAGCGTCTGGAAGCCAAGGCAGAAGCTGACAAGTCAGAACTGAACGCCCGTATTGCTGCGGCCACTGGTGTAACCGTGCAGGCAGGTGCTGCCGATGCGGAAGCTGCAAAGATTACTGCAGACAACCGTCCGGCAACAGAACTGGACGACAAGGCACTGCGCCAACGCATCAAGCAGACGCGTGGTGTCCTGGCGGCCGAAGGCCTCTCCGATGCGTCTACCGAACAGTTGCGTGCCAACCTGACCACAGACACTGCAGAGATCCGCCAGAGGGTCGCGGCCAAGCAGAATCCGGAACGGACTGCCGCTGTTGATCCTGGCGACTCAGGAAAGTCCAATGATCTGCCCGAGGCCAAGGCAGGCAAGATGACAGTTGGCGACCTGATCGGAGACAACCGTCCGGCCAGCGACCTGACAACCAATGCACTGGAACGCCGTATTGACGCCAACCGGCGCGCGCTCACGCTGAAGGACTTGTCCGGCGACGAACAGAGCCAGATCAGGGCGCGGCTTGAAGAAGACCGTGACGAACTCAGCCAACGCCTTGTAGACAGACGCAAGCGGCGCAAGAAGGGCTTGAGCACGGGAGAGGCCATTGCCATAGGTGCCGGTGTGGGCCTGGTCGCCGGGGTTCTGATTGCATCGCGCCCGACCATTACAGCAGCTGAAGCCTATGACGAGGAACTGGAGGACTGGCTGGTCTCGCCGCCGCTGGTCGAGGTAGAGGCACGCTACCGCATTGAAGATTTTGCGGAGCAACCCAGGCTTCGCTATTCAGTTCCCGGTATCGAAGTTGACACCATCCGGTTTGGTTTCGGTGAAGGTTTCCTGCGCACCGAAGAAGTTCCAAAACTGGACCGGATTGGCGCCATTATCGAACGGATTGTCGCCAGCAATCCAAATGAAGTTTACCTGATCGAAGGACATACCGACGCCGTTGGCGGCAGCGAGGCAAATCGGGCGCTGTCGACCGAAAGAGCCGAGGCAGTCAAACAGGCACTGCTGGAATACTTCGAAATCGGCGAAGACAACCTGTCCACTGTCGGGCGCGGCGAGGCGTATCTGAAGATACCAACCCAGGAAGCTGAAGCGGAAAACCGCAGGGTGACCCTGCGCCGGATCACGCCGCTGCTGGCCAACCGCAACTAGGGACACGACACGTGACAAAGCCTGGACCCCTGCTCAAATTTTGCCGGGGCCCAGGCTTGGAAAACTCACCTTGGGTAGCGCACGCCCATGACGGTTACACCGGCGGCCAGACCCACAGGATCATCGGCACTCCGACCAGGGCAATCACGACCTGGAGCGGCAGGCCCACCAGGGCATAGTCCTGAAACTTGTAACCACCGGGTCCCATCACCAGCGTGTTGGACTGATGCCCAATCGGTGTCAGGTAGGGCGAAGCCGCGCCCACTGCAACGGCCATCAGGAACGTATCGGGGTTTGCATTCAATCCCGAGGCGATCCCCATCGCAATCGGAGCCATCAGGATAGCTGTCGGTGTGTTGTGGACAAAGTCGGACATCCACATCGAAACCACTAATATCATGGCCACGATAGTCCACATGGGCATGCCATTGGTGGCGCTCAGCAGTGAATCCGCGATCAGACTGGTGCCGCCAGTGGTCTGCAGGGCTTCACCAACGGGGATCAGTGTTGCCAGCAGCAAAATCACCGGCCATTCAATACTGGCATACACTTCATTCAATGAAATCGTATTGCTCAGCACCAGGAGCAGAACAGCACCCACAAATGCAATCGGCACGCTGATCAAGCCGAAGGCAGCAGCGGCGATTGCGCCGGCAAAAATTCCTGTTGGCATCCAGATATTGCTTGCTGTGACAGGTTCGCTGATCACCCGGTCAGCCAACCTCAGACAGCCCAGCGTTTTCAAGGCCTCAGCCATAATTGCCGTTTCACCCTGGAACAGGAGCACGTCGCCGGTCTTGAAGCGGATGTTTTTCAATCTTGCGGTGGGCTGGCGGCCTTGGCGTGCAACGGCCAGCAAATTGATGCCGAGCCTGTCATGAATACGGTATTGCCGCATGGATTTGCCTTCAATTGGCGAGTTGGGCAAAACAATGGCTTCTATGACCTCAACGTCTTCCGACATCAGCTCCTTATCACCCTCGACCTGATGGCCCAGTGCGCCAAGCTGTACATCGTCGGCCAACGGCGCAATCAGGGCCGGATCGCCTTGCAATATGAGTATGTCATCAGCGCGTACCTTCTCGATGGCGCGCGGCGCCAGGCGTCGAATACCCTTGCGGATAATGGCAAGAACGGAGACCTCACGCTCGAACATCACTTCAAGCTCACGAACCCGCATGCCAACGAGCGGCGACGCGGCTGGAACGTTCGACTCAAGCGTGTAACGTTCGACATGAAACTGGTCATTGTCATCATCTTCGATCAAAATCCGCTCAGGCAACAGTCGCCAACCTATGGTGATCAGGTACACAAGCCCGGCAACCGCAACTGCAAGGCCCACCGGAGCAAAGTCGAACATGGCAAAAGGCTTACCGATCTGGCTCTCCCGATAACCTGAAATGACAATGTTCGGCGGTGTCCCGATAAGCGTAACCAAACCGCCCAACAGGCTGGCAAATGACAACGGAATCAACACGATGGAAGGCGACCTGCCTGCTTCGTGAGCGTTTCGCAAAGCCACCGGCAGCATCAGGGCCAGGGCACCAACATTGTTCATCACCGTGGACAGCGCCGCTGCGATGGTGCTGCCGGCTGCGACCTGCAATGTCGGGGATCCGCGTGAACCGGCCAGCAAAGCGACAAGCTGGTCAACCAGCCCACTGTTCTGCAGTGCCTTGGAGATCACCAGCACGGCAGCAACAGTAATCACCGCTGGATGCCCGAAGCCGGCGAAAGCATGATCGGAAGGTACAACTCCGGAAAACACCGCAGCCAGTAGCGCCATAAGGCCAACCACGTCGTAGCGGATACGGTTCCAGATGAACATCACCATGGCAAACAGGATGATGCAGAAGACAATTGTCTGATCGAGTGTCATTCAGTTTATCCCGTGAGCAGCGGCAACATGGACGTTGCCAGACTCAGCACCAGAAAGAAACCGCACATGTCTGTCGCGGTTGTTAGCATGGGTCCGGAGGCAACTGCAGGATCGATGTTGAACCGCTTCATGACAAGTGGCACCAACCCGCCGATGGAGACAGCAACCAGCGTGTTGAGGGCCAGCGCCAGGCCGACAACCAGACCGATCCAGGGATTGCCTTTCCAGGCCCATGCGGCACAGCCAAGCAGGATGCCAAGCGCGCTGCCATTTATAAGTCCTACCGAGATTTCCTTGAACCATACCCGCACTATATCGGTTGGCCGGGCAACGCCCAATGTCAGTTCTCGCATTGACACGGCAACGGCCTGATTGCCGGTGCAGCCTGACATGTCGGAGACAATCGGCAGGAACACTGCCAACGCAATGACGGCAGCAAGGGTGTCTTCGTAAAACGCGATGACGCTGGCGGCGACGATGTTCAGACCGATATTGATAGTGAGCCAGGAAAGGCGCCGTTTCGCCCTGAACCAGGTCGGCATTGAGCGCAATTCGTCGCCGACCACACCTTTTGATTTCAGGGCGTCAAGCTCCGAACGTTCGAGGCTGGCATCGGTAATAGACTGACGCGACACCACGCCGATCAGCTTGCGGTAACGCCCGACAACCGGAACACCGAGAAAATTGCTGTCGTCAAAAATATCTTCCAATTCGCTCAATGTCGCGCCTGTCGTCACCGATGATGCCTTGACCATGATTTGCGACAAGGCGGCGGACCGCTTAGCGGTCAGTAGCCCACGCAGTGAAACGACGCCTGCCAGACGGCCCCGACTGTCAACAATGTAGGGATGTTGCCCCTGATAGCGTTCGTAGTCTTCTTCCTCATCGGTGAGGCGGCGCAGTACGGCACCTACAGTTTCGTCTTTCGTAAAAGAAAACAGATCGAGCGACATCAGGCCACCGGCAGTATCGCTGTCATAAGAGGCAAGTTCGCGAACCTCTGCAGCATCTTCCGGATTCATCCGCGATAGAATGTGTTGTGCATCGTCGTCATCGAGCTCGTTGATGATATCGGCGCTCTGATCGAGATCCATCTCTTCGAGAATGTGGGCGGCGCTGTCCACTGTCAGGCGTTCGACAACATCAGCGGCCTGTTCATCCGGCAGTTCTTCAACGATATCGGCGGCGGCTTCCGGGTTCAGCAGCTCGAGCAGTTGTTGTTGCTGTTCATTGTTCAGCAGCAGCAGCATACGGGCTGTGTCGCTGGCGTTCAGGGCATCCAGCTTTTTCTCGATTTTGGCCACGTTGCCCGTCGCCACGAGGTCAGCGATCTCGTCAAACGCGGAATCTTTCGCTTCTGCGCGGATCGCCTGGGCCATCTTGTCACCTCCTCCTGATTGCAAACAGGCCCGAAGACTACTTGCCAGGCAACCACTGTGTCACCCGCTGTAGTCCCCGGGCCTTGAGCAGGACGGATTATTCAGCACTCATAGAAAGCTAATCTGCAGCTTCCAATGTCATTGAGCCAACGCCCAATGCGAGGTTCAGGCCGGTCTGGATCGACGCACTGAAGGGTTGCAGGGAGAAGGTGCGATCAGAGCCGCCGACCAGACCGTTGGCACCAACGCCAGCGCCTGCTGTGGCTTCTCCAGACACACCAACATAGGTCCCGGCGAGCCCTCCTGCGCGTGGCCTGCCGACTGGCGCAAACACCACCCACTTCACGTAGCTCTTGCCGGTTATGCCGACATCCAGACCAAATTTCTTGACGTTGCCGGTGTAGAAATCGGTTCTACCGGTAACTGAGGCAAATTCACATTGCATTTGCTTACTGGAAAACACCAGCAAACCAACGCCGCCGTCAACGACACAAGTCAGTACGCCGGCGTTTACGCCACCGGTGTCAGCCCGAAGCCCGGTGGCGGGCACCAAAACTGCTGCCGACAACGTAATGCCAAGCAGCGCGCGTTTCATTTTTTTAGAGATATTCATGAGGGTGTTTCCTTCTTTGAATTGCCGACCACAATTCGTTTTCCTGAACATGCGTAAACATTTGCGTCCGGGCAACGATGATCAGCGGAGCCGTGGCATGAAAAATACAACTCTCTTAAATATAAGACAAACGCATAATACTCATATTTCAAACGAATTATTCTCATGTCAATAGAACTTCTGCGGTGGGCATTGACTTGGAAAATGGAACGGTTCATGCCAGCATCAAGGCGACAATCAAACCCATCTGGGAGATGTCGGGTTAAGGGCAATTGAGTTGAACATGGATTTTTTCCGGAGAGATCCAAAACACCAACAGGATTGGGAGGACGGATTTTGACTTTTGTTAAGCGAAGCGTCGTAAGTGCAGTATCAGCCGCTGGCATGGCTGGTGTGCTCTTGCATGCGGGTACGAACACTGCCTTAGCTGCTAACTGCGGGCACAGCTGGGCGAAGCCTGGAAAGTACAAGATTTCCGCCAGCTTCCGGGGTAAAAACGAGTCAACCAATGCTTTCCTGGGCAAGGACTGCCGTATCATCTTGCAGGTGCCGGGTGTATTTACGGGCGGCAAGGTGAGCAAGAGCGGCCAATGTCTCGAGTTTTCCTTCAAGATTGAAGGTGAGACCAAGGTGTTCCGGGCCAAGTGGTGTGACGACTATGGTCTTGTCCCGTGGCAGGACAAAACAATTCGCGCTGAAATTACACCACTGTTTAGCGCTTCATCCAAAAAGAAGACGAATTTCTGACTGTCGAGAACTCCTGACAAGCACTAAAAAACGTCCTTAAGAAGCAGCTTGTCGATACGTCAAAATACAACACACGCAATGGTATTGATGAAGACGTTGGCAAAGCGCCTTGGGGCAAGGTTGCAGCGCCCAACATTACATCGCATCCAGTAGCAGGCATTGGCGGATGGAGTGATGAAGAGATTAGGATAGCCTTGCGTGAGGGAAAAAGCCGGGACGGCCGCAAATTCAAAGTGCCAGTGGCACCAGCGAATTACTTCAGCCGCATGACCGAAACCGATCTCAATGCCCTTGTTGCCTACATCAGGACACTTCCGCCGCTGGAACCAAAAAGCAACAATTACACATGGCTGCGGGAATGCTGCTCAGGCGTTTTTAGTCGTCCATATGCTGCAAGACAAGCTGGCTTAAACCCCTTTGTTTCGGTCTTTTACGACATCGAAAACAGGCTGTGTCGCAAACAGCATTTTTGACGTGAAAAACACACAATTATACCATTATCGGCAGCGTATTCGGTCCAACAAAAAACAAATGAGAAGATCATATGAACTCCTAGATGAGGAGCTGAATCGACAATCTCATCGAACAAGATAACACCCATCATTGTGATGGACTTATCTAAAATTGGAGAGTGAAATGAAAAAGTTTTTCGCTGTTCTTGCTGTTTCTTTGCTGGCTATCACGGCTGCGCAAGCTGCCGAATTTGCCGAAGTTGATACCGACGAAAACGGCAAAATTACGCTGGACGAAGCAGTAGCTGTGATGCCTGACCTCACAGAAGATGCTTTCACAGCAGCAGATACTGACTCTGACGGTGAGCTCAACCCCGATGAATTTGCGGCCATGAGCAACTAGCGTCAAACACACGTTTAGTTTGTACGCACACATACCCAGATTGAGGTTCATTCAAATGATCTCAGTCTGGGTGTTGTTGTAGAAAGTAAAATCAATGAGTGAGCACCGATATGAGAATACTAGTACGCGGGACCCTGTCTTGGTGTCGGGCAGAGAAAGGCAACCGTTTTCAAAGTCCACGTTCTCCCGTCGCAGTCGACGTATCTCCCCAAGCCTGCAGCCGGTAAGTGCCCGCAACCGGATCGCGTTCAATAGGACCGAAAATATTACCTGCTCGTCTTCCAATGACCGCATTACGTGGTGAATGGATACCAGTTCGCCATCACTCAGAAATCACTCGCACCTGTTCTCTTTGTAGCGCTGAACATGCCGGCAAAGGCTAGCCCCATACGGGCGGACTTCCCAGGCTTCAGCTAGATTGAACATTTTTGAACGGCGATCAGCGAAACCGTAGCATCACAATCAGGAGGTAAGTCGAAATGCGGTAAACGCTTGTTATTCAACAATACAACGACATTTTCTCATGCGTAGCGGAAAGACGTACGCGCCAGTGAGAATTCACGCTCAGGCAAAAAGTCATGATCAAGCAATCACTGCGCCTTGCCGACCGGACAGAGCCGACAATGGAGGTCATGCGGCATGCGATCACGGCCGTGATGATGGCACGCCAATGCCGGTCACAGCCGTCTGGCGCTTCAATCGGGCTTCACGCCGCGCAATGTAGACCGTGGACACAAAAATGACCCCTGCCCCGATCCAGGTCCAGATGTCAATCAGTTCTCCCAGCGCCAGATAGCCGAACAGCACAGCGAAAGGCAGCCTGGCGAAGTCAAAACCAACGACGATTGACGCTTCGGTCGCGGCAAATGCCCGAACCAAAGTTACGTGCCCCAGAGTCGCAGTGAGACCCATCACAAACAGTAAAAGCCATTGCTGATAGGTCAGGCTGTCCCACACGAACACCGCAGCGACACTGGTCATCGGGACCAGCAGCGTAGTCGATATAAAGACAATCTTGTCGGGATCATCCTTTGCCGTCATGTGCTTGAGGATGATAGATGTCACCCCCATGGCGAAGGCGGACACAATCGCCAGCAACGCACCTGACCCGAGGCTTTCAAAACCCGGTCGCAAAATGATCAGCACCCCGCCAAATCCGGCCAGGGTTGCAATCCATCGCCTGACCCTGACCACTTCGCTCAAGAACAGGGCCGCCCCGATGGTTGCAAAAATGGGGGTCAAAAAGCTGATCGCCGTAACTTCGCCGACCGGCAGCAGGGCAAGTGCCGAAAACCATGTGGTCATGGCAATTGTCGCGCTGATTACACGCCAGATATAGATCTTCGGCTGGTCAGTGCGAAACAGCTCCGTACCGCGAAACGCAAGCAGTGGCAGCATGGTGACAAACGCAAACAAGACCCGCAGGAACACCACCTGGAACGGATGCACGTCAACGCTGGTCAGGTAGCGGCCTAGCGCTGCCACGCCTGCAAGCAGCGCGCATGAAACCAGCATCCAGATGGCACCGGCAACAGGATCATTACGCAGGCCGGGCACCGCCGTTGTCGTCTGTCGGTCAGACAAATCAGTCATCTTTCGGGATGGACGCCGGGTGGCGCGGCTGGAACGAACTCATCAACATTGCCTCAACAGGCAAACCACGCAAGACCGGAAATCCAGCATTGCGTATGATGAAACAAGTCTCAAATTTTCCGCCCTGCGGGCTTGCGCTAACTGGTTGAACGTTGGACACTCACCGGTTCACGGCTTGAGAATGAGGGCTCAGGACAACGTCAACCTAGTGAACTGTGGACCAGGAGTACCTATGAAATTACCAAAATCGATGTTTGCCTTGGGGGTTGCAGCCTTGTCACTTGCCATCACGCAGAATGCGGAAGCCGGCAAGTCCGACGACACCCTAAATTGGGCATCAAGCCGCGAAGTGGCTGTTGTGGATCCCTATTACAACAACACCCGCATGCTGGTCATCATGGGGCAGATGGGCTGGGACGGCCTGGTGTTCCGGGACATCGAGAGTGGTGAATTCAAACCGTTGCTGGCCAAGAGCTGGAAGTGGAACGGCGACAAGGCCATAGAGTTTGAACTCCGCGATGACGTGAAATTCCACGACGGCACCGATTTTGACGCCGATGATGTTGTTTACACACTTAATCACGTGTCCAACCAGGACAACGGCGTCCTGACCTATCGCAATGTCAGCTGGATCGAGAATGCTGAAAAGCTCGGGCCGCATTCGGTACGGATCAATCTGAAAAAGCCATTCCCTCCTGCTTTCGCCTATCTTGCCAATGCCGTCAACATGTTGCCGTCCGGCCATTATGACAATGTACCGAAAAAGCCTGACGGGAAGCCAGACTACGCGGCAGCAAAGCCGGTCGGAACAGGCCCGTACAAGGTGACCGACATCAAGGCCGGTGAATATGTGCTGATGGAGAAAAATGACGCCTACTTCGCCGACAGCCCGAAAGGTACACCACAGATCGGCAAGATCCGGTTCCGTACCATCAAGGAAATGAACACGGCAATTGCCGAACTGCTCACCGGCGGTCTTGACTGGATCTGGGATGTTCCCAAGGAACAGGCCGAACGCATGTCCGACAATCCCGCGATCACCGTGGAAAACGCCAAGACATTCCGTGTGTCCTACCTTGCCTTCGACGTTCTCGGTCAGTCCGGCCAGGAATTCTTCAAGGACAAGCGTGTGCGCCAGGCATTCTCTCACGCGATCAACCGTGAAGCGATCACCAAGAACCTGGTGGGTCCGGCATCGGTTGTCATTCCGTCAGCCTGTCATCCGGACCAGTTCGGTTGTGCCCAGGATGTTCCCACCTATAGTTACGATCCCGAAAAGGCGAAAGCCCTGTTGAAGGAAGCCGGTCTTGAAAACGGTTTTGAGTTCGACCTGTATGCTTACCGCGAGCGTGAATTCACCGAAGCGGTTATCGGCGACCTTGCCAAAGTGGGTATCAAGGCCAAACTGAACTTCATGCAGTATCGCGCCTTGCGTGACGTGGTGCGCAAAGGTAACACGCCGGTCAATCACATGACCTGGGGTTCCTATTCGATCCCTGATGTGTCGGCGATTGTCAGCAACTTCTTCACCCACGGCCCGGACGATCTCACCAAGGACGACCAGGTGAAGGAATATTTGAGTGTCGCCGACAACTCAATCGATCCTGCCGAGCGCACCGAATCCTACAAAAAGGCGTTCACGCGTATCGCTGAAGAAGCCTATTGGGTGCCGATGTTCACCTATGCCAAATACTATGCATGGTCGAAGGATCTCGAGTTCTCGCCGACACCTGACGAGATCCCGCGCTTTTACACGACCAAGTGGAAGTGATCCGCTGTGTTGAAAGTTAGGGTCAGGACCCTAGTGTAGACGAACTTATGCCCGGTCTGTGTTCTGGCGATCTCTGAGAGATCAATCGGGGCGTCAAAGGCAGACCGGGTAAACCTTCAAGGTAGAGATGCTCTATTACACATTGAAGCGGCTCGGTGTGGCGGTTCTGGTTGCCATTACAGTGTCCGTGTTGTCCTTTTCGATGATCTATCTGTCCGGTGACCCGGCAGTGGCGCTGGCCGGCGAAGGCGCCAGCAATGAAGACATTGAAAATGTGCGCCGTGTCTATGGCTTCGACCGGCCGATAATTTTTCAGTATGGCAGTTGGCTGGTGCAGGCGCTGCAGGGCAATCTCGGCCATTCCAACTATCTGAAGGCACCAGTCGCCAGCGTTATTTTTGAACGCCTGCCGACAACCATGCTGCTGGGGGCCTGCTCACTGGCCTTTGCCCTCCTGCTGGCAATCCCTCTCGGCGTGGTCGCAGCCATCAGGCCCAACTCCATCATTGACCGCATCGCTCTCAGCATCGCCGTTGTCGGCCAGGCCATGCCGAGTTTCTGGTTTGCGCTGACATTGATCCTATGGTTGGGGATCACCTGGAGGCTGTTGCCCATTACCGGCACTGCAAGCTGGAAAAACTTCATCATGCCGTCAATGGCACTGGGCTACTATCTCACGCCGGCCGTCATGCGGCTGACCCGCGCCGGCATGCTGGAAGTTTTATCGTCCGATTATATCCGCACCGCGCGCGCCAAGGGGCTGCGCCCCATGACCGTGTTGTTCAAGCACGCCCTGCGCAATGCCATCATACCTGTCGTATCTCTGGCTGCAGTGCAATTCGGCTTCATGCTCGGCGGCTCCATCGTGATCGAGACAATCTTCGCCATCAACGGGCTGGGTTATCTGGCATGGGAATCCATTCAGCGCGCCGATCTGCCGATGATGCAGGCCATCGTTTTGGTCCTGAGCATTTTCTATATTTTGCTGACATTCCTGGCGGACATGCTGAACGCCTTCCTCGACCCTCGAATTCGGGTGGCATGAGATGACGATAGTTACTGCCAAAGCTCCCGTTGCAACGGAAAGTCAGGAATCTTCTCCCGGCGCCATGATGCGAAAACGCATCTTCAGCCATTGGGGGTTCATGATCGGTGCCCTTGTCCTGATTGCCATCTTCCTGATGGCGCTGCTGGCACCGTACATTTCGCCGGGTGATCCGTTCGACCAGGTCCTGTCCCGCAAGCTGATCCCGCCGATATGGAGTGATAGCGCAAAGGCAACATGGGACCACCCACTCGGCACCGATCACCTGGGCCGTGATTACATGACACGCCTGTTTTATGGCGCACGCATTTCGCTGCTCATCGGGTTTGGCGCCATGCTGATCTCCGGCATAATCGGCACGACGCTTGGCGTTCTGGCCGGCTATTATGGTGGCCGTGTCGACATGGTGGTCAATTTCATCATCACAACCCGCCTGTCCATGCCGGTCGTTCTCGTCGCCCTTGCCGTGGTCTCCATCGTGGGATCGTCCCTGACAGTGGTGATATGGGTGCTGGGCCTGCTGATCTGGGACCGGTTCGCCGTGGTCATGCGAAGTGCGACGCAGCAGGTGCGGGCACTTGATTTTGTGACATCCGCGCAAGCCCTTGGCTGCTCGACACCGCGCATTCTGCTGACTGAAATCATGCCCAACATTACAAATCATCTGATCGTGATTGCGACACTTGAAATGGCACACGCGATCCTGCTGGAAGCAGCGCTGTCCTTCCTCGGGCTTGGCGTGCAACCGCCCGAACCCAGTTGGGGTCTGATGATTTCAGAAGCCAAGGGAATGATCTTCTTTGACCCCTGGCTGATCACCATTCCGGGCCTGGCGCTGTTCGCATTGGTCCTGTCGATCAATCTGCTGGGCGACGGTATCCGTGATGTAACTGCTCCGGAGAACCGCAACTGATGCCGGCGAAATCTGAAAGCAAACGCGTTCTCGAAGTCAAACGGCTCAATGTCGAGATACCGGTTCCCACCGGCATGCTGCGCCCGGTGCAGGACGTGTCGTTGCATGTGGACCGTGGCGAAACGCTGTGTGTGGTGGGTGAATCAGGTTGTGGAAAATCACTGACCTCACTGGCGATCATGGACCTGTTGCCGACCAAGGCAAAACGCACCTGCGATGAAATGCAACTGTCAGGCGATAATGTGTTCCACATTGGCGAACGGTCCATGTCGGACATTCGCGGTGATCGCATGAGCATGATCTTCCAGGAACCGATGACGTCGCTCAACCCGGCCTACACCATCGGCAATCAGTTGGCCGAGGCGCTGCTGCGCCACCGCAACGTTTCCAAGGCGCAAGCCCGCGAACGCGCCATCTACCTGCTGGAAAAGGTCGGCATTACCGCAGCTGCAGGCCGTCTTGGCCAGTATCCGCATCAACTGTCCGGCGGGCTTCGGCAACGGGTCATGATCGCCATGGCGCTGATGTGCGGTCCGGACCTGATTATCGCCGACGAGCCGACCACGGCCCTGGACGTCACCATCCAGGCGCAGATCCTGCACCTGCTCGCCGACCTGCAACGTGAATTCCAGATGGGCATGATCCTGATCACCCACGACCTTGGCGTGGTCGCCCGCATCGCCGATAGGGTGGCGGTCATGTATGCCGGCCAGGTGGTTGAAACGGGAACCGCCAGACAGATATTCAACGCCCCCCAACACCCCTATACGCGCGGTCTGCTGGACTGTATTCCAATTCCCGGCAAGACCAAACGCGGCGCACGCCTCGGGGCTATTCCCGGTATCGTGCCATCGCTGGTCGGTCATATGCGCGGATGCCATTTTGCCAGCCGCTGTCCGCAGGTGCACGAGGCGTGTCAAAACGGAAAAATCGACCTCCTGCCAACTGTGCAGCCGGGCCATGTCTGCCGCTGCCTGCTGGCGCAAGGGTCCGGCACCGCAGCTCGCGAAATTGAAGGGGCTACCTCATGAGCGACATAGTGCTGGAAGCCAAGGACGTCACCCGCACCTTCATGATTTCCGGTGGGTTCATGAAACCCAAGCGGCCGTTGCATGCGGTAAACGGCATTGATCTGCGCATCCGCCAAGGTGAAGTCCTGGCCCTTGTCGGTGAATCCGGCTGCGGCAAGACCACGTTGGCCAAAATGCTGCTGGGTCTCTTGCCGCCGACATCCGGCTCCCTGGAACTGGACGGAAATCCAATCGAAACAATGGACCGATTGCGCATAGCGCAAACCGTTCAGCCGATCTTTCAGGACCCCTACTCGTCTCTCAATCCCCGCAAGTCGATTGGCAGCATCATCACGTTGCCGCTCAAGGTGCAGGGCGACAAGGACCCCGGCACATGGCGCAAGCGGGCGGACGAAATCATGGAACTGGTCGGCCTTCCCCGCCGGGTCTACAACAACTACCCCAGCCAGTTGTCTGGTGGACAGCGTCAACGGGTCGCCATCGCCCGTGCTCTCATCAATCGCCCGAGAATTGTGATCTGTGACGAACCAACATCGGCGCTCGACGTATCGGTGCAATCGCAGATCCTCAATCTGCTGCAGGATCTCAGGGAAGAACTAGGCCTGACCTATCTGGTGATCAGCCATAATCTTGCAGTTGTCGAGCACATGGCCACGCGGGTCGCCGTCATGTATCTCGGCCGCATTGTTGAAGAAGAAGATGCCGGCACACTGTTCGCCACGCCGAAGCATCCCTATTCAAAGGCATTGCTGGAGTCCGTCCTCACACCTGATCCAGGCCTCGGCGTCCCCGACACGCACCTCGGAGCGGCCTATCCGAACCCGCTGGACATGCCGTCGGGTTGCCGGTTCCACCCGCGCTGCATAAAGGCAATGCCGCACTGTTCAACCATCGCGCCGCGAAAAATCCCGTTCGGCGATGGCCATGTCGAATGTCACCTCTATGACGAAAACAAAGGAAAGGAGAAGCTGGCATCATGAGCGAAACCGGCAGCCGCGAAGGCGCGATAGATCGCATCAGAAACTATATTGACGGCGGCAGTTTCGAAACCGAACTGGCAACCCGTGTCGCGCACCGCACCGAGAGCCAGAAGCTGCCTGAGAGCATGCCGCGCCTTCACAAGTATCTGGACACTGAAATGACCCCTGAATTTGAAGCCATGGGCTTCACTGTCAAGCGTTATGACAATCCGATCGCCGGCCAGGCACCGGCACTTCTGGCTACCCGGATTGAAGACCCGTCATTGCCGACGGTTTTGGGATATGGGCACGGCGACGTTATCCGCGGGCTTGATGATCAGTGGACCAAGGGCGACGGACCTTGGCTAACGGCCCGAGACGGCGACAGGCTGTATGGTCGCGGCACGGCCGACAACAAGGCCCAGCACACGATCAACATGGCCGCCATGCGCGCTGTGCTGGAAGAACGCGGACAGCTTGGCTTCAATGCAAAATTCCTGATCGAAATGGGCGAGGAAGCCGGATCAAAAGGCTTGTCCGAACTGGTAAGAGCTAACAAGCCGGACTTTGTCGCCGATGTGTTTATCGCCTCTGACGGGCCGCGTGTGACACCAGAGCGCCCGACCCTGTCCCTGGGGTGTCGTGGTGCGGTAAACCTTGACCTTGTCTGCGATCTCAGGGAGGGCGGCCATCACTCCGGCAACTGGGGTGGTCTGCTGGCCAATCCCGGCATTATTCTCGCCCATGCCATCGCAACCATCGTTGGCCCGAAAGGCGAACTGCTGGTTGATGGCCTCAGGCCACCGGCCATGACGGATGCTGTCCGCGACGTTCTGGATGATATTGAAATTGACGGTGGCGAGAGCGGACCATCCATCGATACATGGTGGGGTGAGCCGGACCTGACCCCACCACAGCGCGTATATGCCGCCAACGTGTTCAATGTACTTGCCTATTCAACCGGCACACCGGGGCGTCCGGTCAATGCCATTCCGCCAAAGGCATCAGCCAATTGCCAGCTTCGTTTCGTGGCCGGCACCGATGTCGACAACATTGTCCCTGTACTTCAGACCCACCTCGACAAGGCCGGTTTTGAAATCGTGAAAGTGACACCACCGCCTGCCTCAAATGACGGTGATGTTCAAGGCAACCCGCACCGAACCTGATCACCCGTGGGCCATGTTTGTCCGCAGTTCCGTGCAGCGCTCCACCAATTCAAAACCCGCCATTATACCGTCCATGGGCGGTTCCATCTGCAATGACATTTTCACCGATGATCTGGACCTGCCCGCGATCTGGTTGCCGCATTCCTACACATCGTGTTCACAGCATGCGCCTGATGAACATGTGCTGATGTCGGTGTGCCGGTCGGCCCTGGATGTGATGACCGGGCTGTACTGGGACATCGGAGCGGGTGATGTCCCGCCACGAGCAGCCTGAAACTTAACCACAAGGACCATGAACCAACGTGACCAAACCCTGTGATCTCAGCGCCGTTGAAGCGCGCCGCCAGATCGGCATCAAAGCCCTTTCACCCGTTGAGCTTCTCGACTCCTGCCTGGAACGCATCTCCGAGACCAATGGCACGCTCAACGCTGTCGTCGCCATGGATGAAGGTGCAGCGAAAGCCAACGCGAAGGCCGCAGAAAAAGCAGTAACCGATGGCGAGGATCTGGGCCTGTTGCATGGCCTGCCGGTGGGCATCAAGGATCTGAACGCGACCAGGAACCTGCGAACCACCTGGGGGTCGTTGATCTACAAGGATCACGTTCCGGCCGAGGACGACCACATGGTCGCCAATGTCCGGGCGGCCGGGGCGAATGTTTTTTCGAAAACCAACACACCGGAGTTTGGTGCCGGCGCCAACACCACCAACCGGGTTTACGGCCCCACCGGAAACCCGTTTGATCCCGACAAGACATGCGCCGGATCGTCAGGCGGATCCGCCGCCGCACTTGCCGCAGCCATGATGCCGTTGGCGACAGGCTCGGACTATGGCGGCAGCCTGCGCACGCCGGCAGCATTTTGCGGTGTTACCGGGTTTCGCCCTTCCCCCGGCGTTGTTCCTGCTGTCGGGCGCCCCATATCCCTGAATCCGTTCTCAGTTATAGGCCCGATGGGCCGCACAGTTGCCGACACCCATCTCCTGCTGCTGGCACAACAAGACACCAATCTGCGCGACCCGTTCTCCAGCATGGACGACATGGACATCCCCGCAACCCTTGCCGGTGCCGACCTGTCGAGCATGCGCGTTGCGATATCGACCGATCTGGGCTGTGCGCCTGTCGACAAGGACATCGCTGCTACGTTTGAACAACGCGTCGGCAAGTTCAAACATGTATTTCTCAACGCACACAACCGCGACCCCAGGATGCACGATGTCCACGAGGCCTTCGAAATCACCCGGGGGGTCAATTTCGTCGGTGCCCACCGTGACAGACTGGAACACCATCGTGACCTGCTTGACCGCAATGTGATCGACAACACCGAGCGCGGGCTCAAATACAGCCTCGGCGATGTCGCATGGGCACATACTGTTCAAACCCAAATCTACAATGATTTCATTGACTTGTTTGAAGACGTGGACATCCTGATCTGCCCGACAGCTTCCGTGTCACCGTTTCCACATTCACAATTGTTTGTCGAAGAGATCAATGGCGAGGAAATGCCAACCTATATGAGGTGGCTGGCACTGAGCTATGCCCTGACCATGGCATTGCCGGCGTCCTGCTCCCTGCCCTGCGGGGTGGACCATCTCGGCATGCCGTTCGGCATCCAGATCGTCGGTCCCAACGGATCGGACGCGCTCGTCCTGGAAGTAGCCCACAGCCTCGAGCAGCTTCTGGCAACTGATCCGGAAACGGCTCGCCCCGTCGCAGACCTTGCAAAACTCAACGCCTAGTATGTGGACCACCTGACATGAAGCACGGCATCATTACCGCACCTCAACCCGAAGCCGTTGAAGCAGGCGCGGATGTGCTGGCAAACGGCGGCAACGCAATTGATGCGGCAATCGCGACGGCGCTGGTGCAGACCGCCGTTGATCCGCAAATGTGCGGCATTGCCGGATTTGGCTCCATGCACATCTACATGCCGGAAACGCAAACCCATCAGGTTATCGACTTCCATGGCCGCGCGCCGTCGGCTGCCACTCCTGACATGTGGGAGCATCTCGTTGTCGGGGAAGCCGAAGACGGGTTCGGGTTCATCCTCAAGGGCCGTGAAAACGAATGCGGCTATGGTGCCATCACCACACCGATGTCGCTGAAAGCCTATGATACCGCTCTGACAAAATTCGGCACCATGTCACTGGGCGATCTGATGGAGCCTGCCATTGATTATGCGGAAAACGGATTTCTGGTACGCCCGCACGTGCATGAGTTCTGGCACAACCCTCCGATTGCCGGGCGCATGGGTTATGTGGAACTGATGACGAAGTTCCCGGCCACCCGCGCCATCTATGCCGACAGTACCGGCGCCCTGCACAAGATCGGCCACAAGCTGGTCAACAAGGACCTGGCCAACACCTATCGGCGTATCCGGAAAAACGGACCCGACGACTTCTACACCGGCGCGATCGCGGGCGAGATCGTTGCCGACATGAAAGCCAATGGCGGCATGATATCCGCCAAAGACCTGGCAGATGTGTCGGTTACTGCCAATGACCCTTTGTGGGGCAGTTACCGAGGTTTCCGTATCGCCAGCAACCCGCCACCGGGTGGTGGAGCGATGATTGTTGAGATGTTGAACATACTTGAAAATTTCGACCTCGCTGCCATGGGCCACAATTCGTGCCGCCTACATCGCCACCGTCTCCGAAGCCATGAAGATCGCAACCGTCGACAAGGACAGGCATCTGGGTGATCCCAATTTCATGGACATCCCGCTGGACCATCTGACGTCGAAGGCTTATGCGGCAGACAGGGCCGATGAAATCAGGCGCGGCATCAAGGTAACCGTGCCGCGGATGAATGTCGGTGACAAGGAATCCAGGGACACAACCCATATCAGCGTTGCCGACAGGCACGGCAATTGCGTAGCGCTCACCCATTCCCTGGGCATGCCGTCAGGTGTCGTCACCGACGGGCTCGGCTTCATGTACAATGGCTGTATGGCGGTGTTTGATCCGCGCCCCGGTAATCCGGGCTCAATCGTGCCCGGCAAGGCACGGTTTTCAGCCATGTGTCCAACCATCATATTCAAGGACGACAAGCCCTTCCTGGTTATCGGCGCACCCGGCGGCACCTACATCACCATGGGTGTGCTGCAAGCCATCCTGAACGTCATCGACTTTGGCATGACAGCCCAGCAAGCCGTCGCCGCCCCGAGGTTCTGCACCACATCCGAAGTCATAGACATCACCAATCGCATTCTCAGAAGCGCCGAGCGTGAACTGGTGGCAATGGGCTACGAGGTCCGCCGCAATGCCAGAAGCTACAATTTTGCCGGCGTACATGCCGTTCGCCATGTCGGCGGCCACTGGGATGGTGGTGCCGATCCGGGGCGTGACGGTATGGCGATAAAAACCTGATCATGAGGAGAGCCGGCAATGGCCGCTTCGACGACTGCTGAAACCGAGATTGCAAAATGGCTGGCGGATCATGAAGCCGGCATGATTGACCTGCTGGAAGCGCTGGTTAACACCGACAGCGGCAGTTACTACAAGGAAGGCGTCGATGCGGTGGGTGCACTGATCCGTGAGTTCCTGGAAGCCCGCGGCATTGCTTGCGATACCATCCCGATTGAAACCCATGGCGATGCAGTCCGGGCCACGGTGTCCGGTGCATCCAATGGCGGCAACCGGCCCATCGTGCTGATGGGACATCGCGACACCGTGTTTCCACGCGGTGAACCGGACCGGCGCCCATTTACCATCCGCGACGGCCGCGCCTATGGCCCCGGGGTTGCCGACATGAAGGCCGGTC
>CAVWYF010000007.1:0-65815 GCA_963759095.1 uncultured Alphaproteobacteria bacterium | reverse complement strand
GCCGGGAAATACCGTTCGCAGGCGTCAAGCGCGGTATGTACCAGTGCCTCGCACTGGGCTTCGTTGAGATCGGCCTGCCCGGTCAGCAGCAGCGAATTGCGGAACATCAGTGATCCTTCATTGCGCCACACGTCAAAGTGGCCGAAGAACAGTTGCTCGTTGATCAGGGCCACAAGCCGCACGATTTCGTCGCGCCGGCCTTCGGGGACCTTCAGGTCAAACGAACACGCCAGATGCAGTCCTTCAAGCTGGGCATTCCAGTTGAGTGACAAATGCAGATCCGTCCATGAACCGGCGACGATCATGTTGATTTCATCATCGGCTGAACGGTCGACGAACCATTCGTTGCGCGAAGCCAGGAGCTCCACGGTCTCCAGCGGATGAATTAGATCATGCTTTATTGCCAGTGCTACCGTCATGCTCGTCGCTCCTGAAAGCAATCTGTGTCTGCAGGAACACATAGAGTTGCTCAATCATCTGGTAACCGAGCATCTTGTCTGCAATCTGATGATTTCAAGATGCTACAGTGTTGAATCGCTGCAACAAGCAACGAATCAAATCGTGTACAGAAATTGACGAATGTTCCGCTGCGCCGCAAGAGTCGGCGGCAATAAGCTGTGATTCCTCCACACTGCAATGGGGATAAATCAGTTTTCAGCGCATAGAATTCACTTCTTTAGCGTGGAAGACTTTGCTGCAGCTTTCTTTTTTGCCGCCGGTGCAGGTTTTGACTCCACTGCTTCGAGCCTTGTCTCCAGCTCGGCAATGCGTGCGCGCAATGCTTCGTTTTCGGTGCGTGCCATGCTGGCCATATCGCGTACGACGTCAAACTCTTCACGCTGCACTATCTGTATGTCTGCCAGAACCCGCTCGATCTGGGCCTTGACGAGATTGTCGACCTCGCGCCGTGCGCCTTGTGCAGCACCGGCGGCGTTGGTCATTACCTTGGCTAGTTCGTCAAAGAAACGGGAGGACGGGCTTGTCATATTTCAGGTGTCTCGGCTGTTGGAAACCAGTGTTCTATCCTTTAGGTAGGGTGCAGCGAAGGCTTTCGCAAGCCTCTTGCCCCTGAACTGATAACTCAACCTGTCTGGCGGTCCCTTCATGCCCACCTTGTTTGCCATTCCCTTTCCGGTGATAGATCCGGTGGCGTTGTCACTCGGCCCGCTGGAAATCCGCTGGTACGCGCTGGCCTATGTTATCGGGCTGATGGGGGCGATCTGGTATGCCAAGCGGCTGGTCAGCAATGAAGCATTGTGGCCGGAAGCGAAACCGCACACCTCACCCATGCAGCTTGATGACTTGCTGTTGTGGTCAACCCTGGGTGTGCTGCTGGGCGGCAGGCTGGGCTATGTGCTGTTCTATAACCCGGTCTACTTCCTGCACAATCCATTCGAGATTCTGCAAATGTGGAATGGTGGCATGTCATTCCATGGCGGGTTTTTAGGGGTAGTCGTTGCCTGCTATTTTTATGGTCGCCGCCACGGCATCGGCATGTGGCAGTTGCTGGACTTGGGCGCGGCGAGTGTCCCGATCGGCTTGTTCCTCGGGCGGCTTGCAAACTTCATCAATGCAGAATTGTACGGCAAGGTGACGAACGTGCCATGGGCGATGGTGTTTCCCGGCGGAGGTCCGGACCCGCGACATCCCAGTCAGCTTTATGAAGCAGCGCTTGAAGGCATTCTTCTTTTCCTGGCGGTTCGGGTAGCCACGCACGGATTGAAATGCCTGCCACGCCCCGGTGTGGCTTCCGGTGTGTTTGCTACAGGCTATGCACTGTCGCGTATCATAGTGGAATTTGCGCGTGAGCCTGATGCCCATATCGGCTATCTGACGGGCGGCTGGCTGACAATGGGCATGATATTGTCACTGCCGCTGCTGGGTGTAGGTATCTGGCTGTTAACAAGGTCGAGACCATCGAATACCGGGAGTGCGGCATGAGTAAACCGAAATCGGATACAGGTGAGCGCCAGTCTGCGCTTGGCACCGTCATTGCCGACATGATCGCGGCTGACGGCCCGATGCCGGTGGACCGCTACATGGCGCTGGCGCTGGGCCATGAACGTCACGGCTATTATATGGGCCGCGATCCGTTCGGCAGGGCTGGAGATTTCATTACCGCGCCTGAAGTATCGCAGATGTTTGGCGAATTGATCGGCATCTGGTGTGCCGCGGGCTGGCAGATGATGGACGCGCCGGCAGAGTGGAACCTCATTGAACTGGGTCCGGGCAGGGGCACATTGCTGGCCGACCTGGTTCGCGCCTGTTCGGTCATGCCCGGCTTGCGCGACGGCATGAAAGTGCATCTGGTTGAAATGTCGCCTGCGCTGAAAACCATGCAGTCCGAAACCCTCAAACGCGCCGGTATCGAAGCCACCTGGCACGACCGGCTGGAAGATGTGCCTGACGGACAATCGCTTATCATTGCCAACGAGTTTTTTGATGCGCTGCCGGTCAGCCAGCTACAGAAACAGGCAGGCCAATGGCATGAGCGTGTTGTCGGATTGACAGGGGACGGCAAGCTGACGTTCGGCCTGGCCAGCGACCCTGTCGCGCCAGCGCTGGTGCCGTCGTGGGCAACAACCGCAGCAGATGGCGACATTGCCGAGTTTTCGCCGGTCCGCGATGCCGTGGTGCGCGAGATCGGCCGGCGCATTACCAAGGACATGGGCGCGGCCCTTATCATCGACTATGGCCATATGCGTTCGGCTACAGGCGACACATTACAAGCTATTCGCAAGCATCAGTTTGCAGAGGTTCTGGCGCAACCCGGTGAAGTCGACATTACCTCACATGTGGATTTTGAGGCGCTGACAGGTGCGGTAACCGCTGACGGTGCGAACGCTTACGGCCCGGTCATGCAGGGTGACTTCCTGATCAAGATGGGACTGAAGGAGCGTGAGGAGATGTTGCGCGCGCGCGCCGATGCCCGGCAGCGCATTCGCCTGTCGAAAGGCGCCCAGAGGCTGGT
The DNA here is from genome assembly GCA_963759095.1 of uncultured Alphaproteobacteria bacterium. Lineage (GTDB taxonomy): Bacteria > Pseudomonadota > Alphaproteobacteria > Rhizobiales > Aestuariivirgaceae > Anderseniella. The sequence goes on along the minus strand of CAVWYF010000007.1, from coordinate 62,844 downwards.
TTCCGGCAACCAGATGGGGCAGTTGTTCAAGGTGCTTGCGGTAACCCATCCCGACATGCCCAAACCCGCCCCTTTCAACGTGGAGCCAGCATGATCGAAGCTTCGGGCCTTTCTTCCATAAACACTATAAAACATGGATTTTTCACTCGCGAAGGCGGTGTGTCAGACGGCATCTACGGATCATTGAATGCCGGTTACGGTTCCGATGATGACGGTGCGAAAGTGTGCGAGAACCGGCGCCGGATTGCAGCGCAACTGGGCGTGGACAACCAGCAACTGCTCACCATCAGCCAGTGGCACAGCGCTGAGGCTGTTGTGGCCGATAAACCCTGGAATGTGCGCCAGCCGCCGGATGGTGATGCGGTGGTCACCGACAAGCCAGGAATTGCAGTTGCGGTTCTGACGGCAGATTGCACACCGGTGCTGTTCAGTTCGGGTGACGGTCAGATTGTTGGCGCAGCCCACGCCGGATGGAAAGGCGCAGTTGGCGGCATTCTGGGATCAACTGTTGCCCGCATGAAAGAGCTGGGTGCGAAGGATGTTCACGCCGCGATCGGGCCGACCATCAGCCAGTTGAACTATGAAGTCGGGCCGGAGTACCAGGCGCAGTTTGTCGAACGCGATGCAACGTCGGAACGGTTTTTCATCCCGTCGGCAAAACCTGGGCATTTCATGTTTGACCTGCCGGGGTTTGTTCGCGCCCGTCTGGTCGATCTGGAACTGGCTTCAATCGAAGATACCGCGTTGTGCACCTATGCCGATGAGCAGCGGTTCTTTTCCTACCGGCGTACGGTTCATCGCGGTGAAGCGGATTACGGACGCCAGCTTTCAGCTATTTGCATCAAGGGATAGGCAGCAATCATGGCACTGCATTTTGAGATGACGGAATACAAGGCCCGGCAGAAGAAGGTCATCGGGGAACTGGCGGCGCGCGGGCTGGATGGATTGCTGATGTTTCAGCAGGAGTCCATGTATTACCTGACCGGCTATGACACGTTCGGTTTCTGTTTCTTTCAGTGCCTGTATCTCGGCGCGGATGGCAAGATGGCCCTGTTGACCCGGTCAGCGGATTTGCTTCAGGCTCAGCATACCTCAACCATTGAAGACATTCGCATCTGGACGGACGAGGCCGGTGCACAGCCGGCTGTGCAACTGCGCGACATGCTGGCAAGCCTTGGCGCGAAAGGCAAAAAGCTCGGCATCGAGAACGAATCCTATGGTCTGGTGCACTCAAACGGGCTGGCGGTTGACGCGGCACTTGGCAACTGGTGCAAATTGCAGGATGCATCGCGGCTGGTGGATGGTATCCGCAGTGTCAAATCCGACGCGGAACTGAAGTATGTACGCAAGGCGGGCAGGCTGGGTGACGCCGCGCTCAAGGCCGCGATTGAAGCAACCCATGCAGGCGCCGATGAAGGCGATATTCTGGCGGCCCAGCACGCGGCAATTTTCGCTGGTGGCGGCGACTATCCGGCCAACGAGTTCATTATCGGATCTGGCCGTGATGCGCTGTTGTGCCGGTATAAATCCGGCCGGCGCAAACTGTCAAAGCGCGATCAGCTGACACTCGAATTTGCCGGGGTCTACCGCCACTACCACGCAGCATACATGCGCACATTCATTGTCGGAGAGCCGAAAAAGCAGCACGTCTCGATGCATGCTGCAGCGCTTGAGGCGCTCAAGGCGGTGGAAGACGTGATGAAGCCCGGCAAGACGGCCGGTGACGTGTTCGATGCTCATGCGCGCGTCATGGATGAACACGGCCTCAAACATGCCAGGCTCAATGCCTGCGGGTATTCCCTGGGCGCCAAGTTTACGCCAAGCTGGATGGATACGCCGATGTTCTTTCACGGCAATGAATTCAGGATCCAAGCCAATATGACTTTTTTTGCGCACATGATCCTTGTAGATTCCAGGACCAACACGGCGATGACACTGGCTCGTACCTACATTACCGGGCGAGGTGCGCCGGAACCGGTCTCCCGATATCCACTGAAGATGATCGTCAGATAGGAGCACACATGGCCTACTCAGTCCGGGCATTGCTGGCAGATGACAAGCCGCGCTGGCGCGAATTGTTCGACGGCTATTTGCGGTTTTATGAATCTTCGGTACCGGAGAAGACCATCGAGCTGACCTTTGAGCGCCTGCTGGGCGATGGTGAATGGGACCCTTCCGGTCTTGTTGCAGTCAATGATGATGGCCACATCGACGGTATTACCCATTACGTGTTTCACCGTTCCACCTGGTCGCCAACGGTATACTGCTACCTGGAAGACCTGTTCGTGGACCCGGCGGTACGCGGAGGTGGGGCAGGGCGTGCCCTGATCGAGGCAGTCTATGAGGCAGCGGATGCAAAAGGCGCCACGCGCACCTATTGGGCCACGCAGGAATTCAACTACAAAGGCCGGATGCTGTACGACAAGGTCGGCACCAAATCGCCTTTCATTCAGTACCGCCGGCCTGTCTGAGACATGCTGCTCTCTTGCGGTGCAGGGCATGATTAAGGCACATTGTGCCAGCGAGGTCAGACGTTATACCGAGGGGCTGATTATTGACCCCTTTTGTATTATCCAGGCTGGGAAATGATGCGGGTTGCAGACAGGCACGGATGGGCGCGGACAGTGGCGGGTATCACCGCGCTGCTGGCGACATTGCTGTTGCTTGCGGCCTGTTCAGCAAGTCCCAACCAGCCATTCGCGAAATCGTCCCTGGGTGGCGGAGGTTCGGGGCGTCTCCCGCCCACCATCGCCATCATCGCGATGAACGGTGTGCCGCCTGACAGGGCCGGTGTGCTGGCGGATGCGCTGGCCGAAGAGGCAGGTCTTCGCGATATTGCCATTGTGCAGGGCAATTTCTCTGACGGTTATCAACTGGCGGGAAATTTTCAGGCAGTGTTTGAAGGCGGTGGCGTCCGGGTCATATACACTTGGGTATTGACCGGCAATACCGGCGGTGAACTGCACAGGATCAACGGGCAGGAACTGGTGGCGGCACCCAATGCCGATCCTTGGGCAGGGGTGTCGGACATCATTCTCAAACGCATGGCGTCGGTCACGGCCGAAAGCCTGTCCACACGGCTGGCGCAACTGGGCTTCAGGGTCAGGCAGGCAGGCGTTCTGCCGCCGACCCATACTTTTGCACAAGCTGGTCCGGGGGCTGAAAAGGAGTTCGACCTGGAGACCTATTACGGGTCCGGATCTCCGCTGGCAACAGCGTCGATCACGCCGGACGAGCTCTACACGATGACACCGGAAGAGCTGGACGAGCGGCTGACCGTTGTGGCTCAAAAGCAGGCGCAGGAGCGGTTGCGGGATGCCGGCGTAAATTCCCTTGAAGAGTTGATGGGAGAATCAGATGACGTTGCCGCGCAAGCCGGATCATCAGGAGCAGCGAAGTCATCCAGAGGGTCAGGCAAAGCGTCCAGGTTGGCAGCTCGGTCCGTACCTGATCGCGAGCAGCTTGCCACCGCGCGACCGGCACCGGATGCGAAAACCGATCTGGGCGACATGCAGACTTTTACGGATACACCTGCCGGTGGCGGCATAGACAAGGTGGCCCTTGTCGGGGTGACGGGATCACCCGGGCGTGGCAATGACGAGCTTTACCTTGCCATGCGCAAGGTGCTGCGCGATGCAGGCTGGCCGGTGGTGAAAAAGCCCGGAAAGACAACATTGTCGATTTCCGGTCTTGTCGCACTTGCGGCACCCAAATCAGGAGTGCAACAGGTGAAGCTTGCCTGGGCCGTTACCCTGCCGACAGGCAAGGTGCTGGGGACCGTGCGTCAGGCCAACGACGTTCCGGCGGGCTCGCTCAACAAGGGCTGGGGTCAGACGGCAGGTTATGCAGCAGAAGCCGCTGCGGAGGGTATTTTCAACCTCGTTGAGCAAGTGCGCAGCAAATAAACGGCGTTTGCTGCCCAAAATTGTTATCTTCATGTGGAATTGCGGAAATCTGTGGTTGGCAGACCGCTATCCAAGGTTGTAAGAACCTTGTCATAAGGGCTGGATCAGCTGGAATTCCCGCGCAAACAAAGATCGGGAACCGGCGTCACAGGGCGAACGTCGCAATGAAACTCGTTTCGGGTAATTCCAACCGGCCATTGGCGGAAGCCATTGCCGCCTATCTCAACCTTCCTTTGACCAAGTGCTCGGTGCGGCGATTTGCCGACATGGAAGTGTTTGTCGAGATACAGGAAAATGTCCGCGGCGAGGACGTCTTTGTGGTGCAGTCCACGTCCTTTCCGACCAATGACCACCTGATGGAACTGTTGATCATCACCGATGCACTGCGCCGTGCATCGGCAAAACGAGTGACGGCTGTTGTGCCGTATTTCGGCTACGCCCGGCAGGACCGGAAACCTGGCCCGCGGACGCCGATTTCAGCCAAGCTGGTTGCCAACATGATCGAGCGCGCCGGTGCAGACCGGGTGCTGACCATTGACCTGCATGCCGGTCAGATTCAGGGCTTCTTCGACATCCCGACCGACAACCTTTATGCCGCTCCCGTCATGGTGCGCGACATCAAGGACAACAAGGACAAGTTTTCCGGTACGGAAGTCTGCGTTGTATCGCCAGACGTGGGTGGTGTGGTGCGTGCCCGCGCCCTTGCCAAGCGCATCGGTGCGCCGCTGGCCATTGTGGACAAACGCCGCGAACGTGCAGGTGTTTCGGAAGTCATGAACATCATCGGCGAGGTTTCCGGCATGTCCTGTATCCTGGTTGATGACATCGTCGATTCCGGCGGCACATTGTGCAACGCCGCTGAAGCCCTGCTGGATGCAGGTGCATCGGATGTGTCGGCCTATATCACCCATGGTGTGTTGTCCGGTGGTGCGGTGGCGCGCATTACCGCGTCCAAACTCAAGCAACTGGTGCTGACGGACAGTATCCAGGCAACTGAAGCGGTGCGGGTGTCGCGCAATATACGCGTCATCACCATGGCAAGCCTGATTGGCGAAGCCATCAAGCGCACGGCGCTCGAAGAATCGGTGTCCAGTCTGTTTGACGACTGATGCGCTGACTGCCAGTCTGGCGCTATGAGTTCTACAGTCATCCATAGTGAAACAATTGCAGCCGGTGCGCCGTGGTCGCGTGTGATCAGGAAGGCGGAGCAACTGCGCATTGTCGATACGCATGGGGCACAGGCCGTTGATTTCCTGTGCTATTGCGCCGAAGACCCGGCTGAGCGCTATCACGCTCCCAATACCATCAAGAAGGCCGGCACCATACTGCTCACCAGCGGTCACGCGCTGTATTCCGACAAGGCGCGTAAACTGTTCTCCATCGAGCAAGACAGTTTCGGCGGCCACGACACCATTGGCGGATGTTGTTCCAGGCCTTCCAATGAGATGCTTTATGGTGTGGGCAATGACGGTTGTCGGGAAAACTTCCTGGCTGCACTTGCCGACCATGATCTGGGCTGGAAGGACATCGTGCCGAACGTCAACTGGTTCATGACCGTGCCGGTGGATACGGCGGGCGGAGCGCACGTGGCGCTGGGCTCATCGCGGGCGGGAGACTTTGTGACGCTACGCGCCGAGATGGACGTGCTGGCAGTGATTTCCAACTGCCCGCAGGTGCTGAACCCGTGCAACAACTTCAGCCCGACAGACATTGCAATTGAGGTTCTGGCTCCCTGAACTGAAAATCCCCGGACGCCTGTTCAGGCACCCGGGGCAGTTTCAGGGAGGTTTACTCACTCACGGTTGTTACGAACCGGACAACTCCGGCTTAAACCAGTTGGCTGCTGCTAATTGATAGGCCCGCCTGTCTCGTCAAAACACCCGATTGCAAAGTCTGGTGTATCCAGGGTTGCGCCCTGGCGATCAACTGTCAGACGGTCACCGGAGAATGAGTAGGATGTTCCAATCATGATTGTGTGATCATCCAAATCTTCTCCGTCAAGTCCGCAATTGTCGCGGAATGTACCCCGATAGCCGAGGTAAATCGGCGTATCACCGATTACAGGCATGCCGGCCAAGGTAAAGTCGTAGCGCGCCTTCACCGCAAAGGCCTCCATTTCACCTGCGGCCGCGATGTTATAATCCATGTTGATGTAGGTGCCTTCCAACTGGATGCGGCTGTCGCTGGTGGGGAAATAGCGCACGACGCCACGCGCGAAGAACCCGTCGTCAAGGCCAGCGCCGACATTGGAGGTTTCAACGTAACCGCCTTGGCCATACAGTGTGATGTTGTCGATATAAAACTGGGCTTCACCGCCGACAAAGCGGTAGTCCTGTCGCAGGGCGCCAAATGCGAAGCCGGAATCGTTAGAGCCCATACCACCGAATGCGCCGAACAGCCCACGCGATGGATCACGCCAACTGCCATGAGTGGCAAACTGGTAGGAGAACCGGGGGCCAAACACATCATTGTCAACCACATTTTCAGTGGCGTTTGTGTTGTATTCGTATTTGACATCTGTCTGGATCGACATGTTGTCGCCAAGCGGCAGGCTCAGCAGGCCTTCACCGCCATTGGTAAAGACAGTGTCGTCGTTGTTGCCATCGTCGATAAACTGAACACCTGCCCAGCTGTCCACAACACCTGATACGATCAGGCCCAGTTCACGCTCGTAATCAGCGGCATTGGCCGGACCCGCAAAAGCAATAAGCGAGACAGACGTTGCCAAAAGTATCTTTTTCATTGAATTAACCCCTGCAAAAGGAAATCTGAACACACACTAGGCAGATTCTGACGCTGCAGCAAAGTCACGTTAATGTTGTACAGGCATTTTTTTGAGAAATGTGACATTTGGGCCACAGTGCGGTTTTGTGCGTTGAACCCGCGCAATGATTGCAACCTGCCCGGCATTGCGATCAACACATTGGCTTCCTGACATCAAAAACCCCGGACGCCTGTTCAGGCACCCGGGGCAGTATCAGGGAGGTTTACTCACTCACGGTTGTTATTACCGGACTGCTCCGGTTTAATCCCGTTTTGGCTGCTGCTAGCCCAAAGGACCGGGGTCGTCTAAACATCCAATTGCAAAGTCAGGTGTATCAAGGGTCGCGCCCTGGCGATCAACTGTCAGGCGGTCGCCGGAGAATGAGTAGGATGTTCCGACCATGATTGTGTGGTCGTCCAGATCCTCTCCTCCAAACCCGCAATTGTCACGGAATGTGCCCCGGTAGCCGACATAAATCGGCGTGTCGCCGATGACAGGCATGCCGGCCAGGAGAAAATCATACCGCGCCTTCACCGAAAAGGCTTCCATCTCGCCTGAACCCGCTAAGTTATAATCCATGTTGATGTAGGTACCTTCCAACTGGATACGGCTGTCGCTGGTCGGAAAGTAGCGCACAACGCCACGGGCAAAAAAGCCGTCATCAAGACCAAAGCCTGAATTGGCCGTTTCGACATAACCACCCTGACCATACAACGTAATATTATCGATATAGAACTGGGCTTCACCGCCGACAAAGCGGTGATCTTGGCGGAAGCCGGTAAATCCGATGCCGGTGTCGATGGAGCCCATGCCGCCAAAGGCGCCAAACAGGCCACGTGACGGATCGCGCCAGCTTGCATGGGTTGCAAACTGGTAGGAGAAACGCGGGCCATTCACATCGTTGTCAACCGCTGATTCCGTTGCGTTCGTATTGTATTCGTACTTGACGTCTGACTGGATCGACATGTTGTCGCCAAGCGGCAGGCTCAGCAGGCCTTCACCGCCATTGGTAAAGACAGTGTCGTCGTTGTTGCCATCGTCGATAAACTGAACACCTGCCCAGCTGTCCACAACACCTGATACGATCAGGCCCAGTTCACGCTCGTAATCAGCGGCATTGGCCGGGCCGACAAATGCAAAAACTGCAACCGATGTTGCTAAAAGCGTCTTTTTCATTGAAATAACCCCTGCTATGGAATTCATGGCAGCATGTAAGCAGATTTTGACCTGTCGGCCCAGTCACATTAAGGGGGTGTACGCACTTTTTTGAAAAGTGTGACATTTGAGACACAGTGCGTCCACGGACAGTTTGCCCGGATGATCCCCTGAGTGATGCAGTCTACATCAAGATGAGGTACATGTTGCGCACAGGCGCTGCTTTATGTATAAGCCCGCAATCCGCTGCCGGGCTCGTTCACCCCTGGAGGAGATCTCAGGCCGGATACTGGTTGGCGCATCAATGGTTGGCGCGCCGTGTTTTTACCAATTGCACGAAAGCAGGAGACAGACGATGGCACAGACCGCCACACTGAACGCTTCGGTGCGCGAACGGGCCGGCAAGGGGGCCGCCCGTGCAGTCCGCCGTGAAGGCCGCGTACCCGCCGTAATCTACGGCGACAAAAAAGAACCCCAGACCATTTCCATGGACTACCGTGAACTGATGAAACAGGTGCAGACGGGTCGTTTCCTGTCAACACTGGTCGACATCGATGTTGACGGTACCAAGGTTCGCACCATCCCGCGTGATGTGCAGTTTGACCCGGTTCGCGACTTCGTCGTGCACGTTGACTTTCTGCGGCTCGGCAAAGGCGCGCGTATTGCTGTTGAAGTGGCAATCAACTTCCTCGGCGACGAAGACAGCCCGGGCCTCAAGCGCGGCGGTGTGCTGAACGTGGTTCGCCACACGGTTGAAATCATGTGCCCGGCTGATGCGATCCCCGAAAGCTTTGACATGGACATTTCAGAGCTGGATATCGGCGATGGCCTGCACTCAACCGACCTGACACTGCCGGAAGGCATGACCTTTACCATCACTGATCGCGACTTCACCATTGCGACTATCTCTGCACCGTCTGGTGGTGCTGAAGATGAGGAAGACGCAGTTGAAGGCGAAGAAGGTGCTGAAGGCGAAGAAGGTGAAGGCGGTGAAGGCGGCGAAGACGCTGCTGCTGAAGGTGAAGGCGGCGAAGAGTAATCTCTTCGCTGGATCTTCGCTGTTCGGTCCGGCTAGTAGCGAAATGAGGCACACATGCTGATTATCGCAGGGCTTGGAAATCCAGGCACGAAACATGCCGGGCACCGGCACAATATCGGTTTCATGGCGGTGGACGAGATCGTTCGCCGCCATGGCTTTTCTGCATGGCGCAAGAAGTTCAAGGCAGAAATTTCCGAAGGCCTGCTCGAAGGCGAGACAGTGCTGATCATGAAACCACAAACCTACATGAACGAGTCCGGCCGTGCCGTGGGCGAGGCCATGCGGTTCTACAATCTCGGTCCTGAAGACCTTGTGGTGCTTTATGACGAGCTTGATCTGGTGGCAGGCAAGGTGCGGGTGAAAACCGGCGGCGGCGCAGGCGGTCACAACGGCATCCGCTCGATCGATGCCCATTGTGGCAAGGACTATCGCCGGGTGCGCCTTGGTATCGGCCATCCGGGATCAAAGGACAGAGTTACAGGACATGTCCTGGGTGATTTTGCCAAAGCCGACCGTGAATGGCTGGAGCCATTGCTCGACGAGGTTGCACGAAGTGCGGGATTGCTGGTTAAAGGCGACGATGCAGGGTTCATGAACAAGGTGGCGCTCAGCGTGCGTCCGGCTGGAAACGATAGCTCAACGTCAAAGGTATCATCCAAGGCGCCGGGCAAAAAGCAAAGTCACATACATCAGGCGCGGGCTGCAGCCCGCAAACCTGCATTGTCAAAAACCGGCCCGATGGCCGATATGCTGAACAGGCTGCTGGGCAAGAAGGACAAGGATTAGATGGGTTTCAAGTGCGGTATCGTCGGGTTGCCCAATGTCGGCAAGTCGACCCTGTTCAATGCATTGACGCAGACAGCGGCGGCACAGGCGGCGAATTATCCGTTCTGCACCATTGAACCCAATGTCGGGGACGTCGCCGTGCCGGATGAGCGTCTCGTCCAACTGGCATCGATTGCAAAGTCTGCCCAAACCATCCCGACCCGGCTGACATTTGTTGATATTGCCGGTCTGGTCAAAGGTGCCTCCAAAGGCGAAGGCCTCGGCAATCAATTCCTGGCCAATATCCGCGAGGTTGATGCCATTGCTCATGTGGTGCGCTGTTTCGAAGACGGCGATATCACCCATGTGGAAGGCCGCATTGATCCCCTCGCCGACATTGAGACTATCGAAACCGAATTGATGCTGTCGGACATGGAGAGCCTGGAAAAGCGAATTGCAGGGGTTGAGAAGAAGGCAAAGTCGGGAGAGAAAGCCGCCAAGGCAGAGTATGATTTCATGATGCGGCCGCTTGAGCTGCTGCGTGACGGCAAACCGGCGCGTGAGCTTGAAATCGCGGATGACGAGCAAAAAGCATTCCGCATGCTGGGCCTGCTGACATCCAAGCCGGTGCTGTATGTCTGTAATGTTGAAGAGGCAGCAGCAGATGAGGGCAACGGGTTTTCCGACAAGGTGAAGACTTTTGCAGCGGCACAAGGTGCACAGGCGGTTGTGGTGTCTGCCAAGATCGAAAGCGAAATTGCCGTGCTGGACGACGATGAGCAGCGTGAATATCTGGATGCCATCGGGCTGGCCGAACCGGGCCTGAACCGGGTTATTCGCGCCGGTTACAAATTACTGAAGCTGCTGACCTATTTCACGGTCGGTCCGAAAGAGGCGCGAGCCTGGACAGTAACCAACGGTACCAAGGCACCTGCCGCAGCAGGGGTTATTCACACCGATTTTGAAAAGGGTTTCATCCGCGCGGAAACCATTGCCTATGATGATTTCGTGACATTGTCAGGTGAAGCAGGTGCACGTGATGCCGGCAAGATGCGGCTTGAAGGCAAGGAATACATCGTCTCGGACGGCGACGTGCTGCATTTCCGGTTCAACAACTGATCTAGCGTCGTCGCATAGCACTGGCTGTTCATTGCTGCTCATGTGGTTTGAACACAGCCAGCCCGCGTCCGCTTATGACAACAACGTTCACTGCTTTCGGTGACCTGCGGTTGACGTGGATCTCAAACTCAAACCGGAGCATGTCTCCCAGTTGGGTGTTACGCAGTTCAGCTTCGCTGGCGGCTTCGCGCTGAATTTTCGCCAGTACCTTGTTGCGAAGAGCACCTTTGGCCCGTTCCAGAGCTGTTTTCGACAGGGAGTACTGCAGTTCGCCAACACTGCGGGCCGACAGCCTTTTCAACCTGGCTGCCACATCAAGAGGATCTGTAAAGCCGGTAACCGTCAGCAGAACCGTGACGTCACCAAAATACCCGAAGCCGTCGGAATCAGAGCGGCGCTGGCGCAATTCCATGGCCGTAATTGTGGCTTCGGCCACGCGCATGCCGGCAACTTCCGCCTCACGGATGATATCGGTTTTCCTGCGCCGCAATGTGGTGATCAAGCCATCAAATGTCTGTTGGACAGAGCTGAACTCAAGGGAAATCGTTATCTGATCTGTCTTGAATTCATCCTGCACGCTTGCGGCGGCACGGATAGGCTGATCCTGCACCTGGGCCTGCCAGTTTTTGGCCGCATCATCAATCTGGTTCTGCGCTGTGGCGAGGTCAGGAAGTGTTGCGGCAACCAAAACTCCCATGACTACAATCAACGTTCTCATCTCATACCCAATTCAACCGAACAAGTTGCGTATGGACAGGCGCATTCGGTCAGCAGGCAAATAGCGCGCCCGCAACAAATCATGATGATCCACGGTTGGCACAATAGTGTCGCGTAAACGCCGCTTCAGCTGCTGATTGCCGGCATAGCGGTCCATGTTTTCAACTGCTTGCGCCAATGCAGCTTCGTCAACTGATGCGTCAACAAGTTGAAACAGGTTTCGTACGGTCTGGGCCGGCTGGCGAACGAATTGCTCACTTGGCAGTTCCGTGCAGGTCACACCCAAGGTGTTGAAGATCGTATGCCATTCGGCATACTCATATGCCAGATATCTCAACTGATGCATATATTCCCGGCGCAGACGTGCGTCAGAAAAGCGGGACGGGTCAACTTCTGTGGCTTGCCAGCTCCAATTATCTGTCAGCAGGGACACCGTATAGGAAACAGCCTGGTCGCGAAGGTCCTGGCGAAACAGAAAAACCAGGTCCGCGCCGTCAAACAGCTCGCGAGCCAGCCCGGCCCTGATAACCCGCTTGACATGCGCGTGTTGTATCTTGGCTGCAAATACGCCCTGAACAGTTCGCAACGGCATGATGGTGCGCAGATACTCGGCGCTGAGTTTTGACTTGCTCACCGGTACGCGTGAGTTGCTGCGCATACGAAAGCGTCGTTCTGCGAGCGTGCTGCAGTACTCGCTGACCTGACCAAGCCCACTTTCCCGAATGAGTGAAGTCAATGAGCCGCTGGCAGTTCTGGGTGCCGTACAGATCAGGAGTTTGCGTGTGGGGGTTGCGGGGACAGGTACATCATACTCGATACCCATGCGAGCCATGCCGATTGATTTGGAAAACATTCCCAATGATTTACTCCATGCAACAGGCACGCAGGGTAGGCTATTGGGTTTGGATAAGTCCATGCACAAGGAGTTCTGATCCTGCTGCATGGGTTGCCCGCAATGAAGACGCTTGACCCGGGGAGCCGGAGGCCCGAAAACAACGGCCATGTCTGGGGAATTAATGCACTACGAAGATTTCAAGGTTGGTGATACGCGCACCTGTGGTGCATTCGCCCTGTCGGCTGACCTGATCCGCGAATATGCGGGCGAATGGGACCCGCAACCGTTTCATCTCGATGAGGAACTGGCCAATGCTTCTGTGCTCGGCGGGCTGTGCGCATCGGGCTGGCAGGTGTGCTCGATCATGAACCGGCTGATGGTGCTGGGTTATGCCAACCAGGCAGCCGGCATGGGTTCCTTCGGCATCGAGCAGGTCAAATGGATGAAGCCGGTCTACGCCGGCGATGTGCTGTCGCTGCGTTATACGGTGCTGGAAAAACGGGTCTCATCCAGCCGGCCTGAAATGGGCATTGTGCGCATGCGCTGGGAAGCCCTCGATCAGACCGGTGAACCCAAGACCGAAATGACCGGCACCAATCTGTTTCGGGTTCGTGCAGCAGGTGAGTCATGAACGGATACACCTCGATCTGGCTGGAAGACTTTGAGGCGGGCCAGCACGCGGTCTATGGTGATTATCATTTCACCCGCGACGCGGTGATTGATTATGCCCAGAAATATGACCCGCAGGCCTTTCACCTGGATGATGAGGCAGCCGCCAGGACGCATTTTGGCAAGCTGGCTGCTTCGGGATGGCATACTGCATCTGCCTGCATGAAGCTGCTGGCTCAATATCATTTTTCATTGCGTGATGCTGCGGCCGCGCGTGGAGATCCGCTGCCTGCGCTCGGCCCTTCACCAGGCTTTGAGAACCTGCAATGGAACAAGCCGGTCTACCCCGGAGATACGGTTACCTATGGTGGTACCATTACAGGCGCGCGCAAGATGAAATCGAGACCCGGATGGGGGCTTGTCACACTGACGCCACACGGCCACAACCAACATGGCGACAAGGTGTTTTCATACGATTCAACGGTGATGTTCGCCTGCCGCGGCAATACCGGAACATAAAGGATATGGCAGATGAGCAAGGGTATCACTCTGGTTACGGGCGCAGGATCGGGCATTGGCAGGGCATGCGCCATTGCCCTGGCAGCAGACGGCTGGACAGTGGTGCTGACCGGCAGGCGCGAAAACGCCTTGCAGGAAACCATCTCCGAGGCCGGTGAGCTCGGTGCGCAAATGCAGGCCATTGCCTGTGACGTCACTGATCCTGCTTCCGTTGACGCGTTGTATGCAGGTATCGAAAAGGCTCATGGCCGGATTGATGTTGTGTTCAACAATGCCGGGACCAATGTGCCGCCGCTCAATCTGGCGGAGCTGACATATGATCAGTGGCGCCAAGTCATCGGCGTCAATCTCGACGGTGCCTTTCTGATTGCCAAAGGGGCCTTTACCATGATGCGTGACCAGAGCCCCCAGGGCGGGCGTATCATCAACAATGGCTCGATTTCCGCACACGTGCCACGACCGGGATCAGCGCCTTATACGGCTTCCAAGCACGCCATAACCGGGCTGACGCGCTGCATCTCGCTGGACGGCAGAGCAGTTCAATATCGCCTGCTCGCAGATTGATATCGGCAATGCGGCCTCAGCCATGACGGATGCCATGAAAAAGGGCGTACCGCAGGCAGACGGCAGCATGAAGCCGGAACCGGTGATGGATGTATCCAACGTCGCCTCGTCGGTGGTCTACATGGCCGGCCTGCCGTTGGAAGCCAATGTGCAGTTCATGACAGTGATGGCAACCAACATGCCGTTCATCGGGCGCGGGTAAGCGTGATCAGGCCTGTTTGCCGTAGCTTTTGAACTTTGCGATCACCCGGCCCATTTCAGCGTCGTCCAGAACATGACCACCGCCGAGACTGAGCACGTCGATGTACTGCCGGGCAAGCGTTTCGACCTCGCCGGCCAGTTCCAGCGCCTTGCCAAGATTGCCGGCAAAGGCGATCTGGCCGTGATTGGCCAGCAGGCAGGCCTTGTAGCCGCCCGACAACGCGTTCACTGCGCTTGCTGCCAGTGCATCGGTTCCGAACGTTGCGTAGTCCGCCAGCGGTATCTTCTTGCCGCCGGCCACAGCCACCATGTAGTGAAATGCCGGGATTTCCCTGCGGGCGCAGGCAAGTGCCGTGGCCGCCATTGAATGGCAGTGCACGATGGCTTTGGCGTCGGGAAAGGCGTTGTAGATGGCAAGATGAAACGGTGCTTCCGACGACGGTCTTTTCTGGCCTTCCGCAACAACGCCATCCATCGACATCTTCACCATGTCGGCCGGCTGGTAGTCGGCGTAGGCCACGCCGGTCGGGGTAACCAGAATGTTGCCTTCGATGCGGACGGAGACATTGCCGGAGCGCTGCGGTGACAGGCCTTTTGTGCTCATGGCCTGGGCGGTTTCGACCACCGCGCGGCGGAGAGATGCTTCATCACTCATGTCTTGCGCTCCGGATACAATGATAACAGGCCTTGCGCGGATGCCTCGCAGACACCGCGTTCCGTAATGAGCCCGGTGACGAGGCGGGCGGGCGTGACATCAAAGGCCGGATTGCCGGCGCGCGACCCGGGAGCCGACACCTGCACCTTGACGATGGACCCGTCCTCAGCCAGTCCGCTCAAATGGGTTACCTCGTCGCCATCGCGTTCTTCGATCGGGATGTCGGCGACACCGTCGGTCACGGACCAGTCGATGGTCGAATGGGGCAGGGCGACATAGAACGGGATCTCGTTATCCTTCGCCGCAAGGGCTTTCAGATAGGTGCCGATCTTGTTGCAGACATCACCATTGCTTGCTGTGCGGTCTGTCCCGGTAATGACCATGTCGACCTGGCCGTTCTGCATCAGGTGCCCGCCGGCATTATCGACCACGATGGTGTGCGGCACGCCGTGACTGCCAAGCTCCCATGCGGTAAGCGCAGCACCCTGATTGCGCGGCCGGGTTTCGTCCGCCCATACATGTACCGGAATGCCCTTGTCGTGTGCCATGTAGATCGGGGAAAGCGCTGTACCCCAGTCGACGGTTGCGATCCAGCCCGCATTGCAATGGGTCAGGATGTTGACTGTTTCGCCGGGCTTTTCGGCTGCGATGTCCTCGATCAGTTTGAGCCCGTTGCGGCCAATGGCGGCGTTGGTTTCAACATCGGCGTCGCAAAGATCTCCGGCCCGTTTGTAAGCGGCAGCGAGCCGGTCGTCGCGCGCCAGATTGCGCACCGTGGCGAGCATCTCATCGAGCGCCCACATCAGGTTGATGGCGGTGGGCCGGGTGCGGCGCAGTCTGGCGTCCGCGGCTTCCAGTGCTTCATCGGATGCGTCGCGGCGCAGGGCCAGGCAGATGCCGTAGGCGGCCGTTGCGCCGATCAGCGGCGCGCCGCGCACCTGCATGATCTCGATGGCGCGGGCTGCGTCTTCTAGGGTTTGCAATGTCACGATCTCGAATTCGTGCGGCAGCCGGGTCTGGTCGATGATATCGACCCGCCAGCCATCAGCATTCAACCAGATCGAGCGATAGGATTTGCCTGCAACTTTCATGGCGTCAGTTCCCGCTGCCTTCCAGGCCAAGCCGCAGGCCCAGTCCGGCAAGTATCGACCCGCCGATCCAGCGGGCTATGCGCTGGCCTCGCAGGCTCTGCTTGATCCGGCCCACAATGCGATGAGCAAGGGCGACGGCAACAAGGTCTGCGGACGAGAACACCACATTCACGATGGTGCCGAGGATCAGAAACTGCAGCCATGCCGGCAGCGCTGCTGCCGGATCAACGAACTGCGGCAGGAACGCGATGAAGAAAATCGCGGTTTTTGGATTCAGCACTTCCACCAGCACGCTCTGTGCGAAGGTTCGGCTCGGGTTTGATGCGACAGGTTGAGAATTGCCTGCTTGAACGCGCTGGGTAATCATTCGAAAACCCAGCCACACCAGATAGGCAGCACCGGCAAACTTGATGATCAGATAGGCAGTCGGAACCTGGGACAGAAGGAACCCAAGACCAAGCGCGGCGGCGATAACGTGCACATAGCCGCCCAGATGAATGCCGAATGCCGCCATCAACCCGCCCTTGCGGCCGCGTGCAATGGTCTGGGCAGTGGCGTAGAGCAGCGCCGGGCCGGGCATGTAGGCAAAAATCATGGTGGCAACCATGAAAGCAACAAGTGTGTCCAGATCAGCCATGTCTAATCGCCTTCATAATCCACCAGCCGGTGCACCTTGATGTTCCTGTCGATGAGTTTTTGTGCACCGCCGAGGTCCGGCAGATTGACAACGAATGCGGCTGCAACAACGTCGCCACCGGAGTCCTGGATCAGGTCAATGGCGGCTTCCGCTGTGCCGCCGGTTGCAATCAGATCATCGATCAACAGTATCTTGTCACCTTTCGATATGGCATCTGCGTGGATTTCAATGGTGTCGACGCCGTATTCCAGTTGATAGTCCCTGCCGATGACCTTGCCCGGCAGCTTGCCTTTCTTGCGGATCGGCAGGAAGCCGAGACCAAGTTCGTGGGCGATGGCGCCACCCAGAATGAATCCGCGTGCCTCAATGCCGACCACGTAATCCACGCCGGCAGACAGAAATGGCCACATCAACTCATCGACGGCTGCACGAAAGGCATGCTTGTTGGCCAGCAGGGTCGTGATATCGCGAAACGTGATACCCGGTTTGGGATAGTCTGGAATGGTGCGGATATGGCGGCGAAGGTCAAAGCCGTTGCGAAGGTCCATCAGGTAGATCCTTGTTGTATTCAAGTAAAACGAAAACGATCTAGCGGGCTTTATCAACGAATTCATCGAAGTGAGCAACAGCAGCACGCTTGTCGGCCTCGTTCATGAACGAGCCGATGAAGCTGTTGCGTCCCAGTTGCACAATCTCTGAGTGCGTGAGGTCCAATGCATCGGCAATAGCCAGGTAGTTGTCGTTCACATAGCCACCGAAATAGGATGGATCATCAGAATTGACGGTGGCACAGATACCTGCGTTCAGCATGTGCCGGAGAGGGTGATCCTTGAGATCGGGCACGACCTGAAGCCGCTTGTTGGACAAGGGGCAGACGGTCATGGCCATGCCGCTGTCGGCGATGCGTTTGACAAGTGAGGCATCTTCCAGCGCCCGGTTGCCATGATCGATGCGCTCTATGTGCAGTTCATCAAGCGCTTCGGTGACATAAGCCGGCGGGCCTTCTTCACCGGCATGGGCAACAGGTGTGAAACCCTGCTCGCGGGCTTCGGCAAAGACGCGTTTGAATTTTGAAGGTGGATGGCCGTTTTCGGAGCTGTCCAGGCCGACGCCGTGAATGTGGCTCTTGCAGGCGCAAGCCTGTTCAAGGGTATCAAATGCCTCGTCTTCACTGAGGTGGCGCAGAAAACACATGATCAGTTTTGAAGTTATGCCGAAGTCCCGCCGGGCCTTGTCGAAAGCATCGGTGAGACCGGACAGGACGGTGTCAAAGCTGACACCGCGGGCGGTGTGGCCCTGCGGATCGAAGAAGACCTCGACGTGGGTGACATTCTGGGCCGCCATTTTTTCCAGATAGGCCCAGGCGAGATCGAAAAAATCTTCCCGCTTCAGCAGCACCGACATGCCCAGATAATAGACATCGAGGAAATCCTGCAGGCAGTTGAACTCATAGGCCTGGCGGATATCTTCCACGGTGGCATAGGGCAGGGTGACCTGGTTGCGCCTGGCCAGGCTCATCATGAGTTCCGGTTCGAGGGTGCCTTCTATATGCAGATGCAGCTCTGCCTTGGGCATCTCGGCGATAAAGCGGGCAAGGTTCATTTTTCACCAGGATCCGGGGGCTTCATTCTATCGGTTCAATACCCGGCCCGCAACGGCATCAAGTTTTGCCAGCAGGTTTGCGTCACGCTTTTCAGGTGCTGTCATGATGGCAAATTCGAGTGCAGTGTCTGAATGGATCGGGCAGGGTTGATGCTCGGCTGGCAGGTCGTGTGCAAGCCGTGTGACCAGCTTGATGGCATTGGAGACGTTGGCACGCATGACCTCGAGGATGGAGGTGATGTCCACCGCGCCGTGATCGGGATGCCAGGAGTCGAAGTCGGTTACCATGGCGGCTGTGGCGTAACAGATCTCGGCCTCGCGGGCCAGTTTGGCTTCCGGCATGTTGGTCATGCCGATCACATCACAGCCCCATTGCCGGTAAAGCTTGCTTTCGGCAACGCTGGAGAACTGCGGTCCTTCCATGCACAGATAGGTGCCGCCGCGGGCATGCGGTATGCCTTCTGCTCTTGCTGCAGCCTCCAGCGCATCGGCGAGCACTGGCGAGATCGGGTCCGCAACGGAGACATGCGCGACACAACCGTCGCCGAAGAAACTCTTTTCGCGCGCAAAGGTGCGGTCGATGAACTGATCGATGATGACAAAGGTGCCGGGCGGCAGCTCTTCCCTGAAAGAGCCGCACGCAGACACCGACACAAGGTCGGTTACGCCTGCGCGCTTCAGGACATCGATATTGGCGCGGTAATTGATATGGCTGGGCGATATCCTGTGGCCACGTCCGTGACGGGGCAGAAATACCACCGGCAATCCGCCGATCTCGCCGCGGCGAACCTCATCGGACGGTTCACCCCAGGGACTTTCGATCTTCTCCCAGCGGGCGCTGTCCATCTCGATGTCGTAGACACCGGATCCGCCGACAATACCGAGAACTGATTTGGTCATCTAATTGTGCTCCGGATTGAAAAAGCCCGGACGTTTCCATCCGGGCTTGTTGTTCAAAAGTATCCCAATCTCTGACCGGGATCAGTGTGGCTCGCGGCCCCAGACACGTTTTTTGGTCAGGAACAACAACAGGGACAGCAGGGCCAGATACAAGACAACCTGGAAGCCCATCGACTTGCGCTGTTCCATTTTCGGTTCACCGGCCCAGGTCAGGAACGCAGCTACATCCGTTGCCATCTGCTCAACGCTGGCCTTGGTGCCGTCAGCATATTCAACCGCATCTTCTGACAGCGGCGCGTGCCATCGATATCCACGGACCTGCCGAGAAGTACGGGTTGTAGGCCTTGCCTTCCGGCGCATCCTTGGCTGCTTCTGCAGGGGGTTCTTCATAGCCCATCAGCACGGAGCGAACGTATTCCGGTCCGCCATTGCCCTTCACCAGCTTGATGAACGGGGACACATACCATGGGAAGTGGAAGCCTTCGCGCTTTTTGGTGATCAGCGACAGGTCAACCGGATAGGCCCCGCCATTGGCGGACATTGCCGCTTGCTGGTTGGGGAACGGGCTTGCGAATTTGTCGGAGGGCAGGCCCGGGCGTTCAAACATTTCACCTTCTGCATTGGGGCCGTCCATGATGGTTGCTTCTGCAGCAACAGCTTTGACCTCGGCTTCCGACAGTTCCGGGCCGCCAGGCTGTGAAAGATTGCGATAGTTCATCAGGTTCATTGAATGGCATGCGGCGCAGACTTCCTTGTAAACCAGATAGCCGCGCTGCAACTGTGCCCGGTCGAAGTGACCGAATACGCCTTCGAACGAGAAGTTGATATCTTCCGCATTGTGCTGCTTGCCCGCTGCAATGGCAGCGGTGCCACCCAGAACCAGAGAGGTTCCAAGAGCAATGGCAGCAAGGAGTGTTTTCGTCGTCTTCATAGAATTGTCTCCTGAATGCTGCTGTTACTCAGCCGGCTGGGCTGCGGGCTGCTTGTCAGTGTTCTTCGCCAGAACCGCATCCGATATGGATGACGGTAGCGGTTTGGGCGTTTCGAGCAGTCCGACAAGCGGCAGCAGAATGAGGAAGTGGGCGAAGTAGTAGACAGTTGCGATCTGGCCAACGGTGATCCACCAGCCTTCCGGCGGGTTGGCACCCACGACGCCCAGGATGAAGAAGTCGATCATCAACAGCCAGAACAGCTGTTTGAAAATTGGCCGGTAAGTTGCTGAACGAACTTTTGAGGTATCGAGCCAGGGCAGGATGAACCACACCAGGATCGAGCCAAACATGGCAACCACGCCCAGCAGCTTGTCCGGCACCGCGCGCAGGATCGCGTAGAACGGCAGATAATACCATTCAGGAACGATATGCTCCGGTGTGACCAGCGGATTGGCTTCTTCATAGTTGATCGAGTGGCCGAGATAGTCAGGCGCGAAGAACACAAACGCTGTGAACACGATGAAGAACACCGACAATGCAAACGCGTCCTTGACCGTCGCAAACGGTGTAAAGGCAAGAGTGTCCTGACCGGATTTCACTTCAACCCCGGTCGGATTGCCCTGACCGGTGACGTGCAAGGCCCATACGTGCAGGATGACAACGCCAACCAGAACGAACGGCAGCAGATAGTGCAGCGAGAAGAAGCGCTGCAAAGTGGCGTTATCCACCGAGAAACCGCCCCAGAGCCAGGTAACGATCGCCTCTCCGAAGAACGGTACGGCGGAGAACAGGTTGGTGATAACCTTCGCGCCCCAGAAGCTCATCTGGCCCCACGGCAGCACATAGCCCATGAAACCGGTTGCCATCATGACGAGGAAAATGGCAACGCCGAGCATCCATAAAATTTCGCGCGGTGCCTTGTAGGAGCCGTAGTACATGCCGCGGGCAATATGGATATAAACAGCAATGAAGAAGAACGATCCACCGACCGCGTGCCATTTCTGCAGGATGTTACCGTAGTTCACGTCGCGCCGGATGTGTTCGACAGAATCGAAGGCCATGTCAACGTGCGGCGTGTAATGCATGACCAGTACGATGCCGGTGATGATCTGTGACACCATCATGATCATCAAGATACCGCCGAACGTGTACCAGTAATTCAGATTGCGCGGCACCGGATAGGTGACAAAGCTGTCATACATAAGCCGCGGCAATGGCAACCGGTCGTCGACCCATTTCATTACGGGATTGGTTGGATTGTAAGTGGAATGTCCGCTCATGATGTGTTCCCTCAGCCGATCTGGATCTTCGCGTCGCTCAAGTACTTGTACTCAGGCACGGGAAGGTTTTCTGGAGCGGGGCCTTTGCGGATGCGGCCTGCGGTATCGTAGTGCGAGCCATGACACGGGCAGAACCAGCCATCATATTCGCCTTCATTTCCGATCGGTACGCAGCCCAGGTGAGTACAAACGCCCATCTGGACCAGATACTGTTCCTTGCCGTCCACGACACGGTTTGCGTCGGTTGCCTCGCTGCCGTCCGCCACGTTGGCGTTGCGTGCGTCCGGATCCGGCAGGTCTGCAATAGGAACAGCCTTGGCTTCGTCGATCTCCTTGGCGGTACGATGCCGGATGATCACCGGATTGCCGCGCCATTTCACGGTGATCGACTGGCCTTCCTCAACGGGAGACAAATCAACCTCGATAGACGCCAGCGCCAGCACTGAGGCTGACGGGTTCATCTGATCGATCAGTGGAATGGCCAGGGCGGCCGCGCCGACGGCGCCAACCGCGCCAGTGGCTATATAAAGAAAATCTCGACGGTCTTCGTCTGGTGCTTCAGCAGTTGACACGGGCTTACCCCTCGCTCGGCTTACCTGTTTAAATTCCCCACCCGTTCACAATCGCCACAATTATGCCACGACGCTGAACAGATTGGACCGGGTTGTGGCATTCGTGCGGTTGAAAGTCCAGATATGAAGTGTCGCACGTCCACTGTTTTTGGATTCGGCAAATTGGTAGTTTGTCGAACGTCGGATGATACACAGGCGCCGTGCCAAAGCCACAGGAAATTCAACAGGAAGAAGTGTATTCTGGCATGTTTCGACGTCAGCCTATTTCATCAGTTCAATCTCCACGAATGCACATTCGAAATCATTCCCGTTGATGACGTCATGCTCGACGCCGGCTTCGCGAAAGTACGGAATGCCGGTTTTCATTTCGCCGACAGTCCGCTTGCCGCCTTCTGTTTCAATCTCAAGGATGCCGTCAAACAGCGGCACGACGACATAATCATACTCATGCCGGTGCCAGCCGGTATTGTCGCCACGCTTTCTAAAACGCCATTCGGTAACCCGTGCGCGGTCATTGTTGACGAACTCGGTTGGTATGGCAGTTCCCTTGGCGTCATTGTCACACATGATAGATATCTCCATAAGGTTTCAGCCAACGTAGAACAATTGTGCCAGGTTCATTGTCCCAGTTGGCGCGAAACGATGATTCCAGACATAAGTATTTTTAAGGTCGACGCCATGATCGAGATTGCACTGTATCAACCGGACATCGCCCAGAACGCGGCAACCAGTGTGCGCCTTGCAGCCTGCCTTGGGCTGACCATCCATATTATTGAACCGGCCGGGTTCGTCTGGAACACCCGTGACTTCCGGCGGGCGGGGATGGATTATATCGACCAGGCCAATATTGTGCGTCAGCCGGACTGGGAAACATTTCTGAAAGCAATGTCGGCCAGGCGAATAGTGCTTGCGACCACGCAGGCGGAAACGGCATATACCAGGTTCGATTTTCAGGCCGATGACATATTGCTTGTGGGCAGGGAGAGTGCAGGGGTGCCCGATCACGTTAGAGACTGCGTCACCCATCACATCTCCATCCCCATGCAGCCGGGCACACGGTCGCTTAACGTGGCAGTGGCCACGGCCATGATCACCGGCGAGGCAATGCGCCAGACCGCGTGGCAGGCAGGCTGAACATCAGCTATGCTTTTACCGCACTTCCCAAACCGTTCAAAGGCGGACTATTGTCCCGCGCATGACTGACACATCGACAGATATTCACACACGCCTGGAGCCCAACAAGGCCACGGCACGGCAGTGGTTTGAGAGTTTGCGCGACCAGATTTGCGCCGGCCTTGAAAAAATCGAGGATGAACTGTCCACAGGCCCGATGGCTGCTGAGCCAGCCGGCCGGTTTGAGCGCACACCGTGGAGCCGGGAAAACGACGGTGGCGGCGGTGTGATGTCGATCATGAAGGGCCGCGTGTTTGAAAAGGTGGGTGTTCACTGTTCAACCGTGCATGGCGAGTTTTCCGAGGAGTTTCGCAAACAGATACCTGGCGCTGAACAGGATCCGCGGTTCTGGGCATCCGGTATCTCGCTGATCGCCCACCCGTGGAATCCGCATGTGCCAACGGCACACATGAACACCCGGTTCGTGGTGACATCGAAATCCTGGTTTGGCGGTGGTGGAGACCTGACCCCGGTGCTGGTGCGCAGACGCACCCAGGAGGATCCTGATTCCCTTGCATTTCATAAGGCATTCGAAGGCGCCTGTGACGCGCATGAGGTGGCCGACTACAAGCGTTACAAGGAGTGGTGCGACGAATATTTCTGGCTCAAGCACCGCAACGAACCGCGCGGCATCGGTGGTATTTTCTTTGACTATCTCGATAGCGGCGACTGGAATGCGGACCTGGCATTTGCAAAGGATGTCGGTCTGGCCTTTGAGACGGCCTATTGCGACATCGTGCGTGCCAATGTGGACACGCCCTGGACCGATCAGGACCGCGAGGAACAGATGGTCCGGCGCGGGCGCTATGTCGAGTTCAACCTGTTGTATGACCGCGGCACGCTGTTTGGGTTGAAAACCGGCGGCAACGTCAATTCGATCCTGTCTTCCATGCCCCCATCCGTGAAATGGCCCTGAACGATCATACGCAATCCGGTATTTCGGCATCAGTTGCCAGGCGCAATGTAATCGGTGCCATCGCGCTGGTGTTCGGCGCAGATGTTGCCATCGGGACTGACCTATCCGCTGCTCAACCTGTTGCTGGAGGCGCGCGGTGTTGATGAGCGCCTTATCGGGCTGAATGCGGCAATGTCACCGCTTGGCGTCATTGTCCTGGGGCTTGTCCTGCCGCGTCTGGTGGCCAAACGCGCCAGTGCGCCGATTGCATGGATCGCCATGGTGGTTCTGGCGGGTTCGATCATGGCTATGGGCCTGTTTACCGGTCTGACTTCCTGGTTTGTCATCCGATTTATACTCGGGGCGGCGGCTGGAACCCTGTATGCGCTGTCAGAAGCCTGGCTGATGCATTTTACCGCAGACGAAATCAGAGGGCGCACAACAGCAATTTATACCACTGTCGCGGCGACGGGGTTCGGATTTGGCACCGCCATTCTGCCGTTTGCAGGCATTGACGGCATGCTGCCGTTTGTCGTCGGCACCGGTTTCATATTGCTTGGCTCTGTGCCCTTGCTGCTTATTCGGCTGGATGGCTCTGAGTTCCGGTCGGACGAAAATAGCGGCAAGACCGGCATGGCGGTGTTTGCAATGGCAGCACCACTGCTGTTGCTGGGCGTGCTGACCATGACGCTGTTCGATTCTGTCATGTTGTCGTTCTTTCCAATCTATGCAATCCGCGTCTCGCTGGATCTGACGTCGGCGGCCTGGCTGCTGGGGGCAGCCGTTGCCGGTGCTGCATTGTTTCAGCTTCCAATCGGCTGGCTGGCGGACCGCTGGTCGAGGCGTGGTGTGATCTGGATTGCGACGCTGGGCACCTGTGGACTGGCACTGGCAATGCCGATTGTTATCGAGACCTGGCTGGTCTGGCCGCTGGCAGTCGCGCTGGGCAGTTGTGCCTATGCGCTGTACTCGCTGGCACTGGTTGCCCTGGGAGACCAGTTCAAGGGGCCTATGCTGGTGGCCGGCTCTGCCGCCGTGGCGGCCATGTGGGGGATAGGCGGGATTATCGGACCGCCGGTGACCGGCTGGGTGTTCAATGTCGCCGGCCACGAAACACTGCCTTACGTGCTGGCGGCCCCTTACGTCGTGTTCGCCGTGTGTCTTGTAATTTCCGGCGGTCACCTGGTGCGCCAAGGTTGGCGAAAGCAGCTCTGATACCGGGGCATATCTGCAATGATATGGCCGTGGCTTGACCCCATTGGCGGCCTCGTGTCCAGTCATGCCTTATGACAGCAATTGCAGACATTCACCCGACTGTCCGGCGGCGTAACCTGCTTGCCGCGTGCGCGGCCATCATCGTGTTCGGCTTTGCCATGGGGCTGACCTATCCCCTGTTGTCGCTGTTGCTTGAGCGTCGCGGGGTGTCCGAAACTGTTATCGGCATGAACGCAGCCATGTCACCGCTCGGCATCCTGTTGTTTTCCGTTTTCATTCCGGTGCTGGCGCGGCGCTTCGGTGCGCGAACAGTGACTAGTACGGCGGCGTTTTCAGCCGCGCTCGTTCTGCTGGGTTACAAGCTGTTTCCGTCGCTTGAAGCCTGGTTCGTGCTTCGCCTGGTCCACGGCATGGTGGTGTCGACGCTGTTCGTCCTGTCGGAGAGCTGGGTGGTGAAATATGCCGATCCGGGCTCGCGCGGCAAGGTGGTGGCAATCTATGGCGCTGCACTGGCTGCCAGTTTCGGGGGAGGACCGCTGCTGATCTCGCTGATCGGCATTGACGGCTGGTTGCCGTTTGTCATTGGTGCAGCCGTCCTGGTTGCCGCGACTTTTCCCATTGCAATGATCCAGGAAGAGCGCCTTGAGGCGGAAGCCCACGCCGGTTGGGGTGACATCCTGGCCTTCATTCCGAAGGCACCGATCCTGCTGGCAGCGGTATTCATTTTTGCGGTGTTTGATGCGGCGACCTTGAGCCTCATCCCGGTTTACGGGGTCAGGCTGGGGTATGACCTGGCAGCGTCCTCCAACATGCTGACCGTGCTGATTGTCGGCAATGTCATCCTGCTGTTGCCGATCGGCTGGCTGATCGACCACAAGGATCGGCGCGCCGTGCTGGCGGGACTTGGTGCGCTGACACTGTTCCTGCTGCTGGTGCTGCCGCTGGTGGCGGGTAGCTGGGTGCAATGGCCGGTGCTGTTCATGGTCGGAGCCAGTGGCTATGGCATCTATACCTGCGCACTTGCCATACTGGGAGATCGATATACCGGGCATGAGTTGATTGCCGGATCGTCGTCATTTGCAACCATGTGGGGCTCAGGCGCGCTGGCCGGTTCGCTGATTGCCGGTGGTGCCATGCAGGCAATGGGGCCACATGGTCTTCCGCTGTCGCTTGCAGTGTGCTTCGCTGTCTTTCTGTTGGGAATGTGGCTGCGCCGGGCGCGGCAGCAAGCTTAGTCAAACGTAGTAAAGGGCAAAAAGACAAATGACCATGAATAAAACCGTACGACTGGCGCGCAGGCCTCATGGGGAGGTGCAGCGGGAGGATTTTGCAATCGCTGAAGAAGCATTGAGCGATCCTGCGGAAGGTCAGTTCCGGGTCAAGTCAGCGTACGTTTCGCTTGATCCTGCCATGCGCGGCTGGATGAATGAGGCAAAGTCCTATGTGCCACCTGTCGGCATTGGCGAGGTCATGCGGGCGTTCGTGTCCGGCACCGTGGATGCGTCCCGCCATCCGAAATTCAAGGAAGGCGACACGGTCTCCGGTCTGCTCGGGGTGCAATCTCATGCCATTACCGACGGGCAGGGCGTGGCCAAGGCTGACACCTCACTGGCGCCTTTGCAGACCTGGGTGGGTGGCCTTGGCATGCCGGGCCTTACCGCCTATTGCGGGCTGACCTATGTCGGGGAGCCCAAGGAGGGCGAGACTGTCGTAGTGTCGGCGGCATCCGGTGCGGTCGGCCAGGTTGTCGGCCAGATCGCCAACATTTATGGCTGCCGCACGGTTGGTATTGCCGGTGGTCCGGACAAGTGTGCTGCCCTGACCGATGAGTTCGGTTTCGATGCTGCCGTCGACTACAAGAAAGGCTGGCTGGCCGATGACCTCAAAGCCGCCTGTCCAGATGGCATTGACGTGAACTTTGAAAATGTCGGCGGTGACATCCTGGATGCCGTCCTGCCATTGATGAATTTCAAGGGCCGTATTGCCATTTGCGGGCTGATTTCAGCGTATAACGCCACGGCGCCGGTGCCGGGGCCGTATAACTTCCGGTCCATACTGGTGAACCGCTTGCGGGTGCAGGGGCTTATCGTATTTGACTTCATCGACAAATATCCCGAAGCCTATAAACAGCTTGGCACCTGGTACAAGGACGGCAAGCTGAAGTTCAAGGAAGACGTGCGCGACGGCGGTCTTGATGCCTTCCCGGATGTGCTGAAGCTGCTTTACACCGGTGGAAATTTCGGCAAGCTGATCCTCAAGGTCTAAGATGGCCGGCAAGAAAAGGGCGGCTGTGATCTAGCTGCGCAGTGTAACCGGGGAGGCGACATTGGAATACGATCCGGGGCGGGAGGCCTGCCCGCTACCCTATTCGCCATTCAAGAGTTGCACTGTGCCCCGTCCAATCGGATGGCTGTCGACAATAAGCAATGATGGCGTGGCAAACCTTGCACCGTACAGCCAGTGGCAGAACCTGACTTTTGATCCACCCATGGTCATGTTCGCGGCAAACCGGTATCCGGACGGCCGGGTCAAGGACACGGTGGCGAACGCGCAGGCGACCGGCTGGTTCGTCTGGAACATGGCGACCTGGGACTTGCGCGAAGCCGTCAACATATCTGCCATGGCGCTCGCTGCAGACGAAGACGAGTTCACCCATGCCGGCGTCACCAAGTCTCAGAGCGTTCATTGTGCTGCGCCACGGGTTGCCGAAGCGCCGGCCCACTATGAATGCCGTTACCTGTCCACCCATACCCTGGAAGGCAATTCACCGGTCGGCACGGTGGATGTGGTGTTTGCCAGAGTTGAACGTATTCACGTGGCTGACGATTACGTGGACGCTGCCGGAAAGCTGGATATCGCAAAACTGCAACCCATCGCGCGCATGGGCTATTATGACTACACGGTAATCCGCGACGTATTCGAAATGCAGATACCGGGAGCGGGAGATGCTGCTGCTGCCGGGCTTGAGGGCAAGGTCGTGTGATGAAGGCGGTGGCCGGGCTATGAGATCGATCCTACACAGGTTGCTTGTGGGCTCTCAGGGCAATCCAGGGTTCAATGTCTCCCGCCAGGCCCATATCTTCGCCTTTTGATGCTTCGTCGATGACAAAACCGGCATCGTTGAGAAGGTCTGACAATTCCAATTTCGAATAATAGCTGTAGTGACGCCCCAGCCTGTCACGGGCAGAACCGGTGCCCAGTTTCATGCCGATGTGGAAATGCCCGCCTGGCCTCAGTGCACGATACAAGTCGGCCAGATGGCGGGGAAAGTGTTCAGCGGGTGCATGCAGAAGGCTGAAATTCGCCCAGATCCCGTCATAGGCACCGGCTTCGTCAATATCGTCGAAGCTTGCCAGCCGTGCGCCGATGTCATGTGTCTCATTTGCCAGTCTGACCATTTCAGGCGATGCATCAACCGCATCAACGGTAAACCCGCGACTGCGCAATTCGGCAGCCTCATTGGCAGGCCCGCATCCCAGGTCGAGAATGTGTCCGCCCGGTTTCACCTGCGCCACGAAAGCCACAAGAAGAGGATCCGGCGAGGTTGACCTGGTCAGGTCGGCATAGGCTTCAACCTGGGTGTTGTAGGCGGAGATGGTTTCATCGTCGATCATTATGCGGGTTCCTGAAACTGGAGAAATAGGACCTGTAGGGACTGTGTGGTCAGCATGCAAGAATTTCGATCTGTCCGGCATACTCCTTCAGCGTCTAGCCAGCGACAGTTCTGCCTGCCTCTCTGGCCAGCTTGTCACACCCGGTCTCCATCACGCCGCCACAATTCTCGGATGACTGGTGACCCATGAGAACTTGTTCGAAAGCAGCTTTTGTTTTTGGTCTGGCGGCGGCAATCTGCATGCCGGCAAATGCCCAGGATGCGCCTTTGGGCAAGATTGTCTGGCAGGTGCAGGACCGGTTCCGGTTCTTCTCAGAAGAGACATTTTTCGCACCGCACCTGAAAGCCAGTGATGCCTTTGCCGCAGTTGACGCGCCGCGGGACGAGTTCGGCCGCAAGAAGATTGACGGTGAGTGGGTTGGGCCGATTCAGTTTGCAGAACGCAAGCTTGCCGGGAGCGCCATCAAAAACGGCCATGATGGCTGGGCCGCGCAGGCCTACACGGCCAGCAAGGAAGCTTTCACGTGCTGGGATTCCGGCAGGCGGCAGGTGCGCGGTGACTGCCTGAAAACCGATGACGCAGCAGGCTCGCGCCTGTTCCCGGCGCAAGTCACCATATCGGCCGCGCTTGACAGCACCGCCGCCCAGGTGTTTGCCGGCAAGCAGTGCGAATGGTTCATTCATACCGGCACCGACAAGGACTGGCGCACCATCACCCAGGTTGACTGTGCCGGCCCTGCGCAACTGACCGCGCCGGTGAACGCGCAGTTTTCAATGCTGGCCCGCGTGCTGGATCCGGCCAGCGCAAACGGTATGCTGACCCAGGTTACCGCTGTGTACCAGCAGGTCGAAGGCCGCCTGATCGTCGGCTTTGGCGACAGTTACGGCTCAGGCGAAGGCAATCCCGACTACCCGGCGAATTATTCCAAATCCGTCACGCTGGCAGATACTGCGCGTCCGCAGCCCAGCACCTTGCCGCGCTGGCTTGATCCGGCGTGCCATCGTTCGGTGTATTCGCATCAACAGCGTATCGCCATGCAGCTTGCAGCCGAGAACCGGAAATCGGTGGTGAGCTACGTCGGCTATGCCTGCTCCGGTGCATCGATTGCCAATGTGATGGCGTCGGTTGATACACACAATGACCATATGGAACCGGTCACTGAAAAGACCCTGCGCGACAACCGCGTCAAAAAGGGGGTTGCCACAACGGTTGCCCAGGCAGACTGGTCTCAGCTTGATCACGCTGCCCGGGACCTGTGTGCGGATGAAGGGTCGGCAAAATCGGAAAAACCCATCAAGGGATGCAGTTCGTGGCGGGGTAAGCCGGATCTGATTCTGCTGAGCGTCGGCGGTAATGATATCGGGTTTGCCAATGTGGTGAAATGGGCGGTCGCGGGAACCGCCGTTGGCCAGGTG
Organism: uncultured Alphaproteobacteria bacterium; assembly: GCA_963759095.1. Lineage (GTDB taxonomy): Bacteria > Pseudomonadota > Alphaproteobacteria > Rhizobiales > Aestuariivirgaceae > Anderseniella. The sequence continues at coordinate 32,671 of CAVWYF010000007.1, read as the reverse complement.
CGGTTTCTGTCCGGTGGCGAAAAACCCGGCACGATGCTGAAGCGCGCCGCCGGCAAGGAAGATCTGGCGGGCTGTTCAGGTGATGAGGCGGGCTTGCAATGCCGATTGGCAGAACGCTATGCGTCGCTTGCCGTTGCTATCGAAAACCGGTTCGGACTGACGGACCGCAACAAGATTGTGACCGGACCATACCCGGGTCCCATGGGTACTGAAACAGGTGGCGTCTGCTCGGCCAAGGTGGTCAATGAAGGGGCTGACTCGGAACACTTCATCTCCACTTCCGACAAGCGGTTACGCTCGCTGCACGAGACGCTGTTTGCGCAAAAACAGCTGACCAATGCGATGAAACAGGCGGTATCCAGGACTGGCTGGACCTGGGTGGACGCGCTTGCATGGTCCGGCGCATTCGACCGTCACGGCGTGTGCGCGCGCAGCGAGCGAAAGTCCGATGCGTTCAAATCACTGCAACTGATCAGCGGCGGGTGGGAGCCGGTGAGCCCGGCCGACATGCTGGCCTATGCGCCCCGGCAGCGCTGGTTCCGGACCTTCAATGACAGTGTGCTGATGCAGTTTTATGTAAGCCGGATCGAGCAACTGGCGCGCAATCCCCGCCAGCCCATCGACTATCATTACCAGGCCGGCGTATCGGGGTTTTTCCACCCGACCGCTGAAGGTCAGGCGGTGATGGCAGACATGCTGCTCAATGCGTCGCGTTGCCGATTGTTTGGTACAGGCCCCGGTTGCTAGGCACAGGACCCGATGTGACCGCTATGTGATGTGCTGCACATGCCGTCACGGCGTTCATCGTTACACGGACTGCTACCAATCGTTTAAATGGAGCAATTCGCCATGGGCTTTTACAACCAGCATATAATGCCGAGTCTTATCAACTGCTTGTGCGGGATGTCGGAGATAACCGATCAACGCCGGAAACTGGTGCCACAGGCGGAAGGCCTGGTGGTGGAAATCGGCATCGGATCAGGACTTAACCTGCCGCACTATGATGCGGGAAAAGTCAGCAAGGTCATCGGCATTGATCCGGATGAACAAATGTGGAAAGCAGGCCGCGACAGGGTCCGGCAGTCTGCGGTTCCGGTGGAACGGGTCGGGCTTTCCGGCGAACAGATACCCCTGGACAGGCATATGGCAGACACCGTGCTGGTGACTTACTCGCTGTGCACGATCCCGGATGCAGCGGCAGCCCTGCACGAGATGCGGCGCATCCTGAAACCGGGTGGGCGGCTGTTGTTTCTTGAACATGGTGCGGCACCGGAAGAGAGCGTGCGCAAATGGCAAGCCCGCATCGATCCTGTATGGAAGCGGATTGCCGGCGGCTGTCATTCAGGCCGGCCGATTCCGAAACTGCTTAAGCAGGCCGGATGGAAAGTCGATGAAATGGAACAAGGGTATATCAGCGGCCCGAAACCCCTGGCCTATAATTACTGGGGTTCGGCGGTCGCGGCGTGACAGGCTTCGCGCCGTTCTCTTACCAGCCCTGTGCCGTCATGAATTTATCAAACAAGGTTTGGGTCAGCGACGTAAGCCGCGGTTGGGCATCTTCGACGTGGCCGACAAAGTTGGCGTAGGCATCGTCAGACTTGACGGCCTTGTTCAGCTCTGTCTGCCACGACGGTGCCCAGCCGCGCACGGTGGTGACATCCCATTCATGGTGGAACTGGGTTGAGTAGGCATGAGTGTCGATCGTCATCATCTGAATGGCGCACAGATCCGAAGACCCATGGACCGTGGCTGCATCGGGTGCCCGTTTTACTTCGGCAGAATGCCACTGGGTGACGGTTTGCCGGCCCGTGACCGGTGCTGTGTCATCGAAAGCCACTGTGCATACGCCAACCTCCGTGGTGTCGCCATGGCTCACATCGCCGCCCAGGGAGGTGGCCAGCAGCTGATGGCCGAGGCACAGGCCGATATAAGGTTTGGCGCGGGTTTCCACCCAATCGCGGATCACGGCCTTTTCTGCTGTCAGCCAGGCATGTTCGTCTTCCTCCCAGACCTGTTGCGCACCGCCCAGGGCGACAACCAGGTCGATACCGGACATGTTGTCAGGTGTTTCGCCATTGTGCCAGTCCAGGAACGAGACATTGAAACCGCGCTCGCGCAGCAGGTGAGGGAAACAGCCGCCGGTATCGTCACTCATATGACGGAAGACAAGTGCAGTGCGGGTCATTCAGCAGGAGTCTTGGCAGAAGTATTTTGGGCGAGCTTTTTCTGTGGTGATGACTGCGGCAGTGGCTGCAGGTTGGCCTGCGGGCAGAAATCCGCAATCTGCTTCCACGACGTGTTGTTCAGGTTCATTTCGCAGCGCCGCAGATTGCCGCGAATACACATGGTGGTGCCGAGTTCATAATACTCGCCATAGAGGCGGCACCGGCAATTGGGATCGGCACTGGCAGCAGGAGCCACCAGCAGAAAAAGGCTTGAAATGAGCAAATATGCCAGCGTTTTCATGGCGTAATGATAGCGTAGATGGGATTTTTACGCCAGAGCAACAAATATTCATTACAGGGAATGTCAGGGCGCCAGGCATCTTGCGAAGCGATCATATCTTTTAAATCAAGCGTTTAAACCTGATTGAAAGCGACGCTGAAACTTACAATAACTGCAGTTCCGTGGCCTGCTGGCCGCGTCCGCGCTTGTCGTCCTGTAACTCATAAGACAGCTTAGCGTCGTCGCTCAGGTCCGGAATGCCGGCGGCCTGAACGGCGGTAATATGGACGAAAACATCCTTTGACCCGTCTTCAGGCGTGATGAACCCGTACCCCTTGGTTGTGTTGAAAAACTTCACCGTACCGTTGTGCCGCATGATCCAGACCCTGTCTTCATTCTATTCTCAAAGTGACGTGTGCCAACCTGCAATCAGCAGATGGCGATTTGTTGACAAGGCGTGAGCAACCATAGCTGCATTTTCGTGTTGTCCATTACGTAATCCCCGGTTAGCTTTCGTGTCATGATTACACGCTTGTACACCGGATTACTGGCCGTTTGCATCGGTCTTGCCTTCCTGATCACCGGCCCCGCAGCAGATGCGCGGCCCAAGGTGAAAACCAAAACCCAGCATTACCGTGTCGACGGGTCGGATGCAGCCGCCATTGTCTCGTCGATGATGAAGCAGCACCGGCTGCTGGGCGGGCATGGCCGGGTGGGGCGCACCAAGATGAAACGCCGCATCGAGTGGGAATTCACCGAGACCAAGAAATCCTGCCGCGTCAAGAGCCACACCATCCAGCTCGACTTCACCACCCAATTGCCACGGCACCGGTCGGAAAAGCGGTTGCGCAGGAGCCTGCGCAAGGACTGGCGCGCCTTTGCCACGCACGTGAAATGGCATGAAGGCCAGCACCGCAAGATCTGGCTGAGCTGCGCGCGCAAGGCTGAAAAACAGGTCAAGCGGGCCCGCGCCCGGAACTGCGGGCAATTGCTGAAAAAGCTGGAGCGCGTCTACAAACAGTCCAACGCAGCCTGTGACAAACGCCATGCGAAATTCGATGCCAAGGAAACCCGCAGGCTCGGCAGGCACCCGCTGATCCGGCGGGCGAACCTGAGAAAATGAAGGTAGCTGCAATGAAACGGCTTGCGATACTGGCCATGCCGCTGCTCCTGAGCATGCCGGCAGAGGCGGCACAAAAATCACGCGTCATGCCGCTGGAACAGGTGAAAAGCATCCTTGAAGCGACCAAGGACAACTGGGTGGCCTACCGGATTTATGAGGGCCGGCAGTATTATTACGTCACTCACCTGTTGTCGTGGCGCTGTGGCATCAAGCAGGTGCGCTATTCGGAAAACTCCGATGCGCTGGACAAGACCTGGCCACTTCCTGAATGCAACAAGCTGATACCCAACAACATTCCCAATGATGCGAAGATCCACTCCGAGCGGGCAAAGACCGGCAGCATAAAGACCCTGGCCATACAACTGGAATTCGACGACGGCACAACATCACCGGTGCGCATCTATGAACCGTGCGAAGGCGTCGGCGAGTCGACATGCGGTTATCTGAAGGAGGAGCGGTAAGAGTTACTCCGTTCGTGCGGGTTGGTGTTTTATATCGCTCACGCCAGCAGCCTACGGCTGCGCTCCGCGGGGGCGCACTTCGTGCGACGCGCAGTCGCGCTTGCCTCGGCACTTCGTGCCTCGGTGGTGGTTATCACTAAGGTTGTGCGTTGCCGAAAACCCTCTCCGTTTGTCATCCTCGGGCTTGTCCCGAGGATCCAGGCAACGTTGCAATGGACCCTCGGGACAAGCCCGAGGGTGACAATGTTGAGGCAAGGTGAAGTTCAACGGTCATTCAAGGTCGGAGAACGGCCCGCCGAAGGCGGATAAGTTGTTCGATCACCAAAAAACAACTAGGCCCGACCGGGCCTCGGGCCGGTCAGGCCCGCCCTCGCGGAGCTACAGCCGTCAGGCTGTCAGCGTGAGCGGAATAAAACACCCAACTTGCGTGAGCGACATAACTTAACCCACCAGTAAAAACCTCTACCTCCTTGATCTCAAACCCGTTTCAATCGTAGAAGCTTCACCATGACAGACACACCCGATATGCCGCTGCGCGCAGCTATACTTCCCGTTACGCCCTTGCAACAGAACTGCACCATCCTGTGGTGCACGAAAACCATGGACGGGGTCGTCATCGATCCCGGCGGCGACGTGGAGAACATCCTGCGCGGCGTCAAGGAAACCGGCATCAACCCGGTCGGCATCTGGCTGACCCATGGCCATTTCGACCATGCCGGCGGCGCTGCCGAGTTGAAAGAGGCACTCAATGTGCCGATCACCGGACCGCACATCGATGACAAGTTCCTGCTCGATGATCTTGCGAACTCCGGTCAGCAGTACGGCGTGCCGGGCAGGGCGGTAACGCCGGACACTTGGCTTGACGAGGGCGATACGGTGACGGTCGGCGAGGTCTCGTTTGCGGTTCGCCATTGTCCGGGCCATTCACCTGGCCATGTGGTCATGCTCAACGAGGCGATAAAATTCGGCCATGTCGGCGATGTGCTGTTCCAGGGCTCGATCGGGCGCACCGATTTTCCCTATGGTGACCATGATGCGCTGATTTCAGCGATCAAGGAAAAACTGCTGCCGCTGCCGGATGATTTTACCTTCATCTGCGGCCACGGGCCCGCCAGCAATATCGGCAATGAGCGGGCCAACAATCCGTTTTTGAAATAGGTTTGTCTGCAGAATTCCAAATAGCCGGAGGACCGGGTAGTGCTCATCGAAGCGGTTGAAACCCTGCGCCTCGGCGATCATCCCAACCTGTTGTGGGTACGTTTGCACACCGACAGCGGGCTGACCGGGCTGGGTGAAACCTACTTTGGCGCAGGTCCCAGCGAAGCCGATATCCACGACCGCATCGCGCCGATCATTCTGGGTCAGGACGCCAGCCGCATCGAATTTCTCAACATGAAAATGCAGCCCTATACGGGTTTTACCGGCAGCGGTGCGGAAGTGCGCGCGCTGTCGGCGGTTGATGTGGCGCTGTGGGATATCGCCGGCAAGGCAGCCAACATGCCGTTGTGCGATGTGCTCGGCGGCCGCACACGGGCGTCGATACAGGTCTACAATACCTGCGCCGGACCCAATTATGTCTCCAGGACATCCACCGTTCGCCCGGACAATTTCGGGACAGCGTCAGGCGGTACCACCGCTACCTCCTACGAAGATCTGGCCGCGTTTCTGCATCATCCGGAAGAGCTGGCCGCATCGCTGATGGAGATGGGGATTTTCTCCATGAAAATCTGGCCATTCGATCTGGCAGAAGGGGCGGTTGACGGTGTTGATATTTCTGCTGCCGACCTGAACAAGGCGCTGGAGCCGTTTGAGAAAATCCGAGCCGCTCATGGTGACAGGATGCGCCTGAAGGCGGAGTTGCACGGGTTGTGGAGCCTGAATGCCGCCCAGAAGATTGCCGCGGCGCTGGAGCCCATCGGCATGGACTGGATCGAAGACCCGCTATGGATGGATCGCACCGAAGAGCTTGCTGAACTGGCCAGCACCACCAGTGCGCCGCTTGCCGGCGGTGAGACGCTTGCCAGCCTGGGTCAGTTCAAGGCCCTGATAGACGAGGGCAACATCGCCACCCCGATCATGGATGTAACCTGGGCCGGCGGCATTACCGCTGCCCGAAAAATCGCCGCCATTGCAGAAGCGCGGGCCAGGCCGATTGCCTTCCACGACTGTTCCGGTCCGGTCACGCTGGCCGCGTCAACCCATCTTGCGCTCAGCTTGCGCAATGTGCGCGAACAGGAAATCGCGCGCGGTTTCTACTATGGCTGGTATCAGGGCTTTGTCGATAACCTGCCGCCGATCAGCGATGGCATGATCTCCATTCCCGGCGGGCCCGGCCTCGGCATGGACCTGCTGCCCGACCTCATAAAACGAGACGACGCCATTCACCGCATCTCCAGGTAGAGTTCATATCCTTGCAAGATGCGATGTCGCGACGATGAATGCTCCAGCAGACTTAAACCAACCCTGTGTCACCCTCGGGCTTGTCCAGAGGGTCCACAACAACGCTGGCTGGATCCTCGGGACAAGCCCGAGGATGACAAACGGAGAGGGTTTTCGGCAGCGCAACCCTGGTGATGAATACCCTCCGAAGCGCGGAACGCGCTGCGGCAAGGCCGACCGGCCGTCGCACGAAGTGCGCCCAAGCGGAGCGCAGCCGCAGGCTGCTTGCGTGAGCGGAATAAACCCCTGCCTAGCCCTTGAGGATAAACGTCACTTTCAGCACGACGCGGTATTCCGCGACCTTGCCCTTCTTGACGATAACGCGCTGGTCCTTGACCCAGGCGCCGGTGACACCTTTCAGCGTCCTGGATGCGCGTTTGACACCCTTGCGCGTGGCGTCTTCAAAACTGTCCTGCGATGACGCGATGATTTCTGTTACGCGGGCTACTGACATGATTTAAATTCCTTTCCCTGTCGGGATTTCAACTTCGCTCCCCAGCGCATGAAGACATGGTTGCACACGCAGGCTGGGCGGGGAAGTGCCGGTTGAATCTGCAGTCCCGAGAAGGTTAACCGGGTGAATTACTTCGCCTTGCCCCGATAGGTCCGGGTCCCCGGTCTGCCGCCGGAGGATTTGCCCTTCGGAACAGGCTTGCCTTTTGGCCAGAGTTCTTCCGGCGCGACGATGCGGGAGCTTTGTTCTTTTGCTGGTCGAACAGCTTTACTCGCGGAGCCTTTGGCTCCGCTCTTGCCGTTCTCCTTGCCACCTTTACCGCGCGGGCCGATTTCCATGCCGGTCTGCTTGGCCAGCGGGTCGTCCATGACGGCCAGTTCGGTTTCGCGCAGGCGTTTGATCTCGTCGCGCAGGCGGGCGGCGGTTTCGAATTCGAGGTCTGCTGCTGCCGTGCGCATTTTCTTTTCCATGTCCTCAATGACCGTCTTGAGGTTGTGCCCGACAAAGGCGCCTTCTTCTTCGGCCAGGCCGGTGCCGTGGGTTGCCTTGACCCGCACATGATCGCCCTCGTAGACCGAGTCCAGGATATCGGCGATGTTGCGCTTGATCGATTGCGGCGTGATGTTGTTGGCCTCGTTATAGGCAAGCTGCTTGGCGCGGCGGCGGTCGGTCTCGTCCATGGCGCGCTGCATCGAGCCGGTGATGCGGTCGGCATACATCAGCACGCGGCCGTCGACATTACGCGCCGCCCGGCCGATGGTCTGGATCAGCGAGGTTTCGGAGCGCAGGAAGCCCTCCTTGTCGGCATCGAGAATGGCGACCAGCGCACACTCGGGAATATCCAGGCCCTCGCGCAGCAGGTTGATGCCGACCAGCACGTCAAACGCGCCAAGCCGCAGGTCGCGGATGATCTCGATGCGCTCCAGCGTGTCGATGTCGGAGTGCATGTAGCGCACGCGAATGCCCTGTTCATGCATGTATTCGGTCAGGTCCTCGGCCATGCGCTTGGTGAGCACGGTAACCAGTGACCGGTAGCCCGCCTTCGCCACCTCGTGGCACTCGGCGATCAGGTCATCGACCTGGGTGCCGACGGGGCGGATTTCCACCGGCGGGTCGATCAGGCCGGTGGGCCGGATGACCTGTTCGGCGAACACGCCGCCGGTGCGCTCCATCTCCCATGTGCCCGGTGTCGCCGACACATGCACGGTCTGCGGGCGCATGGCTTCCCATTCCTCAAACCGCAAGGGACGGTTGTCGATGGCCGACGGCAGGCGGAAGCCGAACTCGGCCAGCGTTGCCTTGCGGTTGAAGTCACCCCGGAACATGCCGCCGATCTGCGGCACGGTGACGTGGCTTTCATCGAGAAACACCAGGCAGTTGTCGGGCAGGTATTCAAACAGCGTCGGCGGCGGCTCGCCGGGCGCGCGCCCGGTCAGGTAGCGCGAATAGTTTTCGATGCCGGCGCACGATCCGGTCGCCATCATCATCTCGATATCGAACAGGGTGCGCTGTTCCAGCCGCTGTGCTTCCAGCACCCGGCCTGCAGCGTGGAACTCGTCGAGCCGGATGGTGAGCTCGTGCTTGATACGCTTGACCGCCTGGTCCAGCGTCGGCTTGGGCGTGACATAGTGCGAGTTGGCGTAGATCTTGATCGTGTTCAAGCTCCGCCGTCTTCTGGCCGGTGAGCGGGTCGAACTCGGTGATGCTCTCGATCTCGTCGCCGAACAGCGACAGCCGCCAGGCGCGATCATCCAGATGCGACGGGAACACTTCCACCGTGTCACCGCGCACCCGGAAGGCGCCGCGGGTAAAGGCGTGGTCGTTGCGCTTGTACTGCAGGGCGACAAGGTCGGTGAGCAACTGGCGCTGGGCAATGCGTTCGCCGAGCTTGAGCTGGAAGGTCATGGCGGAATAGGTTTCCACGTCGCCGATACCGTAGATGCACGACACCGACGCCACCACGATGACGTCATCGCGCTCCAGCAGCGCGCGGGTGGCGGAGTGGCGCATGCGGTCGATCTGTTCGTTGATCGAGCTTTCCTTCTCGATATAGGTGTCGGTGCGCGGCACATAGGCCTCGGGCTGGTAGTAGTCGTAGTAGGAGACGAAATACTCGACCGAATTGTCGGGGAAGAACTGCCGGAACTCGCCGTAAAGCTGGGCGGCAAGCGTCTTGTTGGGGGCCAGGATCAAAGCAGGGCGCTGGGTCTCCTCGATCACCTTGGCCATGGTGAAGGTCTTGCCCGAGCCGGTGACGCCGAGCAGCACCTGGTCGCGTTCAGCCGCGTTGATGCCTTCTACCAGTTCCTTGATCGCGGTGGGCTGGTCGCCCTTGGGTTCGAAGTCCGATACGGTTTTGAGCACCGCGCCGGATTCGGTTTTTTCCGGGCGCTCGGGCTTGTACGGCACGAAGATTTCAGGCGTCGGCAGGTCTTCCAGTTGCGGACGCAGGAATTCCAGTCCTTCGCGCGGCCGGGTCGTGGCGCCCGCCGCCATGCGTTTTTCCTGCTCGATGGCTTCAGCCGCGCGGGCTTCCTGCAGCTTCTTGCCGGCAGCAGGGTCAGGCCGGGCGCGCAAGGCTTCCGACAGGGGCTGTCCGGTCACCGGATCAAAGGCAGCATTGCCTTTTGCGCTCACGCCAGGACCGCTGTCGTCGGACTTCGTCCGGAGCTCGTCCACCGTCGGAATGGCTTCATAGCCTTCCAGTGGTTCAACCGGGGCTTCCCGGAACCCGCCGCTTTGCTTGTTGTGACCCATGTTTTTGCTCGATCGACTTGTCCACCTGCACTTCGTTTCGGTGGGTCGATCTCGATGCCTGAACTGTTGTTGTCGTTATCTCGAACGGCTGTTGTCGTTATTGTGAGAACATAGTGCATTGGTCGCGCCGGTTAAAGGCAGCATAGTGGCTCTGCTGACAGTTTATGTGGAAGGAGAAACGCGATCCGCTTCCTTCTTTTGAAGAGTGGCAATGAAAACTATCGTATGGTGAGCGCGCGGCAGTCCTGATTGCAGTTGATGGCCTCCGGCGCGCTGGCGCAAAGCCAGACACCGCCGCCTGCTGCTCCCAAACCGAAAGCTGCCGTTGAAGGCACCATGACGACAAAGCGCATGGGCGAAATCATCAAGCGGCTCGATCCCAAGGCGAAAGCCACGGCCAATGCCAGCGCCTGGCAGTTCCACGTCGAGGAGGTGCCGGTGGTCGTGGTCACCGATGCCGGCAACAACCGGATGCGCATCATGATCGCGCTGAAAAAGGCCGACACCATGTCGGCGGAAGAACTGCTGCGCCTGTCACAGGCCAATTTCGATACCGCACTGGATGCCCGCTATGCCATCGCCAAGGGGCTGTTGTGGGCGACATTCATCCACCCGTTGAGCGAACTGCACGACACGCAGTTCATCACCGGCATCGGCCAGACAGTGAATGCCGCGAAATCCTACGGCACCACCTATTCATCCGGCGTCTTGAGCTTCGGCGGCGGCGACAGCCGCGGCATCATCCAGCGCGACCTGATCGACAAGCTGATCAAGAAGGGCCAGGAGATTTAGAAGGCCGGATCGACCCAGCGCAAACAGATCACCCGCCGACATGAATGTCGACGGGTGCATCAATTTTGTACCTGGTCGAAAGGTAGCTGAATTAACAGCCCGCCCCGAAAGTAAAGATGCAACCGGCGCCCTTGACTGCGCCGTGGCCGACGGCACCGACGCCGCGCACTGCGCCTTCACCGATGCGACCGACACCTTTGAAGGTGCCTGATACGAGGCCGGGAGGACCATAGGCAACTGCGTCATCGGCAACCTTGCCGCCGCTTTCACCAATGCCGTCGCCGACTTCCAGAGCGCCGTCAGCGAGACCCTTGCCCGCGAAATAGAAGCCTTCAGCGAAACCTTCGACCGGGTCGGGGCCGGGGATGAACTTGTCTTCTGCGGGTGCGGAGTTGTTGTAGTTGCCATAAACGGTCACTTCGGCGGGCTTCTTGCCGGCCGCGAATACGGGTGAACCCGCGACCGCGAATGCAGCCATGACGCCCATGACTGCGACACCGGAGATGATGCGTTTGAAGAGCATGTCTTGTTCCTCCTTGTTTAATAGTTAGAGCGGTTTAGACACAAATCAGATGGCACCGGTTCGGCGGAACTGCGGCGAATGTGTGAGGTTAGGTTAAATTCATTTAATCTGTTTCGTTTGCAGTTCCGCCCAAACTGGTGAACAAGACCCTACCGTCCTGTTTCATCTCCAACTGCCCGACCTCGCAAGCCCATGAATTATCGCCATGCCTATCATGCCGGGAACCATGCTGATGTGCTCAAGCACGTGGTGCTGGCGCGTGTGATCGGGCATCTGGCGCGCAAGGACAAGCCGTTTCGGGTGATCGACGCGCATGCCGGCATTGGCCTGTACAGCCTTGAAAGCGAGCAGGCGGGCAAGACGCTGGAATGGCGCGACGGGCTGGGCCGCCTGTACGATGAAGCAGGCGGGCGGCTGGTGCTTGAAGATGAAGCCGCGGAAACCCTGTTGTCGCCGTGGCGCGAGATGGTCGAGGCGGTGAACTCGCGCGGGCAGGGGCTTGCCTGGTATCCCGGCTCGCCGGAGTTGTCCGTGCTGCTGACCCGGCCTGACGACAGGCTGGTGTTCAACGAACTGCACCCGGAAGACCATGCGACACTCGCCGGGCTGTATGAACGCGAAAAGCGGGTGCGGGTGACGCAGGCCGAAGCGACCATTGCGGTGAAGGCCAACCTGCCGCCGCCGGAACGGCGCGGTATCGTGCTGATCGATCCGCCGTTTGAAAAGCGTGATGACGATGCACGTGCCCTCGCCATGCTGCAGCAGGGCTACAAGCGCTTTGCCACCGGCTGCTTCATGCTGTGGTATCCGGTGACCGGCGACGGCCTGTCGCGGCGGCTGGTCGAGGCGGCACGGCAATCAGGGATAAAGCGCATGCTGCAGGTGGAACTGATGGTGCGTCCGGCTGCCATGAACGGCGGGCTGGCAGGCTCCGGCCTGATCATCGTCAATCCGCCCTGGCCGCTGGCCGAAGAACTTCCCGGCCTGATGCCCGCCCTGTCAGAGCGCCTGCGCCAGGGCGAGGCTTCGTGGACAGTCGACTGGCTGGCGGGTGAATGAGCCATTTTTTGCTCGATCAACTTGTCCACCTGCACTGCGTTTCGGTGGGTCGATCTCGATGCCCTGAACCTTCGCCTACTGCTTTTCCTCGTAATGAGACCAGACCTCGCTGGTGCCATCCAGCTTCACCAGCACGACATCGTGTGCCTCACGGTAAGTGCCCATTTCCATGCCGGGTGACCCGGCAGGCATGCCCGGTGCTGACAGGCCGATGGCCTCCGGGCGCTGTTTCAGCAACCGCTCGATGTCTGCGACCGGTACATGACCTTCGATGACATAGCCGTCCACGGTGGCAGTGTGACAGGAAGCATGCTGCGGTTTGATGCCAAGCTTTATCTTGTGCTGGGCGAGAGAGTCCATGTCCATGTCGGAGGTCTCGACCTCGTGGCCGGCTGCGCGAATGTGTTCAACCCAGCCCTTGCAGCAGCCGCACGACGCGGTCTTTGCCACCTCGAAACTGAGCGTGCCGGCCAGTGCGGATGAGGCTCCCACAGCGAGGGTTGCAAGAGCGAGGACGAAGCGGCTTTTCATGACAAGGTACTTTCAATTGCGCGGTTGATTTCGTCCTGCAAAGATGCGCTCACAATTGTGGCAATTCAAGTGTGCAGGAGCAGATCAATGACAGGGGTGAAGGACAAGGTGGCGCTGGTGACCGGGTGCGGCAGTGCGGGCGGGATCGGTTTTGCCTGTGCGAAACTGCTCAAGGCGGCGGGCGCGAAAGTCGCCATCACCTCGACCACCGATCGCATCCATGAGCGGGCGCAGGAACTGGGTGACGGCGTGTTCGCCCATCCTTGCGACCTGACCGACGTTGCCCAGGTGGACGGGCTGGTGAACGGCAACGCGAAGCAGCGCTCGGACCGATCGACATTGTCGTCAACAATGCCGGCATGGTGCAGACCGGTCATGATGAACCGTCGCGGCTGATACAGGATATTCCCGACGAGCAATGGCGCCGCGGCATGGACATCAACCTGACCACCGTGTTCAACGTGACGCGCCGGGTGGTGCCGTCGATGATCGAGCGCAAGTATGGCCGCATCGTCAATATGAGTTCGGTGACCGGGCCGCTGGTCTCCAACCCGAAGGGCACGATCTACTCCGCCGCCAAGGCGGCCATCATGGGCATGACCCGGGCGCAGGCCATTGAACTGGCCGAGTACAACATCACGGTGAACGGTATCGGGCCGGGCTGGATCGAAACGCCGTCGTCGTCACCGGAAGAAGTCTTCGCCGGTGAACAGGCGCCCATCGGCAGGCCCGGGCACGCCGGATGAAATCGGCCAGGTGGCCCTGTTCCTGGCCAGCGAGGAAGCAAGCTTCGTGACCGGCCAGCTGATCGTGGCGGACGGCGGCAATACCCTGATGGAATACAAGGGACCGGCGGAGGGATATTACTAGGATGCCGATTGGTTCAGCACAGCCGGCCAAGGCCCGGAGGGCTGATCCCACTTAACCTGTTACATCAAGCATTTGGCGCGGTCCGGGCAGGATTTTGTTTCCGGACCGAAACCATCCTTGGTCGCAGCGCTGGTTTAACGGCTTCCGAAACATTGATTCATTTCAATCGGTTGCGGGCGCGGCCGGAAACGTTGAATCAAGCATTTACTCGTCCGGCACGGTGCGCGGTTTGCCGTCCTTGTCGACGGCGACCATGACAAAGTCGGCATCGGTGACCTTGACTTTTTCATGGGTGAGATAGCGCTGCGCCCAGGCTTCAACCTCGATGGTCATGGATGACCGGCCCACCTTTGACACGTTGGTGTACAGCTCCAGCGTGTCGCCGATTTTCACCGGCAGTTTGAATGACAGGGCGTTGATGGCGGCGGTCACGACACGGCCCTTGGCGCGCTCGCCCGACCTGATGCCTGCGGCAAGGTCCATCTGTGCCATGACCCAGCCGCCGAACACATCGCCGGCCGCATTGGCGTCTGCCGGCATGGCCGGCATCCGCATTGTCAGATCGCCCTTGGGCGCGGAGTTTGGAAGAATCATTGGTCATGGGCTGTCACTATTGCCGTGCATCGGGCCGATGTGCAAGCGCTGCCGCCAGGGCCATGATGGCCATCACCCAGAAGCCGATATTGGTCCAGGTGCCCTGCAGGTAACCGACGCCCTGCGAGGCAAGCGCGCCGAGCCCGATCTGGAGAAAGCCTGCAAGGCCTGCACCCGACCCGATGTTTTTCGGGTCGACGGATATGGCTGCGGTGATGCCGTTTGGAATGGTGAGACCATTGCCGAATGCACACAGCGCCATGGGCACGAACAGGGTTGAGGGATGGGTGAAACCGGCCAGCGCGAAGACCAGCAGGAACACGGCACCTGCCAGGGTGAGCAGGTTGCCGATGCGGATCATGCGGTCATTGCCGAGGCGCATCGAGTAGCGGCCGGAGACAAAGTTGCCGGCCATGTATCCCAACGCCGAACACATGAACCAGATGCCGTAGTCGATTGCCGAGTAGCCGCGCACGGTGACCATGATGAACGGTGCGACCGCCAGGTAACAGAAGAAGACGGCACTGCCGAACGATATGGTGGCGGTGTAGCCGAGGAATGATCTGTTCTTCAGCAAGGTCACATACAGGCTGGTGCGCAGGAGGCGGGCGTCCGGCTGCAGTGACAGATTGGTTTCGCGCAAGCGCGCGAGCGCCGTCAGGAAGACCAGCGAGCCGATGCAGGCCAGCACCCAGAAACCGGCCCGGAAGGAAAACCACTGGTCCAGTGTGCCGCCGATGACCGGTGCAACCATGGGGGCCAGGACCCAGGCCATGGTGATGTAGCCCAAAACGGATGCCGATTGCTCACGCGAGAACAGATCCCGCACGATGGCACGCGACAAGATCATGCCGGCCGCACCGCCGACCGCCTGCAATCCGCGCGCGACAATCAGCATTTCGATTGAGGTGGAAAGCGCGCACATGATGCTTGCGCTGACAAACAATGCCAGACCGGCCAGCAGCATGGGCCGGCGGCCGAAGCGGTCAGACAGCGGACCGTAGATCAACTGGCAGATGGCAAGACCGGCCAGATACACGGTCAGCGTCATCTGCACCACGCCGGAGGAAGCCTGAAAGGTGGATTGCAGGCCCGGCATTGACGGTACAAACATGTTCATCGCCAATGGGCCGATAGCCGCCATGGCGATGAGAAGCCCATAGGGTGTGCGTTGTTTCGCGACGGATGCTGCTGTCGACTGTTGGAGAGTTCATGACTTGCTATAAGACACCAATTGACGCGGGTGTGACACACCACGCACGCGTACGGGTATGTGTTTGTGGCATGTCTGATCGCAGTGTAAGGCGATAGTGTGGGCTCAATGGACGCAAATTCAATCAACAGCCGCGATGCCGGCAGTGTTACCCAGGGGCTGGTGGCCATGTGGGTGGCTGTCGCATCGTTCTCGATTGCCGATGCGATTGCCAAATGGCATGGCCAGGAAGGTTTTGCCGCCGTTCAGATCGTGTTTTTCCGGTATTTTTTCGGACTGATCCCGGTTGCCATTGCGCTTTATGTGGCCGGCTTCCACCAGGTGCGGACAAACCGGCCGGCAGCCCATGTTTTCCGGGGTGTGCTGATGTCGGTTGCTTTGGCCCTGTTTTTCTGGGGTTTGAACTACGTGCCGCTGGCAGAAGCCATTGCCGTGGCGTTCACGGCTCCCTTGTTCATCACCGCCCTGTCGGTCCCGGTGCTGGGCGAGCGGGTGGGTATGGCCAGATGGCTGGCGGTTATCGTCGGCTTTGCCGGCATGCTGGTTATCGTGCGCCCCGGCGCTGACACCTTCAAACCGGAAATGCTGATCCTGGTTGCCGGAACCGCAGTGTTTGCCCTTGGCATCACCTATACGCGGCGTCTGGCACGAACCGAAACCGTCACCACCATGTTCACCTGGACCACGATTGTGGCCATTGCAGTCTTCGCGCCGCTGGCCTGGTGGACCTGGAAGCTGCCGCAAGCCGATCATCTTGCCGGATTTGTCGTGCTGGGCCTGATTGGCGGCATGGGGCACTATCTGGTTATCGTGGCGTATCGCAATGCGCCTGCGGCGGTTATTGCCCCGCAGGAGTATATGGCGCTTGTATGGGGCGCCATTATCGGCTGGATTATATGGTCGGAAGTGCCGTCGGCCTGGACATGGCTGGGTGCAGCGATCGTGGCAGGCGCCGGCGGGTTTATTGCTCTGCGCGAAACCCGGGCGGCGGCTCGCAAACAGGTACAGGCGTAAAGACGATATGGAGTTTGTCTCATGGAAGCACTGAGAACACCGGACGAGCGTTTTGATAATCTGCCGGGCTATGACTTTGCCCCCAATTATGTTGATGACCTGCCGGGATATGAGGGTTTCCGGGTGCATTATCTGGATGAAGGCCCGGTTGATGCGCTGCAGACCTTCCTGTGCCTGCCGGGCGAACCGACCTGGGCCTATCTGTATCGTCACATGATCCCGGTGTTTGTAGAGGCCGGCGCGCGGGTCATCGTGCCGGACTGGCTGGGTTTTGGCCGCTCCGACAAACCGGCCAATGACGCGCTCTACACGTTTCATTTTCACCGCGACATGATGCTGGCGCTGATCAGCCGGCTGGACCTGTTCAACGTCACCCTGGTGGTGCAGGACTGGGGTGGCATTCTGGGCCTGACCCTGCCGGTTGAAATGCCGGAGCGCTTCGACCGCCTGATTGTGATGAACACCGCGATGCCGGTCGGCGAAAGCCTGGGGGCCGGGTTTCAGGGCTGGAAGGACTATGTGGCGAGCAAGCCGGACATGGACTGTGCGGCCTTGATGAAACGGGCCGTGCCGCATCTGAGCGAGGCGGAAGCAGCGGCTTACGAAGCGCCGTTTCCCGATGCGACCTACAAGGCGGGTGTACGCCGGTTTCCGCAACTGGTGATGATTGAACCGGGTATGGAGGGCATCGAGACCATGAAGCGGGCCCGTGAATTCTGGCAGCAGGAATGGCTCGGCGAGAGTTTCATGGCCATAGGCGCGAAAGACCCGGTGCTCGGGGTCCCGGTGATGAGCCAGTTGCAGCAGATCATCCGCGGATGTCCTGAACCGATGGTGCTGGAAGACGCAGGCCATTTCGTGCAGGAGTGGGGTGCAGATGTGGCACGTGCTGCACTCGCATCATTCAAGGCATGAATTGTGACTGAGTTGGTTATCGAGGCAATGGGTGCGCGTGGCGAAGGCATTGCGCGCCGTGACGGTGCGCCGGTTTATGTGCCCTACGCCCTGCCGGGCGAGCGGGTACGGGCGGATGTGAAAGGCGACCGGGGCCGTCTGGCGGAGGTGCTTGACGCCGCGCCTGACCGGGTGATGGCGGAGTGCCCGCATTTCGGCACGTGCGGTGGATGCCTGTTGCAGCACTGGTCGCAGCCCTCCTATGCCCGATGGAAGCGACAACTTGTGGTGGATGCATTGTCGCGCAAGGGATTGGCCGACATTGAAATTGCACAGCTGGTTGACGCACATGGGGCAGGGCGCCGACGCGTCACGTTGACGGTCGTCGGCGGCAAAGCCGGGTTTTCGGCCCACCGCTCGCATGATCATGTGCCTGTAGATACTTGTCCGATACTGGTGCCACAGCTGGCACAGGCTTCAAGGACTGCGGTTGGACTGGTTCAGGCGCTGCGCCTCAAGAAGCCGCAACGGGTTCACCTGCTGGCAAGTGATACCGGGCTTGATTGTGACCTGGCCGGTGTTGATGACCCGGACCTGGATGCGCGCGTGCGGATTGCAGGCGTTGCCGAGGAGTTTGGCCTGGCCCGGGTGACCGCGTCGGGCGACATGCTGATCGAACGCGCCCGGCCGGTGCTGACTGTAGCCGGCGCAACAGTGACACCGCCGCCGGGCGGTTTTGCCCAGGCAACCGCGGCAGGTGAAGACGCGTTGGCGGCCATCGTCATTCCCGCACTGGCCGGTCACTCCATCTTAGCAGACCTGTTTTGCGGATGGGGGGCATTCGGGCTGCGGCTGGCCAGGGTTTCCAGGGTACTGGCGGTGGATTCAGACAGGCCGGCGATTGCGGCACTTGAAGCAGCTACCCGCAGCGCGGCCGGCCTGAAACCCCTGATTGCCCGGGCCCACGACCTGATGCGCGATCCGCTGACAGCACCTGAACTGAAGGGCATTACCGGCGCGGTGTTTGATCCGCCACGTGCAGGCGCTGCTGCACAGGCAGCGGAACTGGCGGCTGCCCGAACCATCCAGACAGTTGTGGGAGTGTCCTGTGATGCCGGTACATTTGCGCGCGATGCAAGTGTTCTGGTTCAAGGCGGGTTCAAACTTGAGCGCGTCGTACCGGTGGATCAGTTCAAGTACGCCGCCCATGTGGAAATGGTCGGGGTATTCAGCCGGTGAGTGTCGAACGCAAGGACAGGATTGATCTGGCCGGGGCCGGCTGGCTGGTCACCTTTGCACTGTTGATGGGTATCAACCAGGTGTTTGTGAAACTGGTGAACGCCGGGCTGGCGCCGGTATTTCAGGCTGGCCTGCGGTCAGCATGCGCACTGGTGCTGGTGTTGATCTATGCACTCTACACCAGACGCAAATTGTCGATCAGCGATGGCTCTCTGGTGCCGGGGCTTTTCTGCGGCGCATTGTTCGCTGCCGAATTCATGCTGACATTTTCGGCGTTCGATTACACGTCCGTGGCACGGGCCACGATGCTGTTTTACACCATGCCGTTCTGGCTGGCGTGTGCTGCGCATTTCATGATACCGGGCGAGCGATTGACACCCACTCGGGTGCTGGGGCTGGCGATGGCCGTTGCCGGTGTCGCGTGGGCGTTGCTGCGCAATGATCATCCTGCAACCGACTATGCCCTGCTGGGAGACCTGATGTGCCTTGTTGCGGCATTTTGCTGGGCCGGCATCGCCCTGCTGGTGCGCACCACGACGCTGTCGAAATCATCGCCTGAGATGCAGCTTGTCTATCAGCTTGCCGTATCTGCTGCGATCATGCTGCCGCTGGCGCCGGTGTTTGGCGATCTTGTGCGCGACTTCACACCTCTGATCGGTGGCCTGTTCGCTTTCCAGGTTCTGGTGGTTGTGAGTTTCGGATTTCTGATGTGGTTTCGGGTTCTGGCAGTTTACCCGGCATCCGACATGGCATCATTCGGCTTTCTCACGCCCTTGTTCGGGGTGATGTTCGGCTGGCTGATACTGGGCGAGACGATAACGCTGGAATTCATAGGCGCATTGGCATTGGTGTGCGCGGGTATCGTACTGGTCAACCGCAAGACGAAGAAAACCGCTAGAGCGACATGGGTTTGATAGAACCCATAAACCTGATCTAGGGCTCAGCCTGCCTGATGATCGAGCACCACGACACGGGACTTGAGCGCGACCCGCAAATGCAGTTCGGCAATGTCCTGGTTCAGCATGCGGATACAGCCTGACGACAGGTTCTTGCCGATGGAAGACGGGTCGTTGGTGCCGTGAATACGGTACAGGGTATCGCGGCCGGTAAGATCAAACAGATAAAGCGCGCGCGCGCCGAGCGGATTCTTTGGCCCGCCCGGCATGCCGAGTGGCCATTTGGCCGCCTTGGGATCGCGGGCTACCATTTCAGCCGGCGGCGTCCAGCGCGGCCAGCGTGCCTTGCGGGCAATATAAGCCTCGCCTGCCCAGGTAAAGCCGGCACGCCCTACACCGATGCCATAACGCATGGCCATGCCGCCTTCGCGCACATGAAACAAATGCCGGTTCTTGGTGTCCACCACAATTGTGCCGGGCCACTCGCGACCGGGATAGCGGACAAGCTGGCGGCGGAACTGGGGTTTGATGCTGGCTGCGCTGACTTTCTCGATCGGATAATCGATCGGTGATTCCATAGGTGGCCGCTGACCGGGAACGGGCTGCGGTTCGAGACCATCTGAAGGCGGTTGATAGGGTGGTTGAGGAGCGGCGGGTGCGTTGGTTGGCGACACCGAGCCGGTGATATCACCGCGGCGCGGCTCCTCATCAAACCCACCACGGGTCCTGATCCAGTTGGAGATGGTGTCAATGTTAAAGGGGTCAGCCTGTGCAGTACTGGTCAAAGAAGAAACCAATACCGTTGCACCGCTGCCAAACAGCATGTTGCGGCGTGATATGTTTCGGTCACTCATCGGTTAAACCCCGGCTCTCAAACATACGATATTCATGCCTGTCAGCATAATGCTTCATGGTTAAGGCTTGATTTACGTTTAGCGGGGATTTGCAGCAGGAACGCGGAAGTTTTGCGCCTGATTTATGGCAACCTGTAACGGTTTTTTGATGGAGAATCGGGAAAAAGCCACGACCCTTGGGGGGGCCGTGGCTTAGTTTTTGGTTTACTTGCTGTCGCGATCAGTAAATCGGTTTGCCGGTATCGATGGCCTGGGACAGCAGCAGGTATTCTTCGCATGCCGTGCCGCAACGTGTACCGATTTCCGTGAGCTGTTCGCGCGCCAGATCGAGCTTGCCGAGTTTGACATAGCCTTCGCCCAGGTACTCGCGGGCCAGGATGTAATCCGGATTGGTATCCAGGGCCTTATGGTAGAAAGCGATGCCTTGCTCGACCATGCCCATCTTGCGGTGCGTATAGCCCAGCCCGTTAAGAGCTTCCGGGTCGCGCTTGTCGGCAACCAGACGGAACAGGTCGATAGCGTTCTCATACTGACCGGCGCGGGCAAGGGCCCATCCTTGAGCTTTCAGCGACTTGTCCGGAACGACTTCAGACGTCTGCTTCACGCACTTTTTTTTGCTGCTGGAATAAACCTGGCCCTTTTTGCAGGTCTTGGTGGATGTCGAAGTGTCCGAGCCGGCAGCGTGGGCTGCTGTAAACGATGTGCCTATGGCAAGAGTTGCTGCCAGGGCAAGGGGTGTAAACTTCATGGTCAGTTTTCCTTGTTGGATATATCTAACAGGGGTTAATCGATAAATGCTGACGTGAACTATAGCAATGTGCTTACGAAAGTACGAGCAGCGCTGGTTCAACAAGAGGCATCAAAAATGTAACAATTTTGTGTTGGCAGTGCGCGTGGCGGAAGGTCAATGATTGATTTTTTGGAGAATTATCCGCAGATCAAATTTCGTTAACAAGTGTGCTTGAGGCTTTGGGCGATGGGCGCTATGATGCTGCTTCGTGGACGGCACCCACTGTACTATCAGGCACAACGGCTGGCAACTTGACAAGACGTTCAACATTACAAATCGCGCTTATGCTGGCAGCGGGTCTGGCTGCGAACGGCTGTGCCGAAAACCATTTGCTTGCGCAACTGGATGCTGGTGTGTCGGGTGCGTCTGTCAATGGCGAAAGAAAATTACCTGACGTGTCGGTGTCTCCGGCAGGAACGTCGAATTTCAAACGCCAGCAGATTATCGGCAATGATCTTGCTCAACGTGCACTGGGCGTGATGAAGCGGTCCAATGATACCGAACTTGAAGACTATCTGAATGCGATCGTAACGCGGTTGAAAACGTCACCGGAGCATGGTGCCTCAGGCCTGTTTTACAAAGTGTATCTTGTTGACAGTCCGCACGCCAACGCGTTTACGCCGGGTGGCGGCCACATCTTTGTGACTACAGGGATTGTGACCAAGCTGCGCACTGAAGGTCAAATGGCGATGGTGCTGGCGCATGAGATGGCCCACAACCGGGCAAGCCATGTGGTGAAAGGGCATGACGGCCAGTCGCTGAACAAGCGGGTGACAGCGTTCGGAAAACGGATTTTCGACGATGGACTTGGTGTTCCCTGGTTGAGCAGTGGTGTGAAGGCATTGGCAGATACAAGCTTGAGCAGCTATACCCGCGCCCAGGAAGAAGAAGCCGACATGCTTGGCTTCCGCTATTTCGTCTCCGCCGGCTACGACCCTCACGAAGCGCCGCGCAGTTTTGCCGCCCTGATTACCGTCGATGCGCAGAAAAAGAGTATTTTTGACGTTTTTGACGGCTATCCCGAAGGCATAAGGCGTGCAGAAGAAATGAACGCCATGGTGCATGCGGCTTACCGCGATGTAGACACCAGCCACCTGAGGCGCAACACCAAAACCTATGTTGAACTGGGGTCTGCATACTGGCAGTAAGCCCGGTGGGCGGATCACGATATTAAGAACAACTTCATGGGCTCTATCGAAGCCATGTTGCTCCAGGCGGGCTAATTCCCAAATTTAGATCACTTCATGAACGTCAGATGAACGAGCCGCTCAGGTTTCAGTCATTTCGGCGCTGGCAGTGTTGTCCTCAAGTAAACACGTGACGATCTCCCAGATCGGGCACAGAAACAAGAACGAGGAAAGTAAAATGTCCCAGATTACCAAGACAGCCAAATCCACGATGATGCTTGCCGCCGGGGCGGTTGCCGGCGTTCTGCTCGCCGGTAACGTTACAACCACGGCCAATGCGGAAACGGTCTATTTTGGCTATGAGACTTCGTTCCGTGAAGCCAAGCAAATGTGCAGTGGCATGCATGGCCGGATTTTCGAGACGGAACGGGCTCAATATGGCTGCACCGGAGATTTGAAGCATCGCCAGCCGAAAGCCAAGAAGCGTCCACCGTCGTCTGTTCCATTAGCTGCAAATGATCGCCCGACCAAGCGCCAGAATTTTACCGGCCGTGATTTTACCAATAATATTGGTAAGGTGGGCGGCGGCGAAGGTGGCGCTGGTGGTGGCGGTAATAGTGGCGGCGGCGGCGGTAATGGCGGCGGTGGAAGCGCCGGCGGTCCCAGCTGATCTGCTATCTGGTTGACGTAATCATCAAGACCGGCATCGCTTGACGGCGGTGCTGGTTTCTTATTTGCCTTGAGCGAGAAAACAAGCTTTAGAGGCGGCTCCGGCGGCGTGATTTTCGTGACGCAACAACTGGCACCACCAGCATGACGGCACACACGATTGTTGAAAAAGCAAATGCGGCTATCGCAGCAACACCGAGGAGTGTTGGCGCGGTCCCTGCCTGGTTGAGTAAAGGGCTGGCAGTCGCCGGGTCAATGGGCAAAACAGCGACCATCACTGCGAGAACGGCCGTTGAAAGTGCCGCAGCGAAAAACGTCAGCATATGAGTGTTTCTGCGTTTCTGCGCGGACTTGCCATCACACGCTACGGCACCGAAGCCGTACAAGCTGTCAGTTTCGGTCTTTTTGATCAACATAGTGCGCACATCCCGGTTCAATCATGAACCTCTCCAGAGTCGCACAAGACCATAAAACAATGGCGCAAAATCAGGCAAACCGTGCCGTGGGCCGGGTCATTGTGTGGCAAACCAGGGGCGTATGGTTAACAAAAAGTTAACGATATCAGTGTGTTATGCCGAGAAATCGGCAGAATTCTCAAGTTTCCGGCGACATTCGGTGGCTGCATTGTCCGGCAGTGGGCCGACATCATCATAAGTGATCGTGGCGCCGTGTTTCACTGGGCGGATCAGGCTGACACCGTGGGCCAGACCGATGGGCAGGGCGCGCGAGCGATGCGATGCATCGGCTGGCATCAACTTGCCCCACGCCGTGTAGCCGCCTTCGCCATCCAGGGTGTCGCCGGCGGCGAGATCTTTCTTGGCAACTGCAACAACATCGCCCCGCCACGCAGCCGTGCTTCCCGTCGCCTCGCCGCGTATGGCGGCATTGGCCGCGGAAACGCCAAGTTCGAGGCCGATCAGGTGGTATGGCCGGTACATGGCAGCATAGTAGCCTGACTGATCCGTCTTCAGCCCATACTGCAAAAAGCAATCACGCGCATATTGGTTGGGAGCCTTGAACACGGCATAGACACCCCAACGCAGGTGATTGTGCATTTCAGTTGTCTCGCCACGGTGCTCGGAGGCGATGACTTCGACAAACCCCTCGCCGTCGAGCATGCCGCCGGCGTCTGCCGGAATGAGCAGATTTTGCAAATTGTCGAAATCGACAGCCGGAAATTTCAGCCCGTCGCTCGGGGCATTCAGTCCGGTGGCGTTGGCGATTGCCGCCATTTCTATGGCGGACTTGGTGCCATCGAGGAACGAGTTGAACATCTGGGAATTCATGCCTGCGGCCGCTGCCTGCTCCGGGGCGAGGCCGTAATGGGTCCACACATCATCGGGGGTGACATCATGAAACCCGGGCTGGTAGCGGGTGCCTTTGCCGGCACACACGATTTCCAGACCGCAGGTTCTGGCCCAGTCGACGATCTCGCAAACCAGGGCAGGCTGATCGCCGGATGCCATCGAATAGACCGTACCTGCGCTGCGATGCGCAGCAGCCAGAACCGGGCCGGCTAGCACGTCTGCTTCGACATTGACCATGACGATATGCTTGCCGTGTTGAGCTGCTGCAAGTGCATGCGCGCAGCCGGCCGCCGGGGAACCGGTGATTTCCATGACAACCTCAACATCAGGGTCGGCAATCAGGTCCATGCCGTCATCGGTAAAGCGTGTCCGGGAGATCAGGTCGTCCTGCCAGCCAACGTTGCGGCATGCAGCACGGGCGCGGTCCGGGTCCAGATCTGCGATGACGGCAACCGACAAGTGTGGCGAAAACGGTACCTGGTTGAGGAACATCGAACCGAATTTTCCGGCTCCGATGACGCCCACCCGAACCGGGCCCTGATCGGCAATTCGTTTGGCGAGGATGACTGGAAGTTGCTGCATCTGGTGACCTTTGTGCAAACTGTCTGGATAAGGTTAGTTGGTTCCTTTGGTACAAGATGTTGGAAACGATCAGGAGGATCAAGTCAAACAGATCGACAGGTTTTACGCTGATTTTTCAGATAGTCAGCCGCAGTCGGTGAGGAAAAGAGTCAAGCTGACGGCCCACGGTTTGGCGACGGTGAGTAGATCCAGGCAAGACGTTGCAACTGCATGGAGCCGGGCAACAACCGCAGGGCCAGATTTCGCGCCTGGGCCACAGGGCCACGCATATGGTAGATGGCGGCATTGCGACGGGACTCTTCGATAATACGGGCAGTGCGCGGTTGACGCTGTGTCTGGTAACTGGCCAGGGCAGCCTTCAGGTTATCGCCGTCACCGACACAAGCTGCCAGGCAAGCAGCGTCCTCCAAAGCCATGGCGGCGCCCTGGGCAAGATAGGGCAGGCAGGCATGAGCAGCATCGCCCACCAGGACGCAATTGTCCCGGCTCCATGTGGTGAACGGCTCAAGATCAGCGCCTGTCCAGGCGAGCCAGCTTGCCGGGGCGGACAACAAATCGTGCAGCGCAGACGCGGCACCCGGCAGTGCCGCGAGCACGTCGTCGCAGCCGGCGATGTTGTTCCAGCCGGTTTGGCTGGCCGGCCGCTCGATACTGGCCACGATGTTGAGCCGGCGGCCACCTGACACCAGATAGTGCACGACGTGGGCTCCTGGCGCCAGCCACAGGTAAACCGCGTCAGGGTCAAGCGCGTCGGGAAGATCGCCGGCTGGAGCAAGGGCCCGGTACAGTGTTTCGCCGCTAAGGCGCTGTTGGCTGTCAGGCGCGATATGAGCGCGCAGTGCAGAACGGATTCCGTCTGCCGCGATGACCAGATCACAGTCATGCGTTTCGCCGGACAAGGTTTTCAACCTTGCGTGCTGGCCTGGTTCCAGCCCGGTAATCCGGCAGTCGCTGACAATTGTTATTGCGTTGTCGCAGGCCGCTGTTTGGGCCAGTGCATTGATCAGGTCTGCGCGGTGCGCAACCCGGTAGGGGCTGCCGAATCGCCTTGTGAAACTGTCTCCAAGTTCAAGTGCGGACAACTGCCGTCCGCTGATCGCATCGCAGATGCGAATGCGCGCCGGCGCACAGCACTGCGCTTCAAGCGCGTCCCACACGCCCAGACCCTCAAGAACCCGAACCGCATTGGGGCCCAGTTGCAACCCAGCCCCGATGGTCTCGAGCCGGGCGGCCTGTTCAAAAACTGTTGCTGAATGTCCGTTTTGCGAAACTGCGATGGCACTTGCCAAGCCTGCAATACCAGCCCCGGCGATTGAAATATGCAATTTTGAAAACCCTTAACAGCTAAAATACTCAAAAATAGCGACTTTGCCCTTGCGGTACAAAAACGGCAGGACTAGGGTCCGCGCCGGTCAACCAGGATCGATATCACAGATAATATCAAGGAGCTATTCCAATGGGTTTCATCGCAGACTCGCTAAATCGTATACAGCCGTCAGCTACGATCGCGATTTCAACGAAAGCCATGGAACTCAAAGCCGCCGGTCGCGACATTATCGGTCTGTCTGCCGGTGAGCCAGACTTCGATACACCTGACAATATCAAGGAAGCCGCCATAAAGGCGATCCGAGAGGGGCGCACCAAGTATACGCCGGTTGATGGAGTGCCTGAATTGAAGCAGGCAATTTGCGCCAAGTTCGAACGCGACAACGGGCTCAAGTATAAGCCGTCGCAGGTGTCGGTTGGAACCGGTGGCAAACAGGTTCTGTTCAACGCGTTGCTGGCGACGCTCAATCCCGGCGATGAAGTGATTGTGCCGGCACCTTATTGGGTGAGCTATCCCGACATTGTGTTGCTCGGCGGTGGCAAGCCGGTATTTGTCGAGACGACGCTGGATAACGGGTTCAAGCTGCAGGCGGCCGCGCTGGAAGCTGCGATTACGCCTAAAACCAAGTGGCTAGTGTTCAACTCACCGTCAAATCCGTCGGGTGCTGCCTATAGTCATGCCGAGTTGAAGGCGCTCACAGATGTGCTGATGCGGCATCCGCAAGTCTGGGTGCTGACCGACGATATGTACGAGCATCTGGTCTATGATGATTTCAAGTTCGTGACACCTGCCCAGGTTGAACCTCAACTGCTGGAGCGCACCTTGACCATGAACGGTGTATCCAAGGCCTATGCGATGACCGGATGGCGAATTGGCTTCGCGGCCGGCCCTGAAGTTTTGATCAACGCGATGCGCAAATTGCAGTCGCAGTCCACATCCAACCCGTCGTCGATCTCGCAGTGGGCGGCAGTTGAAGCCCTCAACGGTCCGCAAGATTTCATTGCCAGCAACAATGAGAAATTCAAGGAACGCCGGGACCTGGTTGTGTCGATGCTGAACCAGGCAAACGGGCTGTCATGCCCGACACCGGAGGGAGCGTTCTATGTATACCCTTCCTGCGAGGAACTGATTGGCAAGACCACTCCGTCAGGCCAGCAGATCAAGAATGACGAGGACTTTGTAACCGCGTTGCTGGCTGACGAGGGAGTTGCAGCCGTGCATGGCGCAGCGTTTGGACTGGAGCCGTTTTTCCGGATTTCATACGCAACATCCAATGAAGCGCTGGAAGATGCATGTGAGCGTATTCAGCGGTTCTGCAACAGTCTGAAATAGGCTGTTCCATCGGTTGAGAATTTTGTTACAATTATGTCGAAATTGTAATTGGATTTGTTACCAACGATGGCTAAGTATGGGTCAATCGCTCGGGACGGCGATTCGGGAGTTCGGCTGCGTGGCGCATCTGGTCACGCAGTCCGACCCCCACATTTCGCCAGAAAGGCATTCTCCTATGAAACGCATTGCATCTGCGGCTGTTGTAACTCTTGCTATCATTGCCGGCTCTTCCGGATCGGCATCTGCTGACGGAGTGGGCATCAACATTGGTTCCCTGGAGTGTATTGTCGAAGGAGGCATCGGCCTGATCGTCACCTCGTCCAAGGCATGGACTGTGTCTACAAGTCAACCACGGGCCGCGAAGATGTTACGTCGGAAAGCTGACAAAATTCGGCCTCGACATCGGGGTGACGGGTGAGGCCCGCATGATCTGGGGTGTGTTCGCACCGGGTATTGTTGAATTTGGCGCACTGTCCGGGCGCTATGTCGGTGCATCAGCAGAAGCCACGGCTGGTATCGGCGCCGGCGCAAATGCCCTTGTCGGCGGGGCCAATATTACGCTGCAACCATTGAGCGTTCAGGTGCAGACAGGCCTTAATGCTGCACTTGGCGTGTCCAGCATGACCCTTGAGCCTGCTGACTGATCCACAACCTTTATGGGGTCATGACGGCCAGCGATAACGGCTGATCGCATTCGCCTGACGAAGGAGTGATTTGGCAAGTTGGGTGAGTATGCCTAGGTTGGCAGCCAGAGAAGCCTTATGCGGGCGGCTTGTTTGCTAATTTCAGGAGTGCATGCGCATGCTGATCAAGACCATTCACAACTGGCAGATTCCGAAGTCCAGGGCCACATCGGAGCAGGTGTTCCTGAACCGGCGAAAATTTATTGCCGCTGCCGGGTTTGCCGGTATCGGACTTGCCTCAGGCATTCGCCCGGTTCTGGCCAGCGAAGATCCGACTGCGCACCTGTATCCGGGCAAGCTCAATCCTGCCTATGCGGATGCCGGGCGCAAGATCACGCCCGAGGCACTTAATATCACCTACAACAATTTTTATGAGTTCGGCACGTCCAAGCGGATTTCTAAAGCCGCCGAAGCACTGGTTATCCGGCCATGGGAAATCGCCTTTGCAGGCGAGATTGAAACCCCGTTCAAGATGCAGTTTGATGATCTGGTCAAGAAGATGCAGATTGAACAGCGGGTTTACCGGCATCGCTGTGTGGAAGCGTGGTCGATGACGGTTCCGTGGAGCGGTTTCACCCTCAAGCAACTTGTCGCACTGGCCAAGCCCAATGGCAATGCAAAGTACGTGAAGTTTGAAACCTTCAACGATCCCGAAATTGCGCCCGGCCAGAAGCCGAGTCTGTTTGGCGGCAGCTATCCGTGGCCATATTCGGAATCCGTGACCATGGAGGAAGCCAATAATGACCTGGCGTTCATGGTGACCGGCGCATACGGCAAGCCGGTGGCCAAATCGATGGGCGCTCCCATGCGTCTGCACCTGCCCTGGAAGTACGGTTTCAAGTCGGCCAAGTCGATCAACAAGATCACGTTCACGTCCGAACGGCCCAAGAGTTTCTGGGAAGTGCTCGGGCCCAGTGAGTACGGCTTCTGGGCCAATGTAAACCCGGAGGTTTCGCATCCACGCTGGAGCCAGGCCTCTGAGCGGGATCTGGAGACCGGTGAGAAAATTCCAACCATCATTTACAATGGCTACGCGGAGCAGGTCGCGTCACTTTATGATGGCATGAAAGATGAATTGGGAACTGCGCTGTTCAGATAATCCGCACACGCTGCCGCGGCCAACTTGTCAGATTAAAAAATCAGGGGCCAGACACCCGGGTGGAGAGTGTGTCTGGCCCCTTCGTTGTCAGGAACCTGACGGTCCATGCCGAAGCACTTGTTGTTGCCTCGCACTTCAGTGAACCCATCAGGTTTGCGGCCATGTGTTTTATGAGGGAGTAAACTAGCCGCTGACAATTAAATGCTCACACGGATGAACCATCAAGTGCAATCCGGGTATTGGGCATGTATGTCATGCGGTGACTGCATATCGGGCAAAAGCACATATATTGTACGCACTTACGTGGGCGTCAGAACTTCCATTGCCGTGCTTTTGATACAACAAAATCCCTGAAAACAGCGATTCTCTTGGAATTCCGCATTTCTTCCGGATAGACAAAATAGGTGTCTATGCCTGGTGCTTCCGCGCCAAAAGAAACCCGGATCAGAGGTGACTCTTCACCCACAATATAGTCAGGCAGAACGCCGATGCCCAGACCGAACTCGACGGCGCGCCGCAGTCCGTAGATAGAATTGATCATAAAGCTGGATTCACGCGGTGTTTCGCCCTCCGCACGTCCTGCGCGCAGCAGCCAGCCCAGGTCAGCGAGGAAGGTGGGCGTCGGTCCGAATGCCAGGATTTTGTGGTTGTCGAGTTCTTCCGCGGTTTTCGGCAAGCCGTTCGACTGCACATAGTCCGGCGATGCGTAGGCATGATTGTGCACGGTGAACAACTTGCGCTGAAATCAGGTCAGGCTGAGTGGGCCGGCGCAAGCGAATGGCCACATCAGCCTCACGCATGCCAAGGTCGAGTTCCTCATCAGTCAGGATCAATTCGACCCTGATCTGTGGATACAGCTCTATGAACTCCTGCAAGCGCGGGGTCAGCCAGATAGTGCCCAGGCCCACAGTCGTGGAAATGCGCAGGTCGCCGGTCGGTTTGTCGCGGCTGTCGGTCAGGCGCGTTCGCGCAGTCGCCAGCTTGGTGAATACATCATGTGCCGTCCGGTACAGCATCTCACCTTGCTCGGTCAGGATCAGACCACGTGCATGGCGGTGAAAAAGTGTAACATTCAGCTCTGACTCCAGCGCTGAAATCTGCCTGCTGACGGCTGATTGCGACAGGTTCAGGTCGTGGCCAGCGTGGGTGAAACTGCCGGCTTCGGCTACCGCATGAAAGATGCGCAGCTTGTCCCAGTCAAAGTTATTGTCCCGCTTTGAAAATGGCATTGAATGGGGGGCCTTGTCCTACTCGGCTGCCTGCGAGGCTTCAGTGCCTGCTTCAGCCAGAAATTTCTCGGCTTCAAGTGCCGCCATGCAGCCCATGCCGGCAGCCGTGACAGCCTGACGGTAAATGTCATCGGTGACGTCTCCTGCTGCATAGACGCCTGCAATGGCGGTTGCTGTCGAATCGGGCCTGGTTATCAGATAGCCGCCATTCTTCATTTCCAGCTTGCCTTCAAACAACTCGGTTGCCGGCTTGTGGCCAATGGCAATGAAAATGCCGTCGCAGGGCAAATCCTCAACAGCTTGCGTCTTCACATTGCGCAGACGTGCTGCAGTAACACCAAGCGGGTTTTCGTCGCCAATGACTTCATCCAGCGTGGTATCCCACATGACCTTGATCTTCGGATTTTCAAACAGCCGGTTTTGCAGGATTCGCTCGGCGCGGAACTCGTCACGGCGATGAACAACCACAACCTCAGATGCAAACTTGGTCAGAAACAAAGCTTCCTCGACCGCAGTATTGCCGCCGCCCACGACCACGACACGCTTGTCACGGTAGAAAAATCCGTCACAGGTTGCACAGGCGGATACGCCAAAGCCCTTGAATTTCTCTTCAGTGGGCAAACCGAGCCATCTGGCTTGCGCACCTGTGCAGATGATCAGGCTATCGCAGGTGTATTCGTTTCCGGAATCACCCTTCAGGCGAAACGGCCGCTGGTCGACATTGACTTCGACAATATGATCACTGATCAGATTTGTGCCGACATGCTCGGCCTGGCCCTGCATCTGTTCCATGAGCCAGGGACCCTGGATGGGATCTGCAAATCCGGGATAGTTTTCGACGTCGGTGGTTATGGTCAGCTGACCGCCGGGCTGGATGCCGTGAATCAGAGTGGGTTCCAACATGGCACGCGCGGCATAGATGGCCGCTGTATATCCAGCAGGGCCTGATCCCAGAATAAGCACCTGTGAATGTTGTACGCTCATGTTCTCAGTCTCCGGCAATAGTTTGATCTCTCAAGGTCGCACATCTTTTGTTCGGACAAGTCATGCCTGCCGATCACCAGATGTCTAAAAGGCGTGTCTTGTGCCCCGCAGTCCGTAACAACCTGCCACAGCCATGACGTGACTGCATAGCTTTCAGTCTGTCAGTTCAATAGCAACTCACAGTTTTCTTGTCACCCTGATCTGGTGCGGGGGCTGTGCCAGGTCAGGGTGAAGATACCCGGAGACGACCTACTTGAAGACTATTTTCAGGATCTCGTAGCTTTTGCCGCCACCTGGGGTCATCACCTCGACGCTGTTGCCAGCAGACTTGCCAATCAGGGCACGCGCAATCGGCGAGGAGATGGATAGCTTGCCGGATTTCACGTCAGCTTCAAAATCACCCACAATCCGATAGACGGCTTCCTTGTCCGTGTCTTCATCCACAACCGTTACTGTCGCGCCAAACTTGACGGTATCACCGCCCAGTTTCGACACATCGATGATTTCTGCCCGGCTGATCATGTCATCCAGTTCGGACACCCTGGCTTCATTCCAGCCCTGGGCTTCCTTTGCTGCATGATACTCCGCGTTCTCCGACAGATCACCGTGGGCGCGTGCTTCTTCAATGGCCTTGATGATGCGGGGACGCTCAACAGACTTGCGGTGCTTCACTTCTTCGGACATGGCGGCATGTCCTTCTGCGGTCATGGGAACTTTTTCAACCATCGATGCGTATTCCAAAATCCTGTTAGCCGCCCAAGCCTCGGAACTCCATGGAAGCCGTTAAGCTGCCAACGCGTTCGTCTGTCGACTGTGTGCGGGAATGTTTCGGTCTTATGTAAATATGCGCAAAACAATTGCGTCCTGCAAGACCTGTTTAATGTTGATTGTCATCAGCGAAATTTCTCACCGGTCTACTTGAAATAATCCTGCAGCGGTTTTACCGAAAGATCGCCATGTTTCACGGCGGCGATCGCCTCGGATGCGGCAATGGCAGCGGGCAGGGTTGTCGTAATACGGAATTCTGGCCATCAGAGCCGCCCGCCGGATCGATTTTCAAATCCGACAAGGCGCTTTGGCCTTCCGTGGTGTTGAACACCAGCTGTACCTCGCCATTTGCCATCGCATCGACAATGTGCGGGCGACCTTCCAGCACCTTGTTGACGCGCACGGCTGGAACTCCTTTTTCCGCCAGATAGCGTTGAGTGCCGCCGGTGGCGATGATTTTTAATCCCAACTCGGTCAGTTGCCGGGCGGCAGGCAGGATGCGGGACTTGTCATGATCTCGCACTGAAATGAACGCAGTGCCGTCAACCGGGACTTGTTGCCACCGCCAAGCTGGCTTTTGGCAAATGCCATGGCGAAGTCAGTATCAAGACCCATA
>CAVWYF010000006.1:0-36889 GCA_963759095.1 uncultured Alphaproteobacteria bacterium | reverse complement strand
AGCGAACCAGCGGCTATCCCAGGTACGGTTGATACCGAGACGGAAACCGATCGGATTGACTTTCTGACCCATCAGACGGCCTCCTCGACCTGGCGCACGATAATCGTGATTTCACTGAAGAATTTCTCGATCTTGCCGACACGACCACGCGCCCGTGGCTTGAAGCGCTTCATGACCATTTTCTTCCCAACATAAGCTTCCGACACGATGAGCTCGTTAATGTCGAGATCATGGTTGTTTTCAGCGTTTGCAATGGCTGATTCCAGCGTCTTCTTGACATCACCGGCAATACGGCGACGCGAGAAGGTGAGATCAGCAAGTGCTGCTTCGACCTTCTTGCCACGAATGATCGTGGCAATATCATTCAATTTGCGCGGGCTCACACGCAGATTGCGCGTGACAGCCTTTGCTTCGTTGTCCGGAAGGACGCGTGCTCTGGACGCCTTACCCATTTGTCCTTACCTCTTCGACTTCTTGTCGGCCTGGTGGCCGTAATAGGTCCGGCTCGGCGCGAACTCGCCCAGCTTGTGACCAACCATGTCTTCAGACACATTCACAGGAATGTGTTTGTTTCCGTTGTGCACACCGAACGTCAGACCGACGAACTGCGGCAAAATAGTCGAGCGACGGCTCCAGGTCTTGATAACCTGATTACGGCCGGAGCTGCGGGCAGCTTCCGCTTTCTTGAGCAGATACCCGTCTACGAACGGGCCTTTATGCAGTGAACGAGCCATTCAACCTAACCCTTATCTCTTCTTGCGCTGGTGGCGCGAACGAACAATGAATTTGTCCGATGATCTGTTTGTACGTGTCTTCTTGCCCTTGGTCGGCTTGCCCCACGGGGTCACCGGGTGACGGCCACCTGAGGTGCGTCCTTCACCACCACCGTGCGGGTGATCAACCGGGTTCATGGCAACACCACGAACCACAGGGCGGCGGCCACGCCAGCGCGAACGCCCGGCCTTGCCGTCATTGGTGTTCATGTGGTCCTGGTTCGATACAGCACCAACCGTTGCGCGGCACTCGGAAGATACCATTCGGGTCTCACCGGACTTGAGCCGCAACAGGGCCATGGAACGGTCGCGACCAACAAGCTGCGCATAAGCACCTGCAGAGCGTGCAATCTGGCCACCCTTGCCGGGCTTCATCTCCACATTGTGGATGATGGTGCCTACAGGGATATTGCCAAGCGGCATGCAGTTGCCCGGCTTCACGTCAACACCGGTCGTGCCGGTTACAACCTGATCGCCCTCATTCAGGCGTTGCGGTGCGAGAATATAAGACAGTGTGCCGTCTTCATATTTCAGCAACGCAATGAAAGCGGTCCGGTTCGGATCATATTCAATACGTTCAACGCTGGCGGTGCCTTCGCGTGTCCGCTTGAAATCGATAATACGATAGGTGCGCTTATGCCCGCCACCGCGTGAAAACGAGGTTTGACGGCCATGGTTGTTGCGGCCACCGCTCTTGGACAGACCTTCAGTAAGGGTCTTGACGGGCTTGCCCTTCCACAGACCGGAGCGGTCAACAATGACCAGCTGCCGTTGTCCTGGCGTATTGGGCTTGAACTTTTTCAGTGCCATGGTTTACGTCTCAATCGCTCAAATTAAACTTTAAAGACCGGTCGTCACGTCGATGGACTGGCCATCTTCGAGCGTGACAATCGCTTTTTTAACATCACTCTGCCGACCACGAATGCCGCGGAAGCGCTTGGTTTTTCCTTTGCGAACCAGCGTATTCACTGCCTTCACCTTGACATTGAACAGCTCTTCAACAGCCTTCTTGATTTCCGGTTTGGAAGCCGTACCGGCAACATTGAAAACCACCTGATTGGCTTCACTCAGCAGTGTCGCTTTCTCGGTAATCGATGGTGAACGGATAATATTGTAGTTCTTTTCCATGCTCATTTGAACCGCGCCTCCAGCGCTTCAACAGCAGCCTTGGTCAGAACCAGATTCTGCCGGCGCAGGATGTCGTAAACATTGATGCCCTGCACTGGCAACACATCAACGTTGATCAGGTTGCTGGCAGCCTTGGCGAAGTTTTCATTTACTTCAACGCCATCGATTACCAGTACGTTGGTCAGGCCGAGTTTCGAAAAAGCCCCGGCCAGGTCCTTGGTCTTTGGTGTCTTGACTTCCGAGCTGTCCAGAATGATCAGTTCGTTGGCCTTGACCTTGGCAGACAGCGCATGACGAAGAGCCAATGCCCTGACCTTCTTGGGAAGACCCGTTGCGTGACTGCGGACTACCGGTCCATGAGCCTTGCCACCCCCGACAAAAATACCAACCCGGCGCGAACCGTGACGTGCAGTACCGCCGCCCTTCTGGCGACCGAAACGAGCCCCGGTGCGGTTAATTTCAGCACGCCCCTTGGTCTTGTGTGTACCGGCGCGACGCTTGGCCAACTGCCATGTCACCATGCGGTGCAACAAGTCTCCGCGCGGCTCGAGACCAAAAATCTCATCGGACAGATCAACCGTCCCGGCTTTCTTGGCTTCCAGTGTTTGAATATCGGTTTTCATTGTTCGCTGCCTCCATCGGCACCGTCGGTTTCGGCAGGCGCTTCTTCCATCGCCTTGGCTTGTGCAGCAGCATCGTCAGCAGCAATCCGTTCGGCTTCTGCAGCAGCTTCGGCAGCAGCAGCAGCCTCGGCTTCCGCAGCAGCAGCTGCCGCGGCGGCGGCAGATGAACGAAGCGCAGCCGGCGTAATAGCGTTGTCGGCCTGCGGCTTCTTAACAGCGTCACTCAGTCTGACCCAGCCACCCTTGGCACCAGGCACAGCACCCTTGACCATGATCAGGCCACGTTCGGTGTCAGTCTTGACAATCTGCAGGTTCTGAACGGTTACACGCTCATTACCCATCTGGCCGGCCATCTTCTTGCCCTTGAACACCTTGCCAGGGTCCTGACACTGACCGGTTGAACCATGCGAGCGGTGAGAAACCGACACACCATGCGAAGCACGAAGGCCGCCAAAGTTATGACGCTTCATGGCACCGGCGAAGCCTTTACCAACCGAAGTGCCGGATACATCGACATACTGGCCGGCGAAATAGTGATCAGCGATGATCTCTTCACCTACATCAACCAGATTTTCCGGGCTCACCCGGAACTCGACAACCTTGCGCTTGGGCTCCACCTTCGCGACAGCAAACTGACCGCGGTCAGCCTTTGTCAGGCGCTTAACCTTTGCAGTGCCAACACCAAGCTGCAGAGCCGTGTAACCGTTCTTTTCAACGGTCTTCTGGCCCACTACCTGGCAGGTATCCAGCTTCAAAACAGTCACCGGAATATGCTCACCTGCGTCGGTGAAAATCCGGGTCATGCCCAGCTTCTGTACAATTACTCCTGAACGCATAGTTCAAACTCCCGTTCGTCTCGCTCTGAAATCAGAGCTTGATCTCAACATCAACACCGGCTGCAAGGTCGAGCTTCATCAGCGCGTCCACTGTCTGCGGTGTTGGGTCAACAATATCCAGAATGCGGCGATGCGTGCGCATCTCAAACTGTTCGCGGCTCTTCTTGTCTACGTGGGGCGACCGGTTCACGGTGAACTTTTCAATCCGTGTCGGCAGAGGAACCGGACCACGAACCTGGGCGCCGGTGCGCTTGGCTGTGTTCACGATTTCACGTGCCGAACCATCAAGAACCCGATGGTCGAACGCTTCGAGACGGATGCGAATATTT
This sequence comes from uncultured Alphaproteobacteria bacterium, assembly GCA_963759095.1. Taxonomy (GTDB): domain Bacteria; phylum Pseudomonadota; class Alphaproteobacteria; order Rhizobiales; family Aestuariivirgaceae; genus Anderseniella. Next base: position 33,200 of record CAVWYF010000006.1, on the reverse strand, counting down.
TGTTTTTGCATCTACTTGGATCCGTAAGTTGGGGTGTTTCTGACAATCAGAAACACCCCTATTCAGTTTATCTACTCTATGATGCCGGCAACGACGCCTGCACCGACTGTACGACCACCTTCACGGATGGCGAAGCGCAGCTTCTCTTCCATCGCGATCGGGGTGATCAGCTCAACTTCAAACGACACATTGTCGCCAGGCATAACCATTTCTGTCCCTTCAGGAAGTGTCACCACGCCCGTCACATCCGTAGTACGGAAGTAGAACTGGGGACGGTAGTTACCGAAGAACGGAGTGTGGCGACCGCCTTCTTCCTTGGTCAGAATGTAGGCTTCCGCCTTGAACCTCTTGTGCGGTGTGATCGAACCGGGCTTGCACAGAACCTGTCCACGCTCAACGCCTTCACGGTCAACACCACGCAGCAGTGCTCCGATGTTGTCGCCAGCCTGGCCCTGATCGAGCAGCTTGCGGAACATCTCAACACCTGTGCACGTGGTCTTGGTGGTGTCACGGATACCGACAATCTCGATTTCCTCACCAACCTTAACAACACCACGCTCAACACGGCCGGTCACAACCGTACCGCGGCCTGAGATCGAGAACACATCCTCGATCGGCATCAGGAACGGCTGGTCAATCGGACGCTCTGGCTGTGGAATGTACTCATCAACAGCTTCCATCAGCTTCAATACAGCGTCATGGCCGATCTCAGGTGTCTTGTCTTCAAGTGCAGCAAGCGCAGAACCACGGATGATCGGAATATCATCGCCAGGGAAGTCGTAAGACGACAGCAGCTCGCGGATTTCCATCTCGACAAGCTCAAGCAGCTCTTCATCGTCGACCTGGTCAACCTTGTTCATGAACACCACAAGCGCCGGCACGCCAACCTGACGGGCAAGCAGAATGTGCTCGCGGGTCTGGGGCATTGGACCATCAGAGGCTGACACAACCAGAATACCGCCATCCATCTGGGCAGCACCGGTGATCATGTTCTTCACATAGTCGGCATGGCCGGGGCAATCCACGTGGGCATAGTGACGGTTGGCCGTCTCATACTCAACGTGCGCCGTGGAAATGGTGATACCACGAGCTTTTTCTTCAGGTGCCTTGTCAATCTCGTCATATGCAGAATATTCCGCACCACCGGATTCAGCCAGAACCTTCGTGATCGCCGCCGTCAGCGACGTCTTGCCATGGTCAACGTGACCAATCGTGCCGATATTACAGTGCGGCTTGTTACGTTCAAACTTTGCCTTGGCCATTTTACAGTCTCCCTCAGTCAGGGTTAGTCAGTTAATTCACGAAATCGAACTAGGCGTACTTTGCGACCACTTCATCAGCCACATTGCGCGGCACTTCAGAATAATGATCAAACGACATGGTGTAGGCAGCGCGACCCTGGCTCATCGAGCGCAGATTGTTCACGTAGCCAAACATGTTTGCCAGCGGCACCATTGCATTCACAACCTGCGCGTTACCGCGCGCGGTTGTACCGGCAATCTGGCCACGACGGGAATTCAGGTCGCCGATAACAGACCCGAGATAATCTTCAGGTGACACGACCTCAACCTTCATAATCGGCTCAAGCAGAACCGGGCCTGCCTTGGAGATGGCTTCACGAAGTGCTGCACGCGCTGCAATTTCGAAGGCAATCGCCGATGAAGTCGACTTCATGATAGGCACCGTCAGTGAGAGTGACTTTCACGTCGACCATCGGGAAGCCGATGATGTTGCCGGACGTCATCACCGAATTCAGGCCTTTTTCCACGCCAGGCAGGTATTCCTTCGGAACATTGCCGCCAACGACCTTGCTCTCGAACACCAGGCCGGAATTTTCCTCTCCAGGCTCGACAGTGAACTTCACGCGAGCGAACTGGCCAGTACCACCGGTCTGCTTCTTGTGGGTGTAATCAATATCGGTCGCCTTGGTGATGGTCTCGCGATAGGCAACCTGAGGCGCACCGACATTGACATCAATCTTGTGCTGGCGACGCAGGATATCAACCTTGATGTCAAGATGAAGCTCGCCCATCCCCTTGATAATGGTCTGACCGCTTTCTTCATCGGTAGACACATAGAAGGAAGGATCTTCAGTAGACAGCTTGGCAAGCGCCACACCCATCTTTTCCTGGTCAGCCTTGGTTTTCGGCTCAACAGCCATTTCAATAACCGGATCAGGAAATTCCATCTTTTCCAGGATAACAGGCTTGGCCACATCACACAGCGTATCACCGGTGCGAGCATCCTTGAGGCCTACCAGCGCGACAATATCGCCCGCATAGGCATCGGAAATTTCTTCACGGCTGTTGGAGTGCATCAAAACCATGCGGCCGATGCGCTCTGTCTTGCCCCGTGTCGAGTTCAACACGGTTGAACCCTTGGACAACTTGCCGGAATAGATGCGGGCAAAGGTCAACACGCCATATGGATCGTCCATGATCTTGAAGGCGAGCAGCGAAAGCGGCTCATCATCAGATGACATGCGAACCGTTTCTTCTTCGGTCTTGGTGTCAATGCCCCTGATCGCCGGCACTTCCAAAGGTGAAGGAAGATAGGCCACCACAGCATCAAGAAGCGTCTGCACACCCTTGTTCTTAAAGGCGGAACCACACAGAACCGGGAAGAAGGCAGATGACAGAACCGCCTTGCGCAGCAATGTCTGCAGCGTATCAAAGTCAGGCTCGGTGCCGTCCAGGTAGGCTTCCATTGCAGTTTCGTCCAACTCAACGGCAGCCTCGATCATTTCAAGGCGCAGTTCGTCGGCACGGTCCTGCAGTTCGGCCGGAATATCCATTTCTGTATATTCGGCGCCCATGTCCTCTGTTTTCCAGACAATGGCCTTCATGCGCACAAGGTCAATAACACCCTTGAAGTCGTCTTCCGCACCAATCGGCATCTGAATGGCGATCGGCCGCGCACCAAGGCGTTCCTTGATGTCCGACAGGCACTTGTCGAAATCAGCACCGATCTTGTCCATCTTGTTGCAGAACACAATGCGAGGCACCCGGTACTTGTCGCCCTGGCGCCAAACCGTTTCGGTCTGAGGCTCAACACCGGCATTGGAGTCAAGCACGCAAACCGCACCGTCAAGCACGCGCAGCGAGCGCTCGACTTCAATGGTAAAGTCAACGTGGCCAGGCGTATCGATGATGTTCAGGCGTCTGCCGAGCCACTCGGTCGTGGTCGCAGCAGAGGTAATCGTGATACCGCGTTCCTGCTCCTGCTCCATCCAGTCCATGGTGGCGGCGCCATCATGCACTTCGCCAATTTTGTGGCTCTTGCCTGAATAGAAAAGAATACGCTCGGTCACAGTGGTCTTGCCGGCGTCAATGTGCGCCATGATACCAAAGTTGCGGTAGTCTTTAAGGTCGTGCGTGCGGGCCATCTGCCTGATCTCCGAAATGAATTACCAGCGGTAGTGCGAGAAAGCGCGGTTCGCTTCTGCCATCCGGTGAGTGTCTTCACGCTTCTTTACTGCGGTACCGCGGTTGCTGGCAGCATCCATGAGCTCACCGGACAAACGCTCGATCATTGTGTTCTCGTTGCGCCCGCGTGCGGCTGTAATCAGCCAGCGGATCGCCAGCGCCTGGCGGCGCTCGGTGCGCACTTCAACCGGCACCTGGTAGGTTGCACCACCCACACGGCGCGACCTTACTTCAACAGCAGGAGCCACGTTCTCCAGGGCCTGGTGAAACACTGTAAGCGGCTCCTGACGCAGCTTTTCCTCGACCTTGTCGAACGCACCGTAAACAATGCGTTCAGCGACAGACTTTCTGCCGTCGAGCATCAGGTTGTTCATGAATTTCGACAGGATCAAATCAGCGAACTTCGGGTCCGGATTGATTACGCGTTTTTCTGCGCGGTGACGGCGTGACATGGCTTTATTACCCTCTTCCTACGCTTATTTAGGACGCTTCGCGCCGTACTTGGAACGACGCTGGCGGCGCTTGGCCAAACCTTGCGTATCCAGAACGCCACGAATGATGTGATAACGAACGCCGGGAAGGTCCTTCACACGGCCACCGCGGATCATCACCACGGAATGCTCTTGAAGATTGTGGCCTTCGCCGGGAATGTAACTGGTAACTTCGAACCCATTGGTCAGGCGGACACGCGCAACCTTGCGAAGCGCCGAGTTCGGCTTCTTCGGAGTTGTTGTATAGACACGGGTGCAAACGCCACGTTTCTGCGGGCATTCCTGCATCGCCGGAACCTTGTTGCGGGTCTTTTGCGCAACACGGGGTTTGCGGATTAGCTGGTTGATCGTGGGCATATAGGTCTCGCGCTCTCGAACAGGTCACGTTAAAACAAAACATACACGCGACCCGCTGAATGGGCGCGCGCATAAAAATAAACGCTAACTCACCAATGTTTTGGTGACCAGCGCCTCAAATCCAGAGGACTTTCAGGCACATACGTCCTGAGAGTCATGTTCCGATCTGACCCAGCTTGGCTTTCCCGGTACCGTTTAGACAATTTGCCTACTGCTTACCGCCTCGAAAGTTGGCCGGAACATACCCATACACCCCCCTGTCGTCAAGACCTGAATTTGGTCTATTTCCACCGGTTTTCAAGGTTTTAATCCAACAAATGTCCCAACCCGGCCTTAATTGATCTGTGGAGCACAAACAATAGCCCAGATCGCGCCATACCGCGGCCCATTGGGTGAATCACCTTAATTTTCAGGGACGGCGCAATATCCCCCTCGCTTTGAACAATCAGATGCGGGTATTTCCGGAGGGCAGTATGCAACAACAAGTCGAAACATGGTGGCACGAACTGAATACCTGGGATGCGCTTGAAGCGCGAAATTTCTACCGACGCACCCTGGGATGGACGTTTGAACAGGTCACCCTGCCCGATGGCGAACCTTACTGGCTGGCACGCAAGGGCGGCAAGACTGTTGGTGGTGTATACAGCCTGTCGGCTCCGACCTTCAAAGGCATTCCTGCACACTGGATGACCTATATGGCAGTTGATGATCTGGACCGCGCTGCACTAGAAACCGCGTCTGCAGGTGGAGAAGTGACCCGCCCGGCCACTGAAATCCCGGGCATTGGAAAAATCGCCATCGTGACCGACGCATCCGGTGCCCTGTTGGGGTTGATTGAACCGGCGCTCGAGCACATGGACGAGAACGCCCAGACAAATGCCAAGACGGTTGACCACGACCTGATCGATGAAGACGACGCGATCGAGTTTGCACCGGAACTGACAACCGCCAATCGCAGAAACGCCAGATATTCATTGCCCAACTGATTTTATCGTGTCTCGGGCCATTGAGCCCGACCACCCATTAGAGCGGGATGCGCATGAGTGCAAAAACCTCATCCTCATTCCGCTCAAATTTTTGGCTGGTGCCAATCCTGCAATCTTGAAAACCAGTAGGTCTCAAGCCTGACGTGGCGGGCTCTCGGCCGCACTGCTGGCCTCAGCTTTCACATCATATACGATGATACCGCGTTTGCCGTCGCGCGCTTCCTGCCATGCATCGTCATGGGGTTTTTTGTCCGGCCTGGCCGGCACCTCGCCACCCCTCAGGATTTCGACCTCCTCCCAGCCGCGCTCAGCCAGGGCTTTTTCGGCTTCCTTGTGAGCAGCGCCGGGATTCCTTGCCGAAACAAAGACTACAAAACCCCGATCCGGATTATCAGCAACACCTTCCTTATGCCCGCCCTGCCCGAGAAACATATAGACTGATCGTTTCAAGTTGAATGCCACCAGGGCCTCCTGTCACTGAATGAACACCGGATAACCGCGAAACAAAAACCGCCGCGATCCATGGTGATCGCGGCGGCCAGAGATTGTCAATCATTTCACGTCAGTTGACGGAAAAGCTTATTCGCCTGCCGCTGCCGGCTCTTCTGCAGGTTCGCTTGCATCCTCGACAGCAACCTTGGCCTGTTCGTCCAGGATCAGACCGTCGCGCTTGTCAGCAACCGATTTGAAACGGGACAGCATGCCGCCGGTACCGGCCGGGATAAGACGACCAACGATGACGTTTTCCTTGAGCCCCTCCAGCGTATCGACCTTGCCGCTGATTGCAGCCTCGGTTAGCACGCGGGTTGTTTCCTGGAATGACGCCGCCGAAATGAACGACCGTGTCTGCAGGCTGGCCTTGGTGATACCAAGCAGCACCGGCACACCCGAAGCAGGCTTTTTCCCTTCCTCCGCCATTTTGGCGTTGATGTTTTCCAGCTCCGTACGGTCAAGCTGTTCACCGGACAACAGCGAAGTATCGCCCTGTTCGGTGATTTCAACCTTCTGAAGCATCTGGCGAACAATAACCTCGATGTGCTTGTCATTGATGCTCACACCCTGCAGGCGATAAACCTCCTGCACTTCGTTGACGAGATAGGTCGCCAATTCTTCAACGCCCTTAATGGCAAGGATGTCATGAGGTGCGGGGTGACCATCAAGGATGTATTCGCCTTTCTCGATGAAATCGCCTTCCTGAACCGGAAGATGCTTGCCCTTCGGGATCAGGTATTCAGCCGGTTCAAGAGAAGCGTCTTCCGGCACAATGCGGATGCGGCGCTTGTTCTTGTAGTCGCGACCGAACTCAACACGGCCTGAGATTTCAGCGATTACCGCGTGATCCTTCGGGCGGCGTGCTTCAAACAATTCGGCAACACGCGGCAGACCACCGGTGATGTCGCGCGTCTTGGCACTTTCCAGAGGAATACGGGCGAGCACGTCACCGGCCTTGATTGCCGAGCCTGGATCAACCGACAGAATTGCATCAACCGACAGAAGATAGCGGGCCTCACCACCACGTGGCAGTTTGAGTATCTCGCCCTTCTTGTCCTTGATGACGATCGCCGGCCGCAGGTCCGAACCACGCGGGCTGGTACGCCAGTCGATCAGGACACGGTTGGTGATACCGGTTGATTCATCGGTGACTTCCGACACCGAGATGCCATCGACGACATCTTCGAATTCAATCTTGCCATCAACCTCGGTCATGACAGGACGGGTGTACGGATCCCATTCGGCCAGACGCATGCCGCGCTTGATCTTGTCACCTTCGTTGACGAACAGACGCGCGCCCTGCACCAGCTTGTGTACTGCGCGTTCATGACCCTTTTCATCTTCAATGACCAAAGACACGTTACGGCCAAGCGTGATGATCTTGCCAGAGCTGTCGGTGACAACATTGGAGTTGCGCAGCTTGACAATGCCTTCATGGTTCGACTCCACGAAGGACTTCATCGAGCACCTGTGCAGTACCACCAATATGGAACGTCCGCATGGTCAGCTGGGTACCAGGCTCGCCGATCGACTGTGCGGCGATAACACCGACAGCTTCACCGTGATTGACCGGTGTACCGCGAGCCAGGTCACGACCGTAACAACGCGCGCAGACACCAAACCGGGTTTCGCAAGTCAACACTGAACGGATGCGGAATTCCTGAATGTTGGCATCCTCGATCTTCTCGACATCTTCCTCGGTGATTTCCCGCATTGCCGGAATGATCACTTCATTGGTCTGCGGGTGCAGCACGTCTTCAGCCGCCGTGCGGCCCAGGACACGCAATCCCAAAGAGGCAATGATTTCACCGGCATCAATGATCGGACGTGCGGTGATCGAATTTTCAGTGCCGCAATCATCTTCGGCAATGATGGCATCCTGGGCGACGTCAACAAGACGACGCGTCAGATAACCGGAGTTAGCCGTCTTCAAGGCCGTGTCAGCCAGACCCTTTCGGGCACCGTGGGTGGAGTTGAAGTACTCCAGAACGGTCAGGCCTTCCTTAAAGTTTGAGATGATCGGCGTCTCGATGATTTCACCGGACGGCTTGGCCATAAGACCACGCATACCGCCAAGCTGCTTCATCTGAGCCGGAGAACCACGCGCGCCAGAGTGAGCCATCATGTAAATGGAATTCACCGGCTTTTCGCGCTTGGTTTCTTCGTCAATCTGAACAGCCTGAATACGGCTCATCATTTCATCGGCGACCTTGTCGGTGCACTTGGCCCAGGCGTCAACAACCTTGTTGTACTTCTCGCCCTTGGTGATCAGGCCATCGATGTACTGCTGCTCATATTCCTTGGCCAGCTCGCGCAACTCGGCAACCAGCTTCTCCTTGGTGTCGGGAATGACCATGTCATCCTTGCCGAACGAGATGCCCGCCTTGAAGGCATTGAAGAAACCAAGTCCCATGATCTTGTCACAGAAAATGACGGATTCTTTCTGACCGCAACCACGATAGACATCATCGATCATCTTCGAGATTTCCCGCTTCGTCAGAAGCTTGTTACAGACCTCGAGAGACATCCCCGGCTGTTTCGGCAGCAATTCGCCAATCTTCAACCGACCGGGCGTGGTTTCGTAAATGCGCGAAGTCGGATTGCCTTCTTCGTCCTGATACTTGAAGCGGCCCTTGATCTTGGTATGCAGCGTGATCACGCCTGCATGCAGCGCATGATCGACTTCTGCGACATTGCCAAACAACATGCCTTCGCCGGGCTCGTTTTCCTTCATCTGGGAAACGTAGTACAAACCGAGCACGATATCCTGAGACGGCACGATAATCGGCTGACCGTTTGCAGGATGCAGGACGTTGTTGGTCGACATCATCAACACACGCGCTTCGAGCTGGGCTTCCAGGGACAGCGGCACGTGAACCGCCATCTGGTCGCCGTCAAAGTCAGCGTTGAAGGCTGCACAGACCAGCGGATGCAGCTGGATTGCCTTGCCTTCGATGAGCACCGGCTCAAATGCCTGAATGCCAAGCCGGTGAAGCGTTGGCGCACGGTTGAGCAGAACCGGATGTTCGCGGATCACCTCATCCAGGATGTCCCAGACTTCCGGCTTTTCCTTCTCGACCAGCTTCTTGGCCTGCTTCACTGTCGATGACAGCCCTTTGGCGTCAAGGCGCGAATAGATAAACGGCTTGAACAGCTCCAGCGCCATCTTCTTTGGCAAGCCGCACTGATGCAGCTTGAGTTCCGGACCAACCACGATAACTGAGCGGCCGGAATAGTCGACACGCTTGCCGAGCAGGTTCTGACGGAAACGTCCCTGCTTGCCTTTCAGCATGTCTGCCAGTGATTTCAATGGACGCTTGTTGGCGCCTGTGATGACGCGGCCGCGGCGGCCATTGTCGAACAGCGCATCAACAGATTCCTGCAGCATCCGCTTTTCGTTGCGGATAATGATGTCAGGCGCGCGCAACTCGATCAGCCGCTTCAGACGATTGTTGCGGTTGATCACACGGCGATACAGGTCGTTGAGATCCGATGTGGCGAACCGGCCACCGTCAAGTGGCACCAGTGGGCGCAATTCAGGCGGGATCACCGGAACGACGGTCAGGATCATCCATTCCGGCTTGTTGCCGGACTCAATGAAACCCTCGACGATCTTCAGCCGCTTGGCCAGTTTCTTCGGCTTCAGCTCGGTTGTTGCCTCGGCAATACCGACACGCAGCTCATCGCGCAATTTTTCCAGCTCGATGCCCATCAGAATTTCACGGATGGCTTCTGCACCGATACCGGCGGTGAAGCTGTCGGCGCCGTAGTGGTCCTGGGCTTCCATGTACTGTTCTTCGGTGAGCATTTCACCGTGTTTCATCGGCGTCAGGCCAGGCTCTGTAACGATGTAGTTTTCAAAGTACAGAACACGCTCAACATCCTTCAGCGTCATGTCCAGCAACAATGAAATGCGTGATGGCAGAGACTTCAGGAACCAGATGTGCGCAACCGGCGCCGCCAGATCAATATGACCCATGCGCTCGCGGCGAACCTTGGCCAAGGTCACTTCAACACCACATTTTTCGCAGATGATGCCCTTGTACTTCATCCGCTTGTACTTGCCGCACAGGCACTCATAGTCCTTTACAGGACCAAAAATACGCGCGCAGAACAGACCATCGCGCTCCGGTTTGAAGGTACGATAATTGATGGTTTCCGGCTTCTTGATTTCGCCGAACGACCAGGAGAGAATCTTCTCCGGCGCTGCAATACCGATCCGGATCTGTTCAAAGGTCAGTGGCTGACCTGCCGGATTGAAAACGTTCATGACCTCATGGTTCATGTAATACCTCAATTCCTTGTTCGCGGACGGGGCTGTTTTCCGCTTTTCGGAGTGTCTGGTTTTTCTAAGGAAACACCCGGACTGGCCCGACGCCGGTGGTTTCCATATCCGGGCAGGAGTGTTGGCCCCTGCCCGGTAATCATGTCTTGTTACTCTGTATTTTGAAGGTCGACGCTGAGACCCAGCGAGCGCATTTCCTTTACGAGCACGTTAAAGCTTTCCGGGATACCGGCTTCGAACGCATCATCACCACGCACAATCGCTTCATAGACCTTGGTTCTGCCTGCAACGTCATCCGACTTCACAGTGAGCATCTCCTGCAGCGTATAGGCTGCGCCATACGCCTCGAGAGCCCAGACCTCCATTTCACCGAACCGCTGTCCGCCAAACTGCGCCTTGCCGCCCAGCGGTTGCTGGGTAACGAGCGAGTAAGGGCCAATGGAACGGGCATGGATTTTGTCATCAACCAGATGGTGGAGCTTGAGGATATAGATATATCCTACCGTTACCTGTCTGTCGAATGGATCGCCTGTGCGGCCGTCGTACAGGGTTACCTGTCCTGACGTACTCAGGCCCGCATGCTCGAGAAGTTCAGAGATGTTTTCCTCTTTCGCTCCGTCAAACACCGGTGTTGCGATTGCAACGCCGCCACGCAGTGAGTCACCCAGATCGGCAAGATCATCGTCTTCCAGCGCCGTGATCTCTTCGTTTTCGCCGTAGATGTGCTCGATTTCCTTGCGCAGCGCCTTGGCATTGTGATTTTCGCGATAAGCGTCAACCATTTCACCAATCTGCTTGCCGAGACCGCGGCAGGCCCAACCCAGATGGGTTTCAAGGATCTGACCGACGTTCATCCGGCTTGGCACGCCGAGCGGGTTCAGCACGATATCAACCGGCTGACCATCTTCAAGATACGGCATGTCCTCATCGGCAACGATGCGAGACACCACGCCCTTGTTGCCATGGCGGCCGGCCATCTTGTCGCCCGGCTGGATCTTGCGCTTCACAGCGACAAAGACCTTGACCATTTTCATGACACCCGGCGGCAGTTCGTCACCACGCTGCAGCTTTTCGACCTTGTCAAGGAAGCGGTTTTCAAGACGCTTCTTGGACTCGTCGTACTGCTGGCGCATGGCTTCAAGTTCCGCCAGTGCCTTTTCATTGGACAGGGCAATCTGCCACCACTGTGAACGAGGCACATCATCAAGGACGGCTTCAGTGAGCTTGCCCTCAACCTTGTGACCCTTTGGTCCACCGGCAGCCTGCTTGCCTTTCAGGAAGTCAGCCAGACGGCCATAGGAGTTGCGGTCCAGGATGGCGAGTTCGTCATCACGGTCCTTGGCGAGACGTTCGATTTCTTCGCGCTCAATGGCCAGGGCACGTTCGTCCTTGTCGATGCCGTGGCGGTTGAACACCCGAACCTCGACAACCGTGCCGGCAACACCAGGCGGCAAACGCAAAGACGTGTCGCGAACGTCAGATGCCTTTTCACCGAAGATGGCGCGCAGAAGCTTTTCTTCCGGCGTCATCGGGCTTTCACCCTTCGGCGTGATCTTGCCACACAGAATATCGCCAGGGTGCACTTCGGCACCAATGTAGACGATACCTGCCTCGTCCAGGTTCTTCAGAGCTTCCTCACCGACGTTCGGAATGTCGCGGGTGATTTCCTCAGGGCCGAGCTTTGTATCACGTGCCATGACGTCGAATTCGTCGATGTGGATCGAGGTGAACACGTCATCACGGACCATGCGTTCGGACAACAGGATGGAGTCTTCGAAGTTGTACCCGTTCCACGGCATGAACGCGACCAGCACGTTCTGGCCAAGCGCCAGGTCACCCAGATCGGTCGACGGTCCGTCGGCGATAATGTCGCCGGCCTTCAGCCGGTCACCGACACGAACCAGCGGACGCTGGTTGATGCAGGTGTTCTGGTTGGAGCGCTGGAACTTGTACAGCGTATAGATGTCCACACCGGACTTGGTTGGATCGGTCTCTTCGGTGGCGCGAATAACGATACGCTTTGCGTCAACCTGATCCACGACACCAGACCGGCGCGCCGTGATGGCTGCACCGGAATCACGGGCAACAACGGCTTCCATGCCGGTACCGACAAGCGGCGCGTCCGTGCGCACAAGCGGCACAGCCTGACGCTGCATGTTTGAGCCCATGAGAGCGCGGTTGGCGTCATCGTTTTCCAGGAATGGAATAAGCGCGGCTGCCACTGAAACAAGCTGCTTCGGCGACACGTCGACAAAGTCCACCCGGTCTGAGGGAACCGTGATCACTTCACCATGCTGGCGGACAAGAACAAGGTCTTCGGCAAACTTGCCGTCCTTGGTCAGTTCCACGTTTGCCTGCGCAATGTGCGGCTTGGATTCCTCGATTGCCGACAGATACACGACCTCTTCGGAAACCTTGTGGTCGATCACTTTGCGATATGGTGTCTCGATGAAACCATACTTGTTCACGCGGGCAAATGTGGCCAGCGAGTTGATCAGGCCGATGTTGGGACCTTCAGGTGTTTCAATCGGGCAGATCCGGCCATAGTGGGTCGGATGCACGTCACGAACTTCAAAGCCGGCACGTTCGCGGGTCAGACCACCGGGGCCAAGTGCCGACAGACGGCGCTTGTGGGTGATTTCGGACAGCGGGTTGGTCTGATCCATAAACTGCGACAACTGTGAAGAACCGAAGAACTCACGCACAGCAGCAGCAGCCGGTTTGGCGTTGATCAGGTCATGCGGCATGACAGTGTCGATATCGACCGAAGACATACGTTCCTTGATGGCGCGTTCCATGCGGATCAGGCCAAGGCGATACTGGTTTTCCATCAGTTCGCCGACAGACCGCACACGACGGTTGCCAAGGTGGTCGATGTCGTCGATCTCGCCCTTGCTGTCACGCAGTTCGGCCAGTGTCCTGACAACGGCAATGATGTCTTCCTTGCGCAGGACACGCATGGTGTCAGGCGCATCCAGCTCAAGGCGCATGTTCATCTTGACGCGGCCGACCGATGACAGGTCATAGCGCTCTGAATCGAAGAACAAGCCGTTGAACAGGGCCTCAGCCGTCTCACGCGTCGGCGGCTCGCCGGGACGCATGACACGATAAATGTCAACAAGTGCCTGCTCGTAGCTTTCGACCTTGTCGACCATCAAGGTATTGCGAATGTAGGCACCGGTATTGATGTGGTCGATGTCGAGAAGACGCAGTTCCTTGTAACCGGCTTCCTTGAGGCCGGTCATCAGGGCTTCGTCGATTTCCGCACCGGCTTCGGCATGAATTTCACCGGTTTTTGCATCGACAAGCTCATCAGCCACGAAGTGCCCGTAGAGGCTTTCGTCGTCAACCAGCAGTTCCTTGAGACCTTCTTCGGCCAGCTTGCGCGCCAGGCGCGGGGTGATCTTTGTACCCGCTTCAACAACGACCTTCTTGGTCTTTGCATCAATCATGTCCGCAGTCGGCTTCACACCGCGATAGCGATCGGGATCAAACGGCATCCGCCATCCATCCTTCGACGCCGTGCATGACACGGTGTTGTAGAAGGTGTGCAGAATTTCCTCGCTGTCCATGCCCAGTGCATGCAGCAGCGCAGTCACCGGCAACTTGCGGCGGCGGTCGATGCGGACATGCACGATATCCTTGGCGTCGAATTCAAAGTCGAGCCAGGAACCACGGTAGGGAATGATGCGCGCGGCAAACAGCAATTTGCCTGATGAATGGGTCTTGCCACGGTCATGATCAAAGAACACGCCCGGCGAACGATGCATCTGGGACACGATCACGCGCTCGGTGCCGTTCACAACGAACGTGCCGTTTTTGGTCATGAGCGGTATATCGCCCATGTAGACGTCCTGCTCCTTGATGTCCTTGACGGACTTGGCGCCGGTATCTTCGTCGATTTCAAACACGATCAGACGCAGCGTCACCTTGAGCGGGGCAGCAAAGGTCATACCGCGTTGCTGACACTCTTCAACGTCGTACTTCGGGTCTTCAAACTCGTAAGTGACATATTCCAGCATCGCCTGACCCGAAAAATCACTGATCGGGAAGACTGACTTGAACACCGCCTGCAGGCCTTCTGCAAGGCGACCTCCTTCAGGATCAAACACCTGAAGGAACTGATCATAGCTGTCCTTCTGCACCTCAATGAGGTTTGGCATCTCGGCAACTTCATGAATGTTGCCGAAGAACTTGCGAATACGTTTGCGGCCAATAAACGTTTGCGACATTTCTGTTCCTTCGCATTTTGGCTCTCACGCCCAGGGATGGACTAAAGAGCAATTCAATCAAGCCAGAGCGGCGGCTTGCCGGGCAATCTTTGAATTTCAATTCTCTACGAGAACCAAAACAGACCGCACGGAAAACCGCCCCAACGCCTCACATAATTTTTCTGCATACCGCATCATACCGGAAAGCAGAACCGACGGGGAGAAACCTTGTCAGGCCGAAATGGCCTCCACGCGGTTTCTCCCACGCCGGAATTTGTCGTCGTGCCGCTTACTTGAGCGAAACCTTGGCACCAGCAGCTTCGAGCTTCTTCTGAAGTTCTTCTGCTTCTGCCTTCGGGCATGCTTCCTTAACGGTCTTCGGTGCGCCTTCAACCAGGTCCTTGGCTTCTTTCAGGCCCAGGCCGGTGATGGCACGTACTTCCTTGATGACTTCGATTTTCTTGTCGCCGATGGCTTCAAGAACAACGTCGAAGTCGTCTTTGGCTTCTGCAGCAGCTTCACCACCACCGGCAGCGGCAGCAACAGCAACAGGAGCAGCAGCAGAAACGCCCCATTTTTCTTCAAGCATATTGGAAAGCTCAGCAGCTTCCATAACTGTCAGGTTCGACAGGTCGTCTACAATCTTAGCAAGATCAGCCATTTTTTCGTCTTTCGTATTTACGGTTTAAACCAGTTCAGTGTTTGGACACGGCCAATCAAGCCGCTTCTCCCTTGTCAGCATAGGCCCTGATAACCCGTGCGAGCTGACCGGCAGGCGCCTGCGTAATACCCGCAATACGGGTGGCCGGCGTCTGGATCATGCCCACAAGCTTCGCCCGCAGCTCATCGAGCGACGGCAGGTCAGCAAGTGCCTTGACACCATTGGCATCCAGAACCGTAGATCCCAGAACCCCACCGAGGACGACAAGCTTGTCGTTGCCCTTGGCGAAATTTGCGACGATCTTCGGCGCTGCAACCGGGTCATCCGAGTAGGACAACATGGTTGGACCTGTGAACAGGTCTGTGATACCGGCGGCATCAGTGCCTTCAAGAGCAAGTTTTGCCAGACGGTTCTTGGCAACTTTCGTTGCCCCGCCGGCCTCTGCCATCTTTTTACGCAGGTCATTGATCTGCGGAACTGTCAGGCCGAGATTGTGGGTCACCACCACAACACCGGTTTCCTTGAAAACGGTGTTGAGAGTTGCGACGAGCGTCTTTTTTTCTGCTCTATCCACTAGCTCTCTCCAGTTTACCCGGCTTTTGAGGTCCGGGCGGTTGCACGAAACCATTTGCTTCAAACAGCGCTGCAACCGGCCTTGATTGGCGAGATGCAGTGCCTGAAAACAAACGGCACTCCACTTGCCTGTCCTCCTCCCCACCAAAATTCCTGGTGGTTCAGATCACTGAGGGTTCAAACTGACTTGCTGAAAAACAACTGATAAACAGCTCGCTCACACAGCAAAACCTTTTGAACACCTATCTCATACGGGCTGCCATACCTTGGCTTTTAAGTCATGCGAAAAAACATGACGCCTGTAATCTCGGACAGGTTTGGACCAGTTGCCTGGTCCAACCGTCAGACCCGAAATAAACTCTCAGATCAGACGGTAACTCTTGCACGTCCTTGTTGTTCGGCTTACTCGCCGGACAGGGACGCAACGTCGATTTTCAGGCCGGGGCCCATTGTCGACGAAACAGAAACACGCTTGATATACGTACCCTTGGACCCTGATGGTTTGGCCCGGGAGACCGCATCGATGAATGCCTTAACGTTTTCAAGCAGTTGATCTTCCTTGAAACTCGCCTTGCCGACACCGGCGTGGATAATGCCGGCCTTTTCGACGCGAAATTCAACCGAACCACCCTTGGCTGCCTTGACGGCGCCGGCAACATCCGGCGTCACCGTGCCAACCTTGGGGTTCGGCATCAGGTTACGCGGGCCCAGCACCTTGCCGAGACGGCCGACCAAAGGCATCATGTCCGGTGTGGCGATGGCACGATCAAAATCGATTTCGCCTTTCTGGACCTTTTCAACCAGTTCTTCTGCACCGACAATATCTGCACCGGCAGCCTTGGCTTCTTCAGCCTTGGCGTCGCGTGCAAAAACCGCAACACGAACATCACGGCCGGTTCCGGCCGGCAGAGCCACCACACCGCGGACCATCTGGTCAGCGTGGCGTGGATCAACACCCAGGTTCATGGCCAGTTCAATGGTTTCATCGAACTTCGCCACAGCGCGTTCCTTGACCATTTTCACCGCATCAGCGGCACTGTAAAGCTTGTCACGGTCGACACCATCGACAGCCTTGGAATATCTTTTTCCCTTTTTAGCCATGATGCTTACCCTACCACTTCCAGGCCCATTGACCGGGCTGAACCAGCGATGATCTTTTCTGCTGCGTCGAGATCGCGCGCATTGAGATCAACCATTTTCTTTTCCGCAATTTCACGCAGTTGAGCGCGCGTGACCTTGCCGATAAAGCTGCCTCTGCCGGTTTCCGCGTGGCCGGACTTGATCTTTGCAGCCTTCTTCAGGAAGAACGACGCAGGCGGCGTCTTCATTTCGAAGCGTGAAAGACTTGTCCTGGAACGCAGTGATCACGACCGGGATCGGTGAGCCTGGTTCAGCCTGCTGGGTTGCAGCATTGAACGCCTTGCAGAATTCCATGATATTCAGACCGCGCTGACCAAGAGCGGGGCCCACCGGCGGGGACGGGTTTGCCTGTCCTGCCGGAATTTGCAGCTTGATATAGCCGAGAACTTTCTTCGCCATTTTACATTTCCCTCGCCATTCACACCACTTGCGGTCGTGAAAGGCATTAGAGGTTAGTGGTCCGGATTTCAGGTTGCGACACCTGTCAGCCTCCCACCGTTACACGGTGCAGATATTGAAACCTTTAGAGTTTCTCCACCTGACCGAATTCCAGCTCGACCGGGGTTGCCCGGCCAAAAATCGAAACCGCCACCTTGAGCCTGGCGCGTTCCTCATCAACGTCTTCGACAAGACCGTTGAAGGACGCAAACGGGCCTTCGGCAACACGTACCTGTTCGCCAACCTCAAACATGATGGTTGGCCGTGGGCGCTCAACACCTTCCTGAACCTGGCTCAGAATGCGGGTCGCCTCGTCCTCGGTGATCGGCATGGGCTTGTTGTCATGCCCCAGAAAGCCGGTCACTTTCGGTGTGTTCTTGATGAGGTGATAAGCCTCATCCGTCATATCCATCTTCACCAGCACATAACCGGGGAAGAAACGGCGCTCGGACTGAACCTTGCGGCCACGGCGCATTTCGACAACTTCTTCCGTCGGCACCAGAACTTCTTCGAACAAATCGCCGAGGCCCTTGATGGCCGCCTGCTCCTTGATCGATTCCGCCACTTTCTTCTCGAAATTCGAGTAGGCGTGGACGATGTACCACCGCTTAGTCATATTGCGCTCCCGCCGATCAACCTGCTCAGGATCTGAAGAGGATCAGATCGACAACCCACTTCAAAATCGCATCTACGCCCAGAAAAAACAGAGCCGCAGCAGCCGAGAGTATCAACACCATGATTGTGGTGATGATGGTTTCACGCCGGGTAGGCCAGGTAACCTTCGCGGTTTCCTGACGGACCTGCTGAATAAACTCAAACGGATTGGTCTTTGCCATATTCCTGTTTCACTCTTTCCGCCAGCCTGACGGCCTGGCAGTCTGTTTGTTTTCCCGGTGGCAGGGGCGGAGGGCCTCGAACCCCCGACCTGCGGTTTTGGAGACCGCCGCTCTACCAACTGAGCTACACCCCTAATCCGGGTGCGAGGAACCCGATATGGTTCCACGCCTATGATTGTTCAAGCAAATCCGGCCTTTTCAGACTTACTCTATGATGCCGGCAACGACGCCTGCACCGACGGTACGACCACCTTCACGGATGGCGAAGCGCAGCTTCTCTTCCATCGCGATCGGTGTGATCAGCTCAACTTCAAACGACACATTGTCGCCAGGCATAACCATTTCTGTCCCTTCAGGAAGTGTCACCACGCCCGTCACGTCCGTGGTACGGAAGTAGAACTGGGGACGGTAGTTACCGAAGAACGGTGTGTGGCGACCGCCTTCTTCCTTGGTCAGAATATAGGCTTCCGCCTTGAACCTCTTGTGCGGTGTGATCGAACCGGGCTTGCACAGAACCTGTCCGCGCTCAACGCCTTCACGGTCAACACCACGCAGCAGTGCTCCGATGTTGTCGCCGGCCTGGCCCTGATCGAGCAGCTTGCGGAACATCTCAACACCTGTGCACGTGGTCTTGGTGGTGTCACGGATACCGACAATCTCGATTTCCTCACCAACCTTCACAACACCACGCTCAACACGACCGGTCACAACCGTACCGCGGCCGGAAATCGAGAACACATCCTCGATCGGCATCAGGAACGGCTGGTCAATCGGACGCTCTGGCTGTGGAATGTATTCATCAACAGCTTCCATCAGCTTCAATATAGCGTCATGGCCGATCTCAGGTGTCTTGTCTTCAAGTGCAGCAAGCGCAGAACCGCGGATGATCGGAATATCATCGCCAGGGAAGTCGTAAGACGACAGCAGCTCGCGGATTTCCATCTCGACAAGCTCAAGCAGCTCTTCATCGTCGACCTGGTCAACCTTGTTCATGAACACCACAAGCGCCGGCACGCCAACCTGACGGGCAAGCAGAATGTGCTCAC
Source organism: uncultured Alphaproteobacteria bacterium (assembly GCA_963759095.1). Classification (GTDB taxonomy): domain Bacteria; phylum Pseudomonadota; class Alphaproteobacteria; order Rhizobiales; family Aestuariivirgaceae; genus Anderseniella. The sequence goes on along the minus strand of CAVWYF010000006.1, from coordinate 14,259 downwards.
GGGTCTGTGGCATCGGACCATCAGAGGCTGACACAACCAGAATACCGCCATCCATCTGGGCAGCACCGGTGATCATGTTCTTCACATAGTCGGCATGGCCGGGGCAATCCACGTGGGCATAGTGACGGTTGGCCGTCTCATACTCAACGTGCGCCGTGGAAATGGTGATACCACGAGCTTTTTCCTCAGGTGCCTTGTCAATCTCGTCATATGCAGAAAATTCCGCACCACCAGATTCAGCCAGAACCTTCGTGATCGCCGCCGTCAGCGACGTCTTGCCATGGTCAACGTGACCAATCGTGCCGATATTGCAATGCGGCTTGTTACGTTCAAACTTTGCCTTGGCCATTTTACAGTCTCTACCTTTGCCTGGGACATCAAAAAATCATGAAGCAGCAGTGTTCGGCATTTCGGTCCAGCCTAACTCGCGGTCTGAAAATGCCCTGGAGCGGGTGAAGGGAATCGAACCCTCGTCTTCAGCTTGGAAGGCTATTGCTCTACCATTGAGCTACACCCGCCTTCGGTTCAGGGCACACCAAAAAACTTCAAACTACCGTTCGGTCATCTTCCTTGTTATTCGCTTTTTATGCACGCCAACCAACCAGAACAAGTGGTGGAGGGAGTTGGATTCGAACCAACGTAGGCATAGCCAACGGGTTTACAGCCCGTCCCCTTTAGCCACTCGGGCATCCCTCCGGAACCTGCCGACACCATAAGTCAAAGACAAAACCAATGACTTAGAGTGAAACACAAAACCCTTGCTCAGATGACTTTCGCGCACAAAACATTATGCCCGGGGATTAGCCGGGCGCTTTAGAGGCGTGTTATGCGCATGAGACCGAGTTGTGTCAACAGGATTCGGTCGCAAAAATCCATACAAATTCTCAAGCCTGTCAGCTACTTGCCGATCACGCTGACCGCCAATTTGCCGGAAGGGCTGTTCAATTTTCCTTGTCTGTTTATATAGGCGGTCATGAACAGTTTCAAACAATCAGACCACAAGCGCAAAAATCGCGACAAGTCGCAAGGTCGCGACAGGACCAAATCACGGCCCGGGCAGGCTCATGACGGCAATGACATCATATTCGGAGTGCACTCGGTAACCGAGGCCCTGAACAATCCGCGCCGCGAGCTTGTGTCGCTGAAATGCACCGTAAATGCACAAGACCGGCTGGCCCCTGCCCTGACCCGGCATGCGGATCTGGAACCGGAAATCGTGCATCGCAGCCAGCTCGACCGGATAACCGGTGCTGATGCCGTGCACCAGGGCGTGGTGTTGACCGCAAAGCCGCTTGAGCAGCCTGAGCTGGACGAAATTCCCCACGACGGCACCATTGTCATCCTCGACCAGGTCACCGACCCGCACAATGTCGGTGCCATCATGCGCTCGTGTGCCGCCTTCGCCGTGACTGCACTGGTGGCAACCACGCGCCACAGCCCCGACAGCTCCGCCGTGATGGTAAAGTCGGCATCCGGTGCTGCAGAACATGTGCCGTTTGTAAAAGTCACCAATCTGGCCCGCGCCATGGCGCAGTTGCGCGACAGCGGCGTGACCCTGATCGGGCTGGACAGTGAAGCACCCGAAGACATCGCATCACTCAACGTCTACACCGCCATACGCCATTGTACTGGGCGCAGAAGGCAAGGGAATGCGCCGGCTGACCCGCGATAATTGCGATCATCTTGCCAGGCTGGACCTGCCCGGTGAGATCCGCAGCCTGAACGTGTCCAATGCGGCAGCGTTGTGTCTGTACGCCCTGAAGCGCTGAACACCACCGTGGCCTTCATTGCCGTCATCAGCAACATTTCAGAAACAAGGTTCCGCAAAAACGACGCGCAATGTCTTAAATGGGCTTGCAACTCAGCAAAGGGCCAAGTATTCAGTCGCCACGCCAGAAGGCACTCGCGCTAGAAACACCAGCGCCCCAGAGCCGGCTTAGCTCAGTTGGTAGAGCACCTGATTTGTAATCAGGGGGTCGCGGGTTCGAATCCTGCAGCCGGCACCAGTTTTGTTCATAATACCAATGACTTACGGATCGACTCAAGTGTCGTTCTTTTCAACTTAATTTTTGGGGAAGCACTAGGGAAGCATCGGCGAAGTTTTTAATTCCCTGCTTGCGGTGCCCTTTTTCTCTTTTCTTGCAAAAAAAGAAAGTGCCGCCCAAGCTGTCCAGGTCGCCCAGAACGTATATAATTCAACAGCTTACATTCACAGCACTACCGCCCGCAGCTGCCCAATCCGTCCGTTCGGCAACTTTCGAAGCTGTCCAAGGCGCCCAACTGATGGGCGGTCCGAAAACATGGCTGTGATCGAAAAAAAAAATATCTCCAATTACGCGGCCATTTTTTTGTCGCGACACCACCGGTCTGCAAATTAATAGGTTGAGAGATTTGACCCACCCCTCCCTATCGAGCCGAATTCAATCAAACCCATCTACAATTGCTGCCGATTTCAGGGGTGACTTTAGTTTAGTTTAGGCTAGAGATTTCGAGTCAGACTGAATGCCCATCGCGGTGCGAATAACCCGTGGGGTGCAGTCCCTTTGGAAGGACCCATGCTCTTAATCATTGCCAGGTTGAGATTTGCTACCAGCGGATCGAATGGATATGTAGCGACTTACGGACTTGCCGGTCTCTACAGATAGACCCTGCTCTCGCAGCACTGGCGCTATGCGGCGCAATCTATTTCCCAGTTTGGCAGCCGTGTTCGGCCATGTTCGTTGTTTTCGAACTTCGTCGGAGGCTTGGCCATTCAGTTTATCAAGCAGCTCAGTCGCAGTGCCATAAAAATCTTCGTCTGCGTTGTGTAGCAAGTTCACGATCGTCATGGCAACTGGATCAGAATCCAGTGCGATATTTGACAAATCCGCTACATTGCTCTTGAGAGCATCAAGGAAACTTCCCTCCGACCACCCAAGCGCAGGTGCTGCGCTTTCAACGGCTTTGGCAAAGTCGGCCATGCGTGGCAGTTCGGCCAGTTCAGTTGTCCCTATGCGCCTTAAAGCCATAGACAATGCATCGAGCAGTCCAGCGAGGATTTTCGGGCGTGCCATTTCGAAATCCTGCCAGAATTCATCCTCGGTTTGACGGTTGTGGGTTTCAATCCTGGGCAGATGGACCGCTAAAGATCTGTCAGCCAAGTCGGGGGTCGAACTCAGGTCTGGAATACCGTTGAGGATGACGGGGCGGCTTGCCTGTATAATTGTCTCGGCGGTGTTCTCGTAGAGTGCTCTGGTTGCAAAACCAGCACCGGTATCGTTTGTGAGAATAAGCTTCTGGATGAACAAATTATTCATCAGCTCTTCGATGCGTTCGGGTCGATATCGCCTTTGAACTGTTAGACGAGTTTGTCGGCATGCTCGACAACTCCATCGGCAGACTGCAGCAGGCCAGAGTTTCACAAGATCACGCCGGTTTGACGTACATTGCACACAAGCTGACGGGTACGGCGGGCATGTATGGAGCCATACGGCTCGCAAAAATGTCTGCATTGAGCAAAACGCGTCGCCGACAAAGCCCTGTTTCTTCTATCACTGATGACTGCAACCAATTGATAGCGATGTGTATGAAAACAAGAACCAGTTTGTGTCGCTTTCGTAACAGAGTGTCGGAATTATTGTGCGGTTGCCGAAAAAGTGGAACCTAAATTTATTGCGAAGCTGTTGGAGAACATTCAAAGAGCGGCATGAATTCAAAGTCTCCGTAGACAACCCGCTTTTTCAGGCAAATTGAACCTGCGCCCACTGTGGCCTGCTATTCCTGTACTGACCTCATCGCACCACGGCACCATCGCTCGGAGAAGCATTCTTTTGGGGTAGTAGGGCAGATGTCCGCTACGGCCTGTTGTGATGTCCGCTTCTCGCACAAAGCTGCCGTGTGACGAGGTGAGCGAAGAGGCCTGCTTTTGACCCAACTCGGACTATCAGACCTCGCTTCAAACCAGCCCTTTGGTCATTTCCGCAACATTTCCCGATGGCTATCGACACGAACCTAAATGAAACACCCCAATCGTGATTTTCGACAACATACACCTTCGACCGACCCAGTCCATCTCGTTGGACAGACGTAAAAAAGCTCCTGATTTTGCCTCGGCACAATACGACCATTCTCGCCGCTTGTTTGTCTGCTCAACTCAAATTTTGGAATCTATCTGCGCCAAATGAGCTTCCGAGTCGGGGCACTTTCGCAGCTCGGTCTGACGGCGGCAATATCCAGGATCTGAAACTAATCATCAAAGATTGAGTGACAGAAAATCACCAACCGAGATCTTCGGCTAGGCGAGTAACGCGATAGGACGCGGCGACGACCAATTGACAAGCTGGCCCAACCCCTGGGCGATTTGTGCACAATCTCAGTTGCAGCAAGCATTCAACCGATACCAATGCAGCCCTTAAGCATATCCCGCAGTGCCGGTCGCGAGCGCCTGAGAAGCAAGTTCAGAGCAGGCACGCCGCAGAGTTTTCCAACCAACTCTACCGCAGCTTCGGTATTCGATGCTGGGCCACAGACCAGATCGGGCTCTCGCCCGAAGGCGTGCTGTACGCCCAAAACCGCATAGGGATCGGACGCGCAGAGAACCAGCATTCGCACCTTTTCGTCAATCATATCCATAGCCACAGAGCCATTGTAGGGTTCCAATGGCGATGCCCCAGCCTCGGCGACCAACACATCAGCGTCTTTCGTGGCGATCTTTGACAAGAGCTGAGTAAGGGATGTGGCGAACTCCTTCGGCGGGCAGACAGTCGAGGGCAACCCCACATCGACGAAATCGAACACGTGCGCCGCGCCGGCGTCTTTCCAGCTTAGCATGTCCCTGAACCGGGCAGCCCCAGTTAACTTCGCCGCAGCGACCTTAAGGCCAAGTTGCGCCAATTCGTGAACGATCACTCGGCCGGATGTGGTCTTGCCGGACGACATTGAGGTGCCAATCAGAAGGATCACAGGTATTTTCAATGGAACGGGATCAACCAACGGGCAAAAGCCTTGCATTGTGAGTTTTTTGTCGCGCACAAGATGGCCGTGGTATTGCAGATCCATAAGCGGTGACAGTAATGGAGAAACAGAGGTTGCCTTACCGAAAAGGCCCGCCCCGGTTAGTGCGTGCAGCGCTCCGTCTTCGCCGATGTCACGCCAATCGCCTACGCCTTCGAGAGTGGCGGCACGGGTGCCAAACGCGCCGACGACCAGATCGCCGTCGAATACCTGACACATGCGACCGGATGGTCTTTCAATCTGATAAAGCGGGCCAGGCCGCCCTCGCACTTCACAAAGCACGTAATCTCCAGGACCCCATTCGGCGCGATCAAGCGGCTTCACATCGAAGCTGCGGGTTTCGACGTCCGCGATGCGTGTGACGGTGCTAAAGAAGGGTTTGGTCATGTTTCATCCTCTGACCTAACCAGGGGCGGGGCGAGCAGCAGCAACGTCAAGAGTGCTGTTCTCTGCAGGGTCTCGTCTAGATAAAGGAATTCGTGCGGCGCATGGGCACCGTCACCGACCGGACCGAGGCCGTCGAGCGTGGCGGTGTAAAGGCTCGTGGTGTTACCGTCCGATCCGCCACCAGCCAAGCCTTCCTGAAGTTCAAGACCGATCTCTGACGACAGAGTTTGCGCAAGGCTCCAGAGCTGGCGGTTGCGCGGTGTCGGTTCCAACGCCGGACGGCCAATTCCGCCCTCGATGGTTAGGCTGGTGCCGGGCACAGAAGGCTGCAGGCCATGGATTGCTTGCGTTACCCGTTCGGCGTCCTCTTGGGTGCGAACCCGCACATCTACAACCGCGCCGCTTTCTGGAGCAACTACATTTGGGCGCATCCCGCCCTCGATCGTGCCCACGTTCACGGTTACGCCTCTCTCTAAATCATTAAGGGCAAACAAGGCTTGGACTATATGCGACAGTTCGAGAATGGCGCTTGCACCCTTTTCGGGATCAAGCCCGGCATGCGCAGCTTGTCCCTTAATCTTCACACTGAACCGGCCGACACCTTTACGCGCAGTCTTCAGCTTGCCATCGCGGCCGAGCGACGGCTCCAGTACAAAAGCCCGGCAGGCGCATTTCGCCAATCGCCGAATGTGATGGGTCGATTCCCGACTGCCAATCTCTTCATCAGAATTGGCGAAGACAACTGGTGTCACCCGCGGGGTCACGCCCAAGTGTGATAGGGTTTCCAGCGCAAAAATGATCTGGGTAACCCCACCTTTCATATCATAGACACCTGGGCCGCGCACGATGTTGCCTTCGACTTCGAACGGCATGTCCTTCAATGTGCCGAGCGGCCAGACAGTATCATAATGCCCAATTAACATCTGCATCGGTTCTGTTCGACTGCGATCACGCGGCCGGGCGTAGAGATTTCCGCCGTTGTTTTGTCCGGTGAGTTCCAAGGTTCGAAACCCGCTCGCTTCCAGCCGGTTGGCGATCACCGTTCGGGCGCGGTTCTGGGTTTCAGGGACCAACGAAGGTGTTTCGACCCGCGTCAGTTCTTCCAGAAATGCCACGAAGTCGCTCCTGCGTGCCTTCAGATGACTTAGAATTTCAGCTCCTGATGGAAGCGGCGACTGTTCGACGCTCGTATCTGCTGCGGTCATTTTTTCATTCCCTTGGGCATCGGAAATGACAGTGTATCTTTGATCACGGCAAAGCGTCCGGGACTCACGTATGTCAGGATTGGTGCGTCGTGGATAAGGTCTTGGTCGTCGCGCTCGATCGAGCGAAGGTAGGTTGGGTCTATCTGCCCCGCCACGATCTTGCCTACGATCAGGCTGTTTACCCCGAAACCGTCAACAAATCGGTCGAGTTCGCATTCAAGATAGACATAGCCGTCGGCCACGACCGGGCAATCGACTGTATCCGACCGAAAGCTCTGGATAAGTTGCAACTGGGGCTTGCTATCATCCTCGCAACGCGGGGAAGCAGTCAAGCTGGTTTCCAGCCACTGCGTGGGCTTGGGGAAAGTCACCGCGAAGACACCCTCACGCTTGATGTTTTGATACGTTCCGTGGCTTGGGGTGCAAATGAAACCGAAATAATTCTGCCAGCCCATCGGGCTGACCATGTGTTTAGGTGCTAGATCATCACGGCCGTCAGCCTCACGTGTACCCACCAGCACAAGCGGAGCCACTGTGAAGAACTGATCCCAAATCGGCGTCGCAACATCCAATTCTTCCACGCGCGCTCGTTCGGGTCGGGCTTTCGCAGGTCCGTGCTCCATGTTCTCAGCATCTCCCTTGATATTCGAAACAGCGCCGGCATGATCAGAACCATCATCGCTCTTGAGCCAGTTCTTGTCATACCCTCATCTCTCGAAGGCCATCGGGTAATCCAGCCTGTTTCACATAAGCTGACGCTCGCCGCTTTGACTTAGCGCAAAAAGCGCCGACCGGATGTCAATTAGATTGAAAAATCATAGATTGAAGCGCGGGCTGGTACGGCGCGTGCTCACACCAAACCAGGGGAGGTGCTGGCAGTGAACTTGAAAATCTCGGACTTGATGGCCAAGAGGGTCGTTACAGCTGCTCCACACCACAAAGTCGGACATCTTCGCGACATCATGGCCAGAAACCGCTTCCATGCAGTTCCTGTTGTCGGCACCAATGGCGATCCAGTCGGTATTGTTACGACCGCCGACCTGGCCCGGCGGGTGAAGGATAAATCTCCTGTCAGCCGCATCATGTCAGACGATGTTACCGTTGTGCCGGCGTACAATAATGTGGAGGTCGCGGCGAGGATCATGCGCAAACGTAAGATCCACCACGTGGTTGTGACCCATGAAAAGAAGGTTGTCGGGATCATAAGCTCTTTTGACCTCCTGAGACTCATCGAAGGTCACCGCTTTGTCGCAAAGGATGCCCCCAAGCCTTCAAAGCGCGGAAAGAAAGGCCAATAATTTGCCAACATGTCTTTGCAACGAATGCTAGTTCCGGCGTTTGCATTTGCCGCGTTCATGGTTGCGCAGTCAGTCAGTGCCGAAGAGGCGGGCAAGGCGTGAACAATCGCTAGTTACGTCCGATGTCTGAGTTTGGCACATCTCGGACATGCGCTCGGCCACGCGCGACGTCTGCTTCAACTTCAAAAGCGGACATCAAGCCCCGTGATAACTGGCTCTACCAGCAGAATACCTGTGGAGGTCCTGTTAAAAGTTCAGTGGCGCGACATATGCCGCTTCCAGTGTTGAGGGACTCTGCAAGCCGTTTCGCGCGCTGATGGAGTCGTGTGAGCCTTCCGGTTGGTGTTTTACCCCTCGAAACATTACACCTTCCAAAAAATGACCCTTGTTGTGAGACGTATACCTATCATGCCGGGTGGTCTTTATTCTGCGGTCCATGGTACCCTCCTTAGAAACCTGCAAATTGCATCAGTCTGAAAACTATATGTGGGCAACTATTCGCAAGTTTCACCGCGAAAGCATGTGCGAACAGCGGGATAAGTACCATAATCAGGCGGCGTTACAGCGAGCGAATGATGTGGGGCTGCGCGTGGGTCCAGCAAAGTAAATCATAAAAAATACAATAACAACAACTACTTAAACAATTAACTGGCGGAGAGAAAGGGAACTCTCCGACTCAGTTGATCTAACTCATTGATATTTAATAATTTATCATTATTTCAATGACTTACTGCCCATAAACATGCCCATAAACATGCCCATAATCCGTTTCCCAAACTGCCTAATTTCCAATCCTCTGTCACGTAATTGATCGGGCAGCAATGTGGTTTTTGATCAAGTAACGGAGCTTCTTCCCCACACATTCCCCAAGAATAAGTCATGGCAATTGCGCCAGGAATGCCGGTGCTTCAGAGGGAGGGAGAAATGTAGCGGTTTTTCAGTCAAACGGGGAATTAGGAACCGCATCGCGTAGCAAACATCAGGAGATCATCGGTGAACTTGTCAGAGTTTTCTAGCGGGATGAGGTGGCCAGCATCATGGTAGATTTTTTCTTCAGCTTCAGGAATGCGGGCCTTAAGTTCATTAATATCAGCATCAATGCGAAATACACGGTCGTATTTGCCGGTGAGAATCAGAACCGGCAGATTGAGTTTCTCATAAGCGAAGTCCCAATCCGTCTGCAATGACCCAATCATCAATCGCAGCAGGCCGTCGGATTCCACAGGTTGCTCATAAGGTTCATCAGAAAAGGAAATATCCCACATTTTAGCCAGCAAATCTGGCGAAGCAATTGTTGGCATATTGGCCAACATCACTAACCGGCCGCCACCTAGTTTTGCCAGCCGCACCATGGCCTGATTGATCCAGTCCAACCGTTGGCCAGGTTTGCGCAGGGTGTTGATTAGAACCAAACCGCAGGCTTGGGTACCCGCAAGGTATGCCTGGGCTGCAAACAATCCGCCAATCGACAGGCCCACAAGAATTGGAGAAGGTGGGTTAATCTTAACCATCAACCGACCTATGTCATCGACAATGAGGTCGGGTATTAGTTCTGTATCATCGGCAAAAGTAGTGTCGATCTGACCTCGAAAATTGTAACACAAGGTACCGAAGCCTGCTGCTTGCAACTTCTGGCAAATCGCACCGGACCACATGCCCGTATTACCGGTTAGAGCATTAATGAATACGAAAGTTTTGGTTTTGGTGCCGGGGGCAACGTATTCGTAGTACAATTTCTCGCCTGCCAAAATCTCCAGTTCCGACATCTGTCATTTTTCCTTGTCTTCAATTGCCGAAGGGTTCGGCCTAGGTAGAAATAGAGCAAGAACCGCGCTGCAAATTGGAAACAGGGCCAAGATATGCAACGCACCATCATAAGCGCCGAAATAGTCAAATGAGATAGCTAGTGGTAACGGTCCGATTGAAGCGCCAATCACTCCGATGGTCTGGCCCGCGCCCTGAATGGATCCCAAATGCTTGCGGCCAAAATATTGCGCCCACATGTAACCAAAGAATGTCATGTTGGCGGCGGTATTAATACCGAAAATAATTGCATAGAGAGATGCTGTGATCACATCATGGACAAATGTGATGCTAACCAATGATACAGCAAGTAACACGAGCGAACCGGAATAAATATATTTGGGATTGGACCGGTCGAGAATCCAGCCGATAACAGGCATCATTATTGCCATGGATAGGGCTGATACACCGAACATTGTTGCGGCCAATGCCCGAGGAAGACCATGCTGTTCAAAGATTGATACCTGAAAAAAGAACAAGGAGGTGATCAGCATTGCCGGTGTAAACAGGCCCACCATGATAATCCAATAAGATGGTGTTTTGATCGCGGTCGCAAGCGTTGGGCCAACCAGTGCATCACTCTCAGTCGCGGTGCTTTGTTTATCAGCTAATACAGGTTTGGCCCCATCGGGCTGCAAGCCCAAAGGTTCCGGTTTGTCGTGTACCAAAAGCCAAAGCAAGGGCAACATCATGATCCAGGACATCAGTCCCAATCCAACCCAGGCCTTGCGCCAACCAAAAATTTCGATCAACCATTGCCCCAATAAGGGATGCAGTGCCATGGAGGCTGAAAAACCAAGCATCAAAATGCTCATGGCAAAGCCACGTTTGGCACTAAACCATTGTGCAACAAGGTTTGTTGCGCACAACATTACGGAGCCTTGGGCCAAAAAGCGCAGGCACATGAAGCCAAGGGATAGTGTGAGCACACCAGAGACGGCGCCAAAAGCCATACAGGCAAATCCCAGCAAAACGATGACAAACATCAATACCCGTCGGGCGCCAAACCGATCGACAAAACGCCCCATGCGCGAAAGCCCCAGCGCAGCGATCAGGGTCGCAAATGCGTAAGACGAAGCCATAGATGTGCTGGAAATTTCCAAATCCTTGGCGATCAAGTCGACAAAGATGCTAAAAGTGTGGGATTGTCCCGGGCCGCTGGCAAACATGGCAAGAGTTGCAACGGTCAAAACGACCCAGCCGTAAAATACCCGGACACTTATCAGCTCAAAAAGAGCCGTACGCATTTGTACCAAATCAATTTGCCCTTTTTACGAGCTGACTAGGCGTGGTGGAACAGCTTGTCATGCGGTGACGCTCTGCAAAATAAATAGGTTGCCAGAACTTAACGAAACACGACGTACAGGAAGCCGCGACCAAAGCCAAGATTCTTTGTCGAATTCAATGCACAACTGTCTTAGCCCCCTAAAGTTGGGCCATTATGTTGCTACCAAGAAAGGAGCATGTGATGGCAAGGAAACGGTATTCGGATGAAGACTGCCTAAAGGTTTTACGGGAGGTTGAACTACATCTGGCTGCTGGCTCGGACGTTGCTGCGGCCTGCCGATCTGGCGGGATTAGCGATGCGACCTACTACACCTGGCGCAAGAAGTTCGGCAGCATGGGTCGCTTGCAACTGGCGCAGCTGAAAGCTCTGGAAAAAGAGAACGGTCGCTTGAAGAAGATCGTCGCCGAACTGGAACTGGACAAGCTGATCCTCAAGGAGAGCCTGGATTTTTTAAAACCGAAAGGCTGACAACACATGATCTTCGCAATGCGGTGATCCACACGCGCCAGAAGCTTGGCACATCGGAGCGGCGCACATGTCGCGTTGTCAGTCTTGCCCGCAGCACACTGCAATACAAGGCAGAGATCAAAAATGATGATGCTCTGCGATTTGCCCTGATCCGACTTGCCAAACAGTACGGCCAGTACGGATACCGCAAGGTTGGTGAACTACTCCGCGTTGAAGGCTGGCGCGTGAACCACAAGAAGGTAGAACGGCTATGGTAGCTCAAACTAATACAACCCATGAAATGGCCATACCCATCGTCGTGCACTTTCACTTTCCGGATGCCAAAGAAGGCAAGACATTATTGGCCTGTCTTCGAAAAGTCGGAGGTGGGCGTGTGCCCTGTCGACCCGGGCTTCGAAATCCATGTGGATATTGAGGCTGCTTTGCGGGACATGTCGCGGGAGTGGGTGGACTGGGCCAGCTTCCAAGAGGCTAACCAATTTACCAATCACCGAATAGAACACAGATTATGTCTACACCATGCTCCAAATATTGAACCGGTCGTACGGTAGAATTTTTTGCCTGTTCCAACCACAGCTTTGATTTCCAAAGGTGGTTTCGTTGCAGAAGGGTCGCCGTGTGCTATTGAATTGCGAGTACCTACGATCTGATCCAAGCTATTTGCGGTAGTTTGAACGTGAGGCCGGAGCAAGCCTTTCGTAAAAAGGCAAAGAGAGGGTCATGAAGAAGACACGCAGGCCCGGGCAATCGACCGGTGAGGTCCTGGCGGGGTCCGTCGAGCGGGTGACGTTTCATAATGTCGAGAATGGTTTCTGCGTGCTGAAGGTCAGGGCCCGCGGGCACCGGGATTTGATCTCGGTCATCGGACATGCCGCCACTATCTCCGCCGGTGAATGGATAACCGCATCAGGCGAGTGGACCAATGACCGGGTACATGGTCAGCAGTTTCGGGCCCGGTTCGTGCGGACCACAGCTCCAACCAGCACAGACGGTATCGAACGTTACCTGGCTTCGGGCATGATCCGCGGCATCGGACCTGTGTACGCGAAAAAGCTGGTCAAGGCCTTCGGGGACAGAGTGTTCGACATCATCGAGAGCTCGCCTGAACGGCTGAACGAGATCTCTGGTATTGGCAAGGTTCGCGCCCGGCGTATCACCGATGCCTGGGCGGAACAGAAGATCGTCCGCGAGATCATGGTGTTCCTGCACAGCCATGGTGTTGGAACCGCAAGAGCAGTTCGAATTTACAAGACCTACGGCGCAGACGCTGTCCAGGTGATGAGCGAGAACCCGTACCGGTTGGCTCGGGATATTCGCGGCATTGGCTTCAAGACGGCCGACGCCATTGCCATGAAGCTCGGCATTGAAAAGACTGCCATGGTCCGCATAAGGGCCGGTATCTCCTATGCCCTTTCGGAAGCGATGAGCGACGGACACTGCGGGCTTCCGGTCAACGAACTGGTGCCGCTTGCCGTCGGATTGCTCGAGGTTTCCTCGGAGCTGGTCCAGACCGCACTCGACCTCGAACTGGCCGATGCCACTGTGGTTGATGATAGCGTCGGTGAAACGCCTTGCATTTTCCTTGCCGGATTGCACAGAGCAGAGATCACGATTGCAAAGCGTATTCATTGCCTGGTCAATGGAACACTGCCCTGGGCCTACATTGAGCCTGAAAAGGCACTGCCCTGGATCGAGCAAAAGACGGGACTCTCGCTCGCCGAGAGTCAGGCCGCTGCCGTTCGCCTGGCAATCATGTCGAAGGTCCTGGTGATTACCGGCGGCCCCGGGGTTGGCAAGACGACGATCGTCAACTCGATCCTGCGAATCTTGTCAGTCAAAGATGTCAAACTGCAGCTGTGCGCGCCAACGGGGCGAGCCGCCAAGCGAATGAGCGAGGCAACGGGATTCGAGGCAAGGACCATTCACCGTTTGCTGGAGGTCGATCCGAAGAGCGGTGCGTTCAAGCGGGATGCAGATAATCCTATCGACTGTGACATGTTGGTGGTCGATGAAGCCTCCATGGTCGATGTGCTTCTGATGCAGTCGCTGATGAAGGCCATTCCCGATCATGCTGCACTGCTGATCGTTGGCGACATTGACCAGCTGCCTTCTGTCGGACCCGGTCAGATGCTGGCAGATGTCATTGCCTCAGGTGCAGTTACTGTTGTCAGGTTGACCGAAGTGTTCCGACAGGCCGCTGAAAGCAGGATCATCACGACAGCCCACCGGATCAATCAGGGCCAGATGCCGGACCTGTCAAAACCGGAAGGCGAGAGCGACTTCTACTTCGTTGAAGCTGACGAACCCGAAGCCGCCGTGCGGCGCATTATCGACCTGGTGAAGCTGCATATCCCCCGACGCTTCAACCTTGATCCTATCCGTGACGTCCAGGTGCTCTGCGCGATGAACCGGGGCGGCGTTGGAGCACGCTCCCTCAACATAGAGCTTCAGGCCGCTCTCAATCCAGCCGGCGAGCGCAAGGTCGAGCGATTTGGATGGACATTTGCCCCCCATGACAAGGTCATGCAGATCCAGAACGACTATGACAAGGAGGTCTATAATGGCGACATCGGCTTTGTCGAAGATGTCGATCCTGACTTCGGCGAGCTCATCGCGGTCTTTGATGGCAGATCCGTCGTCTACGGCTTCGGTGAGCTGGACATGCTGGTGCCGGCATATGCTGCCACTATCCACAAGAGCCAAGGTTCTGAGTACCCGGCCGTCATCATCCCCGTCATGACGCAGCATTACACCATGCTGCAGCGGAACCTGCTCTATACCGGCGTCACCCGGGGCAAACAACTGGTTGTTCTCGTGG
>CAVWYF010000005.1:0-18372 GCA_963759095.1 uncultured Alphaproteobacteria bacterium | reverse complement strand
CAGATGACATCTCCAAACTGTTCATTCGCACCGATGACGGCCAGTCTGTGGTGCCGCTGTCATCTGTCGTCAAGCTGGTTGAGACCTCCGAGGCGCCCGCTTTGAGGCGGTATAACCGTTTGCCGTCCATTACCCTGTCGGCGGCTCTGAATGAAGGTTACGCGCTTGGCAATGCCATTGATTTCGTCCGCGCCGAGGCCGCCAAAACACTGCCGCCGGAAGCCAGTCTGAGTTTCTCCGGTCAGTCGCAGCAATATCTGGAAACATCATCAGGCGTGGCGATAACCTTTGCGCTTGCCATCCTGATCGTGTTCCTGGTGCTTGCAGGCCAGTTTGAAAGCTTTGTGCACCCCTTTATCATCATGTTGTCGGTGCCGCTGGCGGTGGCAGGAGCGCTGTATGCCTTGTGGGGAGCAGGCCTGAGTCTCAATATCTACTCGCAGATCGGCATCATCCTGCTGATCGGGCTGATGGCCAAAAACGGTATCCTGATTGTCGAATTTGCCAATCAGTTGCGCGACGACGGCATGGCTGTGCGCGAAGCGGTGATTGAGGCATCGGTGCTGCGCCTGCGCCCGATTGTCATGACGGTGATTTCAACCGTTCTGGGCGCAGTGCCCCTGGTGCTGGCCTCTGGCGCAGGTGCTGAAAGCCGCATAGCCATCGGCACGGTGGTGATTGGCGGGTTGCTGTGTGCCGGTATTCTGACCTTGTTCCTGACCCCGGTTCTGTATGACCTGATGGCGAGGTTTACCCGGCCGCGCGGCTTTATTGAAAAGCGGCTGGCTGAAGAACTCGACGCAGCAAAGCCCGGTGCTGCACTGCCGCAACCTGGCGAGTGAGAGGTTTACTGCTTCCGGGCTGATCGGAGCGCGATTTTGGTTTGATCAATACCGCGCCCCATCTTCATTGTTGTCGCATTTCCTTTTTTCGAAGCCTGCGCCAGTTTTTGCGCAAATGCTTTACACCATCCACCAGCGTTCCATGATCCGGCGACCGTCAAAGGCA
Source organism: uncultured Alphaproteobacteria bacterium (assembly GCA_963759095.1). Classification (GTDB taxonomy): domain Bacteria; phylum Pseudomonadota; class Alphaproteobacteria; order Rhizobiales; family Aestuariivirgaceae; genus Anderseniella. The sequence continues at coordinate 17,364 of CAVWYF010000005.1, read as the reverse complement.
CGGCCCCAGGAAATATCGCCGTGGGCAATCTTCTTGTTGCGGGCAGATACACCATTGGCAAACATCGGCACGATGACACCGCCGTCATCACGCAGCATTTTTTGCATCTCGTGATACATGGTTTTGCGTTTGCCGTCGTCCAGTTCGGCTCTGGCTGAGACCATCAGGGAGTTGAACTTTTCATCCTTCCAGTGGGTCTCGTTCCAGGCAGCGTCCGGCGCATAACCGGTCGAGAACATGGTGTCCTCGGTCGCATAACCGCCCCAGTAACTGATGGACCACGGTTTTTTCAGCCAGACGTTTGACCAGTATCCATCATTGGGTTCGCGCACAACATTGATGTTGATGCCGGCTTTGGCGGCAGATGCAGCAAACAGTTGTGCAGCATCAAGAGCGCCTGCGAATGCAGCATCGGCTGCACTCAGGTCCAGCGTAATGTCACCCAGGCCCGATTTCTGCATATGGAACTTCGCCTTGTCAGGGTCGTAGGCCGTCTGTTCAAGGTCTGCATCAAAATACCGATAGGACGGTCCGATTGGGTTGTCGTTGCCGACCCTGCCGTGGCCGTTGAGGATTTTCTTGACCATTTCATCCCGGTCGATGGCGAATTTCAGAGCCTTGCGCAGATCCGGATTGTCAAATGGTGCCCGGTCTATCTGCATCGGCATGACATAATGCAGCGGTCCAACACCTTCCTCGACAACGATGGCCGGGTTGCGCGACATCAGGGCAACCGTTTTGAGGTCGACCTGATCAATGGCATCTACCGCTCCGGTCAGCAGGGCGTTGTTTCGGGCCGTGGGATCAACGATGGACAACAGTTCAACTGTATCAGCGTGGGCCGCGCCGTCTTTCCAGTAGTTCGGGTTGCGTTCGAAGTCGACCCTGATGCCCGGATCGTTGGTCTTGATGATGTAACCGCCTGATCCGCCGGCCTGCCAGTCGATCTTTCCGTCCTTCGCCGGGTAAATGCCGAAAGTCGCTTCGTTAAAGCTGAACGGGAAGTCGGCGTTTCCGCCGGAAAGTTCGAATACTACGGTATCCGGTCCGTCTGCGCGGATGTCGGTAACCGGCGCAAGAATGGGTTTGCCGACGGATTTGGTATCCTTGCCGCGATGATGGTTCATGGATGCAATCACATCATCAGCGGTCATGGTCTTGCCGTTGTGAAACTCCACACCCTTGCGCAGTTTGAATGTCCAGACCTTGGCGTCCGGGCTAGCCGACCATTCCGTTGCCAGCGCGGGCAGCAGGTCGCCATTGGGTGCCAGCTCGGTAAGGGTGTTTGCTACGGCATAGGCCACAACCCATTGCAGTCCATTTTCTATAATTGCCGGGTCCTGGGTGTCGGTGGTGGCGCCGTGCCCCATGGCAAGCCGCATATGGCCACCTTTTTTGGGACCTGCGGCAAGGGCGCTTTCGATCATGGTTGTTCCGAGTGTGGCCGCAATGCCCAACGCGCCGGCCCTGCCGAGAAATTCCCGCCGCGAGATGCGGCCTTTCTGCATCTGGCCGATCAGCCATTGTGCGTGCCGTTCATTGTCGAATGTCATGATCTTCTCCCTTTGGTTTATCCGTGTTTTCCGTCGTGCAATCGCCGCCCGGTTGCTCAAGCATGATCTCTCGGGATTTCCTCATCCCAGTTCTTCTCAAACAGCAGTTGTTCTCCTTCAAATGCCCGTAAGTATCCCTCCAGCCGGAAGCTGGTTGCGCTGCTGGTCATGCGTGTCAGTGTCTCGGTGCGCACCTGCCAGTCTCCGCGCCTGAACTCGAACGTCCATGCGCCTTCGGTCCGCGCGGAAAGCGGGTCATCGGGTCTGATCCAGTAGGAGTGCCGGGCGTGACTGTCGTTTTCCAGGCCATTGGCATCATCAAGCTGGCGGCCAAGGTCGTCACGGATCTCCATGAATACCTCGCCAGTCCGATCATCGAGTTCCCACACCCGCTCATTGCCGGCAGGCCGCAGGATTGTGAATCCGTTGTCAGGCAATGCCGGTGTCTCCTGCATGGTGATCTCGCTGGCATATGATTGTCTGGCCGGTAGGGTGAGACTGCTGCCGGCAAGGCGCAGGGCTAGCGTCGCTGCTTCAGGCGCCGGCCACAATGCGGGCCAGTATGTCGACGACAGCGCCAGCCTGATGCGGTGTCCTTTGGGGAACACATAACCTGCTGCGCACAACTTGAATTTCACGTTGTAGAACGCGCCGGGTTGCAGGTTTTCGGGCGTCTCATGGGAGTTGCGGTGAGTAAGGTTGAGAGGATTGTGCGATACCCGCGTGCTTGCGCCGTCAGGTGCCACGTCGCACACGCGCGCCACGACAAACCCGACCTGCCTGTCGCAAGCAACCTCAAGCTCAAGTTCGGGAAAACCGAGAATGGTCAAAGGTTCTTCAAGTGGTGCCGTCTCGAACAGCACCGACTTTGCATCATCGTCGCGCTGGTTGCCCGGCAGTTCGTCATCGACCCGCATGCCGGGGCAGAAATTGCCGAAGGCAAGACCGGTATCCTGCGGTGTCGAGATAGTGACCTCACCGTCATCACCCGGATTGATGTCAAGACCACCGTTTTCTGCCGGATGAAACACAACCGGTTTGATGGAAGGGGCCGGCCAGATGTCTTCCTTGATCCAGTGCCCGTGCCGGAAACCGTTTTTCACCGATGGCGCGGCCGCCTCCACGAGATAGGCTCGCAAGGCCGGGTCCCGGTCCACGCCATTGCCGATGCCCTTGAGCCAGAAATCCCACCAGCGAACCGCCTCATTGAGAAAGTCGAAGCCCGGCGTCACCCGTGCCAGGTGCGGATAGGCGTGCTCCCACGGGCCAATGATCCCCTTGGCAGGTGACGTCAGCCCTTCCAGCAGGCGGGGTATGGCGTTTGTGTAGCAATCATGCCAACCACCCACCGCCAGCACGGCGGCCTTGATGTCCGAGTAGTCTTCACACACCGAGCCGTGCTGCCAGAACTCGTCGCGGCGCTGGTGGCGCAGCCAATTGGCTGCCAGCATCGGCATGTGCTCCAGCCGCTGCAGCCATTTGCTGCGCCATTCGTCTCCGGCAATGGCCGGGTCAGGCGGACGCGATGAATAAGCCAGCATCTGTTGCGACCATGTCGTGTTGTCGTTGTTCAGGCAGCCGCCCATATAGTGAATGTCATCCGAATACCTGTCGTCGGTGGAGCACGACGTGATGATCGCCTTAAGCGCCGGTGGTTGCAGTGCCGCGATCTGAAGGCCGTTAAAACCGCCCCATGAGTGCCCGATCATGCCAACATTGCCATCGCACCAGTCCTGTTCGGCAATCCAGGCGATGATGTGCTTGCCGTCATCCAGTTCCCGGGCGGTATACTCATCTTCCATCAGGCCGTCGGACTCGCCGTTGCCGCGAATGTCCACCCGGATGCCGGCATAGCCGGCGCGGGCGAAATGATCGAAGGTGATGTTGTCCCGGGCACCGGTGCCACCGCGTTTGCGATATGGCAGATACTCCAGAATGGCGGGAACCGGTTGGCTGTGGCACTCGTCTGGTATCCAGATGCGCGCTGCAAGACGGCAACCGTCAGGCATCGCGATCCATTCATTCTCTACAATCTTGTAGCCGTAATTGCGGACATCCATGTAAAACGCCTCTAGCGGTCAGACAGGCTGAGGATCAGGGCAATGGGGGATTGGTGCAATTTCGCGGCTTCGCACTACCTGACGCGTTTTTATGCTACTAGTGCAATAATTCGCTTAAGAAATTGATGGGTGTGCGGTAACCTGCTGGTCGAATTTGTAAACAGACACCTTATCGGGTCAGCATGGATATTGCCCAGAATCTGAAGCTGCTGTGCAGTTTTGAAAAATCCATATCGCAGGTATGCCGCGCAATCGGCATCAACCGGCAGCAGTTCAGCAAGTATCTGTCCGGTGCATCGCAGCCTTCCGCCTACAACCTGAACCAGATTTGTGATCATTTCTCCATCCGTCCGGCTGACCTGTTCCTGCCGGCGGATGAGTTTGCAGACCGCATGGAATATCGTGCAGGCCGGGGCAGCCGTGATAGCGGTCCGGTGTCAAATCAGGTGTTCCGGCGGGCGTTCCCTGGCGATCGTAAGGCGCTCAACCGTTATCTCGGATATTACGTTACCCATTGCCACTCATTCAGTTGGGACGGTTACGTGCTCCGCGCGATCACTCGCCTCTACGAGCGTGATGGTCTGATCTGCTCCAAAACCATCGAGCGCACGCATGATCCGGAAGAAGGCGCTCTTTATCTGTCCAAATATGACGGGCAGGTTTCCTTGCTGGGGAACCGGATTTTCGTCATGGAATATCAGGGCCTTGCAGATGACGCCATTGTGGAAACGGTCCTGTACCCTTCTGCCCGCAGCCAGGTGACCTTGTTGCGCGGTGTGACGTTCGGCCTGTCCAGCAAGCAGCGCCATCCTTATGTCTCGCGCTGTGTCTGGAAGTATATCGGTACCAATATCGACATCAGGACCGCGCTGAACTCGACCGGGCTGTTTTCCCTGGATAGCGGGCGTGTCGATCCGAAAGTGCTGCGCATTCTGGGTGACCGGCCTTTTCCAAACGAACTCCTGCACTATGACCTTGAACCGCATCATTAGGGCTAATGCCCGAATTGCCCATCCGGTCACTCGACTGCTACGGCTTCTATTTCCAGCAGCCAGGCTTCGTCGAAGATGCCGGTGATAATCACTGTAAGGGCCGGTTCCAGGTCTCCCAGAACCTTGCGGCGAACTTCCGAGTTCTGCGCCCTGTAGCGCCGGTCTGACAAAAACGTGGTGTGCTTTGCAATGTTGCCAAGACCCATGCCGGCTGCCTTGAGTTGTGCTTCCACATTGGCCCAGGCCTGTTCTGCCTGTTCGGTGAAACTTTCCGGCAACGTCCCGTCCTGCCGGACCGGTATCTGCCCGCTCACATATACTGTGCGGTTACTCTCAGAAACTGCCACCGCCTGGGAATATCCGGTCTTCAAATTGTGTGCATCCGGCGCATTTAAATACTGTAGGCTCATAGGTTTTTCTCGCGAATAAATTTATTTTGTTTCGGAAAATAGATAATACTCCGACTGAAATTCAGAAAAATAGGAAAATACCGAATGAATAAAAATACGAAGGGTGTTCAGGAGAAAGCCGCAGTGATGGCCGGTCTGGACCCGTTCGACCGAAAAATATTAGGTGCACTGGTCGCTGATTCCAGTTGTTCCTATGCCAGGCTCGGAGAAATCGTCGGGCTTTCCGCGCCTGCGGTACACGAGCGCGTCAAGCGGTTGCGCAGGTCGGGCGTCATTCAGCGCTCAACCGTCAGCCTGAACGGGCCTGCCATCGGCAAGCCTTTACTGACGTTCGTTCACGTGGAGTTCGAAGGCTGGGGCAAAAGCCAACGGCTGATGCAGATTGCCGACTTCCCCGAAGTGGAGGAGATGCATTCAGTAGCCGGAGACAGCGGCATGATCATAAAGGTGCGAACCGCAGATGCGCACGCGCTGGAACTGCTGCTGTCGCAGCTTTATCAACTTGCCGGCGTACGCACCACAAAGAGCTACATTACGCTTTCGACATTTCTTGAAAGACCGGTGCAGGCAGAAGTAACCGGGGACTGGCCCGTCCTGTCATTGCCTGAGGAGTAATTTTTGCGGGTGCGGTGGACCTTGCCCGGTGAATTTGGTCAACTATTCGGCACCATGCCTGATACAGGAGATGCCGCATTGCCCCGCCCGCCTTTCAAGATTTATCAACTCGGCGAAATTGCCATTCGCTGCTCTGACATGGATGCCATGTTTGAGTTCTACCGGGACATTGTTGGTCTGGACGTGCTGAGCGATACCCGCGATGCCGGCATCGCATTCTTCCGGATTTGCACCGGTTTTGGCGGCCACACCACGGTTCTGGCCCTGTTTCACAACAGCACAGGCCGCCCGGATTTGCATCCGAGCGGGCCGGATGCGCCTGAAACCGGGGCGACATCATCATTGCATCACCTTGCGCTGACCGTGGCTTACAGCGAACAGGAAGCCATCAGGCAATGGCTTGACGACAATGCCATCGACTACAAGGTGCAGGTGTTCGGCTGGATCGGCTGGCAGGGCATTTTCATTCAAGATCCGGAAGGCAATACGGTGGAGTTTGTGGCGGCGGACAAATCATTGCTGGCAGGCAGTTGACTCCCGAGGCTGGCGTCCGACCGGCTTCATGGAGTTGTCATAGACTTCAAGCCAGATAACAACGTCCTGATTTATGTCCATCGGGCAATATTGGCAGTGTTTTGTGCCATTGCACGACGCCTGCCTGCCGATGGAGAGTTTGCGACCAGCCATGGTCGCTGAGTGGCTAGACGGTCGACGCATTCACCTTTCAAATCATGCTGCTAAGCTGCGGAAGGTGGTCCTGTGTTTGATCGTTCAATTACACTGCGGTTGCGCCGCGCCCCGGCTGCTGATGCTGAACGGTTTGCGTTGCTGTCGGGCATTGAATCAATGGTCCGCGGCATGCTTGTAACCGTCATGCCCTTGTCGGTTTACCGCGCGTTTCCGGATACCGGTACAGTTTCGCTTATTTATTTTGCAGTCGGCCTGATGTCGCTTTTTGCAGGCCTGATGCTTCCCCATCTGGCGCGTTTTATGCCGCGGCGGTGGATGTTCACCCTGGGTGCCGGACTGTTTGTCCTGGGCAATTCCCTGGCCATCGCCGGGGGAAATTTGCTGGCCGTGGGCTTGTTGTGCAACACCATCGCAACGGTGACGGTATTCATCTGCCTGAATGCCTATGTCCTGGACTACATAGCCAAGGTGGAACTGGGGCGCACTGAGACATTGCGCATGTTCTACAGCGCGCTTGCCTGGACGATTGGGCCCGTAACAGGGGTGTGGTTGCTGGACTTGTGGCAGCCGGCACCGTTCGTGCTTTCCACTGTTGCTGCCATTGTGCTGCTTGCCGTCTTCTGGGTAATGCGGCTTGGCGACGGCAAGATTATCACAAAGGCCCATGCGCCTGCAGCAAACCCGCTGTCGTTTATCGGGCGGTTTTTCGCCCAGCCGCGCCTGATCGCCGGCTGGCTCTTCGCCGTCATCCGGTCATGCGGCTGGTGGGTTTATGTCGTGTATCTGCCGATCTTTGCGGTGGAGGCAGGGTTGGGTGACAAGATAGGCGGCACCTTGCTGTCGCTGACCAATGGCCTGCTGTTCGTCACGCCGCTGATGTTGCGCTGGATGCAGCGCCGCAGCGTTCGCACAGCAGTTCGCACCGGATTTTTCGTTTGCGGCGCCACCTTTGTTGCGGCCACTGTCGCTGCGACGTCGCCCATGCTGGTGCTGGGCCTGCTGTTCATTGGGTCGTTTTTTCTGATCCTGCTCGATATCGCTGCCGGCCTGCCATTCCTGCTCGCGGTGAAACCGTCAGAACGTACCGAGATGTCAGCTGTCTATTGCAGCTACCGCGATGTATCGGGCATAGCGACGCCAGGTGTGGCCTGGCTGGTATTGCAGGTTTTGCCGCTTGCCGGTGTCTTTGCTGCCATAGGTTTGATGTTGTTTGGAGCGTGGGGACTTGCCGCCAGGCAGCATCCCCAAATCGGCATTCGGGCCAGTGATCGGGTTCGCCAAAGATCGTCAAGGCTAAGCACGCCTGGTGAGTAGTCGACATCTCGGGCCCGGTACCGTCCTGCTCCCGTTCACCCGACGATGATCACCTGGCCGGTACCGGCACCTTCGACGCTCTTTACATATGCAAGGCCCACGCGTTTCGATGACACGGGTTCATGGCCGGGGAAGAAACTGCCATAGCGTGGAACCGACACGTCCAGCAGGCCGGGGCTGACAACATTGATCCGCAGGCCCCGTGGCATCTCGATGGCAGCACCTTTGACGAACCCAGCCAGCGCCCCGTTTGCCGTTGCGGCACTGGTTCCCTGCCTGATCGGATCACGATCCAGAACACCGCTGGTCAGGGTAAACGATCCGCCGTCATTGATTGTCTTCAGCCCTGCCAGCACGACATTGACCTGCCCCATGACCTTGTGGGTCAGGCCCAGCATGAACTGGTCTTCGGTAAGATCGGACAACGGACCAAAGTGAACCTCGCCCACAGTTGAGACAACGGCGTCGACCTTGCCGGTTTTCCGGTACATCTCGTCAATGGATGCCCGCTGAGTGATATCAACCCGGATGTCGCCGCTGCTGCGGCCGGCTGTGATGACCTCGTGCCGTTCCGCCAGTTCAGCACATGCCGCGCCCCCGATATCGCCATGTGCCCCAATCACGATTATCTTCATTATTCTATCCCTCTTGGTCTTTGTAGATCGCCAGCTTGTAGGCGAGCATCTCTTCACAGCGGTCAAGGTCAGCCCGACGCTTTTTCAAATGCTCAGCGTGGGCCAGCAATACCTGCTTGCGTTGGGGAATGGTGTGATTGCCGGCCTGATACAGGCTGGCAAACCGATACATGGTTTTCATCGCCATGCCGGTTTCGCGCAACCAGAACAACAGCGTAAGCCATTCGATGTTCTCGGTTGAAAACCGGCGTTGCCCGTCCGCGCCTCGGCGAATTTCGGGCAGAATGCCGGATTTCTCATAAAACCGGATGGTATCAATGCTCAGGCCGCTTCTGTGTGCTGCTTCTGCAATGCGCATATGCCTCTCCCGGACAGACAGTTTCGGCAGCACTACCAAGCTGGAGTAACTTCAGGTCAAGGGTTGATTTCCGGTTTTAAGAAAAGCACCGATGCGCAGGACGGTCAGGCAGCTTCGCGGCGCAGTGGTTGGCACATGCAGTGAACGCCGCCGCCTGCCCAGGTGAACATGGTCATGTCGGGATCGTAAACTTCAAAACCCGCCGCGCGCATTTTAGCGTTCAGGTCGCTCGCACCCAGCGTGGACAGCACTTTGTCGCCGCCCAGTGCCACGACATTGCAGCCCAGCGCCATGGTTTCCTTGAAGGTCGCCGGGATGATTTCGATCTTCTTTTCCTTCAGCCAGGCAACGATGTCATCCGGTGTTGTGTCGAGGCAGACGGCTGCGCAATTGTCGTTGAGCATGCAGACCATCAGATCGATGTGGACATAGAACTGGTCGATGGGTGCGTACTTGATTTCCCAGCCCTCGGCCTTGAACCAGTTTGCCACCTGGTTGGCGGCAACCTCTTCAGAGCGATGGTCGGTATAGCCGACAAGGGCCACGCCATGGCGGATGATGTTGAAGTCGCCGCCCTCGAAGTTGCCTGCTGACACCATGTCGTAGATCGGAATATTGTTTTCCAGATAAAACCGCAGCACAGGTGCGTATTCTCCGCGTCGGCGCGGACTGGCAAGCTGGCAGATCACCGCCCCATAGGGCGACATGAAGGACGAGTCCCGGGCGTAAATCTGGTAGGGTGTCTGGTCATCGGCCGGCAGGAAGTGGCAGGTGACGCCGGCGCTTTCGTAAGCCTCGACCATTTCGCGATGCTGGCGCATGGCAAGCTGCTTGTCGAACCTCAGGCCACGCCGCAGCGTGTCGCGGACCAGCGACGACCAGGCGGCGTTTTCCAGCCCGAGCCAGCGGAAGGTTTCGGCGGGGCCCAGCAGCACATCGCGCAGGATGCCGGTTTCAGATTTCAGATACCAGTCCGACATTTCAGGTGTACCGCCATCTTCCACGCGGGCACGCAAGGGATAAGTGTCTTTGCTCATAACAGCACTCCTTCAAGTCAGGGACCAAGAATGTGGCGCAGCATGAGGTGACAAAAATTTTCACACAAGTGAATTTTTATGCTCAATTATTGACAAAAATTACCCGGTATGAATGGCAGGAACAGTCGACTCAAACCCCGAAACACTGCCTATTCAGCCGAAAATGCCGACCCGTCCTTCAGCAATGCTGCAATCTCTGCGTCAGTGAACCCGGCCTCTGTCAGCACCTGCGAGGTGTGCTGGCCAAGCCGCGGTCCGCCCATGCGGTACTCGGCAGGGGTTCCGTCAAACCGGGCCGGTGTCCGGGTCTGGCGCAGCAGCCCGGCATCAGGATGGTCATGTTCAACAATAAGCTTGTTGGCCTGAATTTGCGGATGCCGGATCATCTCGCTGCGGGTCATCACAGGAGCATGGGGAACATCATACTCGTTCAGCCGGTCGATCCATTCCCGGCTGGTGCGTCTAAGCAGAGCTTCCTGCGTCATGATCAGGCGGTCGTTCTTGAATTCTTCCAGCCCAGCAGATGTCAGGAAACGGTCATCGGTTTTCCACTCCGGATGATCGCAGGCATCGGCCAGCTTTTCCCAGTCCACCCGCCGAAACGCGGCGACCGAAATATAGCCGTCGGATGTTTCATAGATCAGGTCGATAAAACTCTGGGCGGTTTCGGTTTCCAGTTCATCGCCGATGAAGGTATGGCCGCCCATGTCGGAAGACCACAGGAAGTGCACGACAGTGTCCAGCATGGAGAGCCGAATGTGCTGGCCTGTGCCGGTGCGCTCACGGGCAAAAAGGGCAGCACTTATGGCCTGCGCAACCGTGAAGCTGGTGAGCTTGTCGGGAACAATGGTGCGCACCAGGGCAGGGCGCACATTATCGGATCCCGCCTGTATGGTAGTCAGCCCCGAAAGCGACTGCACCAGCGGGTCAAATACCGGTTTGTGGGCATAAGGTCCGTCTTCGCCGAAACCGCTGATTGACGCATAGATGATGTCGGGTTTCAGGGCCCGGGCATCTTCATAACCGATACCGAGGCGATCCACGACACCGGGGCGGAAATTCTGCAGCACCACGTCAGCCGTCGACATCAGCCGTTTCAGTGCGTCTTTGCCTTTCGGCCTTTTCAGGTCCAGAACAATAGAGCGCTTGTTGCGGTTGTTGTTCAGAAACGATGCGGAAAACCCGCCTCTGCGCGTAGCCACGGCGCGGGTGGCGTCGCCGGACGGGCTTTCAACCTTGACAACGTCGGCTCCCTGATCCGCCAGTATCATCCCGCCAAGCGGCCCGGAAACCATATTGCTCAGGTCCAGAATACGAACACCGTCCAGCGGTCCGGCCATGGTGATCTCCCAGTTGAAGTCAAAAAAGTCTGCAAACGCCGCGATCTTTAGCACGAAGTTCGCCGAGTTCGTAGATCACAACACGTTGAGGATAGCTCAGGGCAGACTAAGCTGGCTCATGCGGCCACCGTCCACGGTCCACACCTGGCCGGTTACAAAGCCTGCGTCCGGCGATGCCAGCCAGGCGACAAGCGACGCAACCTCTTTCGGTTCGCCGGTCCTGCCTACAGGATGGATGGTGCCGATTTTCCTTCGAAACTCTTCCGGCTCACCCAGGCTGTTGATGAAGTCGATGTTCAGGTCCGTGTCGATCCATCCCGGTGCCACGGCATTGCAGCGCACCCCGTCCGGCCCGTGATCGACAGCAACGGCACGCGTCAGGCCATGCAGTCCTGCTTTCGAGGCACAGTAAGCCGGGTGGCGCGGGTTTGACCCCAGGCCTTCGATCGACCCTATGTTGACGATGTTTCCCTTGCTGGCGATCAGATGCGCAAGCGCATGCCTGATGCACAGGAACGGTGCGGTCAGGTTGACCTGAAGTGTCTCGGCCCAATCCTCAATCGAAGTTTCCCGCACCGTCCCTTCGCGCATCAGGCCTGCATTGTTCACCAGCACATCAAGGCGTCCCTGTTGGGCAATAACAGTCTCGACTACTGTTTCAGGCGCATCCGGGTCGATGAAATCGGCCTCGATACAATCGAAAGTTTCGTCCTTGCCGCGCTGCGCCGTCACCACGTGTGCGCCTTCATCCGCAAACGCCTGGGCACAGGCCTGGCCGATGCCACTGCGCCCGCCGGTGACCAGAACGACTTTGTCCTTGAAACGGTTCATTGTACCGCTTTCCCGCCATTTACTTCGATCAGGGATCCGCAGATATAACGCGCTTCATCAGATGCGAGAAACACCACGACATCGGCAATGTCTTCCGGTTCGGCAATACGGCCCAATGGCACAGACGCATTCAGTTCTTTCACGGCAGTGTCCGGATCGAGGCCGCGTTGTACGAACCCGGTACGGATCATCGGGGTGTTCACTTCATTCGGGCATACGGCGTTGACGCGGATATTCTGGTGGGCGTGGTCCATGCCAAGGCACTGGGTAAGAGAGGCCACTGCCGCCTTGGACATCACGTACAATGGATGGTTGGGACCCGGATGCACGCCCCAGCACGAGGATGTATTGACAATCGCACCGCCGCCTGCAGCCGCCATAACCGGAATTGCTGCCCGGCACAGGCGAAACGGCGCTTCTACATTGATGGCCATGGTGCGCCGGTAATCAGCATCGGTCGCCTCCGTAATGGGGCCGCGGGTTATGATGCCGGCGTTGTTGATCAGGATATCAAGGCCGGTCATCGCCTCAAAAGCCCTGCCGGGCAAGGCATCGCAGTAATCTGCATTCATCAGGTCGCCGTCGAAACTGAAATCCGTCTGGCAAGGCTCCATGTCTGCGCCTGCAACAATGACACCCTCGGATTTCAATCGTGCGACGATTGCCTTGCCGATGCCGCCGGCCGCACCTGTGACCAACGCCTTTTTGCCTTTCAGATTTCTCATATCTGTCGTCCCTTAACCCATGGCCCGGCCAATCCTCTTGTGCGCTGCGAATTGACAGCGGCGCCGGAATTTCATTGGCTCCACCATTACAATATTGAAATTTGTATACAATTTGTATATCAATCTTCTCACCAGAGGAAGACCGATATGAAGATCAATAAAAAGCAGGCGTGTCAGGCTGACTTGAGGCAACGCATTTTAACACTCGATATCGAGCCTGGATCCGTGCTGGACGAAACCCTGCTGTCGCAGCGGTATGAACTGTCCAGAACGCCGTTGCGCGAGGTGTTTCAACGCCTCGCCGGTGAAGGTTATCTGACACTGGAAGAAAACCGCGGCGCCAAGGTCTCGTCAATGGACATTGCCAGCATGCGGAATTTCTTCCAGTCCGCGCCGCTGATTTACGCTGCCGTCGGCAGGCTGGCTGCAGAAAATGCTTCTCCCCACCAGATTGCTGCGCTCAAGAACGCCCAGCACCTGTTCTGCGAGGCCGGCGAAAACAATGATGTATTCGGCATGGCGATGTACAACCATTCCTTCCATCACATGATCGGTGAAATGGCAGGCAACGCCTACCTGACTCCGAGCCTCAGCCGCCTGCTGATCGACCACACCAGAATGAGCCAGCTGTTTTACAACCCGAAGAATGACGAGGAGCAGCAACTGATATGGACCGCGTGCGATCAGCATGACCAGATGATCGAGGCAATCGAGAAGGGCGAACCTGCATTGGTTGTTGAATTGACTCTGGAGCACTGGGACCTGTCGCGTGGCAGGATGGAGAAATATGTGCGCCCGGATCCGTTGCCGACGGATCTGGCCATGGACCTGACCGGGGGCAAGAAACGTGCGCTTTGAAGGCATCTATACGCCGGTTGTCACGCCTTACAACGACGATTTCTCAATCAACCGGAAAGCCTTTGGTCAGGCTATTGAACATCTGATTGCGTCGGGCGTTCACGGCATAATCGTCGCTGGCACGACCGGAGAATACTACGCCCAATCAACCGAAGAGCGTATCGAGCTTATGGGGCTCGCCCGGCAGATTGTCGGCAACCGCGTGCCGTTGATCGTTGGTACGGGCGCCATTCGAACTGAAGACAGTATTGTCTTCGCGCAGGCTGCCAAGAAGATCGGTGCCGACGCGCTGCTCATCGCAACGCCGCCCTATGCCTATCCGACCGGACGGGAAATCGCCCTGCATGCCCTTGCCATCGACCGGGCGGCCAACCTGCCGGCCATGCTGTACAACTATCCCGGCCGCATGTCGGTCAACATGGATGAGGAAACCCTTGACCGGCTTGGCCGTTCACCGAATTTCTGCGCCATCAAGGAAAGCTCCGGCGACCCGAACAGGCTGCACATGCTGGCGCGCGATTACCCGCACATCCAGTTGTCTTGCGGCATGGATGATCAGGCGCTGGAATTCTTTGCCTGGGGAGCACGCTCCTGGGTCTGCGCCGGATCAAATTTTGCCCCGGAGGCCCATCTTGCCCTGTACAGGGCTTGCGCCCTTGAAGGTGATTTCACCAAGGGCCGCGCCATCATGTCCGCCATGCTGCCCTTGATGCGGGTGCTGGAGCAGGGCGGCAAGTTCGTTCAGTGCATCAAGCACGGGCTCACTTTGCGCGGCATCGATTGTGGGCCGCCGCGGCGCCCGCTGCAGCCTTTGAACAAGGATGACAAGCGCGAGTTGGCTGAAGTGATTGTCACCATGAACACCGCCGTTTCGGCGATTGAGAAGGAAGCGTGAGATGAGCGATCTTCTGACACGTGCGGAATATGCTGCCATTGCCGCGGCGATGGACTTTCCCAAAGCAGCCTTTATCGACGGCAAGTACCGCGCCGGCCGCGGCGCAAAACTCAAAACCCACAATCCGGCCACCGGCAAGGTGATCTGCGAAATTGCCGCCTGCAACAAGGCCGATGTTGACCTTGCCGTGTCAAAGGCACGCGAAGCTTTCGATCAGGGCCATTGGGCAAAACTGCATCCTTCCGAGCGTAAAGACATTCTGATCCGGTTATGCAAATTGATTACCCGCAACCGCCGTGAACTGGCGGTCATGGAGAGCCTCGACAGCGGCAAGCCCATCCGCGACTGCGAACTGATTGATATTCCTGAAACCATCCACACCATCAAGTGGCATGCCGAGGCCGCTGACAAGCTTTACGATCAGACGGCACCGGGCGGAGATGATGCCATTGCCATGATTGTGCGCGAGCCGGTCGGTGTGGTGGCCGCAGTCCTGCCGTGGAACTTCCCGCTGCTCATGCTGGCCTGGAAGATCGGTCCTGCCCTAGCTGCCGGCAATTCGGTGATTGTCAAACCCGCAGAGCAAACCTCGCTGACCGCACTTCGCATGGCGGAACTGGCAGCGGAAGCCGGCATTCCGCGCGGTGTACTGCAAGTGCTGCCGGGCGACGGTTCTTCCGTCGGCGAACCGCTGGGTCTTCACGCCCAGGTGGACATGGTCAGCTTCACCGGATCAACCGAGACCGGCAAACGTTTCCTGCGCTATTCTGCCGACAGCAATCTCAAGAAGGTGGTGCTGGAGTGTGGCGGCAAGAACCCGGCAATTGTCCTCGATGACGCCGAGAATCTCGACCTGGTGGCGGAGCACATCGTCAATGCCGCGTTCTGGAACATGGGTGAGAACTGCTCGGCCAACTCGCGCCTGATCGTGCATGAGGCGGTCAAGAAGCCCCTGTTGAAGTGTATGCTGGCGCGGGTGCGTGACTGGAAGACAGGCGATCCGCTTGATCCGCAAAACCATCTTGGAGCCCTGATTGACAAGGGCCATTGCAAGAAGGTTGCGGGTTATCTGAAATCCGCCAGGGGCACGCTGCTGGCCGGCGGCAAGATCGACGGCAGCTTTGCGGAACCGACGATTTTCGATGACGTAAAGCGCGGCGACAAGCTGGCGCGCGAGGAAATATTCGGGCCCGTCCTGTCGGTCATCACGGTCCGCTCTTTCGATGAAGCAATCGAAATTGCCAACGATACCGACTATGGCTTGGCGGCAAGTGTCTTCACAGGCAATGGCAGAAAAGCGCTGCGGGCAGCTAGAGCCATCAGGGCTGGCACAGTAACCGTTAATTGCTATGGCGAAGGCGACATCTCGACACCGTTCGGCGGCTATAAACAATCCGGCTTTGGTGGCCGCGACAACGGTATTCATGCCCATGACCAGTACACCGAAATCAAGACCATATGGATTGATCTCAGTGACCCCGCTGCCGGAGATAACGTGGCATGAACATGGTCGATGATGCCCCGCCTACCCGGCGTGGCGGGCGAGGATCAAGGCGTGAATTGAGGAGCGCAATCAACACGACCATGTTGCCCGCCCTGAAGCGCAAATTGCCGCTGGTCGAACCTATGGATGAAGCTCAGGTCGAGCGCATCGACCGGGCATCGATGGACATGCTTGAAGACGTTGGGGTCATCTTCCGAGACCCGCAGGCCATTGCCGACTGGAAGTCCGTGGGCGCGGATGTGCGCGATGAGGACAGGGTTCATCTGGACAGAGGCCTGATCCGGGAACTGATAAAGTCCATCCCCGAGAGCTTCACCTATCATGCCCGCAACCCGGCGAACAACCTGCCGTTCGGCAACGACCACTCCATCTTTGTGCCCATGACCGGCGCGCCTTACTTGCGTGATCTGGAAGATCGCCGGCGTGGCCCGACGCTGGATGACCTGGCCAGTTTCCACAAGCTGTCGCACATGCTGCCGGCAATCCATTCCTCGGCACATCACATTGTGGAGCCCATGGATCACGTGGTGGCACACCGGCACTTGCGCATCACCTATTCATCCATGAAGCATTCCGACAAGACATTTATGGGCATGACAACCAGTCCGAAGAATGCCGAGGACGTGCTGGACATGTGTGCCATCCTGTTCGGTGACGAGTTCATGGAAAACCATGCCGTGGTCACGGGAAACTGCAACGGAAATTCGCCGCTGGTCTGGGATGAAACCATGCTTGGCGCAATGCGCGCCTTCTGCAAGCGCAATCAGCCGGTGCTGTGCTCACCGTTCGTGCTGGGTGGCGCCAACACCCCGGCCTCTACTGCTGCATCGGTTGCGCAACTTAACGCTGAAGCGCTTTCCGCCCTTGCCTATACGCAAGTTGTCCGAAAAGGCTGCCCGGCAATCTACGGTCATTATCTGTCCACCGTGTCCATGAGATCCGGTGCCCCGATGGCGGGCACACCGGAAATCAGCCTGATGAACTTCATGATCGGGCAGATGGCGAGGTACTACCAGGTGCCATGGCGCACATCGAACACGCTGGGCGGTGCCAAGACGTTTGACGCACAGGCAGGCTATGAAAGTGCATCCACAATGATGGCGGTCCTGATGGCCGGTGCTAACTATGTCTGGCATTCAGCTGGCTGGAATGAAGCCGGCATGCACTGTTCAATGGCCAAGTTTGTCGTTGACGCCGAGCAATGTGCGATGGGTTACCGGATGGCTGAAGGTGTGAAGTGGGATGATTTCGACGAGGCGCTGGCTGCGGTGCGCGACATTGGTCCCGGCGGCCATTATCTGGGCCACCCGCATACCCAGGCCAACTTTCAGGAAGCGTTCTTCATGCCTGAATTATTCGACAACAACTCCATCGAGCAATGGATTGCGGACGGATCGCAGGAGATAACCGAACGTGCCCTGAAGCACGTAAAAAAACTGCTGGCGTCCTATGAAGAGCCGAAGCTCGACGAGGCGATAGATGAGGCCTTGCGCGACTATATTGCACGGCGCGAGCGTGAAATCCCGGCAGTTGACGCTCTTAACAAT
>CAVWYF010000004.1:0-66314 GCA_963759095.1 uncultured Alphaproteobacteria bacterium | reverse complement strand
GAAGACGCAGCCCAGTCAGCCTGACTATACCAAAGGAACAGACTATTGAACCATTTGATGGAGCCAAATCCGGTCACTCCGGAAGGCGCGGAGCGCAGCGCGATGCGGTGCATCGGGCAAGCGCCGCAACGAAGCCGATGGACGGATTTGGCCCACCGAAGGCCGGTTTTTCACGCCCGCCGGACGTCGTTAGGCCCCACTTGCGGTCGGCAAGACCGCGGCGCGAAGCCTGCCTAGCCAGCAAACCCGAAAAACCCGTCAACAATTCGATGGGTCTGTTCCTTTGGTATTATTTCTCCGGTTGCAGCGGTGGCGGGAACCGTCAGGTTTTTTCCAGCACGTTCAGGTCCTTGTGATTGCGCATGTATTGTTCCGATGCATCACGCAACGGCTGGTAATCCCACGGATACCAATTGCCCTTGCGCAAAGCCTGCCATACGGCAAGCCGCACCAACTGGCTTTCCTTGATTTCCGCTTCGAGCCTTGACGGGTTCCAGCGCGCGGCTGCCATTGACCTGAATTTCCGGACGACGTCTGCATGATCAGGGTGATCTGCAAGATTGGTCATTTCGTTCGGGTCTGCGGCAAGGTCGAACAACTGGTCCGGATCAGGCCGCGATGCGGTGTATTTCCAGTTCCCCTGCCTGATCATGAACAGCGGGGCAAGACAGCCTTCCGCCGTCAATTCTGCATAGATGGCGTGTTCAGGGTTTTCCGCGCCGCCTTCCAGCAGGGGCAGAAGGAGGTGCCCGTCGAGTGTTGCAGCATGGTCTTTACGCCGGCGATATCGCTCAGGGTCGGCACGATGTCCAGCAGCGAGGTCGGTTGTGTGACCCGGCCGTGCGTCATATCTGCCAGGCGCGTACACAATGAGCGGCACCCGGGCGGAATGCTCCATAAAGCTCATCTTGTACCACAGGCCGCGCTCGCCCAGCATGTCGCCATGGTCCGAGGTGACGACCACCACGGTATTGTCGGCGACGCCCGTGGTCACCAGGGTGCCGAGCAGCCGCCCGAGCAGGTCGTCGCAATAGGAGATCATGGCGTAATAGGCGCGTCGTGGGCGCGGCGCACGTCTTCGGCCGAGATCGGAATCTCGCCGCGGTCGTAGAGCTCGTACATGCTCTGCTCGACCGGATTGCGCGGGGTTGACGGCGCCAACGCCGGCATGTCGATCTCGACGGGATCGTAGAGCTCCCAGAACCGCCCGCAGCGCCCGATAGGGATCATGCGGGTGCATGGCCGAGACGGTCAGCAGAACGGCCGCCCGTCGGGGCGATCTGCGGCGGCGTGATCTATTGCATCGGCACGCCTGGAAGCTCACGTATCCTCGTCGTATTGCAGCTACAGGGGTTTGCTCCGCGATGCCTGCCTCGGCTTACCGACAGCAGGTTGTGGTACCAGGGTGCAACGCGCTCCTGCGGTTTGTCGCCAGTCGGCGTCGAGCCGAAATTGTGACGGCTAAATGATCGGTGGTCAACCGTTCCTCAAAGCCGTGGAACTGGTCGGGCCCGGCGAAATCCATCTTGCCGGACAGGCAGGTGCTCTAGCCTTCGCGCCGCAGATGGTGCGCAAGGCTCGGGACCTAGGACGCCAACTCGGCCGCGTTGTCATAGACGCCGATGCGTGACGGCAATTGGCCGGTCATCATTGCAGCGCGTCCGGCGAGCACAACGGGCTTGGCGAGTAGAAATTCTCGAATATCACGCCGTCCTTCGCCAACCGGTCGATGTTGGGTGTCTTGACTGTCGGGTGCCCGTAAGACGACAGAAACAGCGCAGACAACTGATCAACCATGATGAGTACAATATTGGGTTTGTTTTCAGACATGGCGGATCCCCATATGAGCTGGTGTAGGTTGAGTGTCAGATTAGCGCTCAGACATGGAGCAATAGATTGAAAGACCGACCGTTACCAGTAAAGCCGCGACAAGGCCTTGTGGCATCGGTGATGCTCGTCCTTCATGCGCGGATACCAGCTGAGCCTGTGATTGTTCGGCCGCTCCTGCCGGCACCTGCCGACATGTTCCAGTTACACCATGGAGGCCATCTCCATTCATGGGGCGTGGGCCGGATTCTAGCTAAGGATGCAGGATTGCGCGCTGCAACCCATGGGGGACGAGCGGCCATGATCCGGTGCCGGATGAGATCGAGCCGGCCGGATTCGTATGGCGCTATGCCCGCTTGACGAAGCGGGCCGATAACGGGCAATAAGTTGGCCATTGCGCCCAAGCTCCGCGCAACCAAACCACAATTAGTCAGCTTACCTGCGTTTGTATGCAGAGAGTGAGCAAGAGGTGACGATAATGATTTCCCTTACATTTCCCGATGGTTCCGTACACCAGTTCGACGCCGGCACGACCGGGCGCGACATCGCCGAATCGATATCCAAGTCGCTCGCAAAGAAAGCCGTGGCCATCGTGCTGGACGGCGAGCTTTGCGACATTTCCGACCCGATTCGACCCCGTGCCGAGATCAGAATCGTGACGCGTGAAGATCCGCGATGCGCTGGAACTGATCCGCCACGATGCGCGCATGTGATGGCGGAAGCCGTCCAGGAATTGTGGCCGGGCACGCAGGTGACCATCGGGCCGGTGATCGAGAACGGCTTCTACTACGATTTCAAACGCGAATCACCGTTCACGCCGGAAGACCTGCCGATGATCGAAAAGAAGATGCGCGAAATCATCAGCGCAACAAGCCCTTCACCAACGAAGTCTGGACCCGCGACAAGGCCAAGCGCTATTCGAGGACATGGGCGAGGCCTACAAGGTCGAACTGGTAGACGCGATCCCAGACGAGCAGGACCTGAAAATCTACTATCAGGGCGACTGGTTTGACCTTGTGCCGCGGGCCGCACATGGCGTCCACGGGCCAGATCGGCTCGGCCTTCAAGCTGATGAAAGTGGCCGGTGCCTATTGGCGCGGTGACAGCGACAACGAAATGCTGACGCGCATCTACGGCACCGCGTGGGCAACCCAGGCTGACTCTCGACAATTATCTGATGATGCTGGAGGAGGCTGAAAAGCGCGACCACCGCCGCCTGGGCCGCGAAATGAACCTTTTCCATTTCCAGGAAGAGGGCCCGGGCGTGGTATTCTGGCACGCCAAGGGTTGGCGCATGTTCCAGACGCTGCTCACCTACATGCGTCGCCGGATAGACCGCGAGCTACGAAGAGGTGAACGCACCTCAAGTGCTCGACAAGGCGCTGTGGGAAACGTCGGGCCACTGGGGCTGGTACAAGGAACACATGTTCGTCACCGAGACGGAAGACGACCGGGTGTTTGCAATAAAACCAATGAATTGCCCGGGTCATGTGCAAATTTTCAAGCATGGTCTGCAAGTCTTCTGCCGGAACTGCCTTGGAATACTCCGGAACTTGGCAACCCCTATGAAGCAGCGCGCAGCGCCGCTGCATGGCTGATGCGGGTGCGCGGCTTTGCCAGATCACCGGCATGTGTTTTCCAGCGAAAGACAGGGATACGCGTACCGAATGCATGCGGATCAATGACTTGATGTCGACCTATGCGGATTTCGGCTTTGACGAGATCACGGTGAAACTGTCGACGAGACCGGAAAAACGTATCGGATCCGATGAGGACTCGGATCATGCCGAACAGGTCATGGGCAAGGTGCTTGAGCAAATCAAGACTGAAATCCAAAGGCAAGATCACAACCGAAATCAATCCGGGCGAGGGGGCCTTTTACGGGCCCAAGTTTGAATATGTGCTGCGCGATGCCATTGGCCGCGACTGGCAGTGTGGCGCAACTCAGTTGATTTCACCCTGCCGGAACGCTTCGGCGCGTTTTACATCGACCGGGATTCGGAGAAGAAGCAGCCGGTGATGATCCATCGCGCCATTTGCGGGTCCATGGAACGGTTTCTCGGCATTTTGATCGAGAACTATGCCGGTCACATGCCATTGTGGTTTGCCCCGGTGCAGGTGGTGGTTGCCACCATTACCCAGGATGCCGATGCCTACGGCGAGCAGGTTGCCGCAAAACTCAAAAAGGCCGGGCTGCAGGTCAGCACCGATTTCCGCAACGAGAAGATCAATTACAAGGTGCGCGAGCATTCGCTTGCCAAGGTGCCGGTGATCCTGGTGTGCGGTAACCGGGAAGCCGAGGAAGGTACGGTCAACGTCCGCCGGCTCGGCTCGCGCGACCAGACGTCGATGACGCTGGACGAGGTGACTGCTGCGCTGGTGGATGAGGCGACACCGCCGGATGTCAGGCGGGCGAATGCGGCCGGATAGGTTGGGATTGTGTCAGGCGGGTCATGGGATTTGATGACAGAGATCCGTGTTTGGCAATATGACGACGATTGCCAGTGATTTCTGCATTTGACCCAAAGCGAACTTCGATTGGGACACAACTGCAACTTTTCGGAGGTCAAAGCACTTAGGCAGAAAGCCTGCGTGCTATATGATCTTCCTACCATGACGCTCCACCGAATTCAGGAAAATACCCCCAAAAGTAAACGACGCTGGTTTCGTATTGTCATCTTGTTGTTGATCTATGGCGGCTTGCTGGCGGGCGGTTACTGGGGAAGTGAATGGTTGGTCAGCTTTGTCGGCGAAGAACTCAGCTCCGGAGTCAAATCGCACGCTCGCCATGTGTTTATGGCGGGCATTGGCCTTTATACCGCGCTGATGGCAATTCCATTCGTGCCCGGTATGGAGATCAGTCTGGGTTTGCTTGCGGCGTTCGGCCAACAAGTTGCCACGGTGATTTATGCCGCCACAGTAGTGGCCCTAATGATTTCCTATGTGATCGGCCGGTTGGTGCCTGTTCGCGTGATCGCGTCACTTTTCCAATCACTCGGCCAGCACCGTGCCGAGGGTCTTGTCCGGCGCCTTGAACCTTTGAACGCCAAACAACGTCTGGAAATTCTGATCGCACATGCACCGAAACGGATCATTCCAACCCTTTTGAAACATCGTTATATCGCGGTCGCTCTGGCATTGAACCTGCCGGGCAATGCCATCATTGGCGGTGGCGGTGGTATCGCGCTACTGGCCGGAAATCAGCGGCCTGTTTACATTTCCACGCTTTCTGATCACCGTGTCACTGGCTGTCCTGCCGATACCGCTTGCCGTCATACTGATGGGCAACTGACATTCGCAAAACCCGGCTGCTCAAGCGCTTTTCGGACAGACGTTGCCGCGTGTTGTTGCGCCATGACCATCAATTGGACCGAAGTCTAAATCTGATGCGAGGTGTCCAGCAATGCTCATCCAAATTATAAAACAATCCTTTTTGTTCAAGCTAAAAGGTATAACTCCAACCCAAAATTCACTTGTCGCATGTGTTAAACATGGGCTGGACGACCACTCCATAACCTGACCATTTCTGCCGTTTTACAATATCAGTTGTTGGCACTTGGCGGAAAAGTCGTGGCCGCATGTCGGTGCTGCGCGACCATTTTGAGAGCATTGCTTTGTGCTAATCAATTTACTTCGCGTTTGAGAACAGGCTCTCTTGCTCCGGTCACGCAAACCGCTTGGCTCCTGCCACGCAGGCCGCGACCAGTGCGGTTACGGCAATCATCGTCCAGGCCACCGGTTCGCGCAGCAAAAGCCCGGCCAGCAGCAGGCCGAAGAAGGGTTGCAGCAACTGCAATTGCCCGACGCCGGCAATGCCGCCGAGTGCCAGCCCGCGATACCAGAATACGAAGCCGATCAGCATGGAGAAAACCGAGACATAGCCGAGGCTGACCCAGCCGGGCAGGCTGATCCCGTACAAGGTGTCAGGCCGGACTGTCAGCGCGGCCGCTGTCATGACGGGAAGGGCAAGCACCAGCGCCCAGGAGATGACTTGCCAACCGCCGAGGCTGCGGGACAAGGTTGCGCCTTCGGCGTAGCCCAGGCCGCACAGCAGGATGGCGGCCACCATCAACAGATCACCTGTCATCGATGCGCTGCCGTCTTGTGTCAGAGCAAAACCGGCCACCAGAATGCTGCCGGCAATTGAAAACAGCCAGAATACCGGGCGAGGGCGCTCGCCACCGCGCACCACACCGAAGATAGCGGTTACAAGTGGCAGCAGCCCAATGAAAACAATCGACCGGGCAGAGGTGATGTGCTGCAGCGCCAGCGCGGTCATCAACGGGAAGCCGACGACGACGCCGAGTGCCACGATCATCAGGGAGCCGAGATGTTTTCGCTTTGGCCGCGATTGCCGCAGCAGCAGCAGCAGGGCAGCGCCAAGCAGGGCGGCGATCACTGCCCTGATGGAGGTCAGGAACAGCGGCGAGAAGTCGCCGACCGCGACGCGGGTTGCCGGCAGGGACGCGCTGAAAATAATCACGCCGAGCAGTCCGCTGCCCCATCCTGCTGTGTTAGTCTGCATCGCCGTTTCCCTTTTCAAGATGATGCAGGACTATCGGAACTGAACTCACAGTGACAGATACCGAACAATACAATTGGGTCAAACTGTATTGGTACAATACACATACAATCGATGGGACTTTGCCGATGAGCAGCACGACAACGACCCGTACCGGCATGGTTATGGAAGCAATCCGCGACAAGATTTCGAGCCGGGTGCTGGAACCCGGCGAAAGACTGCCGTCGATCCGGCGGTTTGCGGCAACGCTGGGCGTGTCGCCGTCCACCGTCGTTGAGGCCTATGACCGGCTTGCGGCACAAGGCGTTATCCGTTCCAGGCCGGGCTCCGGCTTTTTTGTGTCAGGGACGCCGGCCCCGTTGGCGCTGGCCGACGTCGGCCCCCGGCTCGATCAGGCGATAGATCCGTTCTGGGTGTCCCGGCAATCGCTGGACGCCAGCGCGGACATGCTCAAGCCGGGGTGCGGCTGGCTGCCGTCAGACTGGATGCCGAATGACGCGATGCGTCGTGCGCTTCGCGGTCTCGCAAGGGCCGACGATGTCATCCTGACGGAGTATGGCAGCACCCGCGGCGCAGCCAATCTGCGCCACCTGCTTGCCCGGCAAATTACCGGGGAGGGGATCGCTGCAGATCCCGAGCAGATACTGCTGACCGGTTCGGGTACCCAGGCGATCGACCTGATCTGCCGGTTTTTGCTGCGTCCCGGTGATGCAGTGCTGGTTGATGATCCGTGCTACTTCAACTTTCAGGCCCTGTTGCGGGCCCATCAGGTCAAGTTGGTCAGTGTTCCCTACACACCGGACGGGCCGGATCTGGACCTGTTCACAGAGGCCCTGACAACACACAAGCCACGGCTCTACATCACCAATTCGGCGCTTCATAATCCGACAGGGGCAACGATGTCACCGCAGACGGCGCACCGGATACTCAACGCGGCTGCCGAGCATGACCTGATCATCGTCGAGGACGACATATTTGCGGAGTTTGAGCCAGACCCGTCGCCACGCCTTGCAGCGCTTGACGGGCTCGACCGTGTCATTCGGATTGGCAGCTTTTCCAAAACGCTGTCCGCCTCGATCCGCTGTGGCTACATCGCAGTCCGGCCTGACTGGGTGGAGGCGCTGGTTGATCTCCAGGTGGCGACAAACTTCGGTGGCCCAAGCCCGTTTGCAGCCGAACTGGTATTCTCCACTTTAAGTGACGGCAGTTTTCGCAAGCACATGGAAGCGGTCCGCCTGCGCCTGGTGCGTGGGCGGCGGGAAACGGCGGCAAGGCTTGAGAGGCTCGGCATCCGGCCTTGGCTGATGCCGCGCGGCGGCTTCTATTTGTGGTGCAGCCTGCCGGACGATCTCGACGCATCGGCGCTTGCCCGCACCGCGCTGCGAGACAATGTCATTCTCGCACCCGGTAACGTGTTCAGCGTCTCGCAATCCATGGCCGGGCTCCTGCGCTTCAATGTGAGCCAGATGGCCGATCCGCGGGTGTTCGACGTGATTGCCCGGGCCATGTCTGAACCGGCAGACTGAAGTTGCTTGCACAGCTTGGCCGCTGCTTTCAGCCGGTGGCCGATGCAATTGCGCCATCGTGTGCTAAACTGGTCCGTATTCACCGGAATACTCGATCAATGGCTTCGAACAACATGAAAATTCTTGTCGGCACCACCAAGGGTGCATTTCTGGTTTCCGGCAACAGCGGCCGGGGCGACTGGAAGGTCAGCGGTCCGTTCTGTGACGGCTGGCCGATCAACCACGTAATAGCCGATCCGGCCACGGGCTCGCTTTGGGCCGGTGGCGGCGGCGACCTGCATGGGGCCGGCATCTGGCGCTCGGGCGACGGTGGCGGGACCTGGGAGGTTGCCCGGTTGACTACAGGATTGATGGATGAATGGGCCGCCAGCGATCCCGACTTCGCCGCGATAATCGACTGGACTGATGAGCCACTGCCTTTTGCTGACGAGTTTTCCCAGGTCTGGTCGCTCGGCCTTGCCCACGGCACACTGTATGCCGGCACC
Organism: uncultured Alphaproteobacteria bacterium; assembly: GCA_963759095.1. Taxonomy (GTDB): domain Bacteria; phylum Pseudomonadota; class Alphaproteobacteria; order Rhizobiales; family Aestuariivirgaceae; genus Anderseniella. The sequence goes on along the minus strand of CAVWYF010000004.1, from coordinate 57,954 downwards.
AAGCCGGCCAACCTGCTTGCCAGCCAGGACGGTGGCAGGACCTGGGACCGTGTCAGGGGGTTGAGCGGTCACCCTTCTGCTGACAGCTGGGGTCCCGGTGCGGCGGGTCTCGTCCTGCACACAATCGTGTCCGATCCAGCCAATACCGAAAAACTCTGGATCGCCATTTCCGCTGCCGGCGTCTTCGCGACCGAAGACGGCGGCAAAACCTGGGAACGCCGCAACCGGCTGTCCAATGCTGAAGCCTGCGGCCAGCACAACCATCCGGCAGCGCCCCGTGACGGTGAAACCGGACACTGCGTCCACAACATGATGCGCGCGCCGGGGCCGGCCGATCTGCTGTATCAGCAAAACCACCATGGCGTCTGGCGGTCCGCCGATGGCGGGCGCAGCTGGGATGACATCACCAGCGGACTTCCCTCCACGTTCGGCTTTCCAATCTGCGTTCATCCGCGCGATGCCGGCACCATCTGGACGATACCGCTGAACGGTGACGGTGACGGCCGCTTCCCTCCGGATGCCGCTGCAGCGGTGTGGCGCTCAAAGGATGGCGGAAACACGTGGCAGGACCAGCGCGCCGGGCTACCGCAGGAAAGTTGCTTCTTCACAGTGCTTCGCCAGGCTATGGCGCGAGACGAACGCGATCCCGTGGGGCTCTACTTCGGCACCAACAGCGGGTCGATTTTTTCGAAGTCTCGATGAAGGCGACAATTGGCAGGAGATTGCGCGGCACTTGCCCACGATACTGTCTGTTGAAGTGTTCGACGGTCAGCTTGTGTAACCGCCGGACCGATCATTGAGGGGATCTCGATTGCGCGCTATCATCGGCTGATGAACAAGCGATCAATCATTCCTGCGGAAATGCAATCCCTTTATGACGACTGGCACATGTCGCCAGGACTGGGGTGTAGCGGCTTTGTGTTCCTGACCGGGGTCAATGGTGTGACGAGCGATGGAACGATTTCCTCAAATGCGGCGGAGCAGATCGAAACTGCCTTCACTCAGGCAGAGGCGGTGCTGTCAGAGGGCGGCATGTCATTTGAGGACGTCGTCGAGGTGACCAGTTATCACGTCGGTATCAGGCAGCACCTTGAGACGTTCAGGGATATCTGGAAACGGAAGGTCGTGGAGCCCTATCCGGCCTGGACCGCCATTGAGGTTGCAGGTTTTGCCTCGGCAGGTGTCGTGGTTGAATTGCGGATCATTGCGCGCCGCAACAAATGACAGCAACCCGCAGTTGGATCAGGTTTTGTTGCAACCACTTGCGGCACTGGCCAGGTGGCTTTGGACAAGGTGTTACCTTTTTCGTCTGCGCTGGCTTTTTAGGGCGACGCCCAGTAGCCGCTGAAATTTGTTACATTCAAAGTGGCTGGGCGCCGGGCATAGAGACGCATGACGAAGTCCGTCGCGCATGGCAATGAGCTGCCTTATTGTCCTGTCCAGTTGATCCGCCTTCGAGGCAAGCTGTGTGCGATCTATTTTCGGACCATCGGGCGTAAACATGGCGGCAATCTCTTCGAGCGTGAAACCGGCATTACGCCCCAATGCTATCAACGCCAGCCGGTCCAGCACATCTGCGTCATAATTTCTGCGCAACCCATTGCGGCCTACTGGTTCGATAAGGTTCTTCTGTTCGTAAAATCGCAACGTTGATGCGGGCAATCCGGACCGCGCGATGACTTCACCAATGTCCATAACAGGCCTCTATGAAATTTGCTATTGACCTCAAGTTTGCTTGAGGTTGTATCCTTGTCATATCAAAGTTTCAACGGCCCTTCAAAGGACACCACAATGGACACGGATTATTGGCATCGAAAGTGGCAAGCAGATGATATCGGTTTCCACCAGGCTGAAGGCAATCCCTTGCTGCATGCCTACTTCAAGGAGCTTTCCCTACCCGTTGGCAGCCGGGTGTTTGTACCCTTGTGCGGAAAAACCCGTGATATCGCCTGGCTGCTTTCACAAGGCTACCGGGTTGCCGGAGTGGAATTGAGTGAACTGGCAATTCAACAATTGTTCGCGGAGATGGGGCTTGAGCCGGCGGTAGCCACGAAAGGTGGCATGAAGCATTACAGCGCGGCGGACCTGGACATCTTTGTCGGCGATATCTTCCAGCTCACACGCACGATGCTTGACCGCGTCGATGCGGTCTTCGACCGCGCTGCCCTTGTGGCGCTGCCTGAGGACCTGCGCATTCGCTATGCCGGGCACGTCACCGACGTCACTGGTCAGGCGCCGCAGCTGCTTGTAACCTTTGAGTATGACCAAACCCAGATGGCCGGCCCGCCGTTTTCCATCTGTGATGCGGAAATTCAAAACCACTATCAAGACAGCTACCGCATATCACCACTGGCAAGCGTCGCTGTGGCGGGAAAACTGAAAGGCAAATGCGTCGCGAATGAAAATGTCTGGCTTTTGAAATCTCCGGTCTAGATCAGGATGAGTTTTGGTTAAATCAACCAAAACTCATAAACCTGATCGCTTTCAAAGTGATCGAGCAACTTTATGGGTTCACTTGAACCCATGTGCTCTAAGTGCAGGTGGTGCAAATGGCCGGTCCTGGTATCTATCTCGCCGGGCGCGAACGCCTGCGCGGCTGCTCGCTTTTCGGTTGTTCTTCTCCAAGCCCGGCGTCTGCGTCGGTGGCAAACAGGTCGGAAAGCTCCTGGGCGTGGCGCTTGGCGCTTTCGGCCATCTTTTGCACGTCCGAATTGTGCTGGTAGTCATCATACAGCCTGGTCCTGTCACCCCTTGCAAATGCCTTGATGGTTCGTGCGGCCTCTTCGCGGCCAAGTCCTGCCTCAAGCAGGACGCGGCGTGACATTTCAACCGCGGACAGGAAGGTTTCACGCATGATGTGTTCAACGCCATGGTCCATCAACTGGTGGACATGGTTGCGGTCACGGGCGCGCACATAGATCGGCAGGTCGGGATACTTCTTGCGCACCAGTGCAACGATTTTCAGCGAAGCCTGTGGATTGGAGACACAGACCACAAATGCCCGTGCCTTGCTGACCTGGGCGGCATCCAGAATGTCCTGGCGTGAGGCGTCGCCGAAATACACCTTGCCGCCGAACTTGCGCACGATTTCAATCTGCGTCGGGTCCCCGTCCAGCGCGGTGAACGGGATTTTGCGTGCGGCCAGAACGCGGGCGATGATTTGGCCAAAGCGTCCCAGACCGGCGATTACCACATGCCCGCCCTGGTCAGGCATGTCGTCGTGTTTGACGTCTGCGTCAGTGACAGGTTTCGCCCGGGCCGACAGCCAGCCTTCGGCCAGCATGAGGAGTGGCGTTGCCACCATGGTCAGGGTAACCACCACGTTGACCTTGGACGCAAAGTCCCGGGTGATGACAAAAGCAGCCAATGCCGTTGTCGTCAGCACGAAGGCAAATTCACCGCCCTGGGCCAGCGCAACCGCAAATCTGCGGGCGCTTTTCACGTTGAGGCCGAAATACCTGCCGGTGAAAAACAGCACGATGCCCTTTGTTACCATCAGGATCACCGCAGCCAGGATGATGGTGCCGGGTATCTCGGTGATCAGCCGGAGGTCAAGCGACATGCCGACGGCGACGAAGAACATGCCGAGCAACAGTAATTCAAATGGTTTGATGTCGGCTTCGATCTCGTGCCGGTACGCCGAGTCAGCCAGCAGAGCTCCGGCAATGAATGCGCCCAATGCAGGTGACAGGCCGGCGCTTTTCATGATGATCTCGATGACCACGATGGTGAGCAGCGCAAATGCCGTCATGGCTTCCGAAACACCGGTCTTGGCGATCAGGTGGAACACAAAGCCGAGGACGTAGCGGCCGGCCAGTATCACGATGCAGATGGCGCCGAGTGCCTTTGTGGCGCCGTACCAGGTCATGGTGGCCTGCTCGCCACCGCTGACGGCCAATAGGCCGACAAAGGCAATCATGGGGATGGCGGCAATGTCCTGGAATAAAAGCACGGCAAACGCCAGCCTGCCGTGGCGATGTTCAAGCTCACCCTGTTCCTTCAATACCTGCAGCACCATGGCGGTTGACGACAGCGCCAGCGCCATCCCGGTGAACAGGGCGATCCGCCAGCCGTACTGGGCAGCCAGCATCATGCCAAACAATATGAGGGCTGACACCAGAACCTGCGCGCCGCCGGCACCAATCACCGATTTGCGCATGGCGAACAGGCGTTGTGGCCGCAACTCCAGCCCGATCAGGAACAGCAACAGGACCACGCCGAACTCGGCCACATGCAGCATTCGTTCCGCATCGGTGAAGATGCGCAGCACGAACGGTCCGATGATGACACCGGCAAACAGGTATCCCAGCACGGCGCCGATGCGGAGATACTTGGCCAGCGGCGCAATCAGGGCTGCCGACGCCAACAAGATGGCAATCTGAAACAGACTGATATTGCCCAATGTCACAACCTCCACGTATTGTCCGGCCATGTTGCAGCATGTGCAACGCTTCGACCAGACAGAAATTGGAGAACTCAACTTAATGAGCAGGTTTGTTAATGAGCAGGTTTGATTGTGATGATCCGGTGTTGGGCGACAAGGGATCGTGCGACGCCATAGAACACATCATCGTGCCGCGGGCGCGCGACATTGGAGACTTTGAAGTGCGCCGCGCCTTGCCATCTGTGAAAAAGCAGATGATCGGGCCATTTATCTTTTTTGATCAGATGGGACCGGCGAAACTCGACGCAGGCAAGGGTATCGATGTGCGGCCGCATCCCCACATCGGTCTGTCCACTGTGACATGGCTGTTCGAGGGCCAGATTTTTCATCGCGACAGTCTTGGCGTTGAACAGGCAATCGATCCCGGTGCGCTCAATTGGATGCGGGCAGGCAAGGGGATTGTGCATTCCGAACGCTCCGCGCCCGAGGAACGGGCAGCCGAGAAAAACCTGTATGGCATCCAGTCATGGGTGGCGTTGCCCAAAGACCAGGAGGAAGTCGACCCGGGCTTCTGGCATCACGCGTCAGAAGATCTGCCGGTGATTACCGATGGCGGTGTCATGCTGCGGGTTATTGCAGGCCACATGTTTGGTGAAACATCTCCGGTCAAAACCCATTCGGACATGTTTTACGGTGAAGCAGTTTTGCATCCCGGTGCGAGCATGCCATTGCCGCCGGTTCACGAAGAGCGCGCAATCTATGTCGTGTCCGGCCAGATACGCATTGCCGGTGATCTGTTCGAGGGCGGGCAGTTGCTGGTTTTGCGGGCCGGTGATCCGATCACCATCACAGCGGTGAAGGTCGCACGCATCATGGTGCTGGGCGGCGAGCCGATGGATGGTCCGCGTCATATCTGGTGGAATTTCGTGTCGTCGTCGAAAGAGCGCATTGAACAGGCCAAACAGGAGTGGCGCACGGCAAAGTTTGATATCGTGCCGGGAGATGCCGAGGAGTTCATTCCATTACCTGAGAGATAGAGGGGCGGCGCAGGTTGCAGAGCCCAGGCTCAAGGATCAGGCCCCATTAATCCGGCTGTTGATAAACGGCAGCTGTGCGGATATTCCGTTGAAAAACTCGACATTTGCCTATGGCCCAAATATTTCCGCCTCATAGAGAGGGTTTTGAAAATTTTGACCGAAGGGGCAGCTAATTTTCGAGTATCGCAACCCTGAACCACCGGTAAATCAGGGTGAGCAAGTTTAGCGGCGGTTTTCGATGTTTTGCTCCGATAGCGAAAATATAAAACTCCGCGATTTCCGAGTTTTTCAACAGTATCCGGACAAAACAGACCTTGGTTTTCGTCGTTTCAATGGCGCTTCCAGAAATCTGCTAACAAAGCGATTGGACAAGAATGACCATGAGACGATGATTGCGCCCCATCGATTTGTGTGCGCGTTGAAAACAAAAGATTAGAGCTGTATACTCGCGATCGACCGGGAATGATGGAAATCGCGTGGTTTCGCTCGCTGATCCAACCCGGCTTCCCCCGAAATGGAGATTGCGTATGCACTACCCAAACCTGCCTTTAGGCGGTACCTGCCGCTGCACCGCGATCCGCTTTGAGCTTCTCGCCGCTCCCCTCATGACGGTTGCCTGTCACTGTCACGATTGCCAAAGGATGAGTGCCAGTGCGTTTTCGCTAACAGTGATGTTCCCAGCGGATGGTTTCAGCATTACTCAGGGTGAGCCTGTTGAAAGCTCGTTGCCTGGGTCACTTAGGCATCACTTCTTCTGTCCACGTTGCATGACTTGGCTGTTCACTAGAATGGAAGGCGTCGACACCCGCATCAATGTACGCCCCACACTTTGCGGCGACACCTCGTGGGTAAAGCCGTTTGTTGAAACCATGACCAAAGAAAAGCTGCCTTGGGCTACAACATCTGCGGTGCACAGCTTCGATGCGTTTCCATCTACTGACGAGTTTCAGCGCCTTCAGGCCGAATTCGCAGGTAGTGAATAGGCAGATCAAAGCCAGAGTTTTTCACCACCATCGACCGTTTTTGTTCAACTGTGGAAAATGACTGAAGTCTCAAAGAAATTTTGGGCCACAGTCACCGAAGTGGACATTCGTGTCAGACGCAGCATCCGGTAGTTTGGGCTCTGAGCCGTCGTTCAACTCCTTTGAATTTAATAGGTCCTGACCCTAGTCTCCGGCAGGCACTTTTGTCCGTTTGCCGGCAACAATAATGATGGTTCGGCTCTGGGCGCTGTCCTTATAAGTATAGCGGCCCGGCGCCAGCGTGAGGATGTCCGATCCAATTCCTGACCGGTGCCAGTTTTTTTCATTGCTGCCGACAGACCACGGAACCCCGTCCGGCGCATCCACAATGGCAATGCCTGCTTCATGGTCCAGGTTGAGCGACGTCAGGATGCCCGGTTTGATTGTCACTTCGGTGTGGGTGACGGTGTTGCCTGGCTCGATTTCGCTTTCAAGGCGGTAGGTGCCCGCGCCCAGGCGCATCAGCCCGCCTTGCATCTCCGATGTGGCGATGAGCTGGCCGGCACTGGTGCCGTTGATGGCATAGGCCCTGTGAACGGCGCGCACCCGGTGCGGCAAGGGTTCTTTGCCCAGTGTTGAAAGGGTGCGCAGGCCGCCGACATTGAACACGAATGTCAGGCCAAGGTGCTGGCCTTTGGTCAAGACGACAGGTTTAACCGTGGACACGCTGCCATAGCGCGCCTCTATGCGGTAGTTGCCGGGCTCAAGCGGAATGTCCGCTACCGGCCGGGCATTATTATAAACGGATTCGCCGCCCTGTGCCCCATTGCCGAGAGTGCGGATCAGTTTCCATGTAACGGGCTTGGTGATCAGGCCGCCATCTTCCGACAAGCGGCCGGCCAGCCGGATGCCTTCGAGGCCGGGCCTGGTGATTTCGATGCGCAGTTCCAGCGGTACGTCTGCTGTCGCGGCAGGCAATGATCCGGTGATGACGGTATCTGCATCTGTGCGCTGTGCGGCGAGAGCGGATGATGTCGCAAGAGAGAGGAGTAAACTGGCGCCGACAAAGTTCAGGGCCGCCCCTGTGAGAAAGCGGCCCCGACTGTGCTGTCGTGCACGTTGGAGAGTTACGTGCATTTTTAATTTTCCCTGTCAGACTTCTGGATACCTAATTCTTGTAAGGCCCGGTCTGCATATCCCCCGACCTGTAATCCGATCGGCAAAGGGACAAAACCACATTGCCCGCCCGGCGCGCAATTAAATCCTTAATAGAAGGTTAACGCACCCGATAAACTAAGTGGTTAATTTGGTTGAGTGGCATTCGCGCGTGATACAATGGCGGTTCGAATTTCGCGGAAAAGCGCTACAAACACACCCCGCATTTGTTTCCGCATGAGCATTGCCGCGTCTCCCAATTTGCGCTGATTTACCCTGGCAGCATAGTGGTTTACGGGCTGCAGCGTGTTGCTCAGGCACCTTTTGAGGCCAACCGGGAGTTTATGCCCGAGGTTGCATGTTAGGCCCGTTTCTTCTCATCCAGATGATAGGGCCGAATGAGAATATCAGCGGAGATATGCAGTTTTCCGGAGATATTCTGGATCATCCCAAGGGTTAGCGGTCTGCGGTAGCGCAAGACTTCAGAGGCGCGTGAACGGGAGCCAATAACGTCAGCCAGATCAGATTGCTTCAAGCCCCTGGTTGCCAGAGTCTCGGCAATGGCCTGAACAGGGTCTGGAGCTTCTATCGCCCAGTGCCTGTCTTCATAGGCTTCAATAAGATCAGACAGCACGTCAAACCGATCTGCATCCGGCGTGCCGGGTTCAGGCTGATTGTCGAAGTACTGGGTCACTTCAGCAAGCGCCCAATTGTAATCGTCTTCGGTTTTGATAGGTCGAATGTTGTCCATTACACTGTGCTCGCGTCTATTTTGTCATACTCACTATGAGTACCAATAAATTTGATCAGAACACGCTTGTAGGGATAGGCGACGTGTACGATCAACCGATACTTGTTGCCGCTGATGTCAAACACGACACGGTTGTCAGCAACAAAGTCCACCGTGTTTCCAAACTGAGCCTTTATGTCGGCTGGTGATGTCCAAACAGTGGAGTTCGCAATCGCATACCATACCTTTAACGGAACCTCGGATTGAGGGTGCTTTTCCCAGAAAATGCGAAGGTTTCTTTTTGCGATCACTTGCATGAGCAGAATATAATACGTTCCCTTCTTGGGAACAAGAAAAAAGTTCCCGTTTTGGGAGCTTTTTGAGGGTTGTTCTTAGGAGCGGCTCTATTCTCAACAATATGTAGGTCATCTTAACCTGCTAACCCAAAGAGCAAATTTCAAGCCAATGATAACCAAGCGATGATCATCAAAGACGGCTATACATATGTGGACGGTACCCATAAATTTGATTCTGAAAATCTGCCAGGAACGGCCGGTGCTACTTGCGCCAATGTTCCAGCTGTCAATGCTGCCGATGTGGAGGATGAGCAATGGTTGAACTGAACAATGGATTGGCTTTTGAGGCGCTCAATGACACCTCTGATGCATTGAGCCTGCTCGAAACCCGCCGGTCTGCGTCGGCGAAGGCTATGACCGGGCCGGGTCCGAGCGGCAAACAACTGGACCGCCTGCTGAACATTGGCGTGCGGGTGCCGGATCACGGCAAGCTGACGCCCTGGCGGTTCATCGTGTTTGAAGGCGACGCGCGCGAGCGGGCCGGGGACATTGTTGCTGAGCGTTATCATCAGTTGCACGCGAACCATGGCGGGGAAACACTCGAGGTTCAGCGCAATATGTTTTCGCGTGCGCCGTGCGTTGTCGGGGTTGTGAGCACGGCGACGACAGATCATCCCAAGATACCTGAGTGGGAACAGCTTATGTCGGCTGGTGCGGTGTGTCAGAACCTGCTGGTTGCCGCGACGGCTATGGGGCTGGGCGTACAGTGGATATCGGGGTGGTTTGCCTATGACCGCCCGGTGCTGACGGCGCTGGGACTGGCCGACAGTGAGCGCATCGCCGGGTTCATCTATCTGGGAACGCCGGCGCAATTGCAGGAAGACAGGCCGCGGCCTGTACCTGCCAGCATGACCACGCGGTTTTAGGTGAGGCAGACGATGACGGGTGCAATTGCCGGAGTGCTGTTCGACAAGGACGGCGTGTTTGTTGATTTTGAAAAGACCTGGACACCGGCTCTGAAAGCCATTGCCGCGGATGCGGCCAATGGCGACAAACTTTTGGAAACCCGGTTGCTTGACGTGGCCGGGTTTGACGCCGGCGCAGATACCTTTCTGCCCGCATCGATCTGGGCGGCCGGGCACACCGATGATCTGGTCGAAGTGTGGATGCCGTTGCTGCACGGCATGGCTCCTGCCGTCCTGGTCGAGAAAGTCAACACGCACTGCCTGCAGGCAGTTTCGCATCCGGTGTTTCCGCCGGACCAAAGCCTCCAGATATTTTCCGCGTTAAAGCAACTTGACCTTGCGCTGGGTGTGGCGACCAATGACGCTGCGGCTTCCGCGCATGCCACGGTCACAGCATTCGGACTGGCTGACCTGTTCGATCTGGTGCTGGGGTATGATTCAGTTGCAAATCCCAAACCGGCCGGAGATCCGTTGCTGGCATTTGCCAGTCATACAGGCATCGAGCCGCATCGCGTGATGATGGTGGGTGACAATGCGCATGACATGCAGTGCGGGCGCGCCGGCGGGGCCGGCGTGTGCGTCGGCGTGTTGTCGGGCAACTCGACCCGGGACCAGTTGGTCCCGCTTGCCGATCATGTCATTGACGACATTTCACACCTGCAGGCCCTGCTGGCATCACTCGAACATTGATCGCAGGTCGAGCGTGGCAGACTTGCCGACCTGATCGTAATTGGCGTCCAGCCAGGTGCTGCAGGTGTCCCGGCCGATATCGCGCAAGTGACACAGAAATTCCCACTCGGTATTCAATTTTGAAGAAGCCGACAGCGGGTTGAGTTGGTCGCTGGCTTCAATGCGATGCATCCTTGAGTGGGTGTAGTGGTTTGCATCCAGCTTGCCGTCCTCAATCAACCGGGTGACGAAGTCGATGGTACGCAGTTCACGCAGTAATGAAGAATTGAAGCTGATTTCATTGACACGGTTGTGGATTTCGCGCGCCGTTTTCGGTTCCTCGTCCCGTTCGATCGGATTGATCTGAATGATCATGATGTCTGCGATGGAGGTGTTGTAAAACAACGGAAAGATCGGCGGGTTGCCCATGTAACCGCCGTCCCAGTAAAGCTCTCCGTCAACGTTGACGGACTTGTACAGGTGCGGCAGGCAGGCCGATGCCATCAGCATGTCGGCTGTCAATTCCGAGCCGTTGAACACCTTGATCTTGCCATTGCGCACATTGGTTGCCGAGACAAACAACTTGATGTCGTTGCACTTTCGCACCTTGTCAAAATCGATGGTCTCATTGAGCAGCTCAAGCAGCGGATTGATGTCGAACGGGTTGGTGTCATAAGGAGACACGATACGCGACATCATGTCGAGTATGTTGTAGGCGGGCGAGGCATCAAGGCTCCAGTTGCCGGTCAGCATATCAGCAAACGAACGCTTGATGGGACTGGCCTGGCCCATGACGGACAAGGCATGCCAGAATGTCTCCAGCGTCTCGCGTGCGCCGTCAGGACCGTTCTGGGTGAAGCCTTGCGCCAGGACGGCGGCATTCATGGCGCCGGCACTGGTGCCGGTGATGGCTTCGACGCTCAACCTGCCGTCTTCCAGCAGCTTGTCCAGCACACCCCAGGTGAAAGCGCCATGTGCGCCACCGCCTTGAAGAGCCAATGCAATTGGTTTTGAATTGGCCATGGTCAATGCGCCGTCCAGCCGCCGTCAATCGGCAGAATGACCCCGGTCATGCTGGCAGCCGCGTCTGAGCACAGGAAAACCGCAAGCCCGGCGATCTGTTCCACGGTTACAAATTCCCTGGTCGGCTGGGCTTCCAGAATAACCTTCTGGATGACTTCCTTTTCGGTCATGCCGCGCGCCTTGGCGGTGTCTGCTATCTGGGCATCAACCAGCGCGGTGCTGACATAACCGGGACAGATCGTGTTGCACGTCACACCATGTTCTGCCGCCTCCAGCGCCACTGTCTTGGTCAGACCCGCCAGGCCGTGCTTGGCGGCCACATAGGCGGCCTTGAACGGTGAGGCGACCAGTGAATGAGCAGAACCGGTATTGATGATGCGGCCCCAGCCGGCTTCCTTCATCGCCGGCAGGGCTGCCCGGATCGTATGAAACGGCGCCGACAGGTTGAGGGCCATTATGGCATCCCACTTTTCGACCGGGAATTCCTCGATCGGAGATACAAACTGCATGCCGGCATTGTTGATCAGGATATCCAGCTGGCCGAACTCTTTGTGAGTCTGCGCCACCAGATCGGCACACGCATCCGCCTTCATCAGGTTGGCGCCCATGAAGGAGACCTTCGCGCCAGTGCGCTTTTCCAGGCCGGCGCGGGTTGCCTCGATCTCGGCGGCATCGCCGAGGCCGTTGAGCATGATGTTTGCGCCGTCGCGGGCCAGTGCCTCTGCCATGGCCAGGCCGATGCCGGAAGTCGAGCCGGTGACGAGTGCGGTTTTGCCCTTGAGCATGTGCCAGTCTCCAATTTGACTTAAAGAGATTATGTTGCATTGCAACATGGCAGTGCCTGGGCGCTTGCTCAAGTGACATTTGTGTCATCACCGGTTGACAGCAGGCCACGCCGGACGCCATCAAGCCAGGGCCTGTTGACAAATATGAACATGGGTTTGATTTTGCATAAATCGTTCAATAACCAGGTTTTGTCCGCCGCACAGGGTCGCCCCCTTTGCAAGGACAAAGCCGCATTTAGTGGACGATTTATGCAAAACCCTTTAGGGCGGACCATATGTTGGCGCTTTTTGCAGGAAATCCGGCTTGAAGACGGCAAGCCTACGGCACCAGATTTCCTGCAAAAATCACTCAAAATATGGCCCGTCAAACACATGTTGATATTTGTCAACAGGCCCTAAACGATCACAACCATCCCTGAATGAACGGAGCGCTTATGTTCTACGGTACGGAAGAAAACAATCATGGCTACGAGTACGATCCGTTCAAGGCTCTGGTCGCACCGCGGCCGATTGGCTGGATTTCATCCATATCGGCCGCAGGTGTTGTGAACCTGGCGCCCTACAGCTTTTTCAACGCGATGTCGGACAATCCACATTATGTGGTGTTTGGATCGGCGGGCCAGAAAGACTCCATCACCAACATTGTCGAGACAGGTGAGTTCGTCTGCAACATGGCGACCTGGGAATTGCGCGAACAGATGAACCAGTCATCGGCTTCTGTCGAGAGCGGTGTTGACGAGTTTGAACTTGCCGGGCTTGAAAAGGCTGACAGTGTTATGGTGAAGCCGCCACGGGTCGCTAAAAGCCCGGTCGGCCTCGAATGCAGATATGTAAAAACCGTGGACCTGCCCGGACATGACAATGCGGCCGGCGGCTATGCCATTGTGGTCGGTCAGGTCATAGGCGTGTATATTGATGACAGGTTTATTGAGGATGGCAGAGTGAACACGGCAGCCATGCAACCAATCATGCGCATGGGGTATTCGGAATACACAGTGGTAAAAGAAGCCTTCCGAATGCGCCGGCCGGGGTAAGGATACCTGAAAAACCATGCCTCCTGGCAGAGTAGACCCAACCAGTTCCGGCTTAGAGCGAGATGAGATTAAATTGGAGCATTTGATGGCGGAAAATCGGTTCAGTCGGTTAGGCGCGTCGCGCAGCGCGATGTGGTGCATCGGGCAAGCGGCGCAACGACGCCGATGGACCGATTTTCCCCACCCCGATGGGAACAGCGATGTTGATAGCATTGATAGAAGGGCCGGGCCATTTTGCTCTCTGGCGTCGTTGTCTCGCACTTGTGGTGCGGTAACACCACGGCGTGCGATCCGCCTAGCCAGCGACCAAAATCGCCGCGGTCAAATGATCCGATTTAACCTCATCTCGCTCTAGGGAAACAGACATGTCTGATTTGATGACCGAAGTATCAGGATTTGTTTCCAACTGGCTGAACCAGCTCGGCATTACCTCAACCTATATCGGCCTGCAGTGGGCGCTGATCCAGTTCTCGATTATTCTTGCAGCGTTTGCCGGTGCACTCATGCTGAACCGCTGGCTGGCGCCAAGTCTTGAAACCTATGTTCGCAACATCAAGGGCCAGCCGCAATTGCTGCGCGTGCTGGCTGTCGTGCTGCGCCGGATGCGCTGGATATTCCTGGCGATATTGCTGTGGGTCGCAGTGGAAGTGATGCAGGAGGTGACGTGGATTTCGCGCAGCTACCTGATCGGCATTGCAGCCAAGCTGTGCACGGCCTGGGTTATCATCTCAATTGCCTCACGTCTTATCCGCAACCGTTTCATGGCCAAAACCATAGAGCTGCTTGCATGGTCGGTGGCGGCCCTGTCGATTCTCAACCTGCTGCCAGAGACAATCACCGCACTCGATACCTTCGGCATCGAGATGCAGGGGCTCAGACTGACACCTCTGCTGGTCATCAATTCTATTCTCACCGTATCGGCCATGGTCTGGCTGGCAATGCTGATTGGCCGGTTTGCCGACAATCGCATCAAGACCAGCGAAGACCTGAACCCGTCTCTGCAGGTGTTGCTCGGCAAGCTGATAAAGGCCGCGCTGATGATCGCTGCGGTTCTGGCAGCGTGCAGCTTTGTCGGCATAGACCTGACCGCGCTGGCGGTGTTCTCAGGCGCCATTGGCCTCGGCATCGGCTTTGGTCTGCAAAAGGTGGTGTCGAACCTGATTTCAGGCATCATCCTGCTGGTTGATAAATCCATCAAGCCGGGAGATGTGATTTCGGTTGGAGACACCTATGGCAAGATCAACGAGCTGGCCGCGCGCTATGCCTCGGTGATTTCGCGCGACGGCCGCGAATATCTCATTCCGAATGAAGACCTGATCACCTCTCAGGTGGTGAACTGGTCGTATTCATCAGACCTTGTGCGTATCGATCTGGATTTCGGGGTCAGCTATGAAGCAAGCCCACACACAGTGCGTGATCTCGCCAAGGCGGTAGCGGCGACACACAAGCGGGTGCAGGCAGTACCGCCACCGGTGTGTCACATCACCGAATTCGCCGACAGCTCGATCAACTACAAGCTGCGCTTCTGGATCAGGGATCCGGGGCAGGGCACGGTCAATGTACGCGGCGACGTCTTCTTGTTGCTGTGGGACGGGCTGCATGAGGCCGGCATCGACATTCCCTACCCGCATCGCGATGTCGCCATGCGCGGCCCGGTCAAGGTCGAACTGTCCAGTCCGCCTGCAAAGCCGAAGCGGCAAACCAGGGTCAAACCTGTGAAGGCAGACAATCCGGAGCGTGGGCAGCGCTAGGGTCAAGAACCAAGCTGCCGGGACAAAACACCGCGTGTCAATCTGGTGGCAGGAATTACTCGTAATATCCAGACAACAGTGATGTTTATGGAGTCGCCAATGAAATCAATCATGCTGATAGACGATGACGCTGCTTTCGTTCGCGTCCTCGGCAGAAACCTGGAAAATCTCGGATATACCATCTGTTCGGCTTCCTGCATTGCAGAAATCCGGGATTGCCTTGTTTCGGCCCGGCCTGACTTTGCCGTCATCGATGTGCATCTTCAGGACGAGAGCGGTTTGGATGCGCTGGACCTGGTACGCGAACTTTCGCCCTCCTCCAAAGTAGTGATGCTCAGCGGGTACATCGATATTACAACTGCGGCCCGCGCGGCGCGCGCCGGTGCCGCTGATTGCCTGGTCAAACCGCTGGGCGTCGAAGAACTGGAGCACGTTCTGCTGAGTGCAGCCAAACGCGAACCGGACAATCTTCCCAGAATGATGAGTCCGACCAAAGCCCGGCTGCAGCACATCGTTTCGCGCTGGGAGAAGAATGATCGCAACACAACCAAGACCGCTGCCATTCTGGGTATGCATCGCAGGACACTGCAGCGAATACTGCAAAATGCCGGTGTGGTTCGCGACCCTGCGGAAACCTTTCGCGCGCCATCGCGCTTTGAAAAGCTGCGCCGCCTCCATCGGGTCTGGTCCGACGCCCTGGCGACCGGTTAGAGCATTGGTTACAGGTACGTCTTCCGTGTGAACTCGTTCCTGAGTTTTTCTGCAGCCTGGCGGATTTCACGGCGTTCGCCATCGTCCTTTCGATCCAGGTTGTTGAACTGGAAACCCATGCGCCTGTTGGAACCGAGTTTGTTGCGATTGCGGGACAGAAAATCCCAGTACAGGGTTGTTATGGGGCATGCGTCATCGCCGGTCGCCTTTTTGGGGTTGAACCGGCAGTGGGCGCAGTAGTTGCTCATTCTGGAAATGTAGTTGCCCGACGCTGCATAGGGTTTGGTGCCGACGATGCCGCCATCGCCGTATTGGCTCATGCCCAGTACGTTGGGCAGGGAAACCCAGTCGATTGCATCGACATACATGGACATGTGCCAGCGATGCACATCGTAGGGCCGCACACCGAGCAGCAGGGCAAACAAACCCAGCACCATCAGGCGTTGAATGTGATGGGCGTAGGCGTGATCAACGAGTTGCCCTACCGACTGACGGACGCACATCATGTCGGTTTCGCCGGACCACATGAATTCCGGCATTTCCAGGTCTGCGGCCAGCTCATTCGCGTCTGCATAACCGGGCATGTGGGTCCAGTAAACACCGCGTACGAATTCCCGCCATCCAATGATCTGGCGGACAAACCCCTCCACGGCGTTGAGTTCGGCCGTGCCGTCGTCCAAGGCATCCAAAGCCGCCGCTACTGCGTCTCGCGGGTCCAGCAGATGCATGTTGAGGGCCGACGACAGACGCGAGTGATACAGGTAAGGCCGACCCATCGCCATGGCATCCTGGTAGCGGCCAAAGCCGTGCAGGCGATGCTCAACAAAGTCTCGCAGCGCGGCGCGCGCCTGGTCATGAGTGACCGGATAGTCGAAGTATTTCAGATGGCCCGGCGCATCAGGAAACTGCTTTTCGACCATGGCGATCACCTGCCGGGTGATGTCATCCGTGCCAAACTGCCGTGGCGCCTTGATATCGGGAGGGCCCGATTTTCCGAAAGCATCACGATTGTCCCGGTCGAAATTCCATTGCCCGCCGACCGGTTGATTGTCGGACATCAAGATGCCGGTCTTGCGCCTCACGTCCCGGTAAAAATACTCCATCAGCAACGACTTGCGTTCGCTGGCGAAGTCCCGGAACGCGGTGATCGATGTCATGAAATGCGTGTCGTCGAGAAACTCGATATCGGTGCCGGTTTTTTCTGCCGCATTTGTAATCATGAGTTGAACGCGGTGATCGCCTGGTTGAACGCAAACCAGGCGTTCAGGATTCAGTTTGTCCAGCCAGCGCTCCAGTTCGCCTTCTATTGACCCCCGGTTTTCCTGATCGTCGAGTTGCGGGTATTCGACTTGGTATCCACGTTCGCGAAGTTCACCGCAGAAATGGCGCATGGCCGAGAAGAAGAGTACCAGCCGTATCTTGTGCTGCGGCACATAATCTGCCTCCTGCCTGACTTCCAGCATCAGTATTCTGTCATTGTCGCTTGTCACCCGCTCAAGGGCGGGTGAGCTAAGCGAGAGCTGATCGCCAAGTACAAGCACAAGCGTTTCGCACGGCATTTCTGTAGACCTGTCTTGGTGTGAAAACTCAGTTTGGATCAATAAGCTGCGGGTGTCGGCGGAAGCTGTGTATCAGATGCCTGCACCAACCACTGTTCAGGTGATACCGGTTCAATTTCCCGGCTTTGAATTCTGGAGCCGTCCAAACAGTCTGGAGATTGCCGGGCGGATCAACAGCGAGGCGGAATAGGCCATATCCAATGCGCGCATCGCACCGGGCAAAGTGGCGGCCCTGGCGGCCCAGCGCCATTTCGGCAGGCTTGCCCAGACTTCCACGAACGCTCTTGCTCCATCGACCAGACTTCCATCGCGGGACATGACGTGGAATCGCGCCATGGCCTGTTTCCGGTTGAGATCGGCCGGCAGCAGGGCGTCTGTCCCGGAAACATCGACAAAAGCCAGTTGGTGGTTGCTGTCCTGATCGTGGTAGTGGCGAATTTCAGTAGCACACAACGGGCACGACCCGTCATAGTAGACCGTTGTACTGGATACCTTGTCCGGCATCTTGTGACTCCATGTTTGACGGGCGCAAACTGTTTCCGACGTGTCGCCAATGATTGCCCTCTAATACGACGCTGGTGGGTGCCTTGGATCAGGCGGTGCACATTCGCGACAACATGATCTATGCTGTCGGCAATGAATTCGCGGATCGAGGAGAGCGAGCTGACAATGACAATCAAACTGATGCGACGGAATGTGACCTAAACGGACGTACAGATGTCAGGAACAATTACTCTGCCTACCTGGTTTGCCGTGCTTGCTGTTGTGCTGGCAACGTTGGCGGTGGTCAACCATTTCCTGCTCCCGGCAGTGCGGTGGATGGCGCGCCGGTCCGTGAACAAGGCAATCTCCGATGTCAACAGGCGCTTCGATCTCAAACTGCCCTTGTTTCAACTCACCAAACGCCAGGTGCTCATTGACCGCCTGGTCTATGATCCTGAAGTGCTTGCAACCGTTGCGCGGATCGCCGATGAGCGTGGCGTTACCCGGGATGGCGTGATGGCGGAAGTGGTGTCGTTTGCCCGCGAGATCGTGCCGTCGTTCAATCCTTACATCTATTTCAACCTGGGGTATCGGATCGCCCGCCGCTTCCTGCGTTACTTTTATCACGTAAGGGTTGGCTGGGTGCATGAGGCGGCGCGAAAAGAATTGCCACCAGAAACATCTGTTGTCTTTTTCATCAATCACCGGAGCAATCTGGACTATCTCCTGGTGACCTATCTCGCGTCGAGAAGAGCCGCGCTGTCCTACGGAGCGGGTGAATGGGCCAGGGTTTGGCCGTTCAGGGCTGTTTTGCGGCTTGCCGGAGCGTATATTCTGCGCCGCAACCTCGACGATCCGGTGTACCGTGTCGTGCTGAGACGGTATGTTCAGATGGCAACCGCTGCTGGCGTGCCGCACGCCATATTCAGCGAGGGTGCGCTGTCGCGAAACGGTATGGTCAATGCGCCAAAACTGGGCCTGTTAAGCTATGTCTGCAGAGGGTTTGATCCGGCAGGTGACGCCGATATCGTTTTTGTTCCCGTGGGGACAAACTTCGATCGTGTTGTGGAACAGCGTACGTTGATCGCAAATGCGAACACCGACTATCGCGGCAGAGGCGCCGGTTTCGTTCTTGGGTCTACTTTTGTTTTTGCTTGTCGTCAGATCTGGCTCAAGCTCACCCGGCGGTGGCATGGCTTTGGCATGGCGGTTGCCAATTTCGGGGAACCACTATCCTTGCGCGACTGGTCGAGACAGAATGATGTATCTCTGGCCTCGCTTGAGCACGAACCATTGTTCGCGGCAGTCGAGGCGTTGGGTAACGAACTTCACCACAGGATTGTCGACACGATACCGGTACTGGCAGTACCTCTGTTGGCGATGTTGCTGCTGACAACAGACGAGCCCATGACCCGAAATCAACTGCAGCAAAAGGCGCTGAAGGAACTTGAAGACCTGCGCGGGAAGGGTGCGCATCCAGGTATCAAGGAAGGTGGTGAAGAAACGGCTATCATAGACGGCATTGACCTGATGTGCCGATTGGGTTTGATAACGATCAACGGGCATGGCAATGTTGAGCCGTACGCTGGCGAACGAGACCTGCTCCAGTATCATGCAAATTCAATAATTCAACTGAGTGCTTCGCTAGAGGCTGAATGATGGCATCTGTTTCATGAAAACACTACAGCGCCCATCTACCCAGGAACTTCTGGTGGCAGCCTTGCGCACGCCCCTGGGAAACCTGGTGGCCCGGCCGTGGTTTGACTATGTGGCACTCAACACTGTTGCCTACTGGTTTTTCCCCCTGTCACGATTGTGGGCGGTAGCGCGAGCTGCGGAAGGGTCAGTAGACCGGTTTTTTGAAAACGCAGGCATTACGCCTTCGCCACGGCTGGCGGAGCGCGTCAACCGTAATCTCCATGAGTTCGAAATCGTTCGCCATCGCATGGTGGGCATTGAGCACGAATGGGAAAGTGTCTTCTTCGGCGCTAATGCACCTTCGCCTGAGGCCGCGTCACACGCCGAGCATGAGCGCCTCACCTGCCGCAACCGGTACAACAATCTGCGCCGAATGTTCATTCCGTTGCGGCTTGTCAACGACGTGCAGCCGGTGCGCTGGCATATCCCGTCACCGACGGATGTAGAAGCAATCTACGGCACGTTGCTGTCTGATCCGGCCAAGGCGTTTGCGCCGCCGGAACCGATGCCGGAAATAACAGTTTCACATCACGTGCAGAGCAAGGATGGAGGGCAGAATTACTGGTTGCGGTTCAATTCGCCGTCGCCGCGCATGACCGACCAGGTGATTGCGCGTGTCTATGAACCTGCTTGCGCAGAAAATGCGCCAACGTTGATTTTTGGGCACGGTATCTGCGTGGAATTCGACCACTGGAGAGGCCTTGTGGACGAAGTCGAGGCGATGGTGAAGATGGGCATCCGGGTTGTCCGTCCGGAAGCTCCCTGGCACGGACGGCGGGTTCCAGATGGCATGTATGGGGGCGAGAAGTTTATTGCGACGGCCCCGATGGGGGCACTGGATCTGTTCACGTCTGCAGCACAGGAATGGTCGGTGATTATCGACTGGCTAAGACGCACCACCAATGCGCCGATCGCCATCGGCGGCAGCAGCCTGGGCGCGATGACATCTCAAATCATCTGTGACAAAGCACGCTATTGGCCTGAACGACTGCGCCCGGACGCAGCGTTTCTGGTGACCCATTGCGGACACATAGAAGACGCCGTTGTTCATGGCAAGCTCGCCGAAGTCTGGGGCATAGCAAAAGCGACAATAGACCATGGTTGGCGCACAGACCTGATCAGGCGTTACATGCCGTTATTTGAGGCGGAGGGCGTGCCTGTTATTCCGCCTGAGAATATTGTGACCGTGCTCGGGGACCATGACAATGTGACGCCGTATAACAGCGCTCGGATGCTGATCGACGAGTGGAATGTGCCGACGGGAAACCAGTTTGTATATCGACGCGGTCATTTCAGCGTGCCACTGGGCATGATGCGAGATCACGCACCATTGTTAAGGTTGCGGGAAATTCTCGACAAGCAATTTGACCAGGGTCAGGCCCGGCAGCATTAAGGCTTTAAGGGATGATGATGCAATTTAACCTCAACAGAGCCTAGATGATCTGCTGGCCATATTTGGTGATGGCGGCTTCGGACAGGGTCAGGCCAAGTCCGGGGCCATCGTTCAGCGTCATCCAGCCATTGGCCATTTTAGGCGGGTTTTCATAAAGCTCAGCCTGCAAGGGGTCGCGTTCCGGATCGGTGAAGGCTTCCACAAATCCACCGGCTGGTGTCGATGCCACAAGCGGGGCATGGATGAAGCAGTCATGGTGGGGAGTGACCTCAACATGGTTCAGTTCACACAGCGCCGCCATCTTGCGGCCCTCGGTAAAGCCGCCAAACATGGTCACATCAAACTGCAATATCCCGATTGCCTGTTCTTCCAGCAAGGCGCGGCAGCCATAGCTGGTGATTTCACTTTCGCCGCCGGATAATGGAATACTGGTGCGCAGTGACAGTATTTTCAGTTCCCGCCTGTCATCAGCCCAGCGCACCGGTTCTTCCAGCCAGCGCGGGCGCAGTGGCTCCAGCAGCCTGACGGCCTCAGTCGCTGTCTGCAAATCCCAGGCACGATTGACGTCGATCATCAGGTCGCAGTCATCGCCAATGACTTCACGGACAATCTCCATCCGGGCGATGTCTTCTGCCAGGCTCAGGCCGCCTACCTTGGCCTTGAAGCCGGTGTGGCCTTCAGATTTCAGTTTTTCGATCTCGGCGCGCAGTTCTGCATGATCCTTGCCATCGCGGTAATAGGCGCACGTTACATAATAAGGCACGGCGTCGCGATATCCGCCGAACAACTGATACAGCGGCAGGCCGGCAGCCTTTCCCATGATGTCCCAGCAGGCAATGTCGACAGCTGACGATATGCGCACCAGCGCCTCGCGACCCCAGCCCTTTTCGTGCGCCAGCCTTTGTGAGGTGAGTGCGAACAGTTTTTCGTACAGGCGTTCCGGCGCCAAAGGATTTTCCCCGACAATCAGGTCGCCAATGCCACTGCGAAATACATCCAGAATGGGGTCTGCACTTGTATAACTGGTGGCAAGTCCGAACCCTTCGATACCGTCAGACGTCTGGAGTCGCACCAGTACCTCATTGGCGGTCGGTACAGTGAAATTGCTGACCCAGTGCGGGCGGTCAATTTCAGGTCCACGCAAAATGAAGACTTCGATCCCGCTAATCCGCATTATCAGGAAACTCCGTAGGCCTTGGCACGGTCCAGCAGTTTGCGGGACCGGTTGAGATGCGGAATGTCGAACATCTTGCCGTCTATGCCCACCACACCGGCATTGCCGGCACCGGCGAAGGCGTCAATGATGCTGCGGGCTTCTGCAACCTGTTGCGCCGATGGTGTGAAAATGCGGTTGATGACGTCAACCTGTGCCGGGTGAATGGCCATCTTGCAGGTAAAGCCGTCGCGGACCCCGTCCATGCAATCGCGTTCCAGCCCGGCCTGATTTCGGAAATCCACATAGACCGTGTCGACCGGTTCAACGCCGGCAGCGCGAGCGCCGAACAGGCACAGGGACCGGGCAAGCCGATACGGTTCCGTCAGGAGACCGTCAGCGGTGCGGTTGGCCTGTGCGCCCAGTTCATTCGACAGGTCTTCGGCTCCCCAAGCCATGCCCTGCAGGTTGGCGGTGACGTCCGAGTAAGTGTTAAGGCCAAACATGGCGTTTGCGGTTTCGGTGGCAATGGCGATGACCGGCATGTCTGTTCCAACCATGCCGGCCAGCTTTTCAACACATTGGCCGGTCTCGGTTTTGGGCTGGATTATTCCATCCGGACCAGCCGGCAACACAGCCGCTACGTCATCAGATGTCAGACCGGTATCTAGTGCATTGACGCGCACATATATTTGCGGGCCTGACCGGGCGCGTTCAAGGGTTTCTGCCGCAAGAGCCCGTGCCGCAGGCTTGTTTTGCGGGGCAACTGAGTCTTCCAGGTCGAGGATGACGACATCCACGCCGGACGCCATCGCCTTTTCGATCTTGCGTTCAGAGTCGGCCGGTACAAACAGCAACGAACGCATCAGGCTGCTCCTGCGTCTGCGGGCTTTTTCCGCATGAAAGTCTGGCGAACGCATTCAGCAACCAGGGTACCGTCCTGTTTGAACGCCTCATGCCTGAATTCGACGATGCCGGCATCCGGGCGCGACTTGCTTTCGCGGCGGGAAACCACCGTGGTTTTTACCTGAATAGTGTCGCCGTGAAACACCGGAGCAGGGAATTTGACGTCGGTAATGCCCAATTGAGCAACCAGTGTACCCAGGGTGAGTTCCTGCACGGAGATGCCGATGACCAGTGACAGCGTGAACATGGAATTGACCAGCGGCTGGCCCCATTCACTCCTGGCAGCAAAATCATGGTCAATGTGCAGCGGCTGCGGGTTCATCGTCATGTTGGAAAACAGCATGTTGTCGGCTTCCGTCACTGTGCGGCGCACTTCATGCACCAGTTGAAAGCCGTCTTCCAGTTCATCAAACCATTTGCCTGCCATGATCGGGTACCGTTTGCTGCTTGCCTGTTTTGGATGTGCCAACAGCTAACCGAGGCAAGGCGCGCGGGCAATCTATAAATATTTGTCGTGTTCCGTGCTGAACCCAGGCATTTGCAATCATGGGTTGTGTTTGATTCTGAAGTGAGTCGCATCACGAGTCTCAATTTGACTTCATGTAGTGGTTGAAGTGATTCACAAAGAGATTCACACGCTGAATCTAACAGACTGTTTTTATTTGACAAAACGTCGGTGCGCGCGGCTTGGGGTGTTGGTTAACTTCTCATTAACCTGCCGGGCGCAGGACTCGTATTACGGGAACGGCTTAGCGACAAGCTAGGAGATCGAAAATGAAGCGACATTGCGAACTGACACGATGCCTGGTTGTGGACGACAGCACCGAGTGGCGCGGCCGTGCACAAGGATATCTCGCCAGTCACGGCTTCGATATCATTCAGGCAGAAACCGAAGATGCCGCTTTTGCCCAGTGCGTTTCGGACATGCCGGACGTTGTTCTTGTAGGCACGCGCCGGGCAACAGCCTTTATTCGCCAGTTACGCAGGCACAGTACAGGGTCAGATGCCGTTGTTATCATGTGTCCTGACGCAGACGATATCAGTTCAGTTGGCGATGCCATCTGGCATGGTGCAACGGATTATCTCGTAAAGACCTGCAGCCGCGAAATCTTCGATGCCAAGCTGCGTCAAACGGGCATACTGTAAAATCATTGTATTCGTGGTTTGCCAGCAATCAGATTTGTGTCGCTGTCGGGGAAGGACCCACTGACAGCCTGACTTGAAGGACCTGAGCCGGTGATTGCTGGAATACGTTACCTGTGGCCACTGCTGGTGGCCATTTTTCTGATGGCGATTGGCAACAGCCTTCAGGGCTCCCTTGTCGGGATTCAGGCGGCACTAGCCAACTTCTCCACAACAACCACGGGTATAATTGCCTCTGGTTTTTCGTTGGGGCTGTTTTTGTCGGCGCTGATTACGCCGAATGCGGTGCGTGCGGTCGGCCACATCAGGGTGTTTGCCGGCTATGCGTCCGTGCTGTCCACGGCAGTGTTGCTGATCCCGCTGTTTGTCAATCCGGTGTGGTGGTTTGCCATGCGTCTTGTGATCGGGATGTGCGCGGCCGGACTGGCGATCGTTATCGAAACCTGGTTGAACGAGGGCACCAGCAACAAGGATCGCGGCAAGGTTCTGTCCCTCTACATGCTGCTGTTTTACTCCGGTGCCGGCATCGGGTCGCTGGCGCTGGTGATTGACGATCCATCCGGCTTCACCCGGTTTATTGTAGTATCTGCGGTCATGTCGCTATCGCTTGTACCCATCGTGCTGACCAAGGTATCGGCACCGATTCTGGGTGCGCCGCGTTTCATCTCGATATCCGAAATTTATGCGGCCTCGCCACTTGCTGTTGTTGCAGCTATTGCAAATGGCCTCGGCCAGTCAGCCTTTTTCAACCTTGGCGCTGTTTTCGGCGTCATGAACGGAATGCCGCTGTCGTATGTATCCTTGATGATGGCGGTCGCCCCGTTTGCCGTTATTGTATCCCAGCTGCCGGTTGGCTGGCTGTCGGACAGATACGACAGGCGCGTGATGATTGCCGCACTGTCGTTACTGTCCGCAGGCCTGGCAGGAATGGTGATGCTTGTGCCCGTCAGCGAAGCATTCATTCTCATTGGACTGGTGGCTCTGTTCGGCGGTATCTCTATGCCGCTTTATTCTCTGGCCATTGCGCACGCAAATGATCAGTTGAACAAGGACCAGATGCTGGCTGCGGGCTCAAAACTCGTGCTGCTTTACGGGGTGGGCGCCATTGCCGGGCCGTCCATTGCCGGTGGTTTCATGCAGCAGTTCGGCGCCAACGGTTTCATGCTGTATATGGTTTCCGTATTCGGTCTGCTGGCAGTTTACGCTTTCTACCGGATGACAATGTCCGATGTGATGTCTCCGGAAGAGACCGGTGACCTGGTGCCGTTTACGCCCATGGCAACGGCTGTAACGGCTGTTGCCGTAGCCGAGGAAATGGAGGAAACGGCCTCCGATACGACATTGGCAGATGACACACCGCGATGAAGTTGTCCGGCTGGAATTTATGGTGAACCAAACGTTAATACTTCTCGCGTTATCTTTCACAGCAGGCAATGTATTCGGTGGCGGGCAGCAAGGTTATAGGTCTCGCGAACCGACAAGCGGTTGGTAAGTGGAAGACCTATATGCTCGAAGATATCATCAAGCAGAGGCGGCAGCGCCTGGATGTGTCGATTTTTGAAAATGTGATGAGATCCGGCAGTGTTGCGGACCGCATGGCATTGACCTGTCAATTGTGCGACTTGGTGAGCGATCCCCACTCAGGTACCGATGAATGCCGGCAGGTCATGCCGATTGTTACAAAACTGGCCTGTGACACTGATCGCCATATCCGCGACATTGTCGCGAGCAGACTGCTCAAGACAGACGGTCTGTCAGCCGATCTGGTGTTTGCCATTGTCGCTGATGAAGATGATATTGCCATCCCCTTTATTGGACTCAATCCATCTCTTGATGACTCAATCATGAAAACCATTCTTACCGTCGGCGATGTGAAACGCTGCAAGGCTGTCGCTGCACGCCCTGATCTGGGGGCGGGGTCTGTGCGCAAAATCATGAAGGATGGCAGCGAAGACGTAGTTCTTGCTCTACTGGGCAATGCGAAGGTGCGCCTGGGGGCAGGATATTGCCGCAAGATCTACAACCGGTTTCATGCCTCGCCGAAAGTTTGCAACATCCTGATGGATCTGCCGCATCTGCCGTGTGAAATCGCACTGGTGCACAATCAACGTACCGCTGAGGAAATGCGCAAGGCCGCGCAATATCAGGGCTGGGTCGCAGACTTCCGTAGTGATGATTACATTTCCGACAAGGAAGAGGTCAACGCACTGCGTATACTGCGCGGTGTTGAAGCTGCAAAGCTCCAGTCAGTGGTCGCCCTGATGTCGCAGCGCGGCATGCTCACCACGTCATTACTGTTGCGGGCCGGGATGAACGGCTATCTGCCGTTTTTTGAATGGGCACTCGCCTATCTGGCGAACGTCTCCTTGCGCAAGGTGCGCCGGGCTACGGGTACGATGTCAGCCCGTAGCGTCAACACCTTGTTACGCCGTGCCGGTATTCCGCAGGATGCGCACGTTCTTGTACACGCAATCTGTCAGGTATCGGCCGCTACAGGCGCAGCCGGCAAACAGGCAGATGCCGACGCTTTCGGCCGGGCGCTGGTTGAAGTCATCATGACCCGCCACGCCGCTGATGATGAACATGAGCGTATGCGCATTATCAGCCTGTTGTCGCAATTGACCCAGGGCCGCACCCGCACCCTGGTCTCGCGCCTGTCAGATGGCATGTCGAGAGTGGCGTAGAGCGGGCCGATTTCCGGTTGAGCCAACCATGAGTCCACAAATCTGACCACTTACAGAGCAACATGGGTTCAAGTGAACCCATAAACCTGATCTGGCGTCCCGGAGGACCTGTACGGGGTCCAGTGGACCCTATGTGCTGCTTGAGGGTGATGAAGTGCTTCGCAGCGCTCGTAACCAGGCAGGGGATACTCGCTGGTCGTGATTTCCGACCATGCCGCAAGGTGGCTGGTTTGGCCGGTGTGCTACGAGCCAGATCAGGTAATTGCCCAATTCAACAGTTGCCGGGTCGAACCGTTCGCAGCTGATTGTGACCTCATTTGCCTATCATGGATTCAGACCATCAGTTGCGGTCGGTTGGTGTCGGCGGAACTGGTTTGTTTCTCAAAACGAAAAGCGCCGGGTTCGTTTGAACCCGGCGCTTCCATACTCAGTTCCGGCAACAGGCCGGCTACGCAACTCACAAGAATGACCTTACGGTGTTGTGCTTAATACAGTCTAAACAGACAGATACCATAAGGTTAAAGCGTCTGTCTCAAAACTGGAATTGCTCATTTAAAACACGTTCTGCAAGCGAGTGACCGTCGTCAAACAGCAGCCGCGCAGACCTTTTTTCGTCTTCACTCACAACGACCTTTACGACGTCTCGAAACTCAGTCTGATCAGCAACGGCAGAGACCGGGCGCTTGTTCGCCTCCAGTATTTCAATTTCCACTTCGGCTTCGTGGGACAGGATTGCTCCGCGCCATCGCCGGGGCCGGAACGGGCTGATTGGCGTTAAAGCCAGCAACGGCGAGTTTATAGGCAAAATGGGTCCATGCGCCGACAGATTGTAGGCGGTGGATCCTGCAGGTGTGGCAATTATTATGCCGTCGCATACCAGTTCATCGAGACGGACCTTGCCGTCAATCGAAATCCGCAGCTTGGCGGCCTGGTGTTGCTGGCGCAACATGGATACTTCGTTGAAGGCAAGCGCAGAGTGGGTCGTGCCGTTTTTGCCGGTCACGGTCATTTTCAACGGATGGATGACTGTTTCCGTAGCCGCAGCAATGCGCTCGGTCAGTTCACCGGTCTCAAACTCGTTCATCAGAAAACCTACCGAGCCGCGATTCATGCCGAATATGGCCTGACCGGAATCAAGCACCGTGTGCACGGTCTCCAGCATCAGGCCGTCACCGCCAAGTGCCACGATGACTTCTGCGTCTTCGCGTTGCGCCTGGCCAAACAGGTGTTTCAGCTTTTGCGCAGCCTTGATGGCTTCAGGGGCCTGAGATGATACGAAATGAAGTTTCATTGGCGGGCTGGCTCATAAGTCACAAACACGTGGCCCAGTTATGAAGCGAACGGGCACAAAGTCAAATGTCGTGTGCCATCCTGATCGCTTCTAAAGTGACAGGGCAACTTTATGGGTTCACCTGAACCCATGTTGCTCTAGGCGAAGGCTGCCGCTATGCCGATCAGCAGAGTGAACAAAGTCAGTGTCTGGGCCAGCAGTTTAAGCCCGGCCCGCAAATCCTGTGTGGTGAGATGTTCGATGCCGTCTCCGACCCGATTCCGGTCTACCCAATTGTCGCCGTACAGGCGGGGACCTCCCAGGCGGATATCCAGCGCACCGGCCATGGCGCATTCCGGCCAGCCTGATATCAGATTGTCTGCTTTTCGGGCATCCTGCCAGATTATTTCCAGTGCGCGCGCGCCGCCGGACGGCGACGTCATGCTGGCAGCTCCGGCGAACAACAGGCCGGTCAGACGGGCCGGCAAATAATTGGCGGCCGTGTCGAGCGATTTGCCGAACATGCGGGCTTTGTGGTCGCCGGCCAGCCGACGGTGGACCGCAGACAGGGCCGAAATGGCTACGATGCCCGGCAATCCGAACAGGGCCAACCAGAAGGCGGGGGTGACGACTGCAGTTGCGGTGTTTTCAGCAACTGCTTCAAGACACCCACGGGCCGTCTCGCTCTTGTCCAGTTGCGACAGGTCGTGGTTGACCAGTTGTGTCAGTTCAGTCTGCGCAGCGACCAGATCTGTGTCCAGCGCATCAGCAACGGCGCGGGCGCGCACTCTAAGTGCATATTGTGCGAGAAACGGCACAGCCAGCAAACCTTCCCAGAACCACGCATAAGGAAAGCTGCGAAGAGTTGTCGTGGCCACAACTGCCAGTGCCAGTGTTACACTCATACTCAGAATGCAGAATGCAGTTCCCATAATCACACGCCGAAAGGCTGCGGCATCCGCATCCGGCACCAGGGCCGTGAAAACGCCGTTGAGCATGTACAGTCCGTTCGCCGGATGGCCGATGAAGCGGCGCAGGGGGCTTGGATACCCAAGGAACCGTTCCAGGGCCAATGCCACGAAAGCGACAGTCAAAGTCGTAGGGATTACCAGCAATTGATCATGTCACCAGATGATGGTTGAGCGCGGAATTTCAAACATCTTTTAGCAACCATCCAGTGCTAGTACCACCCATGCGTTGACAGTTTGCAGAGGATGGGTTTCATCTCAGTCAGGGATATTTTTCCAGAGGTTGATTTGCGTTTTGACTGAACCATTGCGGATCGTGCTGACCACCGGCAACTACAACTACATCAAGGATGGTGTGTCATTGACGCTCAACCGGCTTGTGGGCTGGCTGGAACGCAATGGCGTCGAAGTGCTGGTCATTGCACCGGTGGCAGAAGAACCCGCCATGGAGCACCAGGGCAGATTACTGCCAGTGCCGTCCTTCGCCATTCCCACGCGCAAGGAATATCGCATAGGCCGCCGGTTAACAGCACAACTCAAGGACGAAATTGTACGTTTCAAGCCGGATCTGTTTCACATTGCCGTGCCTGATATTACTGGCCATAGTGCCTTGAGTTTCGCAGAGAAGATGCAGGTGCCCGTAGTATCGTCATTCCACACCCGTTTTGACGAGTATCTGCAATACTATCACCTCAGGTTTCTTGAACCCTGGTTCCACAAGAAACTGCGCGCCTTCTATGCCCGCTGCGAACACCTGTATGTGCCGTCTGCCTCGATGATGGCTGAGTTGGCCGGGCAGGGTATCGCCGACAATATGCGATTGTGGACGCGTGGTGTGGACCACGACCGGTTCAGCCCTGCCAGACGGTCGCAAGAGTGGCGGCGGGCACATGGTATTGCCGATGATGATGTGGTGATCGCCTATGCCGGCAGGTTGGTCGCGGAAAAGAACATGGCCGTGATGGCGCGGGTGTTTGCCGGATTGAAGGCGCGCGGCGTTGCGCATCGTACCATGTTACTGGGTGACGGACCCGAGGCAGGCTGGATGCGCAAGGCATTGCCGGAAACGGTTTTTGCAGGGTTTCTGCATGGGGACGAACTGGCCAGCAGGGTACGCCTCGTCTGACATCTTCTTCTTTCCGTCCATCACCGAGACATTCGGCAATGTCACGCTTGAGGCAATGGCGAGCGGACTGCCGTCGGTGACCGCCGATGCAACCGGTTCGCGATCACTGGTCAGGGAAGGTGAAACCGGTTTCCTGGTGCCGGTTGATCGCGAGGATCAGATGATTGAGCGGTTGGTGCAATTGCTGACAGATGGCCAGATGCGCCAAGAGCTTGGTTGCCGCGCCCGCGAAATAGCCGTTTCCGAGCATGAGTGGGATGACATATTTGCGCGCCTGCTGTCTGACTATAAAGACGCAGTTGCCGGATCATGCTCTAGCAAGCATCAGGTGTAAGGTTTCATCCACCCCAGTCCGGCTGTGGTTTGAGCCCTTGGGCGGTACTCGCAGCCAATCCACAAGTCAGGATGAATTGCCTGACAGGCCGCCATGATTTCTGCCAGCGGCAGGTGCCCCACATCCGGTTCATGACGATCAGGTACGCCTGCGATCTGCAGATGAGCAGTCTGATCGCGGCACGTTTCCAGCCAGCCGGGCACATCACCATGGATTTTCTGACAGTGGTAGATGTCAAATTGCAGTTTCAGCAATGCCGGCCCGGCGGCATTCACTTCAGATATAATATCAAGAGACAATCCGAAATCATTCAGGAAATAACCCGGAATATCGACAGGATTAATCGGTTCAATCAATAGCTGAATTCCGTTATCGGCACATTGTTCGGCTGCATGGCGCAGATTGTCGACATAAGTGTCGCGCTGGACCTTTTCATCAACGGACTGATCCCGCAATCCGGCCATGCAGTGCAGTCTGGAGAGATCAAGTGTCCTGGCGTAGGTGATGGCTTTTGCAATACCCTGCCGGAACTCCTGTTCACGGCCGGGCAGGGAGGCTATGCCCCTTTCGCCCGCTTCCCAATCGCCGGGCGGCATGTTGAACAGCACTTGCTGCAGATTGTTGTTGCTGAGTTTTGAGGCCAGCAAATCCGGCGCCCATTCATAGGGAAACAGATATTCTACAGCGGAAAAGCCAGCTTCTGCGGCGGCCTGAAAGCGGTCCGGAAACGCTACTTCCGTGAACATCATCGACAAATTCGCCGCGAACTTCATGTGTCTTGGAGCCCTAGTGTTTCACGTAACCGACCCAGTTCACGCGTGAACGGTTCGAGTTCTTGTTCATAGGTTTTCCAGCGCCCTACCGATTTTGGAGTGATTGGCTGGCGCACCTGGAAAACACTGGCAGTGCGAATTTCTCTTTTAACTTCATTGGGGTAAAGGCAGCTTTCTTCAAACTTCAGTCCGCAGAAATCAAGCAAACTGCGGATGTGCGGTTCAGGATCCTGAACCATGGCGTCGTAATCCAGGTCGAACATGTCAAACCTGCAGGTATCCATCCAGTAGCGCGCGATATCTTCATGCAATGCGTATTTATGGGCAATTGCTTTCAGGTCGAACGAAACACGTAATGCGGTTGAGAAATTCTGCTCGAATGTGGACAAGGCACAATCTTGCGGCGTGCGATGGCAATAGACGAATTTGGCCTCAGGCAACAAAAACCGGATAAGGCCGGCGTAATCGATGTTTCCGGGCAGCTTGTCGGTGGCGAATGCGGCGCCGGCGGCGTCCCGGAACATTTCTTCGTGCAGTTTTTTGCCGACGGCAGCAGCCCAGTCCGACGGCAGATCAGCCACTTTGGTCAGGTCGTGACGCAGACTTTCGACAATTGACATCATGTCGTCGCGTTCACCACCTGCATGAACCTTTGAATGAGCGGCCAGAACCTGTTCCGTCAGTGTTGTGCCGGACCGCATCATGCCGACGATAAAAATGCACCCTTTGCCGGAATGACCTTCACGGCCTCGCTTTTCAAAGAATGCCGGTGTGAACACCTGTTTGTTGTTGGCGTTGCTGCGCTCGACTGCAGCAGGCTTGTAGGGATATTCCCGTGCGCGAACGGCCTTTGCGGCGGCAAGTGCCTGGAAAGCCTCTTCTGGACGTCCGTCCCGCGACAACAACCGGTAAAGCGCAAGACCGCCATAATAACGATTTGACGCAGAAGCGGTTGCGGAGTTGTTAAGCTGCTTGAGTAAAACTGGTTCGGACTCCAGTGTGAGGCGGTTGATGGTAGACAGTCTGTACATGGCGTCGGTGGCGTCCGGGCGCAACTCGATTACCTGGTTTAACCAGGCTTCTGCGGCATCAAAATCACCGTCCTGAATGGCAAGTGTGCCCAACAGCATTGCACCGGAATGACGGGCTGACTTGCGGCGGTTGAGCATTTTTCCGACCTGACTGGCGCGGTCGTGCAGAGCACCTGCCTGATAACAGTCCGCCAACAGTTCGAGTGCTGATATGGCGGATGGATTATCCTGATCGAATGATGCCAGGACGTCGTCCATGTTGAAGGTGTCCTCCATTGACCTGATGTGGCGGGCAACCTGACTTGGCCTTGCATGACTGTTCAAGGCACGCAGAAACTCCATGCTTGCGGGAAGATAATCGCCGTGGGTCCGCACGATAGAAGACAGCAGAGGCAGTGCGCGTTGAGGCTTTTCAAGTTCCAGCATGGCTTGCGCCAGCACCGTTTGCACTTCTGCGTCGTGAGGCAGTTTCTGCGCTGCCTGTTCAAGGTAAGGCAGCGCGTGTGCGGCATCGCCTTGAGACAGCAGTATGTCTCCGAGCCCGAATTTGGCCTCGACGTATCCTGGGTCCAGCTGCAGAGCCTTGCGAAAGGATATGGCTGCTCGATCAAACTCGCCGACGGCGCGATATATCTCAGCAAGGTTATAGTGTGCATTGGGTGATTGCGGAGCAAGCTTGATGGCATCTTGCAGAGTAGGAACAGCGTATTTGAACAGTCCCATCTGCGCTTCAAGAACGCCGAGCTCAACGGCAAGTCCCGGGGCCCGGGGAGCCTGCTTTCTGGCCTGCTGAAACAGCTTTCGAGCCCGCTGCAGCTTGCCTTTCGCCTGCAGGGTGCGTGCTTCGGTCCAGAGTTTTTCAGATGATGATGGATGCATTAATCAGAGGTCTTTTCATAATCGGTAATCAGTTCGGCAAGTGCAGACGCAACAGGGGCAAGCTGTGAACGATATGCCTGCCACCGGCCCACTGACGACTTGTATACCGGTTCGCGAATCTGGGTCATTGATGCTGTGCGAACAACCGTCCTCGATTTGTGGAAGTTTAGACAATCATCACTCCACTCAAGTCCCGTGTGAGCGACAATGCTACGAGTGCTTGCTTCGGTATCGGAGACCAGGTCTTCATATCTCACAGTCAGGATACGGTCCGCGAAACGCTGTTGCCACAATGACCTGATGTGTTCGGAGAACTGGATGCGGCGGACAAGTGCCTGTGGCGTATAAGTGAAGGTGAGGGCGTTGGTCCCGAACATCTCACGAAAGGCCGACCAGTAAATGTCCATGGGGTGTCGTCTCATAAACACGAAACGCGCCCTGGGAAACATCAACATGGCGAGACCTGTGTAAAGTACGGTGGAAATTGACTTGTCTATGATCCGTGCGTGTCCGGATTTGCTCTGGGGAACTGCAGCAAGCCAGGCTTGCGCACAGCGGTTTAAATCGCGCGATTGCAGCGACACCATCGATTGTCTCAATTGCGGGATCAACTCCAGCTCACCGACAGTTTCTGCATCGGGATGGCTGGCGATAATCTGCTCGACCAGGGTGGTGCCGGTAGCGTGGCAAGCCGCTGACGAACACAGGCTGGTGTGAAGCATGACCAGCAGGTGCAAGTTGGGCCAGTCGGGCCCTGGTGAAATGTTCGGCTATGCCCAGGGCCACTTTTTCCAGTTGTTGATCGCTTGCGAGGTTTTCCGGCTTCGCATACCGGTTCGCTTCCTCAATGGCGCGAAATGCCTCTGCGAAATTGCCGGTTCGTTCGTATGCCAGACCGAGTGCGAAATTCAGCCGGGCCCGGTCTTCGGCGACCAGCCTGGTGTTGCCGGGGCCAGCCAGCACGGCTTCAATCTCTTGTATCTGCCGGGCCGGGTCGAATTCAGCGGCGAAATTCTTGGCAATGAACAAGCGCAATGATGCGTTGTCGGCAGACGCGCGCATTGCGTCATCAATAGCCGCGTGGGCGTCGGTTTTGTGACCGTGTGCCAGCAGTGCGCCGGCCTTGAGGACATGCAGGCCGGGCGAGGGCGAGATTTACACGGTCATATGTGTCCAGACACGCGGCCATGTTACCGGCTTTGTCGTGCAGACCGGCAAGTTGTGCCAGGTCAGCCGGTGATCTGGATTTGCGGGCTACCGGGCTCAGAATGCGCGCGGCGTCTTCATGGCGGCGCAGGTCGGTCAATGTGTCGGCTAACAGTTTTGCAATGCCGTGGTCATCCGGGGTGAGTTCATGGGCCAGTTGCAGGACATCCAGCGCATCAAGATGGCGTTTGGCTGCGGTGTGTGCCCGTGCGGACAACACAAGGGCCGGTACCAGGCCTGGATGCCGTGAGAGAATTTGTTTCAGCAACTGGCAGGACCGGTCATGGTCGCCTGCAAGCGTCAGCAATTCGGCCTGAAGCAGGGCGATTTCGATATTTGCCGGGTCGAGTTGTTGCAGTTGTTGCAGTTGCACGGCTGCTTCCTGCAGCAGGGTCTTGCGCAGCAGCAACCTTATGGCGGCCAGGCCGCTGCGTACCCGTTTGTTGCGGGAAGCGCGGAAGGCGGAGCAGGGCTTTTGGCGGTGGATAGGTCACAGTGGCAGGTTCTACCACGCACCTGTGTCTGCACAAGGGGGATTATTGCAGGTATCGCATACAAAAAACTGGCCTGAGGAAAACCTCAGGCCAGCCAATAGTCGATCAGATATCTGTATAGTTCTTAGAAGAAGAACCATGTGCCGAAGGTGGCGCGGACACCATCTTCAGAAACACCGGCCTGAGTTTCGGTTTCAGCCCAGATAACTTCCCAGCCCATGCGCATCTGCTTGACAGGCTGCCACAGAATGTTGGCCTGTACCTTGTAAGCCTTCTCGATGTCAGTAGCCTCATCTTGATTACCGAGAGCTTCGACATAGGAGAACAGGGCGTTGAACGAGGTAGTTTCGCTGAGGCCGAATGACAGTCCGACAAGGAATGCCAGTGTTTCAAGCGGATCACCGTTAACGTCGATGGCGTCCATGCCTACACCGGCAAACTTGGTTTCCAGCAGACCTTCACCGTAGCCGATGCCACCGGTCAGGGTTGCTACATCAGCCAGGTTGAAATTGGCACCAGCCTGAACAGCCCAGCCGAGTTCGTCGTTAGCAGCATTGACCTGCAAAGGTTGGCGTAAATACGCCACCATGCGCCTGTCACAAGCCTCGAGAGTAACTCCCAGGCCAACAGAACAAGTGCCTGCAGCTGAGTCAGGAGAGCTAGCGCCTTCCCAGTCAGCTACTTCACCGGTTACGATGAACTGGTGACCACCAGCAATGTCGTACTGCAGATAACCAGCAATGTTCGGCATGTTGGTATCAGAGTAGAATGTTGGCTCTTCAATGGCTACTGCCCATGAAAGCGGACCGTCTGAATAGCTCAGGCGAACCTGTGCGGCACGTGAGTATGTCAACAGCGAACCAGCGAAATCAACTGTGGACACACCGATTGGCAGCAGAGCTGCTGTCATCCAGTACTGACCCATGGTGAAGGTCCAGTTGGGTGTCATGTCCCAGTGGCCAACAGCATGACGCAGGCGGAACAGGGTGCTTCCGGAGTTGCCGGCACCGGATGTGAAGTCACCCTCGATCTGTGTGCGAAGCTGGCCGATAGCGGTATCGATCTTGGATTTGATACCGAAACGGGACTGCCTTGCCGTGATACCGATATGGTCGCCAGAGTCACCGTCGAGATTACCAAGACTGAATGAGTTGGAAACGCCATGTTCTTCATCAAAATCATAGGCAACATGGGCGCCAACGTAACCGTATACAGTCACTTCAGCTACCGGAGCAGGAAGATCAGCAGTCGGCGTTATAGCAACGGTGAAACCACCGCCCTCATTCGCATTTGCACTGTCCTTGACTGCGTCGAGACCCCATGTGTTGCCACCAGTGCCACGCTCATAGCGCAGGAAAGAAGAGCCGGCAGGTGCCTGAGCAGGTGCTGACTGGATTGTATCTACCTGGCTTTGCAGCGCAGCAAGCTGAGCTTTCAAAGTCGCAAGTTCATCAGCAGCCGCACCAGTGGTCATTACGGCGAGAGCCGCACCACCGAGCAGGGCCTTACGAAGAATATTTGTCATTATGGATGCTCCCATAAGCTATCTAGAGTTAGGTTTGCCCCCCGGAAATTTTTCCCCTGCAAACCGGGACTTTAGGAGGACGGCGTGTAAAACCAAATCACACAAGAACTGTTTTCTAGGTTCGACGCGCAGAAATCAACCATCAGATAGACCTCCGGTACACTATTTTGAAAAGTGTGACATATTTACCACAGTCAATCGCAAGGGTAAGTTTGGGGTGTGACATGCCTTTCGGTG
Organism: uncultured Alphaproteobacteria bacterium; assembly: GCA_963759095.1. Taxonomy (GTDB): domain Bacteria; phylum Pseudomonadota; class Alphaproteobacteria; order Rhizobiales; family Aestuariivirgaceae; genus Anderseniella. The sequence goes on along the minus strand of CAVWYF010000004.1, from coordinate 21,590 downwards.
CCTGCCAGGCAGGTACATTGTATATACGAGATGCGGTTTTCCAATGCTGCTAGCCCTGCTATGTCTTCAAAAAACGCCTGAAAACTGCGGTTTTTAAAGATTTTCACAGCAAGCTGTACTCGAATTGCCAGGACCTGAACAAGTCAAGGCATTGTGCTGCTATTGCCATTTACTCAATGTACCAGTCAATGGTTGGGACATACAGCTTTTGCTGCAGGTGCCTGCCGGAGGGATTGTGGATGAAACGATGTGGATAGGTGCCTTTAAGGTGTTGTGACAGAGAATCACTCCTGATTTCATTGGTCGAGAGAAAAACCTGGCGTCTTCCGGCTTGATTCTTGTGTGCCGCGAAGCCCAAAACAATGGCAAACTGCCTGCGCATTGTCGAAACAGGCAAGATGCAGAGTTACGTAGTCAGTGAGAGGAAGTTTCATGGTGAAGTACAACTGGGCAAAATCGGTGGCGCCGTGGATGATTGTGCCTTTTGCTGTGACTGCGGCAGGCGCGGCCAACGCTACAGGCGAGATTTTCGCCACGGTGGCGCAAGATGTGGCACAAAATACTGCCGAAGTGGACGCTGCGCCGCCTGTAGCACCAACTGTCAACAAAACGTCCGGGCGTTCCGTGCGTCCATCGGTAACCGGAACCTGGCCGGAGGGCGATGCCAACAGGCTGACAGTGGAAATTGCCGGTAAAACCTACGAACTGGGTAAAGATGGCGAACTGACCAGTGACGGCAGTGGCAACTGGACCCTCAATCTCGGTAAAGATCTTGCCGACAATACCTATGACGTCGTGGTGGTTGTCACGGACAAGGCCGGCAACAGTTCGACAGACCGTGGATTCGGTGAGGTGGTTGTGGATTCATCGGCGCCGGCGGTGCCGACAGTCAACACCCTGCTTACCCGTCAGCGAAAACCGGTCATCACCGGTGCCTGGCCATCCGGAGAAGCCGAAAGTTTAAGTATATCAGTGGCTTCCAAAACTTATGTGGCTGGTGCCGGGGATGGCCTAGTAACCGACGGCAACAACTGGACATTGCGGATCAGCGAAAACATGGACGACGGCACCTATAATGTCTCGGCCAAAGCCATCAGTGCAACCGGCAGCGTTGCAGTGGACGCCAGTGACGCCGAACTGACGATAGATGCAACACCTCCTGGCGTTCCAACAGTCAACAGTTACAGGTCCGAACACCCGCGTCCGCTGCTTTCCGGCACCTATCCGGAAACTGATGCCGCTACAATGGCAGTGTCATTTGAAGGTGAAACATATGCGATGGGCGGATCTGATCTGCTTTCGTCGGACGGCAAGGGCCACTGGTCCGTTCTCACGCCGAAAGACTTGCCACCCGGCAGCTATGATGTGAAAGTTGTTGTCGCCGATAAAGCCGGTAATCAGCGTTCGGATACGACGATCAATGAAATCGAGATCGTCGCCCCGGGACAAGCTCTGCCTGCAGAACCGGTTGCAGCTTCACAAGCGGTGTCTGCAAGCCAGTGTCAGACCCTGTTGGACGACGTTTTGGCTGCGGAAAAAATCGGATTTTTGCCGGGAAAAGCCACAACACTGGCAAAAAGTACTAATTTGTTGAACCTGCTGACGACTGCGATCAAACGCTGCGGCGATGTGAAAATTGAAATCGGCGGTCACACTGACTGGCAGCGCTCTGGAAAGTATAATCAGACGCTGAGCGAACGGCGTGCCAATGCGGTACGTGATGCGCTGGTTGCCCGTGGCGCCAGTGCAGACAATATATCTGCCGTCGGGTATGGTGAAAGCCAGCCGATTGCCGACAACAGGACCAGAAAAGGCCGTGCGGCGAACCGGCGCACGGAATTCAAGGTCCTAAACTGAGGGAGTTGCACAATGAATGCCTGGAATTTCAACGATGCGATGATCGTCGCCAGCCACAACTGGCACTGGCTCGCAGCCGCTTTGGTGCTGGGACTTATTGTTGGCTGGGTGACATGCCGGAGTGCCGACGCTCACTAAAGCTGCATGGATTCACTTGAACCCATGGCCCTGATACACAGGCATGCAATCAACCGCTGCGCAAATATGCCGTAATGTATTGGAAACATTTAATTTTGTGGTTTCTGGCTGATCCGGTCAAAAACCATCCCGCTCCAGAGCGCCAGAATCAGAGGGAAAATGAACAATGCCGCATCTCACACTTGAACTACTGCTTTTGATGTTGCTCGCGTTTTTGATCGGCTGCATTCTGGGGTGTCTGTTCCGCACAATGTTCGCTGCCGATAATTCACCTGCGGTAAAATCTGCCGAAACCAGTGTCAGAAAAACGCAGGCGGTTGCTGCCGATGCCGCTAAGCCTGAACCCAAACCAGCGGCAGTTTCGAAAGCCAAACCGATGCCTGAACCCAAGGCTGAACCCAAAGCTGAACCCAAAGCTGAACCCAAAGCTGAACCCGAGGCTGCAACATCCAAACCGGCGGCCAAAACCGCCGCTGCACCGGTTTCGACAGGTAAGGCGGTTCGCCCGAAAGGATTGCCTGGCGCGCGCGACGGCAAACCTGACAAGTTACAGATGATTTCCGGAGTTGGCCCGAAGCTGGAAAAAACCTTGCACGGCCTGGGGTATTTCCACTTTGACCAGATTGCCGCGTGGGGCAAGGATCAGGTTGACTGGGTGGATGAACACCTGCGCTACAAGGGCCGTATAGAGCGGGACGAGTGGATTGCCCAGGCCAGGCTGCTTGCGGCAGATGACATGGACCAATTCAACAAGCTTTATGGTTCAGGTGGTTCGGCAAAAACCAAGAGTCAGTCAAAATCAACAACCGCGCGGCCCGCCAAGAAAAAGTAGCTGAATTTCAGGCATGAATTGGTGTCAGGGTGTCGATTGCGACGCCCCAACCCCGCATGTCTGCATCAGCACTCGGAAATCAGCGAGGCAATTGTCTTCTTGCCTTCTCCGCAACCTGAATCTGACGGGGAAGAGTATGTAGCTGCGGCGCGACCACCGTTGCCACCACGATTGATGTCGCGAAGCATGGTATGTTTACGGTGTCCCAGCCGGGTGCGATACACATGCACGTTCTGCATGACTTTCTGCACATACTTCCGGGTCTCGGTGATCGGGATGGACTCGATCCAGTCGACGGCATCAATCTGGCCATTGCGCGGGTCGCCATAAGCCTTCAGCCATTTGATGGTGTTGCCGGGGCCCGCATTATAGCTGGCAAAGCCCATGATATAAGAACCTTTGAACTCCTTGATGAGATCACCAAGGTAAGCTTCGCCCATGGAAACATTTAGGGCGGGCTTAGACGTCAGATGGTCAGTCTTGTAACCGCGCAACTTGTATTGTTTGGCAATCAGCCGGCCTGTTCCGGGCATGATCTGCATGAGGCCCCTGGCACCGGCTTGACTACCGGCAACAGCATTGAATTCGCTTTCCTGTCGTGACAGGCCCAGGATGACTGCGCGCTCGACCTTGTTATTGATGGTTTTCCAGGACGGCACAGCGTTGACCGGATAAGCCCAGTTGTCCACATCAAGCCCGAGGCTGCCGAAAGCCTTGGCCAGTCTCACTGCCGCAAAGTGTCCGGCATGGGTGTGAATATGGTCAATGGCGGCTGCAGCTTCGTCACGTGATTTGATGGCTCGCGCGATTGGAAAAAGGAACGGTAGAATCTGGTTTTTCCCGCCGGCCCGGGCCAGCAACTGGGCAGCGCGGAAAATTTCGACTGACCTGACACTTTGCTTGGCGCCGGCAGTTGCTTTGCCGGTGACAATCTTCAGTGGTTTTTTGCCCTGGCCCAGCTTGCCCAGTGACAACTGGCCATAAAACAGGGTCGGGGAGGCGGCTGCCCTACGATAAGCTTCTTCAGCGCGGCCGTTTTCGCCTTTTGCCGCCCGGGCGCGACCAAGCCAGTACCAGCCCCTGGACCCATCCGTACGGGTGGTTGCAGCTTCAGTGATGCGCTTGAAGTGAACTGCTGCCTTGCCGGGATTGGACAGTTTGCGAAGCGCATACCAGCCGGCGAGGAATTCGCCCTCTATGAACTGTTTGCCGGATGTATAGCCATGCGCAGCCATCATCTTGTAAATGCCAGGCCAGTATTTTTTGTACTGGGGTCCGGCCAGATGACGCGCGACCAGGCGCTTTTCGACGAACCACTGTGCCGGATCAATCTGTGCGGCATGCGATGCGGGCGCCTGTTTCAGCATGGTATAGGCGGAAGTGTGTTTGCCTTTGCGGCGCAGCCAGCGGGCATAGGCGTATATCATCGGCGGATGATTACGGAATTTGGCCGGCAGCTTTTTGTAATGTGCCGGTCCGGTCTTTTTTCGCCGGATCAGGGCCTGGGCAGTTCTTGCTGCCTTGGCGTGTGCCTTGGAAACATAACCTGCCGCGCGGATGGCGGCATTGGTTTCCTGTGCCATGACTAGGGACCACATCCGTGCCTTGTGGTCAGCGGTCGTTAGCAAGTGCCTGAAATTATTGGCGATCTGCTTCTCAAGGTGGGCCGCCAGCTTTGGGCTGGCCCAGGCTTTTCTGATGGAGCTTGTCGCGGTCGCCTTGTCGCCGCGCGCCAGCGCCAGCCGGGCATAGGCCACATAGCCTTGCGATGAAATTGGTGAAAAACGGTTGTAATGCCGCGCCACGGCATCAATCGGCGTGGTCTTTCGCGCCAGTATAGCCTGTGCCATCCGGGTCAACGGCTTTGTTGCCGGCCAATCAGGGTTGGCGATGACGAAATTCATGATCCTGTCGGCGCCGGCATCGGCAGGATTTTTGCGGATATAGAGCCATTCCACCGCCTTCAGTGTTGCATGATCCTGCGATTTGGAGGCCAGATCAAAGGCTTTGCGCCAGTCTTTTTGCACGGCTGCCTTCAGCGCGCTGACAGATATGGCGTCATTGCGCGCCGGTGAGCGCGTGTTGCTGGTGGTCAACAGCTCCTGGATGCCGGATGCATCCGAAGCATTTGACGAGCGCGCTGCAGCATTATCGGCAAAGGTGCCGGTGATCGCCAGTCCCAGCGCACCTGCAAGTGCCGCTCGCCTGAGCGTTGGAAATCCAGTCAATGTCAAATTCATGCCGTCCTCGCGCCGCCGTGAAGCCGGACACAGATACCGTGATTCTGTGGTCCGCCAGGATAGATTTCGGTCAAAACGATCTGTGATCATATGTTTGACCGCTCTGAGCAGGTCAAAACCGGGTGAGCCGGCCAACCTGTCTACTTCTTTACCAACTAACATTGCTCATCCTGCTTTTCTAAGCAGCGCACACTTACTTGGCCTCATCACGACTAACCACAGATTGAGGCTGCGATGTGGCCGCATTTTGCGGGGTCCGGGACCATTGAACCTTTCGGTTGCCGCACCGCAGCAGCGGGGCTATGGTGCCGCGCTCACGTTGAGGACATTGGCCCGCATTGCTCGTGTTTGCGCATCGATGTCTGCAATGTCTAACGCAGTAAAGTTTACGAATTGTTGAGGTTTCGAAATGGACGCACGCTTTCACGGCTCTTTTCCCGCGCTTATTACCCCGTTCAAGGACGGCAAAGTGGATGAAGCCGCATTTCGCAAACTCATCGAATGGCATATTGCGGAAGGCACCCATGGTATTGTACCGGTGGGCACAACCGGTAAATCGCCGACACTGAGCCATGACGAGCACAAGCGCGTTGTTGAAATTGCTGTTGAAACGGCTGCCGGCCGAATTCCGGTGATTGCCGGTGCCGGGTCAAACTCCACGGCGGAAGCGGTTGATTTTGCCGTACATGCCAAGCAAGCCGGTGCAGATGCAGCTCTTTCCGTGGTTCCGTACTACAACAGGCCAACCCAGGCAGGCCTGTATGAACACTTTGCCGCCGTGGCCCGCGCTGTGCCGGACCTGCCGGTGTTCGTGTACAATGTGCCCGGGCGCACAGTCGCTGAAATCTCGGTGGAGACACTGGCGCGCCTTGACAGGGATTTTGCCAACATCGTTGGCACCAAGGATGCAACTGCAGACCTGGCGCGGCCATCGATGCAACGCCTGGCATCGGGTGACAAATTCATCCAGTTGTCAGGTGAAGACGGAACCGCACTGGCGTTCAACGCACATGGTGGTACGGGATGCATTTCGGTAACGGCAAATGTTGCACCGCGCCTGTGTGCGGAGTTTCAGGAAGCAACGCTTGCCGGTGATTATGCCAAGGCGCTGACCATTCAGGACCGGTTGATGCCACTGCATTCAGCGCTGTTTTGTGAGACCAGCCCGTCACCGGTTAAATATGCCGTGAGTCTTTTGGGCCATGCACTTGAAGACGCCCGATTGCCGATCCTTCCGGCAACCGAGGGCGCGCGTCAGCAAGTCAAGGCTGCCATGGTTCACGCAGGCCTGCTGAACTGACCGCCAAAACGGGTGCCAGAACATGTCTTCCAAAAGTGGTGGTGCAAAACGGCGCTCGGGCAATCCTGTCATAGCTGACAACCGGCGTGCCCGGTTTGACTTTGAAATCATGGATAACCTTGAAGTCGGTGTCATGCTGACCGGCACCGAGGTCAAGTCGTTGCGTGCTTCAAAAGCAACCATTGCCGAGAGCTATGTCCAGGTTAAAAACGGCGAACTGTGGTGGGTCAACGCGCACATTCCGGAGTACAACCAGGGTAACCGGTTCAATCACGAGCCGCGTCGCATCCGCAAGCTGCTGGCCCATGCCCGCGAGATTGCCCGGCTTGGCCAGGCGGTTGACCGGGATGGACTGACCATCGTGCCGCTGAAAATCTACTTCAATGAGCGCGGCCGGGTGAAACTGGAAATCGCGCTTGCCAAGGGCAAGAAAGTACATGACAAGCGACAGGCGGAAAAGAAACGCGACTGGCAGCGCGACAAGGCGCGTTTGATGCGTGAAAAAGGTTGATTTACGAACGCATTTGCTGACACCCAACGGTTTCCACGGAGTTTGAAAATGATTGCCGAAAAAGCAGGTCTTCTGGACCAGGTGCGGGACCGCTTTGCCCATGTGGACACGTGTCCGTTCCAGGGTCCAAGGGTGTTCTTTGAAAATGCCGGCGGCGCGCTGACACTGAAATCCGTGGTGGACACATCAGCCAAATTTGCCGCCATCCCGGACAATCAGGGCCGCGACAATCCGGCTTCGCATAAGCTGGTTGACATCATCAACGCCTCCAAAGCCAGAATGCGGACCATGTTCAATGCACCAGGCGGACAGTTTTTTGTTGGCGAAAGCGGCACCGAGCTTTTGTTCCGCCTGATCAGAACCGCCATAGTGGGCGCAGAGCAGGGGGGAATTGTGCTCGGCTCCACGCTGGAACATCCCGCATCACGCAGTGCGGCGACAAAATGGGCAGATGTGACCGGCCAGCCCTATGTAGCGGTGCCGCATGACGATGCGACCGGGACCGTGACGGCGGATGACTATGCCAGGCACGTGACACCTGATGTACGGGTCGCCACCATCATTCATACATCTCCGGTCACCGGCATGTCGGTTGATGTAGCAGCCGTCTCAGCGGCAATTCGTGCCGTTGCGCCCGACTGCTTCATCATTGTCGATGGCATCCAGCATGCCAGCCACGGTCATATCGATATCGAAGCCTGCAACGTGGATGGGTACGTGGTGTCGCCCTACAAGGTGTTTTCACGTCATGGCTATGGTGTTGCCTGGGCATCAGGCCGGCTGACCGGGTTGCCGCGTGAAGGCCTGATCGGTGGACCGGCGGAGAACTGGGAGCTGGGCACACGCGATACCGGGGCCTATGCGACGTTCTCTGATGTGGTGGATTACTTCACCTGGCTGGGCGAGCACTTTACCGACAGTGATGACCCGCGTGCCCGGATCGAAGCGGCCGCAGCTGCGATCCATGATCATGAGAAATCCCTGACCGATGCCATTCTGCACGGTGTCGGCAATCTGAAAGGCCTGGCTGAAATGCCGGGTGTGACAATCATCGGCGGAGTGGATAATCCGGCGCGCGAAGGCCTGGTGTCGCTGACCGTGGACGGTGTTGATGCGGCAGACCTGGTCGCCGCGTTGAACGAACAGGGCATCCGCACCCACGTCAGAAAAGCCGATCACTATTCCGGCAATATTCTCACGCCGCTGGGGTTGTCGTCGTGCGTGCGGGTATCGCTGTGTCACTATAACAGCGAGAGGGAAGTTTCGCAGTTTCTTGCAGCAATGGCTGAGATCGTTGCGAAGCAGAGCTAGATGCGATGCGCCATATTTCGGTCGTTGGTCCGGTGCTGCCAGTGAACAGTTCTGTTGTTGCGCCCGGACAGGCTGGTTTGTCGAACTTCGGTTAAGGGACAGGTCCGTTGTAGCATGGGGCCAGTGTGGCCACACTCGGCGTATCCAGCGTAGCGCCGCGACGATCACCGTCCATTTTGGATGGTGCCCCCCAATTATAGCTGAGGCCCGCCATGACCGTGTGATCTGACGTGTTGTTGTCGGAGTTGTTTGCGAACTCGTTGCCAAGGCAGCCATCTCTCAAAGTGCCGCGATAAGCGATGAAGAAGGGAAGGCTGCCCAGAATTGGAGCTTCGTCCCAAACTGTGTCGAACCGTGCGCCCCACTGGTATACGTCAAAATCACCGGCCTCGTCGTCCTGGAATTTCAGGTTTGCAAACAGGCCTTCAAGCTGAAGGCGGGTATCCACGCCAACGAACCAGCGGCCAACGCCGCGCGCCAAAAACCCGTCACCGGTCAGCTCACCTTGCTGGTCTACAAATGCGCCTTGCGCGTAAAACGTCAGATCGTCCATATAGAGTTGGGCTTCTCCGCCCACAAAACGAAGATTGGTTTTATAACCGGGAACAAAGTCGTTGTGACGGGATGCCGCGACACCGCCAAACACGCCGAACAATCCTTGTGAAGGGTCGCGCCAGCTGAAGTGACCGGCCCCCTGGAAACTCCAGCGCTGGCCGGATACGGCGTTATTGTCAAATGCGCGGTCATTCCACTCCACGTCGACATCACTTTGCAGTGACAGGTTGCCGCCGAGCGGCAGGGAGAGCCGTGCGTTATGACCGGAAGCCAACGTGGTGTCATCACCCGTCCCGCCGCCATCAATGATCTGAACACCGTTCCAGCTTTCGCTGACCCCGCCGACAATGAGGCCGATGTCGTTGTAGCGATCTTGCGCCGTTGCGTTACCTGCTGCCAGAACCGCAAGAATTGCCGTGCTGCCAAGAACCGAATTTGTAAGTTTACTCATGAGTGTCCCAATTACTGTCGCTACTGCCTGTGGCATGACTAACTTGATGTGCGAGGGAATGGTGCACGTTTATGGTTAATTGGCAGTAAATGCCGGGCGATCCGGAGTGTGCAGGAGCAACGCAATACCATAGTGGGCGGTGGGTTGAGACCGGTATTGTTTGCCGACCAGAGATGGTAATAAGGTCTCTGGCAATTACGGACTGCGGGTGAGCTGTCCCCATGAAAACCAAGGAGTAAACCTGATGTCGCTTCCGTCGTTTCACATGATCGATGCAGCCCCGCAACCGGTCGCGCCGTTTTCCCATGCGTGTGAGGTTGACGGGTGGGTTTTTCTCACCGGACAGATGCCGACAAAGCCCGGGGCACCCGATGAGCCGCTGCCGGACGGAATTGAGGCCCAGACCAGACGTGTCATGGATAACCTGATCATTGTGCTGGAGGGCATGGGGCTTGGGCTTGAAAATGTCGCGCAGGCGCGGGTCTTCATCACCGAATTTGAGCGCGATTATGCTGCCATGAACCAGACATATCTGGGATATTTTGCTGAAGGGAAACTGCCGGCGAGAACCTGTATCGGGGTTACCGGGCTGGCAGTTGGTGCGCTGGTCGAAATCGATATGGTGGCGCGGCGCCCTCGGTCGTAAGCCTCTGCAGCCCAAGCAATGTCTTGTGCTTGAAGTCAGGCCACATAGCCAGAAACGGATGTTACGAATTCGATACGGCGTGTACCGTCAAGTCTTCCAGTATGGCCCTGGATTGCCGGCAGTCTGCAAGACCGGGTTTGCAAACGAAATGCAATTCCTCCCGATGTGCACTGGTGCCTGGAAATCCTGAAATTGTTACCAAAGCAAGGTCTCCATAAGGGCCGCCGCCAAGTCGAATTAGACAATCTATCTCGTTGTTCCTGACCAGCTCAACATCAGTTGTCTGGATCGAGGATCGCACATAAGGTTTCAGGCTGTCGCTGTGGTTGGGCCAGTTTGGCGGCAGAATTGCCATCGATTTGGCACAGATGCCGATGCTGAATTTCTTGCCGTTGATTTCAGGCGCAATTGCTTCTGTGGCTTCTGTCAAATCTTCAAAGACCCTGGAAATTCTAGGCAGATATGCCTCACCCGCCGCCGTTAGCAGCAGCCCATGTGGCAATCGGCGGAATAGGGCCACACCCAGAGACCCTTCCAGCTTCTTGACCTGTTGGCTGACGGCACCTGCTGTAACGCCAAGCTCGCTGGCTGCCATCTTGAAACTCAGATGGCGGGCTGCCGCTTCGAAGGCACGCAATGTGTTCAGTGAAGGAAGTCTGTAGGTCATCATTTTCTCCCTGGCGCACAATTACATAAAAGGGGTCACCTGGAGACTCAGTATTCCTATCCCTGTAACGGAGTTGTTCTGAGTTGTGCGTCTATCATCTCGAACGATAGCTTATGGCCAAGATACGGATGACATACGCAAGAGCCAAAAATGACCCAGAAGCCACCTAATTCTCAAATCTACGATGCCATCAAGGAACGCGGCAGAGCGTATCTCGTGGTGTTTCGAGAACTGTCAAAACGCTATGGCGAGGCTGAAGCCATAAGCGTCATGCGTAGCGCCAGCTATGAGCACGGTCTCGCGATTGGTAAACCGCTGGCGTGTTTTGCCCCGCGCGATTTCGCGGGCATGGCCGAAGGCTATGCAAAAGCCCCAGACAACGGAGCGACGTTTTCACCCGATATCAGACAACTGGACGACACCTGTCTCGAAGTCCAGATGATGTCCTGCCCGATAAAGGATGCGTGGGTCGAGGCCGGGTGCAGCGATGAAGAAATCTGCACCTTGCTGGAGTGTGCATCGGCCCTCGATGAAGGCACTTTCGACGCCGCAGGCTTCAACTACGAAATTGAACTCTGGTCACCGGGCAAACAGGGTTGTTGCCTCACGACAATTACCGAGAAACCCAAGTCGTAAACCGGGCACCAGCGCTCTGTCGTGCCCGGAAAAGGACAGGGATTCCAGGGGTTAGATTTCGGCGAATTCCTCAAAATCGTCATTCGGCTGGGCAGGGGCGTTGTCGCGATGATTGTCCTTGTTGCCGGACGGTGTCCTGCCGATCTTGCTCTGCAGTGATTTCAGGTCAATGAACTGATCGGCCTGGCGGCGCAATTCGTCGGCTATCATTGGCGGGCGGATGGCCATCGAGGAGACCACCGTTACCCGGCACCCCTTGGACTGGGCTGCTTCAACCAGCGAGCGAAAATCGCCGTCGCCGGAAAACAGGATGATGTGATCCAGCGACGAGCAAAGCTGCATGATGTCGACGGCGATCTCGATATCCATATTGCCCTTGACCTTGCGTCTGCCGGCGGCATCGGTGAACTCCTTGGCAGGCTTGGTCACGACCATGAAGCCGTTATAGTCCAACCAGTCGATGAGCGGACGGATCGGCGAGTAGTCGGCGTCGTCAAGAAGGGCGGTGTAATAGATCGCACGGGTCAGCCTGGTGCCGTCTTCAAACATCTTCAGCATGTTCTTGTAGTCGATGTCGAAGCCCAGCGCCTTGGCAGTTGCGTACAGGTTGGAACCGTCAATGAAAAGGGCGGTGCGTTCGTCTTTGTAAAGGCGCATCTGAAATCTCCTGACTCAGAATGAATTGATGAAATAGCGAAGTGGAATAGGGGCTTCAACTTAATGGGGTGGGTGTGCCACAAGATGATGGTCGACGCAATTGGGAACGGCACGCCAACATGATTCTGATCGGATTGGGCAGCAATATGACAGGGCCTTGGGGCAATCCCCGCGATTGCGTTGGCCGGGCACTGGCCGCGCTTGACGAACAACCACTCAAACTGCTCAAGGCCTCCACACTGATTGAAACCACGCCGTTCGGGAAGCAGGACCAAGCCAGTTACATCAATGCAGTAGCCCGGATCGAAACCCGCCTGCGGGCGCTGGATCTGTTGCAGGTGTTACGCTGCATTGAACGTTCAGCCGGGCGTGAACGGCGCGAGCGCTGGGGGGAGAGGACACTTGACCTCGACATTCTGGATTACAATGGCGTGGTTTTGGAAGACGGGGTTGAGCAGTCAACCGACGCTGAACTGGTGCTGCCTCATCCTGCCATTGCCGAGCGCGAGTTTGTGTTGGCTCCGATTGCCGAAATTGCGCCGCGCTGGAAACACCCGGTAACCGGGCTGACGGCCAAAGCCATGCTGGCTGCGCTGGACACGGACAAGGGCGGCAAGGTTATCGTAAGCGGGCCAGGCTCGTGAATACCCAGACCCATCTGCTTCTTGCATCGGGGCTGCTGACCAGGCGTGGCGAAAAGGTCCGCAATGTGGCCATCGTTGTTGGGGCGTTTCTGCCTGACGTGCCGGTGTTTGCCATGTTCGGGATCGCCAGTGCGATGGGGTATACGAGCCAGGACGTTTTCGGTGATTTTTATTTCCGTGACGACATGCGCAACCTGATGGGAGCGTTCAATTCGTTTTTTGTTGCGGGCCTGATTGCCGCAACCGGGTGGTTTTGCCGCGAGAAATGGTGGGGTTGGCCGATGGTTTTCTTTGCTGCTGCCATGACGGTCCATGCCGCCACCGATCTGCCGGTGCATGTTGATGACGGACACCGGCATTTCTGGCCGTTCAGCAGTTTCGTGTTCAATTCGCCATTGTCCTACTGGGATAATTCGCATCATGGCGGAATTGTCTCGGTGGTTGAGGCTGTCCTTGGCATTACTTGCGCCGTCGTGCTGTGGTGGCGGTTTCCCGTCATGTGGATCAGGCTTTTGTGTGCGTCGGCAATTACAGCGTACATTGCTGTTCCCGCCTACTGGATATGGATGTTCGGATAAATGTTAGCCCTGTTTTTTGAAGTGCTGCCCAAGCCTGATCATGAAGATCACTATTTCCGTCATGTGGGCATGCTCAAACCGGTGCTGGAAAAGCACACAGGCATGACCTGGCTGGACCGGTTCAAGTCATTGTCCCGGGACCGGGTGATCCTGTCGCATCAGTTGTGGAAGGATGACGCGGCAATAGTGGGATGGCGGGAAGACAGGCAACATCAAGGCTCGCAGACGGCAGGCCGGTACACCCATTTTGAAGACTATCGCATTCGCATCGCCGAGTTGTTTGCAAAAGTGGCGCGGGGCGGGCCTGTTGAGCAGGTCGAATTGGGACCAGATGCAACGGGCGACTACATCATTGCAGGCCATAGCAACGGCAAGCCGCTGCACGGTTTTGATGAGAGTTTTGCCAGCGTGAACACCGCTGATGCCTATGTCAGCCTGGCAACAGTTGCCGGTGCCGAAGACGCAGGCAAACTGCTGGCCCGGTTGAGCGATGATGAAAGCATGAGTTGGGGCTTTGCCGCTCGAATGACCCGTGATTACGGTATGTTCGATCGCGACCAGGCGCCGCAGGACTATCCGCCGGTGGAGCGCGCAGAGGATTGAGCATCAGAGGCGGACAGCCTGCCTGCCAGCAACAACAGCAGTGCTCCCAGGCCGCCAATGCCGACCGCCACCACCAGCATCAGATCATAACCGCCGATCTGCCAGGCCAGCGAGCCAATGGTTGGCCCGGCAGCAAAGCCGGTGATGTACACCAGGGCTGTCATGCCGGAGATCACACCGAAATTCGCCCTGCCCAGCAGTTCTGCTGTCAGCACAGGACGGATGATGCTGGTCACACCATTGCCGAACCCTTGCAGCACTACAAAACTTGCCAGCAGAACCGGAAGTGCCGTGGCACCCATCAGGCTCAAGGCGGCGGCTGAAACTGCAAGCTGGCATGAGATTGCGATGATCAGGCCGGAGATCCTGTGTTCAATATTCATGATGACAAGGCGGCCGAGCACCTGCATGGGACCGATCAGTGAAATGGCCAGAACCGCGGTTTCCTTGCCAAAGCCGCGTTCATCCAGCAACGGCAGGGTATGGGTAATCATCATGCCGGTATCCAGTGAAACCATGGCAAACCCTAAAGCCAGGGCCCAGAATGCCGGTTTGCGGGCGATACGCATCGGCTCTTTGGCGTTGTGGCTTGATGGATCGGCGGTCGAACCTCCGATATGTTCTGCCCGGCTTGCTGCCCACCAGATCAGCGGCACCGCAATTACCATGATGACAGTCGCAAACACCAGCACGGCACCACGCCATCCAAACAATGCGGAAAGATAAAACGCAGCAGGGAATGAAACTGTGCCGGCAAGACCTGCCATCAGAGAGACGATGGTTATGCCGCGTCGGGCCCGAGGTCCGAGCGTCCGGGTCAGAATGGCAAAGCATGGTTCGTACAGACAGCCTGCGAGCGTCACGCCAATGCCGAACCACACAAGGTAGAACTGCCATAGTTGGGTTATCTGGGTCAGCAGCAGCAGTAACAGGGCACCCAGGATCGCGCTGCCGCAGAACACTTTTGTGCCCAATCCCCGGTCAATCAATCTGCCGGCAACCGGCGCCATAACGGCAGATGTCAGGACAGCCAGCGTGAAGGCGCCGGTCAGGCCGGTTTTGGACCAGCCGAATTCCTGCTCCCACTGGACCAGCAGGGCAGGGAAGGAATAATACAATGAAGCCCACAAAATTGTCTCGGCAATTGCCAATGGCCAGATAAGTTTATGGAACTGTCGAGATTGCATTGACATCAAGATAGACCGTTCTGCGGCAAGCGCACACTTGCTTTCTTGCATTTGTGTGGCTAAAAGCCCACTTAAGTTCCAGCTGACACTTAATATTTGTGAGGATCCAAGCTTCATGGCACGCGTTACCGTTGAAGACTGCATCGAAAAATTGCCGAACCGGTTTGAACTGGTTCTAATGTCTGCGCATCGCGCACGCATGATTTCGCAGGGAGCGCCTTTGACGCTCGACCGCGACAATGACAAAAACCCCGTTGTGGCCCTGCGTGAGATTGGCGATTCCACCATCGACGTGGAGGATCTTCGTGAAGATTATGTTCATTCCATGCAGAAGCATGTTGAGGTGGATGAGCCGGAAGAAAGCGCAGTACCGCTGCTGTTGGCCGGTAATGAGCCTGACCAGGCGGAGCCGGCTCCTACCGAGCAGGATGGCCAGGACGGCTATGATCGCATGAGCGAAGATGATCTGCTGCGCGGCCTCGAAGGCCTGCCGCCGGCAGAAAGCCCGGGCTCGCAGCGTTCCGGCTACTGATACCGGACAGTCAACAGTTCGCCTGATTTTCAGCCGGAGCAATTAGCGTTGCTCCGGTTGTTTTGTTTTCCGGCTCCTTATTGTGTCTGCTACACTGCCACAATTGGGATTTTCAACAGGCCGCGGGCATGATGCGTCAATACGAGTTGGTGGAAAGGGTCACAAGCTATGACCCGGACGCAAATGAAGCCATGCTCAACAAGGCTTACGTTTATGCCATGAAAGCACATGGCCATCAGGTCCGAGCCTCCGGCGATCCGTACTTTACCCACCCGCTGGAAGTCGCAGCCATTCTCACCGAGATGAAGCTGGATGATGCAACCATTGCGGCCGCCTTGCTGCACGATGTTGTAGAAGACACCGAGGCTACACTTGCAGAAATCGAGCAATTGTTTGGTGGCGAGATATCTGAATTGGTCGAAGGCCTCACCAAGATCAAGCGGCTGGACCTGATTTCCAAGGAGGCGGCGCAGGCTGAGAATTTGCGCAAGCTGTTGCTGGCCATGTCGCGCGATGCGCGGGTGTTGCTGGTCAAGCTGGCTGACCGGCTGCACAATATGCGCACGCTGCATCATGTGAAGCCGGAAAAACGCGCCCGCATTGCCAAGGAAACCATGGATATTTACGCACCGTTGGCGGGCCGTATGGGCATGCATACCATGCGTGAGGAGCTGGATGACATCGCCTTCAAGGCGCTGTATCCGGAAGCGCGGGACGGCATCATGAAACGGCTGGAATCGCTGAGGGCTGAATCGGGTGATATTCTTACCAATATTGAGGAAACACTTACCGAAAAGCTTGCGGAGAACGGGATCAATGCGCATGTGTCGGGCCGGGAGAAGAAGGCCTACTCGATCTGGCGCAAGATGCAGCGCAAGCATTTGTCGCTGGGCCAGTTGTCGGACATCTTCGGATTTCGGATTATCGTGACCAGCGAAGTCGAATGCTACAAGGCACTGGGTGTTGCCCACACGGCCTGGCGGGTGGTGCCGGGCAGGTTCAAGGATTATATTTCAAATCCAAAGCAGAATGATTATCGCTCAATTCATACGACGGTCATCGGTCCGCACCGCAAACGTGTCGAGCTTCAGATCAGAACCCGGGCGATGGATGATATCGCCGAACGTGGCGTGGCGGCGCACAGCTTCTACAAGGATGTTGCCGATCCGATAGCAGCAGAACGCGGGATCAGGCTGCCGCATGGAGATTCCAATTCGTTCAGATGGTTGCGGTCGCTTGTTGAAACGCTCGCCGAAGGTGACAATCCGGGTGAATTTCTGGAAAGTACAAGGCTTGAGCTGTTTGCGGACCAGGTATTCTGTTTCACCCCCAAGGGTGCGCTGATTGCTCTGCCCAAGGGCGCAAATGCCATCGACTTTGCCTATGCGGTACACACCGATATCGGGAACTCGTGTGTAGGTTGCCGGGTCAATGGCCGGCATGCGCCCTTGATGACCGAACTCGCCAATGGTGATGAAATTGACGTTATCAGATCACAGGCCCAGACACCGCCTGCAGCCTGGGAGAAAGTGGTTCATACCGGCAAGGCACGCGCTGCCATAAGGCGGGCGACCAGAATTGCAGTGCGTGCACAGTATGCCGGATTGGGGCGCGAAATAATTGAGCGTCACCTTGCGCGTTTCGATGCGACCTACAACAAGAAACAATTTGGCGAAGCAATGCGAAAACTTGGTATTTCGTCTGCTGAAGATGGTCTGGCAGCCGTCGGGCGCGGTGAGCTGGCAGCGCGTGATGTGATGAATGCGCTGGGCTTTGAAGGCGAGCGGGAGGCGCCTAAGCGTGACATTCGGAAGTCACGCACTGTACAACAGGAAGGCGGCGTGCCATCGATCCCGGTTCGCGGTGTCAATCAGAACCTGCCGCTGACCATCGATGCATCGACCGGGGCGGTGCCCGGTGAACGGATTGTGGGTATTCTGAAGCCGGGCGAAGGCATTACGGTCTATCCGATTTTTTCCGCAGCATTGCAGCAGTTCGACGATGAACCGGACCTGTGGATTGATCTTGCCTGGGATGAAGATTCAGCGACCAGTCTGTATCCGGCCCGTTTACGGGTTGTTCTGCACAATGAGGTTGGTGCGTTGGGCCAGCTCACACAAACGGTTGCGGACGGCGGGGCAAACATCGAAAATCTGAAGATGACCGACCGGGCGCGTGACTTTTACAATATCGACCTGACGGTTGAGGTTGAAGATGTCAGGCATCTCAATCAAATTATGAATGAACTTCGCCGAAAACCATTGATTTCCACGGTGGTTCGCGCGACAGGTTCTGACTGACAATTGCCGCATTTCCGGCTCAACTATGATGTCTCAAAGAAACGGTGACTTTGATGCTTACGCAAGAACAAGTGCTTGATGAATTTCGCGCTGCCGGTGCGCTTCTGGAAGGACATTTCATTCTGTCGTCCGGCCTGCACAGCACGCGTTATCTGCAGTGCGCCCGGGTGCTGATGGACGCGCAACGGGCCGGACGCTTGTGTGCCACTCTTGCACAAAAAATTGACGCTGCGGAATTCGGCAAGCTTGATATGGTCGTGTCTCCTGCCATGGGCGGTGTCGTTGTCGGCTACGAAATGGGCCGGCAAATGAAAGTCCCGGCAATCTTTTGTGAACGTGTCGATGGTAATTTGGTGTTTCGTCGTGGGTTTGACATCGAGCCGGGTATGCGGTGCATCATGGTTGAGGACATTGTGACAACGGGACTGTCATCGCGCGAGTGCATAGAAGCAATCGCGCAGGCCGGCGGCAAGACGGTTGGAGCGGCATGTCTGGTTGACCGGTCGGGCGGCAAGGCGGATGTGGGAGTGCCCTTGGTGTCGCTGGCTCAGTTGGAAGTGCCAACTTTCGAAGCGGACAAGTTGCCACCAGAGCTTGCTGCAACGGAAGCTGTGAAACCGGGGAGCCGCGGCCTGAAGGCATAGACCAGGATGAACTTTGGTTAAGTTAACCAGAATTCACAATCCTGATCGCCTGCAAAGTGTTAGAGCAATTTTTACGGGTTTGATTGTACTCGTGTCGCTCTTGAGCGTCTTCCGGATGCAAATATTTCGGGTGTGTTTGAATTATGATTTTGAAACGGCGCAAGTCAATTGGTCTATTCAGAAAGGTCAGAAACTTTATCTGGCCCGAAATCGGATTCCAGCGCGCGGCAAAATACTTTTCCTACAAGGTCAACCGGATTTCCGGCTCACCTCATGCAATAGCATTGGGGTTTGCAGCCGGTGCATTCGCATCATTCACGCCGCTGATCGGTTTTCATTTTGTTGTGGCGGCGCTGATTGCCTGGGCAGTCGGCGGAAACCTGCTCGCATCGGCAATCGGCACGTCGGTCGGAAATCCGCTGACTTTTCCGTTCATATGGTTCATTACCCACAACACAGGCAGCTATCTTCTTGGTCAGGAAGGCCGCGAGGAGATTGCGATCTCTTCACCTGATGGCGGCATGAAGCTGTTGTTCACAGACCCGGTCCGGTTCTTCGCAGAGTTATGGGCCGGGCTGGAGCCGGTGTTTTTCCCTATGTGTGTCGGGGCCATCCCCCTGGGGCTTTCGTGCGCTATTACAGCTTATATTCTGCTGAAACCTGCCGTGAGCAAGTACAAGGAACGGCGCCGGAAACTGCGTGAAAAGCGGATGGCTGAATTGCGCAAACGGCGCGACGCCCAGGCGGCCTCACGCCAAGGTGCCGGCACATGATCCTGGGAGTAGGCAATGACATGATCGATATCCGGCGCATCGAAACCACACTGGAAAAGTTCGGTGACCGGTTTGTGTCCCGGGTCTTTACTGATATTGAAAAAGCCAAATCTGATCGCCGTGCGCAGCGTGCTGCGTCATATGCCAAACGGTTTGCGGCCAAGGAAGCGTGTTCCAAGGCACTGGGAACGGGGTTTCGCAAAGGCGTGTTCTGGCGCGATCTTGGTGTCGTCAACATGCCGAGCGGGCGTCCGACCATGGTTTTGACCGGTGGTGCGGCGCAACATCTTGAAACCCTGGTACCGGCAGGGCACAGGCCCGATATCCATCTGACTATCACCGACGATTTTCCGTATGCCCAGGCAATCGTGATAATCTCCTGTATTCCGGTTGCCGCAAGCTGATCTGCAGGACCGGCATGGGGTCAATCGAATCCAAAGAGCTGGTCTAAAACCGCGTAAGCGATCAGCTTCAAGGTTTTCTCGCTCTATCAATCGAAAAAACATGGTGATCCAAGGAAATCGCCGACAGTTGCAATTTTGCAAATAAGCTGCGACATGACTGTCAAAACAGGCGGTGACCAGAATCGGGCGTGCGAACGTCTGGGCTGAAAGTAAAGTAAAGAGGCGAGCAAATGTCTTCCGAGGTGGAGCGTTCACGCAAGAAAACAGAAGACAGTGGCTGGGAAACCGTCAAGGTCATTATCCAGGCGCTGCTGATAGCCTTTGTGGTACGCACATTTTTCTTTCAGCCGTTCAATATTCCATCTGAGTCTGACGGTTCCAACCTTGCGTGTCGGCGACTATCTGTTCGTCAACAAGCTGTCTTACGGCTATTCGAAGTACTCGTTCAATTTTGCGTTTGGGCTGTTTGGCAACAATCTGTTCAAGTTCGGGCCGGTGCCGATTGAGGGCAGGGTTTTTGGCGATGCGCCGGATCGTGGCGATGTGGTTGTATTCAAGTTGCCGCTTGATAACGAGACCGATTACATCAAGCGCGTTATCGGGCTGCCCGGCGACAGGATTCAGATGATCAATGGTGTGCTTCACATCAATGGTGAAGCGGTCAAGCGCAGACAGGTTGAGAATTTCGTCAACCCGGACAGGGACAATGCTCCGCGGGCAAAACAATATATTGAAACACTGCCGAACGGTGTGAGCTACTCGACGCTGGACATATATGACGGTCAGGCCGACAATACCGAGGTTTATACGGTTCCCGCGGAACATTATTTCATGATGGGCGACAATCGTGACAATTCGACAGATTCCCGTTTCCTCAAGGAGGTCGGCTATGTTCCATATGAGAATTCGGTCGGCAAATCGACTGTGCTGTTCTTCTCGCACGGACCTGACGGGGCTTTCTGGGAAGTTTGGAAATGGCCCACGAACATTCGCTGGGGCCGGATATTCAACTCCGTCGAATGATCAACCGGGGTGAAGCAGTAGCCGTTCTGATCAACCGGCTAGGATATGTATTCAAGAATGAGCAATTGCTCGAGCAGGCCCTGACCCACTCCAGCGGAGCGAAATCCAAAGTCGGGCGAGCAATGAGCGCCTCGAGTTCCTGGGTGACAGGGTGCTCGGATTGATTGTCGCACAGCTTTTATATGAGCAACACGAGGATTTGCCCGAAGGCGACCTGGCGCGGATGCTCAATACGCTGGTGCGACGCCAGACATGCGCGAAAATTGGCGAGAAACTGGGTACTCCGGACGCTCTCGTGCTGGCCGGCAAAGGCAACAAGCGTACGGTTGTGACTGACAATATTGTTGGTGACGCATGCGAAGCCCTGATTGCGGCGGCTTACCTTGACGGGGGCCTGGAAGTAGCACGCACGCTCATCGGCGAACATTGGGCCGGTTTTCTCAAGCAGGCGCCGGACATGCGCAAGGATGCCAAGTCATCCCTGCAGGAATGGGCCGCGGCAAAATCGTTGGCAGTGCCATCATATGAGACGATTGACACCACAGGCCCGGACCATGCGCCGGAATTCAAGGTGGAATTGAAAGTCGAGGGCCGGGAGCCGGCGCACGGTGTCTCAACCACCCGGCGCACGGCAGAACAGGTCGCAGCTACGGAATTTCTGCGCCGCGAAAGGATCTGGAAATGACAGAGGGTACAACCGAGATGGTGCAACCGCAGGACAAAGGTGTGACCAGTTGTGGTTTCGTTGCCCTGATCGGTGCTCCCAACGCCGGCAAGTCAACCCTGCTGAATTAGCTTGTCGGGTCCAAGATCTCGATTGTAACCCACAAAGTCCAGACGACGCGGGCGCGCATCAGGGCGATTGCACTGGAAGGCGCAGCACAGATCATTTTTGTTGACACACCGGGTATTTTTTCGCCCAAGCGAAAGCTGGATGAAGAGATGGTTCATGCAGCCTGGGCAGGTGCCGCAGATGCGGATGCGACAGTTCTGCTGATCGGTGCCCGCGACGGCCTCAACGAAGACAATACGCGCATTATCGAAGGCCTGGAGGCGACCGGGGCCAAGGCAATTCTGGCTATAAACAAGATTGACCTGGTG
>CAVWYF010000003.1:0-14497 GCA_963759095.1 uncultured Alphaproteobacteria bacterium | reverse complement strand
ATGCGGTCGCGAAGCCAGTTTACGCCGGTATCCACCGCCTGCTGGACGCGGCCTTGTTTTGAGCCTGATTTCTCAAGGGCGTGATACAAATGGTTGGGCAGAATGAGAAAAGCTTCGACCAGCGACACGATCAGCACGAACAGCATGACCACCGGCACAACGCGCAGTATCTGCCCGATATCGCCTTTCAGAAAGGCCAGTGACCCGAAAATGCAGGCGGTCGTGGCAAACGACGCGAACACCGAAGGCAGTACCTGGCCGGCACCATCGATGGCTGCTTCCCTGGCTGAACTGCCGGCTGAGTACTTGCTGGCGACGTTCTCGGCTATCACGATGGCATCATCCATCAACAACCCGATTACGATCAGCAGTCCGACCATGGTCAGCATGTTGATGGAGTATCCCACCAGCACCATCAGGAAAAAGGCGCCGGCAAACGAAACCGGCAGCCCCGCTGCCACCCAGAACGAATAGCGAAATCCGAAAAACAGCCAGAGCACCAGGAATACCAGCGCAAGGCCCAGGACGGCATTGTTGATCAGCAGGCGAAGCCGGTCGGAAACGATTGACGAAACGTCATTGGTAACAGCCATCTTGACGCCGGGAGGCGCTTTTTTCCGGGCGTCGTCAAGAAAGCCGTTCACCCGCTGGATCACCGTCAACGTATCCTGGTCCGTGGTCTTGGTAATGGACAGGATGGCGGCGGGTTTGCCGTTGAAATCAATACGTTGTTCGTCCAGCTTGAACCGGTCAGTGATATGCGCGATATCGCCGAGCCGTATCTGCCCGCCATTGCTGGCCGATACGACCACCACATCGCGGAATTCATCCACCTTGCGCCGCTCCCCGGCATAGCGCACCAGAAATTCCCGGTCTTTTGTCTCCAGGCTGCCGGATGGCAGGTCGATCGATTCTTTCTGCACGGCACGCGCGACATCTTCTGCCGATACGCCGAGGCTGCGCAGGTTTGACCGGGAAAGTTCGATGCGTATCTCATGGTCGGAGAAACCCAGGACCTCGATTTTGGGTATGCCGCCCCAGAGATTCATCTGGTCCTTGATATACTCGGCATAGGCCTTGAGACTGACCGGGTCTTTCGGTCCGGTGATTGCCACTGATGCAACAAAATCTGTACGGCCAAGTTGCGAAACCACCGGGCGTTCGACATTTTCCGGAAACTCCGAAATTCCATCGACCGCATTGGTTATGTCCGATGTGAACCGGTCCAGATCAACCGCATCGGTTTTCTCAACAGTAACCGTGGCAATACCTTCGAGCGCTTCGCATATCACCTCAGCCACATTGTTTACGCTGTCTATCGAATCCTCAATGCGCTGGCAGACGGCCTGTTCAACCTCTTCGGGCCTGCTGCCTGGCCACACCGCTGTGATCTGCAGTTTGCTCGGCGCAATGCGCGGGAAGGTTTCACGTTGCAGGGACGGATAGGCAAAGATGCCGAGGGTCAGAAGACCCAGCATGACAAGGGTTGCAGCCGTCGGGTGTCGGACAAAGTATCCGATCATTTGACGGTGTCCGAAAGCTGCCGCTTTATCTCGGACTCCAGCGCTTCATCCCTGGTTATACGCAGCAGCATACCCTCGATTGCCGGTAGCAGGTCGGACACGATCACCCTGTCACCGGGCTCGACACCGGAACCGACCACGACATTGCCGTCCTGCGTCAGGCCGGTTTCGACGGGCCTTATGACGAGCCGGTTTTCCTTGTCAGCAAGGTAGAGGCTTTCGCCGTGCAGGGCGGAGCGCGGCACAACAATCTGATCTGCCAGTTTGCCGGCGCGTATTCTGACTTCGACAAACATCCCCTTGGACAGCGGCGGGCGTTGCCCGGGCCTGGCGGTTTTCCAGGTATCCTGTGCGGTAACGATTGCACCAATTGATCGGGTTTTGAGATCAATCGTATCGGAGACACGGGAGAATGTGGCCGGCCAGACAATCTCCGTCTCGCCGGCATTCAGGTGAATTGTGGCGGAAAATCCCAGACGTTTGACAACTTCACCGATCGTTTCAGGCGTTATTCCAATTGGGCTGTCACCACTTGCCGTTGCTCTGGCCAGCGCTGAAAACTGGGCCAGCGGTACCTGCGCTTCAACTTCGGCAGTTTTGATGCCATCGGCAGCAACAAGGACCGACCCGACCTGGGCATATTGTGCTATTTCAACCGACACCTCGCTGATGCGGGCATCGAACGGCAGCAAAATGCGGGTGCGGGCGAGGTTCAGTTTCGCCTGGTCCAGCTCAATCTGGTTGAGCTTCTTCTGCTCCACAAGTGCGGCGCGTTGCGACGGTATCAGTTTGAGCGTGTTCTCCAGATCCTGAACCTTCTTGCGCTGCGCAAGCGTGTCGCGGGTTTCCTGGTCAAGCACTGTTCTGGATGTTGCACCGCTGCGAACCAGTTCTTCTTTCCGGGCCAGTTCCCGCTCGCTGATTGTCAGGGCCTGGCGTTCGATCTTCAGGCTGGCCTTGGTGTTTTCCTCCGTCAGATCGAACTCGGTAATCTGGGCGTCGGCCTTGCCTATGTTTGCTTCCGCCTGGGCTATTGCAAGCTCGTAGTCGCGTGGTGAAATACGGATGATTTCAGTCCCGGCGGGCATGATCGCACCGCGCATGAGGCGCGGATGCTTGTACTCGACCTCTCCGGCGGCCTGCACGACAGCCTGCCAGGTTTTGGCCGGCTGCACCGTGCCGAAACCGCTGACTGTGGGGATCAGATCGGTGCGTTGTGCCTGAATGATGCGGACATTGCGGATTTCTTCCTGCGGTGCAGTTGTCTGTGGCGGCTGGCGCTGACCGACAAACCACCAGATCACAAAAACACCCAGCAAAATGGGTGGCACTATCAGAAGTTTACGCCACATGTTTTGCGCCTTTGTTGCATATGTGAGTCGGCCCGCTTCAGCGCAGCCATACTTGCAGGGAAGTGGGACGTAATCCAGACCCGGAATCCGGCGCTATGCTGCTGCGCTATTATGTCTTATGGCTTCTTCCCTGGACCACACGGCAATGGCGTCAATCGCAGCGAGGAATCCAAATGGCATGGATCGCAACTGTTCCCTATGACGATGCAAACGGCAAGCTGAAGACATTGTACGACCGGGTCAAAGGGCCCAGCAACAATGTCGATAATATCATGATGATGCATTCGCTGAGACCTCACACGATGGAAGGTCACATGGCGATCTACAAATACGTCCTGCATCATTCCGACAACACCGTTCCCAAATGGTTCCTGGAAACGCTGGGCGTCTGGGTCAGTTCGCTCAATGAATGCAGCTATTGCGTAGAACATCATTTTTGCGGGCTTGAAACGGCTCCTGAAGGACGATCACAGAGCCGACGCTATTCGTGCGGCTATCGAGATCACGGGCCATTGATCAGGCCCCTCTGGACGACAGGCAGAAGATCGCCATGGAATACGCCAGACAACTGACCCGAGAATCCCGCCGGCATGAGCGAAGGTATCGTTGCCGACTTGCGGTCGGCCGGTTATACCGACGGCGAAATCCTCGAAATCAATCAGGTTTCTGCATACTTCAGCTATGCCAATCGCACAGTTCTCGGTTTGGGATGTTCGACCGACGGCGACATTCTGGGACTGTCGCCGAACAACTCCGATGATCCGGACGACTGGAACCACGCCTGACCCTAGTTTCTGTCAATTGACATCTGGCACGAGCGCATCATTATGGTGTTGTAGACGGGGCGATCGTTTTTGGACGGAGAACGGACCATGAGGTCGAGTTTCCTGAGACGCGCTGGCGTTTGCCCTGTTACTGCTCACATTCATTTTTCTGCCGGCACAAGCCGGTCCCGCTGAGCGAACTGTCATTACCTCCCAGGATGCGGATTATTTCGGTTTTGACCTGAAGACGCAAAGCGATGTGTCGCTCGATCAATGCAAGGCGCTGTGTCTTGAAGATGAACAGTGCCGGGCGTTTACCTACACCAGCAAGCAACAATGGTGTTTCCTCAAATCCGACCACGGTGTCACAAAACCGTTCGTGGGAGCGGTTGCCGGACGGATAGTAGAGGTTTCCACGCAGCCTGATATCGCTGCGCCGTCGCCGCTGACTTTCCTGCCGGATTATGTGAAGTTGGAAGTGCGCCAGACGCAGGCAGAGATCGGCACCCCTGACGCTGCGGAGGCACGCGGGTTGGCTGCGCTGAAAGATGCAGGTGACACAGGCCTGCGCTCGGGGGAAGTGCGGGTCGCGCGCGATGCCTATCTGGCGGCACTGAGACTGGACGCGGATGACGCTGCTCTTTGGCTTGGTTTTGCCAGGGCATCGCTTCGCGTCATTCCGGGTCCGGGCGAGAACAGCTACCAGTTCAAACAGACCGCCTCATCGGCTGCCCAGATCGCCTATCGTGAAAGCAAAACCGCCGCGCTCAGGGCAGCAGGCACTGGCCGTGCTGGCAAATGCCCTCGACAAGCGAAACCTGTTCCGGCCCGCGCTGGAAGCCTACAAGGCCAGTCTCGGGCTGGTGTCGTCAGCAGAGGTTCGCGCGGCCTACAAGGAACTGCGTGAACGCCAGGGTTTCCGTGTTGTTGGCCATTCAGTGGACAGCGATGCAACGACACCGCGCATCTGTGTGCAGTTTTCCGAAGCCCTGGTGCGCTCCAGTATTGATTATGCACAGTTTGTAACTGTAAACGGCGCACCTGCCAGTTCACTGGAAGCCAAGGACAAGCAGGTTTGTGTCGAATGGCTGTCCCATGGTCAAACCTACACGGTCGGGCTTCGGCAGGGCCTGCCATCGTCGGTAGGCGAGGTGCTGGAGCAACCCGTGGTTCTGAATGTCTATGTTCGTGATCGCGCACCCGCTGTGCGCTTTACCGGTGATCGCTTTGTTCTGCCCAGCACAACCCGGCATGGCATTCCGCTGGTCTCCGTCAACACCGACAGTGCGCAGCTTGAGGCTTATCGCATAGGCGACAGGGCGCTGGCGCGTCTGTTGTCCGGCAGCTCGTTCCTGCGTCAACTGAAAGGCTATGAGGTCGACAACATCAAGCAGGAGCTTGGTTCACCGGTCTGGCAGGGCAGCATCGAAATCGCCAGCAAGCTGAACAAGGAAGTGACGACCAGTTTTCCGGTCGATCAGGCGATACCCGACAGAAAGCCCGGCATCTATGTGCTGACCGCTGTTCCCAAGGACGGGCAGACCGACAACTGGCAAGCCCGCGCAACACAGTGGTTTGTCATTTCGGATATCGGAGTGACCAGCTTTACCGGTGAAGACGGCCTCAACGTGTTCGTGCGCAGCCTGGCTTCGGCAAAGCCGCTGGCCACCGCCGACGTGCAACTGGTCGCCCGCAACAATGAAGTGCTGGGGTCTGCCGTCAGCGATGCCGACGGGCGCGCAAGCTTTGCCGCCGGCCTGGTTCGTGGCGAGGGAGCAATGGCCCCGGCGGCAATTCTGGTCCGTCACGGCAGCGGTGATTTCGTGTTGCTTGATTTGACCCAGGCAGGTTTCGACTTTGCAGACCGCGGCGTCGCGGGCCGGGCATCCCCCGGCGCGATTGATGTCTTCTCGTGGACTGAACGCGGCATCTACAGGCCCGGCGAGACGGTGCACGCCTCAGCGCTGGTGCGTGATGTATCGGCTCACGCCCTGAGCGGATTGCCATTGACGTTCGTCTTCCGCCGTCCCGATGGTGTCGAAGACCGGCGCATGGTGTCGAGCGACGACAGGCTCGGTGGCCACATGGTGGACTACGAGCTTCAGGACAATGCAATGCGCGGCACCTGGACCGTGCGGATGCACACCGACATCAAGGCCGAACCGGTGGCCGAAATGCGCTTCCTTGTCGAGGACTTCGTACCGGACCGGCTGGAATTTGATCTCGCTGCCACGCCATCAGAAATTGCTGTCACGCAACCGGCTACAGTCGCAGTGGACGGGCAGTATCTGTATGGGGCGCCGGCAGCAGGTCTGGGCGTTGAGGGCAGCGTCAGGATCAAGACGACGCGCCAGTGGGACGCCTATCCGGGCTATTCATTCGGTCTGGCGGAGGAACAGACAGAGACTGTGACCCGCACGCTTGACGCGGTGCCCGACCTGGATGGTACCGGCAAGGCGCAAGTGCCGGTCGTCCTGACGGGGGCACCGGCCACCACGCAATTGCTGACTGCCAGCGTCATCATGCGCGTGCGCGAACCCGGCGGCCGCGCCGTCGAAAGAGACGTTGATCTCAAGGTCAAGCCTGAGCGCATGGTCATCGGCATCAAGCCGGAAGCAGGCGAAGCACAGGTCGCGGAAAACTCCACCGCCGGATTCAGGGTCATTGCCGTTACACCGGATGGCAGCAAGGCTGAAGTTGCTGGCCTCAAATGGCGGTTGATCCGCGTTGAACGCAACTACCAGTGGTACCGGACCGGCGACAGATGGAGCTATGAAGCCATCGACCTGACCAAACAGGTTATGGACGGGCAGGTGGATGCACCTGCACAGGGAGAGGCCAGGATATCCGTTACCGTCGCCTGGGGGCGTTATCGGCTGGAGGTAATTGATCCTCGCTCCGGCGGCGCTGCCGCAAGCGTGGAATTCAATGCCGGATGGGTTGTGAACGCTGCCTCGCTCGACACCCCGGACGGGTTGGAGATGGCTTTGGACAAGGCATCATATGCCGCCGGCGATACGGCGCGGCTGACGATATCGGCCCGCCATGCCGGCGAAGTGCTTGTGATTGTCGGCACTGACAAACTGTCCGATGTCCAGACAGCCAGCGTTGCCGCGGGCGATACGGTCATCGAGATGCCGGTGGGCATGGATTGGGGCGCAGGTGCCTATGTGACCGCCACGCTCTATCGGCGCGGTGACGCGGAAAAAAGTCGGCTTCCGTCTCGCGCCATCGGTGTGAAATGGCTTCAGGTCGATCCTGAACCGCGCAAGATCAGCCTGACACTGGATGTGCCGGCAAAGGTGCCGGCGAGGGGACAGCTTGATGTTCCCATGACGCTGACAGGCCTGGCTCAAG
This sequence comes from uncultured Alphaproteobacteria bacterium, assembly GCA_963759095.1. Lineage (GTDB taxonomy): Bacteria > Pseudomonadota > Alphaproteobacteria > Rhizobiales > Aestuariivirgaceae > Anderseniella. Next base: position 7,501 of record CAVWYF010000003.1, on the reverse strand, counting down.
GTCAACAGGCCTATGTGACGGTGGCGGCCATCGACGTCGGCATTTTGAACCTGACCCGCTATGAATTGCCTGACCCGGCCGGCTGGTACTTTGGTCAGCGCAAGATCGGGCTGGAAATCCGGGATATCTACGGCCGCCTGATTGACGGTTCCCTCGGAGCCCGAGGATTGATCAGGAGCGGCGGTGACGCTGCCGGCCTGTCGTCTGACGGCAGTCCTCCGACGCAGAAGCTGCTGGCGCTGTTTTCAGGCCCGGTGGAAGTTGGCGCAGACGGCAAGGCATCGGTAAATTTCGCCCTGCCGCAATTCAATGGCACGGTCCGGCTGATGGCGGTGGCCTGGTCGAAGGATCAGGTTGGCAGTGCGTCGAGCGACGTAATCGTTCGCGATCCGGTTGTGCTGCTGGCGTCTGCCCCGAAGGTGATGTCTCCCGGCGACACGTCACGCCTGCGGCTCGACATAGCCAACACCGATGGCCCGGCAGGCGACTATGTGGTCGAGATCATCGCAGAAGACGGATTATCGGCAAATCAGGGGCTTTTGCCCAACATCGTGAAGCTGACAGAAGGCGGCAAGACATCCCTGTCTGTGCCCATTTCGGCCACAGGCGTTGGGTCGGGCCAGGTGAGCGTGCGGCTGACACACGAAGCCGGCATCGATCTGGCCCAGACGCTCTATGTACCTGTCCGGCCTGCCGCGTTACCGGTCACTCAGCGCAAGGAAATGACGCTTGCGGCAAACGGCGGGGCAATTGCACTGGATGAGCAGTTGCTTGCCGGCAGTCAACCTGACGGTGCACTGGTGACGGTCGATGTATCGAGGACGCGAGGTATCAATACGGCGTCGGTGCTGGCATCCCTTGACCGCTATCCCTACGGGTGCACCGAGCAGACCACCAGCCGGGCGCTGCCGCTGCTTTATCTGAGTGATTTGCCGGGCGACCCCAAGGCTGAGGATGCAGGCGATGTCAGCAACCGCGTTCAAAAGGCGATTTACCGCGTCATGGCCAACCAGTCTTCGTCAGGCAGCTTTGGCTTGTGGAGTCCGGGCTATGGTGACCTTTGGCTCGATGCCTATGTGACCGATTTCCTGACCCGGGCCCGGGAAAAGGGGTTCAAGGTCCGTGAAAAGGCCATGCTGGCCGCTCTGGAAAACCTGCAAAACGTCCTGTCCTATGATCAAAACGTCAAGGATCGTGGTGGCGGCATTGCCTATGCGCTTTATGTGCTGGCCCGCAATCGCCGGGCTTCGGCAGGTGACCTGCGCTATTATGCGGACACCAAGATGGAAGAGTTCAAAAGCTCGATGTCACGGGCACAGCTTGGCGCGGCGCTGGCGCTTTACGGTGATGCAAACCGGTCCGGCATGGCGTTCCAGTCAGCCCTTGCGCGAGCGCGTCAGGACAAAGGTGATCTGTCACGATCAGATTATGGGTCCAGCCTGCGTGATGCGTCGGCCATGCTGGCGCTGGCCTCGGAGACGCAACCCTTGCCGCAGTCAATTCCGGCAATGGTGGACCTCGTATCGGCAAAAGCGGCCCGTGACCGGTACTCCACCACGCAGGAGAATGTATGGATGCTGCTTGCGGCGCGCGGCTTGAAGCAGACCAATGCTTCAATGCGGCTTGCAGTGGGAGGCGCTGATCACGCCGGTGGTTATTCCGCCACAACGTCGGGTGAAGACCTTGCGGCCATGCCGCTGGAGATTGTCAATCGCGGGCAGGAGCAGGTGCTGGCGATGGTGAATGTGCTTGCAGCACCGCTGACCGCACTGCCTGCCGGCGGCAAGGGTTTCACCATCGAGCGCAAGTACTACACGCTTGACGGCGTTGAAACCGACGTCAGCCAGGTAAAACAGAACGATCGTTTCGTCGTGACACTCAGCATCGTGCAGCAGAACAACTGGCAAGCGCGCATCGTGGTCAGCGACCTGCTGCCGGGTGGCTTCGAGATTGACAGCCCGAAACTGGTCGGCAGCGCCGATCTCAAATCGTTTGAATGGTTGGGTAATGCCAGTGCGGCGCATAGCGAATTTCGCGCCGACCGGTTTGTCGCCGCGTTCGATGTGCGGGCAGGCGGCAACAGGGAATTCAGCGCAGCCTACGTGGTGCGCGCTGTCTCACCGGGCAAGTTCACCCAGCCTGCTGCCGTGGTTGAGGACATGTACCGGCCCCAGTTCACAGCACGAACCGCACAAGGGCGGATTGACGTGAGCCCGGCGCAACCATGAAGCACAAGCCGGTCATTGTCGCGCTGGCTCTCACTGTCGTTATCGCGCTTGCCGCGATGCCGGGACTGGCAGCCCTGGACGAGGCCTATCCGCCGCCGTTGCCGGATGCCTCGACACAATCCGTCGAGGTTGTGGATCGCAACGGAGACCTGTTGCGGGCGTTTGCCGCCCGGGACGGGCGCTGGCGGCTTCCGGTACAACTTGACAAGGTCGACCCGGAATTTGTGCGCATGCTGGTTGCCTACGAGGATCGCCGTTTCTGGCAGCATGGCGGAGTGGATCCGCTGGCCATGATGCGCGCTGCGTGGCAAATGCTGCGTCATGGACGTATCGTGTCAGGCGGATCGACCATCACCATGCAATTGGCGCGGTTACTCGAACCGCGTTCAGAACGCTCCTTGACCGCCAAATTCCGTCAGATGGCCCGGGCGCTGCAGATCGAGCGACGGTTGGACAAGCGCCAGATCCTCGAACTCTATCTTACTCATGCGCCTTATGGCGGCAATATCGAGGGAGTGAGGGCTGCTTCGCTTGCCTGGTTCGGCAAGGAACCGAAGTCACTCGATCTTGCTCAAGGCGCATTGCTGGTGGCCTTGCCGCAGTCGCCGGAGCGGCGTCGGCCCGACCGCTATCGCGAGCGCGCGACAGCAGCCCGCGACCAGGTGCTGGCCCGCATGGCTGAAGGAGGTTTTATTGCACCCGGCGAGGTGGCGCGAGCCTCTGCTGTTCCGGTCCGGGCACGCCGCCTGGCTTTGCCGGCATTTGCGCCCCATCTGGCACAGCAGGCACGCCGGTTGCGGCCAGAGGCACAGTCTCATCAGGTGACGTTGTCACGGCCGGTCCAACAGGCTCTGGAACTGCTGGCATCGGAGTCTGCCCAACAGCTTGGGCCGGGCCTGTCCGTTGCCATGATGCTCGCGGATGCTCATACCGGAGACGTGCTGGCTGAGGTCGGGTCGGCGGGCCTGTTGGAGGTCAGACGGGCAGGCTGGATAGACATGACCGGTGTGCCGCGGTCTCCGGGGTCTGCGCTCAAACCCTTCATCTATGCGCTGGCGCTGGAAGACGGGCTGGTGTTGCCGGAAACGCTGATTGAAGACCGCCCGGCCAGTTTTGATGGTTACAGGCCCCGCAATTTTGATCTGACCTACCAGGGTGATGTGAGTGTGCGCCAGGCGTTGCAGCTGTCGCTTAATGTGCCGGCGGTCAGATTGCTGCAGGCAACTGTGCCGTCCCGGCTGCTGGGCCGGTTGCACAGGGCAGGAGTTGCGCCAGTGCTGCCGAAAGGCAAAGCACCTGGACTGGCCATTGGTCTCGGCGGTGTGGGTGTCACATTGAAGGACCTTGTGCGGGCGTATACCGTTTTCGCCAATAACGGGCGCACTGCAGTACTTGGAGATGGTGTGACAGGAGCGCCGTCAGCAGCCGGTGGGCGGGCGATGTTCTCACCTGTTGCCACCTGGCACGTGGCGGACATGTTGTCGGGCGTCGCACCGCCACGCGGTACCGCGCGGTTGCCGATTGCCTACAAGACCGGCACCAGCTACGGCAATCGCGATGCCTGGTCGATCGGATTTGACGGCCGCTATGTGCTGGGTGTTTGGGTTGGGCGGGCAGATGGTGCGCCGGTGTCGGATTTGAGCGGGATAACCGTGGCAGCGCCAATCCTGTTTGACGGCTTTGTCCGGTCCGGGTTGAAACTCGAGGCTTTGCCGCCGGCCCCGGCCGGTGCGGTGCGGATAGACGCAGCCGATCTGCCTGTCGCGCTAAGGCGTTTCACAGCTCCGGATGCCGGTCTGCCGCAGGTCGGGGCATACGAAGCGGCCTTGCATATCGTGTATCCGCCGGACGGGGCGCATGTTGACCTTGGCCTGGCGTCGGGACAGGCCGTTCAACCACTGATGTTGAAACTGCAGGGCGGACGCGCGCCGTTTCGCCTGCTGGCCAACGGTGTTCCCGTAGGCGAACCTCTGAGGTCGCGCAGTGGCGTGTGGCAAGCCGGCGGTGTCGGGTTTTCACGGCTGTCCGTGATTGACGCCCGGGGCCGGTCTGCCAGCATCAATGTATTTCTGGAATAAGCGGAAGACTTGAATTATCGCGCAGGCGGAAACGTTGAATTTTGCCAGATTCATTGCGGGGTAACTGGTCAAGAAACCGGATGGCGCGCGGATACTTGTAAGGCGCAATGGTGCTTTTGACATGGTCTTGCAGATTGTCGGCCAGTCCTGGTCTGTCCTGCACGGCAACCGGCGTTACCACATAGGCAACCACGATCTGCCCGCGTTCCTCCGATGCTTCGCCCACGACAGCGCATTCACGGACATCCGGGTGCAGCAGCAAGGTGTTTTCAACTTCGACACCTGAAATATTGTAGCCCGATGAAATGATCATGTCGTCCAGACGGCTGTGATAGGCGAGATAACCGTCTTCGGTCATTGAACAGGCATCGCCGGTGATGTTCCACCCGTCCTGCACGTAAACCTGTTGGCGTTCATCATCCAGATACCGGCATCCTGTCGGACCTTTGACCGCCAGCCGTCCGATTTCGTTGGCCGGCAATTTGTGGCCGGCATCGTCAATGACAGCTAGTTCAAAGCCGGGTATAGCCGGGCCGATAAAGCCTGCACGCACATCCTGTCCCGTTGATCCGGCAAAGGCATGCAGCATCTCGGTTGAACCCAGCACTTCCGCCAGTTGCATCCCCGTCTCGTCCGCCCATGCCTGTCTCACAGGCAACGGCAAGGCCTCACCGGAGGACACGGCAAGGCGCAATGTTGCCAGCGACTGACCTGTCTTCAGTTTCACCATCTGCTGAAAGAAAGTCGGCACGGTAAAGCAAACCGTTGCGCCGCAGGTCTCGATTGCATCGAGCAGTTGCTCCGGCGAATAACGCGCATTGAGAACGCTGCAGGCACCGGCATAGAACGGAAACACCAGCAGCCCGCCGAGGCCGAACGTAAATGCAAGTGGCGCGGTGCCGATGAAAACATCATCCGGGGCAGGGGCGATGACGTGCCGGCACATGGTCTCGCAAATGGCAATCACATCACGATGAAAGTGAACCGTGGCCTTGGGTTTGCCGGTCGTGCCGGAGGTAAAGGCAATCAGCGATATGTCATCCGGCAAGGTGGCGCAGGTTTCCTGCTGTGGTGCGGCGTCGGCCATCAGCTCAAACAGTTCGCCGTGGCCGGCTGTCGAACCCGATAACCGGTACGTCCTTGCCTGACGAACTGACAGCGAGTGACAGGTCCTGCATCAGGCTGGTTTCACAGATCGCCAGTGCCGGTTGCGACATGTCGATAATCACCCGCAGTTCATTGTCGCGCAGCAACGACATTGTCGTGACGGCCACCGCACCGATCTTCTGCACGGCCAGCCAGGCAAGTGCTACTTCCGGTGAATTGCCGCCGCGGATCAACACACGATTGCCCGGTTTGATGCCGTAGCGATGAACCATCACCGATGCGGCCCGGCAGACATGGTCGTTCAACTCCGCATAAGTCCAGGTCCGGTCGCCGCCGCGAACCGCCGGCCTGTCGCCGTGACCATTTGAAATATGCCGGTCGAGCAGCAGTGACACGCAATTGAGGGTTTTCACACCGGATATGCCTGCCAGAGGCAGTATCTGCGGCCACTGATCAGGCGGCGGCAGCCGGTCGTGTACAAACCGGTCTTTCTGCGGGCTGACCGGCGGCGTCATTCAGGTGTCCAGTCCGGCGCTGTCAGGCGGCGCTTGCCGTCTGATGACTTGCGCACGCCGGGCTCGTCCAGTTGCACCCTGTCCCAAAGCTTGCACGTCACCTGCTTGTGGGTCTGGTCGAGCCCTTCACAGTAATTGGTATATTCACACAGCCGGATGTCACCGCCGTGGCCGGTTTCAAGTTTCCTGAACCAGTCGGGATCGGCGAGTGTCTGGCGGGCCGCACCGATAATGTCGGCGGTCCCGTCATTCAGTGCTGCTTCCGCCATATCAAAACTGTGTATGCCGCCTGCGGCAACCACCGGTGTGTCAAACCCGGCCTTGCGCACGGCCTGACGAATGGCCCTGGTCGCCGCCAGGTTGCGGCCAAACGGGCCTTTCTCATCGGAGATGAATTGCGGCATGCACTCATAGCCGCTGGGTCCCGGTATAGGGATAGGCAGCAGCTCCAACCTTGGGTTGCTTGGCATCGTCAAACTTGCCTCCGCGCGAGAGCGACAGGAAGTCCATGCCGGCCCTGGCAAAAGCTGTTGCAAAATGACAGACATCTTCAAGCGTGCTGCCGCCTTCAATCGCCTCTGACGCCAGGAACCTGGAGCCGACTATGAAGTCTTCCGGTACGGCTTTACGTACCGCTTCATAAACCTCAAGTGGCAGGCGAACCCGCGCATCCGCCGCGCCGCCATATCCGTCATCGCGCTGGTTGGTCGCCGACAGGAACGACGCCATGGTGTAGGCATGGGCATAGTGCAACTCAACACCGTCAAATCCGGCACGGCTGGCGCGATTGGCCGCTTCGGCAAACAGGTCTGGCGAGGACCTCGGGCAGGTCCGCGATGTGATCCAGGTGCATGTCATTCACCTGTTCGCGGTAGCCTTTTGTCAGCGCCTCGAACTCGCGCGCATTCAGAACCTGTTCCAGCTCATCGTCGCTCATGGCGATCATGGCATGGCGGACATCGGCATCTTCGGCATCGATCATGCCGAGCGCCTGCCGGTGCAGCGGCGTGATGGTGAGAAAACGCTCCAGGAACTTGACCCGGTCGGGACGCCGCTTGATCGCCAGGAAGTCAATCAGCTGAATGAACAGCCTTGTGGTTCCGCCGCTTTGCTTGCGAACCACGTCAACCAGTTGCTCAAGCCCGTCCAGAAACCGGTCATGACCAATGCGCAGCAACGGCCCGGATGGCACATCGCGGATGCCGGTCGCCTCGACAACGATGGCAGCCGGACGGCCTTGCGCGAACCGGCCATACCAGTCCAGTACTTCAGGTGTCACATACCCGTTGTCCGTGGCCCGCCACGGCACCATTGCGGGCACCCATGTCCGGTTGCGCAGCGCAAGCCGCCCGCACAGCAAGGGGGAAAACAGGGTTGACGATGCGCGCTCCTCCGCATCCGGCAGATGACCGGGGTCCGGGCTCCATCTTATCTTTTCAGGCGGCTTCCACATATTACCCTGAACTCGCAGAAACGGTCATCGGTTGCTCAACGGCACCACTGCCGTCGCCTCGATTTCCACCATCGCGTCGTCTTCGACCAGTGCCACCACCTGAACCAGTGCCATGGCTGG
>CAVWYF010000002.1:0-28262 GCA_963759095.1 uncultured Alphaproteobacteria bacterium | reverse complement strand
CGGGCTGGTCCGGGAAGGAGAGATTGCCGCGGACAGCACTGTGCCAGGCGGCAATTCATTGCCGTGTTCATCAAAATCCTCGATGAACATGTCAGGCAGTTCCTCGTCATCAGGGAACATGTCATCAGCGCCGTTCTGGCTGACTTCAACCCGCAGAAGTTGCCCGGTCACGATTGCGCGCAAACGAACGATCATCTGTTCAAACAGCGTGAAACCTTCAGTCTTGTACTCGTTAAGCGGGTCGCGCTGACCATAGCCACGCAACTGAACCGCCTGGCGCAAATGCTCCAGGGTAATGATGTGTTCGCGCCACAACTGATCCAGTGACCGCAGCAACACTTCCTTTTCGATGTACTCCATGATTTCAGCGCCATACTTCTCGCGCTTCTCGCCATAAAGATTATCGGCGGCTTCCGTCACCCGTTCACGGATTTCCTCATCCGCAATACCTTCTTCGTCAGCCCAGTCTTCAATGGGGAAATCGATTGCCACAACTTCACGCAGTTTTTCGCGCAGTTCGGTTGAACGCCATTGTTCAGGGTAGGCACTCGGCGGGATGAACTCCACCACGGTTGAATTCACCACTTCATGACGCATATCGTCCACGGTGCCGGAAATTTCGTTGCCGTTCATGATGTCGATGCGCTGTTCGAAGATAACCTTGCGCTGGTCATTCATCACATCGTCGAATTTCAGGATGTTCTTGCGGGCATCGAAATTGCGCGCCTCGACCTTCTGCTGGGCTTTTGCCAGTGCCTTGTTGATCCAGGGATGAACAATCGCCTCGCCTTCTTCGAGGCCCAGCTTCTGCAACATCGAGTCCATGCGCTCAGACCCGAAAATGCGCATCAGATCGTCTTCCAGCGAGAGATAAAAGCGTGACCGGCCGGGGTCGCCCTGGCGGCCGGAACGGCCGCGAAGCTGGTTGTCGATGCGGCGGCTTTCATGGCGTTCCGTGGCGATGACAAACAATCCGCCCGCGTCAATCGCCTTTTGCTTGTGTTCGGCAATTTCGGCGTTGATCTTTTTGATGGCGGTTTCGCGTTTTTTGCCCTCAGCCATATCGCCAAGCTCATTTTCAATGCGCATGTCGGCATTGCCGCCGAGCTGAATGTCGGTACCGCGACCGGCCATGTTGGTGGCAATGGTAACCGCACCTGGAACACCGGCTTGTGAAATGATCTGGGCTTCCTGTTCATGATAGCGCGCGTTCAGAACATTGTGCGGAATTCCAAGCTCCTTGAGATGTTGAGCCAGGTATTCGGATTTGTCGATCGAAGTCGTGCCGACCAGCACCGGTTGGCCGCGTTCACGGGCATCTTTTATGGCCACAACAATGGCATCGAATTTCTCGCGTACGCTGCGATATACCTCATCATCCTCATCAAGGCGTCTGACTTCAACATTTGTCGGCACCTCAACCACGTCGAGCTTGTAAATATCCAGAAATTCGTCTGCTTCGGTGGCCGCCGTACCGGTCATGCCGGCGAGTTTTTCATACAGGCGGAAATAGTTCTGGAAGGTTATCGAGGCAAGCGTCTGGTTTTCCGGCTGAATGCGGACGTTTTCCTTGGCTTCAATTGCCTGATGCTGACCTTCGGAATACCGCCGGCCCGGCATCATCCTTCCAGTGAATTCGTCGATGATCACCACCTCATCATCCTTGACGATGTAATCGCGGTCCTTGACAAAAACCTTGTGCGCGCGAAGCGATTGATTGACGTGGTGGACCAGGGCAACGTTTTCTACATCATACAACGATCCTTCAGTCATCATCTCCGATGCCTGCAGCAATTCCTCAATGTGTTCGTTGCCGGCTTCGGTCAAGGTGACCGTTTTGGTTTTCTCGTCAATTTCGTAATCTTCTTCAACCAGTTGCGGGATGATTGCATCGATGTCAGTATAAAGATCGGACCGGTCTTCCAGGGCACCGGAAATAATCAACGGCGTGCGGGCCTCGTCAATCAGGATCGAGTTCAACTTCATCGACAATCGAGTAATAGTGACCGCGTTGCACCATGTCCTCGACGGCGTATTTCATATTGTCGCGAAGATAGTCGAAACCCAACTCGTTGTTGGTGGCATAAGTCACATCACAGCTATACTGGTCACGACGTTCATCGTCTTCCAGACCATGCACAATGACGCCGACCCGTAAGCCGAGAAACTCGTAAACCTTGCCCATCCAGGCAGCATCGCGCTGGGCCAGATAGTCATTGACGGTGACGACATGCACCGCCTTGCCTGAAATGGCATTGAGATAAACCGGCAGAGTTGCCACCAGCGTTTTGCCTTCGCCGGTTCTCATTTCGGCAATCGAATTGTCATTCAGGACCATACCGCCAACCAGCTGCACGTCAAAGTGACGCAGGCCCAGCGCGCGTTTGGATGCCTCGCGGACCGTTGCGAAAGCCGGAACCAGCAGATCATCCAGCGTGGTTCCGTCGGCAAACTGCTGCCGGAATGCTTCAGTGCGTGCACGAAGTTCGTCATCGCTAAGCGCGGCGAGTTCAGGCTCAAGCGCATTGATTTCGTCTACGCGACTTTGATATTTTTTGACCTTGCGGTCGTTTGAGCTGCCAAAAACCTTGGAAGCTATTGAACCCAGTCCGAACATTTGGTGTCCTTAGAATTGCGTCTTGTTAGACCGCTGAAAGCCGTTTTCGGCTCCTCGGCCGCCTTTTTGCGTAGCCGTTATCAGTTGAGAACCATGCCGTAATGTTTAATCAACTTGTCTGCATGCCGCAACAGGTGTGGCAAATGGGTAACGTCTGCAAGAAAAATGTAGTAGGAAAGCAACAGGCTGAACGGCATCACAGGTTGCGTCAGCAGCAGATAGTGTGGATAAGCGGCTGTTTCAAGGCGAAAATGTCGGTGTGAACAATATTAGGTGAGGCAGTTCAGAGATCGATAGTGCTCTTGAATATCACAACAAATGTACGCATTGTGCAGCGCATTTATGGCGTTTGTCATTTTCGAGACGTATTGAAGTCATGTTGAGTTGGCTTAATGTCGCCCGAATTGACGAGCATTGACCTGACATGATCAGGTGGAATTGAACTGGATTTACGACGATCCTGTTTCTGCCGTATAGGCAGCAGGCAGTCTCAAGAGGTTGGTTGGGTAATATGAGAACGTATTGTTTGAAGCTGTTTCTGGCGTTGGTAACAACTGCATTTGTCGTGGGATCGACGACTGCCGGTGCGCAGGAAACTGACAAAGTCGTGGCCAAGGTCAACGGCTACAATATATCCACGAAGGAAATCGCGCTTGCGTCCGATGATCTGCGACCTCAACTGGAGAAGGTTCCGGCAAACTTCAGATTCGCATTTATCGTTGAATACCTGATTGAGCGTCACCTGCTTGCCCAGGAAGCAGTGAAGGCGAATACCATTGAAACCGAGGAATACAAACGGCGATTGAAATACTATCAGGCCAAGGCGCTGCGCGATGCCTATTTCACGGACAATCTCGCCACGTCAGTTACAGAAGACGCGGTGAAAGCGGCTTACGAAAAAGAAGCCGCAAAAGTTACCACCGAGAAGCGCGCGCGCGCGCGCCACATACTGGTTAACTCCGAAGAAGATGCGAACAAGGCAATGGCCCGCCTCGAAAAGGGTGAGAAATTTGAAGAAATCGCAAAGCAGGTATCTCTGGATGGCTCGCGCGAGTATGGCGGTGATCTGGGTTTCTTTACCGCTGCTGAAATGGTTCCGGCTTTTTCCAAGGCGGTGTTTGCGCTGAAAAAGGGTGAGACTTCAAAGCCGGTCAAGACTGATTTCGGCTGGCATATCATCAAGCTGGAAGATCTCCAGGCAGGCGGCGCCCAGCCGCTTGAGCAGGTCAAGAACCCGATACGTCTGGTGTTGCTGCGCAAGGCGGTTCAGGACAAGGTTCTGGAATTGCGCGCTGCTGGCCAGATCGAGATTCTCGATCCGGACCTGAAACGCCTGCAGGAAGAAGCGGAAAAGAAGCGTCAGGCACTTGATGCCTCCGGCCAGGTACCCCGGACAACCGGCGGTGCTGCTTCGCAGACAACAGGCGGAAAGTCCAACAAGAGTGACGCTCAGTAGTTGCCGAACCTGCCCAGATCCGACTTTTACGTCCGCAAAACCAGAACAGGTTTTGCGGACTTTTTGTTTGTTGCCACCCGCAGCTTGCCGGTAATACCTTTGGTATAACCAATCCACGTACCCCCATCTGCGCCTGAACTGCGCTTCCACAGGATGACCTGCCATGGCCAAAGCACTGCCCCAGTCACCACTTGCTCCCGAGAGCTTTGCCGAATTGCCTGCGATTGACGGTGTCCGGCTGGCCACAGCGGCTACCGGGGTCAAATACAAAGGCAGGGATGACCTGCTGTTGTGCGTAGTGGACAAGGGATCAACCGTCGCCGGGGTGCTGACGAACTCAAAGACATGTTCTGCACCGGTAGATTTATGCCGGGCCAATCTCCCAAAAGGCAAGGCGCGCGCTATTGTGGTCAATGCCAGCAATGCCAACGCGTTTACCGGAAAGGCAGGCCTGCGAACAGTCGAGGCAACGCTTGATCAGGCCTGCAAGGTAGTCAGCTGCGATGCTTCGGAGGTTTATCTGGCATCAACGGGTGTGATTGGTGAACCGCTTGATCCGGCGCCGATCACATCAAGACTTTCAGATATGAAGGATGCAGCGACGGGTGATGCGTGGATGGCGGCCGCAAAGGCTATTATGACTACCGATACATTTCCGAAACTGTCGACGGCCACAGCAAGGCTGGGCGGCAAGACAGTCACCATCAACGGCATTGCCAAGGGCTCCGGCATGATCGCGCCAGACATGGCAACCATGCTTTGCTTTGTGTTTACCGATGCAGGCCTGCCACGTGGATTGATGCAGAAAATGTTGTCAGATGCGGCGGATCGCAGTTTCAACTCGATTACCGTCGATGGTGACACGTCCACATCAGATACGCTTTTGCTGTGCGCCACCGGCACGTCAGGCACCGCCCCAAAGGGCGTTCGCAACATCGACGATGCCGCCCTGAAGTCATTCAGGAACGGTCTCGATAAAGTGCTGCAGGATCTGGCGCATCAGACGGTTCGCGACGGGGAAGGTGCCAGCAAGTTTGTGGCGATAACCGTGACAGGTGCTGAAAATGACACAGCGGCACGACGCATCGGCCTTGCCATTGCAAATTCACCATTGGTCAAAACAGCCATTGCCGGCGAAGATGCCAATTGGGGGCGCATTGTCATGGCGGTCGGCAAGTCCGGTGAAAAAGCCGATCGTGACCGGTTGAAAATACGCATTGGCGGTATTCTGGTTGCTTCAAAGGGCGGCGTTCATCCAGGTTTTGACGAGGACAAGCTGGTACCGCACATGAAGGGTCAGCAGATCGACATTTCGGTCGATGTCGGTGTCGGCAAGGGCAAGGCGACCGTGTGGACGTGTGATCTGACCCATGGCTACATTGATATTAACGGATCGTATCGAAGCTGAGAGGTCAGTTGCAATTTGGTAACCTTGCCGACACAAACAATATTTGTGACGCTTCAAAACCTAAAATCCAAACAACCCTGTTAACCCTTATCCGCCAAGGTGGTTCCCGGACATGAACGGAAAGAAGCTCGTTCTCGTCGTTGCCTGTGCACTGGTCGATCCGGACGGTAGAGTCCTGATAGCCCAGCGTCCTCAGGGCAAGACACTTGCCGGACTATGGGAGTTTCCCGGTGGCAAGGTCGAACCCGGAGAACAGCCTGAAGTCGCCTTGATACGCGAACTGAAGGAAGAGTTGGGTATCGATGTAACGCAAGCCTGTCTGGCACCTGTGACGTTTGCCAGCCACGCCTATGATGATTTCCACCTGCTCATGCCGGTATATGTATGCCGCAGGTGGAATGGCGAGGTTGAAAGGCGCGAACACAGCGAAATTCGCTGGGTCAGGCCAAACAAGTTGCGCGAGTTTCCCATGCCGCCGGCAGATGAGCCGTTGATTGCTCATTTGATCGACCTGCTCTGACGCAGGCACCGGTAGCAGCCCGTTAATGTTCCAACACAACCGATCCGCCAGACAAGGCGGGCACTTGTGGTGAGTACAGTGAGTAACGGGGAAGTAAGTTAGATGTTCAATTCAAAAACAGATACAGCGCAAGCTGACCGTCGTCCAATCATGCGGGACTACACGGTTCTCGCGCTTGGCATGTCAGCCGCGATTGTAGCAACTCTTGCAGTGATCGGCGGAACCCTGGGCGGTATGTGATGCGGTATCGGAATGGTGCTTGGTTTGGTGTCTGCTCGTGCCTGTCGCATGAGTCTTGGGCCTTTTCGGGCGTTTGAGTTACAGTCGAGATAGTCAGTTGGATGATAATTCAGATGTCATCTGAACTAGCTTCGCAATCGTGTTCATGTTGCGGGCGGTTCCGTTCTTCGCACTAGGTATCTTGAGTTTCGAACGTCCCATGCCGCTGCCGTAGTGGATATAGATTTCACGTTTACCAAGGACACACAATTCATCCTGCACGCCAGAAATCCCTTCCAGAGCATCTTGGTGGGGCGGTTCATCCAGAAAAATAGCGACTGTAAAACTTGGCTTGTGCTGAGCGAATGGATTCTTATCAAGGACGGCGGCAATCTGCTTCGCAGTTCTAACAATCACGCCAACAGGTTTGCCAGCATAGTCTTCTAAGCCGTCTTCTAACTGACCTTTGATCGCTTTTTCTTCAAGATGGCTGGAGAAAACAACATTCCCACTAGCTATGTAGGTTTTAACATTCTCGAAATTGAGTTTTTCGCACATGGCTTTTAATTCGGACATGGGCAATTTCCCTGTGCCACCCACATTTACCGCTCGTAATAGTGCAACGTAATCATTCATTGGATAACGATAGCATATTCCAACCGTTGCAAGAATCATCCCTATTGCAACGGAATTTAGCATGCATAAAAATCAGTGGGTTAAGTGTCGCAAATATTGGTCGCAAAACTCAATCGAAAGTCCAACTAGGGCTCCAGGTTGCCCTTCGCTGCAAACTCGACGAATGGCAGCTTGTTGTACATCCACTACTTGCAACGTCGGGCCATCTTGGTCGGAAATCCGTTAGAAAACCATCGTGCTGCAGTTATCTGGTCAATGAAGACCCTGGAGTGCACCGGCTAGTCTCGCGGCAGCTTCGTCTCGTCCACTCTCAAGGCGTCGGCAAGCCGGGTTTTGGCGGAACCGGGTCTGAGTGGCTTGGGCTGGCTTTCATGCGGCGACCAGCCGGTGAGGTAGATCATCTGGAAAGTGGCGCGGATGCGGTTGTCGGGGTCTGCAAAGCTCTGGTCATAGTGGGCGCATACCATTGCCATGAGGCCGGGTGTCACAAAGGAGCGATGGCGTTCAGTCATGATGTTTGACAGCCCGAGCGCCTTCAGATCCTGCATCAACGCCAGAGCGTTGTCATAACGGACCTTCAACCGGTCAGTATCCACGACGGGCAGGGCGAAACCGGCCCGTTGCAACAGGCCACCTGCATCGCGAACATCACAAAACGGCGCGACCCGTGGTGAGGCACCTGCGGTTATCGTCGTTTCTGCCTGCAGCCAGCTGGCGCGCAATTCATGCAGGCTTTCACCGCCCAGCATCGCGGCCAGCAGTACGCCGTCAGGTTTCAGGGCCTGGCGCAACCGGGACAGACTGCCGGGCAGGTCGTTTGCCCATTCAAGGCCCGGGCAGGCGAAGATACAGTCAAAGGTGTCCGCCGGCAGGTTCGGGCTGTCCAGAAACACGCCGTCTTCGGTCAACATGGAAATGTCGGTTATGGTGCCGCCATCGCTCAATCGAGGTCTGATGGCGTCAGCTATGGGTGATGCATCATGGCTGATTATCGCAATGTGCGAGAATTTGCGTGAAATGCTGTCAAACCGGTCGATCAACTCTGTTGCGGCAACATCATCCAGAAATCCGGGCAGATTGCCTTTTGCTGCCGCACGGGTCAGATTGCGAAGCAGGGCTGCCTGATCAAACAGGTAGGGTATGTCGGAAGCCGGCATTGTCATGAGCGTCAGATAAGTCGAGCGGTGCAGTTTGTGCAAGTACGCAAATCGAAGTGAAAGCGGCATCACAGCCCAAACAATGCAGTGAACCAAGTGGACATTGAACGTTGAAGGCGATTGCAAAAACCATGCAGGACACAGTCAGCCTGATTGCCTGCGCCGGCAGGCGGTTTGCCGGTAACGTGCTGGACATGGTCTTGCCGGTGACGTGTTCTGTCTGCGAACGCCCTGTCTCAGGTGCCGGCGGGCTGTGTGAAACCTGTTGGGCCGAACTGGAGATGATATCCCAGCCGGTATGTGATGCTTATGGAACGCCGTTTGTATTCGATGAGGGTGACGGAGCGGTGTCCGCGCGCGCAATCGCCAATCCGCCGGTTTGGAACAGGGCGCGTGGCGCCGTCATGTTCAATGACTGCTCGCAAAAGCTGGTCCATGCCCTGAAATACCGTGATCGGCATGAGGTGGTGCGGGCAATGGCCCGAATGATGGTGCATGCAGGACGTGATGTGATTTCACAGGCTGACGTGATTGTGCCGGTGCCGTTGCATCGCTGGCGCCTGTGGTCGCGGCGATACAATCAGGCGGCGCTGCTTGCCAGCGGGGTTGGCGCGCTTGCCGG
Organism: uncultured Alphaproteobacteria bacterium; assembly: GCA_963759095.1. Lineage (GTDB taxonomy): Bacteria > Pseudomonadota > Alphaproteobacteria > Rhizobiales > Aestuariivirgaceae > Anderseniella. The sequence continues at coordinate 19,627 of CAVWYF010000002.1, read as the reverse complement.
GGTGAACACGCAGACCGATCTGGTCAACAGACTGCGCAATACAAGGTCACAGGTAGGCCTTGGCGAAGGTCAGCGCAGCCGTAATGTGAAAGGTGCCTTTTCGGTGCCTGAAACCCGGGTTCGTGACATTTTGGGCCAGAGAGTATTGCTGGTGGATGATGTGCTGACATCAGGCGCAACTGCCAATGAATGCGCAAGAGTGCTAAAACGTGCTGGCGCCATTCACGTGGATGTGCTCGTTTTCGCGCTTGTCAGCCATGCAGGTTGATATCATATCTACCCAATCTGAGTGCAACACTACCGGAACCAACTGACATGAAGCCCGTGACGATCTACTCGACCATGATGTGTCCCTACTGCAGCGCCGCGAAGAACCTGTTGTCACGCAAGGGTGTAAAGTATGACGAGATTGATGTGACCTTTGCGCCGGGCAAGCGCTCCGACATGACCAGACGCGCGGGGGAAAACGGTCAGTGCCACAGATATTCATCGGCGATAACCACGTCGGTGGCTGCGATGAACTGCATGCGCTTGAGCATGCCGGGAAACTTGAACCAATGCTGAAGGGCTGACATTTACCGTTCTATGGCAACATGGGTCCGTATCAACCGGTAAAATTGCTATACTGGTCTGGAAACGATCAGGTTTGTGGCTTCGGCTGTGATGCCAGAAAATCATCCTGATCCGGTTGAGGCGAAGGTCCGGGATATTGATGCGTATGAGCGAGCAAATGGAAACATCGTTTACTGCAGCCTGCATTCAAATGTGCTCCGGCCGCGATCCGCAATCCAATATTGATGCGGTCAGTCAGATGGTGCGCCAGGCGGCCAGCGATGGCGCAGACCTAATTATGACGCCGGAGATGACCAACATCATCGACAGCCCTCGCGCTGCAGTTGCTGCAAAGGTTGCCGCAGAAGAAAACTGCCTTGCTGTTGCAGGCTTCGCCAGGCTGGCAGAGGAGACCGGCAAGTATATACTGGCAGGTTCTCTCGGTGTGCAGGCGGGTAACGGCAAGCTTGCCAACCGATCACTGCTGTTTGCGCCGGATGGAGCTGTGACGGCACGCTATGACAAGGCGCATATGTTTGATGTCGATCTGCCGAACGGTGAGAGATATCGCGAGTCATCCACGTTTGCTGCCGGTGACAAGGCCGTTTTTGCGGACCTGCCGTGGGGCAGGCTGGGCCTGACCATCTGCTATGACGTGCGGTTTGCCTATCAATACCGGATGCTGGCCCAGCAGGGTTGCAGTTTCATTTCGGTTCCCGCTGCGTTCACTGTGCCAACCGGAACGGCCCACTGGCACGTTCTGTTGCGCGCCAGAGCAATTGAAACCGGGTGTTTTGTATTTGCGCCGGCGCAGTCGGGAACTCATGAAGAGGGACGAAAGACATTTGGTCATAGTCTCATTGTCTCGCCATGGGGCGAGGTGCTGGCAGATGCCGGTGACGTGACAACCGGCATTGTCATGGCCGAGATTGATCCGGCAAAAGTGGCGCAGGCGCGTGGTCGCGTGCCGGCGCTTACGCACGACAAAGTCCTCAGCGTTGCTGATGATGTTTCACAGGCAGCTGCAGAATGATCCGTTACGATATTCTATGTGAGGCTGAACACCGGTTTGACGGCTGGTTTGCCAGCAGCGACGGCTTTGATGACCAGGTGGCGCGCCAACTGGTTCAGTGTCCGGTGTGCGGCTCGCACAAGGTAACAAAAGCGTTGATGACACCAGGTGTGCCGGCCAGGAGTAACCGCAATAATGAGCCGGTCCCGGCATTGCATGCGCCTCTCGACCCCAAGGCACAGGCGATGGCCGAGATGGTTCGCAAATTGCGATCGCATGTTGAAGAGAATGCGGATTATGTCGGTGACAAGTTTGCCGAGTCTGCCCGGCGTATTCATTATGGCGAAGAAGAACGACGCGGCATTTACGGTGAAGCCACAATCGATGAAGCGCGCGAGCTTCATGACGAAGGGGTTGAAGTCCTGCCGCTTCCCAAACTGCCGGAAGATGGAAACTAGAGCCGTTCACGCTCATATAGAATCGTTCGACCGGTTTTCTGCTCAGGTAACCGGCTTCTGCGCCACGATCATATAATTCACATCCGTATCGGCGGCTTTGCGCCAGGTGCCCGAGATTGGGGAATAGGTGACGCCGACAGTGTCCTGTGCCGGGCAGTTGCCGGCAGCCAGCCAACCGTGCAGTTCCGCAGGCGTGATGAACTTTTCCCATTGATGGGTGCCCTTTGGCAGCCAGCCGAGCACGTATTCGGCTCCCAGAATAGCAAGTCCAAAGGCTTTCAGCGTGCGGTTCAGGGTGGCCACGAACATAATGCCGCCCGGGTTGAGCATGGAGGCGCATGTCGCCGTAAAGGCGGCCGGGTCATTAACGTGCTCGATCACTTCCATGTTCAAGATAACATCGAAGCGGGCGCCCTCTGAGGCGATCTGTTCGGCGGTTGATGCGCGATAATTGATGTCCAGGCCTTGTTCTTCGGCATGAACCGATGCGGTCTTGATGTTTTTTTCAGACGGGTCGACTGCCGTTACAGCAGCTCCAAGGCGCGCCATGGGTTCAGACAGCAGACCGCCGCCGCAACCGATATCAAGAAACTTCAGGCCGGAAAAAGGTGTGCGCTGATGCGGATCAATGCGCAGTCTTGCGGTTACCTGTTCACGGACATAGTCGAGGCGGACCGGGTTGAATTTATGTAACACCGCAAACTTGCCGTCCGGATTCCACCATTCGGCAGCCATCGCCGAAAAGCGTTCCACCTCGGCACTGTCCACTGAAGTTGCGGGTGAGGTTGCGGGGCTTTTTTCTGCGGTTTGCGAACTGGTCATTGAATTTCCGATTATCGATCAAGTTGTGGTCATGTTAGTTGCACAATACGTCAATATTGCACAACGGCAGTGTTTGCGGTTATGAGTTTCACACGTCAGGTGGCGACTACCTACCAATTGATGGTCGAATGGCTGCGGTGCCGGGTTATCTGCAACCGGGTCTGAGCGGGTTTTGTTTTGAAAAGGCAGAGTGATTTTGGGCCGGCTTGTACTGAAATTTGGTGGGACCTCTGTTGCCGACATAGAGCGGATCCGCAATGTTGCGCGCCATGTTGCGCGTGAAGCTGCTGCGGGCCATGAAGTTGCAGTTGTTGTATCAGCGATGTCTGGAACAACTGACCAATTGATAGGCTGGGTCAATGAAGCAGCCGCCAGCGGTGGCGCCAATACTGTTTCAACAGATATGAAAGAATACGATGCGGTTGTAGCGTCCGGTGAACAGGTTACAGCAGGGTTGCTGGCAATCGTCCTGCAGTCCATGGGGCTGAAGGCGCGCTCCTGGGCCGGATGGCAAGTGCCGATGCTGACAAGTCACGAACATGGTGCTGCGCGCATTCTTGACGCCGACTGCAGCGATATGATCGCTGCGATGGCAGATGGACAGGTTGCAGTCATGGCCGGATTCCAGGGCATATCGTCGGATGGCCGGATTACCACTTTGGGCCGTGGCGGATCTGACACAAGCGCGGTGGCTCTGGCGGCTGCACTTGAGGCAAAATGTGATATCTATACCGATGTGGACGGGGTCTACACCACAGATCCGCGTATTGAACCCAAGGCACGCAAGGTCGGTCGCATCTCCTATGAAGAGATGCTTGAACTGGCTTCCCAAGGCGCCAAGGTGTTACAGACCCGCTCGGTTGAACTCGCCATGGTGTATAAGGTGCCATTGCAGGTACGATCCAGTTTTGAAAGCCCTGAGTCGGAAGACCAGAACCGCGAAGACGGCACGGGCCCCGGCACATTAGTTTGCGATGAGGAGGACATGGTGGAACAACAGGTTGTCAGCGGAATTGCCTATTCGCGCGACGAGGCCAAGGTGTCGATACGCCGGGTCAAGGACAAGCCCGGTGTTTCCGCGGCGGTGTTCGGACCTCTAGCCGAGGCTGGTGTCAGCGTCGACATGATTGTCCAGAACGTGTCGGCTGACGGAGATACTGCAAATATTACCTTTACCGTCGCCAACAAGGATATCGAACGGGCGATGGCGGTGATTGAGGGTGCCCAACACGACATCGGCTTTCTGGAGCTTGAAGCGTCAAAAGGCGTGTCCAAGGTGTCTGTCATCGGTATCGGCATGCGAAGCCATGCAGGCGTTGCCGCGTTAATGTTCAGGACACTTGCCGACAAGGGCATCAACATCCAGGCAATCACCACGTCGGAGATCAAGATTTCCGTGCTGATTGATGAAGACTATACCGAACTTGCGGTGCGGGTTTTGCATGAAGCCTATGGCATGGAAGCGGCATGAGGCCAGTATGCATATGATGTTGAACTGGCGAAAACATCCGAAAGGTGAGACCGCGCGCTAATGGTACTTCCAGTCCAGGGCCCGCGAGTTTTGCTCAGACGCATGCGCGAGGTCATGGCACGACCGGAAGCTGCGCAGGCAAGACTCGACAAGATTGTTTCGCTCATCGCGGCCAACATGGTGGCCGAGGTATGCTCCATCTATGTCATACGCCCCGGTAACAATGACCTGGAACTGTTTGCTTCAGAAGGCCTGAAGTCCAGTGCGGTTCACAAATCCACACTTCTGGCAGGTGAAGGTCTGGTAGGCTTTATTGCACATCAGGCCGAACCGCTGTCATTGTCTAATGCCCAGGCCCACCCGGCCTTCAAGTACCTTCCCGAGACAGGTGAAGAAATCTATTCCTCGTTTCTTGGCGTGCCGATCATGCGCCATGGCATTGTTTCCGGTGTTCTGGTTGTACAGAACCAGGTCAAGCGCAGTTACACGGAGGAGGAAGAAGAGGCCCTGCAGACGGTCGCCATGGTTCTGGCAGAAGTCATAGCCACACCTGATGTGCAATCAGAACTGGAAGCGGCCGGCAATGGCACGCAACTTACCGGTTCCTATCACATTACCGGTGAAGGCCTTGTTGACGGGGTCGCACTTGGCCATGTGGTGCTGCATGAGCCACGGGTGATTGTGACCCGGTTCATTGCCGAAGATATCGAGGAAGAACGCGGCAGGCTTGATGTCGCGATAGATCAGCTGCAGGCGCAGGTAGACCAACTTGCGGACAAGCGGCCGGGTCAGTTCAGCAGTGATTTCGAAGATGTGCTGGAAACAGTGCGGATGTTTGCCCGTGACCGGGGCTGGTTGCGCAAGCTGCGTGAAGCCGTTGCCACGGGCCTGACCGCAGAAGCGGCAGTTGAACGGGTGCAGTCCGATACGCGCGCGCGCATGGCACGCCAGTCTGATCCGTATTTGCGCGAACGGTTGCACGATCTGGATGATATTGCCAACCGCTTGCTGCGCATTCTCACCGGTGCTGAGGAAAAAGCTTCGCGTACCGAATTGCCGAAGGACTCCATCGTTCTTGCCCGCACCATGGGTCCGGCGGAACTGCTTGACTACGATCCTTCCAGATTGCGTGGCCTGGTGCTGGAAGTTGCCGGTTCAACCTCGCATGTGGCTATCGTAGCGCGGGCGCTGGGGGTGACCACTGTCGGGTCCGCACGATCAGTGTCGGACCTGGCTGAAGACGGACAGGAGATCATCATCGATGGCGGATCGGGAGATGTGCATGTGCGTCCGTCACAGGATGTGCAGCAGGTCTACACCGAAAAGGTCCGGTTGTATGCGAAACGTCAGGCGCAATACGCCAAGATGCGCGATATACCGGCCGTCACTCTGGATGGACGTCATATCGATCTGTCGATCAATGCAGGCCTGATCGTGGACCTTCCCCACCTGGAGGCAGCAGGTGCGCAGGGTATTGGCCTGTTTCGTACCGAGCTTCAGTTCATGCTGGCGACGGCGCTTCCCGAGGTTTGGCGAGCAGAAGCGATTCTATGAAAGCATTCTGCAAGGCGCCGGTGACCGGCCGGTTGTGTTTCGCACGCTCGATATCGGATCGGACAAGGTGCTGCCCTATCTGACGTCGGTAAAGGAGGAAAATCCGGCGATCGGATGGCGGGCCATTCGCATGGCTCTCGATAGGCCAGCCTTGCTGAGATTGCAGTTGCGCGCCTTGATATCAGCCGCCGCGGGCAGGGTGCTGCGGGTCATGTTTCCGATGATCTCGGAGACATCGGAAATGGTGCGTGCCCGTGAACTGGTAGACCTGGAATGCGGGTTTCTTGCAGATCGTGGGTATGAACTGCCGCGTGAGATAAAAGTAGGTGCGATGATCGAAGTGCCCGCACTTGTCTGGCAGCTTGATCAATTGTTGCCGCATACGGATTTTGTCTCGATCGGGTCCAATGACCTGATGCAGTTCATGTTTGCAGCTGATCGTCAGCATCCCAAACTTGCCGGGCGTTATGATGTTTTGTCACCAGCGGCGCTCAAGGTCATGGATACTATTCGCGAAAGCTGCGAGCGCCACTCCACGGCGCTGACCCTGTGCGGTGAAATGGCGGGCAGTTCGCTTGAAGCCATGGCGCTGATTGCCTTGGGTTTCCGGTCAATTTCGATGGCACCAACGTCAATAGGGCCAGTGAAACAGATGCTTTTGAAACTCGACTCGGTGAAAGCGGGTGCCTTTCTGCGCGATCACTTCGAAAGTGAGGCGCGGTCTTTGCGTGAGCCACTTGTGGGTTTTGCAAGACAGCACAAAATACCGCTTTAGGGTTGAGACCTCACTTCTGCGGACCAAAATTGCAGCTCGTTTGTCGAATTTTTGCGCAAAATACCGTGGCGTTCACGAATTGCTAACCCTGTTTGTTCATTCTGGACCGCGAATAGTCATGAGCTTCGAACCGATGTGTTCTGGAGCTCGGGTGTTCCGGATGTCAGTATGAGTTGCTTTGACCTTTGTGCATTCACGAAGGTCGCGCACGCTGCACACAGGCGCCGGATCAAGCAGGAGTACCCGGCGATGAACCAGCATACGCGCGGCAACTTTGACCATAATTACCAGAGCTACCGGACCAAGCCGGATGGTTCCGAAGACCCTGCGGGTGAAGCCGGATGGTTTTTGCAGCGTGAACGTGAGCGTCGCAAAGTCAGTCTTCGTGATGTGGCCCGGGCAATAAGAGTGCATCCTGTTCATCTTGACGCCATCGAGCGTGGCGACCTGACCCGTATGCCGCATCGTACCGATGCCATCGGCATGGTGGGTGCCTACGCCGAGTTTCTGGGTTTCGATCCTCAACCAATGATGATGCATTATGCCCAGCTGCTGCCGAGATCGAGTGCGCCACGGCCACAAGGGTCGCGCAAGCCGGCACCGCTTGGAAGTGCCCGTATCATCGATTTCCCGTTGAGCCGCCGCCTCAAGGAAATGGCCGGCGGCGGAGGCGGTGTCGTTGCTTCGGTGCTGGCGGCGGTTTTATTGTTCGGTGGCGTCAGCTACGCGCTGCTGCCTGGCGGCGGTTCTGATTCCAGCCAGACGGTTGCACAGGCGCTCGATACCAGTTCCGCTGATACAACGGTCGTCACCGAAGGCGGCAGTAGCGAAGTTGCAGCTGATGTGAGCAAAATTGAGCAACCGCTCGGCGATGCGCCCAAGACTGCGGAAGCGATTGATCCGGCGACAGATCCGATCGGTGCGCTGCTTGCTGCAGAGGCCGACCGCGCGGCCGACAGCCTGGGTGGTCTCGACAAGCTGATTGCCAATAACGGTCAGATAGACGCCGTTGCCGACAACATCACAACGGCAACCACCAAGCCCATCAAGTCTGTCGACAAACCTGTGTCCCGGGACGGCAAGGGCCGTATCTTCGGCGCTGACAACACCGATGCCCGGTTGGTGCTGCGTGCATCAGAGCGGGTCTGGGTGCGCATTGAGGACGGCAAGGGCAAAACCATTCTTGTTGATACACTGAACGCGGGAGATCGCTTCAAGGTGCCTAACCAGGAAGGCCTCGTGGTCATTGCACGCGACGGCGGCTTGCTGGCCTTTGAGATCGACGGCAGGCCCGGGGGAACCCTTGGTAATCCGGGGGAGGTTCTCGTCAATCGCACTCTCGACATCAACAAGTTGATGAACCGCGGCGGCTGATATTCTCCCGTTGCGGACTTGCTGATGCAATCACGCCATGCGGCCTGATTGCATCGTGACACTATTGCACTCACCTCGCTCTATACTTTTACTCATGCTGCTGTAGAAGTAGGTCAGGTTCCACCAGCAATACTGCCATTATGTCTCTTTCTGATAGCCCGCAAATAGATAAGATCCTGCAGCGCTTCGATTCCATCGAGGCGGAGCTTGGCTCAGGCGTCGTCGGGGACGATTTCGTGCGGTTGTCCAAGGAATATGCGGAACTTGAGGCGACTGTTTCGGTCATCCGTTCCTTGCGCTCCACCAGCGAAGAGTTGGCCGGCGTGGAAGAAATGATGCGGTCCGGCGATGCGGAAATGGAAGAGTTGGCACGGGCTGAGCATGACGGCCTGAAACAACGCATGGAAATGCTTGAGCATGATTTGAGGCTGCAATTGCTGCCGAAAGATGCAGCAGATCAACGAGATGTCATACTTGAAATTCGGGCAGGTACCGGTGGCGATGAAGCGGCTTTGTTTGTCGGTGATCTGTTCCGCATGTACCAGCGGCATGCAAGCTTGCACGGCTGGAAGGTCGAGGTGATGTCGGCAAGCGAGGCGGAGCATGGCGGCTACAAGGAAATCATAGCCAGTATTTCCGGCACCGGCGTTTATGCCAAACTCAAATTTGAATCAGGGGTGCACCGCGTGCAGCGGGTGCCGGAAACCGAAGCGCAAGGCCGGATACACACATCAGCCGCAACGGTTGCCGTTTTACCGGAAGCCGAAGAGGTGGACGTCGAAGTTCGAAATGAAGACATACGCATAGACACAATGCGTGCATCAGGCGCCGGCGGGCAGCATGTCAACACGACCGATTCTGCGGTTCGCATCACTCATGTCCCTTCGGGCATTGTGGTGGTACGTGCAGAAAAGAGTCAGCATCAGAACCGGGCCAGTGCGATGAAGGAGCTGCTCGCAAGGCTCTATGACATGGAAAGAACCAGGGTTGACCAGGAGCGGTCGGATGCCCGCAAGGGCCAGGTTGGTTCCGGCGACCGCTCCGAGCGCATCCGCACCTACAACTATCCGCAAGGCCGGGTGAGTGATCATCGCATCAACCTTACACTGTACAAACTCGACACCATAGTTGCAGGCGAAGGTCTCGATGAAATCATAGACGCCCTGGTGGCGGATCATCAGGCTACGCTTCTGGCAGCTGATGGCGATGAATATGCCGCTTGAGGCTCAGAAGTTGCATCGCGACATTGCTGTCAGATTGCGGACTGCGGGTATCGATACGGCCATGCTCGACGGGCGGCTGATTATTCGCTATGTAACGGGCTTGAGTGATATTGATCTGATAGCAAGTCCGCAAACGCCAGTGTGCGATGAGCATATCTTGCAGATTGAGGAGATGATCAATCGTCGCCAAGCCGGCGAACCGGTCTCGCGGATGATCGGATGCAAGGAGTTTTTCGGGCGCGGGTTCAAGGTTGCACCGGCAACACTTGATCCGCGCCCGGACACCGAGGTGCTGGTGGAAGCGGGCCTGCGTCTGCTGCGAGGTGAAGGGCCGGTGCGGGTGCTCGATATCGGAACGGGTACCGGTGTCATAGTCATAACGCTGCTGGCTGAGATGTTGTCTGCGACCGGTGTTGCCACGGACATGTCGGAGGAAGCTTTAAACGTTTGCCGCAGTAATGCCGTTACGCTGGGTGTTGATGACCGCCTTGAAACCGTCTGCACGAACTGGGCGGGCGGCGTGACCGGTAAGTTTGACCTGGTGGTTTCAAATCCTCCCTATATCGCCAGTCACGAGATTGCCGGTCTTGCAGCAGATGTCCGCGATTATGATCCTGGCCTGGCTCTCGACGGGGGGCCGGATGGACTGGACGCCTATCGGGCCATACTTTCAGATGCCGCCGGACTGCTACGACCTGAAGGGCATGTGCTGGTTGAATTTGGCAAGGGACAGCATGAGGAAGTTGTGCAGATTGCGGCACAGGAAGGGTTCGCGGTCATTGATGGCAGCACTGGTTTGATACGTGATCTGACTGGTGTAATTCGATGCGCAGTTTTCAAAGTTTGTTGATGCAAAACGCCATATGAAAAAAACTACTTGGAAACGCGGGCACAAGCGGCTATTTTCTATTTCAGCGAGGTCATGTGGCGCTGTGATGTGGGTATCACATTGAGCGCAGGACTTCTTGGAGCGAACGATCGCTGGCGCGGGCAGATATGCGCCAATCTTGTCAAGGCACCTTAAAATCATACTGATATCCAGAGCATTGAAGCTTGGAAGGTGGCATTTGCGGATTATTGGCGGTCAAGGCTCCGGGGCTTAAACATCGCAGGGGTTATGCAAGGCATATTTGCTTTGAAAGCTATTTCATGAAGGTTTTCCTGTTTCCGAAAGGACAGGCAGGCTGGGTTTGTTGTAAATTTTGCAGGTGACATTACGGAATGAGACAAGGACAACCACACAATAAAAACAGGTCACGCGGACGTGGCGGCGGCGGTGGAAATCGCGGTGGCGGTAGCGGTGGAGGCGGGCGCCAGTCCAATCCACTTAACCGTGTGTTTGAAAGCAATGGCCCGGACGTGAAAGTGCGCGGCAATGCCCAGACAATTGCCGATAAATACCTGCAACTGGCCCGTGATGCGGTTTCATCCGGTGAAAACGTGAACGCGGAAAACTATTTCCAGCATGCAGAACACTATCTGCGGATTGTGTCAGCAGCTCAGGCGTTCAATCAGCAGGCGCAGCAGGCGCAGCAGGCACAACAAGCCCAGCAGCGCCGTGATGATGGTGACGGCGATGCAGAAGCGGCGTCCGGCAATGGCGGTGAAGATGACAACAAGCAAGCGTCTGCCAGTGAAGATGGCGGGGACGAGAACAGCCGGCCGAACAACCGCAGAAGCAATCGCGGGCAACGCGGCAATGGCCGCCAGCGCCCTGCTGCTGACGATGAAGATGCTGTAAGCCGCAGCGAAGAGGCACAACCTGCGTCGTCTGCCGAAGGTGACGAAAACTGGCAGGCACAAGCGCCTGATTTCCTGCGCCGCGAAGCGGGAGAACGTGACGGCAATGCAAGCAGTGATGGCGATGACGCGCCTGCTGAAGCCAAGCCAAAACGCCAGCCTCGCGCCCGCAAGGCAAAACCGGTTGAAGTGACCGATGCGGCAGACAGTGCAGGTTCGTCCGACGATGACGCTGCGGCTGAGGATGTCAGCGCGGCCTGAACAACATGGGTTCAATTGAACCCGTAAAGTTTCTCTAGAACTTTGAAAGCGATCAGTATGGTCTTTGATTGGTTTAATCGAAAATCATACTGATCTAGAGCAGAGAGTCGCCTCGACACTTTGTTGCCTAATCAATGGTGATCTGCTGACCGACTTTCAAAACTCGGTCAGCTGTTGCACTGACATAAATGCCGCAGTCATCGTGCTGGAAGGCTGACATCAAGGTGAGTGGCAGGTTTATGTCGCGCTCGGCTGTCTGCGGATTTACGCTTGTGGCAGCACACCTTTGAATGCGTTCTGCGACACGAAACGCCGGTGTTTGATCCACCTTTAATGTCTTGCTCAACCAGCCAAACTCTGCCCACGGTTCTGCTCCGTCGATATGAATGTTGGCGCGAAACCGCAGTGGATCAAGCGGCTTTCCAGCCACGCGTTCGACTTCTCTCACACTTGCCAGGTTGAGGATTGAGATGAATTTTGCCGGCACATCCGTGAAATGGTGACCGTCGGCATGTACAACGCGTGGACTGCCGCGCAGTTCGTTCTTCATGTATGCAGCCATAAACTGTTCGATGATCTGTCGCCCGACCGGGGTTGAGAGATCACCGCGCGCAACCTGCTTGCCGTCACGGTTTATGATGAAAACCGGATTTGCACCGGATACATCCATAGTTGTCGCAAGGCCGGCGATCTTCTCATGGCTCATCAATTGGGTGAAAGCGGTCTTGGGCAGATAGGCCGGTGCGGCCACGTCAAATTTCCTGGCGCCGGCCTCGATGGCCCAGCTTCGGTCAAACGGAAAATTTTCTCCGGCACTGACCTGAATTGACTCATGGGTCTGAACAGACATGCCTTTCACCGGAAACGTGTTCAATGCGCAGATGGTGATCATGCCGGCCATATTTGGGCTGTCCAAATCTTGTTATGGAAAAAACGATACCTATATCTGGCAGGAAGCATCCTGTTTGAACAGTGGTTCATGAATGTTGGCTGATAGCGGCATTCTTCATCGGCCGGGCAGGGAGTAACAGAGGTAGGGCTCAAGCCCTGAATTCAGAATCGGATATCCAGATTTCAGTGCTGTAATTGCAGGCTGTGCAACCGGATATGCCAGAAGGAGCTTGTAATGGATTTTGAAAAATACACCGAGCGTGCCAAGGGCTTTGTTGAAGCCGCCCAGAATCTGGCACTACGCGAAAATCACCAGCAGTTCTCTGCCGAACACATTCTGAAAGTATTGCTTGACGACGATCAGGGCCTTGCGTCAGGTCTGATCAAGTCTGCTGGTGGCGATGCCAAGGCTGTTCTGGCCGATGCGAGTGCACGCCTTGCAAAGTTTCCGAAAGTGGAAGGCTCAGGTGCGGGCAAATTGTACCTGGCACCGGAAACCGCCCGGCTGTTTGAAACCGCCCAGCAGATTTCCAGCAAGGCAGGTGACAGCTTTGTCACGGCTGAGCGTTTGCTGCAGGCGCTGACCATTGAAAAGTCTGGTGCGCAGGATGCGCTGAAGGCCGGCGGTGTTACACCGACCGGATTGAACAAGGCGATTGATGAATTGCGCCAGGGCCGCACCGCAGACAGTGCATCTGCCGAAGAAGGCTATGATGCGCTGAAAAAATTTGCCCGTGACCTGACCGAAGCCGCCCGCGAAGGCAAGCTCGATCCGGTCATCGGCCGCGACGAAGAAATTCGCCGTGCCATCCAGGTATTGGCGCGCCGCACCAAGAACAATCCGGTTCTGATCGGTGAGCCCGGCGTTGGCAAGACCGCCATTGCGGAAGGCCTGGCGCTTCGCATCATCAATGGTGATGTGCCTGAAAGCCTGCGCGACAAGAAATTGATGGCGCTTGACATGGGGTCGCTGATTGCCGGTGCGAAATACCGCGGCGAGTTCGAAGAGCGGCTCAAGTCAGTCCTGTCGGAAGTGCAGGCAGCAGCCGGCAATATCGTCCTGTTCATCGATGAAATGCACACCCTTGTGGGCGCCGGCAAGGCGGACGGGGCAATGGATGCATCAAACCTGCTGAAACCTGCGCTGGCGCGCGGTGAACTGCACTGCATAGGTGCAACAACCCTGGATGAGTATCGCAAGCACGTTGAGAAAGATGCAGCGTTGGCGCGGCGTTTCCAGCCGGTGTTCATATCCGAACCAACGGTTGCAGACACGGTGTCGATCCTGCGCGGTCTCAAGGAAAAGTATGAAATGCACCACGGCGTGCGCATTACCGATGCGGCACTTGTGGCTGCCGCCAATTTGTCCAACCGCTATATCACCGACCGGTTTTTGCCCGACAAGGCCATCGATCTGATGGACGAGGCAGGTTCCCGTCTGCGCATGCAGGTTGACTCAAAGCCTGAGGAACTGGACGAACTGGACCGGCGCATCATTCAATTGAAGATCGAGCGCGAGGCCCTGAAGAAGGAAGACGACAAGGCTTCCAAATCAAGGCTCAGCAAGCTGGAAAAGGAACTGGCCGATCTTGAAGAAAGATCGTCTGCCCTGACCCAGACCTGGCAGGCGGAAAAGCAGAAGCTCAATGAGGCCCAGAAGATCAAGGAAGAGCTGGATCATGCCCGGCTTGAGCTTGAACGCGCTCAGCGTGGCGGTGATCTGGCCAAGGCAGGCGAGCTTGCCTATGGCGCGATCCCGCAGCTGGAGAAGAAACTTGCCGACACGGAAGCGGTCTGCAAGCCTGCCAATCCATTGATGGAAGAAGCGGTTACCGAAAGTCATATTGCGGGCGTGGTATCGCGCTGGACCGGCATTCCAGTTGACAAGATGCTGGAAGGCGAGCGTGAGAAACTGCTCACCATGGAAACCGAACTCGCCAAGCGGGTTGTCGGACAGGCGGATGCGGTTCGCTCCGTTTCAACAGCAGTTCGCCGTGCACGTGCCGGCCTTCAGGATCCCGACCGGCCGATCGGCTCGTTCATGTTCCTGGGCCCCACCGGTGTCGGCAAGACCGAGTTGACCAAGGCGCTGGCTGCATTCCTGTTCGATGATGAGCACGCGATGGTGCGCGTAGACATGTCGGAGTACATGGAGAAGCACTCGGTTGCCCGGCTGATCGGCGCGCCTCCGGGATATGTCGGCTATGACGAAGGTGGTGCGCTGACCGAAGCGGTGCGCCGCAGGCCCTATCAGGTCATTCTGTTTGACGAGATCGAAAAGGCACATCCCGATGTGTTCAACGTGCTCCTGCAGGTGCTTGACGACGGTCGTCTCACCGACGGCCAAGGCCGCACGGTCGACTTCCGCAACTCGCTGATCATCATGACGTCCAATATCGGCGCCGAGTTTCTGGTTGCGCTGAAGGAAGATGAAGCTGCGGAAGCCGCACACGGGCAAGTCATGGACCTGGTGCGTTCACATTTCCGGCCGGAATTTCTGAACCGGCTCGACGAGATCATTCTGTTCCACCGGCTCAAACGGGAGAACATGGGTGCTATTGTGGACATTCAACTGGCCCGGCTGGCGAGGTTGCTGGAAGATCGCAAGATCGTTCTGGATCTGACCGATGAGGCGCGTGATCACCTGGCAACTCAGGGCTATGATCCGGCGTATGGTGCACGCCCGCTGAAACGGGTGATCCAGAAACTGGTTCAGGACCCGCTGGCGGAAGCGATCCTTGAAGGCAAGATTCACGACGAGCAGATCGTCAGGATCGACGCCGGCAAGCTTGGCTTGACCTTCAACGGGGAAACCGCCAGTGAGATGGAGGCTGCCATCATTGCCCCGAATACAGGCGATGACGCGTCCAAACCGGCCAGTGTTCATTAGTCAAATACGCAACAGGTGCGCGATGCTTCATTAAAGTATCGCGCATCAACTCGCCTTGGACCGGCACGAAGCCGGAAACACTTTTGTCAGGCCCGCATTGGCGCTACCATGCTTGGATGATCTACTCTTTCAACGCTGGCTTGCGTGAAATCATTCTCCAAAACCTTTCCGTGCATGATCGCATTACCGTTACAGACGGATCCCTGCGCAAGGCCGCTGTCGCCCTGGTCCTTGGTGCCGCGTCACCGGAGGCTTCGACCGACATAGTTGTGACCCTTAGAGCAAGCAAGCTGAACCGGCATGGCGGCCAGTATGCCCTGCCGGGCGGGCGGCTTGACGAGGGTGAAAACGTGATTGACGCTGCCTTGCGCGAAACCCACGAGGAGGTGGGCCTGTGCCTTGAGAAATCTTCGGTCCTGGGATTGCTGGATGACATGGTGACCCGTTCCGGGTTCGTCATCACACCAGTCGTAGCATGGGCAGGTGCCGGTGCGGCATTCACACCTGATCCCGGCGAAGTTGCGCAGCTCTATCGTGTTCCCCTGCAAGAACTGGACGTTCCGTCAATTCCTGAAATGGTTCCGGACAAAACCGGCGGCAAACCGGTCATGTCGGCGGTACTGCCGACAATCGGGCATCGTATGTACGCACCGACAGCAGCCCTTTTGTACCAGTTTCGCGAAGTATGCCTGCATGGCCGCCCAACCCGGGTTGGCGACCTTGGTCAACCTGAATTCACGCGGAGCTGAGCAAATGAATTCTGCAGTTAAGCGCAGTGTTATTGCACCCATGCTGGCAATGGTTCTGCTTGGTCCGGCGGTGCCCGCAGCCAGTGGACGAGATCTTTCGCCCCTGGAAATCGCCCGCAAGTCGGTGGTGACCGTGCTGCCTGTCTGGTCAGGAAGACCTGCAAATCTCGCTGAACCGGAAGGAAGCGGTGTCGTGATTGGTGACGGCCGTATCATTGTGACGGCGGATCATGTGCTGGGGCCGGGTCAAAACCAGGTGCCGGTGCTGGTGCGTGATGACGATGGAACCAGTTATCCGGCCCGGGTGGTTGCGCGCCACAAGGCAAGCGATCTGGCGGTACTGCAGATCGACGAGGCGTTGCCGGCAATCGCCGGTCGCAGCAGCAAGCCGGGCCTGGGTGAGGAAGTGTGTGCCATTGGCAACGCGTTTGGTGTCGGCCTGTCGGTAAGTTGTGGCCGGGTATCGGCGGTTAACCGGGCCGGTGTCGGCTTCAATGCCATTGAAGATTTTATCCAGACGGACGCTGCCGTGAACCCAGGCATGTCAGGTGGCGCACTGGTGGATATGCAGGGCCGTTTTACCGGAGTGCTGTCAGCCATCTTCACCAAACAGTCAGATGCCAACTTAGGAGTGAACTTTGCGGTGGATGCAAGGCTGGTTCAGGTTATTGTTGACGGTCTTGTCAGTACGGGCCGGTTTGTTCCAGCCAGAACAGGCGTGCTGCTGCGGGCTGTTCCACCCGTCGGTGAAGCAGGCCGCCAGGGTGTGCTGGTGGTGAAAGTTGTGCCGGGACTGTCCGGCGACAAATCGGGGCTGAAGACGGGTGATGTCGTATATCTGGCAAATGGCAGACGCATCCGCAAACCACAGGACTGGCTGTCTGTCATGGCCGGCAGGCGGCCTGGCGAGCAGGTTGACGTGTCAGGCCTGAGTGACGGTCAGCCGATGAAGTGGACTATAAGTGAATAAATCTTCGGTTGAATACAGGAAAGGCTCCGTCAAACGTGACCTTTGTTATTGTCCATTGACCTGGGCGATCTGAATTGAGGACGGCGCTTCCTGCATAAGAGCCAGGACCTTCCTCTTCTTCTGCTTGAAGGCCCGCAGATCCTGGCCTTCCAACCTGGCGCCGGATGAGGCTACCTGCACTCGGCGAGGGTTGATCGGGCGCCCGCCCTTGCGGACTTCATAGTGCAGGTGAGGGCCGGTCGACCGGCCGGTTGTGCCAACATAACCGATGACCTGGCCCTGGCGGACCTTCTGGCCCTTTTCCAGTTTGGCAGTCTTGCTCATGTGGGCATACAGGGTTGAGTACTTTTTGGCGTGCTTGATGACAACGGTGCGGCCATAGGAACCGCGCCAGCCGGCATGTACCACGACACCGTCACCGGCTGCCTTGATCGGTGTACCGCGAGCCGCGCCAAAATCGATGCCGGTGTGGAGTTTGTTATACCCCAGCAGCGGATGACGCCGCATGCCAAAACCGGATGTGATACGCACGCCGGAAATGGGTGTCCGCATCAGCGATTTGTTGGCGCCTACGCCGTTTTCGTCATAATAGGCGGTATGGCCCTTTGCGTCGGTGAACCGGTAATAAATGTGGTCGCGGCCGGACGTGCGCAGTTTGGCGTAGTGCAGCACTTTACGTTTTGTCGACGAGCCGCTGAGCGGATTTCCGTAGAACAGGTCAATCTGATCCCCGGAATGTATCTGGCGCTGCAGGTCGATGCTGTGGCCAAGGACTTTCATGGCGGCATTGATCACGTAGCCTGGAACGCCATTGTCACGGGCGGCAGCGTAAACCGAGGACGATACCTTTGCCTTGGCGCGATAGTGCGGTGCGTTCGCAATACGCGATAGCGGCTTGGCTTTCTTGCCGCCGATGGTTGCGATGTAACGACCGTCATCGTCAGACTCGACGATCAATTCTTCACCGCCAGGCGGTATAAACGACACCCGCACCGGCGCGATCACTTCATTGCCGTAGAAATCCTGCTGCTTATCAAGAGTTACAGAGTACCTCTGACCGGCATGAACCAGGCGACCGGGAAACACCGGCTCAATGGCGGCCGCAACCGCGCGCGCGCTTTCGACGGTAACGCCGAGGCCGACCATTCGGCCAATCAGCGTGTCACCCTGGCGCAGAACAACTTCTTCATCCACCGGTTCCGACGGCAACGTCTTGGAGACGCTGGTGGAATTGTTCGTATCGGGCAAAGAGGCAAGCTCAATGTTGTTTTCAAGAATGATCGGTTCGCCATAGGTCAGCGCGTCGTTGCTGGGGGCAGGGTATCCATTGTCCGTCAACAAGTCGCCGGTTGCGTTAATGCCGCTGGTGTCCGGTCGACCCTGAATGTAAGCCACCGACAATGGCTGCATCGGACTGGCAGAGACTGCTTTGGCGATGGCGCCATTGAAATCACCCTTGGCGGATGTCTGGATGAAACCTGCAGACTGAACCGATGAGTTGGTCGACTGACCACTCTGCACCTGCCAACTGTTGGCGATGACGCCTTGTGTTGTTGACGGCCAGCTCAAAGCAAGGCCGGCAGCGGCGGCACCACCGAACAATGTGAATGCCACCAGGCTTACCACCTGGAAATTATTGGATTTCTGTTTTGGAACCAGGAAGAAATCGGTGTTGTCGACAGCCAGGTCATCGATGCTCAATTTGCGAGCGGTCTCTGTCAAAGAGCCTGCCTTGAGCGGCCGCATCTTTTGGAACAATGACTTCAAACCCGTAGAACCCCTTGACCTGACCGGATCACAACCGCCACCTGCACGGTAGATTGCAAACCCCGTTTTAAACACCGGACGGATACGAACACACCCATCCTGCGCTGCTTAGCCGTCACGCAGTCACCCAAACCTGACAAACGTTATGCTGAACGCAGTTTTACAACTGCTGATCAGCCGTCCCCACCAACTGAGCGGACAATGCCCGTCAGCACGCTTCGTGTCAACCTTTCGAAACCCTGTGAAGCTGAAAAACCTGAGCTTGCACAATGAGTTGACGTCGGCTGCGGTGAGGTTGTAAGGCAAATTTTAGACAACCTTGCAGAGCCTCATACTGGAAGAATATGGTTTATCGGCGGTTAACTTGCCCATAAACGGCGTGGTTTTATGGGAACGCCTTTTTTCAGACACAAAGCGGTCATTTTGCAGACATTTTGAAGCCGGCAAAAACCCCAATTGTGGCAAGCGGAATAAAGGCAACAAAAACCCAGATGGCGACAAATTGTGAAGTCTGCGCCGAAAGCCCAATGGAAAAACCGGCAGAGTTGGCAACCAGCCCGGCGGCTGCCGCGCCGAGAGCATATGCGATTCGCTGCACCAGCGGAACTGAGGCCGCAGCAATGGAGCGTTCGCTTTCGTAAACGGATTCGACCAGTCTGCGAATGATGAAACTCCAGAACATGCCGAAGCCGGCGCCTTGCAGAACGGCAAATATGCAAACTAGCCAGACGGGGCCTGAAACCATCGTAACGGCAAACCCTATCAGTCCGATGAGCACCAGGCTTGCGCCGGTCCGGATGATCAGTTTTTCCCGATGCCCAGGCTGGTTGGCCAGCGCAATTGCGGCAACTGACCATCCTATTGATTCCAAAGCAATAACATACCCTGTCTCGAGTGCCGATAATTGATGTAGAACACGTAATAGTACGGGCCCGAAGACGGAAAAAGATATTGTCGATGCTGCCAGACAGAAGACCATCAAAAGCGAGTTTCGGGCAGTGCTGTCACGGGTCCGGATCGCAGATGGGAGGATATGACCGGCGGCACGGTTCTGATCGATTGCCAGGAATGCGCACACGCCTGCAAGACCGGCACATCCTGCAACTGTTGCTGCCAGC
>CAVWYF010000001.1:0-20780 GCA_963759095.1 uncultured Alphaproteobacteria bacterium | reverse complement strand
GTGCAATGGCAACCCCAGACTGATCAGCACGTGAATCTTCTGCAAACCCTGGCCGACCTGGGATTTGAGGCGTCGCTGTTCGATCTGGAAGATGTCTCGAACTCGGCGCGGCAAACCGGCAGGCAGTTGTTGATCTGCCTCGCAGTTGCTGGCTTTGCTGCCGCCAATGTCATGCTGTTGTCGGTGTCGGTATGGTCCGGCGCAGATGCTGAAACTGAAAAACTGTTCCAGCTGATATCGGGTCTGATTGCAGTACCTGCATGTCTTTTTGCCGGACGGCCGTTCTTCGCATCCGCGCTGGGTGCATTGCGCAATAAGCGCCTCAACATGGATGTACCCATTTCACTGGCCGTGCTGATGGCGCTGGGCATGAGCATCCATGAAAGCCTTGTCGGGCACCATGAAACCTATTTCGATGCTTCGGTGACCCTGCTGTTCTTTCTCCTGATTGGCCGCTATCTCGACCACATGATGCGCGAGCGCGCCCACAGCGCCATACTGCAACTGTCACGGCTGGTTCCCTCTGGTGCGGTTCGCCTCAGCGCCGACGGGGCACAATCATATGTGTCGCTGAGTGACCTGTCCGTGGGCGATGAGATCATGGTGGCGGCCGGCGAACGCGTACCGGTCGACGCCAGCGTTATTGATGGTTTCAGTGACCTGGACCGTTCGCTTGTAACCGGTGAAAGCGCCAGCGTGGCAGCTTCCCCCGGACTTGAAATTGAAGCAGGTGTGCTCAACCTGTCAGGCCCTTTGACCCTGCGGGTTACCCGAAGCGCCGATAAATCGTTCGTGGCAGAAGTCATGTCCATGATGGAGGCAGCCGAACACAGCAAGTCCGGCTATGTCCGTATTGCCGACAGGGCCGCGCGCATTTATGCACCGGTTGTGCACATTCTTGCAGCCTTGAGTTTTGCCGGCTGGATGATCGCAACCGGCGGCGACTGGCACACCTCCATTTATGTCTCGATTGCCGTCTTGATCATCACATGTCCCTGCGCACTTGGCCTTGCGGTTCCGATTGCCCAGGTGGTCGCTGCCAACAGGCTGTATCGATCCGGTGTCATGGTGAAGGATGGGGCAGCGCTTGAGAAGCTCGCCGAAGTCGACACCGCCGTGTTCGACAAAACCGGCACATTGACACTCGGCACGCCGCATGTTTCCGGCATTGAAGGCGGCGGCGATACGGATCACGCCCTGGCGAGCCTGCTGGCAGGCCTGTCATCTCATCCGGCAGCAAAAGCTGTCGCGGGCCTGCACGAAAACCGGTCCGGCCTGTTGCTGTCCGATGTGATCGAACATGCAGGCTTTGGTCTGGAAGCTGTTTGGAAAGCCAGGCAAATACGCCTTGGCCGGCGCGACTGGGTGGCAGAGATATCCACGAGCCACAGACCCGCAACCGATCATGGGTTCAGCGAAGTATGTTTCGCAGTTGCCGGCGGTGACCTGGTCAGTTTCCGGTTGTCCGATACCATGCGCGCAGATGCGGCATCCACCATTGTGTCCTTGCGCGCTGCCGGTCTCGATCTGGAAATATTGTCCGGCGATGCCGACGCACCTGTGCAAGAGGTGGCAACAGCGCTTGGTATTTCCAGGGCCCGTTCCGCATTGAAACCTGCCGACAAGGTTGCGCGCATCGAAGAGTTGCAGTACTCGGGCCACAAGGTTCTGTACGCCGGTGACGGTCTGAACGATGCGCCCGCCCTGAGTGCGGCCCATGTCTCTATTGCACCGGCTTCCGGGTCAGATGTCGGTCGCGCCTCATCCGATCTTGTATTCACCGGCAAGGGTTTGGGTTCGATCATGATCGCATTGTCTGTTGCACGCAGAACCGGCAGAACTGTCCGGCAGAATTTTGCGCTGGCAATCAGCTACAATTGCATCGCCATCCCGTTTGCGGTGCTGGGCTATGTCACCCCGCTCATCGCGGCAATTGCCATGTCGGCATCATCCATCGTGGTTGTTGCCAACAGTCTGCGGCTGAACCTTGTGAGCCGTGACGAGACCCTCCCGGTTGCGATCAGCACAGCAACCGGGCCAGTGGACCTGGGACACAAGCCACGCACACATACCAGACTGGAGGTCATGAAATGAACCTGCTGATGTTCCTGATCCCCATAGCCCTGTTTCTCGGGTGCCTGGGACTTGCTGCTTTCATCTGGAGCCTGCGCAACGGCCAGTACGACGACCTGGATGGTGCAGCAGAACGCATACTGGATGACGACGACTGACCACAATCCCTGCAGATTGCTGTCAATGCTGTGACGGCTGCAGCAGGTGCACCGGCACACACAGAACCAGCGCCATTGCCGCAAGCACATAAAGCGATGCTGTGAAACCGCCGGTGTAGTCGTGCAGCAGGCCCAGTATCACCGGGCCTGAAACGCCGCCGATCTCGGCAAACGAAAAGAAGATACCCCCCGCAATACCAGCGCGTTCCGGACCGACATAGTCCTGCTCTATCAGGGTGAGAATGCTGATTGTCATCATGGCACCGGACGCGGCTCCAACCAGCACCAGCCCGGCAATGAGCAAAGGGTAGGACCATCCCTGCAGCGCAACACAGCCCGTTGCAGACATCAAGAACAGTGAGATCAGGACCTTGCGCCGCCGCCGGGCCAGGGCAAGTGCCGGAAACACCAACGCCCCAATCACGCCGAAGACAACCGCGATGGACGCCAGATAACCGGCCTGTGCAGCCGTCAGGCCGCCGGCCCGCAATATCTCGGGCAACCAGTTGCGAAGTCCGTGATCTATCGTGAACACGCCCATGCCGACAGCCAGCAGCAGCCAGGTATTGCGGTGCGAAAACAGACCTGCCGCATCAGCCAGCCTGTACCCCTGCGGCGCAACGCTCTGAGTGCTGCGATTTAGTGCAATTCGCCTGGCCACCAACCATATCAACAGCCAGATGACACCGGCAGCAACCGCACAAAGTGCCCAGAGCTGAAGCACTGCGCGCCAGTCTCCAAGCATCGGCAGCAGCGTGCTCTGGGTCAGGGAAAACGTCACTATGCCCGCAATCGGCGGCGCCGTAATGTAGATGCCCATGGCCAGGCCACGCTGACTGCCTGCAAACCATTTTGACACCGTCTGCGGCACACCGGCAGAAACAACCGGGCCGCCCAAACCAAAAACCGCAACGGCTGCCAACAGCGACCAATGGCTTTCAGCCAGAGACCGGCTGATACCGGACACGGCAATAATCGCCGCTGCCAGTATCAGCATCCTGCCGGCGCCCAGGCGCTGCAGGGCAAAGCCGACGGGAATGGCGAGAAAGATATAGATAAACTGCCAGGCACCCAGCACCAGCCCCATGTCGGCACGGCTTAAATCGAGTTCTGCGGTGATCTCTGGAACCAGTGGCGCAAGGCTGGTAACGCTCAGACCAAAGACAAAATACAACAGCCAGCAGCCGGAAAGGACGACCCACTTGAAGCCGTCATCAGACATCCTGCACCGGTTTCATGAACGCAAAATCGCAGCCTTCATCAGCCTGCAATACCTGCTCGGCATAGAGCTTGTCATAGCCGCGCAGTGTCGCTGTATCACGCGCGCTGGATGTATAGCCTGCCCGGCGCCGGGCCAGTTCCTCGTCATCCACAAGCAGGTCGATCGTCTTGTTTTCCACTGACAAGCGAATACGATCGCCGTTCTGCACCAGGGCCAGCGGCCCGGCCTGGGCCGCCTCCGGTGTCACATGCAGCACAATGGTACCGAATGCCGTGCCCGACATCCTTGCATCGGATATCCGTACCATGTCCTTGACCCCTTGCGAGGAGAGTTTCTTCGGGATCGGCAGATAGCCTGCCTCCGGCATGCCGGAAGGACTTGTCGGCCCCGCGTTCTGCAGCACCAGAAAATCATCAGCCGTGACATCCAGGTCCGGATCGTCAATGCGTGCAGCCAGGTCTTCCAGCGAACTGAAGACAACCGCGCGTCCTTCCTTCTCGAACAGCGTGTCATCAGCAGCAGAGCGTTTCAGAATGGCCCCCCTCGGCGCCAGGGAACCGAACAGGGCCACCAGGCCACCCTTTGGTTCCAGCGGTGACTGTGCACTGGAAATAACCTTGCGATCCGTCGGTTCTGCCGGCTGGTCGAGCCGCTCTCCCAGCGTGTCACCGGTGACAGTCAGGCAGTCCAGGTTCAGCAATGGCTTCAATTCACGCAACACCGCACCAAGACCGCCGGCATAGAAGAAGTCGTCCATATAGTGCGATCCGACGGGCTTCAGATTGACCAGCACCGGTGTTGTCTCGGACAACTCGTTCAGCCAGGTCAGGGGGACATCAATGCCGGCCCTGCCTGCGATGGCAGTGAGATGGACGATGGCATTTGTTGATCCGCCCAGCGCTAACAGCACCCGCAATGCATTCTCAACGCTGTCGCGCGTAATGACCTGCGAAGGCTTGATCGGTTGACCTATAAGGTTGACCGCCGCAACACCTGTTGCCTCAGCCGCACGCAATCTGTCGGCATGAACCGCCGGAATGGCAGCCGTTCCCGGCAGCGACATGCCAAGCGCTTCTGCAATGCATGCCATGGTCGAAGCCGTGCCCATGACGGCACAGGTACCGGCGGTTGTAGCCAGCTTCATTTCAATGGTGTTGATCTCTTCACTATCGATCTCACCGGCGCGATACTTGCCCCAAAAGCGTCGGCAGTCGGTACAGGCGCCGAGACGTTCTTCGCCGTGGCGCGACGTCATCATCGGACCGGCGACAATCTGCACGGCCGGCAGATCAGCGGACATGGCTCCCATCAACTGGGCCGGCACCGTCTTGTCGCACCCGCCCATCAGCACCACTGCATCCATCGGTTGCGCGCGGATCATTTCCTCGGTGTCCATCGACATCAGGTTGCGGAATTTCAGGCTGGTCGGGCTGAGAAATACCTCACCGAGCGAAATGGTCGGAAACTCCACCGGCAGCGCGCCCGCCGTCAACACGCCGCGTTTCACCGCCTCCAGCATTTCCGGGAAATGCCGGTGGCAGTTATTGTACCCGGAAGGTGTATAGGCAATGCCGACGATTTTCTTCGCCAGCATGTCGCGCGAATAGCCCATCGAGCTCGCGAAGGACCGGCGCAGGTAAAGCGAAAAATCACGATCGCCATAGTTGGTCAGCCCCCTGGCGAGACCGGATTCTTTCTTGTCTGTCATGTTGCGGCAATTATCCCGTTAAAGCTTCATCTTGACGTACTTTGGCTCAAGATAGTCGTGAATGCCAAGCGAACCGCCTTCGCGCCCCATACCGCTTTCCTTGATGCCGCCAAATGGCGCTTCTGCGGTGGCGAGCAGCATTTCGTTGACACCGACCATACCGACTTCCATGTCCTCAGATGCGCGCGTTGCAGTGCCCAGATCATGGGTGAACAGGTACCCGGCCAGCCCAAACGGCAGCGAGTTGGCCCGTGTCATGACATCATCATATTCGGTAAAGGTGGTCAGTGGTGCAATCGGGCCGAAAGGTTCTTCGGTCATCACCATGGCATCATCCGGCACCCGGCCCAGCACCGTGGGCTCATAATAGAAGCCGCGATTGAAGTCCTTGGGCGGCTGGCCGCCGGCCAGGATCTCCGCGCCTTTGTCGACGGCATCGGCAACCATGGTCTTGATGGTGTCCAGCCCGCGCGCATTGGCCATCGGGCCCATCTGGGTCCCTTCATCCATGCCGCGTCCCACCTTGATGGATTTCGCGACCTGGGCGAATTTGGCGGCAAAGGCATCATATCTGGCTTCATGCACATAAAACCGTGTCGGCGAGATGCACACCTGCCCGCAGTTTCTGAACTTGGTGCCGGCACAAACCTCTGCGGCTTTTTCAGCATCGGCATCTTCAAACACGATGACCGGGCCATGCCCGCCCAGTTCCATGGATACCTTTTTGACGCCATCTGCCGCCAGGTGCAGAATTTCCTTGCCCACCGGCACCGAGCCGGTCACCGAGACCTTGCGCACCACAGGTGATGAAATCAGATGCCTGGCAATCATGCTCGAATTGCCGGTGACGAAAGTTCACCACTCCTTTTGGAATGCCCGCATCATGACACGCCTGAACAATCAGGGCGCAGGAACCGGGTGCTTCCCCGGCCGGTTTGATGATCACCGAACACCCGGCAGCAAGCGCTGCGGCAATCTTGCGCGCCGGCAGCAGGGCCGGGAAGTTCCAGGCCGAAAACGCAGCCACAACGCCAACCGGCTGGTAGATGACCGCCAGTCGGCTGTCATGGGTGCGCGAACCGATCAGCTGGCCGTAAATCCGCTTGGTTTCTTCCGAATACCATTCGAACTGGTCAGCCGCGCCATTGGTCTCGCCCTTGGCTTCTGCCAGCGGCTTGCCGGTTTCTATCGACATGATGGTGGCAATGGTGTCCAGCCGTTCCCGGATCAGGTCGGCGACCTTGCGGATCTTTGCAGCCCGTTCCCAGGTCCCGGTCTGTTTCCATTCGGCAAAGCCTGCTTCTGCGGCAGAAAGCGCCCGGTCCAGGTCTTCACTGCCGGCATCGGAGATCTTGCCGATCTCATCCTCGTTGGCGGGGTCAAAAACCTGCTTGGTCGCGCCGCCTTTTGCCGAAACCCACTCACCGTCTATATAAAGCTGAAAGTCCTGATACACGTTGGTTTTCCCTGGTCAGATTTTCTGTTTCAGATAACGGGCCTGCACATCGCCGACCCAGTTACCCACATTCCACGATCCGTAAGCCCCCATGCCGCCGGCAGCATCTGTCCCGGCATAGACCGGCACATGCACCAGCGACAAGCCGTCATATTGGCTCGCCTCATCCAGCGCCTTGCGCAGTCCGTTCTGGTCATATCCGGCAAATACTGCTTTTACACCGCTGACCGACGACGCCAGTTGCACATAGTCAACCGCGACCTGGTCATTGGTGCGGAATTCCTCGCCATACTGCGCATGCTGCAGGCCGGTAATGGCAGCCATCCGGCGATTGTCAAACAACACGATCATGCCCGTAACACCGTGTTCCACGCCGTCAATCAGGATTTGCGGGTTCATCATGAAAGACCCGTCACCGGTGAACGCCACGCCATACCGCGGTTTGTCGGCCACACCCGAGGCCAGCAGCGCCGAAACGGAAAAACCCATATAGGATGCGCCGGTCTCGGTGTATGTATCGCCGGTCCGGTCATCTTCTATCACCTGAAACCCGTTGGCCTGAACGTCACCGGCATCGAAAAACTTTGCTGCGTTCAGGGCGCTGGCATGATCTGCCGCAATCTTGATGGCCACCGGTTGAGTGAGCACGTCCCGCCCCCACGCCTCGTCTGCCATGGGCCCGGCAGAAAACCTCTCCGCCTTGAATTTGCTCCACGCCTGTTTTTGCGCCGCGCAGGCATCAAGCCAGTCCGACCTGGCGGCAGGATCAATGGCATTTGAACCGACTCATCTGCTCCAGCAGTTTTGACGTCACAGCGGATATGTCGCCGGGCAGACCTGACGTATTGGCATAGTGCATCAGGTCGGACAGATCACCGTTGATATTGATGACAGCCTGCGCATTCGGATAACCGACCCCGGAGCAGTCCGCCTGGCAAACCGCGCGCGTGCCCATAGCAATCAGCAGATCAGCGTTTTCCATGGCGTAGTTGCCGGAGATTGACCCTTTGGAGCCACCAACATGCATGTTCTGTGGATGGGCATCCGGCAATATCCCGGCTGATCCGGGTGACTGCACCACCACCGCACCGATGCGTTCAGCCAGTTGGCGCACCATCTCGTCATGCCCGCGCGTGCCACCGCCTGCCTTGATCACCGGACGTTTTGAAGCCGCAATCCTGTCCAGTGCGTCGGCATAGGCAGCTCCGTCAGCAGGGGCGGTTGCCGGTACTCTGAGCGCGCCGGGCAGGGTCGCCAGGTTCATCCGGGTTTGCTGCGGCTGGGTATTCAGCGGAAGCAGCACGTAGAACGGGCCGGCCTTGTAGGGGTGATGCACGCAAGCCGTGCCGCGCCGCATGCAGTCACGCAACGCGCCCGGCGTATGCAACACGTAAGACTGCCCCATCAGCGCACCGATCTGGCCGAACAGGCCCTGCTGCTCCTTGGGGATCTGCTGCATGTTGTAGCCTTCGCCCTGCGTGGTCTCATCACCATAGATGTGGTAGACGCCGACACCGTTGGACGCTGCTGCCAGTGAACCGGCCATCGCCTGCAGGGCGCCGGGCCCGATTGATGTCACGACGGCACAGGTTTCACCATACTGCCAGGCCAGCGCAGTGGCGGCATGGGCCATCTCCACCTCATTGCGGCAATTGACGGTGCGGGTGACGCCTTCTTCATCATAGAGGCGCAACACCTCACCAAGATCTGTCGAACCATGCCCGAAAATCGCAAAATATTTCCGTACACCCTGCCTGAGCAGACCCAGAACAAGGCCTTCCGACAATGACACGTCGACGATGCCGTCAATGTCGCCATTGGCCAAAGCCTTGTCGATTCCGCCGGCCTTGCTGATGGCCCTGGCACGTAACCTTGCTGCATTACCCATGTCTGTCTCTGGCGCTAGCATCTGCTTCAGTTCGCCCCCTGCTGTTGTACTTTTTTGCCATTTGCGGCGTCCCGGGTCTTCTTCGCGTCACGCAGCTGGCCATAGAAATGAAATCCGATGACGCCGATGGTCAGTGCATAGAAAATGACCGCGGCAGTAGACGAGAAGAACACCCCGAAACTGCCTTCCGACATGATCATTGCGGTGCGGAACTCCCGCTCCAGCGTTGGTCCCAGCACCAGGCCGAGAATGATCGGCGTGATCGGAATGCGCGCCCGCATCAGCAGGTAGCCGATCAGGCCGACACCGACCATCATGTAGACATCAAGAAATGAATTGCGGATGGCAAACGTGCCGACTCCGCACATGATGAGAATACCCACTGCCATCAGGTGCGGCGGTACTTTCAACAGCTTAACAAAGCCGCGAATGCCGAAATACTGGAACACCACCACAGTGATGTAGGAAACAAAGATTGCCAGGTAGATCAGGTAGACTTCCGCCTTGTTGTTGGTAAACAACATCGGGCCGGGCACCAGCCCGTGGATCAGAAACCCGCCCAGCATGACAGCGGTTGCCGGATCGCCCGGTATGCCGAGCGACAGAAGCGGGATCATGGCGCCGCCGGTGACGGCATTGTTGGCTGATTCAGGTGCCATCACACCATCAAGCTTGCCCTTGCCGAACCGTTCAGGCTCTTTCGAAAACCGCTTTGCATGATCGTAGGCCAGGAAAGCCGCGATTGGCCCGCCGGTACCGGGGATCGAACCGACCGCCGTGCCCAGCGCCGAACAGCGAAACATCAGCCAGAATGAATTGCGCAATTGTTTCAGGGTCGGCAGTTCGCTGCGCACACCCGATGCATTCAGCTTGAACGCCCGGTCGAGCTTGTAGTCGATCAGCGTCTTCATGATCTGCGGCACGGCAAACAACCCGACCATGGCCACCAGCAGGTCAACGCCCTGCAGCAAGGGTGTCCACCCGAACGTCATGCGCGCGACGCCGTCCATATCATCCAGGCCGATGGTCATCAGCAGCAACCCGATGACGCCTGCAATCATGCCACGCACCAGCGACTTTCCGGCCAGCCCGCAAATCGTCGACAGGCCGAACAGCACCAGCGCGAATATCTCCACCGGCCCGAACTGGATGGCCAGTCGGGCAACCAGATCGACCGAGACAATCATCACCAGCAGGCTGAAGATGCCGCCGAATCCGCTGGCCAGAACAGCGCCGCCCAGGGCAAGTCCGGCGCGCCCGTTGCGGGTCATCTTGTAACCGTCAAGCACGGTCGCGGCCGCCGACGGCGTGCCCGGAATGCCAAGCAGGATCGCCGACACGGAACCGCCGGTCATGCCGCCTATGTAGGTGCCCAGCAACATGCCAACGGCAGCACTGGTGTCAAACTTGAAGGTGATCGGCAGCACCAGCGCCAGAGCCATGGAATAGGTCAGACCCGGCACTGACCCGAATATGATGCCAATGATGGAACCGGCAACAATTGCAAGCAGCGTGAACGGGTCTGAAACGGCACCCAGGGCACTGGCGAATGCGTCCATGGCGTGCTCCTAAAATGCCAGGTTGATCAGTTTGCCATATGGCAGGTAAACACCGAGCAGCTTGCCAAAAATCAGATAGATGCCCAGTGACAGGCCGACCGACATGCCGAGGATCAGCTTTGGCCGCCAGATGCCCAGCACCGGCCCGACAGCCGCTGCTACAACCAGCGCGGTTGCGATCATGAAGCCGGTATATTCAAGCAGCGCTGCATACCCGACCAGCAGGCCGACGGTGGCAGCGATTGCCCAGGCCTCAACCCCACGGCTGATATCAGGCGCCGCGGCTTCGTCATCAATGGTCTCGACACAAGCAGGCCGCAGGCTTTGCAGCAGAATGATGAGGCTCAACCCGCCCAGCAGCAGACCCAGGCCCAGGGGAAACCCCCTGGCGCCCAGGCGCGAGCCGTCTTCGGCACCGGGGATGGTTGCAAGTACTCCCCAGCACCAAAGTGCCGATACCACAAGCAATACGGTACTCAGTATGATATCGGGCCGACGCGAAGTCATTGAGACTGCCTATTTCTTCAGGCCGAGTTTACCCATCAGGTCACTGATCGCGGCATCATCCGATGCAATCAGCGAACCGAATTCATCTGCCGGCAGGAACGATGCTTCAAAGCCGATCTTGTCGGCGGCGGACTGGAACTCATCAGATGCAATCGCTGCCTTGGCTGCGTCCTGCAGCTTGGCAACCACATCGGCAGGCGTGCCGGCAGGTGCGGCCAGGCCGCGCCACATGGTGATGTTCAAATCCGTTGCACCGGCCTCGGCACATGACGGCGTGTCCTTGAGCTGCGGGATACGGTCCTTGCCGGTAACGCACAGGATCGACAGCTTGCCGGCCTGCTGATGCGGGATGAACTGGCCCGGCCACTGCACCGCGGCATCGACCCGCTTGGCAAGCAGTTCGACAGGTGCCTTGCCCTTGCCGTACGGCACATAAACCACCTTGTCCGCAATACCCATCTTGTCGAACAGAGCCGCAGAGGTCAGGTGGGTGAACGAGCCGTTGCCGGAAATACCGACCTTCAGCTTGCTGTCGCCGGCTTTAACAGCGTCGGCCATGTCTTTCAGTGATTTCCAGCCGGAATCAGCGCTGACCGCCAGTGCCGGTGTTTCAACGCTCACCCTCGCGATCGGCGTAAACGCTTCATAGTTGAATTTCATGTTGCCGCGATAATGCGATGTGCTCACCGAGTTGGAGTTCCACACCATGTTGTAACCGTCGGCAGCCGTTGACTGCACGTGTGAATAGCCGACAGCACCGCCGCCGCCTGTACGGCTGACTGCAACCACCGGACTGGCCAGGTTCTTAGACATCAGGTCTGCCAGCAACTGGCCGATGGTCTGTGCCGTACCGCCGAACAACACCGTCATTTCAACGGGCTTTTCAGGAAATTCAGCGCGCGCCTGGACATTCAATCCGGCCAGCAGAAATACAGATGCGGTTGCCCCCAGCAATACCGATTTCAGGTTCATTTTCGTCATGGTTTTCTCCCAGGGTTTACTGAGCCCGTTGCAGGCTCATTGATTTACCGGTGCAATTCTTTGTCTTCCGGCGGTTTCAGTTCATTCGCAGTTTCAGTTCATTCGGCAGCTTCCAGTTGCCCGGCAGCGGCCTTGGCTTCCAGCGCCGCCAGCACTTTTTCCGGCGTTGCAGGCAGTGATGTAATGCGCACGCCGACGGCATCGTAGATCGCGTTCATGATGGCAGGCGCTGTCGGCACCAGTGCCGGTTCACCGATGCCCTTTGCGCCCAGCGGACTCTTCGGGTCGGGGTCTTCCACGATCACCGTATTGATCTCGGGGATATCCAGCGAGGTCGGCAGGATGTACTTGGCAAATCCGTGCGTCTTTGTATGGCCGTTTTCCAGCTGATAGTCTTCCATCAGGGCCTGTCCGAGCCCCTGTACGACACCGCCTTCGATCTGGCCTTCCACGCCGCGCGGATTGATGGCCCGGCCCACGTCATGGACAGCCCAGATACCCAGCACCTGCACCTCACCGGTCACCGTATCAACCTCGACCTCTGCCACCTGAGTGCCGAACACATAGGCCTGCCACGGGCTGCCGGAGCCGTCGACCGGATCAAGCCCGGTACCGTGGGCGGTAAACGATCCCGAGCCCACCGGCACCACGCCACGCTTCTTGCAGATGTCCACTGCTTCTTCCATGGACATTTTGAGGTTTGACCCTTTCGACCAGATTTCGCCGTCAAAGGCTTCAATGCTGTCAGCATCCACGTCCCAGTGTTCGGCCAGTTCCTTGTCCAGCTTGGCGCGCGCATCACGGCACGCCAGCGCAACCGAGTTGCCGATCATATAGGTCTGCCGGGTAGCACCGGCATGGGCGGCTTCCGGCGAGCGGGCGGTGTCATTGTCGCCGATGGTAATATCTTCCGGCCTGATGCCCATTTCCTCTGCCGCCACCTGGGCCAGCAGGGTCAGAATGCCTTCACCGATTTCAGTGACGCCGGTGACGATTTTTCCCGTGCCGCCATCATCGATCTCTGCCCAGGCACCGGCCCGGTCAATGGTTGCGGTTCGTGCAATGCCATACCAGCTTGCGGCCATGCCGCGCCCGCGCATCTTGCGGTTCATCATGCCACCTCCTGGTGATCATCATCACCGGTTTTGCGGAACCGTGCGCCCAGCGTACAGGGCGGGCGCGTGTCATCACCACCCAGATCATTGCGCTCCTGCCCGCGCATGCTGACCGGCCCGGCGTCCCAGCGGCACGCCTTTTCAGCCGCATCCAGAACCCGGCCCATCGAAACCGATCCGAGTGTTTGTTGCGTGTGAGTAACCGCGCCGTCGTGCATCATGTTGATGCGCCGTATTTCAAACGGATCGAGGCCGAGTTTTTCGGCGCAGATGTCGAGATGGGATTCCGTTGCAAACTGCGACTGCATCGCCCCGAATGTGCGAAAGGCGCCCGACGGAGTGTTGTTTGTGTAAACGCCATAGGTGTCGATCTGAACATTGGGAATATTGTACGGGCCGCACGACAGGATGGCAGCCTTGCGCATGACGCCTTCGGTCGACAGCCCATAGGCACCCCCGTCGGAAATCATCTTGAACGACACCGCCGTTATGCAGCCGTCATTCTTCAGGCCCATCTTGTAGGTGATGCGCGCAGGATGGCGTTTTGCGGTTGAAATTATGGACTCTTCGCGAGTGAAAACCAACCGGACCGGCGCACCGGTTTTCATCGCTGCCAGCGCCAGCATGCCCTGGTAGATCATGTCTTCCTTGCCGCCAAACCCGCCGCCGACCGGGCTCATGATGAAGCGGACCTTGTTGATCGGCCTGTCGATGATTTTTGCCAGCATGTGACGGTGATGGGTGATATTCTGGCTCGGCGACACCACCGTCACCACGTCGTCATGATCGACGTAAGCCAATCCTGCTTCCGGCTCCAGATAGGCGTGTTCCACCGCCTGGGTCTCATAGGTTTGTTCGACCACCAGATCGGCTTCCGCGAATCCCTGTTCCAGGTCGCCCTTGCGAATGGGAATGTGTTTCACAAGATTGTCCGGAGCATAGTCGTGCACGACCGGCGCCCCGTTCTGCATGGCCTCTTCAGGATCAAACACTGCCGCAATCGGCTCATACTCAACCTTGATAAGAGATGCCGCGCGCATTGCCGTCAGGACGTCATCAGCGGCAACCGCAGCAATGGCCTCGCCGACATACCGCACCCGGCCCCGCGCCATGATCGGCTGGTCATGCACAAACACGCCAAAGCCGTCTTCGCCGGGGACATCGTCGGCGGTAATGACGCAAGCCACGCCGGGCAGAGTTTCAGCTTCACTGGTGTCGATGGACTTTATCAGGGCATGCGCGTGCGGGCTTCTGAGCACCTGCATATGCAGCATGCCCGGCATTACCATGTCGCCGGCATAGCGCAACCGGCCCGACACCTTGCTCGGTGCATCCAGCCGGCGGACATTGTTGCCGATATAGGATTTACCGGGACCGTCGGCCTCCAGCACCGCTGCACTGCTCTCTCCTGACAGCACATCACGAGCCATTTCGACAGCTTCGAAAATCTTGGTGTAGCCGGTGCAGCGGCAGATATTGCCGCCAAGGCGCTCCTTGATTTCCTCGATGCCAGCTTTCGGGTTTTCACGCAGCGCCGAGGTTGCCGCCATCACCATGCCGGGGATGCAATAGCCGCACTGGCTGGCACCAGTCTTGTGAAACGCTTTCTGCACAGGTGTCAGGTCGCCACCCCACCCGGTCAGGCCTTCGATGGTTTCGATTTTCGTACCGTTTGCCTTGGCCACCGGCATCAGGCACGACTTGACCAGCTTGCCGTCGACAAACACCGAACAGGTGCCGCATTCACCGGCGCCGCAGCCTTCCTTGGCTCCGGTCAGGGCAAGATCGTCACGGATGAAATCCAGCAGGCGCTGGTGCGGCTGTGCCCGCCGCTTCATATCGCGCCCGTTGATCTGGAATTCCAGTTGCAGGTCGGTTGCGGTCTGTTCAGACATTGGCTGTCTCCCTGGTATCGGCGTTTGGCACCGCGGCACCGCAATCAGCCAGCGCATCCTCGATGGCGGCCTCCACGAAGCCGCGCACGACAATGCGCCGGTATTCGCGGCGGGTGCGCGAGGCCACCAGTTCAGCCGGCTGCCTGGCGGCTTCCACAATCATCTCGCGGGTCAGCTTCTTGCCGGTGAGCATTTGTTCAGTTTTGGTCAGGCGCAGCGGAACCGGGCTGATTCCCCCGAGCGCCAGGCGGATATCGGAGACCGTGCCGGTAGCCTCGTCCAGCTTGATGCAGGCGACCGCGCAAACCGAAGAGATCACCAGCGAGCGGCGCTGGCCAACCTTCTGGAACGATCCGCCATAGCCTTCCAGCGTGTCACAGGCAACGGCGGTGACAATTTCACCGGGTTGCAGGTCGGTCGCGCCGGGACCCTTGATGAAATCACTGATGGCGACGGTTCGATGAGCGATATTGCCACCCTCGAGCCGGGCAATTTCAAGCTCGCCGTTCAGCGCCAGGATCGGCGGGGTGCCGTCTGCCGCCGGTGAGGCATTTACGATATTGCCGGCCAGCGTGGCCTGTTCGCGAATCTGGTCATCGGCAAACCATATTGCGCAATACGGCATGCACGGCAGCAGCACGCGCAGCTTTTCATCGGTCAGGAACTGTTGGTAGACAACATTCGCGCCCAGCCGTATCCGTCCGTCCTCGACCGTATAACCATCAAGTTCGGGCACGCGGCTCAGGTCTATCATGGCCGGCAGGTGCACATCCCCTGCACGGCCTTCCCTTGCCCACGGCAGGATATCAGTGGCACCGGCCACAAGCCTTGTGCCCTCAGGCGCGTCCTGCCACAGGGCAAGGGCGTCGGCCAGGCTTGTCGGCATATGGTACTGGTCACATGTCAGCATGAAAGCTCTCCGTCGTGTCCTTTTTCCTGGCCGGTCATTTCTTGACCGGCGCGTAAAACGTGCCTTCGATTTCCACAATGTCGTCCTGGTTGAGCCGGTCGACCTCAATGATGGTGCGCGGCGGATAAGGCCCGTCACCCCAGAGCTCTTTCTGGATCTTGTTGACGATCGGCCGGTGCCGGTACATGTCGACCACGTAAACCACCAGCCGCACTGCATCGCGCAACGATGCCCCTTCGGACTCGGCAATCAGCTTCATGTTCATGAACGCCTTGCGCACCCGTTCCTCGTTACCTGGCACCAGCTTGTTGGTGGCAGGGTCAATGCCACGCATGCCGGCAACATAAACGAAGTCGCCCGCTCTTGTGCCCAGCGCCCAGGTAGCAGTTGGAATGATGCCGCCTTCGGGCGCCAGCGTCTTGACCCCATTGGGCGACATGTCCAGGGCTGAAACTGCCGGGACTGTCGCGAGCGAGCCGGCGACGAGAAGTGCTGATGCAAGTGCGAACTTTTTCATGATCGGTCTCCTGTAGCGTTTTTGCAGTTACGAAAACGATGCCGCCTTGTGAAGTTGCTTACTCTGCCGCTGCGCGCTGGCTCTGCGCATGATTGTTCTTCACCACCACCTTGATGGCATCTTCCACCCGGTCCTTGGCATAGCGCAGCGCTTCCGGCAGATCGCCCATGTCGAAAGTGTGGGTGTGGATCAGCGTGGCGTCGAAGCGCTTTTGCCGCATGAAGGCTTCGGCCCGGTGGGTGGCGCTTTTGCCTTCGCCACGGATGCTGAAGATGTAGATATTGTTGCGCACCAGGTGGGCGACATCCACCGCAGGTGATTCATGCGGGAACGCCGCCAGGCAGATACGGCCACCGCGATTGACCATCTGTGCTGCTTCATTGATGCCGTTTGGTGCAGCCGAACACTCGACCACATAGTCGACGCCCTTGCCGCCCATGATCTTGTGCACCGCTTCGACCGGATCTTCCTTGCGCACATTGATGACATGGTCGGCACCGAGTTGCTTGCCGATTTCAAGCCGGTTGTCACGCGTACCGGTCAGGATCACCGGCTGTGCTCCCATGGCCTTGGCCACGGCCACGCCCATCAGGCCAATAGGACCCGGGCCGGTCACAACCACGCTTTCACCGGCGACAAGTCCACCCAGTTCGGTCAAACCGTACATGGCAGTGCCCGCGGTGACCACAAGGGTTGCCTCTTCGTCCGACATGTTGTCGTCGACGTGCACCAACGTGTTGATGTTGTTGACCTGGTACTCGCAGAAACCGCCATCGGTGGTGAAGCCGTTGGCCCGGTGGCCCTTGTTCACGTCTCCGTAGTTCTTACCGTAATTGTGGCACGAGGTGTACATGCCTTCGCGGCAGCGCTTGCACTGCCCGCAACCGGCATGAATTTCAACGGTGACGCGTTCACCGATGGTGTATTCATCGACGCCGGGGCCCAGCGCCACCACGGTGCCCATATATTCGTGGCCGGGCGTGAAATTCTGGTTGAACGGCAGTTCGCCGTTGATCTGGGCCGGCGGCCCGTGGTGGATGATCTCAAGGTCGGTTGCACAGATGGCCACCGCATCAATGCGCACCAGTACTTCTGCCCTGGCAGGTGCCGGAACCGGTTTGTCCTGCAGGGTGATGTCGCCGGGGTCACCCAGCACCCAGGCTTTCATTGTTTCCGGGATCGGATAGTCGGTGCTGGTTTTCACATCACTTGGCATGGCCATTTTTGAGGTCTCCTCGTTCGATTTTTATCTCAGCGCTTTTGCGGCGCTCGCTGGTTTCAGGTTTCAGGTGTGAACTTGCTCCGGTTCCGGGCTGCCGAACCGCGACGAGATTCGCGTCGCGCAGTCCTGCACACAGTGCTTGACCTTGGCCATGTGATCGCCATCAGCCCGCATGCGCGGCATGGACCCGCTGACCGAGCCGATCACCGCACCGGCATGATCACGGATGGCGGCTCCGACACAGACGACGCCGGCCTGGAATTCCTCATTGTCGAGCGAATAGCCGTTGCGGCGCACCAGCCGCAAATCTTCCATCAGTTCCGAAATCGTCGAAATTGTCTTGTCGGTGAACCGTTTCAACCCGCCTTGTGCGATCACCCGGGCAATTTCAGGCTCCGGCAGCCAGGCCAGGATAGCCTTGCCGGTTGCCGTGGCATGCGCTGCATCGGCCTTCATGCCGTCATCCGATCCGACCCGGATCGGCAGTTTCGAATCGAGCTTGGCAAAGGTCACCAGCGACGTGCCCTGCAGAACCGCCAGGTGCACGCTTTCAAGCGTGGTGTCGTTCAGGCGCCTGAGTTCCGGCATGGCGATTTCCGACAGGTTGAACTGTTTCAGCCGGCTGTCCGACAGGTCGGTGATGCGCGGCCCGAGAAAATAGCTGCGGGTGCGCGAGGTCTGGCCGGCATAACCGCGCTTTACCAGCGTCGCCAGAAGGTGATGGCAGGTCGATGCATTGAGCTGCGCTCCGGCAGCAAGCTCGTTGAGCGGCAGTTCACCATCAGCGTCCGCCAGTATTTCCAGAATGTCCAGGGCGCGCTCTACCGACTGGATGGTTCGAGGCATTTTACCCGGCAGCACGGCTTCAGGACCGTCCGTCCTGTCTGTCCCGACAGGCTCCGTCTCAACTGCCTTTTCTGCGCCGGTTGCCATTCGTCAATCCAATTCACCTTGTCGAAGAACCTGCAATATACAATCGCAACCGGCGCACAAGAGTCAATAGTATTTCGCATTCTCAAATCAAATTTGATAATGTGAAATATATGATTTTCATCAATGACCACCCAAATAACCCGAACTTGTTGATCCGCAAGGCAACGCAGCCCGTTACAGGACACTTGTGCCGGGAGTGCAGATGCGTATAAGCCTGCCGGTGATCCGCCGGTGCTTGCGCCCGGCACGATATTAAACAAAGTACGCATGAAGGCGACAGGACCCCATGTACCATCTGATATATGTCAGCCAGGCCGCCCGGCCGATGAGCGAGGAAGACCTTGCCGCCATCCTGAAAAAGAGCCGTGATTACAATACCGAAGACGGAATTTCGGGCCTGCTGATCTACAAATTCACGCCATCGGAAAACCGGGCGAATTTCATGCAGTTACTGGAAGGACCGGAAGACAAGGTGCTGTCAGCGTTCGCCAGGATCGAGGCCGACAAGCGCCATCACACCAAGGTCGTGCTGGAACAGGGCGAGATCCCGGAGCGCAACTTCCCCGACTGGTCCATGGGATTCCGCAATGCAGACGCGTCTGATCTGGAAAAATTCGAAGGCTATTCCGACTTAGGCACCCCGGAATTCTGGACCCGCGCCAGGGACGGCGAACTGTCCGACGCCCTGGACATCATGATGTCGTTCTATTCCGACGAGTTTGCCGACGACTAGGGTTTCAGCGCATTCGTCACCGCAACTCGAACATCATATTGAAACCGCCTGCCGGTGTTCAGCGGTGTAGTAGGGATTGTGCCCATATATGAAAAGCGTACCGCTGCCGACCCGGTCAAGCTGGCTCGTGCGCCCCGGTGTTTCCGCGTTCAGTGACGACGACAGGATTTCATCTGCATTCAGGTTCTGACACACCAGCCGTTGCAGGACGGTTTCAACCCGCTTGTTTGACATGGTGCCGGGCAGTATTTTTTCCCACTTCAGGACATTGCTTTCGTACTTCCTTATTATCCATTTGGCGGCCATCATCCTCACCTCAACTGCTGCCTGTTAACAAGCCGCGTACCAGTGCCGTCACCATCCGCTATCTCAACCTTGCGCGCCGCATAGGCAGCT
This sequence comes from uncultured Alphaproteobacteria bacterium, assembly GCA_963759095.1. GTDB lineage: Bacteria > Pseudomonadota > Alphaproteobacteria > Rhizobiales > Aestuariivirgaceae > Anderseniella. The sequence goes on along the minus strand of CAVWYF010000001.1, from coordinate 1,507 downwards.
ACAATCTTGCCTTTTGTGGTGCCTGTGGCAATGGCCGTGTGTTCAAGGCGGTGAACGATGGAAACAGCGGATCCGGAGAACCAACCGGCTGGCTTCTGGTATTTGACCGCCTCAGCGTGCGGCCAACATGCCCTCAACCAGCTTTTGCACACGTAAGGCTTCTTCAGGCGTCGCCAGCCGGTTTGGCTGTCCGTTGAAAAGCAGCACCAGATCGTCAAGTTGGGCTTTGAGGCTCACCGCCCGAGGGTCTCCGGGTTCGGCACAAATGGCTGAGAAATCACCTCCGTCCGACGCCGCATCGCGATAGAATTCAGTTACCCGGCGGCTGGCTTTCGTCCCCTTTATAGTCAGTTCCTGCCGGTCAGGCTGGGCACCGCCGACACTGGCCATGACGGTGACAGGACGGCCGTCTGCCGTTTCAAGTCTGGCCTGCATGTGAGTTTCGCACAGCGTGTCATCAGCCGGATATGACGGCCGCGCCCAGACCAGCGACAAAGGACCAAGGACCCGCTCCGAGAAAAACAGGAAGTGCGAAACGACTTCCCGCGTCATCCCGCCTTCCGCCCGAAACCGCAGCCAGTCGGCTGCCTTTTGCCAGTCACGCGGCCAGTTTGCATAGGTCACGACGATATCCACACCAACCAAATCTCCCAGGTCTCCGGACTGCGCGGCTGCAGTGATCTGGGTCAACGCGGCCCCTGCGGCCTGGGTAAAATTGACCGCTGCGGGAACACCGGTCTCCGCCAGCCGCCGGACAAGGTCCGTGCTTTCGCCGATATCAACCCCCAGTGGCTTTTCCAGAAACACAGCCTTGCCAGTCGCTGCAGCCGCCAGCGCATACGCCTTTCGCGGCACCGGCGGGCAGGCAAGATAAACCAGATCGGCAGCCTTGATCGCGGCATCGGCATTATCCATGATCCTGGCATCCGGCGCGATCTCTGCCGCAAGCCGGCAACTCTCGGGGTCCGGGTCCCATAGAAACGCCGGCGAAAACCCGTCATGCAGCAGCATGTGCTCCAGCATCCGCCGCCCCATGATCCCAAGCCCGATAACTGCCGTTCTGATCGCCATGCTGCATTCCCTGGATTTAAAAAACTTCAGTCCGACTGCTCGTCAACAAACATGTGGTTTGCAGGCGTCACACCCCGATCATAGGTGCAGAAGGTATCAAATGCATCAGGTGTCTTGGTGTGAATCTTGATATTAGTGATGACTTCAACCGCCCCGCCATCAAGGCACACCTGCTGCGCCTGCTTGACGATGTCCAGAAGCTGATCCAGATTGCCTTTCATGGTGGTTTCCATGGCTGCCACCTGATACGGAACACCGGCCTTTTTCACGACCTCGATTGCCTTGTCCACAATCTCGAAATTGTTCCCCTCACGCACCCGCGGAATGACCTGGAAGGCTACATAGGTTTCGTTGGTCTCTTGTTTGGTGCTTGCCATGCAATTCTACTCCCGTCGGTTGCCATGAAATAACTTCTGGAGAATAAAACTTGCAAGTG